>NZ_JBVIUQ010000001.1:0-1162704 GCF_055596485.1 Streptomyces sp. NPDC039736 | reverse complement strand
CCCCGCGGAGCGGGTCCCCTTGCGCTGCGCGCAAGAAAGCGGAGGGGCTGCGCCCCTCCCGCTCCCGCTCCGCGTGAGCGGACGCAGGGCGCTCCGCGCCCTGCCAGCCCGGCGCAGCCGGGCGGCTCCCTCCGCTCCGCTCCAGGAGCCCAGGGAAACCGGGCCGCTCCGCGCCCCGGCGGCCGGCCTCCGGTCCGACCCGTGGCCTTCGCTGCGCTCCAGCCACCCCGGGTGCGGGCCCCACTCCCCCACCGGCCAGGTGCGCCACGCTCCGCGCGGCCCACCCCCGGGGCCCGGGCCACAAGCAGTAGCAGGGGGAGAGGGGGTGGCGGTCGGTGAGCATCCGTCCGCTACGTTTTCGGGTCTTTCATGTCGCGCAGATAGTGCAGTGTCAGGAACAACATGGTTGGGAAGAGGACTGATCCGAGCCCTGTCAGGATCAGGGTCCACGTGTTCGGGTCCTCTCCCGTCGCCGTTATTAGGAATGTTGCCAGCTCGAGGATGGCGAACACAGCGAACACCCATACGTAGGCCTTGAGTTGCTTCGGAGTCGTGCCTTTGCCTAGGAACCAGTGCCCCTGATCTCTTCTCATGGCAGCGTGCTTCCCGCAACGCGCATCTCCATGCCCCTGATCGGCCTACGCGGTACATGCATCCACGGCTGAAAGCATCCTCAGTTCTGTGTGTTTCTTTTTTGAGGGTTGATAAGGTATGGACTCAGAGCCCACCACCCCGGACCCCTCCGGAGCGATATCGAGATCCATCATCCGGCCTTGCCGGTGCTCTGGTGAGGCAGAGCACCGAGCCGATCGCATCCGTCCAACCGTAGCCCTCGCGGCTCCCCTGCGTGCAGGTTTCCCGTTTCCCGCCGCTCGCATCGACCGGGTGGCACCCCAGGAGAAGGCAGGCGAATATGTCGAGCACAGACCGCGTTGACCAGCGCGAGGCAGCTCAGCGGGAAGCCATTGACGCGGTCGTGCGCGCCCTCGAACTGCCTGCACGATCGCTCGTGCCCGAGCGGGGGCTTCGAACGCAGGTGATCATGGCGACCGGGTCCGGGAAGACCCGGATGGCGGTCCGCAGCGCGGAGGAGCTCCACGCGGGCCGCGTCCTGGTGCTCATGCCCTCGCTGGACCTGCTCGCCCAGACCGAGGCCGCGTGGCGCGAAGGCGGCCGCCGGGGGCCGATGATCGGGGTGTCCTCGCTGCGGGGTGAGGAGGTGTCCTTCCCCAACACCACGGACGTGGACGAGCTGGTGGAGTGGACTCGGGGCCTGGACAAGGTCACCGTCTACGCCACGTACGCCTCCCTGGGCCTCGGCACGCTGGAGCGGGCGCACGCCGGGGGCCTTGCAGCCTGGGACCTGATCGTCGTGGACGAGGCCCACCGCGTTTCGGGCCGGATCGGGAAGCCGTGGGCGGTCGTCCACGACAACCAGAAGATCCCGGCCCTGCGCCGCCTGTACATGACGGCTACGCCCCGGCTCTGGCAGCTCGGGGACGAGGACGAGGCTGACACCCCGGGCGAGCTGGTCGCAAGCATGGAAGACGACCCCGAGGGCCCGTTCGGCAGCCGCTGCTTCACCCTGACCCTCTCGGAGGCGATCGACCGGGGAATCTGCGCCCCCTACCAGGTCGTCTGCGTCGACGTCACCGACACGGCTCTCCAAGCCGCGCAGCTCCTGGGCGCGGAGTCGCGGTCCGAGGAGGTGCGCGGGGCCCGGCTCGCCGCGCTGCAGACCGCCCTGGTGAAGGCGTCCGCGGAGGAGGGCTTCCGGCGCACGCTCGTCTTCCACCACGTGGTGAAGGAGGCTGAGGCGTTCGCGGCCGGTCTTCCCGACGTCGCCGAGCAGCTGCACGCATCCGATCCGGAGCTGTACCCGAAGACGATCTGGGCGGACTGGCTGTGCGGCGACCACAAGCCGCTCCACCGCCGCCGGCTCCTCGGGGAGTTCGCGGCCGGGATCGCCACGGACGGCACCGTCGTGGAGAAGTGCTCCCTGAGCTCGGTGAAAGTCCTGGGCGAGGGCATCGACACCAAGACCTGCGACTCCGTCTATTGGGCGGACGTACGCGGCTCCATGCCCGACCTCGTCCAGGCGGTGGGCCGGGCGCTGCGGATGCAGCCGGGCGAGGGCAAGATGGCCAGCCTGGTCGTCCCGGTCCTGCTCGGGCCGGGCGAGACAGCCGACAACATGCTCACGAGTCGGGCGTTCGGCGGGCTGGCGAAGCTGCTGGAGGCGCTGCGGGCGCACGACGCGCGGATCGTGGAGAGCCTCGCGGAGCAGCAGGCCCCGAGCCGCTACCAGCCCGTCAGCAAGGACGAGAACGGGACGAGCACGGGCGGGAGCGGCGAGGGTTCCGGTGGTGTCAGCGGCCCCGCCAAGGCGCTGCTGAAGTTTTCCACGCCCCGCGACCCGGCGCAGCTGGCCGCGTTCATCAACCTGCGGGTCCTCCACCCGGAGCACGAGCACTGGCGGCGAGGGGTGGAGGCCGCTGTCATCTACGCCCGCGAGCACGGCGACCTCCGCGTGCCGTTCACGTTCCGGGTGCCCGCTGCCGTCGACGGCCAGGAGGCCGACGAGGCCGGGTGGCCGGCTTCGCTCGCCGGGTTCCCGCTCGGGCAGTGGACCGCCGACGCCCGCCGGTTCTACGCCCGCGGCGACATGGACGAGGAACGCGTCGCCCAGCTGGAGAAGCTCGGCATGATCTGGTCGCACTACGACGTCGCGTGGGAGGAAGGCCTCTCCGCCGCGCGAGGGTGGGCCGCCGAACACGGGCACCTCCTGGCCCCGCTGGACGCCACCTTCCAGGGATACCGGGTGGGTATCTGGCTGAAGAACGCACGGGCCGCAGCGAGGAAGGCGATCGAGGTCGAGCAGCGGCTTGCCGAGGGACTGACCGTGGGGTCCTTGGCCGGAGCACTGACGGAGGGCCGGCGCGAGCAGCTCGATGAGATCGCCCCTTCGTGGTGCCCGGCCTGGCCGGTGGAATGGCAGCGTGCCTTCCACCTCGTGCGGATGCACCTGAACGCGGGCGAAGCGCTGCCCACCGGGGCGGGCGAGGTCCTACGCCAGGGCGAGGACCTCGGGCGGTGGGTGCAGTCGGTCCGGTACGGCTGGGACCAGCTCACCACCGTGCAGCAGTGGATGTGCGAGCAGGTCCTCGGGATCACACCCGCCAGCGAGGACGAGAAGCCGCGACGGCCCCGTACACAGGCCGACAAATGGAATGCCCACCTTGCCGCCGCCCGGCAGTTCTACGAGCGCGAGGGCCACCTCAGGGTCCCGCGCAAGCACGTGGAGACCGTGCTCGCCGAAGACGGCGGCCGGGAGGACCAGTACCGGCTCGGGGCGTGGGTCAACAACCAACGCAGCAGGGCCGCTGGGCTGTCCCCTGAGCGGGTCGAGCAACTGTCCACAATCGGCATGCGGTGGACGTAAAGGCACTCGTCCCCACCGCGCCGCGCACCAGCTGGCGCATCACGCGAACCCCGGCCGCCGAGACGTCGCCCGGTTCGTGGCGTTGCGGGTGCTGCATCCGGAGACCGACTACTGGCGGTCCGGGCTCGCGGCCGCGGTGCAGTACGCGAAAGAGGTCGCGAAGAACGGCGAGTTGAAGATCCCGTACGACTACGTCACGCCCGCGGATTGGGCGTCGGGCTCCTTCCCGCTGGGGACCTGGCTCAAGAAGCAGCGCCAGGACTACCGGGCCGGTGACCTGGCGGTGGAGCGGGTGCGAGAGCTGGAGAAGCTCGGGGTGGTATGGGCGCACCAGGACCATGCCTTCGAGGAAGGGCTCGCCGTGGCCCGCCGCTGGGCTGCCGAGCACGGGCACTTCCTGCCGCCGGCCACCGCGGTGTGGGATGAGTACCCCATCGGGACGTGGGCGAAGAACCTGCGCACGGCGGCCCGGCTCGCGGACGCCCGCGCACAGCAGGCGGAGCAGCTGGAGGCCGGGCTGCCCGACGGGGTGGCCACGGGTGGGTTGTCGCAGGAGCGGCGGGACGCTCTTGATGAGATCGACCCCGGCTGGTGCCCGGCATGGGACGCGGGCTGGCAGCGGTGCCTGCGGCTGGTACAGAACCACCTGGAGTACGGCGGCAGCATGCCGATGGGGGCCGGGGATGTCGTCATCCAGGGCGAGGACCTCGGACGGTGGGTACAAGGGTGCCGGTTCGGGTGGGACGCCTTGTTGCCCGCGCAGCAGTGGCTGCTGGAGAACGCCCTCGGGCTGGAGCCGGCGGAGGAGTCGGAGCGGCCGGTGAAGCGCACGCAGGACGACAAGTGGATGCTCAACCTCGCGGCGGCGAAGGCCTTCCACGCCCGTGAGGGGCACCTGAGGGTGCCGAGGAAGCACGTGGAGACCGTGGAGTCGCACGGCGGGCCGGGAGGCGTTCAGAGCGGCTCTGGCGACCTTGGAGTAGTGGACGTGAAGCTGGGGATGGTCCTGGACAACATCCGCAAGCGTGCCGACAAGCTCCCCGCCGAACGCCGGGCCGAGCTGGACGCGCTGGGGATGCGGTGGACGACAGTGAAGAAGGCGGCGGCACGATGAGCACGGATGCGTACACCAGCAGGCCGGTGGACCGGGCAGCGGAGGAGGTGCGGGAGGGTGCTGCGGACGCCGCTGGCCGGAGACTCGTACGCCGCCCGCACCCGCCCCGGCCATTTAGAAGAGATCGTCCAGCGGCCCGGCCAGGGATCCCCATGCGGACGTTGGGTCCCGGTCGGCATCCCTGTCCTTCTTGCGGTTGATCGGGAACATCAGCTGCGCGCTGAGGAGTACCAGTCCGAAGCCTGCCGCACACAGTCCCGCACGAGCCCACCACATGCTGCCCGTCCAGTCCTGGGGCGGTCCGATGATGGCCCACACGGCGAGGGACATGCCGACGAGCAGAACAACCACCGCACTGATGCGACGCAGAACGATCTTCATGTGGTGATGATCGCACTAAGAAGTCGTTGTTAGGGCGCTTGTTGGTTGTTGAGTGGTGTGTGACGGATCTTGTTGAGCGGCTGGTGCCGGACGATTTGTGGATGCTGTTTCGGCGAGTGGTACCAGCGGCTGGCGTGCGGCGGACGCAGGACGACAGGTGGCTGCTCAACCTCGCGGCGGCGAAGGCGTTACACGCCCGCGAGGGGCACCTACGGGTGCCGAGGAAGCATTGTGGAGTCCGTGGAGGTGCACAGCGGGCCGGGAGGCGCTCAGAGCAGTGCTGACGGCCTTGGAGTAGTGGACGTGAAGCTGGGGATGGTCCTGGACAACATCCGCAAACGCGCCGACAAGCTCCCCGCCGAACGCCGGGCCGAGCTGGACGCGCTGGGGATGCGGTGGACGACAGTGAAGAAGGCAGCGGCGCGATGAGCACGGATGCGTACACCAGCAGGCCAGTGGAGCGGGTGCCCGCCCCACTGGAAATGAGCGGGTATGTAGAGCGCCTTCTCACCCGCGTGGGCGGTTCTTCCCGTCCTGCAAAGCCTGATCCCACTGACGTCGAAGCAAGCTGAGACTGAACACCCCAGACGCGGGCGCACCAGCAACCACGACAGCCATCCACCACGGCGTATTGCCTCTCCACAGCAAAACGGCCGCTGCGGCCACCCACACACCTAAGGCAATAAGCGCGTACTTCGTCACCGGCCTCATGCCGACCAGCTACCCCCCACCACCACCCCGACACGACCAAGCAAAACCGAAGCGGCTGCCGACCCGGCGTCCACCTCCCGCTGGTCCCCTGGCTGATCTCTTTCACCAGGGAGCAGGGCCGCCCTGCTGGACGACGGCGTGACCGTCAGAGTCGATCTGCGCGTGGATCACGGTGTCGACCAGGGCCTGCGGATCGCCGTTGGAGCTGGCGCTCGCAGCCAGCACGAGGCGACTTGGTGGGCGAGGACAGTGACTAGGTCAGCTGTCCTCGCCGGGGCGCGCAAAATCGCTGTGCTCAGCTGCCGGTGCTGTTCGTCTCGCCGGTCACGGACATGTCCACGATTCCGTAGATGGTGAGCTTGGATGATCCCTGATCTCTGGCCTGCAGAGCAGGGGCGGGAGCGAGGGTGTAGACCGCGACGGGGGTGCCCGACCCGTCGATAACCGCGAGGCTCTGCGGGATGGCGGTTCCTCCGGTGATGACCAGCGCAGGCGTTCCGTCCGTGTAGCGCAGGCTCAGTGTGCCGATGTCTTCGGGCTTGACCTCGCTGACATCGATGACCTCGAACGGTGCTTGCTCCTCGCCGGCGGGCTCGGCAGCTGTCACGGTCTTCCCACGCTGGAGGATGTTGGTCTGCTCCTGCATCGCGCCCTCGGCGGTCTGAGCCATAGAGATGCCGTCGTTTGCGTTCTTGTGCGCCCTGTTTGCGTCCGCCATGCTGCTTCCCTCCTGTGGCCGACACATTGCCAACCAGACGGGAGCCTTTCACTACGCAGTGCCACGCAATGCGTGTTTCCGGCATGGTGGCCGGTACTTAACCTTTAAGAGGTAACCACCGCTCCGAGGCCCCTCCTTCTTCTACGCTCCGTCCTCGGGCGCCCCGAAACGAACGCGTCGCCCTGCCTGCCGCCGACTTCCTGTGGGACAGCGAGCCAAACGCCGTCATGTGGGCCGCCGTACGCCCGGGGCCGGCACGCTCCACACTCCGCGTGCATGGACGGTGGGGCGTCAACACCGCGATCGAGGGCGAAGCCAACTGAAAGGGAGGGGCCGCGCGCCGGAGACAGCGCGGCCCCTCCTCACCAGTGCCCTTCCTGGTTCAACGGCCGGACGGGGGCCACTTGCCGGTTGCGATCCAGTGCATGCCGAAGCGCTGCGAGATGAGGCCGTCGACGCACCGGTACTGGTCGATCCGCATGCTGTCCGCCGTGCTCTCAGCCTTGACCGTCAGGCACTTGTCCGCGAACGTCACGATCTTCCCCAGCCATTCGGGCGCGAGGAGGCGGAATTTCTGAGATTCGAGGCCCACGCACCGGTACTGGTCGATCGGCACGCTGTCCGCCGTGCTCTCAGCCTTGACCGTCAGGCACTTGTCCGCGAACGTCCTGATCTGATAAATCCGCACGATGTCGTCCGGGCTGGAAACCTTGGATGTCGCGGTGGCTTGCGGCACTCCCGCCAGACAGGACACGACTGCCGCCGCTGCGGCTGCCGTGGCCACCGACCGCCACAGCCTCCTGCTCGTCTTGCCGATCACTTTGACCTCCTGCATGCACGGCGGAGTGTTTCCCGCACTGGCAACGGCACCGGACCTGGAAGCCCAAGCCGCTCCAGTCATCGGACGGGCAGCGTGAGGGAGATGAGCCAAACCACTCGTGGAGGGGGCACACGACGCACTCTCAGGGAGCCGCCAGAACCCTCCCGCCCCGATCGCGTACGTCCGCCATGCCCGCCCGAAGGCACCGCCACGCAGGCGACATCGATGCCGTTCGGGACGCCGGGCCGAGCTGGACGCGCTGGGAATGCGGTGGACGACGGCGAAGAAGGCGGCGGCACGATGACCACGGATGCGTACACCAGCGGACCGGTGGAGCGGGCGGCGGAAGAGGTGCGGGAGGGGGCCGCTGTTGCGGTGCTGG
This sequence comes from Streptomyces sp. NPDC039736, assembly GCF_055596485.1. NCBI lineage: Bacteria > Bacillati > Actinomycetota > Actinomycetes > Kitasatosporales > Streptomycetaceae > Streptomyces > Streptomyces sp. NPDC039736. Next base: position 1,155,136 of record NZ_JBVIUQ010000001.1, on the reverse strand, counting down.
CGGCCGCGGTGCAGTCGTACGCGGAGTTCGCGGTGCACGCGCGCTTCGACGCCGGGATGACCGGGGACGTCCTGCCCGTGCTGTGGTCGGTGATCCCCGAGGCGGAGCGGGAGACGTACCCGGGCCGGCTGGAGGAGTTCGTGGACACCTCCCGGGAGCGGCTGGTGCGGCTGTTCGCGGACTACGGGCCGCAGTCGGCGATCGCGAAGCACGGGCGGCACGAGCTGCTCGCGCACCCGGTGTCACTGATCGCGCTGGAACGGTTGACGGCGGCCCGCTTCGCTCTGGCCATGGGGTGGGACGGGGAGCTGCCCGACCGGTGGCTCAACGATCTCTGCGGCCCGTGGGGCATCGCCGAAGTGCTGTGAACCGGTGCTCTGGTACGGGGCGAAGCTCGACAGGCAGAGGGATGTGAGGGGTGGCGGACACCGCCAGGCGGAGTGCGGCGTGAGTGCGGTGGGGAACGAGTGGTACGCCCCGCGGCAGGAGCAGGGGACTCGGTGCGGTCACCGGTGGAACGGTATGAGTTCAGGCGGAGGCGATGCGGGCAAGGGCGCTCTGGAGTGTGCGGACTGCGTCCTCGGCTTCCGCGTACTGCTGAGGGGACGGCGAGACCGCACCGAAGGTGTGAGGGTCTTCGGCGGGCAGGGCGCGCCAGTGCAGGACGGGTGTGAGGGCGGTGGCGGCTGCGCCGAGGAACCAGGCCGTGTGGCCGTGGACGTGAGCGAGAGCGATGGCCAGAGCGGCGATGGCCTCCCGCAGGTGCTCCAGACGGTCGATCAACGCCAGCGCCTCCTGGTCCTCAGGCGCGCCGACGGCCGCCTCCAGGTCCAGGGCGGCCTTCGCGACCACCGCGCGATGTTCGGGTGTCAGGACCCACACCCCGTCACGGAGAAGCCCGTCGGCTTCCCCCGCCAAGTCCTCGATCAGCGACCTCATACCCATGCCCGAAATCCTATCTTTCCCGCTGGAAACCGTGGCCGGCTACTGGCATCGGACGGGGCGTACGAGCGCTTCCACAACTACACCCAGGAGGCGGCCCTCACGAACGTCCTCCATGACAAGCCCGCACCCGCAGCCGTCATGGCGGGCCCGGTGGCGCTGGAGACAGCCTTCCCGTGCCGCACAAGCTGGCCGGCGGCGGGTGCCGGGCGCCGCCCGGCCCCGGCATCAGGGAGAGTCGCCCGACCAGTCCCAACGGTTCCGCTCGCTGGGCCGAGGGTCGTACAGAGCGCGGCCGCCATCGCCGAACTGCCCGCGCTCGGTCATCAGCGCGGCACCGTCACTAATCTCGTCCGCGATGTGGCTCTGTCAGCCGTCGTCTGCCTGGTGGCTCGCAGAACAATGTGTTGTGCACTTCCGCTCTGGGCGCTGCGGCTCATACACGGTGTTCTGCAACGAATTGGTTCGGCGGATGACGTTGGCTGAAGGTGTCAGCTACAGGCGGGCGGATCTTCCAGCAGACGATCGATGTGGTGTTGGAGGACGGCCAGCGCCGCAGTCGAGGTGTGATGGCCTGCCAGGACGTGGGCCGTGAGGCCGTCGGCCAGGGCGAGGAGCGTTTGCGCCTCAAGGTCCGGGTCGAGGTCCTGGCGAACTTCCTGGGTGTCCTGGCCGTAGCGGATGAGCCATACGACGAGGTCGTGGAGCTTGGCGTAGGTCTCGTGCAGCACCGCGGTCAGTTTCTCGCTGGCAGGGGCTTGGGCGACGAAGGCCAGCCAGACGTGGGCCTGTTTCGTCGATCCCTCGTCGAGCAGGGCGATTTCGGCCAGGGTGTGGGAGAGCAGAGTCGAAGCGGCCTCGGGGGTGGAGGTGGCGGCGATGCGCCGGTCGGCACGTTCGCTGACATATTGGGTGATGTGCTCCAGGGCGAAGAGCAGCATGTCCTGCTTGTTGCGGAAGCACCGCTGGACGGCACCCATGGACACGTGGGCCTGGGCGGCGACATCGCGGAGGCTGACAGCCTCCATTCCGGAGGATGCGATCAGGGTGCAGACCGCGTCGGCGATGCGCTGGCGCCGGTCCTCGTAATCGACCTGCTTGGGCACGGTCTGCTCCTTCTTTTTTCGATGCACTTGCATCATATCCCGATCGCACTGCACGATGTGATGCGAACGCATCAGAACGATGTGTCTACGCCGAGAGGGGAAGCCACCCATGGCAAAGCAGCTCAAGAGGTCGAAAAGCAGCTCAGGCGAAGGACTGCTGTGGCTGTTCGGCACCATCCTCGTTGTCCAGGGTTTCGGCTCGGCCATCACGGAAGCCAGGTGGAATACGAGCTTCGGTGTCGCTGGCCTCCTGCGGGCAGCTCATATGCCCGAGTGGACAACACTCCTGATCGGCTTCGCGGGTGTAGTCCTGCTGGGTACGGCGGCGCGCGCTCACCATGCGCGGAGGCAAGCGAATCATCGCGCGTGAGGGGTCTTCGGCCTGGCCGACGCGTTGGGATGCCTCGGAGGACGGCGGGAGTGATCACGGCATCGGACTGCCTGGAGACCATGCACGACGCACACCTGGAGCGGGCCCGCACCATGCAGTCCATGACCGCGCGCCCATAACCCACGCCCGACGCGCACCAGCGCGGTGGAACGCACCGCACCGGCGCGGTGCGCCTCCACTCGGCGTGATGGTGCGGGGGGGCGTGCGGGAGTGGTGCGCGCACCGGGTGGAAGCGGTGCGGTGGACCGGATGAAGACGGTGCGTTTCTCCTTGACCTGAGCCCAGGTCAAAGACAAATGCACCGGGTGGATATGCGGCCCCACGCCCGTTGAGGTCGTCCACTTCCACTCGGTGGCCTCCACCCGGTGGGGTGGGTGCCCCTCACGGTGTCGTCCACTCTCCAACGATGGGCTCCACCGCACCGGGTGGGCGCCATCGGGTCCACTCAGTGGCCGGCTTCCCGGCCGCGGTGTGGTCCGGGTTGTTGTGGGCGGTGCGCCTGCTGGTCGTCCGGGCGCACCGCGGCGGCGTCGGCCTGTGCGGTGTGGCGGTTCGCGCGGGCACGGGAGTCGTTGACCGTCTTGGTGGCCGCCTCCCGGATGCGGCGCAGCCGGGTGGCGGTGAGATCGAGGGCTTCCAGGTCCGTGCGGGACTTCCGCAGGGCCCGCAGCGCCGTCATGTCGATCGCCTCCCCGCGACCGGGCTCCGGCTCGGGGTCGGCCAGCCGTGAGGGAGGGGCGGAGCGCCGGCTGAGCTGCCGTCCTCGGCACGGCCGGCGCGCGGTACGTCGTCCGCGCGCCGGCGACCGCCCGCCGGGTCAGCGGATCTGCAGGATGTGCAGCGTCGCGCCGAGCCCCTCCACGTCGCGGATGCCCGACCACTTGGGCAGGACCCGCACATGATCGCCGAGAAGTATCTCGACGTGGTTGTTGCCGGAGATGACGCGCGAAACCCGGGGCAGTCCCGGAGCCATGACGCCCGCGTTGGCGAAGCACGCGGTCCTGCCGCCGTCGAACCACACCTTGACCAGGTCCGTACGGTCGCCGCAGGCCGTCTGGTTGACCGCGGCAGCCGGGGAGACGGACACGAGAGCCGTCGTGGCTCCCACTGCCAGGACCAGGCCGAGCCGGGAGATGGTGCGCTTCATGAGTGAGGTGTTCCTTCCACTGGAGTCGGGGTGTCGGCGAGCAACACCGTTCGGTCCGCTGAACGAGGTGGAGGGCGCTCCGGTTCACCTGGAGGTGGCGGCGGCTGGTGGCCTGGCTCCGGTCCCCCGCCGCGCGCCGAAGGGCACGACAAGGAGACGACAAGGTGCAGCGAAGGGGGCCCGGCAAATGTGGAGCCGTTCACCCGCTCGTGCGGGAAGAGCACGCCGCAGCAGCACACTTGAACAGGAACGGGTGCGACACATGAACGAGCTCATGGCAGCGGGGACCACTCCCCTCGCCCCGAAACGGACGCATGCCCACCACGTCGTACCGGACACCGACTGCGACGCCTTCGTACGCGACATCTACGACCGGTACGAATCGCTAATCCTCCAGTACGTCACGCGACAGCTGGACGGCGACTGGCACAAGGCGCAGGACATCCTCCAGGAGACCGCGGCCCGCGCCTGGAAGCACGCCAGGTTCCTGCGCACCCGGCAGGAGCACATCCGGCCGTGGCTGTACACGGTGGCGAGGAACCTCGTCATCGACCATCACCGGGGCCAGCAGATCCGGCCGCTGGAGTTCACGGCCGAGGACCTGGACACCTCCTGGGACACCACGGAATCCTCGATCACCTCCCACGCGGTGCTGGAGGCTTTGCGGCAACTGAACGAGCAGCAGCGGGCCGTCATCCGCCTCATGTACTCCCTGGAATGCAGCGTCGCCCAGGCGGCCGAGCACCTCGGCATACCGCCGGGCACCGTCAAGAGCCGCGCCTTCTACGCCGTGCGCGCGCTGCGCGGGGCGCTGGAGAAGCAAGGTGTGCGCGCGAAGTAGCCGCGGCGGCACGGTGAACCGGCTCGTGGGCGGCGACGTCGCCGGGCCGGTCCTGTCCGGTCGGCCCGGAAGTGGTCGGTGCGCACGCGGTCCGCGCCAGAGCGTGCGGCGTCGGTCAGGTTCCCTCCTGGTACCACACCGCCGTGCCGTACGCGTACCACCCGGCGTGCCGACTGCTGCCCCCGGCCCATTCCGCCTTGACCCCCAGAACCTCGTCGGCTCCGTCCGCGGCGGCGTTCACGGAGAGGGAGGAGAACGCGGCCGGCAATGAAGGTTTCTGGTCCGACCAGTAGACCACTCGTTGATGCCAGTCACCGTCACGAGAGGCGGTGTCCACGGTGGCGATCGGTACGGGGAAGGGCAGTTCGTCTCTTCTCGCGGGCATGGCGTGATCCTGCCCGTGCGCACCGACTTTGGCCAGGTCCGGCCGCCGGCCCGCTGCGCGTGCTTTCGGACGGTGAGTTGGCGGGGGCGCGTCGGATCCGTACCAGCCGCCTGCGGCAGGGTGCCCGAGCCCGAAGGACGGAGCGGTGCGGTGAGCGGCGCGAGACCCGATGGCGACGTCGGCCACGATGCGGGACCTGGCTCGGGGCCTGCTCCAGGACCGATACCCGGCTCAGGGCCGGGGCGGGCCCCGGGGCTTCGTCGGCGAGCGATGTCGACTGGGAGGTCGAGGGCCGCCGGCACGACACGCGGCCCGCGTAGTTCGCGCTGGTGACAGTCGGCGGGTCCGCCCTGACCGCCGGGTTGTGCTGGGCGGCGGGGATCACGGGCTGGGCAGGGGGGATACCGCTCGGCCTGGTGCTTTCGGTACTCATGGCCCTCGCCAGTGACCGGATTCTGGTGCGTCTGCAGAAGAGGACCGGTGCGTCCGTGCGGCGGGCGGCGGTGCTGCTGCGGTACGTGCGGCAGGAACGGATTCCGGCCGATCCCTGGGCCCGGCGGATCATGGCCGAACTGATCCGGGTCCGGATCGGCCGGCAGCGGGCGGGCGCGGGCTGGGTGGCGGGCCTGGCGGTCTCCGTGCCGGCCACCGCCGTCATGCTGGTCCGGGGACAACTCGTCCTGGGCATCGCGGCAAGCGTCTTCGCGGTCCTCGCGGTCGGCCAGTACCGCACCGCCGTTCGCGTCCGCGCCCGGCCGGCGCGGCTGGAGCGGCTGGAGCGGCTGGAGCGGCTGGAGATCGTACTGACGGAACCGGAGGACTGAGCTCCCGGGGCCCGCGGGGACTGCAGAGGGCGGCGGACATGCCCGGAGGCAACGATCGTGTCGGTGAACCCGGGTGGGTACGCACCCGGGTGACGAGGCATTACACCCGGTCGGTATCGGCCTCCGGCGCCGAAGCGGAACCGAAAGTCTCAGCATGTAGAACGGTCGGCCGGGGTGCCGGCCCGTTCCCGCGTTCTGCGTGCCGGTGGCGGGCGACGGTGGACGGGCCGCGCCGCGGCGGGCTGACCCGCCGCCACCACGACCGAACCCCCGTTCCCGCCTCCGGCCCGGCTTCACGCCTCTGACCAGCACCAAGACACCCGAGGGCACTCCGCTGCCAACGGGCTTGCGGGGTAGGAGGTTCCACTTCGTCGGACACCGTGCACAATGACTCGTCCGCTGATCACATTTTCGACGCATGCGGCTTCAAGTGGAATGAGTCTCCCTCCGACGATTGAGAACGTTTTCGTGTCAGCACATCCGGTAGGCCCGGAGCTCCGCTCGTCCTGCGGTTCGCCCGGCTTCCCGCACACCGTCTCCGCCCTCCGGCGGGGGGCGTACCGTCGCCCGGCACCGTCCAGGGGGCGGTCGTGACGTCCGCGCCGCTCACGGACCGGGAGATCTCCCTCATCCGCACGAGCCTGGCGGTGGTCGCACCCCGGGCGGCGGAAATGACCGTCTACTTCTACACCGTCCTCTTCGCCCGTTATCCCGCCGTACGAACGCTCTTCCCGGACAATATGGACGTCCAGCGCGACCGGCTGCTGCGCGGGCTGCTGCGCATCATCGATCTCGTCGACGACGTCGACAACCTCGTACGGTTCTGCTCCCGGCTCGGGCGCGACCACCGCAAGTTCGGGGCCCTGGAGGCGCACTACCCGGCCGTCGGCGAATGCCTGCTGGCTTCCCTGACCCGCTACGCCGGAACCGCGTGGAACGCCGAGGTCGGCGCCGCCTGGACACATGCCTACACCGTCGCCGCCCAGGTGATGACCGCGGCAGCCGCCGATGACACCCGCCTGCGGCCGGCCACCTGGGAGGCCGAGGTCGTGCACCACGTACACCGCGGGGACGGCATCGCCGAGATCACCGTCCGGCCCGACCTGCCCTACCCCTATGTCGCCGGGCAGTACGTCAGCATGGAAACGCCCTGGTACCCCCGTACCTGGCGGCACTACTCCCCCGCCCACCCACCGCGTGCGGACCACACACTCACCTTCCACGTCCGCGCGGTCCACCGGGGCCGGGTCAGCACCGCGCTCGTCCACCACGCCACCCCGGGACACCGGGTACGGCTGGGGCCCCCACAGGGTGACATGACCCTGGCGGCCGCGGGCGACCGCGACCTGCTGCTGGTCGCCGGCGGCACCGGGCTCGCACCGATGCGCGCCCTGCTGGAGGAAGCGGCCGCCTCCGGCATGCGCCGGTACGCCGACCTGTTCGTGGGTGCGCGGACCGCCCGGGAGCTCTACGGCCTCGACGACATGCTGCGCCTGGCGCAGCGTCACCACTGGCTGTCCGTCCGCGGGGCTGTCTCCCACGAGGACATTCCCGGGCAGATGGGCACACTCCCGCAGGTCCTGCGCGAGTTCGGGCCCTGGAACCAGCACGAGGCATTCCTGTGCGGGCCGCCCGGCATGGTCACCGCGGCCGTGCACACCCTCCTTCAGCAGGGCACGCCCACAGCCCGCATCCACCACGACCCGCTCGACACACCGCTCTTCGACGCTCCCCTCTCCCCGCCCCGACCCGCCCAGGAGACCGACGCACCGTGACCCATCCCGACGCCGCCCCCTCGCAGGGAGAGCGCCTGCTCCAGGCCCACCTGGGCACCAGCGAGCGCGCCGACGCCTTCTACGACCGGCAGGTCCACCCCCACCTCACCCCGCCCATGCGGGACTTCATCGGCCGCCAGTCCATGGTCTTCCTCTCTACCGCCGACGCCCGCGGGCACTGCGACGCCACCTTCCGCGCCGGCCCTCCCGGCTTCGTCACGGTCCTGGACGAGCACACCCTGGCCTACCCCGAGTACCGCGGCAACGGCGTCCTCGCCAGCGCGGGGAACATCACCGAGAACCCGCACATCGGCCTGCTCTTCATGGACTTCACCCGCGACCACATCGGACTGCACGTCAACGGCTCCGCCCGGCTCCTCGGAGAACAGGAGCTACGCGCCGCCCACCCCTGGATACCCGTCGACCCCGCTCCGGGACGGCAGGCAGTGCTGTGGACGTATATCACCCTGCACGAGGCGTACGTGCACTGCTCCAAGCACATCCCGCACCTCGAACCGGCCCCCCGCCCCCTGCGGCTGACCCGGGCCCGCCCCCGCGACCCCGACTACTTCACCGAACCGGTCGCGGCGCCCACGACCGGCGAGGCGGAACCCGCCCCGGCACCCGCCGGCCCCGCGCACGCCCGTGCGGCCGAGCTCCCCCTGACCGGCTCGCACGAACACTGAACGGATCCCGGCCGCGCTTTCGGCACCGGCCGGCCCGATATGCCTTCTTCGGGGAATCGCCCGCGGCGAGCCGGTCGGCCCCGATCCGGTCCGCGTCCGGGTGGCGGCCCCGCTCGCCGAACAGGTTCCGCAGCTGCGCCTCGGTGACTTCCTCACCCGGTGCGAGCCCGAGCGCAGCGAGGCCGCGGCCCACCACCAATGAGCACCGCCTGCAACAGCCCCCGGCACCCGCCGGGGGCTTCGTCGTGCTGCCCGGAGGAGACCACCGTGCCCACCTTCGAGCCCCTCCCCCGCTTCACCACCGACCTCCAGCACCTCACCCCCGCCCAGCGCCGGCGCTCCGCCGCCTCGTCCTGGACGCCTTCGTCCCCGGCCTGCGCACCGGCCGCCAGTTCCGCCCCGGCCTACGGATCAAGAGGGTGCGCCGCGCGCCGGGTGTCTACGAGCTCACCCGGGCCCCGGACGGGCGCCCGACGTGGTCGTACGGCGAGGAGATGGTCGCCGGACTTCCCCACGTCGTGCGGCACCGGATCGGGACCCACAGCATCCTGAACCGGCCTCTGGCCGAAGGCCGTCCTGCGGGCGGTTGTCGCCAGTGGGTTCTTCCTGACCGAGGCGGGCAGCGGCCACCGGGTGGCGGCGGGCGCCGTCACCGGTGGCGCGGCTCGGCCGATGCGGCGCGGGGCGGCCGTCGAAACCGCCCCGCGCCGCTCGCCGCCCACCCGCCCGGCCCTGTCGTCCGTGTGGAATGCGGGGTTTCGGGGTACCCCGAAACCTCGTGCATGCGTACCGGTGCGTGCGCCTGTGCCCGTACGCGGCCCCGACGATCGCCCGAAGCAGCCGCCCGCACTCGGTACGCACCCCCACCCGAGGAGCTGAAAACCGTGACCGACGTTTCGAACATGGGCACGCCCGCGGACGACCCGAACGCCGACCGCCCGGCACTCACCGACCGCCAGGGCCACCCCGTCTACGACAACCAGAACCAGCGCACGGTCGGTGCCCGCGGCCCGGCGACGCTGGAGAACTACCACTTCCTGGAGAAGATCAGCCACTTCGACCGCGAGCGCATCCCCGAGCGCGTCGTCCACGCGCGCGGAGTCACCGCCTACGGCCGCTTCGAGGCGTACGGGAAGTGGGGCGACGAGCCGATCAGCCGCCACACCCGCGCCAAACTCTTCCAGGAGGCCGGCAAGCAGACCGAGGTCGCCGTCCGCTTCTCCACCGTGATCGGCGGCCGCGACTCCTCCGAGGCGGCCCGCGACCCGCGCGGATTCGCCGTCAAGTTCTACACGGAGGACGGCAACTGGGACCTCGTCGGCAACAACCTCGGGGTCTTCTTCATCCGGGACGCGGTGAAGTTCCCCGACGTCATCCACGCGCTCAAGCCCGACCCCGTCTCGCACGAGCAGAAGCCGGCGCGGATCTTCGACTTCATGTCGCAGACCCCCGAGAGCATGCACATGCTGGTCAACCTGTTCAGCCCGCGCGGCATCCCGGCCGACTACCGGCACATGCAGGGCTTCGGCGTGAACACGTACAAGTGGGTGAACGAGGCGGGCGGCACCGTCCTGGTGAAGTACCACTGGATGCCCAAGCAGGGCGTGCGGAGCATGACGGAGGAGGACGCCGCGAACGTCCAGGCGGGTGAACTCGGCCACGCCACCAAGGACCTGTACGAGGCGATCCGCCGGGGCGACCACCCGGAGTGGGAACTCCTCGTGCAGATCATGGAGGACGGCGAGCACCCGGAGCTGGACTTCGACCCGCTCGACGACACCAAGACCTGGCCCGAGCAGGAATTCCCGCCGAGGCCGGTGGGGCGCATGGTGCTCGACCGCACGGTGGACAACTACTTCGCGGAGAACGAGCAGATCGCCTTCGGCACCGGTGTCCTCGTGGACGGGCTCGACTTCTCCGACGACAAGATGCTGGTCGGCCGCACCTTCTCGTACAGCGACACCCAGCGCTACCGGGTCGGCCCCAACTACCTCCAGCTGCCCGTCAACCAGGCCAAGCACGCACAGGTGCGCACCAACCAGCGCGACGGCGCGATGGCGTACGACAACGGGGCCAGGAACGACAACCCCGAGGTCAACTACGAGCCGTCGATCACCGGCGGGCTGCGGGAGGCCCAGTACCCCACGCACGACGAGCAGGGCCCTGAGATCCGGGGCCGTCTCACCCGCAAGCGGATTCCGCGCACGAACGACTACCTCCAGGCCGGACAGCGCTACCTGCTGCTGGAGGACTGGGAGCGCGACGACCTGGTGCACAACTTCGTCTCCCTGATCTCCCAGTGCGACCGGGCGGTCCAGGAGCGCATGGTCTGGCACTTCCTGCTGGTGGAGAACGACCTCGGGCTGCGGGTCGGCGAGGGTCTCGGCCTCACACCCTCCGACGTGTCCCACCTCAAGCCGCTGGACGGCCAGACGCTCACCGACGAGGACCTCAAGAGGCTGGAGCACCTCGGCGACAACCCGCCGCGCGACGTCTCCGGGCTGACGATGACGCACTGCGTGCCTGACACCCGGCACGTGGTCACGCGCTGACTCGGACGCGGCAGCCGGCTCCCGCGCCCGCGCGGAAACGCTCACGGAGCGTGAGAACGGGCGCGGCCGGAGGGGCACGCACGGTGCCTGTGAGGCAGGAGGTGACAGCGGGCTGAAAGGGGCCACAGAGCTTGCACAGAGCGTCACCGAACGAGGTTGGGGTCCGGCCCTGGGGGTAAATCCAGGGCAGAAGTGGTGGGGCGGCTCGGGACCCTGGCGGCTCCCGGCACAGCGCGGCGTCGGTCGGTCGCAGGCGTGCCCGCCTCTCGGTCGAAGTACCCGGAGCCTTCCTGTGGTGCGGGTCCCTGAGCGGCGTGGCACTGCACGTGCCACATCGGCTTGCGCCCTGGGGCGATGAGGTGCGGATCATGTGCGAGGACTCTGGGCTTTTCTGTGAGATCGAGGTCCGGGAAGCCGGAACGGTCACTGTCGTCGAGCTCAGCGGGGAGCTGGACCTGTGGGCCGGAATGCGGCTCGGTCCCGCTCTGATGCGTCTCGCCGACAGGCCGGCGGCGGATCTGGTGCTCGATCTGCGGCAGGTGGGCTTTCTGGACTGCGGAGGCATCGGCATGCTGTGCCGGGTCCGGAACCAGGCCCTGGCGCGGAACGGCCGGTTACGGGTCGTCGTCGACAGCCCGCTGCTGCTGCGCACGCTGCGGATCCTGGGGCTGGAAGGGCCGCTCGGGGTGATGCCCGGCCCGGACCGGATTCCGGCGCAGGCGGTGGAGACCTCGGGCTGACCGGTCGCGGACGGGTCCGGCCCGTCGGCCCGCCCGGTGTGCGGGGGCGGGCCGGTCCGTCCGGGCATTCGGTCCCGCGTCCGCCTGCCTCCGCGCCAGCGGTCAAGCTCTGCGTCAGCGGTCAAGTTCGGAAACAACGTCCATCTCGAACACCGGTGTTCTCCTCCGGCACGGGCATGCCGGCCACCGCGGCCAGCCACACGTCCGCGATCACCGGTGACCAGCGCGCGGCCCGACAGCCCGCTGAGGTAGTTGTTGCCAAGACGTACATCCGCAGGTTGTTGACCCCTGCCCCGTCTCGGCAAGGTTCGCGCTGGCCAGCTCTTGAGCGACCTCAGCACCTCCGAACGCCGCCGCGTGGAGGGCTCGGCGCCCGGCAGCGGGAACGCCTGCTCAAACTCTTTTCGCAGCAGGACTGACCGGCTGCGGCCCCTCGGCGCATGTCCAAGCGGCGTGGCGGTGATCACCAGGAGGGAAATCCAGCATGTGGCCTACGCCCGATGTGCACCGATGCGGTGGAACGCACCGATCCGGTGCGGAGCGCCTCCACGCGGTGCGATGAAGTGGAGTGGGCCCGGGCTGAGGCGGCGCGTTTCTCCTTGACCTGAGCTGAGGTCAAGGAGAAACGCGCCAGGCGGTCGGGCGGCCCCACGCCCGTCGATGCCGTCCACTCTCAAGCGGTGGGCTCCATCGCGCTTTCTCCCCCTGTCGTTTGCTCGAGAACGTGGTGACAAGTGGGAACGTCTGTTACTGGACCGCCATGCCCACACTGGCGGTCAGACCGTCGACGGCCGCCTGTCCCCCGGACGTTACCGGGGCGTGCACGGACACCACCGCCGGCAACGAACCACAGCGCGGGCACGGACATGCAGTTTCCCACCCACGCCGACAAGGAGGGCCGGTCGCCCAGAAAGCACACTCCGCACAGCACCGACAATGCGACCCCGGTCACAGCACTCGGATTCCCTCGGTGTCCTTCGGGAGAGTCGGCAGGTCGAGGGTCTCGCACAGGACGCGGGCCCGCATCGGGTCGCCGCAACGCTGGAGGAGGGGCGCTATCTGCTTCGGCCGGATGGAGTGGACGACACGTACGACTGATCACGTGCACGCTCGCAGGCAGTCGGCCTGCCTGCGAGCGTGCACGTGGACAGCTGGCTGACGGCGCACCGGCCACGACACGGTCAGGCGGGAACGCCGTCAGTCATGTCACCAGCGGGTGATACCCATCACCCGCGCCGCGTCGTGGACGGCCTCCCAGTGGTACAACGACATGCCCGACCGCTTGATCGGAACGTTACGGTCTTCGCTGCGGAACTCGTCCCGCGAGCAGGACAGGATTTGGATGCCGTACCAGACCGGTACGGCACGAACGCCGTGGGCGACATGGGACTTGGCCGCGTTGTAGCTGCCGGCTTTTGCCAGGATGCTCCGGGCCTTGTTGTACCTCGCGGCGGAGACCGTGGACGGGTTCGCCGCCACGCGAGGCGCGGGTGCGGCGGCGGACTTGGGAACGCCGTAACAACGCGGCGTCGGATCCCCGGCGGGGGCGGCGACAGCAGAGGGGGCAGCGGCGGCTGAGGGGACGGCGACGGCTGGGGGGACGGCTACTGCGAGGGCTGCGGCCGCCAATGCAGCGGCCAGCGTGGTGCGGAGAGCAAGTTTCATGGCTGTGAGTCCTCATACTGGGGGATGGTGATACGAGTTCGATGACGGGCCACTGGCTACCCGTTCGCGATCATCAAGTCGTCTGACTTCGCGGAACGGTTTGAACCTGTCGAGCGCACCAGGCGGCGCTGGCCATCGCCTCTGCTCCCGGCTCGCAGGCGCCGAGCAACATCGGGGGCACGACGGCGGCGGCAGCTGCGGCCCGCAGCCTTCGGGGTGTACGCATGGATCTCCTGGTCTTCGATCTCGCATGGAGTCAGCCGGTCACGCTGACGGCCCCATTGCGCACCATGCCCTAGGGGCATGGTCAAGCGGTGTTCGTTCCCCGGCGGTGTCGTCCTGCGAAAGCAGTTCGTGCACGCGTCGCAGGACGTCGAGCTGAGTCTCGTTGTAGAACTCGGCCAGCGCCTGCACGACAACCGACTGAGTGATCGCCCCTTCCCGCCGGGAGGACGCTTCCAGGTCACCCAGGAATGGGTGGTCCTTCTGCTGGTTGCGGGCTTTCGGCGCGAGGCGCACAGCGAGCTGCCGCCGCACGTCATCGGGCGTGTCTGCGGGGAGGGACTCAAACCGTGCACCGACGTCGCTGCGAGGTGCCGAGAGCTGCTCCTTGAGAGCGGACATCGCCGCGGGGGTGACGAAGCTGGAGTACGCCAGCAGGAGGGAGCGCTGCGACTCCGGCAGATCGTCGGCGAGCGCGTTGAAGTCCGCGGGCAATTCACCTTATGCCGAGGAGACGACGACGATGGGACAGCAAGCGTCGCCGAATTGGTGGCGACCGTCAGCAAGAGCGCGAACAGCCACGCGCGAGGAGTGCCAATGAGTCAGAAAAAGGGCGGAAAGTCGGATCCGGCTGCGCATAAGGAGCAGCCTGTAGCAATCCTTTCGGAGGAGCTGTTCGTCGTTCACACGAAGAAGCAACTCGATCCCAAGGCGGCCTCGGCGGTGGCTGCGGGGCTGATTTACGTGATGTTGGAGATCTTGGATGGCGCTTATGACCTCCGGCTGGAGGCGGACGCCGGCGAGGCGGGTGACAAGGAGATCCAGCCTCGCCAGGTGGAAGACGCGATCCGAGCGGACAACGACTTGCGCCGCTTGCTGTCCGTCTGGTGCTCGAGAGGGCACCGGCTGCCCGGGCCGAGCCTCGGCCTGTGAAGCAGCCCGTGGCGAGCACTTCGGACGGTGCCCTTGAGGGCGCCGTCGTCCGAATGATGAGCGCGCTCAGCCCGGATGGATCCGTCACTGTCAGCGCGTCGGCCAAGAGTGTCCTCGCCGACCTGCTCACCCTTCTCATCGAACAACTGATGGACGCCGCCGACGTCATCTGCGCAAGGATCAGCAGCAACGTCATCCACGCTGAAGATGTCCGCGCGGCTGTCCAGGTGATGCTGACCGGCGAACTGCGTCGGCTTGCCGACCGGGAGGTCAGCAACGCGATCGCCAAGTACGGGGCGCCACGCTGATGACCCTCGGGAGGAAGTGGTACCCGTGATGCCGTGTGCGGCTTCCCCGCCCCGGCTGGGCGCGTCAGTTGAGGCCACCGAGATCCGCGCGGCCTGCCGTCGTGCTTGCGGAAGCCTCGTCAGTCCCGGGCGTCCAGACGGTGCCTGGGAGGGGGAGATCGTGGGGAGCACCACGGCCCTGTCCCTGTGCGTCATCGTCCGGCCGGTGGTGGGACGGCCGGTGGATGAGGTTTTGCGGCGGGCCGTCTTGCGGCATCCCCGTACCGCGATGCCGGGAGGCGGATGCGGCCTGGATGCGCAGGTCGCACCGTCGCTGTACCCGACGGTTCTCGCGTACCTGGCACTGCGTCTGCTGGGCCTGCCGCCGGGCCAGCAGATGTGGAACAGGCCACGCAGTAACTCTGCGGAAGCCGGGCGGCGCGCGTGCGCGGTTCCCGACCGCGGGGAGCTGTGGCTGGGGCCCTGCTCGGCCTGCGGCGCTACGGGACGGTGGCTTCTGTCCCGCCTGAGCGGTTCTGCGCGCAGGTCAGGGCGCTCGGACAGATGCCGGACTCCGGGCTCCGTCGGCACCAACAGGTTGTCGAACGCGCGGAGTTCCGGGCCGAGGACGCAGAGGAGCCGTCCTAGCTGTGGACCGACGTCGATCACTTGGTCCGCGCTGTCGACCAGCTGACCGTGGAGAGCCGACAGATACGCGGTGCACTGTCACAGTGCAGCTCTTCCGTTCGACTGCCGCCAACCCTGCCCAGCCGGATCGGGTTCCGTGTGCCGTACGCGAGGAGCCCAGCTCTCGAACCGCGAGCGTCGAGGACGCAACGAGGGCAGGCGTTCGGGCGTCGAGGTCGAAGGTCTGCGGCTTTGCAGGCCACGGGCAATTCCGCCGCCGCACGCTGCCGCCGTTCCTGAGCGAGGACGTTGCGGTCGCCGGCCCCCTTTGGTGTCCGCAACCCCGGTCACGGCCTTCACTGCCGAATCGTCATCAGCGGAGACGGAGCAAGCCCGGCGTCGCTGAGCCGGCAGGACCCGGGGACTCATCCACGACGCAAGGCGGATCGATGATCTACTCGTCGTGACTGGGTGGAGGGGGCTTCGCTGGTGGCCCCGGTAGTGGAGGTGGTGATGTCGGTGGGGCGGGGCTTGCGGGTCGCGGTGCTGGGTGGTGGCGTGGCGGGGCTGACGGCGGCGATGGAGCTGGCGGAGCGCGGCTTCGAAGTGACGGTGGTGGAGCCCGCCGGGTGGGGTGGCAAGGCTCGCAGTGCGTGGGTGGCGGGGACCGGTCGCGGCGGGCGGCTGGATCTGCCCAGTGAGCACGGGTTCCGGTTCTTCCCCGGGTTCTACCGGAGCCTGCCGGACACTCTGCGCCGTATCCCTGTCGACGGAAACACCGCAGGGGTGGCGGGGAATCTGCGGGAGGCGACACAGATGCTCTCCGCACGCTCGGGCCGGGTGGGTGAGCGGGTCACGGATGTGTCCGCGGCAGCGAGTACGCGCACTCCGATGGAGTTCCTGCGTGCGGTCGGGCTGGAGACGGGCGGCAGGGGGTTGACGAGCGAGGAACTGCTGTACTTCGCGAACCGGATGCTCGTCTACATGACGAGCAGTGACGAGCGGCGGCTGGGCCAGTGGGAGTCGACCTCCTGGTGGGAGTTCGCCGCGGCCGACGGTGCCTCCGAGGAGTACGTCAAGGCGTGCGTGGTGGGGGCGACCCGCACGGTGGTCGCGGCACGGGCCGAGGTCTGCAGTGCGCATACGGTCGGTGGGTTCCTGGAGGCTTTCAGTTTCGGGTTCCTCGGCCGGGGTGAGGAACTGCAGCCGGCGGACCGGGTGCTCAACGGGCCCACCAGCACAGCCTGGATCGACCCGTGGATCCGTCATCTGGCGTCCCTGGGGGTGCGGCTGGATCTCGGGTGGGGTGTCGAGCGGCTGGCCGTGAGCGGTCGCCGTGTCACCGGGGTCAGCCTGCGCGGTCCGGCCGGCCGGCGGCGGGAGCTGGAGGCTGACTGGTACGTCTGCGCCTTGCCGGTCCATCGCATCGGCGCGCTGCTGGACCGCGGACTGGCGGAGGCCGACGCCGAGCTGAAGAGCACGACGGGTCTGCACACGGACTGGATGGTCGGCATGCAGTTCTACCTGACGCAGCCGGTGCCGGTCACCCACGGCCATGTCCTGTTCCTGGACTCGCCCTGGGCGCTCACCTCGATCAGCCAGGCCCAGTTCTGGGACGGCGACTTCGCGGCCACCTATGGCGACGGAACGGTGGCCGACTGCCTGTCGGTGGACATCTCCTCCTGGGACACTCCGGGCATCCTGTACGGCAAGCCGGCCCGTGAGTGCAGCCGGGCGCAGATCGCGGCCGAGGTCTGGGCGCAGCTGTGCGACGGGCTCAACGGTGCTGGCCGGATGCGGCTGCACGAGGGGTTGCTGCACTCGTGGGAGCTGGATCCGGCGGTGCGGAATCTGGACGGGCCGGGGCGGGCCGTGAACGATGAACCGCTACTGATCAACACCACGGGTTCGTGGGCGGCGCGCCCGCGGGCGGTGACGGCGGCGGCGAATCTGTTCATGGCCGGGGACTACGTGCGCTCGCCGGTGAACCTGGCGACGATGGAAGGCGCGAACCAGGCCGCCCGCCTCGCCGTGAACGCCCTGCTGGAGACGGCCGGCGACACCGGGGGGCCCGCGGCCGTGCACGCCCTGCACCAGCCCGGGGAACTGCGCAGGCTCAAGGAGGTGGACGCCGAGCTGTTCGCGCAGGGGCGCGCTCACCTCATGGACGGGCCGCCTCCCTGGGCGGTCAGTGGACGCGTCTGATCACGGCGGTGCACAGCGCTTCGAGGTCTTCGAGAGCTGAGGGCACGGTGGTGAGGCGGTGCAGCCGGTCGCGTGCGGCTGTCGCATGCTGGGCGGCGCGGTCGCTGGTCCAGCGCCTGCCTCCCGCCTCCTCGACCAGGCGGGCGAGGTCGGCAGTGTCGCCGCCGGGCTGCGAGTAGAGGCGGGCGAGTTCGTCGCCGGCCGGGGTCCGGGAGGTCAGCGCGGCCACCACGGGCACCGACATCTTGCGGTTCTTCAGGTCGTTGAAGACGGGCTTTCCGGTCACCGCGGGGTCGCCCCAGACACCGAGCAGGTCGTCCACGAGCTGGAAGGCCATGCCGAGGTCGTGTCCGGCCTCCGCCCACTGGGCGCAGACGGACCGGTCGGCGCCTCCGTAGAGGGCACCCAGGCGGCAAGCGCAGGCGAACAGCGAGGCGGTCTTGCCCGAGACCATCTCCAGACACTCCGCCAGGGTCACCTCGCTCCGGCCTTCGAAGACCAGGTCCAGGCTCTCGCCGACCGCCAGTTGGATCAGCACGTCCACCAGTGCGGCCGACGCCTCACGAGCCACCGGGCCATCCATCTCGTCCGGCCCGTCCGTCTGCGACAACACGTCGAACGCGGTCAGCATCATCGCGTCCGCGGACCGGGCCGCGGACGACGGACCGAAAACCTGCCACGCGGCCGCACGGTGGCGCCGCACCGTGTCACCGTCCAGGACGTCGTCGTAGAGAAGTGACAGGTTGTGCACCATCTCCACCGCCGCGGCCGCCGGCACCGCCCGCCGGTCCACACCTCCCACCGCACGCGCACACGCCAGAGTCAGGGCAGCACGAACGTACTTGCCGCCATGCCGTGCGCCCTCCCTCGACCAGCCGAACTGATAGGCAGCCACCTCCGCAGCGGGCCCCTGAAGCGACCCCACCCACCGCCGCAGCTGCCCCTCGCAAGCATCGCCCGCGCTCCGCAGCACCTCATCGACCGCGCCCACCGTCAAACCCCCCTCGTCAGCTCCACACGAAACCATGCGCCTCCCCGTTCGGCCGCCTCGCCCCCTCCGGTACACGTCGTGGCGTTCATGTTCCCGGAGCAGTGCGGGGTGCGGGCGGCGATACCGCCGGGCGGCAGCAAGGTGCCGTCGGAGCGGCGGAGGCCTTCGCCGTCATGGCGCAGACCACCGTATTCGGGGCGGTGGGCCAGTGGGTATCGATGATGCTTGTGGAGCGACCCGAAACTTCTGTTACCCAATGCCCGGAATGTCCACCTAGGCTCGTCCCTGGTACGTGATCAAGTCGATCGCCGGCAAGGACTGAGGAGTGCGGAGCATGACTGAGAACACGCTGCAGGGCAAGGTCGCCGTCATCGGCGGTGGCGAGAAGAACCTGGGCGGCCTGATCAGCAGGACGTTCGCGGAGGCCGGGGCGAAGGTGGTGGTGCACTATCACACCTCCGAGAGCGACGCCGAGCAGACGGTGAAGGCCATCCAGGAGGCCGGAGGACAGGCCGTCTCCGTCCAGGGGGACCTGACGAAGGTCGCCGACGTGCGGCGGCTCTTCGACACGGCGGTGGACACCTACGGCGGCGCCGACATCGCGGTCAACACCACCGGGATGGTGCTGCGCAAGCCGATCCTGGAGACCACCGAGGAAGAGTACGACCGCATGTTCGGCATCAACGCGAAGGCGGCGTACTTCTTCATCCAGGAGGCCGGGCGCCGACTGAACGACCACGGCAGGATCATCAGTCTTGGCACGTCGCTGTTGGCGGCCTTCACCGACGGCTACTCCACCTACGCCGGCGGCAAGGCGCCGCTGGAGCACTTCACCCGGGCGGCGGCCAAGGAGTTCGCGGACCGCGGGATCTCCGTGAACACGGTGGCTCCGGGGCCCATGGACACGCCCTTCTTCTACCCGCAGGAGACTCCCGAGCGGGTGGAGTTCCACAAGTCGCAGGCCATGGGCAACCAGCTCACCCGCATCGAGGACATCGTCCCGATCATCAGGTTCCTGGCCACCGAAGGATGGTGGTTCACCGGTCAGACGATGTTCCCCAACGGCGGCTACACCACCCGCTGACCCTTATGGTCACGCAGAGGGTGCACCGGCGGCGGGCTCCCGGCACGGTCCGGCCCCGCCCTGCGTGCAGCACCAGGTGGTACTGCTGACCGCACAGACGGCATGGCCCGTCCTCCGGCCCGGTTCACGGCGGCCGGTGGGCGGGCCATGCCGGTGGTTCCCGGGGAGGCGTACAGCACGAACACCGATGTCCTCCAGATCCTCGATCGCGATCAGCGCGCACCGATGCGGCTGCCGTTCTGTCTGCGGCGTCCCGGTCCGGCGGGCAGTACGGTGCCGACCGGTGACACCCCCATGCGTGCAAGACGGAAGACGTGATGATCGACCGTTGCTGCGGGCGGGACCCGGGCGAGGGACACCGGGACCCTGCGCCTCCCTCTTCGCCGCGCCGACCGCACCTGGCACAGACCTGGAGCGGTCCTTGACGACTCCGGCCACCATGGCCCCCATGACGGCCAGCGACCCCACCCCCATCATCGAGCCGAGAGGCGTTGAGGTGCGACTGGACCTGAACAAACTCGACCATCTGATCGCCGTCGCCGAGGAAGGCAGCCTCACCCGCGCCGCCGCCCGCCTCCACCTGTCCCAGCAGGCCCTGTCCACCTCCATCCAGGTCCTCGAACGTGAAGTCGGGGTGCCGCTGCTGGAGCGCGGCAGCACCGGTGTCACCGTGCTGCCCGCCGGAGCGGCGCTGCTCGAGGACGCCCGCGTCCTCATCGGTATGACCCGCGCTGCCCTGCATCGCGCCCGCCACATCGGACGCGGCGAGATCCAGACGCTCCGCATCGGCCACACCCCCGCCGTCACCGGCGACGAACTCGTCACCCTGCTCGCACCAGTGACCGACGCCCACCCCGACATCACCCCCGAGATCCACCAGCGCTACCCCTCCGAGCTCACCGACGCCCTCCTCGCCGGCGACCTCGACATCGGCCTGTGCCGCGGCATCACGCCGGCTCACGGTCTGACCCGCACCACCCTTGGCCACCAGCGCCTGCACATCGCCGTCGCCTCCGACCACCCCCTGGCCGCCCGTACCTCCGTGGCACTGTCCGAACTAGCCGGCGAATCCTTCCTGGTCTGGGGCGCACCCGGCCACTCCGGCTACACCGACCTCCTCATCGACCACTGCCGCAACGCCGGCTTCGAACCGAACACCGAGCGCACCACCCGCCAAGGCACACCGCCCGCCACTGCCGTCATCGGCACCCGCCACCTCGCCTTCGTCACCACACCACCGGGTCCCGCAGCAGGCGGCAAAGCGTGCGTCCTCCACCTTGAACCCTCCCTTTACGCGCCACTCCACGCGCTCTACCTCCCCCACGTCACCTGCCCCAGCCGCACCACCTTCCTCACCCACGTGAGCGGGTTCCCCGCGTAGTACCAGGTCCTCGGAACAATTGGGCTGACCACACGCTCACGGAAGATTCAGACCGAGAGGACCACGAAGTCCCGCCAGGCCCCGCACCTGCCAAATCCCGCTGCCGCCAACCGCCCACACTCCTCTGCACCTTCAACCCTCCGCCATCTCGGTGACGCTCCGCGTGGACACGGGCCCTGCGCCCGCGCTCCCGGTCCGGCGGGCACCTCGGCAAGCACCGGAACGGCGGGCAGAGCTTGGTGGAGCCAGCCGCGGGCGACGGCAGTTCCTCTTGCAGGAGTGGAGTTGGTTGTTCCGGACGGGTTGTGGGAGATGGCGAGGCCTCTCATCCCGCCGTCGAAGGTGCGGCCGCAGGGTGGTGGGACGCAGGACACGCCTGATGAGACATTGTTCGCGGCGATTGTGTACGACCGCCGTACGAGCCGTAGGGGACGGCGCAGGGCCGGGCGGTTCTGCTCGGCGGTCAGGCGGGAACGTCGGCCCGGTTCAGGACAGCGGCCATCTCGTTCTCGGGGAGCGCAGGGTTGGCACCCGCGCTGGAGGCCAGTTCAGGGACATGAAGCGCCTCGCGGAGCCGGTGGAGCGGCAGGCGCGGGTCGCCGGCCGCCGCCTGGCGTGTCCAGACCGCGGGGTCATGGCTGAGCCGTTCGATCAGCGTGGGCGTGGCGGCCGGGTCCCGGACAGCCAGCCGTCGGTACTTGCCGTCCGGATGGTCCGCGTAGCGCGCGGCGAGGCCTTCGCGGGGGAAGCGGGGGTGCGTCTCCGCCACCGGGTCCTCGACGCGCCGGCCATGCCGCCTCGCTGATCGATCAGGCCGTACGGGAGACCGCAGCAGCTCTCACTGCCGGAATGGCGCCAAAGGATCTGGAGCGCTGGGTCCGTTTGTCGGCCGATGTCCTGGGCGGGCACTCTCGGCCCGCTGCAACGGGCGGCCGAGAAAGGAACGGTGAACAAGTGTCAGTGCCTAACGCTGTCGGGGATCTTAAGAAGTCCCGTTCTCCAGTGCTCGGTGTCCTCAGGACTCGTAGGGTTCTGGTCATGGTGATGGCGACTGTCCGATGGTGGAGCGACGAAGAGGGGTGGGGGGTGCTCGACTCGCCTGAGACTCCCGGCGGCTGTTTCGGCCACTACTCCGACATCCAGATGACCGGCTTCCGCGCTTTGTCGCTCGGGCAGCAGGTAAACCTCACGTGGGAAGCCCCCGGCTTCAAACAAGACGGTTACGACTACCGAGCGGTGAGCATCGTGCCTCTGTCGGCCTGACCTCCTGCGTCACCTTGAAAATGATCAGCTCGGCCTGCGGGTGGGTGGCGACGCGCCAGGACCGGGGCCGCGGGATGTGCTGCCAGTCGAGGAAGCTCTGGAGGGCTGTCGGACTTCGGGGCCGCTTGGTCGGCGCCGGTGGCAGGCGGAGGTCGATGCATTCGAGGCTGACCGCGATGGCGGTCAGGACGTACTGGACGTGGGCCTTGCCCTCGCTGCGGCGCGACCGCCGCACGGGGAACCGCATCCGCAGCGGACAGCGGGGCCGGGGCAGCCAACGCCACAATGCCGCCGACGATCCCCAAGGGAGCTGTCGACGGCCCGGCCCGCAGGCCGTCGCAGGCCTCCGCCATGAACGTACGGGATGGCTCCGACAGCATGATGCGTGCTCTGCCTCGAAGAACCACACCGCATCTCGGCCGGCCGGCGGGGAGGCCTCGGGACGGGGCGTGAAGAGCTTACGTCCCTGTGCCATGAGCGGGCCGGTGGTCGGGAGCTCCCAGGGCGCGCAGCAGGAAGGGAAGCAGTTCAGCGATCATGGCTTCACCCGCGCGGGCGGGAGCCTCGGGGGCACACGTCTCGGCGGGACGCGGGCGCGGGGTGAGGAAGACCCGGCTGACCATGGCGCCGACCACGAGGTCCGCCAGGACGTGCGGATCGGCCACGGGTGATATTTCGGCACGGTTGACAGCCCGCTCGATCAGTGCATCGGCCCGGTCCCTGACGGGCTGGACGACGGCGTCGTCCAGGACCCGGGCCAGGGCTCGGTTGTGCGCGGACTCGCCGATCAGGACGTGCAGGAGCCTGCCGCCCGGTCCGTCCAGGGTGCGGGCCTTGTCGGTGAGGAGGGCGGTGAGATCGCCGGACAGGGTGCCGGTGTCCTCGCCCGGGCCGAGGTCGTGGGCCCAGCGGACGGCGGTTCCCACGACGAGGTCGTCCTTGGACTTCCAGCGGCGGTAGAGGGTGGCAGTGGAGACTCCGGCGCGTTTGGCGACGGCTGACGTGGTCAGGCCGCCGTAGCCCTTCTCGTACAGGACCTCCAGCGTGGCTTCGAGCAGCGCGCGGTCGAGAGCGGCGTCCCGGGGTCGACCACGGACGGCTCCGGGGGTCCCGGTCGGCCTGGCGGGGGCGCAGGATTCAAGAGGTTCGGTGAGGTCGACGGGTCCGGTGGGATGAAGAGGGGTCGCGTGCCTCGGGCGGCCTGCTCGCCCGGGGCCGCGATCGGCCTGCTGTCCGGACGGCCCCGACGGTTCGGACTGCGCGGACGGCGCGGCGTCGCCGTGACGGGGGTCGCGATCGGCATCGGAGTGGATTGTCACACCGTCATGATATACGAAACGAAAGCTTTTCGTTTCGTATAAGCTGGAATCCATGACCCCCCACAGCGACACCACCACCGCCCACGGAACCGCCCCCCTGGACGCGCCCCGGCTCGTCGACGGGCTGCGTTCCGTCTTCGCGACCGGCCGCACCAAGCCGGTCGCCTGGCGACGCAACCAGCTCGAAGCACTGCGCACCCTCCTCACCGAGAACAGCGACGCACTCCTGGCCGCGCTCCACGCCGACCTCGGCAAGGGCCCCGAGGAGGCGTACCGCACCGAGGTCGGTTTCACCGTGAACGAGATCGACCACACCCTCGCCCACCTCGACGCCTGGCTCGCCCCGCGGCCCGCAGCCCTGCCCGAGCGGCTGCTGCCCGCCGAGGGCAGCGTCGTACGGGAGCCGCTCGGTGTCGTCCTGGTCATCGCGCCCTGGAACTACCCGCTCCAGCTGGCCCTGGCACCGGTGGTCGGCGCGTTGGCCGCAGGCAACTGCGTGGTCGTCAAGCCCAGCGAGCTGGCGCCCGCGACCTCCGCCGAGATCGCACGGCTGCTGCCCCGTCACCTCGACCGCGACGCGGTCGCCGTAGTGGAAGGCGCGGTCCCCGAGACCACCGCCCTCCTGGAGCAGCGCTTCGACCACATCTTCTACACCGGCAACGGCACGGTGGGCCGCATCGTCATGACCGCCGCCGCCAAGCACCTGACCCCGGTCACACTGGAACTCGGCGGCAAGAGCCCGGCACTCGTGGACGAGGGAGTCGACCTCGCGGCGGCCGCCCGGCGGATCGTTTCGGGCAAGTTCCTCAACGCGGGTCAGACCTGCGTCGCCCCCGACTACGTGCTGGCCGTCGGTGACACCGCCCGCGCCCTGGAACCCCACCTCGCCGCAGCCGTCACCGAGTTGTACGGGACGGACCCCGCCGCCCGCACCGAGTACGGACGGATCGTCAACGAACGTCACTTCGACCGGCTCACCGGACTCCTGGACAGCGGACGCACGGTGATCGGCGGCATCCATGACCGTGCGACGCGCTACCTCGCTCCCACCGTGCTCGCCGACGTCCGGGGTGACTCCCCGGTGATGCGGGAGGAGATCTTCGGCCCGGTGCTGCCTGTCGTGCAGGTCCCCGACCTGGACGCGGCGCTGGCGTTCATCAACGGGCGGGACAAGCCGCTCGCGCTGTACGCGTTCACCGACTCGCCGACCACGAAGCAGCGGCTGCTGACCGAGACCTCGTCAGGTGCGCTCACCTTCGGCATCCCGGTCGCGCACCTGACCGCTCCGGAACTCCCCTTCGGCGGCGTGGGCGAGAGCGGAATGGGCCGTTACCACGGCGAGTACTCGATCGACACCTTCAGCCACAGCAAGGCCGTACTGGACAAGCCCCTGCCTGCCACGACCGGCTGACGGGCGGGACGCAGGCCGACACGACCGAGAGCCGCACCTGCGCCGCGCCGGTGCGGCTCAGGCCTGCTCGCCCTGGTCCGGAACCTTTCCGGTCCCGATCGTGCCGTCCAGGCACTGAGGCCGTTTCTCAGCGATCACCTCGCGGCCCAGATCACGGGGACCGCTTCAGTCCCTCCCGGCGTGCCACGCATCACGCTCGGGCCTCGGAGGCGTCCTGTCGTTGCCGTGGTGCGCTGGGGTTGTCGTCATTGCGTGCGGTGGTCGGTACGGGCAAGGCTCGGTGCGGCAGCGCCAGGCTTCGGTACTCCCCGGAGCCATGCCGTACGAAGCCCGGAACGCCCGGCTGAACCCGGCGGCGCTCGTCAGGCCCCAGCGCACCCCGACGGCGTACACCGGCAGAACACTCAGGCCCGGTGCCACGAGGTCCTGAGGGCACCGCTCCAGCCGGCGTCGCCTGATCCGGGCCGCAATGGCCCCTGGGGTGAGGTTCGAGGAAGGGTTGTCCTCGATAAAGGCGTTGACGGCTGACAGAAGGACCTGTCGGCGTGTCTCCGGTGGCCGGTACTCCTGCAGGAACATCTCGGTGAGGAATCCGTTGGCCGGGTCGAGACCGGTGGCGCCGAGCGGGGTGCCAGTGCTTTCGTCCAGGGACGCCGCTTCCTCCGCCGCCGTTTCCCGGTAGTGCGCCAGGATTCTGCTCATGCCGGAGCCGACCGGGAGTACGCGCCGTGGGTGGGGCGGTGGGCGCGTTGGCCCAGCGTGCGGCCCTGGTACCCCCAGGGGGCCAGAGCGGGTCGCGATCCAGGGCGGAGCGGGCGGTTTCCCAGTGGGCCGCAGTCGACGCCGAGACCGGTATTCGTGTCACCCCGGGTCAGGACGCGATGGCGAGCAGACAGGCTTGCGGAATGCTCAGGTCTTGGTGGAGGAGTTCGGCGGGGTGGAGAGTTGGGGGTCGGTGAGGGTGCCGCCGTGCAGAGGTACGGAGGCGTAGACCTCCCATTCGAGAGCGGCAGCCTCGGCCACGGGGCCGCGCCCGGCGAGGGTCTGGTCGAGCAGTGTGAAATCGACCAGGGACATGGGGAGTTGTATGGCCCTCAGGCGGTGGGGGTCGGTACGTCAACAGCCATGGGACGACTTCAGTCAGTGGCCTTGGTGGGGTCCGGAACGCTGTGTCGCGTGAGCGCCCAGAGCGCAAAGGCGAGGCAGCTGATTGCGGCGCCGAGCGCACATACGGCACCCCAGCCGGCCATCGCGTAGAGGGAGGTCGCGGCGATGGCACCGGTGGCGCTGCCGATCGAGTAGAAGACCATGTATCCGCCGATCAACCGACTGCCCGCCTCCGGGCGCAGCGCATAGATCAGGGTCTGGTTGGTGACATGGACCGCCTGCACGGCGAGATCGAGGAGGATCACGCCGACGACCAGGGCCCAGAGCGAGCTGCGGGTGAAGGCCAGGGGCAGCCATGAGGCAGTGAGCAGCGCCAGGGCGGCACCGGTGGTCCGTTGGGAGAGCCCGCGGTCGTTCAGGCGGCCCGCCATGGTCGCTGCCAGGGCACCTACGGCTCCGACCAGGCCCAATGCCCCGATCGCGGTGTGGGAAAGGGAAAGCGGGGGCTCGCTGAGCGGTAGCGCGATGCTGCTCCACAGGGTGCTGAAGGCTGCGAAGATCAGCAGGCCGAGCAGGGCCCTGAGCCGCAGAAGCCGTTCCCGTGCGAACAGGGTGATCGTGGAGCGCAGGAGCTGTCTGTAACGCAGGGATGTCGGCGGGACATCGTTGTGGCGCGGCAGCACTCGGTGCAGGACCAGGGCGAGCAGAGCGGTGAGCGCCGCTGAAGCGAGGTAGACGGAGCGCCAGCCCGCGAGGTCGGCCATGAGGCCGGACGCGGTGCGGGCGAGCAGAATCCCGACGACCACGCCGCTGGTGACCAGGCCGACGACGCGTCCGCGCCGGGCGGGAGGAGCCAGTGACGCCGCGAAGGCCACCAGCGTCTGCGTGACCACCGCGAGAAGTCCCGTCGCGGCCATACCCGCGAGCAGGATCGCGGCGGTGTGGGCGGTGGCGACCGCTGTCAACGCCACCACCAGGAGAAGCAGCTGGGCCACGATGAGCCGTCTGCGGTCGGCCACGTCGCCCAGCGGCACGAGGAAGAAGAGTCCCAGCCCGTATCCGACATGCGTGAGGGTGACGACGCTGCCGACGAGTGCCGGGCTCATGGCGAGGTCGTGGCCCATGGTCACCAGGAGCGGTTGGGCGAAATAGACGTTGGCCACCGCGGTTCCACAGGCGATGGCGAACAGTATGACCACGCCACGGGACAGGACGAGCCTGGAACCACTGCCGTGGGCCGCGGACCGCGGTGTCACAGCCTCACAGTTGCTGAGCATTCAGCACCCCTCCGCACATTTGGTTTCATCTTGCTACCGGTAGCGACCGTAGCTTCCTTTGGTAGCATCTTGCAACCAGCGTGAGAGTGGAGGACGGCATGGTGGCAAGGACGCGCTTCAACGACAGCGACTGTCCCGTCGCGCGGTCAGTGGACGCGATCGGCGACTGGTGGTCTCTCCTGATCGTGCGAGATGCCTTCGACGGGTGCCGTCGCTTCGGGGAGTTCCAGCGCAACCTCGGCGTGGCAAAGAACATCCTCACCGCGCGCCTGCGCGCCCTGGTGGCCGGCGGTGTCCTCGAATCCGTTCCCGCTTCGGACGGCAGTGCCTACAGCGAATACGTACTGACCCCGAAGGGCAAAGCCCTCTTCCCCGTCATCGTGGCATTGCGGCAGTGGGGTGAGCAGAACTTCTTCGCCCCCGGCGAACCGCACTCGCAGATGGTCGACAGCCGACAGGGACACCCCCTTCGCCCCCTGGAAGTCCGGTCGGCGGACGGGCGACTGCTGAACCCCGACGACACCACCGTCCACAAGGTCTCCACCCGGTGATCTGAGCCGGAGGAACGGCGTCGGCTCACCGACCCCTCACATGTCCGTCATTCCGACTCCCGCGGCCGGGTGCACCTGCTGCCCCAGACCCGTCAGCTGCGTGCCCTGCACACCGTCGTGCGTGACCGTGACGCCCGTCGCGAGGACTTCGTCCGGTACGCACGCAGGATCATCCGCCTCCTCCTGGAACACGCCCTGGACCAGCTTCCGTTCGAGGAGCACCAGGTACGCACCCCGGTCGGCGAGAGCTACCCGGGGCTGAGGTTCACACCGAAGCTGTGCGCGGTCCCCGTCATCAGGGCCGGGGAGAGCGGGGAGGCCGAGCTGCGCGAGCTCCACCCCTCCATACGCATCGGCAAGGTGCTCGTCCAGCGCGACAAGCAGACGAAACTGCCGCGGCTGTTCTACCCCCACCTCCCCTCGGACATAGCCGAGCGTCATGTGCTGCTCCTGGAGCCGATGCTCGCCACCGGAAGGTCGGCCAACGCGGCCATCGGGGTGCTGCTGAAAGCGGGCGTGTCCGAGGAGAACATCGTCCTCGTCGACTTCCTCGCTGCGCCCGAAGGCATCCGGACCGTCCACGGAACACACCCCCTCGTCCAGATCGTCACCTCCTCCATCGAGGAACGGCTCAACGAGCACGCGTTCATGATCCCGGGCATCGGGGACTTCGGGGACCGCTACTTCGGCACGCCGGACGCCGGGGCGGTGCGACGAGCACCGTCTGCCATTCGCGGTCAACCGCGGCGGACGGACCGGTGCGCGGTTCCTTTCCGCAGATGCACTCCCCCGCGTCCCTCCGCAGGCACGCGCTCGCCGGTGTGCCTGTTCAGCCGGTGGAGGCGTTCGTCAGGTCGATGACCAGCCGGATGACGACCTCGCCGTCCACGGTGCGGGTTCGCTCACGGATAAGGCGGTTGAGGTGGCGCACTGCGGTTCCGGCGGGAGCACGCGAGTGAGGGGCGGGTCGGCGGTGCGTCGGTCCACAGGGCTTCGGCGGCGGCCAGGAGCTGGGCGTCGGTGGCGGCCGGGGCCAGGGGCCGCCGGTGTTGGCGCGGCGGACGCCCTCGTGTCCGATGAGGGTGATGGAAGGTCACTAACGGGTTGGGCCCCGAGGAATCCGCAGTATCCGCAATGGATGAATGAATACGAGAGTCCGCCAGTGGACCGCCGGTTCGTACACTGCGAGGGTGGAAGACCATACGGCCACCAGGATCGCGGCACGTCCGGCGCCCGCCTTGCGGCGGTACGTCGGCTCGTATGTCGGTTTCGATCTTCGTGGGTTCCCGGCGGGGGTGCACTGCGGTCCGCCGGGACGTGTGCTCACTGCGGTGATCAGTCTGTCCGGCCCCTTGCAGGTGTCGGCGGGCGTCGACGACGGGTCGCCGGTCTCCCGCTTCGGCAGCGTGGCCGGCGGTCTGATGCGCCGGTCCGTCGCGATCCGCCACGACGGACGCCAGAAAGGCGTGAAGGTGTCGCTGACACCGCTCGGAGCCCGGGCCGTCTACGGCGTTCCCGCCGCTGATCTCGCCCACCGGCTGATCCCGCTCGACGAGCTCCTCGGGGCGCTCGGCGTCGAGCTGGTCGACCGGCTCCTCGCGGCGACGACATGGGCCGCGCGGTTCGCCGCGCTGGACGAGTTGCTTCTGCGAGCCGTCGCCCGCAGTGCCGGCGGCGACCGCGTGTCCCAGGTGCGCCCCGAGGTGGCCGAGGCCTGGCGTCGCCTCTTGGCCGCGCGGGGCCGCGTCCAGGTCGGGGCGGTCGCCGCAGAACTGGGCTGGAGCCGCCGGTACCTCACCGAGCGATTTCGCGATGAGGTGGGCCTGTCGCCGAAGACCTTCGCCCGGGTTCTGCGCTTCGAGCACGCTCACGAGCTGGCCACCGCGCACGATCCGCTTCCGTGGGCCGCTGTGGCCACCGTCTCCGGCTACGCCGACCAGGCCCATCTCGTCCGGGACTGGAGCGAGTTCACGGGCCGGTCGCCGACAGCATGGCGTCGAGGCGAAGTCCTGCTCGGGACCGGGTAGTCGCCGACCGGCTGCCCATCGCGCCGGTTTCCGTTCCCTTTCCTTCAAGACCATCCGGTTGCCGTCCTGTGACGATCGTCGGCATGAGACTCGTCAATCACGAACCCCATGCCATCGACCTGCGGACCACCCCCGTGCACCTCGGGCTGGGGTCCAGAGCGAAACCCGTCGAGGGCTTCGCCTGGGACCCTGAGGTGCTCCACGCCTACAGCGCCGCGGTCGCGGCGGACGGCGCCGAGGGCCGGATGGTGACGATCTTCGACGGCGACGGCCCCGGCGACCACTGGGAGCGCCACCCCGCCGGCGACGAACTGGTCGTCTGCCTCAGCGGGTCGGTAACGGTCACCCGCGAGGTGGACGGAGTGCCCGACCGGGTCGCGCTCGGGCCGGGCGAGGCCACCGTCAACCCGGCCGGTACATGGCACGCGGTCGACATGGCGGGGCCGGCGTCCATCCTGACCATCACCGCCGGCCTCGGCACCGACCACCGTCCCCGGTCCGAAGCCCGACCGACCGAGCACGCCGGCACGTCCGGCCCCCGAACAGCGTGACGACCCGTGTCGCGTGCCTCGGCGACAGCCTCACCCGCGCGCAGCTCAGCGTCGACTACCTGGACCTCCTCGAACGACGCCGCCCTCCCGGCGACATACGGCTCGCCCGCTTCGGCGTCAACGGCGACTTCGCGTACAACCTCTCACGGCGCCTCGATGCCGTCCTCGCGGACCCGCCCGACGTGATCACCGTGCTGATCGGGACCAACGACGCCCGAGCGGGCCTCGCGGACTACCCCGTCGAGCGGGCCATGAGGCGCAAACAACTCCCCGAGCGCCCGTCGGCCGACTGGTTCCAGCAGTGCCTGGGAGCCGTCGTCGAACGGCTGCGGACACAGACCGACGCGACGATCGCTCTGCTGTCCCTCCCCGTCCTCGGCCAACAGCTCGACGGAGCCGCGGCGCGGGCGTCACAGGCGTACAGCGGCATGATCGCCGAGGTCGCCACCACCAACAAGGCGGCCTACCTCCCGCTCCACGAACGCCAGACCGAGGAACTACGCCGGGCGGACCCGCCGCCGATCCCCTACCGGGACCCGACGCCGGCGGCGAGCGTCGGCGTCCTCGTCCGGCGCGCCGTGCTGCGCCGCAGCCTCGACACGATCTCGCGGCGCCGAGGTCTCGTGCTCACGACCGATCACATCCACCAGAACAGCCGCGGCGCCGCCCTCGTCGCCGAGGTCATCGACACCTGGCTCACGGCCCGCAGCGCGTAGCCGGTTCCTGCGGCGGCCCCTTTCCTGCGCATTCGGTTCCCATTCTTTCCGGGGCAGGCAACGACGAACGTCCTCGGCTACCACGACGAACCCACCACCCGCCGGCTCAACGAGACCGGCGGGACCTGGAGCCGATACGCCGTTGGGGATCACACACGGTCACCGGCGGGTTGGGTTCCACGGGGAACCGGTGACAGGTGATCACGAGAGTCCGCCAGTGCCAAAGCCCTTGCCCGCCGCGGGCCGGTCTTCCGGCGTGATCTGCCCGAGCGGTGCCGCTGTCCGGCCCTCGGGTGGGTGGTCGGCGTCGTCTCGTCTGCTTCGCTGCCCCGGCCGGGGCGGTCGGGGCAGCGAAGAGCAACGTGCAGGAAGCCCTTTGTCCGCGGTCTCATCGTGGCCGGGTCAAGGAGAAACGTGGCCGTGGTCGGGCAGTAGCAGAGGTGGGCAGGGAGTCAGGTCGGGTTCGCGGTCGGGCCGGCCACCCTGGACGAGGGGGCCCGGTTTGGCCCTTGTGGCCCCGATTCGCCGGTTTCGGCCCGAGGGGAGATTTCTCTGGCCCCTGTCCAGAAGCCGGCGGGCCGAACCTGCCGGGACGTCGCCGGGACCGGCACGGCACCCGTACGTCAGGAGTTCGCCGTGTCGCCGATCGTTCCCTTGTTGCCCTTGTTGCCCTTGTTGCCCTTGCTCCTCGGGCGTTTCTGATGGCTCTTGGACGGTGTCGCGGAGCCAGCGGTGACCGCTGCGACGGTGGGGGTGCCGTTGGGCCTCGACCCCGGTTCGCGACCGGGGGATGTTCACAGCTTTTGGGTTCTGGCACAGATCAAGGTCTGTGCCAGAACCCACGACCCGTGAACAAAGCCAACCATCCACGGATGACGGAGCACCCCTCACCGATACACGGCTGAGCGGTTGCCGTGGGGTGCCTGACACACGGATGAGATCAACCGGAAGCTCCCCGAGTTCAAGATCATGCCCACGCGGAACGGCCCGATGCCGTTCCTCCGTACATGCCCGCCCGGCCTCATGTCCGGCGGGGAACGAACGGGAGTCACACATGCGCAAGTGGATGAGCCGAAGGACGGCCGCCGTCCTGACGACCGGGGCCGTGGCGATCACGACCGTGGTCAACGCCTTGCCGGCACAGGCCATCGTCGGGGGTACCGAGTCCACCCAGCCGTATTCGTTCATGGTCTCGCTTCAGTACGACGCTCCCCGCCCGGACGGACACCGGTGCGGGGCCGTGCTCATCGCTCCGCAGTGGGCGGTGACCGCGGGGCACTGCGCCAACTCCCCCACGGGCGCGAAGGCGGGCGTTCCCCGCGGCTGGAAGGTCCGCGTCGGGTCACTGGACGTCACCAACGGCGGCGAAGTCGCCGAGGTCGACAGGTTCTACCGGCGTCATGCCACCTACGACCCCCCGGGCGAGGACATCGCGCTGCTGCACCTGCGCAACCCGGTGCAGGCCAAGCCCGTGCGGGTGGCCGGGACCACGCCTGCCGTGAAGACGCCCGTCCGCATCCTCGGCTGGGGCCCGTCCTCGGAGGACTGCGAAGACTTCGACGACTCCACGTGCTTTTCCAGCAGGTTGCGCGAGGCCGAGACCGAGGTCGTGCCGGACAGTGAGTGCTGGGACGAGGGCGACGCCACTTCGACCTTGTGCATCGGCCGCCTCACTCCTCCTGTCGGGCCGGGGACGACGGACTCCGGAAGTCCCGCCCTGGTGCGCGCGGGCAGCGAATGGGAACTGTCGGGAGTGGTCACCGGTGCCAGCGCCAAGGGCGCCAACTTCCCCGGTCTGTACGTCGATGTCACGAAGAACTCCGCCTGGATCAACGGCATCGTGAGCGGCACCGACGTACCGCCGTTCGACCCGGTCCCGAACGTGGAGGGCGCGGCCAAGGTGGGCGACTGCCTGGGTTCCGTGGTGCGCACCCCCACCGCGCGTCCCAAGGACCCGGCGCTGGTGCTGACCAACGGGCACTGCGTGCCGAGCGGCCGGCCCGTGCCGGGAAAGGCGCTGGTGGACCGGCCCGCCGATCTGAAGAAGCCGGTCACCATCGCCGACACCACCGGCTACACCCGGACCAGCGCCCGCGCGACCCGGCTGGTGTACGCGACGATGACGGGCACCGACATCGCGCTGTACCGGCTGGACAAGACCTACGCCCAGTTGGCCGCGGAGGGCGCGAAGGTCTTCCGGCTGTCCACCGTCCCGATGCGCAAGGGTGACCGGCTGACCATGGCCCACGGCTTCCACCGTCCGTCGTGCACGGTGGAGGCCGTGGTGCCGCACCTGCGGGAGGACGGCCACCAGCAGGACCGTGCAGTGCGCTACGCCACCGGCGGCACCTGCGTCAGCAGGCCCGGCTACTCCGGCACCGCACTGCTGGCGCCCGACGGGAACACGGTCGTGGGCATCAACAACACCCACAACCGCGACGGCGAGCAGTGCACCGACAACAACCCCTGCGAGGTCGGCCGGGACGGATCCGTGACCGCGGTGAAGGGCCGCGGTTACGGCCAGCAGGTCCATCAGATCGCTGCCTGTCTCACCGGGGGCTCCCGGTTGAAGCTGTCCCGCCCGGGCTGCACGCTGGCCAGTGCCGCATCCCCGTCGTCCACCGCCGCGACCGGCACGGGGCAGCCGTGACCACGGCCTTCGGCCCGGTCGCCGGCGTCCGGGTGGCGCGTCGCTGAAAGCCGGGCCGGCCACATCGTGGTCCACGGCCTCCGGCTGACGTGCAGCGTGAGTATCCCGAGGGCCAGCCGCATCAGCCCTTTGACCTGCGGATTCAGGTTGGCGGAGGCTCAGCGGCATCGGCGGGTCCCGGGCTGACCAGCAGGAGTCGCCTCCCGCATGGCTGCGACGGCATGCAATGGCGGGGACCCCACGTGCCGTAGATCTGCAGCCGTCCGTCACCGGTCTTCTTGGTGCCGGTCCAGCCACACGTCAGCTACTCGCAGCAGTCCTCTCGTCTCCCGAGGGGAAACGCCACGTACGTGGGGCCGAGTAGTTGTGCCGTCTCCACTTGGCCCGGTACGGGTTGGCACGGATCCGGACCGGCGGGCCGGTGGCGGGTGAGGAGGGAGGTCACAGGGCCGGCACGGCCGGGGCAGGCCTGGCGCAGGCGCCGATCCGGTTCGTCTCCCGGTCTCGATGACGGCCGCTCCAGGTCCGTGCCGGGTCTGTCAGGCGTGCGCGGCCGCCTCCAGGGGGCTCAGAGCGGCGGCCCTGCGGGCGGGGACGGCGGCCGCGAGGACGCCGGTCACCAGGGAGAGCAGGCACACCAGGAGCAGTGTTCCCCAGGGCAGGGCCAGGGTGTACTGGTCGATGGCGCCGTTGGCGAGGGAGCCGACCGCCCAGGCGGCGAACAGGCCGCCCGCGAGGCCGAGGAGGGTCCCGAAGCCGGTGACGGTCAGGGCCTCCACGCGGATCATGCGGCGGATGCCGGCGCGGTCCATGCCGAGGGCGCGCAGGGCGCCGATCTCGCGGGTGCGTTCGGCGACCGACATGGCCAGCGTGTTCACGATGCCGAGCGCGCTGATGACGACGCCGATGCCGAGCATGCCGTACATCACGTGCAGCAGGTCGCCCATGGTGCCCGCCGCCTCGCGGACGAGCTGGTCCCGGTCCTGCACCGTGAGCAGGGG
This sequence comes from Streptomyces sp. NPDC039736, assembly GCF_055596485.1. NCBI lineage: Bacteria > Bacillati > Actinomycetota > Actinomycetes > Kitasatosporales > Streptomycetaceae > Streptomyces > Streptomyces sp. NPDC039736. The sequence goes on along the minus strand of NZ_JBVIUQ010000001.1, from coordinate 1,120,479 downwards.
GTTGTTGCCCACGGCGGTGCGCAGCCGGGTCTCCGGCACCGCCGCCGGGCTGTCGGTGCGCAGCAGTACGCGCTGGACGGAGCCGGGCAGGAAGCTGTTCGCCGCGACCTCGGCACGGCTGCCGAGCGTGTCGCGGGCGACCGGGTTGTCCTTGTAGACGCCCACGACCCTGTACGCGGTGAACTGCCCCGCGCGGCCCAGCCGGACGTTCAGCAGGCCGCCGGTGGTCACCCCGTGTTCCCGGGCGGTGGAGGTGGAGATGGCGATCCGGCCCGGGGCCAGCTCCTCGGCGGAACCGGAGACGAAGTCGAGCTTCATGGTGTCGCGTACGGCGGCGGGGTCGACGCCGGAGATCCGGCGGACGCCGCTGCCGGTGAACAGGGTCGAGTCGGTGATCGGGTGCGCGGCGCGTACACCGGGGGTGTCGGCCAGCCGTCGTACGGCACCGGGGTCGATGCCCGTCGTGGTGGAGCGGGTGCTGACGACGTAGTCGGCGCCGAGCCCGGCCGCGGCCCGGCGGTCGAGGGCCTGCCCGGTGGAGTGTCCGATGACGGCGAGACCGGTGACGAGGCCGGTGCTGATCAGCAGGGTGGCGGCGGTGGCCGCGGTGCGGCGCGGGTCGCGCAGGGCGTTTTCGCGGGCGAGGCGGCCGGTGACCCCGAGGCGCCCGGTCAGCCGCCCCGTCAGCCGGATCACCGGGGCGGCCAGCAGCGGAGCCAGCATGATCAGGGCGGCGGCGAACAGGCCGCAGCCGGCCATCGCGTCACGCAGGTTCTCCTCCGAGGCGTCCTGGGCGCCGCTGAGGGACACCAGCCAGCCGGCGCCGAGGACGAGGAGGGCGAGGCCCACCGCTCCACGCAGCCGGAACCGCTGTGCCACAGGCGGTTGTTCGGCCGTGCGCATCGCCTCCATGGGCGAGGTCCTGGCGGCCAGGCGGGAGGGCAGCCACGCGGCGAGCACGGTGACGCCGACCCCTGCACCGAGCGCCGCCGCGACCGGGCGCGGGCCGATCACCAGGGGGCCGGTGGGCAGGGCGCTGTCGCCGCCGCCCAGGACGTGGGGCAGCACCGCCGCGATGCCGAGCCCGAGCAGGAAGCCGGCCACCGAGGCCGCCAGACCGACTGCGAGGGCCTCCAGGAGGACGGAGCGCGACACCTGGCGGCGCGAGGCGCCGACCGCCCGGAGCAGCGCGGTCTCGCGGGTGCGCCGTTTCACGAGCATGGTGAAGGTGTTGACGATGAGGAACGAGCCGATGAAGAGCGAGACTCCGGCGAAGACCATCGGCACCTTCTCGTAACCGCGGGTCAGGGTGTCGACGAGGACGGCCTGTTGGGCCGCCTGGGCCTGGCCCGTGGTGGCCTCGGCGCGGTCGGCGGGCAGCATGGCCGTGACCCGGTCGGCGAGTTCGGAGGCGGTGGTGCCGGGCGCGGCGGTCAGGTCGACGCCGGTGTAGTGGCCGGGGGCCGAGAACAGTTGCTGCGCGGTGGTCTTGTCGAAGAGGGCGAGGGTGCCGCCGGCGGTGACGCGGGTGTCGTCGGTGGTGACGATGCCGACCAGCCGCTTGGTCATGACGGGGCCGTCCGTGGCCAGGGTGACCGTGTCGCCGATGCGGAGGCGGCCCGCGGCGGCGGTGCCGCGGTCCACGGCGATCTCGCCGCCGTTGGCGGGGGCGCTGCCCTCGGCCAGCGGGTACCGGCTGTCCTTGCCGTCCCTGCCGGGTATGTACGCGCCGGCCAGGTGGGACCAGGCCCGGTCGGCCCGCAGCGGGCTGCCGTCCGCCGCGTTCAGGACGGCCGAGCCGTCGACCGACGGGCGTGCGGCGGCGACGCCGGGCACCCGGGCCAGTTCCGTGACGAGCGTGTCGTCGAGCACGCCGGCGCGCGGCCTGCCGTCCGTAGCGGGGCCGGGGGCCTTCTCGGTCACGGTGACGTCGATCCCGGCGAAGGTCTTTGACACGGCGGCGCGATGGGCGGCGGCGGTGGAGTCCGCGAAGACGAGGGTGCCGCTGACGAACGCGACGCCCAGGCAGACGGCGAGGACGGTCATGGCCAGCCGGGCCCTGTGGGCCAGAAGGTTGCGCAGGGCTGTTCTCAACATGGGATGTGCGGGCTTTCCGGGAGGTTTTGGGGAGCTCGGGGACGTCCCCGGGCGGTGCGGGACGGGCGGCGGGAGTGCGGCTCAGCCGCCGTGGGAGCGGGAGCCCAGGCTCTTCATCAGGTCGAGGACGCGGTCCGGGGTGGGCCGGGCCAGCTCTTCGACGAGGCGCCCGTCGGAGAGGAACACGACGCGGTCGGCGTAGCCGGCGGCCACGGGGTCGTGGGTGACCATGACCACGGTCTGTCCCAGCTCGCGCACCGAGTGGCGCAGGAAGCCGAGGACCTCGGCGCCGGCGCGTGAGTCGAGGTTCCCGGTGGGCTCGTCGCCGAAGACGATCGCCGGGCGGGAGGCCAGGGCACGGGCGACGGCGACGCGCTGCTGCTGGCCGCCCGACAACTGGGCGGGCCGGTGGCCCAGACGGTCGGAGAGGCCGACCGTGGAGACGACCCGGTCCAGCCACGCCGGGTCCGGGCGGCGTCCGGCGATGTCCATCGGCAGGGTGATGTTCTCCAGCGCGGTCAGCGTCGGCAGCAGGTTGAACGCCTGGAAGACGAACCCGATCCGGTCCCGGCGCAACCGCGTGAGCTCCCGGTCCCCGAGGCCGGCGAGTTCGGTGGTGCCGACGCGCACCGACCCGGACGTGGCGGAGTCGAGTCCGGCGGCGCAGTGCATCAGCGTGGACTTGCCGCAGCCCGACGGACCCATGATCGCGGTGAACTCGCCCTCCCGGAAGGCGATGTCGACCCGGTCCAGGGCGACCACCCGGGTGTCGCCGCTGCCGTAGACCTTCGTCAGGTCGGTGGTGGCGGCCGCGATGCCGGTCGTCGGGTGCGGGGGCAGGAGGTCGGCGGTCATGGGGCTCCTCTTCTCGTACGGAAAGACGCACGTGAAGGGTGTCCGGGAAACGTATCGGGACCTGGTCCGTCGCGTATCGGTGGCCGCTCGGGCGTGCGGCAAGGGCGTAGCGGGCCGGACACGGGAAAGGGCCTCCCCGCGGTCCGCGCGTCGAGAGCGCGGGCAGCAGGAAGGCCCTGAGGGGGTGCCGCCCCTACCGGCGCCCGCTCAGCGCGACGACCCTGCGGGCGAGCGCGCCGACGGCCAGGAGCGTCCCGCCGAGGAACAGCCCGATCGCGCCGAGCACTCCGGCGGGCTGTCCCGTCTCGCCCGCCGCGGTGTTCGCGGTGAGGCCGCCGATGACGAGCAGCAGGGACAGGACGGCGATGAGCGCACCGGTGCCCAGGGCCCCGTAGGACAGGGCGGCGGTGCGGAAGGACGGGTTCATGGTGGCCTCCTCGGGATGGGTCCCGCACCGGGTACGGCATGGGACGTGGTGTCCTTCGAAGGGTGGCGGAGCAACGTATCGGGTCCTGAGCCGCCGTGCATCAGTGCCCGCTCCACCGCGTACCGGCCCCGCGTCCGTTCGTCACGCGGGCAGCCGCAGGGTGGCGACGGCCCCTCCGTCCGGGGCGTTGGCCAGCAGCAGTTCGGCGCCGAGGACCCGGGCCTGGCCGAAGGCGATGGTGAGCCCCAGGCCGTGACCCGAGCCGCGTTCCCGCGCTCCTGTGTGGAAGCGGCGCGGGCCGTGGAGCAGCAGGTCGTCAGGGAAGCCGGGACCGTGGTCACGGACCACGACCGTCGGTCCGTCGACGGTGACCCGGACCGGGCCGCATCCGTGACGGTGGGCGTTGACGACGAGGTTGGCGACGATCCGTTCCAGGCGGCGCGGATCGGTCTCCACCGTCCGCCCGGAGCCGTCGGCGGTCCCTGCGGCCTCCGACAGGTCGCGGACCTCGGTGGCGAGACCGGTGCGGGCCGCCGCCTCGGCGACCACGGCGCCGAGCGGCACCCGGACGCGGACCGGTTCCTCCGCGCCGGCGTCCAGGCGGGAGATCTCCAGGAGGTCCTCGACGAGGTCGCGCAGGTCGCGCACCCTCGCCCGCAGCAGGTCCTCGGTCTCGCCGGGCGGCAGGAGGTCGACGGCGGCGAGCAGTCCTCCGACGGGGGTGCGCAGCTCGTGGGCCACGTCCGCGGTGAACCGGCGCTCGGTGCGCAGCCGCAGCGCGAGGCTGTCGGCCATCCGGTCGACGGTCGCGGCGATGTCCGCGACCTCGTCACGGCCCTTCGTGGGTCCCGTGCGGGCGTCCAGGTCCCCGGTGGAGATCCGCGCCGCGGTCGCGGCGACCCGGCCCAGTCTCCGGGAGAGGAGTCCCGCGCCGTAGACGGCCAGAGGAACGGCGGCCGTGAGCGCGACGAGCGAGGCGACCGCCATGGCCGCGTCGAGGCGCGACAGGTTGGCGCGGTCCGGGTTCAGGTTGATCTGGACGGCGAGGACCGGGCTGCCGGGGCCGCCGGTGCGCTGGGCCCCCCAGACGCTCGGCCCGACGTTGCCCTCGACGTGCCCGTCGTAGAGGCGGTGCCGTCGGTCGTCGGCCGGGGCCCGCAGCGCGGCGGGCAGACCGCCGGGGTCGAGCTCGGCGCCGTCGGTGAGGACGCCGGTGCGGCGGTAGACGTCCATGGCCCCGTACAAGGTGTTCAGCGCCCGCGCCTCCCCCCGGCTGCGGATGTCCTGGGCGGTCCACAGGTGCACCAGGACACCGACCGCCGTCACCACGAGCAGGGCCGTGGCCCCGGCGAGCGCTGCGATCTTCCGCCGCAGCGAGGTGCGGCCCGCCCACGGCCCGCAACGGGGACGCACGATCACCGCTGGAACTTGTACCCGAAGCCCCGGACCGTCTCGATCCGGTCGCGGCCCACCTTCCGGCGCAGCCGCTGCACACACAGGTCCACGACGCGGCTGTCCCCGTCCCAGCCGTACTCCCACACGTCCCGCAGGAGCGTGTGCCGCTCCAGCACGACCCCGGGGTGGGCGGCGAACTCCAGCAGGAGCTTGAGCTCCGTCGGGGTCAGTGCCACCGGCCGGCCGGCGAGGGACACCTCCATTCCGGCGGTGTCGATCCGCAGGTCCCCGAACTCCAGCACGTCCCCCGTGGCCGGCCGGCCCTCGCCCGGCGCCGGACCGCCCGGAGGAGCGGGCGCGTACGTGGCGCGCCGCAGCAGCGAACGCATGCGGGCCACCAGGACGTACGTCTCCACCGGCTTGGCGACGTAGTCGTCCGCCCCGGCCTCCAGCCCGGCGACCACGTCGAGCCCGTCGCCGCGGGCGGACATCATCAGAACCGGCACCAGACTGGTCTCCCGGACCCTGCGGCACAGCCCGATCCCGTCGAGGCCGGGCAGCATCACGTCGAGGATCAGCAGATCGAAGTCCTCCTCGCGGAAGACCTCCAGCCCCGTGAGCCCGTCGGTCGCCGCACGCACCTGGTAGCCGTAGCGCTCCAGGGCGACGGAGAACGACCGGCGCATCAGGTCGTCGTCCTCGACGAGGAGCACGCGGGCGGTCTGCGCGGAGGAGGCGGGCGAGGGCAAGGGGGGCTCCTGTTCGGGCGGTGGTGGACGGGCGGACGGCCCGACGCCCCGCCCCGGCGCGCGGACGACCGTCCCACGACCGAAACGATACGGCAGACAGCGCCCGAATTGCCGCGTTCGCCGACCGGGCCCCGGCCCGGAGGCACACCCGAGTGCCAGCCGATACACAGCGGATACAAACCCCGGCTCCCAGGGGAGGCGGGAGCCCCTCGCTACGGCACGGATCGGGTCCGTGCGGCCAACCCAGCGGTGCGTCTCCCGTGACACCGGCTTCCCAAGGGCCCGGTGAAGCCGACCTGCGGATGTGCCGTGCCGGCAGCGGAGCGGGAGTGACGCGACAGCTGTCGGACACTGCCTCCTCGCCCGGCACCACAACGCCCGGTACTCCTGACCGCCACGTTCGTCCCTTCCGGCTCCTCGCCTCTGTCCAGCACGTCCGCGCCGGGCGGCGCCACGTGCCACGAACTCACCGAACCACGTGGCGCTGCGCCTCGACCAGGACGCGGTCCGGGGCGTGGGTCCCCGCCCCGGTGGTGATGGTGGTCTCCAGTTGCTCGGCGGCTGAGTCGCAGAACGCGATCCGTGCGCGGCGCGGGCCGTGCTGCGGGGCCGTCAGGCGACGGGACGAGGTCCGGGTCCTCGACCGGGCCCGCACCCAGAGCGAGATCGATGCCGAGCGCCACCAGCGGCTCTCCGGCCGCGAACCCGACCTGCTCGGCCACTGGACCTTCGACGGGCCGAGCAGTCCGCCGTGCCCGATCGAGGGCTGCCAGGCAGTGGTCCCGCAGGAGTCGCTGAACCTGTTGGAGGGCCTCACCGTCGAGGTGTTCGTCCGGATCGACCGGACCGGAGCCCCGATGAGCCTGCTCGCCAGGGGGGCCGTCGTCGACGGCGGACAGGCCGGTGTCCCCTACCAGTTGAGTGTGCCGGCCGGCGGGCGGCTGGAGTTCGCGTTCGCCGTAGACCGACGGCAAGGCCGTCGGCTACGCCTCCCACCGGCCGGTGCGGGCCGGCGCCTTCCAGTGGATGGCTGTCGTCCGGGAACGGCACAAGCCCGACGCCACGGCTGCCGGACACCGGGGCACGTCACCGCACTTGGAAACCGACACACCTTTGGTTAGGTTAGCCTCACCTAAGAACGACGGAGAGCGTCTCGGCGGTGCCAACCCTTGGGGGCGGTGTCTCGTCCGGACAGCGTGCGGCCCAGTGCCCGCGACCACCCGCGCGCCAGGCAGTTCGGAGCGCCTTCCGCATCCGATTCCGTCGCCGTTCCCGACCCGAGGCAGAGCCGTGTCCATTGAATTGCCGCCGTCCGCCGCCCCGCGATCGTCCTACCCGGTCGACGTGCTCCCCCCTGCGGTACGGCACCGCCTGCGGGAACTGACGCAGGCTCCCGTGCCGGTTTCCGCCTACGTCTACGACGGGAACGTCGCCGTCGCTCGCGCGCGGGAACTGCGCCGCGCTCTCCCGGACTGGGCCGCCGTCCACTACGCCGTGAAGGCGAACTCCTTCCCCGGGGTCGTCCGCGCGCTGGCCCCGCACGTCGACGGCTTCGAGGTCGCCTCCTGTACGGAGCTCGAACTCGCCGTGTCGGCGAAGCCGGTGGCGCGCGGCGTGCCCGCTCCCGTGGTCGCCGCGGGTCCCGCGAAGTCCGTCCCCGTCCTCACCGCCCTGGTCCGGGCCGAAGTCGAGGCGATCAACGCCGAGAGCCTGCTCGAACTGCACCGGATCAGCCGGATAGCCGTCGCCGAAGGCATCCGCGCCAGGGTGGCGCTCCGCGTCAATCCCGCCACCCTCCCCGTCACCGGGTCGCTCCACATGGGGGGAGTCCCCTCGCAGTTCGGGGTCGCCGAGCCCGACGTGCCGGGTGTGCTCCGCGAGGCCAGGCGGCTGCCCGGCCTGGACCCGGTCGGCTTCCACATCCACGCCGCGTCCAACAACCTCGACGCCGATGCCCATGCGGCGTACCTGCGCTGGTGCGTCGAGTGGAGCCTCAGGACCGCCGTGGACAACGGAATCGACCTGCGCCACATCGACATCGGCGGCGGCATCGGAGTCGCCTTCGAGGGCGAGAAGCCCTTCGACATCGCGCGCTTCGGCGAGCTGGCGGCGGCCGTCGAGGTCCCGACGGGCGTCAGGGTCGTACTGGAGCCCGGCCGCTTCCTGGTCGCCGACTGCGGCTGGTACGCGGCCGAGGTGACGGACGTCAAGGAGTCGTACGGAGAGACGTTCGTGGTGCTGCGCGGCGGCATCAACCACTTCCAGCTGCCGACCTCCTGGGACATCGTCCACAACATGGCGGTGCTGCCCGTGGCGGACTGGCCCGAGGATCTTCCCCGCCCGTGCGCCGAAGAGACACGCGTGACGGTCGTCGGCGAGCTCTGCACCCCGGAGGACACCCTGCTGCGCGACGTCCGGGTGGACCGGGTGCGCGCCGGTGACCTGGTGGTCTTCCCGTACGCAGGGTCCTACGGCTGGGAATTCGCCATGCACGGCTTCCTCGGCCATCCCGTCGCCGAGCGCCATCTGCTCTGAGGCACGCCGGGCCGCACGGGACTCCGGCCCCCGCACCGTCCAGCCGCTCGCCCCTCCTCTTTTCCTTGTTCTCCCCTCCCGTCCCTGGTTCCCCCTGCTCTCCCCTCCCCTCCCTGGAGCCGTACACCATGACCGTGCACCCCGCCGAACGCACCGGCACCGAACCCCTCGACGCCGGTCGCACCGCCGGCCTGGCCGACGCCATTCTGGAACGGCAGCGCGCCCGGGAGTCCTCGGCCCGCACGTATGCCCGGTCGTTCCCCATCGTGCCGGCCCGCGCCCAGGGCATGACCATCGAAGGGGCCGACGGCCGCCGCTATCTCGACTGCCTCTCCGGAGCAGGCACCCTGGCGCTCGGTCACAACCACCCGGTCGTCACGGAGGCCCTCCGGCGGACCCTCGGCAGTGGCGCGCCGCTGCACGTCCTGGACCTGGCCACGCCGGAGAAGGACGCGTTCACCGACGCGCTGTTCGCCACGCTGCCCAGCGGTTTCGCGGACAGGGCCCGCGTCCACTTCTGCGGGCCCGCCGGAACCGACGCGGTGGAAGCCGCGTTCAAACTGATGCAGACCGCCACGGGGCGGCGCGGCCTGGCCGCGTTCACGGGTGCGTACCACGGGATGACCGCGGGGGCCCTGGCCGCTTCCGGCGGTGTCACCACCAAGCAGCCGGTCCCGGGGATCGCCGCGGACGTGACCCGGCTCCCCTACCCGTACTCCTACCGCTGCCCGTTCGGTGTCGGCGGGGAACGCGGCGCCCGGCTGTCCTCGGTCTACACCGAACGCCTGCTGGACGACCCGAACGGCGGGGTCGTCCCGCCCGCCGCGATGATCCTCGAAGCCGTGCAGGGCGAGGGCGGCGCCGTACCGGCTCCCGACGCCTGGCTGCGCGACATGCGCCGCATCACTTCGGAACGCGACATTCCGCTGATCGTCGACGAGGTGCAGACCGGTGTCGGGCGCACGGGCGCCTTCTGGGCCGTGGAGCACAGCGGGATCGTGCCGGACGCGATGGTGATGTCCAAGGCGATCGGCGGCGGCCTGCCCCTGGCGGTACTCGTCTACCACGAGGACTACGACGGCTGGCTGCCCGGCGCGCACACCGGCACCTTCCGCGGCAACACCCTTGCCATGGCGTCCGGTACGGCGACCCTGCGCCACGTCGTCGAGGAGGGCCTGACCGACCGGGCCGCCGTGGTCGGCGCCCGGATGACGGAGCGGCTGAACGCCCTGCGCGGGGCGCTCCCCGCGATCGGTGACGTGCGCGGCCGGGGTCTGATGATCGGCGTCGAGCTGGTCGACCCCGAGGCCGAGCCGGACTCCTGCGGTGCGCGCCCCGCCGCCCCGCAGGTGGCCGTGCAGGTCCGGGCCGCCTGCCTGGAGCGCGGTCTGATCGTGGAACTGGGCGGCCGCTACGACTCGACAGTCCGGCTGCTGCCCCCGCTGGTCATCACCGACGAGGAGGCCGAAGCGGTACTGGACCGCCTCGCCGACGCCATCGCCGCGGTGACGGCCCCTCAGGGCCGGGGCGTGCGGGCATGACAGAGGAGAGTCACGGCCGGGCGACGGCCGACAGGGGGCTCGGCACGGCCCGCGAGCCGCACGACGAGCGGGGAGGGCCCGGGCGGCCGGACCTCGGACGGAGGCATCCGGGACAGCCGGAGCCCGTATCCGCACGCGGCGTCCCGCGCCCCGGGGCGGCTTTCCGGGGCGGCCTCGACGCCGTTCCGCGCACCGCACTGTCCGGTGCCCCAGGAGGGCCCGCCGTCCTGGAGCCGCTGGTGCACACCGTGCTGGAGGCCCTGGCCAAGGGTGCGGCGCGGCGCGGCGGGCCCGTGCCCGCCGGTGCCCCCGGTGAGCTGGCCGCGCGGTTCGCCCGGGAGTTCGCCGAGGCGGAGGGCGACGGTGCGCTGCGGCAACTGACCGAACTCCTGGCGTACGGCAGCGCCGACCCCGCCGACCCGTCCTGCGCCGCGCACCTGCACTGCCCGCCGCTGGCCGTCGCCGTCGCCGCCGACCTCGCGGTGTCCGCCGTCAACCCCTCCCAGGACTCGTGGGACCAGGCGCCGGCCGCGACCGCGGTGGAGACCCTGCTGCTCCAGGAGCTGGCCCAACTCGTCGGGTACGAACCGGCGGAGGCCGCCGGAGTGCTCACCTCGGGCGGCACCGAGTCCAACCTGATGGGCCTGATGCTGGCCCGCGACCGGGTGCTGGGCGGTGCGCTCCGGCGGCAGATCGAGCTGAGCGGCGTACCCGGCGCCGGGCCGCGCCCGCGGATCTTCGCCTCCGCCGCCGCGCACTTCTCCGTGCAGCGCTCGGCCGCCCTGCTCGGGCTCGGGGAGGACGCGGTCGTCTGCGTGCCGGTCGACCGCGAACTGCGCATGAGGCCCGACGCCTTGGCGTCGGCGCTCCGCGACTGCGTCGCGCGCGGTGAGCTGCCGGTGGCCGTCGTCGCCACCGCCGGAACCACGGACACCGGGGCGGTCGATCCGCTGCGCACCTGCGCGGCGCTGGCCGTCGAGTTCGGCGCCTGGCTGCACGTGGACGCCGCGTACGGCGGCGGCGCGCTGCTCTCGGACGAACTGGCACCGCTGGTGCGCGGCATCGCCCTCGCCGACTCCGTGTCCCTGGACTGGCACAAGCTGGGCTGGCAGCCGGTCGCCGCGGGCATCTTCCTCGTCCGGCGGGCGGAGACCTACGCCTCGCTCGCCCGCCGGGCCGTCTACCTCAACCCCCAGGACGACGAGGAGGCGGGCTACCCCAGCCTCCTCGGCCTCTCGCTGCGCACCACCCGCCGCGCCGACGCCTTCAAGATCGCCGTCACCCTGCGCACCCTGGGCCGCGAAGGCCTGGGCCGGCTCGTGGACGCCTGCCACGCGCTGGCAGTGGGCGGCGCGGAGCAGGTGCGGGCCCGTCCCCGGCTGGAGCTGCACTCCGTACCGGTACTGTCCGCCCTCCTCTTCCGCTACCTGCCCGAGGGCGCCGACCCCGCGCACACCGACCGCGTGAACGCGGCACTGCGCCGCCGGCTGCTGCGAGAGGGCCGGGCGGTCGTGGGCCGTACCGAGCTCCCGGGCCGGGGCCCGGGCCGGGTCCGGCTGAAGCTGACGCTGCTCAACCCGCACACCACTCCGGCCGAGGTCGAACGCCTGCTGGACGCGGTCGTCGCGGCCGGGCTCGCGGAGGAGGAGGACCGGTGAACCGGACCGACGACCACCACGTCCGTACGGCGGCCGCCTCGGGCGCGCAGGGCCCCCTCGGCCCCGACCCGCTCGACGATCCCGACGCCCTGCGCGCCGCTGACGCCGCGGCGACGGAGACCCTACTGCGTGCCTACGTACGGGAGACCGGCACCGAGGTGCCGGCCGCCGGGCGGACCCTGCTGCTCGGCCTGCCCGCCAGCCGCCTCACCCTGCGGGTGCCCGTGCGCTACCGGTCGGCCACCGGCTGGCACCGCTTCGGGCCCCCCGCCGTGGTCACCGGCGACGACAGCGAACCACTGCCGGCCGACGCCTCGCTGGTGGCGGCGGCGCTGATCCGGCAGACCACGCTGGGGCGCGGCGTGCTCCCGCACCACGGGGGCGACGCCGTGGCCCGGGTGCTGAACTCCGCCCGCCGCACCGCCGCGCACCTCGTCCACCGGCGCGCCGAGGGCGGCGGGCGGGGGCCGACCCCGTTCCTCGACAGCGAACAGGCGCTGCTCCTGGGCCATCCCTTCCACCCCGCGCCCAAGAGCCGGGAGGAGGCGTCGGACACCGAGCTGGAGGCGTACTCGCCCGAACTGCGCGGCTCCTTCCCCCTGCACTGGTTCGCCGCCCACCCGGACGTCGTCGTGGGCGGCGGCGCGGACGGCCGTCCGCCGGCGGAACTGCTGCGTCCGCTCGCCGCCGGACTCGAGGTGCCCGACGGCATGGTCGCCGTGCCCGCGCACCCGTGGCAGGCCAGGGAGGTGCTGTCCCGGCCGGAGGTCGCCTCCCTGCTCGACGCCGGTCTGCTGCGTCCGCTCGGTGCGGCGGGCCCCGACTGGTACCCCACGTCCTCCGTGCGCACCGTGCACCGGCCGGACGCCGAGGTGATGCTGAAGCTGTCCCTGGGCATGCGGATCACCAACTCCCGGCGCAACAACCTGCGCGGCGAGATGCGTCTGGGCGTACGGGCCGCGCAGTTGCTGGCGGCGGGCCCCGGCCAGTGGCTGCGGGCCGAGCACCCGGAGTTCGGCATCCTGCGCGAGTTCGCCTGGATCTCGGTCGGCGCCGAAGGGCCGGAGACGGGCCTGGAGACCGCGATCCGGGACAACCCCTTCCGGGGCGGCGGCGACGGCGCCCCCGAAGGACTGTGCGTGGCGGGGCTGCTGGCCGAGCGCACCGGCCCCGGCGACGGCACCCCGCCGCGTCACCGCGCCCTGCTGGGCGAGGCCGTCGAGCGCGCCGCGCGCGCCCTCGGCGTCCCCGTGCCCGAGGCGTCCGAGCGGTGGCTCACCCGCTACCTCGACGTCCTGGTCGTCCCCCTGGTCCGCCTCCACGCGAAGTACGGCATCGCGCTGGAGCCGCACCACCAGAACACCCTGGTGGCCCTCGACGCCCACGGGCTGCCCCGCGCCGGCTGGTACCGCGACAGCCAGGGCTACTACCTGGCCGCCTCCCGCGCCGACGCCGTCGAACGGCTTCTGCCCGGCGCCACCGGCGGCGTCGAGCTCGTCTTCGACGACGCCTTCGTCGACGAACGGGTGGCCTACTACCTCGGCATCAACAACCTGCTCGGCCTCGTCGGCGCGTTCGGCGCACTCGGCCTGGCCGACGAGCGCGCCCTCCTCACCACCGTGCGCACCGCCCTGGAGCGGCTGCGCGCCGCCGAGCCCGGCGCCGGGGGCCTGCTCGACCTCCTGCTCGACGCACCCGTACTGCGCTGCAAGGGCAACTACCTGACCTGCGTGGACGGACTCGACGAACTCGTCGGCGACGTCCACACCCAGTCCGTCTACATCGATCTCCCCAACCCCCTCACGGAGGCCCAGCGGTGACCGCTCCCCCGTCTTCCGACGACCGGAACCTGCCCTACGACCTGGTCGGCGTCGGCATCGGCCCGTTCAACCTGTCCCTGGCCGCGCTGGCGGACTCGGTACCCGGCTTCCGCACCCTCTTCCTGGACGCCAGGCCCGCCTTCTCCTGGCACCCGGGCCTGCTGATGGAGGGCACGACGCTCCAGGTGCCGTTCCTCGCGGACCTGGTCACCATGGCCGACCCGACGAGCCCCTGGTCGTACCTGAACTACCTCCGCGCCCACGAGCGGATGTTCAAGTTCTTCTTCTCCGAGCGCTTCCACATCCCGCGCCGGGAGTACGACCACTACTGCCGCTGGGTCGCCGAGCGGCTGCCCTCCTGCCGCTTCGACGCCCGGGTCACCTCCCTGGAATGGGACGAGGGCGCGGACGCGTTCGCCGTCGTGCACCGCTCAGCCGCCGGCGCCGAGACCCGCGTCCTGGCCCGCCAGGTCGTACTCGGCGTGGGCACCGCCCCCGTCGTCCCCGAACCGCTGCGCCCGCTGCTGGCCGACGACCGCACCGGCCGGGTGCTGCACAGCGCCGACTACCGCACCCACCGCGCCCGCCTCGCCGCCGCAGAGGACGTCACGGTCATCGGCTCCGGCCAGTCCGGTGCCGAAGTCGCCCTGGACCTGCTCCGCCACCAGGACGGCGAAGGGCGGGGCGGCCCGCACGTGCGCTGGTTCGCCCGCACCACCGCCTTCGCCCCGATGGAGTACTCCAAGATCGGCCTGGAGCACTTCACCCCGGACTACATCCGCTACTTCCGCGCGCTGCCCGAGGTCACGCGCGAACGGCTGGTGCGCGAGCAGTGGCAGCTCTACAAGGGCGTCAGCGAGGAGACGCTGGGGGAGATCTACGACGAGCTGTACGAGCGCACCATCGGCGGCGGCGAACCCCGCGCCACCCTCCAGCCCGGCGTGGAACTCGTCGCGGCCCGGGCCGACGGCGACGGCTACCTGCTCACCTGCCGCACCCAGCAGCAGGACACGCTCTTCGAGGTGCGCACCTGCGCCGTTGTCTCGGCCACCGGTTACACCGCGTCCCGCCCGCAGTTCCTGGAGCCGATGGGCGACCTCGTCGACTGGGACGACAGGGGCCGCTACCGGATCGACGGCGAGTACCGGGTCGCGCTCGACCCGCGCGTGCGCGGCACGCTCTACGTCCAGAACGCCGAGATGCACACGCACGGCGTCGGCGCTCCCGATCTGACCCTCGGCGCCTGGCGTGCCGCCACCATCCTCAACACCGCCGCCGGACGCGAGATCCTGCCCCTGGCGCCCCGCCAGGCGTTCACCACCTTCGGCGCACCGCGGCCGCCCGTGCCCGCCGGGCCTGTGGAGGTCCCGGACGAGGCGGCCGCCGAGACCCCGGCCGGCACGCCGCGATGACGGTCGCGGGGAAGTCCGCGCCGCCCCCGGGCGGCAGGACGCGCCACGCCAGGACGGTGCTCATCTCCGTCATCGGCCTCCACCTGGTGGCCGAGACGGCACTGACGCCCTTCCTGCCCCAGCTCTTCGCGCGGCTGTACGGCATCGAGGACCCCGGGGCGACCGGACTGTACATCTGGATCTGCCGCGTCGCCGGGCTGGCCGCGCTGCCGCTGTGGGGGCTGGCGGCCCGCCGCTGGCCGCTGCACCGACTGGTGCTCGCCGGGCTCTGCGGGACGGCCGTCCTCGACCTGCTCCTGGGCATGGCGCCCAGCTATGCCGCGTACACGACCCTGTCGACGCTCATCGTGACGACCAACAGCGCGCTGCTGCTGGCCTATCCGGCGTTCATCGCCGAGTACGGCGACGCGTCGCAGGACGGGGAGCGGGCCCGGCTGACCGGCGTCTGCACGCTGGTGGTCGTCTTCCACCTGTCCGTCGTGGTCTCGACGACGGTGGGCGCCGGAGTGCTCGCGCTGCCGGAACCCCGCATCGGCATCTCGGCGTTCGCGGTCCTGGACGCGCTGCTGGCCGTGTTCACGTACCGGATTCTCGGCAGCCGCCGCGACGGGGAGCCCACCGCACCGGCCGCGGCGGCCGCGACGTCCGTCGCCGGCGGGCACGGGCCGCCTGCGCCCGCCGGCGCCGGCCCTTCCGCCCCGGCCGTTCCCGTACCGGCCGCCTCCACCGGGCGAGGGGCGTCGAGTCGCCTGACCCGGTTCACGGTGCTCGCGTACGCGGCGCTGATCGGCGTCGCCTTCGACTTCTCCGTCAACGTCGCCCGGCCGTTCTTCACCGAGTTCTCCGAGGGCCTCGGCAGCGGTCCGGCGGGGTCGGCCGTGCTGTTCTTCCTGCCGAGCGTGTCCGCGCTGGCCGTGCTGCCGCTGGTACGCCGCTGCCACGACCGGTTCGGCGACCGGTTGCTGCCGCTCGCCCTGGCCGCGGCGGCGGCCGGGACGGCCTGGTCGTGGCTGGCCGGTTCCCTGCCGGGACTGGTCGGCGGCAGGCTGCTGTTCGGTGTCGGACTCGGCCTCGGCCACGTGGCGGTCGAGCTGCGGATGTTCCGCGCGACCGGCACCGAGGGGCCCGCGTTCACCGCGGTGGAAACGGTCCGCTCGGCCGGTCTGCTCGCCGCGCCGCTGGCGGCCACCGCCGCCGTCTCCCACGACCTGGCACTGCCGCTCGCCGTGGCGGCCGCGGTGCAGCTCTGCGCCGCCGCCCTGTCGGTACGGCGCTTCGGGAACGCGGCCCCGGAACCGGGGGCGGGGCAACCGGAGCGTACGCCTTCAGGGGCGCCGGCCCCGGGCGCGCCCGCCCCGACGGCGCCCGGCTCGCGTGTGCCCGGCCCGGACGGACACGCTGCGGGCCCGCCCGCCCCGGCGGGGTCCGGCCCGGGGCCGCTCCCTCCCGGGACGCCCGGCTCACGTGCGTCCGCTCCGGGCGGGCGCGACCCGGCCGCGCCCGCCGCCCCCGTGACCGTGCACGACACGGCCCCGGCGCCGCGGGACGAGGCGAAGGCGGCCTCCACGTCCGTGCTGCTGCGGCGGCGCCCCGCTCCCCTCGCCGCCCCGGCCCCGCCCCCGTACTCCGAGGAGAACCACCGATGAACCGCACCACTCGCGACGCCTGGGCCCAGGCGGGCCGGCGGCTGCTCGTCAAGGCCGTGGAGGAGTTCGCCTACGAGGAACTGCTCGTCCCGGCGGCGGACCCGGCGGCCGGCGTCCCCGACGCGTACCGGCTCGACCTCGCCGACGGGGTCCACTGGACGTTCCGGGCGACGCGCGGCACCTTCGGCACCTGGCGGCTGCTGCCCGACACCCTCCAGCGGCACCCGGCACCCGCCGACGGCAGCACCGCAGGCCCCGAGCAGCTGCTGCTCGACGCCCGGCCGGTACTCGGCTGGGACGGCCCCACCACCGCCGAGGTGCTGCGCGAACTCACCGCCACCCGGCGGGCCGAGACCGAGGTCCTCTCCCGCGCCCTGCCCGCCGCCGCACTCGCCGACCTGGACCACCTCGACCTGGAGGCCCACCAGGACGGGCACCCGTGCATGCTGCTCAACAAGGGGCGTCTCGGCTTCTCCGCCTCGGACGCCGCCGCGTACGCCCCCGAGGCCGCCGGTTCCGTGCACCTGCTCTGGGCCGGCGTCCACAGCAGCCTCGCGTCCTACTCCGGGGTGCCCGGCCTCGACGAGGACACCCTGCTGGCCGAGGAGCTCGACGAGGACACCCGCGAGCAGTTCGGGGCCGCGCTCCAGGAGACGTGCGCCGGAACCGGCTTCGAGCCCGCCGACTTCCGGTGGCTGCCGGTGCACCCCTTCCACTGGGACGAAGCCGTGGCGACCCTCTTCGCCCCGTATCTCGCCGACGGCCGGATCGTGCTGCTCGGCGAGGGCCCGGACCGCTACCGGCCGCTCCAGTCCATCCGCACCCTGGCGAACCTCGACCACCCGCACCGCCGCAACGTCAAGGTGCCGCTGCTCATCCGCAACACCCTCGTCTGGCGCGGCCTGTCGACGGGGCCCACCGAAGCCGCCCCCGACGTCAGCGCCTGGCTGCACGCCGTCCGCGACGCCGACCCCTACCTCCGCGACGAGTTGCGCTTCCACCCGCTCGGCGAGGTGGCGGGCGTGGCCGTGCACCACCCGCTGTACGAGGCGGTCGAGGACGCCCCGTACCGCTACCACGAACTCCTCGGCGCGGTGTGGCGCGAGCCGGTCGCGGCGCTGCTGGGCGAGGGCGAACAGGCCCGCACCATGGCCGCCCTGCTCAAGACCGGATCGGACGGCCGCGCCCTGGTGAGCGAACTCGTCGACAGGTCCGGGCTCTCCCCGCACGCCTGGCTGGAGCGCTTCTTCGGCGCCCTGCTGCCCGGCCTGCTGCACAGTCTCTACCGGTACGGCGTGGCCTACTGCCCGCACGGCGAGAACACGGTCGTCCTCTACGACGCCGCCGACACCCCGATCGGCATCGCGGTCAAGGACTTCGCCGAGGACGTCAACCTGCTGCCCGGCAGCCACCCGGAGTACGCCGGGCTCTCCGCGCGCGCCGACGCGCTGCTGCTGCGCTGGCCGGCGGGCGAGCTGGCCCACTCGCTGCTCAGCGCGGTCTTCGCCGGGCACTTCCGGTTCTTCGCCCCGCTGGCCGCCGAACACCTGGACGTGCCCGAGGAGGAGTTCTGGGCGATGGTCCGCGCAGAGATCGGGCGCTACCACGCCCGCTTCCCCGAACTGGCCGACCGGTACGACGACTTCGGCCTGCTGGCCGCCGAGTTCGACCGGGTGGCGCTCAACCGTGAGCAGCTCCTCGGCGGCGGCTTCCACGACCGCGCCGAGAAGGACGAGGGTTTCGATCTGGTCCACGGCACCCTCCGCAACCCCCTTGCCACCCCGACCGCCGCCTCCGGTGCGCCCCGGGCCCCTCAGGAACACCAGGAGCAGATATGACCGACTCGCCGTACGAAGAACTCCGCGTCGCAGCGGACGAGGGACGCGTCGAGGAAGTCGTCGTCAGCGTCCCCGACCTCCAGGGCAGGCTCCAGGGCAGCAGGCTGTCCGTGCCGTACTTCCTGGAGGAGGCCGCCGGGAACGGCTTCGGCGCCTGCGTCTACCTCCTCGCGTCCGACGTCGAGATGGGCACCGGACCCGGTTACGCGATCGACGCCTGGCAGAGCGGTTTCGGCGACTTCGTCCTGCGGCCCGACCCGGCGACGCTGCGCACCCTCCCCTGGGACCCGGGCACCGCGCTCGTCCTCGCCGACGCCGTCTGGCCGGGCGGGACGCCGGTCGAGGTGGCCCCGCGCCACGTCCTGCGCACCCAGCTCGACCGGCTCGCCGAGCGCGGCCTGACCGCCTTCGCGGGCACCGAGCTGGAGTTCCTGGTCTTCCACGAGACGTACCGCCAGGCCTGGGACCGCCGCTACCAGGGCTTGGAGACCGCGACCGCGTACAACGTCGACTACTCCCTCCAGGGCCTGGCCGGGATCGAACCCGTGGTCCGCCGCATCCGCCGGGAGATGGGGCGCGCCGGGCTCCGCATGGAGACCGCGAGGGGCGAGTGCCACGCCGGCCAGTACGAGATCGTCTTCCGCTACGACGAGGCGATGACGACCTGCGACAACCACGTCGTCTTCAAGAACGGCGCGAAGCAGATCGCCGCCCAGGAGGGCGTCGCGCTGACCTTTATGCCCAAGTACGACGAGGGCGAGGGCAACTCCTGCCACATCCACCTCTCGCTGCGCGGCACCGACGGTTCCGCCGTTCTCGCCGACCCGGCGGCGCAGGACGGCATGTCCGAGCTGATGCGCCACTTCGTCGCGGGCCAGCTCGCCTGCCTGGCCGACTTCGCGCTGCTGATGGCGCCGAACATCAACTCCTACAAGCGCCTCCAGCCGGGCGCCTTCGCCCCCACCGGAGTCTCCTGGGGCCGGGACAACCGCACCTGCCCGGTGCGCGTCGTGGGCTCCGGCCACTCCCTGCGGATCGAGCACCGGGTGCCGGGCGGCGACGCCAACCCGTATCTCGCCGTGGCCGCCGCGGTGGCCGCCGGCCTGTACGGCATCGAGCACCGCCTCGAACTCCCGGCGCCGCACACCGCCAACGCGCTGGCCGACCCGTCGGTGCGGAGGCTGCCCCGCACGCTCACCGAGGCGCTGCACCGGTGGGAGAACAGCGAGCTCGCCGCCAAGATCTTCGGCGAGGCCGTCGTCGGTCACTACGCGCAGGCCGCCCGCACCGAACTCGCCGCCTTCGAGACGGCGGTCACCGACTGGGAGCGGGTCCGGGGCTTCGAACGCCTGTAGGGGACGCCCGCGCCGCCGGGCGCCCCCTGCCGGAGTGGTCCGGCCGCCGCACCGGACCACTCCGGCAGGGGTGCGGCGGCCGGGCATCCGGGGGCCCGGCCGGTGGGCAGTCCGAGCGGGCGCGGCCGGACGGCCGCTACGTCTCCCGGCGCGACGGGTCGCCCTCCTGCGCGGTGTCGCCAGCGGGCTCCGCGGAACGTGGGGGCGCGGGTTCTCCCGCGGCGAGGTGGTCCAGTACCTCGGCGAGTTCCCCGCAGGCGTCCTGCACCGATCGCCGGGTGGCGCGCTGCTCGGAGACCATGGCCGACAGCATGAGCGCGGTCAGTGCGGCCGCACCGTTGAACGCCTGGAGTTTGACCATGACCTCGACAGCGGACAGGCCGACGAAAGCACCCTGCTGGGTATTGGCCTCGTACGTCGTGAGCACGGACGCGAACAGGGCACACAGCATGCTCCCCGCCAACTGGAAGCGCAGCGCCACCCAGATCAGCAGGGGGAAGACCAGGAAGAGCACGCTCATCTCCCCCAGTACGGCCAGCGGCACGACGACCAGGGCCACCGCGCTCAGGCACAGCATCTCCTTCCAGCGCCCGAGCCCGGCCGACTTCGTCGCCCCCACCGGCGCCAGCAGGAGCGGAGCGACGAGCAGGACACCCATCGCATCGCCCACCCACCACGCCAGCCACACCGGCCAGAACTCCCCCGTTCCCAGCGCACCGGTTGCCACCTGCGGCACGACACCCGCGGTCGCACTGATGAGCGTGGCGCCGAGCCCCCCGAGGAACGCCAGGGCGAGCCCGTCGCGCACGCGGGGGACGCCGATCCGGAATCCGGCTCTGCGCAGCATGAGGCAGGCGCAGACCGGAGCGAGGGTGTTGCCCGCCACGGTGACGAGCGAGAGCGGCTGAGGCACGGTGAGGGAGGCGATGACGAGGAAGGACCCGACGGCGATTCCGGGCCACACCCACAGGCCGCACACGAGCAGCGCGGCGAGGGCGATACCGGTGGGCGGCCAGATGGGGGTGACCGTCGCCCCTTCGACGGTGAGCCCGCCGAGCAGCCCCAGGCGTCCGGCCCCGAAGTACAGCAGGGCGACGGCCGATGTCGTGAGAACCGTCTTCACGGACAGGCGAAATCGACGAGTCACGCACACAGTAGCCATCAGACACCGCGCCGGCCGTTCCGGCCAGGCGGGCCGGCGGGCGGGTCCGCAGGCCCCGGGGCCGGGTCCGCGGGGCTCGGCGGGCCCCCGGCCTCGCGCGGCCCCCGGGCGATGGACGGGGGCTGCCTCTGTCCGGCGTCGGCCTCGTGGCTGATGATCAGAACCGCGGCATCGTCCTCGTGCCCCACCCTGTCCGCCAACCGCATCACACCGTCCGCGAGGACACGGGCGCCGAGGCCGGCTCCTGCGTTGATCTCGGCGAGCCCCCGCACCCGTCGCAGACCCTCGTCGAGACTGAGCGACGGCCCCTCCACCACTCCGTCCGTCAGCAGCACCACCACGCTCCCCGCGGTGAGCCGATGACAGGTCACCGGATACTCGGCTCCTTCGAGCACGCCCAGCGGGGGCCCGCACTCGCCCTCCTCGGCACCGGACCGGCCGTCGGCCGTGGCCCAGATGTGCGGGATGTGGCCCGCCCGGGCGCATTCCAGCACGCCGGTCGCCGGGTCGAGCCGCAGAAAGGTGCAGGTGGCGAACAGGTCCGCGCCCAGCGAGACCAGGAGATCATTGGTACGGGCGAGCAGCTCCCCGGGATCGTTCGTCACGTGGGCCAGGGCCCGCAGTCCCACCCGGACCTGGCCCATGAAGGCGGCGGCCTCGATGTTGTGCCCCTGGACGTCGCCGATGGACAGGCCGATGCGCCCGTCGGGCATGGTGAAGGCGTCGTACCAGTCGCCCCCGACGTAAAGCCCCTGGTGGGCGGGCACGTAGCCCACCGCGAGGCGGAAGCCGGGAGCCTCCGGCAGTTCCTGGGGAAGCATGCCGCGCTGCAGGGCGACCGCCAGCTCGACCCGTGACCGCTGCACTTTCGCCAGTTCCCGGGCCTGTGCGGTCAGGGCGCCGAGCCTGGTGAGAAGGGCGTCGCCTTCGTCGGCGTCGTGTGCGCGAAACATGCGATCGTCCCGGTTTCGTGAGGGGACCTCACGTCGGTCCAGTGGGCCCACGGTCAGGCGCGCCGGCGGCGTGGCCCTCTGACACAGTCTGCCGGTGGGCGGCCCCGCCCGCACCCCGTCGCCCCCCGGGCGGCAGCGGACCGCCGTCTGCCGGCGGGCGGCGCCCCCGTCGGGGGCGTCACTTCCGTTCACAGGGCGGCGCGGGCAGTGGTGGCCGGAACGTCGATCGGACGACGAACGGACGGTGATCCCGGCAGCTCGGTGCGGGGCGCACGAAAGGAAACCCGGCGCCTCCCGTGAACCGCATGGGTCAGGTGCCGCTCCCGCCCGCACGCTGCCGCCCCGAAAGGCCGCCCGACGTCTCTGGAGACGGACAAGCAGCTCGACCTCGCGATCTCCCTGCCCGTTTCCCGCCTCCGCACCCCGCCGGACACGTCCTCGCGGAGCCGCGGTGAGCCTCGCGCTGACGGGCCGGTGCCTGTGCCGCCCCGAGCACGTCTACGCCGGCGGGACGGGGGCCGACCACGAGGTCATGCACGGGGGACGGCCGTGCTGTCGCCCGGGCGGTGGACGCTGAGGTCGCCGTAGGCCGACAGGACGCCGGCCAGGTCACCGGCTTTGTGCCGCAGGGCGGTGTCCAGGAAGGCGAGAGTGGTCGCGGCGACGACGCGCGGGCTCCCGGTGCGGCCCAGGGAGCCGACTACCGAGGGCACGGGCGGGAGGTACAGGGGGCCGTCCATGAAGGTGAGGTGCGCGGCGCCCGGGACGGTGAGCCGGTAGCTCGTCGCGGTGTTCCGCTCGAGGACCTCGGTGAGGCGGGGTACGTAGTGCGGGTCGGTCGCCGGGGTGACGGCCTGGGTGAGCGCGAGCGTCGGCTGGCGGAGGGCGGGCGAGGCGGGGCCGTGGGGGTAGCCGTCGAGGTCGATGACCGCGTCGAACCGGCCGTCCTGCCGGGCTGCCTGCAGGGCGGCGGCGCCTCCCATGGAGTGGCCGGTCACCGCGGCCCGGCTGGTGTCCAGGCGTCCGGTCAGCGGGCCGGCGATCTCACCTCGGTGCAGACGGTCCAGCTGGGTGAGGACGAAGCTGAGGTCAGCGGCCCGGACCGCCGTCCAGCCGGCCGCCAGCCTGCTGTCCTTGTCCCGGTCGCCGGTGGAGGCGGTCTTGGTGTGGATCGCCCGGCCGCCGGTGAGGACGACGGCGGCGGAGTCGTACGGGTGGTCGAGGGCGGCGACCACGTAGCCGTGACTGGCAAGTTCCTCCGCCCAGGCGGTGTTCTGGGTGCGCACCCCGCCCGACCCCGGGGAGAACAGTACGACCGGGAATCGTCCGCCCCTGCCGGCCACCGCGGCGTCGAAGACCGCACGGGTGCGGGCCCGCGGGGCGCCGTCAACCAGGAAGCCGGGCAGGCCGGCCTGGCGGGCGAGGGCGTCAGAGACGATGCGCGCCTCGTGCTCCGTGCGTCCCAGGTACTGAGCCCGCTGCGCGCCTGCGGGGCTCTTCTGCGCGGGATACCAGAGCTGGACCACGACCCCGCGCCGGTCCCCGGGGTCGGCGGTGAAGGTCTCGGGGCGGTGGGCGTCGGTCCACTGCACCACACGGGTGCCGACCGCGTAACGGCCTGACGGTTCGGGAAACACGGGTACGGGAAAGGACCAGGCCGCCACCGGGCCCGTGGCCATCAGGCCGACACAGGCAGCCGACCCCGGCAACGCCAGCCACCACCGGACCCGCCGCGCCGGCCGGCTGCCACGGCGTCGCAGGAGGGGAGAGAGGGCGAACGGCAGCGCGAGGGCACCGCCTGCCAGTACCGGCAGTAGCTGCCAGCGGATCCCCGTCGCACTCAGCACGGTCGCGGACAGCACCAGCACCGCCCCCGCCGCGATCGTGACGCGCGGGCGGGCAGCGGGGGGAAGCCAGCGCGCCACCACCAGCGCGACGGCGCTCAGCAGGGCAAGCAATTCCAGAGGGGACATGTACAGCCCCGTGACGATGTCGGTCATGCGGCCATCCTCAGCGTGGGGCGCGCGCCGCCACATCGGCCCCGGGTCGCCATCGCGTGCGACCGGAGTCGCAATCGCCAGCATGTCCCCCGTGCGACCGGAGTCGCAATCGAGCACGCCGTTTCAGCAGCCGCTTTGCGACTACGGGGGTAGCGGGACTCCTCCTGCGGTCGCATCTCGGCTCGGTGCCGTCAGACGGTGGACTCATGTTTCCGCTGAATCCGCGGCCTACCGTGACAGGGCCGCGAGACACGCCGGGCGGCCCGGGACCTCGCTCCCCTTGTCCGGCTCGGATCCGGCTGTACGCGGTGGCGGCCCCGGCCGGGGCCGCCATGATGCTCGATCGACGGGGACATGCGATGACTCAGGCGGCTGCGGAAGCCGACAATGCCCTCCCTGTGCGCCACCGGGACCGCATTCGGCGGACGAAGACAGTCGTACGGCTGACGAGGTGCGCCGACCTGGCCTCCGTGCGAACGGGGCGGCTGGCGAGTGCCGCCCGGCGCTGGGGCCTTCGGCTGCCGCCAGTGGTGGGGGCCCTGCTGTTGCCGGCGCTGCTGCTGCTCAACGTCGTGACCACGCGCGCGCCGAGTGAGCTCCCGATGGCCGTGGCCCTCACCGCCGCCCTTGCGCTGCCCCTGGTGTGGCGGCGCCGGGCTCCGCGCACGGTGTTCGGCGTCGTGGCAGCCGCGGCCTTCGTCCAGTGGCTGACGGACGTCCAACTGCCCGCGGACATGGCCTTGCTGGTGGCGCTCTACACCGTGGCCGCGTACTCGGGCCGGCGCAGCACGCTTGTCGCCGGTGCCGTCGTGGAGGGCGGGGCCCTGCTGGCCTGTCTGCGCTGGGCGGCCGAAGGCGCGTTCCTGACCCTCTTTGTCGCCGTGACGGCGTTGGTCGTCGCCTCCGCCGTCCTGGGGGTGAATGCGCGAACCACGCGCGCCTACCTCGCGGCCGTGGAGGACCGGGCCGCACGTCTGGAGCTGCAACAGGACCAGCAGGCGCGACTGGCCGTCACCGAGGAGAGGACGCGTATAGCCCGGGAGGTGCACGACATCGTCAGCCACAAC
Organism: Streptomyces sp. NPDC039736; assembly: GCF_055596485.1. NCBI lineage: Bacteria > Bacillati > Actinomycetota > Actinomycetes > Kitasatosporales > Streptomycetaceae > Streptomyces > Streptomyces sp. NPDC039736. The sequence goes on along the minus strand of NZ_JBVIUQ010000001.1, from coordinate 1,095,969 downwards.
CTGTCCGTCATGGTCGCGCTCACCGACGCCGCCGTCTACGCGCAGCACCGGTCGCCCGACAAGGCCACCGCCGTGATGCTTCAGATCTCCGAGACGGGCCGGCAGGCCCTGACCGACATGCGGCGCTCGTTGGGCATCCTGCGGACCGACGAACCGGACGCGGAACGCCACCCGTTGCCCGGCATCGCACAACTGGCAGCTCTCGCCGACCAGATGTGCGCCGCCGGACTGCCGACCCGCGTCGAGGTCCAGGGCGGCCACACCCACATGCCCAGCACCGCGCAACTGACCGTCTACCGCCTGGTACAGGAAGCCTTGACCAACACCCTCAAGCACACACCCACCGGCACACGCGCGCACGTCCGGATACGGTGCTCGCCCGAGACCGTCACCGTGGACGTCACGGACAGCGGCCCCCGCTCGCCGCTTCCCGGCGCCGGACCATCCGGCCACGGCATCCCCGGCATGCGCGAGCGCGCGGCCGCCTACGGGGGAGAACTGCAGACCGGACCGCTTCCGGGCGGCGGCTGGAGAACCCGCACCCGCCTCTTCCTCGGCAGCAGCGGAGCGGTGTCCGCATGACGATCCGCATCCTGATCGCCGACGACGAAGCACTGCTCCGTATGGCCTTCGGCACGGTCCTGGAGGCCCAGCCCGACATGGCACCGGTCGGCGAAGCCCCGGACGGCGCGGAGGCCGTACGCCTCGCCCGGGAGCTGCGCCCCGATGTCGTCCTCATGGACGTCCGGATGCCCGGGACCGACGGGATCGAGGCCACCCGGCAGGTGATCCGAGTCTCCCCGCGGAGCAGAGTGCTGATCCTCACCACCTTCGACCTGGACGAATACGCTTTCGCCGGACTCAACGCCGGAGCCTCGGGCTTCCTGCTGAAGAACACCAGGCCCGAGGAGCTGCTCACCGCGATACGCAGCGTGGCCGCGGGCGACGCAGTGGTCTCCCCGCAGATCACCCGCCGCCTGCTGGAGAACCTCCGCCCGCACATCCCTGACGGCAACAGCCTCGCCCGCGACGAGCGGCTGAGCCGCCTCAGCGCTCGTGAGCGGGAGGTGCTCATCCGGGTGGGCCGCGGCCTGTCCAACACCGAGATCGCGGCCGCCCTGCACCTCGCGGAGGCGACCGTGAAGTCCCACCTCGGGCGAATCCTGCAGAAGCTCGAACTCCGGGACCGGATACAGGCCGTGATCTTCGCCTACGAAAGCCGCCTCATCGGCCCTTCATGACGCTGCCGCCCGGACGACAACCGCCGCAGCGAGCGGCGCGTTGGCGGCCTCCTGTTGCTCGCCCACGACGAACTGGGCATTGACACCGCCGCGGCGGCGACGTCACGGAAGCGGCAGGCGGTCCAACGAACACAGCCGCATCACGTGGTTCGGCCGAGCCGACTCCGACGCCCTGAGGAAGGCACTTGACGCCATCCTCGCCCGCTGCAAGTGGCCAGGCGGGAAAGGAGACCAGGCCCCCTGCCTCCTCCTGAAGGGGAATCTCGCAGCCCTTCGCCTGCCTCACCCGTACGGCCAAGCGCGGCCGTGATGTTCAGGCGGCGTCCAAATGCCGGGAGGATCGTGCGTGGCGTGCTGCCTTCGCCTGCCTGCCTCCCTGTATCACCCGCAAGTGACTGCGTCGCGCATGACGCGCTGGTTCGGTCTCCAGCAGGACCCGGTCCTCGATGCGGGTCATCACGAACAGCATCAGGCCCAGTGAGGGGAGCAGCAGAACTGCGACCACGATCACGACATTGCCTCCCAGCGAACAGATTCTCCGCGCGTTCCCGCCCTGGTGCCGGATACCGGCCCGGGATGTGAAGGCCCTGCGTAAGAGCGGCGAAGCGGCTGAGCACTCCGGTGCCCCCGCGTGCAGGGTGACTGGGGCGGGGCGCGGCACCTGCTCAACCGCCCTTGCTCTGCCCGGGCTCGCCCGTCGGCCTGTCGGCCTGTTGGAATCGCGTCAACAGGACCTCTGCCGCGACCGCGGACAGAGTGCCGTGACCGTGCCGCACCCAGGCCAGAGAAGCGATCGCGCACCCGCACACGCGAACACCCCCCGAACCCCCTGTGCCGGAAGGACGCCCACCCGTCCGCACCTCGACCCCGAGGCGGCCCTGCTTCCTGTCCAGTCCGCCGAGCCGGTCGCCCAGGTTCGCACCGCGATCCGCGATGTGCCGCCCCGGCGTTCCCGAACCCGTCGAGTTGGCGGGCTCGCGTCTTCACCTGCCGGAACGGTGCTGCACCCTGCGGAAAACCGCGGGGTCGGAACTGCGGAGAACACCACCGAGGTGGACGGCAACCCTCATACCGGCACTGAGCAGCGCTTTCTAACTTCGAGGAAGAAGAAGGGGGCACCCGCCCCCACCGCCCCCGCCAGCTTGGAGTCCCTGATGAACCTCACCGCCATGGCGCTCGCCCAGCAGCCCGCGGACGGCGTCGCCGGCTGGGCCGCCGGCCTCGTCGACACCATGGGCGGCCCGGGAGCCGGTCTCGCCATCGCCCTGGAGAACCTCTTCCCGCCGTTGCCCAGTGAGGTCGTCCTGCCGCTGACCGGCTTCGCCGCCGGTCAGGGGGTGCTGAGCCTGGCCTCGGCGCTCTTCTGGACAACGCTGGGTTCGGTGGTCGGGGCGGTGGCGCTCTACTGGATCGGAGTGCTCCTCGGCCGGGAGCGGATGCACGCGATCTGGGGGAAGCTGCCCCTGGTGAAGGCCTCCGACCTGGTCCGCACCGAGGAGTGGTTCTCCAAGCACGGGACGAAGGCCGTCTTCCTCGGCAGGATGGTGCCGATCTTCCGCAGCCTGATCTCGGTGCCCGCCGGTGTCGAGCGGATGCCGATGCCCCTCTTCATCATGCTCACCACGCTCGGCAGCCTCATCTGGAACGGCATCCTGGTGCTGGCCGGCTACTGGCTGGGCGACCAGTGGGACGTCGTGGAGACCTACGTCGGTTTCCTGTCGAAAGCCGTCCTGGTCATGGTCGTCGTCGCCGTCGTCGCCTACGTGGCGGTCCGTGTCCGCAGCCGCGGCCGGGCCCAGCACCGGCGCGCCTCGTGACCCTCGGCTTCCGTCCCACCGGTACGGCACTGCTGCCCGCACACCCCGGACGATCTTGCCCGGGCTGTGCGGGCGCACTAATCTCGGGCCCCGTGCAGGGGGATCCAGCAGGTACCACGTCCAACCGACCGCCGAGGAATTCCGGCGGGCACGGCACCGGTGAGGACGAGACCGTCACTCGTACGACCATCCCGTCCTGGCCGCGCCGCGGGCTGGGGGCCCTCCTCGGCTGCGCGACCGCCCTGGTCGGCGCCCTCTACTTCCTCGTCGTCGGCGCGGCCCTCGGACCGTTCCTGCTCTGCCCGCGGACCCGCTCCGGCGCCCTGGAGATCCTGGTGGCCGGCGCCCGGCGCCTGGTCGGCCTCGAACGGGTCCGCCGCTCCGCCTTCTTCGGCGATCTCTTCCCCGAGCACTACCCCGAGCACTACAAGGTCTCGGACCAGAAGATCCTGCGCTACCTCGCGATCCGCAGCTGCACGGGACTGCTGTGCGGAGTGGTCATCGGACTGCTCGTCTTCGGCGGCGTCCTGGCCGGCGTCCTGACCACCGGCGTCGTACGGGGCACCCTCGGCTGGGACGAACTGCTCACCCAGATCCTCCTCGGCGGCGTGCTGCTCTTCCTCGACGTCCAGGGGCTCTCCTCGCTGGCCGCGCTCGACGCCCGTATCGCCCGTGAGTGCTTCGGCCCCTCGGAGCGGGAGCTGCTCCGGCGGCGTATCGACGAACTCGCCACCAGCCGGGCCGCGGTCGTCGAGGCCGTCGACGCCGAACGCCGGCGCATCGAGCGCGATCTGCACGACGGGGTCCAGCAGCGTCTGGTCGCGCTCGCCATGCTGATCGGCCGGGCACGCCGGGGCCGTGACCCCGAACAGGCCGACGCGCTGCTGCTCCAGGCACACGAGGAGTCCCAGGGCGTGCTGACCGAACTGCGCGAGGCGGCCTGGCGGGTGTACCCGTCGGCGCTCGACAGTCTCGGTCTCGAAGAGGCGATCGGCGGCGTCGCGGAACGGTGCAGCATTCCGCTGCGGACCCGTTTCGACGTCGACGCCCCGCTGCCCCGGCCGGTGGAGACCGCCGCCTACTTCGTGGTGTCGGAGTCCGTGACGAACGCGGCCAAGCACTCCTCGGCCTCGGCGATCTCGGTGGCGGTGGCGCTCGACGGGGTGCGGCTCACCGTGCGGGTCGAGGACGACGGCACGGGCGGCGCGAACGAGACCGGCAGCGGGCTGACGGGACTGCGCAGCCGGGTGGCCGCGCTCGACGGCGTGCTGCACGTCCACAGCCCCCTCGGGGGACCGACCACCGTCACCGCGGAGCTTCCATGCGCGTAATCCTGGCCGAGGACTCGACCCTGCTGCGAGAGGGCCTGGTCAGGCTGCTCGTCGAGGAGGGCCACGAGGTGCTGGCGGCGCTGGGTGACGCGGTGACGCTGCTCAAGGAGGTCGAGGAGCAGCGGCCGGACATCGTCGTCGTCGACATCCGGATGCCTCCGACGCACACGGACGAGGGGCTGCGGGCGGCCGTCGAGGTCCGGGAGCGCTGGCCCGAGGTCAGCGTGCTCGTACTCTCGCAGCACATCGAGCGGAACTACGCGGCCAAGCTCCTGGCGTCCAGCGCGGAGCGGGTCGGCTACCTCCTGAAGGACCGGGTGGCGCAGGTCGAGGAGTTCCTCGACGCGCTGGAGCGGATCCACGCCGGCGGGGCGGCGATCGACCCGGAGGTCGTACGGCAGCTGGTCATCCGCACCACGCACGGGGACCCGCTGGCGCGGCTGACACCCCGGGAGCGCACGGTCCTGGAGGCGCTCGCACAGGGGCACACGAACACGGCCATCGCGCAGAAGCTGCACATCTCGCTGAGTTCGGTGGAGAAGAACCTCAACGCCGTCTTCGACAAGCTGGAGCTGTCCCGCACCACCGGGTACAACCGACGGATCCTGGCGGTGCTCCGCTACCTGGAGTCATAGCTCCGGGAAGCGGGCGGGACAGGCCGTCCCCGCCGATGCGGTGGGGACGGCCCGCAGCACGCCTGCGCGAAGGCGTACGGGTCCAAGGGCGTCATCCGGCGACTGCTGGGCCTGGAGGCGCCCCTCCCGCCCCGCCTCCGGGGCGAGTTCGAGGAGGACGTCGAAGGCCACGCGGTCCTCCGGCGCGAACCCGGTGGACTCGAAGGCGGTGACCACTTCCGGCGGTCCGCCGCGAGCTGGGGCGGTTCTCCTCCTGGACGACCTCGACCGCGGTTTGTTCGCGCCGCTCGCCCCTACTTCTTGCAGAACGACGCGTCCAGCACCGCCAGCGCGTGTTCCGGGCCCTGCGGCGTCGGAGCCGCGTTCGCCGTGAGGGCGATGGCAGTCGCGCGGCCGTCGTCCGTGACGCCGATGCGGGTGGCGTGGCCCGGGATGTCGCCGCCGTGGCCCCACATCACGCCGCCGCAGCTCAGCGCCGTGCTCATCACCCCGAGCCCGTAGCGAACCTGCTTGCCGTTCCACTGGTCGGGCACCGCGACGGTCGTACGCATCTGCTTGATCTGCGCGGGCTTCAGCAGCTTGCCGTCGAACAGGGCCTTGAAGAACCGGTTCAGGTCACTGGGCGAGGAGACGATCTGTCCGGCGGCCCAGCTCCACGACGGGTCCAGTTCGGTGACGTCGACCAGCGGCGCTCCCGGCTTCGAAGAGTGGTACGCCTTCGGGTGCTTGCCGCGGATGCGCTGCTCCCCGACGTTCGGGAAGTACGTGTGCCGCAGCCCCGCGCGGTCGATGACGCGGCGCGTGATCTCCTCAGCCAGCGGACGCCCGGTGACCTTCTCGACCAGCAGCCCCGCGAGCACGTAGTTGGTGTTGCTGTACGACCACTTCTCCCCCGGCGCGAACAGGGCCTCGTGCTCCAGCGCGCCGTCCAGGAGCGCGCGCGGCTGGTAGTAGGTGTGGAGGTCCTTGCCGAGCAGGTCGTCGAGCATGTGCTCCGTGTAGTTCGGCACGCCACTGGTGTGGTTGAGGATCTGCCGGACCGTGATCTTGCGGCCGTCGATGCCCTTGCCGCGCACCAGCTTCGGCAGGTACTTCTCGATGGGGGCGTCGAGGTCGACCTTCCCCTCGCCGACGATTTGCAGCACGACGGCCGCGACGAAGGTCTTGGTGTTGCTGCCGGCTCGCACCTGGCCGTCGACGGGGGCGGGCGCACCGGTTCTCACGTCGCCCGTGCCGTATGCGTAGTTGCGGGTCTTCCCGTCCCGGTCGACGGTGGCGGCGAGAGCCGCCGGGTACTTGTCCTTCTGGACGAGGCCGGACAGCCCCTGGCGCAGCGCGGCGTCCCGTGTGTCGGACGCGGCGGCGGTGGCCGCCGGGGTCGCGGTGGACGCCGCGGATGCGGGCAGGACGCTTCCGGCGGCGAGCGCGGCGGCGAGCACGGCCACCGCCGCGATGCCGCGACGGCGCGCGGCCGGGGTCAGGACCCGCGCGGGCGTCTCGGGCTGCCGGGGAGAACGGTCGGCGGAACGATCGGACATGGAGAACCTTCCTGGGACACGGACGTCGGACGCGGTGCGCGGCCGGACCCCTCAAGGCTCTCCGTTCAAGATCCACAAGCCCATACGGGCAGCAGGTACATCGTCCCGGGGGAAATCCCCACCGTCGGCGGCAGTCGTTGCGCCCTGCGACCGCATGGGCGAGTTCGCTCCCATCGCAGGCGCGCTGATCCGTCTCCGGACGGACCTCAGAGCCGGTGGTCCGGAGAACGCCGGAGGTGGCTCGGGACCGCCGCCCCCACCGGCCCCGCCGCAGCCGTGAAGCCGCGGCGGGCCTCCGTCGCCCCGGGCAAAGCCGGCCGGGCCTGTACGCCTCGCTCCGGCCCGAGTCCGCAGACGGGTTCCGGACCCTACGGCCGCACTTGCCCTGCCCGGTCCGCGCACCGAAACCCGCAGCCCCGGCCCAGGAAGACCACCCGGCACGGAGAACCGCCGCCGACCGCTGCCGGACCGGAGTGCATCCCGCGTCCTTCGTCCTCTGGCTCCGCGGACCCGCTCAAGGCCCTTCGGGCGGAGGCGGTCTAGTAGGGACGCGCCATTCCGGAGGGTCTAGTAGGGACGCGCCATTCCGGAGAAGGCCGGGGCGAGCTTCTCCTGGGCGGAGCGGGGGAAGGCGACCGTGCGCGGGTCGCCGTCGGACACGTACCAGCTCTTCTGCGCGGCGAGCCGGTCCAGCCAGCGTGCGGAACCCAGTTCGGCGTCCTCGTCCTTGGGGCCGGCCGAACGGATCCGTGGGATCGCGGTGGGCTTGAAGTCCTTGGCGAACGGCGAGACCGCGGGGTTGGAGCCGACGAGGTAGACCCCGTCGTAGCGGTAGCCGGGGCCCCGCGCGGCCACCGAGGCCGGCTGGGGCATCGCCCCGAAGGGCAGGGCCAGCGAGGTGACGGCGGTCCCCGGGGCGGCCTTCTCGATCGCCTGCTGACCGGCGGCGATGGCGCGGGCGGCGCCCGCCTGGTCCAGGGAGCGGAGGTTCTGGTGCTGATCGGTGTGGTTGCCGACCTCGTACCCGTGCTTTGTCAGCCAGGTCAGCGCCTTGCCGGGGCCGGTGGCCCCGAAGGCGTCCGCGTTGACGAAGAACGTGGCCACCGGCTTGAAGGCGGGGTACTTGCGCGCCGTCTCCGCCAGGATCGCGGCGGCCGTGCCGGGGACGGGCTCACCGTTGTCGCCGAGGCGGAGCTGGCTGTTGGTCGAGTCGTCGAAGGTGAGGACCACCGGGTGCGTTCCGGCCGGCGTGGCGATGCGGCCCTTCTGGAAGTCCCGGGCGGTGACCGGCACGTACTTCTCGCGGGCGAGGCGTTCGAGCTCGGCCCGGAAGTCGGCCGGAGTGCGGTCGTAGACGCTCGCGGGCTTCTCGGTGAGCTGGTGGTACATCAGGACCGGCACTTGGCCGAGCTCGTTGACGCCCAGTTCCGCCGGGTTCACCGCCGCGGCGGAACTCGCTGCCGCGGGAGAGGCGGCTGCCGGTCGGCCCACGGCGGCCGGTGGCGCTCCCGAGGAGCAGCCGGTGGTGAGCAGGGCGGCGCCGGTGAGGACGCAGAGCGGGAGCAGGGCATGACGCATGGTGGGAAACCTCCAAGACGGACGTGTCGCGTCATCCCTACCGGCCTGGGGATTTCCCGTACCGCACGGCCCCCGGATGGCGCAGCCGCCGCGCGGCGACGGCATACGCCCGACCGGGTGGGATCGACGCGAATCGGTAGTGGTGGCGCAGCCGCGCGGCAATCAGTGAAAGGACATCCCCCAGCCACCCAGCGCTGAAGGACACGAAGGGCACCAAGATGGCTATGCGCGGCATATCGGACCCCGAGCCCACCCCCCGTCGGCGACGCCGTACGGGCAAACGCACTCTGTTGGCGACGGCCGGCCTGCTCGCCGTGACCGGGGCCGGCGTCGGAGCATGGACGCTTCTGAGCCCCGGCCCCGGCGTGCAGGGTCTGGCCGACGGAGACGTGCTGGACAAGCGCCGGGCCGCGCAGGTGAACGCTTACCTGGACACCGCCGACGGCGCCGAGGGCCTGCGCACCACCCTCGACGGCAGAGCCGTGCCCGCCAAGCCGGAGGGCGACAGGCTGAAGCTCGCGCTTCCGCGCCTGACCGAGGGGCAGCACACCCTGGTGATCGAGGGTGACGGCGGATTCCCGTTCGGCTCCTCCCGGGAGGTCGTCGACTTCACCGTGGACACCACCGCTCCCGAGTTGGCGGTCGCGAACCCCGAGGTGAAGAAGTCGGACGAACCGGTGACGCTCACCGGGAAAGCCGCCGCAGGATCGACGGTGACCGTCGACGGCAAGGAGGTTCCCGTCGACGAGGCCGGTGCGTTCCGGGTGACCGTGCCCAAGGGGACGCCGACGGTCCAGGTGGCCGCCGTCGACCGCGCAGGCAACACCACGACCCGCTCCGTGTCGGCCCAGGGCCGTCGGCCCGTCATCCGGGCCGCGCACATCACCGCCATCGGCTGGGGCGACGACACTCTGCGCAAGGGCGTCCTCGACCTCGTGCGCAGCGGCAAGCTCAACGCCGTACAGCTGGACGTGAAGGACGAGGACGGCGAGGTCGGGTACGCCTCGCAGGTGCCGCTGGCACGCAAGGTCGGCGCGGCCAAGGGCTATTACGACGCGCGCAAGGCGGTGGCGGAGATCCACGCGGCCGGCGCCCAGGTCATCGGGCGCATCGTCGCCTTCCGCGACCCCAAGCTCGCCACGGCGGCCTGGAAGTCCGGCCAGCGCGACCAGGTCGTACTGACCTCGGGCGGGCAGCCCTACGGCGGCGGCAACTACGGCGCCCTCGCCTTCACCAACTTCGCCGACCCCACGGTCCGCAAGTACAACCAGGACCTCGCCGTCGAAGCGGCCAAGCTCGGTTTCGACGACATCCTGTACGACTACGTGCGCCGCCCCGACGGCCCGCTGTCGGGCATGCGCTTCCCCGGCATCGGCTCCCGCACGCCGGAACAGGCCATCACCTCGTTCGTCGCCGACACCCGGACGGCGATGGGCTCGACCGGCAAGTACCTCGGGGTCTCCGTCTTCGGCATAGCGGCCACCCGGCCCACCGAGATCGCCCAGGACATCCCCGCCCTGGCCAAGGTGAGCGACTACATCGCGCCGATGGTCTACCCGTCCCACTGGGGTCCGGGAGAGTACGGGGTGGCCAACCCCGACACCGCTCCGTACGCGATCGTGCAGCGCTCTCTCGCCGACTTCGCCCGGCAGACGAAGGGCACCCAGAGCGAGGTGGTCCCGTGGCTGCAGGACTTCTCCATGGGGAGCACCTACGGCCCGGCCCAGGTGGCCGAGCAGATCAAGGCCGCGGCGGCGAACAAGATGAACTCCTTCATCCTCTGGAACGCCGGGGCCCGCTACCAGGGCGCGGCACTCCAGGCGATCGCCGCGCGCTGAGCCGGAGAAGGCCAGGGTCCGTCCAGACGTCCGAGCTCCCGGTCTGAGCCCGGGGGCCGGACGTCGTGCCGGACCGCAGCCGCCACCGCCGGTGGCCGGTGTGCGGGAGGGGGACGGGGCAAGTCACCGCAGGGGGTGGTCTTCACCGCCGCCGCCCGGCGCCGGTGACGCTCGGAGCCCGGTAGGTTCGCGCCGGTCACGCAGACGGCACGAACCCACCGGGCTTCCGGGTGTCACCGGTCTCCGGGGTATTCCGGCAGGGGCTGTTCGATGCCGGGTTCCACCTCCCGCAGCAGGTCCGTCAGTTCGGCGGGCAGGGTCACGATGCCCTCGCCGTTCTGGGCCGCGGGCCGGGGTCCCAGTCGTACGAGCGCCCCGCCGTGAGGTCGAGTGCCGCTCGGCGCATCGGGGCACTCTTCCCATTCCAGTGGCGGGCATCGCCTTCCCCCCGCTCACGGGAAACTCGCCCGTGACGACTGGGCGCGATGCCCGTGGAACCGCGCTCGGTCGCACACCGACCAGTGCGTCCCTCCCTCTCCCCGACGGTGGAATCTGCCGTCGGAGCGGACGGGCGTCGGCACGCTGCCGTGAGCAGGACACGCACCTTGCCCGCCTGGGAGTTCCCGCACTCATCGAGCCGCTGCCCCAGTGCTGCACCAGCCGTTGCCCGTCGCGCAGGCATGTCCTGACTGTGCGTTGCAGCAGCCGCCGGGCCCTGAGCAGGTGCAAGGGCTTTCAGGCGGCCCGGAGTTCACTCTTCGTATTCCTGCGGGCTCCGGTCATGGGCTGGTCAGGCGTTCATGGCCAGGTCGTAGAAGGTCGCGAGGGCCTTGTCGATGGGGTGGGGCTCGGGGCGGCCCGAGGCGTCGAGGGTGTTCCACCTCTGGAGGTTCAACGCGAGGGCGAGTTGGCGTTGGCCGTCGGCTCGGATCAGGGCCAGGGTGCCGCCGCCCCAGACGGTGCCGCCGTGGCCCCAGAAGGTCTGCCCACCGGAGGACTCGACCGGGTGGAGGCCGAGGCCGTAGGGGATGGTACTGAGTTCCTGCGAGACGACCTGGGTGGTCTGCTGCATTTCCGTCAGGGAGGACGGGGAGATGATCGTGCCGGACAGGAGGGCCGCGTAGAAGCGGTTGAGGTCGGCGACGGTGGATGTCAGGTTGGCCGACGGACCCGCGTAGGACATGTCGAAGACGCTGTAGTCGCGGGGCGGGTCGATCTTGCCGAACCAGGACTCGTAGAGACGTGAGTGCGGGCCGTCGATGTGGGGGCCGGTCGGGAACTCGGTGTCGTGCAGGCCGGCGCGCCGGATGACGTTCTCGGTGATGCAGTCCTCGGCGGGAATGCCCGTGACGTGTTCGAGAAGGGCGGCGAGGAGCAGGTAGTTGGTGTTGGAGTAGAGGCCCGGGGCGCCGCCCGGCGGACCGAAGGCGGGGGCCGTAACGCCGAGCCTGATCAGGTCGGTGCGGTCGAAGTGGGTGTGGCGGTGCTCGTCGAAGCACTCGGGGGTGGTGCGCGCGAGGTCAGGGAAGGCCCGGAGCGAGGTGTAGACGTACGGGAGGTACTCGGCGAGGCCGCTGGTGTGGTTGAGCAGCATCCGCACCGTGATCGTCTCGCCGCGTGACCCGGGCACCAGGTGCGGGAGGTAGGCGCCGATCGGGGCGTCGAGGCCGATGGTGCCTCTTTCGGCCTGTTGCAGGACCGCGGCGGCGGTGAAGGTCTTGGTGACGCTGCCGATGCGGTGCTTCATGTCGGCGCTGATGGGCCGGCCGGTGGTGCGGTCGGCGACTCCGGCGGCGCCGCGCCAGGTCTCGTCGCTGTTGCGTATCTCGGCGAACAGGCCCGGCACTCCGGCGTGGTGGACGTCTTCGAGGGCTTCGTTCAGTGCTGTGGCATCGAGCGGGTTCCGCATGGCGAAGCGGGTCCTTTCGTCGTCGCAGGGCGGGATGCACCTGTCGGACAGGTGTCCCTCCGGCGGGCAGCAAGGCACGGCCGGCATGGCGGCGCGACTCCTCGGTGGCTGCGCGGCATGCCGTCGTCCTCATTATGCACGCGGTGCGTGCAACGCCAAGTGCATTGCCGTGGGCGTAAGTTAGGGTGAGAGCCGGACGAGAGGAGCATCATGGCGGGGCGCAGGCGCTGGTCGACCGAGGAGATCTTGGATGCGGCCGCGGAGCTGCTGCGTACGAGCGACGCGGACGCGTTCAGCCTGCGCAAGCTGGCCACGGCCCTCGGGACCGACTCCTCCAGCCTGTACCGGCACTTCCGCAGCAAGACCGAGCTGATGCGGGCGGTCGCCGACCGGGTGCTGTTCGCCGCCATGGACGGCCGGCAGGTCGAGTCCGGAGGGGACTGGAAGCAGCACATCACCGCTCTGGCGCTGCGGGTGCGGGAGGCCTTCGGGGAGCAGCCGCAACTTGCCGCGGTGTGGGGTCGGTACGCGTCGAGCGGCGCCGGTTCCCGCATGGTCATGGAGGAAGTGCTGCAGGCGCTGCGCAAGTCGGGGGTGCCGGACGCGGACGTTCCCGTGTACTACCACCGGATCGTGGTGTTGTTCTCCGCGTTGATCGCTTCCGAGGCCTCGCTCGTCGCGAGCGATTCGGCGGAGTACGAACAGGGGATGGAGCTGTTCCGGGTCGCGGTGCTGGGCGCCGACCCTGAGCGTTTTCCGGCCCTGGCCCACTTCGCGCGTGACATCCGGCCGCTCGGGGTGGACCGTCGGGCCGCGTTCGAGGAGATCCTCGCGGTCCAACTGGCGCACATTGAGGCTGCGGGGCGGGTGAAGTAGCCGGGGGCTGGATGTGTCGCGCGCGGAGGGAGGCGCAGGAGGTTTCCTTGTGCGGCGTCGACCCCGAGTTCGACCGTGTCGCGCGCCGAGGGGCGGGGGCCTTGCCTGTGGTGCTCGACTGCGTACACCGCGTGTCACTTGTAGCGCGGTGGTGGATTGTGCGTGGGCCGCCGCTTCCACCTGCCGAAGCTTCTTCCATCCTGGTGCTCAGCGGCGCTCCCGCTGCCTTTCCGAAGGGGGACCGCCCTGCCCGGAAACCGGTCTCGGGTCACGGCCTCATGACCATGAACACCGCTATCGTGCAGTCGTGACCGGTTCACAACTGCCTCTTCTCTTTCTCGATGTCGATGGGCCACTCATTCCCTTCGGGGCAACCCGGCAACAGCTTCCGAACGGATACCCGACCTACCGGTCCCGGCACTACAGGCCGAGAGGCGACGCGAGTCCGCTGATCACCCGGATCAATCCGGCGCACGGCCCCCGGCTGATGGCGCTGCCGTGCGAGCTCGTATGGGCCACCACGTGGATGCACGACGCGAACGACTGCCTCGCCCCGTGGCTCGGCCTGCCCGAGCTCCCCGTGGTGGACTGGGCCGAGCCGTCCCCCAAAGACGAGCAGAACGGGCTTCATTGGAAGACCATCGACCTCTTTCGATGGGCGGCCGGACGCCCCTATGCCTGGCTCGACGACGAAATCACAGACGCCGACCATGCCTGGGTGGAAGCACACCAGCCAGGGCACGCCCTCCTGCATCGTGTCGACCCCCGACATGGACTTACGAACGAGGACTTCACCGTCCTTGATCACTGGCTGAGGCAGCATCAGGGGTAATGGGCTCATTCTTCCCGTTCGGTGAGGTCCATCACGTACGTGCGCCATTTCGCGCCGGTCTCCCGCCAGCGCGGGTCGCCTCGAAGACTTCTCCCGCGCATGCCTGGGCCCACCAGCTCGCCCCACTCATTCAGGGGGTGCTTTTTTCTGATGTCACGAAGTGCCCAGACAGGCACCCGCGGACATGCTCATCTCGCAGCTCGCCATGACAGTGCAGGGCCCCGCTGTGACCGGCGAAGCCATGCCCGCCGCCCTACGCCTTGACGGCAATGGCGGGCACGGGCAGGTCGACGAGGCGGGCGATGGCGGCTGTGACGGCAGCGCAGTGGTCAGGGAGGTGCCTGGAGGCCCAGTCGGCTGCCAGAGCCAGGAAGTCGGCGAGGTCGCGCTCGGCACCGGCGAGCAGGTCGTGGAGCTCAGCGACGGACAGCTCGATCACCGGACTGTCGCTTTGCTCGGCTTGCTCGGCGTTGCCGGTGAGCCGGACGGTGTCGCCGAAGCGCTCCGCGATCGGTGACACGGGGTCGTGGCCGAAGCCGAGCACGACGCGGCCGGCGACATCTGGCGGTCCCGGTTGATCGCCGCATTGGCGAGGCAGCGGTGCGGGGTGGCGCTGTGCCGTGCTCAGTTGATCGTTCGGTTCCGTTTTGACGGGCATTTCTGAGGCGGACGGAAGCGTTGCTCAACAGCCGCTCTGGTGTTGCTCGTCGCTCTCGATACGTGGTTGCTGCCGCACGTGCAAGTGAAGTCGTACGCGGCAGGCCCGCTCCCCCGGCCTGCGTCGACGCCCTCCGCGCGGGATCACGCCCCCGCCGCGTCCAGCAGCAGCTCCGCCGCCGCTTTCGCCTGCTGGGCGGTGTCGGGCGCGCCCGTGATGGCGGCCGTGGCCATCGCGCCGTTGGCCAGCAGAGCGAGCTGGGCGGCGAGCGGCTCCCCGGCGGCGGGCGGAACATCCGTTTCCGCCAGGAGTTCGGCCAGGCGGGAGCGGAGGCCGAGCTTGTGGCCGCGGGCGACGGTGGCCACGCTTTCCGAGACGCCGCCCATCTCGCCGTACGTGTTGATGAAGACGCAGCCCCGGAAGGCGGGGTCGGTGAACCAGTCGGCCAGGAAGTCGAACACGGCCAGCACCCGGGCGCGCGGGTCTTCGCCGCCCGTGACATAGCCCTCGACGCCCGCGTTCACCGCCTCGTCGCGGCGGCGCAGCACCGCCTCCAACAGGTCCGACTTCGAGGGGTAGGCCTGGTAGAGCCGCTTGAGCGAAACGCCCGACGCGGTGCGGATGGCGTCCATGCCGACGGACTGCACGCCGCGCTCGTTGAACAGGGCCTCGGCCGCGTCCAGGACGCGGATCTCGGCGGTCTCCGGGTCCATTCCCTGATCATCCCTTGCGTTGAGAACCATCGTTCTCCTATCGTAGCCGACAGCGGGAGAACGATCGTTCTCCACGCTGACCGCCTAGAGGCAGGGGACAGTTGTGTCTGTTGGGTCTGTTTTCGGTGAGAGCCACGAGGTGCGGTACCGGTCCGCCGACGTCGACGGGGTCGAGGTCTTCTACCGGGAGGCGGGCGACCCGTCCCGGCCGGCGCTCGTGCTGCTGCACGGCTTTCCGTCCAGCTCCCACATGTACCGGCGACTGCTGGCCGAACTCGCCGACGAGTTCTGGCTGATCGCCCCCGACCACGTCGGATTCGGCCGTTCCGCCACCCCGCCGGTCGATCGATTCCCGTACGGCTTCGAGAAGTTGACCGAGGTGACGCGCGGGCTCCTGGACCGGATCGGAGTGGATCGTTTCGCCCTCTACGTCCAGGACTACGGCGCGCCGATCGGCCTGCGGATCGCCGCCGACCGGCCGGACCGGGTCACCGCGCTGATCACCCAGAGCGGGAACGCGTACCAGGAGGGGTTCACGCCCTTCTGGGACCTGCTCTTCCGGCACGCCGCCGACCGCGCCGCGCACGAGGACGACGTACGGAAGCTGCTGACCGTCGAGGCGACCCGCTGGCAGTACGAGCACGGGGTGCCCGCCGACCGGCGGGAACGCATCGCGCCCGAGGCGTGGCTGCTCGACCAGGCGGGACTCGACCGGCCCGGCAACAAGGAGATCCAGCTCCAGCTTTTCTGGGACTACCAGTTCAATGTGGAGCAGTACCCGCGTTTCCAGGAGTACTTCCGCACGCACCGCCCGCCGACCCTGGTCGCGTGGGGTGCGGGCGACGAGATCTTCGGGCCCGAGGGGGCGAAGGCCTTCGCGCGGGATCTGCCGGACGCGGAGATCCACCTGCTGGACGCGGGACACTTCGCGCTGGAGACGCACGGCAGTGAGATCGCCTCTCTGGTACGGGACTTCCTGCGGCGGAATCCGTGAGCGGGGCGGAATCCCTGCGGGCGGGCGGGGCGGGCAGGGTCCCCGGGGCGCGGCTGCGGGACGCGCTCGGCGCACTGACCACAGGGGCGGTTGCCCTGGGGCTGGTGCTGGTGCTCGCCGTGGCGCAGTCGGCGGCCGGGCTGCACGTGTTCGCCATCCCGTTCGTGGCGACGGCGGCGGTGCTCGCGCTCGCTCCGGGGGCGCCGCTCGCCCGGCCCCGGGCGATTCTGGTCGCCTATCCGGTGGCGGCGGCGACGGCGCTCGCGGTCACCGCCGTCGCGGGTCCCTCCCCGTACACGGCGGCGGTCGCGGTCGCCGTGTCGGTGGCCCTGATGGCGTGGGCAGGGGCGCCGCACGTGCCGGCCGTGCCCGCCGCGGCGGCGATCGGCCTTCAGGACCCGGGCCTGGGGTACGTACTGGATCCGTTGGTTCCTGGGGTGCTGCTGGTACTGGGCGCGGCGCTGGCGGCGGGGCGGGTGCTGCCGCGTTACGCGTACGGGTGGCGCTGAGGGGGCGGTCGGCCGTCAGGTCAGCACGACGCAGCCCTGCCGTTCCAGGCCGGCCAGGAGCGGCAGGGCGGGGTCGACCTCGTTCCAGCGCAGGTCCAGTTTCTCCAGGCAGGGCAAGTCGGCCAGCCAGGACGGCAGTTGGCTCAGTCGGTTGCCGCGCAGGTCGATCTGGCGGAGGAGGGGCAGCCCGGCCAGGGCGGGCGGCACGTCGGTGAAGCAGTTCTCGCGCAGGTCCAGGTGGCGCAGTTCGCGCAGGGCCGCGAAGGACGGGGGCAGGCGGTCCAGGACGTTGCCCCGGAGCCAGAGTTCGCGCAGGCGGTGAAGCCCGCCGAAGCTGTCGGGCAGGGCGGCGAGCCGGTTGTGCTGGGCCCTGAGTTCGATGAGTCCTGCCATGTCGCCGAGGGTGGCGGGGAGGCCGGTGAGGGTGTTCTCGCCGATGTTGAGGTAGCGCAGTCTGGTCAGATCGCCCAGGGAGGCGGGCAGGTGGGTGAGTTTGTTGTCGTGGAGGTAGAGGAAGTCGCTGAGACCGGTCAACTCGCCCATTTCTGGCGGTACTTCGGTGAGCGCGTTGTGGCCGAGGTCGAGCGTGATGAGGTTGCGCAGCTTCGCGACGGCGGCCGGGAGCGCGGTGAGGCCGTTGTCCGCCAGGATCAGGACCCGGAGGTCGGTCCGCTGCCAGACGGAGTCGGGCACGGTGCCGAGCCCGTGGCGCCAGAGGTTGAGCGTGCGGGTCACGTCGGCTCGCTTTCGTACCGGGGACTCTGCCGGGTCGTGCGGGAGTGTCGCACGACGCGGTAGTGCTGGAAGACGACCTTCGCGCCGAAGGTGCGGGTGGCGACGAGTTCGAGGTCCGCACGGCGTTCGTGCCGGGGGAAGAAAGGGGTGCCGCCGCCGACCAGGACGGGGTGGACCCGGATCCGGTACTCGTCGATCAGGTCCAGCGCCGCGGCCTCTGCTGCCAGGGTCGCACCGCCGATCGCGATGTTCCCCTCCCCCGGCTCGGACCGCCATCGCTCGATCTCCTTGGCCAGACCGCCGGAGGCCAGGCGGGCGTTGCCCTCCACGGCTGTGAGGGTGGTGGAGAACACCACCTTGGGAAGCGGCTTCCAGACGGCGGCGAACTCCCGGGTCGGGAAGTCCAGCGCGGGATTCTGCTCGACGGTCTCCCAGTACAGCATCGTCTCGTACAGGCGCCGGCCCATCAGGTGGACGCCGAGGTCCCGCACCTCGTCGGTGGCGAAGCGGAAGGTCTCTTCGTCGGGCGTGGCCCAGTCGAAGCGGCCGTCCGGGCCGACGACGTAACCGTCCAGGGAGGTGCTCATCGAACAGGTCACGCTGCGCATCGGAGGTCCTCCTCGTCGGCGGGGCCCACAGGGCGTACGGGGGCAGTCTGCCCGGGATCCGCGTCGGGTGCTGCCGATTCCATGGCCGGGTGGCGTCCGCTGGGGGGCCGTACGGCGTCCGCTGAGGTGCCGTACGGCGCATGTCGGGCGAGCCTGGAGGTACGGAAGAGGTACGAGGCGGACCGGTGAGCACGGGAGGCAGTGATGGGCCCCGCGGAGGCACTCGAACGCATCGCGTTCCTGCTGGAGCGCCACCGCGCTCCGACGTACCGGGTGCGGGCCTTCCGTACGGCGGCGACGGTGGTACGAGGACTGACTCCCGCCGAACTGGACCGGCGGGCCGCGAACAGGACCCTGGAGTCGCTCAAGGGCATCGGCGCCACGACCGGGGGTGTGATCCGCGAGGCCCTCGCGGGTGAGGTGCCCGGATACCTGGCGCGTCTGGAGGAGGAGGCGGCAGTTCCCCTCGTCGAGGGCGGGGCGGGCACGGGGCTGCGCGCGCTGCTCAAGGGGGACTGTCATCTGCACTCCGACTGGTCGGACGGCGGCAGCCCGGTGGCGGAGATGGGCCGCGCGGCACGGGACGTCGGCCACGACTGGGCCGTCCTCACCGACCACTCCCCCCGCCTGACCGTGGCGCACGGCCTGTCGGCGGAACGGCTGGCCGAGCAGCTCGACCTCGTGGCGGAGCTGAATGCCCGGTGGGCGCCCTTCCGGCTGCTGACGGGCATCGAGTGCGACATCCTGGACGACGGCTCCCTCGACCAGGAGCCGGAGTTGCTGGAGCGGCTCGACGTGGTCGTGGTGTCGGTGCACTCCAAGCTGCGGATGGACGCGGCGGCGATGACGCGCCGCATGGTGGCCGCCGTGCAGAACCCGCGGGCCGACGTGCTGGGGCACTGCACGGGGCGGCTGGTCACGGGGCGCGGCAGGCCCGAGTCCGCCTTCGACGCGGACGAGGTCTTCGCGGCGTGCGCGGCGTCGGGCACGGCCGTGGAGATCAACAGCCGTCCGGAACGCCTGGACCCGCCGCGCCGGTTGCTGCGCCAGGCGGTGCGGGCGGGCACCCTGTTCGCGGTGAACACCGACGCGCACGCCCCCGGCCAACTGGACTGGCAGGTGATCGGCTGCGCCCGGGCGGAGGAGTGCGGGGTGCCGACCGAGCGGGTGGTGAACACCTGGGACGTGGACGGGCTGCTGGCATGGACGCGGGCGAGTCGTGCGGGTGGCCGGACGGGGTGACGGGCGGGGGTGGCGGGCGGGGTGGCGGCGCGTCCCGAGTCGGCGCGGGGTAGTTCGCCTGTGCGGGGAGATGAGGTGTGCGCCGGCTGGAGGTACGGAGTGGAGGGCGGGTTGCGGGAGAACGGACGCAAGTGGCCTGAGGTCGGGGCGGGCTTTTGGTGTGATGTCCACGTGATCGTCTGACGGCGGGAGAGCACTTCGTGGTCCGGGTGATCGTGGTCCCCGGAGATCATTCGGACGAAGCGCGACCTACCATGCGGCCATGACGATCACGTATGCATGGCGCGGGGATTTCGACAACGCAGCCGTCAACGCACTGCATGCGGAGGCGTTCGGGCATGACCAGATCCCCATGGACTGGCACGCACAAGTGCATCGTCACAGCCTCGGCTGGGTCTGCGCACGGGAGGCCGACAGGCTGGTCGGATTCGTCAACGTCGCCTGGGACGGCGGCGTTCATGCCTTCATCCTCGACACCATGGTCACTCCGGATCTACGCAAGACCGGTGTCGGAACGGAACTGGTCACCACCGCGGCCCGTGGGGCCCGTTCGGCGAACTGCGAGTGGCTGCACGTTGATTTCGACGAGCATCTGCGTCCCTTCTACTTCGACGCCTGTGGCTTCCGACGGACGGATGCAGGACTCATCGCTCTGCGTTGAACCGGGCGTCGAAGGTGTCGGCCCGAGCGGGAGTTCGCGCCGGATGCGGAGTCTCCCGGCTCATCGGGGCCGGTGGGTATGGTTCGCGCGCACGGGGTCGGCGCGCTGAGGTGTACGCACTGACGCAGGCCCCAGCGTTGCACGGGCGAGCACGTTTCCTTCGGGAGGCGGCCCGCGTTCAGTCGGGCGGGGCGGAGCTGTCCGGGCCCAGTCGGTGTACCCGATCTGCTTCGGTGCCGGTTCAAGCTGTAGGGGGTTCCTGTGTCATACGGCTGTGGTCACGATCGGCAACGGCTTCGGCTGAGAACGGGGCGGGTCGTCAGAGCACCGGCGGCCCCGCCTCGATCCGGCGCATCACCGGGGGCAGGCGATCCAGATCGGGGCCCGTCTGGAGTTGCCGCTCGTCCCACCAGGTGGCACCGGCGTCCCGTAGCGGACCGATCACGTCCCTGGCCTTCGCGGCATCCGAGGACGTGGCACCGCCGAGCACGACCTCGAAGGGCCGCCCGGACTCGTCCGTGCGCTGCTCGCGCACAAACCCGACGAGATCACGAACCTCTGCCACATCGGGCACGTGCCCGTGCCGGGCCGTCTCGAAAAGAGGCACCGCACCGTCCCACCTCGCCGCCCGCCGCATCGGCGGGCGACGCGGCCAGAACCCGCCGATCCACACCGGCGGACCGGGCTGCTGCACCGTTGCGGGCAGCAGCGTCACGTCCCGGACCTCGTAGTGCCGGCCATGGTGGTCCACCGACTCGCCGGACCACCAGCGCCGCAACAACTCCAGTCCCTCGTCCAGCCGCTCGGCGAGGATCCGTGGCTCAGCGGTGTCTCCGAAGCTGCGGTACTCGTCCTCGACCGGCCCTCCCAAGCCGGCCGCAAAGATCACCCGGCCGCCACTGAGATGGTCCAGCGTGGCCACCTGGCGGGCGAGTTGCTGCGGACGACAACGGGGAACCGGCGTCAGTAACGTGCCCAGCCGGATCCGCGAGGTCGCCAGCGCGGCTGCGGTCAGCAGCATCCAGGGGTCTCCGAAGGGGCGTCCCTGGTGTCGTCGATGCAGTACGTGGTCCCAGACGAAGAGTCCGTCCCAGCCGGCCTGTTCGGCGGCGACCGCCACGGCCGCCACGTTGCGGGGGTCGGCGAAGTCTCCGAAGTTGGGGATGTTGATGGAGAAGCGCATCCCAGCAGGATGTGCAATCGGCCGCGCAAGGGCAATGGGGTTCCGGGGCAGGCGGCTCGACTTCGACACGGCCTCGGAGGGGCGGAGTTGAGCGCCTTTCCCAGCGCGTATCAGTTCTCAGGGCGTATGCCCCATCGCCCCGGCCGTGCAGGCGCATGGTCCGGCCGGCAGCACGAGTCCGAGGGTTCGGGGAGCTTCCCGCAGACGCCCTGTGCCTCCGCCACGCCCTCGCGCGGCCGGGGCGGCGGATTCGTTCCGGTTGTCGAAGGGCGGAAGGGGGCCGGTCAGCATTGGTGATCTCCAGTGCGGGCAGCCGCTGCGGCTGCGGCTGTGGTTGCGCGTCGTGTCGCCAGTGCGCCGGGCATGGACGGTGACGGGTCCGCACCGTCCCCTGGTGCCCGTATCGAACGGCGAGCATCATCGTGTGCAGCGCACCCCGCCCGTGCGCGGCGGTGCCGACGGGGAGCCGGAGTGCCCGGCACGACAGGACCTGACGGGGGGCATTCTCGTGGCCGGTGACGGTGAGAGCACGAACTGGGCCGGCATGCTGCGGGCCGACTTCGTGATGACGATCGAGGGCTTGCGGCAGTACGCCTACGCCGCCGGCGCACGCCGGGACGTGTCGCTCCAGCGTCATTACCTGCACCAGGTGGCCCAGTTGGAGGCCCTGCCCAAGCCCTGGGAGGGCGGCAGGCGCCTGACCGAGGAGGAATACTCCGCCGCGGTGCGGGTGCGGGCCTGGGTACTGCACGAGCAGAGGATCGAGGACGACCTGCGCTGGGCGAAGCAGCGCCGGACGACCGCTCAGGAACTGGAGCTGCGGGAGGCCCGGCTCCGCGCCCGGACGCGCTACCACCACGCACCCCGCGGTCAGGTGCTGTGCGCCGCACTGCGTGATGACGGCAGGATCGCCCTCAACAGCGAGATACTCACCACCGATGCGGCTGATCGGCTGCGCCGGCGGATGCCCCAGTTCGCCGACCTCATCACCTACTACCAGGACAACCAGGCGGCGGGCAACGGTCTGCAGGGCGCACCCGTCGACCGCACCCCCCTGCCGGGCCCCGCGCGCTCGTCCCCCGAACCGACCGAACCGGCCGGACCGGACGCCACCCCGGGCACCGCACGGCCCGGCCGGCCCGAAGGCGCGCTTCGGCGCCCGGCGAGCCGTCACACGCGCTGGATGTTCTGGCGTCGGCGCCGGCACTCGGGGTGACACGGGTCGAGGTGGTTCCTGAGCCGTCCCAGCCGCCGGAGTGGACGGTGTTCCGGCGCGGGCAGGTCGTCGCCCGGAAAGGGGCCGCCGTCGGGCCGGGCCGTCAGGCCGTACTGAACGGCTGCGGCGCCGCAGCCGGGCGCGGGGGCCAGGCGCGCGGGGCGAGGATGCCCAGTACGTAGGCGCGGGCGACCAGTGCGGGGCGGGTCGCCGCGCCCAGGAGTTCCCGCAGGCGGCTGAGGTGGTAGTCGACCGTCTGCCGGGACAGGTTCAGCGAGGAGGCGATGTCTCCGTTGCTGCTGCCCTCCGCGAGGAGCGAGAGGATCCTCACCTGGGCGGCGGTGAGCGGGGGGTGCGGTTCGTGGGCCAGGCTCTGGTGAGTGACCACGGCCCAGACCTGCCGGGCCCGCAGGGCCGGGTTGCCGACCGACGTCAGGTGGAGCTGGGCGCGCCGGGTGCGGCCCAGGGCGTCGACGAGTACGGCGGAGGTCTCCAGTCGCCTGGTGCGGCGTGCGATCAGCCCGTTCCACCTGCGGTGCAGGAGGTCGAGGTCCGGGTCGGGGGCCAGCAGGGTGTGCGCGCGGCGGCCGAGCAGGTCCGGCACGTTCAGGTGGAAGAGTTCGGCGGCTGCCGCGCTCGCTTCGACCACGCGCCCGTTCGCCGTCAGCAGCGCGCAGGCCAGGCCGCTGTGGTCGCGCAGCGCCTGAAGGCTCTCCTCCGCCGCCTGCCGCCTGACGGTGGCCCGCAGGTGGTCCGTGACGTCCACGTAGATCCCCGCGACGCAGGTCCGCGCGTCCTCCCGGACGGGGAAGCGGTGGCCCACCGCCTGCCCCTCGGTGCCGTCCGGGCGGCGGTAGTGCAGGGTGTGGCGCACGGGCGTGCCGCGGCTGAGTATCTCCTGGTCCAGGGCCCGGAACCGGTCGGCTTCGGCCGGGGGGTCGAAGTCCTCGATGCGCTTGCCGACGAGTTCTCCCGGCACGGTGCCGTAGAGGTGCGCGTAGGCGTGGTTGGCCCACAGGTAGCGTCCGTCGCTGTCCCGGATGAAGGCCGAGGCGGGTGCCAGGTCCACGAGGTCGGCGAAGGCCTCGTAGCGGGTAGACCCCCGTGGAGCAGTGCCGGTCCCTCTCGCGGGTCCGGGGGCGCCGTCGTCTCCCCGTCCCGGGTCCCGGAGGGCGCTGTCGTCCAGCGGTCGGCCCGGGCCACGGAGCGTGCCGCCGTTCAGCGGTCGGCCCGGGACGACGGCACGGCCGTCACGCAGTAGCGGCAGCGGTCGTCCGCCGTCCTGTGCCGGAGACAGCCCGGCCGCGGGACCGGGGCACGCCGGGGGCGGTCCCGCCGCGACGCCGTGGCATGCCGCCGTCCGCTCCGGTGCGAGTCCGTGGCGCGCCCGGTCGGGGAAACCCCGTGCCGGATTCGGCGGGGCGGACGCGGTGCCGCCCCCCTCCCGCATCCGGCACGGCTCGTCGGCGGCCTTCCACCAGAGCACGGGGAGGTGCGCGAGCAGGTCCTTCAGGCGGGAATCGTCCACAGTGTTGTCTCCGTCCGTATACGACTGGCTGACGCTCAGTCACGTGACCATGGGAAGCCTCCGCCGTTCCCGCGCGTAGACGGTTTTCTGCCGAAGTGGCCGGTGGTGTGGGGAAGTTCGGGCCCGGGAGCGGCCCGTACTCCTTCCGGACGCGATCCGGAGGGGGACGTACCGGCCGGGATTCAGGCATTTGCCTGAGTCGTGGAGGCTCCCGGCGAGGCCGCGCACGCCCGCAACCTGATCTCCTGGAAGTACGGGCACAGGGGCCCGCGGACGCACGGCACGCGTACCTGTCGGCGGGGGTGGGTGGTCGCGTCCCGTCCCGTACGCCGTCGGCCCCCGCCCGGCGCCCGGCCCCGCGCCGCGCGCCCTGCGCGCCGCGTGCCGTACGCACCGCGTGCGCTGCCCCACCGAAACGAAGCGACGAAGGAGACGGAGTTCCGTGAGCAAGGTGCTGTTAGTGCATGCCAAGGGTGGCCCGCCGCTCGGCCACGTCCTGTCCAGGACGGCCGCCAGGGCGGAGGTGCACCTGCTGGCGCTGAGCGCTCTTCCGCCTTCCGTGGCCGGCGCCGCCCGCGGACTGTGCGCCACCGTCGAGACGCCGGCCGCCCCGCAGCGGGCCGACCTGGTGTCGCTGATCGTCTCGCGGGCCCGGGCCGTGGGCGCGGACGCGGTGCTGACCTTCTCCGAGTACGCGGTGGTCGCCGTGGCGGATGCCTGCGAGGTGCTCGGTCTGGCGGGGGCCGGCGGCGCGGCGCGGCTCGCCCGCGACAAGCGCCTGATGCGGCGCACCTGGCGCGAACACGGCCTGCCGCAGCCCCTGTTCCGGCCCGTCGCCACCGAGGAAGAGCTGCACCGGGCGGCCCGTGAGCTGCCCGGGCCGCTGCTCCTCAAGGCGGCCTGGAGCGCCGGTTCCACCGCGCACCAGATCATCCGGGCCCCGCACGAGGTGTCCGCCGCCTGGCGGCGCTCGCGCGACGTCATGGCGGAATCGGCCCGGCTGGGCTTCTCCGAACTGCACGTGGAGTCGGCGGACGCGGACTTCGTCGTGGAGCAGATCGTCACCGGCACGGCCGGCGACTGGTTCGACGAGCCCGGCTGGGGCGACTACGTCAGCGTCGAGGGAGTCGTCGCGGACGGGACCTTCCACCCGGTGTGTCTCAGCGCCCGGATGCCGACGGTCGAACCCTTCACCGAACGGGCGGGCATCACCCCCGCGCCGCTGCCGCCGGACGCGCAGGAGCGGGTGGTGGAGCTCGCGCGGGCCGCCGTGGACGCCCTCGGCCTGCGGGACTGCGGCATCCACACCGAGATCAAGCTCGGTGCGGGCGGTGAGATGTGGCTGATCGAGACGGCCGCCCGGTTCGGGGGCGCGATGACCGTGCCGCAGATCGAGGAGGTCTTCGGCCTCGACCTCGTCGGCATGCTCGTCGACCACCTCCTGGGGCGCTCCGCGCGGTGGCCCGACCGGGCGCTCACCGCCGCGCAGGCGCGCGGCGCGGCGGGTTCGCTCGTCGTGCTGGCGGTCGACGGCCGCGGCAGGGCCTGGCCGGACCGCAGGACCTGGGACTTTCCCCGGGTGGCGGCGGACGTGCCGCTGAGCCGGAGCAGCGAGCTTTCGGTGGTCGCGGAGAGCTCACTGCCCGACGGCTGTCCCGTGCCGGTGTACGACCCGGCGGCGGGTGCCAACACGATGGCCGCCCTGTGCCTGCTGTCCGCGGCCGACGCCCGTACCGTCCTGCGCGACTTCGAGACGCTGGTGGACGCGCTCCCCCAGGTGCTGCCCGCGGCACGCACCGAGGAGGTCTCCGTATGACCGCCCGCGTCCCCACCCGCGCCGCCGGGCCCGCCACGGACCGCACGGTCGTCGGGGAGAACCTGTCCCTGCCGCTGTTCCGGACGCTGTCCGGAGTGCTGGCGGGCCATCCGTACCTCAAGGTCGTGGTCGACCGCGTCGAGAACACCTGGCACCTGCTCGACACGGCCGTCCACCCCTTCCACGTCGACTACGTCGCCACCCGCGTCCTGGGGATGGACATGGCCGCTCTCGACGCCGGCCTGGACGCGTTCAACGCCTCCGTCTACACGGACCCCGGCCGCCGCTTCCTGCTCGGTGTGCTGTCCCTGCACACCGACGAGGACGTGGCGGGCCGGGAACGGATCTTCCTGGTCCTGGAGACCACCGAGGCCGACACCATGCACGGTGAACTCCTCACCTTCTTCTACGAGTTCGTACGGGAGCGGGTCGACGGCAGGCTGCCCCTCCTCCTGAAGCCGGCCAACCACCGGCAGGAGGAGGAACTGTCGGCGATCAGCGAGCAGCGCGTACCGCGCGTCCTGAGCCACGAGCTGTTCGGCAACCGGACCCGGACCCCGCTGAACCCGGGAGAGGCCGTCGGCCGCCTGCGGTTCTTCCGCTCCCACGAGGAGTACGCGAAGTCGGCGGCCGGTCTCGGCTGGGCGGACATCGTGGCCATGCCGTGCCTGCCGGACGACGTGCCCCGGGTGGCCGGGTTCCTCAACACCGCCCCCACCACGCCGCTTTCGCACACCAACGTCCTGGCGTCCGGGTGGGGGATACCCAACGCGATCGTGCGCGACCTGGCACAACTGGTCGACGCGGGAGGTCTCGACGGGGCGTGGGTGCGCTACCGGGTGCGCGAGGACGACATCCTGCTGGAACGCCTCGACGAGGAGCCCGCGCTGCGGGCCCCGGCCTGGCACCAGCAGCGCATCCGTCTGGAGCCCCCGCTGCTGGACGACACCCCGGTGCTGGACCTGCACCGGCTGCGCGCCGCCGACCGCGACCGGTACGGCACCAAGGCCGCCAACCTCGGTGAGCTGCACCACGTGCTGGACAGCCGCACCGCGGACCTGACCGCGTACTACGGGCGGCCCCGCCCGCCCCGCGCCGACCTGCTCGGCCACCTGGCCGCCCGCCTGGGCATCAGTTCCCCGACGCGTGCCGAACTCGCTTCCCGCGCAGCAGAGTTCGCGGCCTCGACGGTGGCGGCGCCGGAGGGAGTGGCCCTGCCCTTCGCGCTCCAGCAGCACTTCCTCGCTTCGTCTCCCGCGCTCCAGCAGGGCATCGGCAAGCTGAAGATGGCGCTGGAGCTCGACGCGGGCGACGTCCTGGACCCGCTGTGCCTCCAGCTCCAGCACCTGATCCGGCAGACGCCCGTGCCCGAGTCGATCGCGCGCCGGATCGGCCAGGCGTTCCCCGGCGCCCACCGGGGGGAACGGCTCGTGGTGCGCTCCTCCTCCAACGCCGAGGACCTGCCGGGCTTCTCGGCCGCGGGCGTGTACGACTCCGTCACCACCGTCCGCTCCCCGGCGGAACTCCTGGACGCGATACGTCAGGTGTGGGCGTCGCTGGTCTCGCCGCGCGGTGTGCGCCTGCGCCACCAGGTCGGGATCTCGCTGGACGACACGTACATGGGTGTGATCGTCCAGCGGTACGAGCCCGCCGTGCTCGGCGGGGTCCTGGTGACCTGCGATCCGACGCGCCGGGAGGACTTCCGCAACGTCTACCTCAACTGCTCCCCCGGCTCCCCGGAGCAGGTGGTCGACGGCACCGTCCTGCCGCAGCAGTACCTGTACAACACGGTGGAGGGCGGCGGCCGCACCGTGGCCCTGGGATCGTGGGGCGAGGGGCTGCCGGCCGCGACGCGTGCGCGGCTCGCCGAGCTGTCCCTGACGGGCCGTCTGCTCCAGTCGCACTTCAGCGGATCGGGTCCCGGGGGCGGTGACGTCGACCGGCCGCTGGACATCGAGTGGCTGATGACCGAGCGGGGCGACTTCCGGCTGGTCCAGATCCGCCCGTACGCGCTGTGAGGCCGCGCCCGGGGAAGTCCGGCGCCGGGGCCGCGGGGGCGGGCGGCCTCACCTCCACCGCCCGCCGGATCGTCCGGCTCAACTACGGATTCCAACTGCTGTTCAACCTGCTGTGGTGGATGCCGGTCTTCTACGCCTACCAGAAGGCCGCCGGGCTCTCCGACACGGAGATCTTCGGCATCCAGAGCATCTACTACGTGGCGTTCTGCCTGTTCGAGGTCCCGACCGGGCTGATCGCCGACCGGATCGGCACCCGCAACTGCCTGCGGGCGGGGGCGGTCGTCATGACGGCGGCGAACCTGGCCCCGGTGTTCAGTGCCTCCTACACCGGTTTCCTGGTGCACTTTCTGGCCATCGCGGCGGGCCGTTCGCTGACCTCGGGTGCGGCCAGCGCGTACCTGTACGACGGGCTGCGGGCCGAACGGTGCGACGGGCACTACCTGAAGGCGGAGGGCACGGCCCGCGCGCTGGGTCTGGCGGCGAAGGTGGTGTGCTGGCCGCTGGTGGGCCCCCTGATGGCGGTGGCGCACGCGACGCCGTACCTGCTGAGCGCCGCCAGTGCCGCGGGCTCCGTGGCGTGCGCGGTCGCGCTGCCCCGGCTCGCCGGTCCCGGGGGCGGCCCGGCGCCGGCCGCCGCCCGGGGCGACGGAGGGCGGCGCGGCGGCGCGTTCCTGCGGGACGCGGGCACGGCGCTGCGCTGCGTCGTCACTTCGCCGTGGCTGGCGATGGTGATGGTGCAGGGGGTGGCGGTGTTCACGCTCTCGCGGATCTGCCAGGTCAACCTCTTCCAGCCGATCCTTCTCGACCACGGCATCGCGGAGGCCTCGCACGGCGGGGTGCTCGCCGCGATGACGGTCGCGGAGGCGGTGGCCTCGGCCCGCCCGCAGTGGCTGAGCGGGCGGCTGCCGCCGGTGGCCTGGGTGTCGGTCCTCAGCGTCCTCCTCGCGGGGACCCTCGCCGCGATGGCGCTGGGCGGCCCGTGGGTCACCGTGGCATTGCTGTGCCTGTTCGCCGCGGCCACCGGGTTCGCGTATCCGGTCCAGCGCAAGCTGGTGAACGACGCGGTGCCTCCGCATGCGCCGCGCGCCACGCTGCTGTCGGTGGAGAGCATCGTGGACCGCGCCGTGTGCGCGCTGGCGGCCGTCGCCGCGGGCGCCTACCTCGCGGCGGGGCGTCTCGACGCGCTGCTGTGGCACAGCGCGCTGGTGACGGTGGCCCTGCTCGGCGTGTTCCAGTTGCTGCTGCGCACGGGGGCCGTGCGCAGGGCGCGGTACGGGCCGTCGTCCGCGGCAGGACCGGCCGCAGGGAACGCGGACCGGCGGGCCCGGGCGGGCGAGGGCCGGGGCGGTCGCGGCTCGGCGTCGCCGTGACCCCCGCCGGTCCCCTGCCGGGGCCGGGCCGGCCCTTTGTCGGCCCGGCCCCGGCGGGGGCCGAGGTCCGGGCCCGCCGCCGCGGTCATCCGCGGGCGAGGCCCAGCAGCTCGATCACCGGCACCGGCAGGAACCGGGGCCGCAGCGGCCGGTGCACCTGGTACGCCACGTACCCCTGAGCCGCCGCCGCCCGGACCTCCTCGGCCGTCTCCGCCTGGTGCACGACGACGCAGCGGCCCGAGGCCTTCTTCGCCCGCTGCCACAGGGCAGGGGCGGGCTTGCGTTCGGCCTCCGTGCGGGGTGTGTGGACACGGTCGCCGAAGTCCTCCCAGGCGAAGGGCACGGAACCCTTCCAGGTGGCGTCGACCTCCTTCTTCAGCCGTGCGGCGCGCTCGGCGTCGGTCGCACCCCAGGCGGGCGGCACGTTGGTGATCAGCCCCACCTTGATGTGGCGCTCCCGCAGGGCGCGCAGATGGGCCCGCGCACCGGGCCGGTAGTCCGTACTGCCGTCCTCGGCGGTGTGGATGAGGGTTTCGCCCAGGTCGAAGTAGGCGTAGGGGCAGGTGCGCGGGAGAGGTGCGCGGGCGGGGTCCGCGGCGGCGGGCGCGGCCGCCGCGGCGGGAGCGCAGAGCGCGGCCGCGGTCACGGCAGCCCCCAGGGCGAGGCCCGTACGGGCCCGCCCTCGTGCGGTGGTTCTCTTCACGGCATCGTCGCCCTTCTCCCGGCGCACCACATCACTGGCCCCTCACGCCCTACCCCGTCGCACGGGCCACCAGTCGTCTCGGGGAGGAACAACTTCCGCGGTCATGAGCCGAGTTGGGCAGCCCGGGGTGGGCGGTGTCCTGAGACGGCGCGGTCCCCGCCCCCCTGGCCGCTCATTCCCCGTCCGACCACGCGTCCCGCGTCGCCGCCTCCTTCGCGTAGGTGGCGAAGCGCTTCGGGGGATGGCCGGTGAGGCGGAGGACGGTGTCCGTGGGACGGGCGTCCCCCTGGGCGGCGAGGGCGGCGAAGGCGTCGATCTCGCGTTCGACGTCCTTGTCGGGGCGGCCTTCGGCGCGGCCGGCGGCGCGGTAGGAGTCCGGGTCTCCGTGGAAGGCGACGGACAGGTCGGCGGCCCGGCCGATCGTCGTCAGCGCGTCCGCGAAGGTGAGCGCCTCGGGGCCGGTCACCTCGTACGTGCGGCCGGTGTGGCCGTCCTCGGTGAGGGCGACGGCGGCCACCGCGGCGATGTCGTCCGCGTCGACGAAGGTCTGACGGCACTCGCCCAGCGGCAGCGCCAGCGAGCCGTCGCGGACGGCCTCCCGGAAGATGCCTTCGTCGAAGTTCTGGTTGAACCAGTCGGCCCGCACGACGGTCCAGTCCGCCCCGGAGTCACGGACGAGGCGCTCGGCGGCCATCAGCCGCTCGTCGCCCATCTCCTCGATGGCGCGGCTGGACAGCAGGACCAACCGCCGTACGCCGGCCGCGAGCGCGCGGGAGACGAATTCCGGTGCCAGCGGCAGTTCGTGCGGGAGCATCAGGTAGACGCGCTCGACTCCGGTGAGCGCGGGTTCCCAGGTGGTGTCGTCGTGCCAGTCGAAGGGGACCTCGGAGTCCCGGGAGGCGGCCCGGACCGGGTGGTGGGCCTCGCGCAGCCGGGCGGCGACCCGGCGGCCGGTGGTGCCGCGGGCGCCGAGGACGAGAACCGGGGCCTGGGGGGTGGTGGGCGTCGCGTCGTTCATGCCCTGTGCAACGAGTGAGGTCCCGGTGAGGCACCGGGCCCGTCAGCGTCCCTGTTCGGACTCCATGGCCGCGGAGACCTTCTCGCACAGTTCCGCGAACAGGGCGCTCTCGCCCTCGGTGAGCACCGAGGCGGCGAGCTGTCCGATGTCGTGGTGGCCGCGGGCGATCCGGGCGAGGAACAGGTGGCCCTCGCGGGTGAGGGAGGTGCTCAGTTCGCGCCGGTCCTCGCCGGCCGTCACCTGCTGCACCAGGTTCAGGTCCTTCAGCACGCGCAGGGCCTTCGAGGTGGTCTGCCGGGAGACCGCCAGCACCTCGCTCAGTTCGGAGGGCCGCAGGGGGCCGCGCGCCCGCAGCAGTTCGAGCACGTCGTACTGCTGCCAGTTGACGCCCTCGGGGTTGACGCGGGAGCGGCGCGCGACGAGCAGGCACTGGAGGTGGGTCAGGGCCGCCTGCAGAACGGTCTGCTCCGCAGGGCGGGTGGGGGTGGAGCCGTCTCGTGGAGTCATGAACGCTTCCGGTACGAAGGGTGACCGGCGGGGGACGGCCCCAAGGTACCAAGGGGGCGCGGACCCGGGCCGCGCGGTGGGCCGGAAAATGATTTCCCTGAGGACACCATCTGGGGGGCGTGATCGCGCCAACCGGGGGTACCGGTGTGCGAGAGCCGGTCGCCGACAGGCCGCCGGCCGACCGGATCCGACCCGGCGGGGACGGGGCTGCGCTTCATGCCCCATTCCGTTGGACGACGTATGCGGGTAACACACGGAAAAAGCGTTGCACCCCGTGAAACAGCATGGAACAGCACAGGCGTTTGACATCGATACGAAAGCGTGATTAGTATCGATTTCCGCAAGGAAACTATATTCTTGTCCTTCTCTGCTGACAATGCACAAACTCACGTCAGGCTCCTCCGTGGAATGCGCGATGCGCATCCGTGGAGCCGACGGGAGCCCTTCCTCCGGTTACCCCCCACCCCGAGGAGATCAGCGACTATGGAAAAGAACGTAAAAGCTCCTTCGTTACCACGGCCATTAGGAACAGCACGCACGGGAGGTCCGCCGGCCCCGGCGCCCCCGCTCGTCCTGACCACCCTGTTCGAAGAGGTCGTCCGCGCGCACGGCGGGTCCGTCGCCCTGGCGGACGGCGCGGAACAGATCACGTACGACCGCCTCAACCGGCGGGCCAACCGGATGGCCCGGCACCTCCGCGACCGGGGCGTCGCCCGGGGGGACCGCGTCGGCGTGCACATGCGCCGGTCCCCCGACCTCTACGCGGTCCTGCTGGCGGTCCTCAAGGCCGGGGGCTGCGTGGTCCCGCTCGACCCCGCGTATCCCGCGGAATACCTCGCCCGCATCCTGCGCGAGGCCCGCCCGTCGCCGGTGATCTGCGACGATGCCCACGCCCTGCCCCCCGAGGCCCGCGACGGCGCGCTCGCCCTGCACGACCTGGTCACGGGCAGCGACGGCCTTCCCGACGGCGACCCGGACCCCGGCACCGGCCCGGAGGACACCGCGTTCCTCATGTACACCTCCGGCTCCACCGGCCGGCCCAAGGGCGTACGGATCGCGCACCGCGGACTGGCGCGGCTGGGGCCGCACAGCGGTCCGCTCGACATCACCCCCGACGACGGGCTGACCCAGTCGGCCGCCTTCTCGTTCGCCGCGTCGACCATCGAGATCTGGCTGGCGTTCCTGCACGGCGCCACCCTGCTGCCCATGCCGCCCGGACTGCCCTCGCTGCCGGACCTGCGCGAGGCCGTCGAGAAGCGCGGCGCGACCGTGCTCAGCCTCCCCTGCGGCCTGTTCAACGCCCTGGTCGACCAGGAACCCGAGTGCCTGCGCCAGGTGCGGATCATCGTGCTCAGCGGCGACTTCCCCTCCCCCGGCCACCTGCGACGGGCCCTCGCGCACACCGACGCGGTCGTCTACAACGGCTACGGCTGCACCGAGAACTCCTCCATCACCGCCCTGCACCCGCTGACCTCGCCCGACGACGTCGACGGCGCGGGCGTCGTCCCGATCGGGCGGCCGCTGCCGACGGTCACCCTGGACGTCTACGACCCGCTGATGCGCCCCTGCGCCACCGACGAGGTGGGCGAACTCTGCGTGGGCGGCACCGGCGTGGCACTCGGGTACGCCGACCAGCCGGAGCTGACCGCCGAGAAGTTCACCGAGGACCCGGACGGCGGCGGGCTGCTCTACCGCACCGGCGACCTCGCCCGGCGCAACGGCCGGGGCGACATCGTGCTGGTCGGGCGGTCCGACAGCATGGTGAAGATCCGCGGGTTCCGGGTGGAGACCAGCGCCGTGACGCTGGCGGTGCGCGCCCTCGACGGGGTCGCGGACGCCGCCGTGAAGGCGTTCGAGGACGACGACACCCACGAGAAGCACCTCGTCGCGTTCTACACCACCCCCGACGGCCGCCCGGCCGACCCGGGGGACCTGGTCCGGCGGCTCTCGGCGGACCTGCCCTCCCACATGGTCCCCTCCGCGTTCCGGCACCTGGAGAGGATGCCGACGAACGTGAACGGGAAGACCGACCGCACCGCGCTCACCGTGGAATCCCCGAAGAAGGAAATCCGGAACAGCCGGAACGAGAATCCAGAGAAAGGCAAGAAGACCATGCAGAACCCTCTCGAAAGTGTCGTTCTCCAGGCCTGGATCGAAATCTCCGGAATGGACGATTTCTCGACCACCGACTCGTTCCTGGGACACGGCGGGAATTCCCTGCATTTCGTGCAGCTCGCCTCCAGGCTGCAGAAGATATTCGGAATCGAGATCACCACCGAGTCGGTGTTCCGGCACGGCACGGTCGAGCAGCTCGCGCGCTTCATCGAGGAGTCCCGCGACCAGGCGGCCACCTCCTCGTCGGCGTCGCACGGCTGACGCAGTGCCCGACAGCGACCGGCCGCGATGAGCCGGTCGCCCGACGTCCTCGGAGGGTGGCGAACCCGTGCACAACCCCTTGATCACGGCAATTCTGGACCTGGCGCGGAGAACGCTCCGGTCTCCCGGCCTGGGACCGGACGAGCCCTTCGGCGACCACTGCGACGATCCCGCGCTGCTGGCCGAACTCGGCACGGTGTTACGGGCCGTGTTCGGCGTCGACCCGCCGTCCGGCGGCGGACTGGGCGGGCAGAGCGCGACGGCGGTGGCCGACCGGCTCGCCCGGAGCCGGTCCGGCGCCGCCGGGCAGGGCGGGCAGGAGCTGACGGCCGGGTCCGCGCCGCGCAGCGGCAACACGGCGGAGGCCTCGTTCGGGCAGAGCGGGATCTGGCTCATCGACCAGTACCTGCCGACCCCGCAGGCGTACAACGGGCCGTTCCTGGCGCGGCTGCCGTTCCGGCTCGACGGGGACCGGCTGCGCCGGGCCGTCGCCGGGGTGCTGCGGCGCCAGGAGGTCCTGCGCACCACCTACGCATTGCGTGACGCCCGGCTGCTCCAGGTCGTCTCGGACGACGACACGGCCTTCCACTACGGCGTCGAGCACTACGGCGACGAGAAGGAACTCGACGCGCTCGCCCAGCGGGTGGCGAACACCCGGCTCGACCTGGAGCACGGGCCGGTCCTCTCCGTGACCTGCGCGCTCGGACCGGGCGCGGAGAGCGCGGTCGTCTGCAACATCCATCACATCGCGTCCGACGCCGCGTCGGCGGGTGTCTTCCTGCGCGAACTCCTCGACGCCTACGACCGCGTCGGGCGGGGACTGCCGGTGGAGGCCGTGCCGGGCCGCCCGCAGTACGCCGACTTCGCGCACTGGCACCGCACGCACCTCACCCCCGAACGCACCACGCGGCTGCTCGACGAGTGGGCCGACCGGCTCGCCGGGGAGCTGCCCGTGCTCGCGCTGCCCGCGGACCGGCCGCGGCCCGCCACGCAGGAACACCGGGGCGGCACCGTCCCCCTGCACGTCCCGGCGCCGGTGGCCGAGAAGCTGGAACGGCTCGCGGAGCGCGAGGGCGTCACGCTGTTCATGGCGCTGCTCGCGGTGTACGGCACGTTCCTCGCCAAGCTGACCCGTCAGGAACGGGTCCTGGTCGGCTCGCCCGTCTCCCTGCGGGACGATCCGCAGACCCAGGACCTCGTCGGCTACTTCGTCAACATGGTCGTGCTGCGCCAGGAGGTGGCGGGCGCGATGACCGTGCGCGAGGTGCTGGGGCGGGCGCGCGAGGAGGTGGCCGACGCGCTGCGGCTGAAGTGGGCCCCCTTCGACAAGGTGGTCGAGCGGTTGCGGCCCGACCGCGGCGGCGGTCACACCCCCGTCGTCCAGACCATGCTCGTCCTCACCGACCCCGGCTCCGCCCGCGTCACCCACGGCGGAACGCCGCTGAACGTCCGGCGGGACATGGCGCACGGCGCCAAGTACGACCTGTCGGTGGTCTTCGCACGGGAGGCGGACGGGCTGCACGCCACCCTGGAGTACGACGCGCACCTCTTCGACGAGGCGACCGCGCGGAGCATGAGCGAGCGGCTGGGCCGGCTGCTGTCCCGGTTCGCCGAGGCCTCGCCGGACACCCCGGTCCGCGAGCTCGGTCTGCTCGGGGCCGACGAGGAGCGGGAGGTGCTGGCCCACGACGACCGGGTGGACCGCTCCGCGCCCCCGGTGCCGGTGGCCGAGCTCTTCGAGCGGCAGGCCGCGGCCACTCCGGACGCCGTGGCCGTCACCGACGGCGGCCGCCGGTGGACGTACCGGGAACTCGACGAGCGGGCCGGACGGCTCGCGCGGGTCCTGCGCGAGGAGGGCGCGGCGGCGGGCCGCCGGGTCGCCATCGCGCTGCCCCGCTCGGCCGACATGGTCGCGGGTCTGCTCGCGGTGGTGAAGTCCGGGGCGTCCTACGTCCCGCTGGACCCGTCGCACCCGCCGGAGCGGGTGGCGTACGTCCTCGACGACACCGAGGCGCACCTCGTCCTCACCGACAGCGCCACCGGTGCGCTTCTCCCGACCACGACGAGGCTGCTGGAGATCGACCGGCAGGCGCAGCGCATCGACCCGGCCGATCCCGCGCCGCTCGGCCCCACCCGTACGCCCGACGACGAGATCTACGTCATCCACACCTCCGGGTCGACCGGCGCTCCCAAGGGCGTCGTCATCAAGGACCGCACGGTCGGCAACCTGGTCTCCGCCCAGCACCGGGTCTCCCCGTGCGGGGCGACCGGCACCACCCTCCAGTACATGACGCTCTCCTTCGACGTCTCCGTGATGGAGATCCTGGGGACGCTCTGCGTCGGCGGCACGCTCGCCCTGATCCCGGACGAGCTCCAGAAGGACCTGCACCAGCTGGCCGCCTTCGTCGCCGAGCACGACGTGACCCGGCTGTACCTGCCGTACATCGCGCTCCAGCGGTTCGCGGCCCTCGCCGTCGCGGAGGACGTGCGCTGCGAGGCGCTGCGCGAGGTGACCTCGGTCGGTGAGGCGCTGGTCGTCTCCCCGCAGATCCGGGAGTTCTTCGCCCGGCACCCCCGGGCCCGGCTGCTCAACATGTACGGCCCGTCCGAGACCCATCTCGCCACCTGGCACGAGCTGTCCGGCGACCCCGCCGACTGGCCCGAGGCCCCGCCGATCGGGCGGGCGGTCGACGGGATGCGGCTGCGCGTCCTCGGTCCGGACCGCGAGCTGCTGCCGCCGGGCGTCACGGGCGAGCTGTACATCGGCGGTCCCCACCTGTCGCCCGGATACCGGGGCCGCCCCGAGGAGACCGCGCGCCGCTTCCTGCCCGACCCCTACGGCGCGGAGGGCGAGCTGCTCTACCGTACGGGCGACCTCGTGCGGTGGAACAGGCACGGCGACCTGGAGTACCTGGGCCGCGCCGACGACCAGATCAAGATCCGCGGTTACCGGGTGGAGCCCAGCGAGGTGGAGGCCCGGCTCGACGCCCTGGCGGGGGTGCGGGACTCGGCGGTGGTCGCGGTGGAGTTCGGGCCCGGCGACCGGCGGCTGGTGGCCGCCGTCACGGGCGAGGGCGCCGAGGACGGCGCACGGCTGCGGGCCGCTCTGGCCGAGCAACTGCCCGAGTACCTGGTGCCCGCGCACCTCGTCGGGCTGGACCGGCTGCCGACCACGCCGAGCGGGAAGATCGACCGGGCCGGGCTGGCCGGGCGGCTGGCGCAGGAGCTGCGCGACCGGCGCGCCGACGAGGGCCCGGCCCGGCCGCCGCGGGCCGGCACCGAACGCGCCGTCGCCGAGGCCTGGACGGACGTCCTGGGCGGCGGCTCCCCCGGGCGCGACGACGACTTCTTCGCCCTGGGCGGCAACAGCATCATCGCCACCGAACTCGTCTACCGGCTGCGGAAGCTGTTCGAGGTCGACATCCCGCTGCGGGCCCTGTTCGACAGCCCCACGGTCGCCGGCATGGCCGTGCGGATCGACGCGTGCCGGACGGGCGGCGCCCAGGCGTTCACGGAGCCCGCCGCCGACCTGCGCGCCGATGTGACCCTGCCGGACGCCGTCCGGCCCGGCGACCGCGAACCGGTCGCGCCGGACGCCGCCACCCGGTTCCTGCTCACCGGGGCGACCGGCTTCCTCGGCAGTTGGCTGCTGCGCGAACTGGCGGCCGTCCCGGGGCACACCGTCACCTGCCTGGTGCGCGCCGAGGACGCGGACGCCGCCCTGGCCCGGCTGCGCGCCACGGCCGACCGGTACGGCATCGCGGACGGCGTCGCCTGGGAGCGGGTGCGCGCGGTCCCCGGTGACCTCGCCCGGGACCGGATGGGACTGTCCGAGGCGGACCACGCCGAACTGGCGGAGTCGGTCGAGGCGGTCCATCACGCGGCGGCGCACATCAACTTCGTGCTGCCGTACGCCTCGGTGAAGCCGGCCAACGTCGACGGGCTGCGCTCCGTACTGGAGTTCGCCGCCACCGGACGGCTCAAGCACGTGCACCACATGTCGACCGTCGCCGTGTTCGCCCCGGGCCGCGAGGGCGGGCCGATCACCGAGGAGGCGGTCCCCGACACATGTGAGGGGCTCGGCATCGGCTACACGCAGAGCAAGTGGGTCGCCGAGGGCATCGCCCGGCTGGCCCAGGAGCGCGGGATGCCGATGACCGTGTACCGCATCGGCCGGATCTCCGGCGACAGCGTCACCGGCGCCTGCCAGGCCGACGACTTCCTGTGGCGGCAGATCAAGAGCTTCATCGAACTCGGTTCGGCCCCGCCCGCCGAGGAGCTGACCACCGACCTGCTGCCGGTGGACTTCGTCGGCAGGGCCGTGCACGCCCTGTCCCGCGAGCCGTCCGCCGTCGGCGCCACCTACCACCTGTTCCACCCGCGTGGCTCCGACTTCACGCCCGTGCACGCCGCCGTCCGCGAGTGCGGCCACCGGCTCGACACGGTTCCGGCCGAGGAGTGGCTGACCCGCCTGGAGGACGCGGCCCGCCGGCCCGGGGGCAACGCCCTCGCGGCAGCCGTGCCGCTGTTCCGGGAGGGCGCGCTGGAACTCGGCGACAACACCTACGCCAACGATCGGACGACGCGGCTCCTCGACCGGCTCGGACTGCGCTGGCCCGACATCGAGCGCAGCTCCCTGACCCGCATGATCCGCTGGTTCGAAGCCGCCGGTGAACTGGACCGCCGGCCCCCCGGACGCCAGAACGCGTAGACCGGGGCGTCGCGCGGCTCCCCCCGCCCAGACATCCGCAGGCGGCCACCCCTCACGGGTCGCCTCCG
The DNA here is from genome assembly GCF_055596485.1 of Streptomyces sp. NPDC039736. Lineage (NCBI taxonomy): Bacteria > Bacillati > Actinomycetota > Actinomycetes > Kitasatosporales > Streptomycetaceae > Streptomyces > Streptomyces sp. NPDC039736. The sequence continues at coordinate 1,057,740 of NZ_JBVIUQ010000001.1, read as the reverse complement.
AACGAAGGCCGACAGCATGCCTCGACATCCCTTTCCGGGTGCTGGACACGACCCGTTGATCGCCTCGATGGTGGCCGGGCTCCCCGCCCGCCAGCAGCCCCGGTGGCCCGACCGTTCCCTCCTGCCCCCCGTCCACGACCGGCTCGCCCTCGAGCCCCCGCTGGTGTCGTACGCGAGCGTCCGTGAGCTGCACGGGCTCCTGGCGCGTGCCGCCGAGGGCGAGTTCTGCCTCATCCAGGCCGGTGACTGCGTGGAGCTGACCACCGAGTGCGCACCGCGCGACGTCGCCCGCAAGGTGGAGATGCTGGACGTCCTCGGCGACGTCATGCGCACCGGCTCCGGGCTGCCGGTGGTGCGCGTCGGGCGGATGGCCGGGCAGTTCGCCAAGCCCCGCTCCGACGACTGGGAGAACGTGCCCGGCGGGCGGCTCCCGGTGTTCCGGGGCCCGCTCGTCAACGGGCCGGACGCCTGCGCGGAGGACCGCACTCCCGACCCGTCCCGCGTCGCCTCCGGCCTGGAGGCGGCCCGCTGCGCCGTCACCGCCCTCGACCGACTCGGTCGCGGCGAGGGCGCCGCGCCCGAGGACCGGGTGTGGATCAGCCACGAGGCGCTGCTGCTCGACTACGAACTCCCCCAGGTGCGGCGGCACACGGACAGCGGCAGCTATCTGGCGTCGACGCACTGGCCCTGGATCGGCGAGCGCACCCGGCAGACCGGCTTCGCGCACGTGCGGCTGATGGCCGAGCTGGACAATCCGGTGGCGTGCAAGATCGGCCCCGAGGCCACGGTCGACGAGGTGCTGGACCTGTGCTCGGTGCTCGACCCGCACCGCACCCCGGGCCGGCTGACCCTGATCGCCCGGTTCGGCGCGCATCGCATCACCGAACTGGCCCCGCTGGTACGGGCGGTCAGGCAGGCCGGGCACCCGGTGCTGTGGATGTGCGACCCGATGCACGGCAACACCGTGAAGACGCCCGACGGGCTCAAGACGCGCCGCCTCGACGCGATCATGTCCGAGATCCGGCAGTGCGTGGACGTGCTGGCCGACAACGCGCAACGGTGCGCGGGCCTGCACCTGGAGGCCTCCCCCGACGACATCTCCGAGTGCGAGGGCGCGGGCCGCAGCCCGGCCCGCGGGCCCGGCTACCGCAGTCTGTGCGACCCCCGGCTGAGCCTCGTCCAGGCCGTCGCCGCCGCCGCGCACTGGCGGCTTCCGGTGGGGGCTGTGGCATGACCACGTCCCTCAGCACCGCTCCGGCGCCCTCCCTCGACGAGCTGCTGCCCGGCCCGGGTGAGCCCTTCGCGCTGCTGCACCGCCCCGGCGCCGACCGCGGGGCGCCGGTGGAGGTCCTCAGCGGCCCGGTACGGCGCGCGGGCGGCCTGGACGCCCTCGGGCTGGACCTGGACGGCGGCCCGGACGGCACGGAGACCCTGGTCCTGGCCCCCTACCGGCAGATCCGGGAGCGCGGCTTCGCGCACCCCGACGACGGCGAGCCGCTGCTCGCGATGGAGGTGCGCGAGCACCGGCGCGTCCCGCTCGACCGGCTGCTGGCCTGTCTGCCGGACCGGGCGCCGCAGGTGGAGGAGACCCGCTTCGACATCGACGACGACGGCTACGCGGCGGCGGTGGACGGCATCGTCCACCGGGAGATCCACCACGGCGAGGGCTCCAACTTCGTCCTGGCGCGCAGTCTGCACGGCAGGATCCGCGCCTTCGACCGCGGCGCCGCCCTGGCGGTGCTGCGCGGGCTGATGACGGCGGAGACCGGCGCTTACTGGACGTTCCTGATCTTCACCGGCGACCGGTACTTCATCGGCTCCACCCCCGAGCAGCAGGTGCGGGTGCGGGGCGACCGGGTGGAGATGAACCCGATCAGCGGGACCTACCGGTATCCGCGGACCGGCGCCGACCTGCCGGGGCTGCTGCGTTTCCTGCACGACCCGAAGGAGACCGACGAGCTCTACATGGTCGTCGACGAGGAACTCAAGATGATGACGGCCCTGTGCGACGACGGCGTGCGGGTCAGCGGGCCGTCCCTGAAGTGGATGTCGCGCCTCGCGCACACCGAGTACTACCTCTCCGGCCGCTCGGACCGCCCGCTCACCGAGATCCTGCGCACCACGATGCCCGCGCCGACCGTGACGGGCAGCCCGGTGGAGAACGCCTGCCGGGTGATCGAACGGTACGAGCCGCACGGCCGGGGCTACTACAGCGGGGTCATCGCCCTGCTGGGCCGGGCGGACGGGCAGCGACGGCTGGACGCGGCGCTGCTGCTGCGCACGGCGGACCTCGGGGCGGACGGCTCCGTACGGCTGACGGCGGGCGCCAGTGTCGTACGGGAGTCGGTGCCGGCGCACGAGACGGCGGAGACCACCGCCAAGCTCTCGGGCCTGCTGGACGCCCTGTCGGGGCGGCGGTCGGCGAAGGCCCCCGTCCCGGCGTCCGCCGCCGCGCTGGCCGAGGCCGGCCCGGTGCGCGGCGCGCTGGCCGCCCGCAACGACGGGCTGGCGGCGTTCTGGCTGCGGGGGACCGCTGACGCGGCCGCCGCCCGGTCCGTCGCGGGCACCGCGGTCACCATCGTCGAGGCCGAGGACGGCTTCACCTCGATGCTCGCCTACCAACTGCGGGCGCTGGGCTGCGCGGTGCGGCTGGTGCCCTGGTCCCGGGCCTCGCGCGCGGGCGTCGCCGGAGCGCCGGGCGTGGTCCTGCTCGGCCCGGGGCCGGGCGATCCGCGGGACGGGGCGAACCCCCGGGTGCGCGCCCTGCGGGCCACGGCCGCCGAACGGCTCGCGGCCGGGCTGCCGCTGGCGGCGGTCTGCCTGGGGCACCAGGCGGTGTGCGCCCTGCTGGGGCTGCGGATGACCCGGCTGCCCGACCCGGCGCAGGGCAGGCGGCTGCGGGTCCCGCTGTGGGGCACGCCGCGCATGGCCGGTTTCTACAACAGTTACGTCGCGCGGGCCGACCAGGACTGGCTGCGCCCGCGGTTCGGCGGCGGCCCGGTCCAGGTGCAGCGCGTCGGCGACGAGGTGGTCGCGCTGCGCGGGCCGGCCCTGTCCACGATCCAGTTCCACGCGGAGTCGTTCCTGACCCAGGACGGCCCCGGCATCCTGGCCGACCTGCTGACCGGCGCCCTGGCACCGGCCGCGGCGCACCGGCCGGGCGTCCACGACAGCCACCGGGCCGGTGCACCCGTCAGGCACGGCACCGGCCCCCGGGAGTCCAGGGGGACCCATGAGCATGCCTGAGCGAGGGGGCGTGGACACCGCGCCCCGCCCCATCGACCCACGTGCCCTGCGCAGTTGCATGGGCCAGTTCGCGACCGGGGTCACGGTGCTCACCTGCCGTCGCGGTGACCTGGTGCACGGCACGACGGTCAACGCCTTCACCTCGGTGTCGCTGGACCCGCCGCTGGCTCTGGTGGCGCTGGACCGGCGCAGCCGGGCGGGCGCGCTGCTGCGGGAGGGCGGCGACTACGTCGTCAACATCCTCGACGCCTCGCAGCGCGACCTGGCGATGCACTTCGCCGGACGGCCCATGGCGGAGCCGGTGCCGTGGGTGGACGAACAGGGGCCGCACCCGCGGCTGGCGGGCACGGTGGCCCATCTGGTCTGCCAGCCCTGGCAGATCCACGACGGCGGGGACCACACGCTGCACATCGGGAGGGTGGCGGAGTTCGAGAGCCGCCCGGGACGGCCCCTGCTGTTCCACGGCGGGGCCTTCCCGGAACTGATTCCGGACGACTCGCCCGTCGCCTGGTCGCTGTGCCTGGACGGCATGGACCCGGTGGCGCACCTCCCGCTACACGACGAGCCCAGCAGGGCGGACAGGACAGGGGACTGACGCACATGACGGACACGACGCACAGCACGGACACGACAGGCGCCCCCGGCACCGGCGCCGGCGCCGCGGGGGACACCGGGCCGCGCCGCACGACGCGCCCGCTCACCGGCGACGAGTACCTGGAGAGCATCCGGGACGGCCGGGAGATATGGGCGTACGGGGAGCGGGTCGACGACGTCACCAAGCACCCGGCGTTCCGCAACACGGCCCGGATGACCGCGCGGCTGTACGACGCGCTGCACGACCCGGAGCACCGCGACACGCTGACCGCGCCGACGGACACCGGCAGCGACGGCTACACGCACAAGTTCTTCCGGGTGCCGCGCAGCGTGGAGGACATGGTCGGCGACCGGGACGCGATCGCCAAGTGGGCCCGGATGACGTACGGCTGGATGGGCCGCAGCCCGGACTACAAGGCGAGCTTCCTCGTCACACTGGGCGCGAACCCGGAGTACTACGGGGAGTTCGCGGACAACGCCCGCCGCTGGTACGCGGAGGCGCAGGAGCGGGTGCTGTTCTGGAACCACGCGGTGATCAACCCGCCGGTGGACCGCGACCGGGCGCCGGACGAGGTCGGCGACGTGTTCGTGCACGTCGAGAAGGAGTGCGACGACGGCCTGGTGGTCAGCGGCGCGAAGGTGGTGGCGACGGGGTCGGCGCTGACCCACTTCAACTTCGTGGCGCACTACGGGCTGCCGGTGAAGAAGAAGGAGTTCGCGCTCGTCGCGACGCTGCCGATGGACGCGCCGGGGGTGAAGCTGATCTGTCGTCAGTCGTACGAGCTGGCCGCGACCCGGATGGGCAGCCCGTTCGACTACCCGCTGTCGAGCCGTCTCGACGAGAACGACACCGTCTTCATCCTGGACAAGGTGAAGATCCCCTGGGAGAACGTCTTCATCTACGGCGACACCGCCAAGGCCGGCACCTTCCTGAACACCTCCGGGTTCACGCACCGGCTGACCTTCCACGGAGTGACCCGGCTCGCGGTGAAACTCGACTTCCTGGCCGGCCTGCTGCTCAAGGGGCTGGACGTGACCGGGACGAAGGACTTCCGGGGAATTCAGACCCGGGTGGGCGAGGTGCTCGCCTGGCGGAACATGTTCTGGGGCCTCAGCGACGCGATGGCGCGCAATCCGAACGGCTGGCACGACGGCGGGCTGCTGCCGAACCTGGATTACGGAATGGCGTACCGCTGGTTCATGACGATCGGATATCCGCGGGTCCGCGAGATCATTCTGCAGGACCTCAGCAGTGGCCTCATCTACTTGAATTCGCACGCCAAGGACTTCCAGAACCCCGAATTGCGGCCGCATCTGGACCGGTACATGCGCGGGTCGAACGGATACGACTCGGTGGAGCGGGTCAAGCTGATGAAGCTGATCTGGGACTCGGTGGGCACGGAGTTCGCGGGCCGCCACGAGCTGTACGAGCGCAACTACTCGGGCAACCACGAGAACGTGCGCATCGAGCTCCTGATGGCGCAGACGGCGTCCGGCCTGGTCGACGACTACCGGGGCTTCGCCGAGGAGTGCATGGCGGAGTACGACCTGGACGGCTGGACGGCGCCGGACCTGATCGGGCCCGACCAGGCATGAGCGCCGGCGCGGTACGGCGACGGGGGCGACGGGCGGTCGACGACCGCGCCGCCGCCCCCGCGGGGCCGGCCTCCCGCCGGGCGTCAGGGCAGGCCGGGCGTCTCGGGCCGGGCGTCCGGGGCGGGCAGGATCACGGCCATGGTGAAGCCGTCGTACCCCTTGGCGCCCACCGTCTGGATGGTGGTGGCGCTCACCCGGGGCTCCGCGGCCACCTTCTCGTGGAAGCGCCGCATGCCGCGGACGCCGCCGTCCGGGTTGTCGGCGTCGGCGACCGCGCCGCCGAGCACCACGTTGTCGACGACGATCACGCCGCCGGGCCGGGAGAGTTCCAGCGCCCAGTCGAAGTACTCCGGCGTGTCGGGCTTGTTGGCGTCGATGAAGACCAGGTCGAAGGGCTGCTCGGCGGTCTTGGCCAGCTCGGGCAGGATGTCGAGCGCCTTGCCCACCTTCTGCTCGACCCGGTCGGCGACGCCGGCCCGCTCCAGGTGGCCCGCGGCGGCCTCGGCGAACGAGCGCTCCCACTCGATGGTGACCAGCCGTCCGCCGGGCGGCAGGGCGCGGGCGAGCCAGATGGAGCTGTACCCGCCGAAGGTGCCTATCTCCAGAATGCGTTCGGCGCGCTGGACGAGGGCCAGCAGATGCAGCAGCTTTCCCTGGGAGCGGGAGACCCCGATATCGGGGAGATCGAATCCGGTGTGGGCCTGGGCGGCGGCGGCCAGCGCGGGGTCCTCGTCACCGAGAACCGCGTCGAAGTAGCCGTCCACCGCACTCCATTGATTCTGTGTCATGACTCCAGTGTTACCCGTGAGAAGAGCATTGTGTACCCGGACGGAAAAAATTCCGGAAAATCTACGGATTCACTTCTTCCGCTTATTTTCGTCGGTTAGTCGACGGGATTTCCGGGAAATCGCCTGCCTGAACGAGAAAAAGAAGGCTCTTTGATCCCTGCTGGTCGGAACGCAATGATCCGAACACCATGAGAGGAGCGCAGTACCTTGCCGCGAACCGGGACCACGAAAGAGCGGCCGACGGACCTCGCTCTCGTACCGGAGCTGCACCACGTCGGCGTGCAGACGGACGACCTCGACAACTGTGCCGCCTGGTACGAGGAGTTCTTCGGCTGCACGACCAACTGGACGCTGGACACCTTCTGCGACCTGACGCTGAGCCGCCTGCCCGGCATCACCCGGCTGACCGAGGTGACGGTGGCCGGCCTGCGCTTCCACCTCTTCGAACGCACCGGGCACGACGGCGCCGTCCCCGGTGCCAACACCCGCCAGTTCCAGCACATCTGCCTGGCCGCCGGCTCCCCCGAGGAGCTGCGGGCCTGGCGCGAGCGCTGGTTGCGGCTGTACGCGTCCGGCCGCTTCCGCTTCGCGGTCGACGAGAAGCCCACCGAGATCGTCGTCGACGCGGACGGCGTGCAGAGCTGCTACGTCCTGGACGTCAACGGCCTGGAGTTCGAGTTCACCTACGCACCACCAGGAGGAGACCGATGAGCACGCGCGTTCACCGCACCGTCACCGAACTGCCGGTGCCCGACGACTGGGACTTCGGGGACTTCCCCTACGGCCTGGAGCCGCTGACGCTGCCCGAGCCGCCGACACCGGGGACCGAGACCGCGATATCCCGGGTGCGGCCCGCCGACCCGTCCCGCGTGGGCCCCGCCGAACCGCTCCCGCGGACCGGCCCGGCGCTCGCCGCGGAGGAGATCTCCCACCAGTTGTTCTGGTTCCGGTGGATCACCGGCCACCAGGCGACCTTCGCCATCTGGCAGTTGACCGCGCACGCCCTGCACCAGGCCCGCTCCCTCGCCGATCCCGCGCCCTCCCTGCGGGCGATGACGGACCTCACCGACGCCTACACCGCGATGCTGCTGTACACCAGCTCCTGCCCCGCCGACGTCTACGGCACCGTCATCCGGCCCAGCATGTACCTCCAGCACCGCAGCTTCAGCGGCACCTGGGCCCCCGACTTCGTGCCCGTGCGCTCGCTGCTGCGGGGGAAGAAGACCGAGTGGGAGGGAACGCCCGAGGCGGACCGGCTCAACCGGGCGGTGCGGATGTACCACACGGTGCACGCGGGCGTGGCCGCCAAACTGGTGCCGGGCGGCCGGTCGCTGCTCCAGGAGTCGGCCGCGGAGGTCACCCCGACCCGACCCGAGACCCAGGCGCTCCTGTACGACCACTACTTCCTGACCCTGCGGGCGCCGGTCGACGCGACGGAGCTGGTCGACCAGCTCCGGTCCCGGCTGCGCGCGATCACCCAGGACGTGCGGGCCAACGGCCTCTACCCCGGCCTCACCCCGCAGGAGGACGCCGCCTTCCCCGAGGAGCTGCGCAGCGACGAGGTCCGGCAGGGCTACGAGGAGGGCTTCGCCAGCGTCCTGGGCCGGATCGACGCCGCCGCCGGGCAGCTCAGGCCGAGGGTGCTGCACCACAGCGCGCCCTGACCGCAGGGCGCGGGACGGGACGCGGCACGACCCGACAAGCACGACACGACGAAGGAACGAGGAAGGAGCACGCGTGCGGCACGGAGTGGTGATCCTGCCCGAGCGGCGCTGGTCGCGGGCGCGCGAACAGTGGGTCCGGGCCGAGGAGTTCGGCTTCGATCACGCCTGGACGTACGACCAGTTGATGTGGCGGTGGCTGCGCGACGAGCCCTGGTTCGCCGGTGTCCCCACCCTGGCCGCCGCGGCGGCCGTCACCTCGCGGATCACTCTGGGCACGATGGTCGCCACGCCCACCTACCGCCACCCGGTGACGCTGGCCAAGGAGGTGATGTCGCTGGAGGACATCGCCGGGGGCCGCTTCGTCTGCGGGCTGGGCGCGGGGGCGGGCGGCCTGGACGACCGGGTGGTGGACCCGACCGAACGGACCCCGCGCCAGCGCGCCGACCGTTTCGCCGAGTTCGTCGAGGCCCTGGACCGGCTGCTGACCGAGCGCAGCACCTCGTACGCGGGCGAGCACTACGCCTTCGACGACGTGCCGGTGAATCCCGGGTGCCTGACCCGGCCGCGGGTGCCGTTCGCCGTCGCCGCGACCGGGCCGCGCGGCATGCGGCTCGCGGCCCGGCGGGCGGACACCTGGGTCACCGCCGGTCCCCCGGGCCGCTTCGACGCGCTGCCCTACGAGAAGGCGCTGCCGGAGATCGCCCGGCAGCTGGACCGGCTGGACGCGGCGTGCGAGGCCACCGGCCGGGACCCGGCCACGCTGAACCGGCTGCTGCTGACCGGGGCCCTGGTCGGCGGGGTGCTCGACTCCGTCGAGTCCTACCGGGACGCGGTGGGCCGCTTCGGCGAACTGGGCGTCACCGACCTGGTGGTGCACTGGCCGCGCGCGTCCTTCCCGTACCAGGGGGACCCGCGGGTGCTGGAGGCCCTGGCGGAGGAAGTGCTCCGCCCCGGGCGGGCGGCCGTGCCCGCGACGGCCCCGCCGGGCGGCGGAGCGGAGACCGGCCCCTACGGCGAAGGAGAGGGACGTTGATCGCGTACGAGATCGTCGACATGTTCACGGACACCCCCTACCACGGCTGCGCACTGGCGGTGGTCCCGGACGCCGCGGGGCTCTCGGCCGCGGACATGCTCGCCGTCGCCCGGGAGACCGCCCTGACCGAGACGGCCTTCGTGGTGCCGCCCCGGCTGCCGGGCTCGACGTACGGGGTGCGGGTGATGACCCCGGCCGGCGAGTCGCCGTTCGGCGGCCACAGCGCCGTGGGCACCGCGAGCACGCTGGTGCGCACCGGCCGGCTGGCGGCCGGGGAGGCGGTGCAGGAGTGCGGCGGGCGGCAGCTCACCGTGGTCGCGGGGGCCGACGGCTCCTCCCTGTCCGTCGCGGGCGAGCCGCTCCCCGGGCCCGAGTGGGACCCCGGCTCGCTGCTGGCGGCGTGCGGTCTGACGGACGCCGACCTGGCGGGCACCCCGCACCTGGCCGGTTTCGGTCCCGCGTTCCACTTCCTGCCGGTGGGGGCCGAGGCCCTGGCCCGCGCGGCTGCCGACCTGGGCGACCCGGTCTGGGCGGACTGCCCGGACGCGGTGCTCCTCGCCTGGGACCCCGCGAGCCGCACCGCGCGCGTCCGGGTGTTCGCCCCCGGTTACGGCATGCCCGAGGACCCCGCCTGCGCCTCCGCCGCGCTGGCGCTGGGCGTCTGGCTCGGCCGGGAGAAGGCGCTGCCCGGCACCGACGGCCGTCATGACTACCAGGTCCGTCAGGGCGAGGAGCTGGGCCGCCCCGCCCTCCTGTCCTGCACCGTCGACCTCGGCGAGGGCCGGGCCCGCGCCGCCGCGGTCCACGGCCGCGTCACCGCCACCGCGTCCGGCCGACTGACGCCCCCCGGACGGCCCTGAGCCCCCAGGGGTCCCACGCGGTCCGGACCGTCCGACCAGAGACGAGAAAGGAAATCTCCCAGGTGCTCTTCCGACCCGAACTGCACGGCACCCGCGGTGCCGTCGCCTCCACCCACTGGCTGGCCTCCACGGCGGGCATGTCCATGCTCGACCGCGGCGGCAACGCCTTCGACGCCGCGACCGCCGCCGCCTTCGTCATCCAGGTGGTGGAACCGCATCTCAACGGGCCGGGCGGCGACGTGCCGATCCTCGCCCACCGCGCGGGGAGCGGCTCGGTCGACGTCGTCTGCGGGCAGGGCCCGATGCCCGCGGCCGCCACCGTGGAGGCCTTCACCCAGCGGGGTCTGGCCGTCGTTCCCGGTTCCGGACTGCTGCCCGCCGTCGTCCCCGGCGCCGTCGGCGCCTGGCTCCGGCTGCTGAAGGAGTACGGCACGCTGCCGCTGGAGGACGTACTGGAACCGGCGATCGGCTACGCGGAGGGCGGCTATCCGGTGCTGCCCAAGTGCGCCGCCATGATCGGCGCGCTGACGGAGCTGTTCCGCGACACCTGGACGGAGTCGGGCCGCACCTACCTGCGCAACGGGGTCGCCCCGCGGGCCGGGGAGCGGGTCACCAACCCGGCGCTGGCGCGCACCTACCGGCGGCTGGTCGCCGAGGCGAAGGCGTCCGGCCGGGACCGCGAGGGACAGATCGACGCGGCGACGGAGGCGTTCTACAGCGGTTTCGTGGCGGAGGCGATCGACAGCTACCTCGCCAAGGCCGAGGAGGCGGACTCCACCGGCCGCCGCAACGGCGGCCTGCTCACCGGCGCGGACCTGGACGCGTGGCGGCCGCACGTGGAGCGTCCGCTCACCCTCGACCACCGCTCGCTCACCGTGCACAAGGCGGGGCCCTGGTCGCAGGGCCCGGTCTTCCTCCAGCAGCTCGCCCTGCTGGCCGACGCCGATCTCGCCGCGACGGGGCCCGAGAGCGCGGAGTACGTCCACACGGTGGTCGAGGCCGCCAAGCTCGCCTTCGCCGACCGTGAGGCCTGGTACGGCGACCCGGACCACGCGAAGGTGCCGGTCGAGGCCCTGCTGGACCCGGCGTACAGCGCCGCGCGGCGGGCGCTGCTCGGCGCGGAGGCCTCGCGGGAACTGCGTCCGGGGCGGCCCGGCGGGCGCGAGCCGCTGCTGCCGCCGCTGCACGACGAGAGCGTCGCACCGGCGGACCCGGCCTGGCTGGGCGAACTGGAGCAGGGCATCCCGGCGATCATGAAACTGACCGCCGCGACCGGCGACACCTGCTGCGTGAGCGTGACCGACGCGGCGGGCAACATGGTGGTGGCGACGCCCAGCGGCGGCTGGCTGAAGAGCTCCCCGGTGGTGCCGGGGCTGGGCTTCCCGCTGGGCACCCGGGGGCAGATGGCGACCCTCACCCCCGGCCACCCGAACACGGTGGGGCCGGGCAAGCGCCCGCGGACCACGCTCAGCCCGACGATGGTGCTGCGGGACGGCCGGCCGTACCTGGCGTTCGGAACGCCCGGCGGCGACCAGCAGGACCAGTGGACGCTGAGCTTCTTCCTGCACCACACGGAGCACGGGATGAGCCCGCAGGCGGCCATCGAGGCGCGCACCTTCCACACCGACCACGTGCCCACGTCCTTCGCCCCGCGCCGGTTCCGCCCGGGGACCGTGGTCCTGGAGGGCGGCTGGCCGGCGGCGGAGGTCGAGGCGCTGCGGCGGCGGGGGCACCAGGTGGAGCTGGTGGCCGACTACTCGCTCAGCAAGGTGTGCGCCACCGGGCTCACCGGCGACGGGCTGGTGCTCGGCGCGGCCAGTCCGCGCGGCGCGCAAGCCTACGCGGTCGCGGGGTAGCAGAGGAGGAGATGAAATGGTTTCCCCAGGGAAACCACCTGTTCCAGGCGGAAGGTACTGACATGGCGGCTCACCGGAAGAACCACGACGAGGACTTCATCGTGCTGGGCGAGGCCCGGCAGAACAATCTCAAGGGCGTCGACCTGCGCATCCCCAAGGGGAAGCTGACGGTCTTCACCGGAGTCTCCGGGTCGGGGAAGTCCTCGGTGGTCTTCGACACGCTGGCGATCGAGTCGCAGCGGCAGCTCAACGAGACCCTGCCGGCCTTCGTGCGCAACCGGATGCCCAAGTACGAACGGCCGAAGGCGGAGGTGATGGAGAACCTCTCCACGGCGATCGTCGTCGACCAGCGGCCGGTCGGCGGCAACGCCCGCTCCACGGTCGGCACGATGACCGAGATCCTGCCCGCGCTGCGGGTGCTGTTCTCCCGCGCGGGCACGCCCAGCGCGGGCCCCTCGCACATGTACTCGCCCAACGACCCGCGCGGCATGTGCGAGGAGTGCCAGGGCCTCGGCACGACCGTCCGCCTGGAACTGGACAAGCTGCTCGACGAGGACAAGAGCCTCAACGAGGGCGCCATCCGCTTCCCGTCGTTCGCGGTCGGCACCTTCCAGTGGCAGCTCTACGGCGAGTCCGGGCTCTTCGACCCCGACAAGCCGGTGCGCGACTTCTCCGCGAAGGAGCGCGAACTGCTGCTGCACGGAAAGGGGTTCACGGTCGACCGGGCGGGCCGCAACGGGGTCTACAAGAACGAGTACGAGGGCATCGTCGAGCGTTTCACCCGCCGGTACATCACCCCCGGCCTCGACAACGCGAAGAGCAAGGAGCGCGCGGAGATCGAGCGGGTGGTCACCCAGGGACCCTGCGAGGTCTGCCACGGCGGACGGCTGAACGCGGCCGCCCTCGCCTCGCGCATCGACGGCGACAACATCGCGGACTTCTCGGCGATGGAGATCACCGACCTGATCGAGCGGCTCGCCCGGATCGACGCGCCGTCCGTCAAACCGGCCGTGCTGGGCGCGCGGGCCGCGCTGGAGCGCGTCCAGTCGGTCGGGCTCGGCTACCTGAGCCTCGGCCGGCAGACCAGGACGCTGTCCGGCGGAGAGGCCCAGCGGCTGAAGATGGTGCGCCACCTGGGCAGCAGCCTGACCGGGCTGACGTACATCTTCGACGAGCCCAGCGTCGGTCTGCACCCGCGGGACGTGCAGCGGCTGAACGACATCCTGCTCGCGCTGCGCGACAAGGGGAACACCGTGCTGGTCGTGGAGCACGACCGGGACGTCATCGCGATCGCCGACCACGTCGTCGACATGGGCCCGGGGGCCGGGCGCGACGGCGGCGAGGTGACGTTCGAGGGCACCCCGGCGGGGCTGCGCCGTTCCGGCACCGTCACCGGCAAGCAACTGCGCAGCGTGACCGGGCTGAAGGAGACGGTGCGCTCCCCCACCGGCGAGCTGACCGTCCGGGCGGCCGATCTGCACAATCTGCGGGACGTCACGGTCGCCTTTCCCACCGGGGTGCTCACCGCGGTGACCGGCGTGGCCGGTTCCGGCAAGAGCACGCTCGTGTCGAAGGTGTTCATCGCGCAGCACCCGGACGCGGTGGTGATCGACCAGTCGTCGGTGGGCATCTCCTCGCGGTCCAACCCGGCGACGTACACCGACATCATGGACAGCCTGCGCCAGCGGTTCGCGCGTGCCTCGGGCGAGAAGCCGGGGCTGTTCAGCTTCAACTCCGAGGGCGCCTGTCCGGAGTGCGGCGGCAAGGGGGTCATCGAGACCGACCTCGCCTTCATGGACCCGGTGACCACGGTGTGCGAGCGCTGCGACGGGCGCCGGTTCAACGACGAGGCCCTGCGCCACACCGTGCGCGGCCGGACGATCGTCGACGTCCTCGCCATGACCGCCGAGGAGGCGTCGGACTTCTTCGACGACGCGCCCGTACGGCGCAAGCTGGCCCTCCTCACCGAGGTCGGACTCGGCTACCTGACGCTGGGCCAGCCGCTGTCCACGCTCTCCGGTGGCGAACGGCAGCGGCTCAAGCTGGCGCACCGCCTGAAGGAGACCGGCACCGTCTACGTCTTCGACGAGCCGACCACCGGGCTGCACATGCGCGACACGCGCCGGCTGCTGGGCCTGTTCGACCGGCTCGTGGACGGCGGCAACACGGTGCTGGTGATCGAGCACGACCTGGACGTCGTCAAGCACGCCGACTGGGTGGTGGATCTCGGCCCGGAGGCGGGCAGCCAGGGCGGCCGGGTGGTGTTCGAGGGCACGCCCGCCGAACTGGCCGGGGCGAAGGACTCGCACACGGGCCGCAGCCTCGCGGCCGACCTGCGGGCCGCCGGCGGGCGGAGCCGTTCCTGAGCCGTCGGCCCCGGGACCGCGCGGTCCCGGGGCCGCGTCGTCCGGGGACGGGCCGCGAACGGGACGTCGCGCCGGAAGGGCGACGGACATCGGAAGGACGACCGGAAGGAGTCGCACGCATGCCCCTGATCCACGTCACCCTGCTGGAGGGCCGGTCCCCGCAGGAGGTGGCCGCGCTCGGCGAAGCGCTCACGGCCGCCGCACAGGAGGCGCTCGGCACCCCGGCGGAGGCCGTCCGGGTGATCGTGGAGGAGACGCCCGCGCACCACTGGTTCGTGGGCGGCCGGTCCGTGGCCGAGCGGCGCGCCTCCTCCTCGTGACGCCCCCGGGGCGCGCCTCCTCCTCGTGACGCTCCCCGGGGCGGGCCGGGCGCCGGTTCAGCGGACGGCGGCTCCGCGCGCGCCGCGGTCGGCGCGCGCGAAGCGCTCCCGGACCTGCTCGACGCGCTCCGGGGACCAGGACGCCAGGTCGTCGCGGGTGAGGCGGCCGCTGCGGGTGATCAGGTGGGCGTTGAACGCCTCCGGTTCGAGGTCCGCGTACTGCTCCAGTTCCTCGAACCACTCCTGGCTCGTCCGCGCGGTGCGCTGCATGGCCTCGACCTCCGGCAGGCGCGCGGCCTGGTAGGCGGCGAGCGCCTCGGGGACCGACCCGTGGCCGTCCAGCGCCAGGGCGAGCGCCAGGCCGTCCTCCATGGCCAGCCGGGTGCCCGAGCCGACGGAGAAGTGGGTGGTGTGCGCGCTGTCGCCGAGGAGAGCGACCCGGCCGTGGCTCCAGCGCCGGTTGCGCACGGAGACGAAGCGGCCCCAGCGCGACCGGTTGGTGCGCAGCCCGTGCCCCTCCAGGACGTCGGCGAAGAGGCCGGCGAGCCGGTCCGTGTCGCTCCTGCCGGAGGCGTCCGGCACGCCCGTGTCGACGCCTTCGGTGAACCCGGCGGCCTCCCACACCCGGTCGTCGACCTCGGCGATGAAGGTGCTGAGGCCGGGGGCGTAGGGGTAGGCGTGGGCGTGCAGCGTGCCGTGCTCCGTCTCGGCGACGGCGAAGGTCAGGGCGGTGAAGGAGCGTTCGGTGCCGAGCCACAGGTAGCGGGAGCCGCGTCGGGTGGTCTCGGTGCCGAACTCCTCCCGGCGGGCCTCACGGGTCGCGGAGTTGACGCCGTCGGCCGCCACCACCAGGTCGTACGTCCGGGCCAGGACGTCCGCCTCGGGGGCGCGGCTGCCGTGGCGGACGGTGACGCCGAGGCCGGCGCAGCGGTCGCGCAGCATGGCCAGCAGGGCGCGGCGGCCGATCGCCGAGAAGCGGTAGCCGCCGTTGCGGGAGGTGCGGCCCCGGTGGTGGACGTCGATCCTCGACCAGTGGGCGCACTCGGCGCCCAGCGCGGCGAACAGCTCGGGGTCGGCTGCCTCGATGCCGCCGAGCGCACCCTCCGAGAAGACGACGCCGAAGCCGAAGGTCTCGTCGGGGGCGTTCACCTCCCAGACGTCGATCTCGCTCCGCGGCCGCAGCCGTTTGACGAGTGCGGCCGTGTAGAGGCCGCCGGGTCCGGCTCCGATGATCGCGATTCGCATGACACCTCACGGGTAGTCGGTCGGGTGGCGCGATGGTGCGCGGCGGGCCTCAAGTCGCCCCCGCGACGGGCTACTTGTTGCCCGTCGGGCCGAAGTCATGAGCCGTGCCGGGACGCAATGCCCCGGGCGGGCCGCCGCCGCGCGGCCGGACCGGAAGGGAGCACGCCGATGAGGCCGACGACGGGAGCGGACGCGCTGGAGCGGCTGTACGGGGCCGACGTGCCGCCCTTCGCGCTGCTCCGCAGGCAACGTCCCGGTCTGCGCGAACCGGCCCCGGTGGAGCTGCTGTTCGGGGAGATGGAGACGGTGCGGTCACTGGCGGAAGCGGCTGTGCCCGACGGTGGAGCGCCGGGGCCGGGGCTGCTGGCCCTACTGCCCTTCCGGCAGCTGGCCGAGCACGGCCTGCCGTGCCACGACGACGGTACGCCGCTGCGGCTGCTGCGGGTGCGCGAGCACCACGTCCTGTCCGAGGACGCCTTCACCGGCGGGCTCCCCGCCGCGCCGCCGCCGGTGGAGTGGCGGGACGCCGGGTTCATGACGAGCGACGCCCAGTACGAGGAGCTGGTGCGGGAGTTCGTCGCGTCGGACGCGGCCCGGGGCGGGCTGAACGTCCTGCTGCGCCGGGACTGGTCCGCGCGGCTGCCGGAGTTCCGGCCCGCGGTGGCCGTGGAGCTGTTCCGCCGGCTGCTGGCCGCGGAGTCGGGCGCGTACTGGACCTTCGTCGTGCACACCGGGGGCCCGCGGCCGGTCACCCTGGTGGGCGCGACGCCGCAGGGGCATGTGGGCGTCGAGGGCGGCCGGGTGGTGATGAATCCGCTGTGCGGCACATACCGGCGTCCGCCGGAGGGGTCGCGCCCCGAGGACCTGCTCGCCTTCCTCGCCGACCCGAAGGAGACGGAGGAGCTGGCGACCACGGTGGACGCGGAGCTGGCGGTGCTGTGCCGGCTGGCCGGGCCCGGGGTGCGGGTGGAGGGGCCCTTCCTGCGCGGGATGGCGCATCTGCTGCACACCCAGTGCCGGATCAGCGGGCCCGCGGCGGCCGGGGCGCGGGAGACTCTCGACCGGGCCCTGTTCGCGTCGACGGTGGTGGGCAGCCCGTTCGCGGAGGCGTGCGCGGCCGTCCACGGCCGCGAGACCACCGGACGCGGCTACTACGGCGGCCTCCTCGCGCTGATCGGCCGCGACGGGGCGGGCGCGGAGGAGCTGGACTCCGCGGCGGTGATCCGGACCCTGGTGGTGGACCACCGGGGAGAGGCACGTCTGTCGGTGGGGGCGACCGTGGGCGGCCGGTCGTCGCCGGAGGGCGAGGCGGCCGAGACACGGACCAAGGCCCGGGCCGTGCTGACCGCCCTCACGGAGCGACCGCGGTCCGCGGACCCGGCGCGCACCCCGCCCGCCCCCGCCCCGCCGGACCCCGACGACCTCGACGAGGCCGTGCAGGAGGCCCTGGCCGGGCGGCACGCGGCGCTGTCGCCGTTCTGGACCCGGGGCGCCGCCGCCCCGCCCACGGGCGGCCCGGCGGTGCTGGTGCTCGATCCCGGCGCCGCCGCCGGCACCGAACTGGCCGCACTGCTGCACCTGGTGACGGCGGTGCACGGCCGCGCCGAGGTGATCCGGCACGACGACCCCGGCGCGGCCGGCGCCCTGGTCCGGCATCCGGGGCCCGTACTGGTGGCGTCGGGTCCCGGCCGCCCCGACGATCCCGGCTGCGCGCGCATGGCGGCGCTGCGCCGGACGGCCGCGCTCCTGGTCCGGGACCGGCCGCCGGGCGGCCCCCCGGTGGCCGGGGTGGGGCTCGGCTTCCAGTTGCTGGCGCTGGCCGCCCTGCCGGACGCCCGGGTCGTGGCCAGGTCCGGCGGTGCCGGGCTGGCGCGGCAGGTGGACTTCTTCGGACGGCCGGTCACCGCCGCCTTCCGCAACACCTGCCGGATCGTCTGCGGCCGGGACCGGCACGAGCTGGTCACGCTGGACGAGCCGGGCGTGCGGGGGGTGCAGTTCCGGCCGGAGTCGGTGCTGACCACCGACGGGGCCGGGGTGCTGCGCCGACTGCTCGGCTGACTCCCCCGGCCCCGCCGGTACGGGCTCAGGCCGCCTCGGCCGCCGCCCCGAGTTCCAACAGGGTGCGGGCCGCGGACTCCAGCGCGAAGGTCATCGAGCCGCCGTTGGGCTCGAACCCGGCGTGGTCACCGGCGAAGTGGATCCGCCCCTCGGGCCTGCGGATCACCGGCATCAGGGCGCTGTGCCCGCGCTCGGGCAGGATGTACGCGCCCTCGGCGTAGGGGCGCTGGTCCCAGCAGACGGAGGTGCCGGTCTCGAAGTGGTCGCGGGCGCCCGGCAGCATCCGCTCGACCTCGGTGAGGACGAAGTCCAGGCGCTCCTCCTCGGTCATGGCCGCCACCGCCCGGGCCCGCCACCCCGTCATCAGGCACTCCAGTATCTTGCGCGGGCCCGGCAGCTGGGGGGTGGCGTCGCGTATCCAGCGGATGGGCAGGTCGGTGGAGAAGCTGGCGTTGTGCTGCGGCCAGAACTGGCGGCGCATCTGGAGATAGACACGGACGATCGAGGCGTACTTCACCCGGCGCATCACGTCGTGCTTGGCGTCGGAGAGGCCCGCGTCGGTGAAGTCGATGTGCCGGATCGTGCTGAACGGGACGGTGACGACGACGCGTTCGGCCTCCAGGGTCCGCATGCGGCCGTGGTCGAGGACGGTGACCCGGGCCCGCTCCGTGTCCTGTTCGACGCGGACCACCGGACGGCGGTAGTGGATACGGCTCTTGAGCCGCTCGGCGAAGGCCTGCGGGAAGCGGTCGGTGCCGTCCTTCACCTTGGCCCAGCGGGGGTCGGCGTGGCCCAGGGAGTGCGGGCTCGCCTCGTGGCGCAGCCAGGACAGGGCGGACGCCGTCTTCAGGTCGCCGCCGCGCATTTCCAGGAAGAGCGGCTCCATGAGGTCGATGGCGGCCTGGGAGGCGCCCCGGTCGGTGAGGACCTGGTGCACGGAACGGTGGTCGTAGGGGGCGAGGCGTTCGGTGACCGCCCAGTCGGGGGCGCTCAGATCGGGCTGGAGGCTGTCGGCGACGGCGGTGACGTACCGCTCGATCATGCCGTTGACGCCGAGGTCCTTCTCGTGCGGGTGCAGGTCCAGTCCGGCTGCGGCGACCTCGTCCGCCTCCGGGGTGAAGAAGCGGCCCCGGGCGAAGTAGGAGAACGTGGTGCCGAAGAGGTCGGCGGTGGCCGTCTCGACACCGAGTTCGCGCAGGTAGTGCATGGCGTAGTGGCAGTGCGGGGTGAGGGTCATCGCGCCGGCCTCGGCGTGCAGGCCGTCGGCGAACGGCGTCCTCAGGGTGTACGCGCGCCCGCCGGGCCGGTCGGTCGCCTCCAGGACCGTCACCTCGCAGTCACGGGCGGCGAGTTCGTGGGCGACGGCCAGGCCGGCGAGTCCGGCGCCGATGACGATGACGGACCGCGGGGGGCGCAGCCCCGGCAGCCCGCTGTCGAAGGCACGGCGTACTTCGGTCTGGGTGGCTTCCCGCATGGAGTGCTCCGTTTCCGTGGTTCGGTGACTCGACGGCTCCGCGGCCGGGTCGTTCGACGGATCGATGGCCGAACTCCCGTACCCGTGGCGCTTTTTGCTCGTCTACCACCTGCCGGCGAGGCCATGTACCGGCCATCCCGGCGGAGCTGTCACAGCCCGCCCGGCGGTACGGCCCGCCCGCCGCACGGCCCGCGCGGCGGCACGGCGGCGGTGCGCCGCGCGGCGGGCGGCTCCCGATCACGTCCGTCAGGGCCGGCGGGGAGCGCCGGGCGGCGTCCTCAGTCGGATGCGAGGAGTTCGGCCAGCCGGAGGGTGTCCTCGACATAGCGGTCGTACGGGAAGCCTGCGGCGAGGAGCGCGGCCCGGAACTCCTCGTCCAGCGGCTTCCCCGTGCTGTGGAAGGCCTCCCGGCCGGCTTCGGTGAGGCGGACCAGCCGCCGCCGCGCGTGCTCGGGGTCGACGGTGATCTCCACCAGACCGCCGGCCTGGAGGGGCCGCAGCGCCCGGCTGATCGCCGGGTCGGACACCGTCAGGGCCTGCGCGAGCCGATGCTGCGTCGTCGGCTCGATGTCCTCCAGGGTGCCGAGAAGTCGAATCTGGCTGTAGGTCAAGCCGTCGGGGCCATCAGTACGCCGCCGGGCCGCCTCACCCAACAGCATGACCACGCGGTGCAGCAGGTCTGCGAGTCCGTCGTCCACGGCACCACTGTACCCGACTGTTGTCAGGTTAATATTAACGTGTTAAGACTGAGGCATGAGCAATCTCCCGTACCTCGCACAGTCCGCGTTCCCCCTGGTGTGGCTCGTGGTGCCGGCCGCCGGAGCCTTCGTCCGGGCCCGTCACGCCGCCTCCCGCCGGCAGGCGCTGGAGATCTGGCAGCGCTGGTGGGCCGTCGGGGCCTTCGGTTACGGCAGCCTGTGGATGACGGTCGCGTTCCTCGGCGCCCCGGACGTCATGGCCACGGCGATCGGCTTCGACCGGACGCCCTTCATGTTCGAGATCGCCTTCGCCAACCTGGGGCTCGCGGTCATGGGCTTCCGTGCCGCCTCGGCCTCCGCACGCGAGCGCGTCACCGTCGGGCTCGGCGGCGGGATGTTCCTCTGGGGAGCCCTGGCCGGCCACCTCTACCAGTGGTTCGCGCGCGGCGACCACTCCCCCGGCAACACCGGCGGAGTCCTCGTCAACGACCTCCTGATCCCGGCAGTCATGATCATCCTGGCCGTGCGCTCCCGGCGCCTGGAGACGGCCGCCCCCCGCCCGGCCGCGCAAGCGGCCGTCTGAGACCCAGGGAGCACTTCCATGGCGACTCACCTCGGCGGCGCCCGCCGCGACCACGACGAACCCGACACGGTTCCGGCCGGCCGGCTCACCGCGTTCGTGGACGCGGCCGTCGCGATCGCGCTCACCCTGCTGGCGCTGGACCTCCCCGTGCCCGTCGGCGACACCACCGGCGCCATGCTGCGTTCGGTGTCGGAGCACCGCACGGAGTACCTGGCCTTCGTGCTCAGCTTCGTGGTGATCGCCGCCCACTGGCGGGCCCACCACGAGATCTTCCGGTACGTCGGCCCGCTGAGCAGCCGGCTGACCGGCCTCACCCTGGCCTGGCTGTTCATGCAGGTCCTGATGCCGTTCGCGACCCGTCTGATCACGGCCGACGGCGCCTTCCCGCCTCGGTTCAGCCTCTACGCGACCGTGCAGGTCCTGGCGTCCGCGCTGATCGCGCTGATGATCCGAGAGGTCCGGCGCGAACGCCTGTACCTCACCGGTGCCCCGCCCCGGGCGCTCGCCCTGAGCCGGGTGCGCAGCCTCTGCCTGGCCGCCGTGTTCGGGGTGTCCGTCCCCGTCTCGTTCCTGACCACGAGCACCGGTGCGTACCTGTGCTGGCTCACGGCGCCTGTCGTGCTCGCCGTCGCCCAGCGCTTCCAGAACCGGGCGTCCGCCGCCGGCTGATCCGGGGGTGACGCCGGGGGAATGTCGACGTGCACGCCGGGTGCTCCCTGGAGTTCGGAGTGGGATCGCTGTGCCTCACACAGGAGGAGCACGTCGCGTGAGCCGTGCCGCCGGCGCTGTCGCCCGGTCCGGGCCGGGGGCGGGCCGGGCTTCTCGCCCGTGCGGCGGAGGCGGACGGCACTTTCGGACGACGTCCGGGCCCGGGCCGGGTGGCGATGATCGACCTGCGTTCCGACGGAGCAGGTCGACCGCCTCTCCTCCCACCCACCCCGGACCGGAGTCCTCCCATGCTGAAGCACACCCTGCGCGCCGCCGCCCTCCTCGCACTGGTCGCCGCGGTGGCCGCCCCCGTCGCTGTGGCGGCCCCCGGCCTCGCTCCGCGGGCTGAGGCGTCCGCCCACGTACGCATCGACACCGCCACCCCTCCTCCGCCCGGGGCCCGGTTCACCTCCACGCTGAAGGGCGAGGCCCGGCTCGGCTACCAGGCGCCCGGGGAGCACGACGTGCGGGTGAGCATCGACGCCCGGTCCTCGTACGGTCCGGGCAGTCAGTCCTTCGACGCCCGGGGCACCTTCCGGCTTTCGCACGAGCAGAACGGGGAGCCCTACTGGGGCGACTTCGCGGTGGACTGCCTGCGGACGGGCGGCCCGACCGCGACGGTCACCGGCCGTCTGGTCCGGACGAACCGCCCCGACCACCCGTGGCTGACGCAGGCCGCACCCGGCTTCCGGCTGGGCCTGAGCTTCCTGGTCCCGAAGGGCGGCAAGGGCGGGTCCCGGGTGGGCGTTTCGGGCAGCTACCCGAAGGACCAGCCCGAGCTGACCCCGTGCATGGCCCCGGCCGCGGACATGCAGGTCGTGAGCGGCGGTTACCGGCTCACGGACCGCCGGCCGGCCGAGCGGGCCGAGCCGTCGCCCGGCGAGTGAGGCCGCGCACGGCTGCCGGCCACTCCGTCCGCCGAGCGGCGAGCCCCTGAGGCGTGGCAGTGGGGTGGTCTTCCAGTGGGGGCTGCGGGGTGTTGGACTCGTCGTCGCCTGGTGGTAACTGGGCCCCGTTTGACTGGTGTTGCAGTGCTGGTTTTCAGCGGGTCGATGACGGGAGGACGCTCGTGCGGCGCAGGCTGGTTTCCTTGGTGGCGGCGGGGGTGACGGTGGTGGGGCTCAGCCTGCCCGCCACCGGAGCCGAGAAGACGCGGGAGGTGGCGCCCGGGGTGGAGCTGACGTCCCTGACGCTCGGTGCGCGGGACGCGGACGACCGGTGGACGGTGCACGTGTACCTGCCGGCCCTGCCGGACGGGCCCCTGGGGTCCGCGGGCACCGCGCTGGGGCTCCGGGGCACCGCCGAGCGGGTGGTGCGGGAGTTGCGGGCCAAGGGGTTCGCGCCGCGGACGGAGGAGGTCGTGACCCCCGCGTTCGCCGACCGGAAGGCGGGGCGGCTGGGGTGGGTGGTGCGGCTGGGCCTGTTCGAGGAGGAGGCGGGGGCCGCGGAGCTGCTGGGGCGGGTGCGGAAGGCGGGGTTCGCCGGGGGCACGCGGTACACCGCCCAGGACGGCACGGACGCGCGGGCTCCGCAGCGGGTGCACGTGCTGCGGGTGGACTTCCGGAAGTTCCGCGGAACGGTCGGCACGGAGTTCGGGCCGACGCTGTTCGGGCCGGAGCGGCTGACCGATCTGATGGCCTCCACGGGCGCGCTGGCCGGGGTGAACGGGCAGTGGTTCTACGACTCCGCGCCGGGCGGGCTGTACGTGAAGGACGGCAGGCTGATCGGCTCGGCGACCCGGGGGCGGGCCGGGCTGATGCTGCGCGACGGCGGGCGCTCGGCCGACGTGGACACGTACACCTCACGGGTGACGCTGCGCGCGGGCACGCAGAGCATCGAGGTCGACGGGGTGAACCGGCAGCCCGGTGTGGTGTGGAACTGCGGCGGCGTCGGGGGTGACGTGCCGACGCAGAAGGCGCAGCACGACTTCCGGTGCACGGACGACAGCGAGCTGGTGAAGTTCACGCCGGAGTGGGGCGCCGCGCCGTCCGGGGCGGGGGCGGAGGCCGTGCTCGACGCCCGGGGGAAGGTCGTGGCGGTCAACGCCTCGCGGGGCGCGGCGATCCCGGCCGGCGGGTCGACGGTGCAGGCGACCGGCTCGGGGGCGCAGTGGCTGCGGCGCAACGTGGCGGTCGGCAAGACGGTGGCGTTCGACGAGCAGGTGCAGGACGGGCGGGGCAGGCGGGTGCAGTTGACCCGGGGCACGACGATCCTCCAGGTCGGCCCGGCACTCGTACGGGACGGGCGGGTGGCGGTCAACGCGCAGGCCGACGGCATCATCCGCGAGGGCGCCGACCAGACCTTCACGTACAACTGGACGGTACGCGCCAACCCGCGCTCGATGGTCGGCGTCGACGACCGCGGCCGCCTGCTGCTCGTCGTCGTCGACGGGCGGCAGGCCGGTCGCAGCGAGGGTCTTGGCGTGGCGCGGGCCGCGGAGCTGATGCGGCAGCTCGGGGCGCGGGAGGCGCTGAACCTGGACGGCGGGGGTTCGAGCGTGATGGCGACCGCTCGGGACGGGATCGTCAACCGGCCCTCTGACTCCACCGGGCAGCGGTCGTTGGGCAACGCGCTGCTCGTACGTCCGTGAGGAGCGCGGGACCCGCGCGGACCTGAGGGTGCGGCAGGCGGTGCTCGTACGGGCGGGCCTTCGCGGCGGGGCGTGTGCGGTACGTACCGCGCCGCCTGCCGCGAGGGCCCGCCGCGCGTGGGGGCCGGGGCGGGTCAGGCGGTGCGGTGGAGGTGCGCCGCGAGGTGGTGCTGGAGGGGGTGGCCGACGGCGGCGAGGTCGTGGGTGAAGGTCAGGGTGCCGGCCTCGGTGCGGGTGTAGCGGCGGCGGGTGGCCTTGACCTCCTTCGCGGTGGGGGTGACGGCGACCTGCTCGGTGACGAGTTCGACGGCGTCGGCCGTCGCCCGGCCCACGGAGATCTCGGCGATGCCGGTGGGCTGGGTGATGAGGGCCTCGATCCGCCCGTCGGGCTGGAGGCGCCACCAGCCGCTCTCGCGGGCGGACGGGCGCAGGGGTGTGCCGTCGGCGTCGATCAGCCAGGCGCGGGCCTCGTAGTGCAGGAAGGGGCGGCCGTCGTGGGTGAGGGTGACTTCCTGCGCGTAGGCGAAGTCGCTCTCCAGGCTGGGGTACGAGCCCGTGCCGCGGCCCTGCCAGGTGCCGAGCAGGTCCACGACCGGGGCCAGGAGGGGGTGCGGGGCGGGGCTCGCCCCGGGGCGGTCCGCGTCGGGGAAGGGGAAGGGCGGGCGGGAGGGGCCGGTGGTCATGGGCGGGGGCTCCTGGAGGGTGGGGCGACGGGTGTGCGGGGGAAGCCTAGGGTGCTTCCGGGGCGTCCGGGCCGGAGATCGTCCGGCCTGACGGCGCCGGGCGGGCCGGCGCGCGGGCGACGGCTCCCCCGCCGGGCTCGCGGGGCGGTTGCCGTCGCCCCCGGGGGCCCTCCCTGCGCCGAAAGGTGCGGGGCGCGGGTCAGCCGATGCCGGCGAGGCCGCGGGCGTTCCGGCGGGCGCGGCCCCGGGAGACGCGCAGGGGGTCGAAGTCGTGGCGGCGGGGCGGGAGTTGGTCCGGGCGGCCCAGGGTCGTACCGGCGCAGACTTCCGACAGGAGGGGGCGGCCGAGGATGCGGCCGGCGGCGGAGATGCCGCTGAGGGCGGTGCCGAGGATCCCCGCGCCGAAGCTGGAGTTGGCGCCGACCGCGTAGAGGCCGTGGACGCCGGTGCGGATGCTGGGGCGGCGCCCGTGTCCGCCCCAGTCGTCGAAGCCGTACGGGGTGCCCGAACCGTTCTGGATGTAGCGGTGGTTGGTGTGCGCGGTGGCGGTTTCCAGGTGGGTGAGGTGGGGGCGCACGGGACCGAGGACGGTCTCGGCGATGTCGACGAGGTTCTCCCGCAGGCGGCTCTTGACGGCCTCGTAGGCGGGGTCCCGGCGGTAGCGTCCCGGGGGGCCGTCGAGGGGCGGCATCAGGGTCATGACCTGGAAGTTGCTGTGGCCGGGCGGGCAGACCGCGCGGCTGTCGGGGTCCTTGAGGGAGCCGAAGGAGAGGAAGGCGAAGGCCGGGTCGGAGCCGTCGCCTCCGAGGGCGCGCGCGTAGGCCGACTCGATGTCCCTGCTCCCCCACCACCAGATGTTGGTGTTCGGCAGGTCGAGCGGGCGGTCCATGGCGACGTACGCGGTGGCCACGGCGGCCCGCATGGTGGCGCGGCGGGTGCGGTCCAGGACGGCGGCGGAGAAGCCGCGGCCCCGGCAGAGGTCGAGGACGGTGCGGCGGTAGTCGACGTTGGAGACGACGAGGGGGACGTGAATCGTTTCGCCGGTGGTGAGGCGCACGCCTTCGGTCCGGCGGTCGTCGGTGACGAGGACGCGTTCCACGGCGCAGCGGGTGCGCACCTCGCCGCCGTGTGCCTCGATGACCTCGACCAGTCCCGCGATCATGGTCTGGCCGGAGCCCACGGGGGCGTACGCGCCGCGCAGGTAGTGGTCGAGCATGGTGGCGTGGGTGGCGGCGAGGGTGGTGGAGGGCGGGGTTCCGTAGTTGCCCGACTGGGCGGCGACCAGGGTGCGGGCGGTGGGGCTGAGCGCGCAGGCGTCGTACAGCTCGGCGAGGGTGCGGCCGCCCCAGGTGAGCAGGGCGCGGGTCAGGGGGGCGCGGGCGGCGCCGGGCCGGGTGGTCATGCCGGAGCGGAGGTCGGCGGCGACGTCGCGCAGGGTGTGGACGCAGCGGGTGAGGTTGCGGCGTTCGGCGGGGAGGGCGGCGCAGAGCCTCTTGAGGTACTTGTTCCAGCCGGCCGGGACGTCGAGGGTCGTGCCGGGCAGGACGATCCGGTCGAAGCCGTTCGGGTCCAGCGGGCGGAAGGGGACGCGGTCGGCGTCGAGGCCGAGCCCGGAGAGGATCGCGGGGAGGAGGCCGCCGGGGCCGCAGTCGCCGACGTAGTGCATGCCGACGTCGAACTCGTAGGCGCGGCGGCGGCGGAAGACCTGGGCGTTGCCGCCGGTGACGTCGTGCTGTTCCGCGAGCAGGACGCGCAGGCCGGAGACCGCGAGGTAGGCGGCGCAGACGAGCCCGCCGACGCCGCCGCCGATGACGACGGCGTCGTACGGGCGGGTGCCGGGGGCCGGGGCGGCGCGGCGGGGCGCCGTGGGGCGGAGCCTCGGCGGGGTGTCGCGGCGGGGGGCGGCGCGGGGCGGTGCCGATGGCGTGGGAGCGCGGAGAGCGCCGCGCGAACCGCGTGTCCGGCGGGGCGTGTTCGGGGCCGGCGGGGCCGGTGCGGGACGCAGGGCGCGCAGGACCGCGGTGGCGAAGGCGGACGGGCGCAGTCCCCGGGGCAGCACCGCGAGGGTGTCGTAGGTGCGCAGGGCGCGCAGGGCGGCGGCGATCGGGGCGTGGACGGTGGGGGCGTAGGCGCGGAGGCCGCGGGGGGCCGCCGTCACCGGGTCGTACGGGAGGGGGGTGCGGGCGGGCGGGCGTCCGGCGGGGTGCCGGGACTTCTGGAAGCGCTGTGCCACGGTGGGCCTCCGGGGGAAGTAGGGGGCGCGGGGTGACGCGGGGGGCGGTGGTGTGGGGGTACGGGCGGTCCGTGCCCGGAGTCAGGGGCGGCGGAGGGGCCTTTCGCCCCCGCCCGGTGGCGGCCGCGCCGGTGGCGCGGCCGGTGGCCGCCGGGCGGGAGGGGCGGGGGCCGTCGGCCGGGCCGGGGAGGTGGACCGACGGCCGGCGGATCGCGTGGACCTTCGACCGGCGGAGCAGGTGGACCGTCGACCGGGTGGCCATGGGCGCTGAGCCCCGCGGGGGCGGGCCGGGTCGGCGCCGAAGGGCGGGCCGGATGGGTGCCGGGAGGTCGGGCCGGGGTGGCCGCCGGGGGTGAGGGCAGCGCGTACCGGGGTGTTCGCGGACGGGAAGCGGCAGATCAGAGGGTGAGTCCGCCGTGGGCTTCGAGGACCGTGCCGGTGAGGTAGGAGGACTGGTCGGAGACGAGGAAGGCGGTCAGGGCGGCCACTTCGGCGGCCGTGCCGAAGCGGCGGAGGGCGATGGCGGACAGGAGACGGTCGCGGGCGGTGGCCGGCAGGGCGTCGGTCATGTCCGTGTCGATGAGGCCGGGGGCGACCACGTTGGCGCGGATGCCGTGCGGGCCGACCTCCTTGGCGAGGGCCTTCGTGAAGCCGATGACGCCGGCTTTGGCGGCGCTGTAGTTGGTCTGGCCCGCGTTGCCGTGCACGCCGACGACGGAGGAGAGGGCGACGATACGGCCGGTGCGGCGCTTGAGCATGGGGAAGACGGCGGCGCGGCAGGTGTGGAAGACGCCGTCCAGGTTGGTGTCCATGACCTGGTGCCAGTCGTCGTCGGACATGAGCGCGAGCGGGCGGTCGCGGGTGATGCCCGCGTTGGCGACGACGGCGAGGACGGGGCCGAGTTCGTCCTCGGTGCGGGACACCCAGGACGCGGCCTGTGCGGGGTCGGAGACGTCGGCGCGGACCGCGAGGCAGCGGACGCCGAGTCCGGCGGCCTCCTTCTCCACCGACCGGGCGGCTTCCTCGTCGGAGCGGTAGCAGAAGCCGACGTCCCAGCCGTCCTGGGCCAGGCGGCGGACGATCGCCGCGCCGATTCCCCGGGAACCGCCGCTGACCAGCGCGATCCTGGGGGCGAGGGGGGAGGGTCGGGTCATGTCAGCGTGCCCTTTCCAGCCGCAGGACGGTGGCGGCGGCCAGTCCGTGTCCGTCGGTGGAGGTGATGACCGCGTGGCCGCCCGGGGCCTGTGCCGCGGCGGCCAGGACCGCGGCGAGCTGGAGGGCGGAGGCGGCGGCTCCGGTGTCGCCGACGAGCGGGCCGACGGCGGGCAGGCGGTCGCGGGTCTGCCGGGGGAAGAGGGCGTCCAGGGCCTCGTCCTCGGCGGTGTCCAGCCCCGATCCGGTGGCCGACCAGACGTCGGACGCGGCCACACGGGCCCGGCCCAGGGCGGCGGAGACCGTGGCCCGGACGGTGTCGGCCGGGTCGGTCCCGGGCGGGGCGTGACGGGTGTGCACGGCGAGGACGGTGGCCAACGGGGGCGTACGGGCGGGGAGTTCGGACGGGGTGAGGCGCAGGACGGCCGCGCCTTCGCCCAGCAGGGCCGGTGCGCCGTCCCGGCTGCGGGCCTGGAGCCAGGCGCGGGCGTGCGAGTACTCCTCGGCGGCCCCGCACAGAACGGTGCGGGCGCGTCCGGCCCGCAGCAGGCGGCGGGCGTAGAGGAGGCCGAGGAGGGCGGCGGCGCGGCCGCCCGCCAGGGTGGTGTTGGGGCCCTGGATGCGGTGGCGGATGGCGCACTGGGCGGCGGCGCAGTTCATGACGCTGTTGGGGATGACGCCGGGCTCGACGTCGTAGGGGCGCTCCCCGGTGAGGGAGGAGCGGGTGAAGTCGGTCATGGACTGGACACTGCCCGTGGTGGTGCCGAGAACGAGGGCGGTGTCGGGTCCGGGGCAGGCGGCGCGGGCGTCGCCGCAGCCGTCCGGGGCACCGCCTGCCGTGCGGTCGCCGAGGACGGCGCCGACGGCGGTGACGGCGAGGGCGGTGACCCGGTTCATGTCCCGGGTGCCCTTCTTGCCGAGGACGGCGCGGGGGTCGAAGTCCGGTACCAGGCAGCCGGGTTGACCCTCCACGCCGGGTACGGGAGCGGCGGTGGGGCGGCGGTCGCGCACGCCTGCCGAGAAGTCGGCGGCGGTGTGCCCGTACGGGGAGAGCGCCGACCAGGCGGTGATGTTCACGGGGTCCTTCCTTCGTACCGGCCGAGCACCACGGACGCGTTGTTGCCGCCGAAGGCGAGGCCGTTGTTCTGGACGACGCGCAGGTCGGCGGCGACGGCGTGGTTGGGAACGCAGTCGACGGCGCACGCGGGGTCGGTGGTGCGGTGGTTGATGGTCGGCGGGATGAAGCCGTGGGTGATCGCGAGGGAGCAGGCGATCGCGCCGAGCGCGGAGGCCGCGCCCATGGTGTGGCCGAGCATGGACTTCAGGGAGACCGTGCGGGGCGGGGTGCTTCCGTAGACCTGGCGGATGGCGCGGCTCTCGGTGACGTCGTTGGCCTTGGTGCCGGTGCCGTGGGCGGAGATCAGGTCGACCTCGGCGGGCTTCACCCCGGCGTCGTCCAGGGCGAGCCGGAGGCAGCGGGCGACGCTGTCCTCCTGCGGGGCGACGGGGTGGTACGCGTCGCAGTTGAGCCCGTATCCGAGGATCTCGGCGTAGACGCGGGCGCCCCTGGCGAGTGCGGAGTCGAGGCTTTCCAGCAGGAGCATCCCGGCGCCCTCGCCGGTGAGGATGCCCCGGCGGTCGGTGTCGAAGGGGCGGCAGCAGTCGGGGGCGATGGTGCCGAGCCGGTAGAACGCGGTGAAGGTCTTGCGGCAGAAGGCGTCCGCGCCCCCGCACAGGGCGACGTCGGCGTCGCCGTGGCGGATGGCGTCGAGACCGTTGCCCAGGGAGTAGTTGCCGGCGGAACAGGCCGTTCCGATGGTGAGGACCTCGGCGTCGGACAGGTTCAGTTCG
Source organism: Streptomyces sp. NPDC039736 (assembly GCF_055596485.1). Classification (NCBI taxonomy): domain Bacteria; kingdom Bacillati; phylum Actinomycetota; class Actinomycetes; order Kitasatosporales; family Streptomycetaceae; genus Streptomyces; species Streptomyces sp. NPDC039736. The sequence goes on along the minus strand of NZ_JBVIUQ010000001.1, from coordinate 1,028,142 downwards.
CGGGCGGCGGCGATGCCCAGGAGGGGGGCGGGGACGCGGCGGGCGGCCTGCGGGGCGACCGCGGGGAGGCCGCCGCGCAGGTGGGCCTCGGTGATGCGGTCCAGGTCGTACGACTCGCCGTCGGTGGTGCCGACGGAGATCTGGACGCGTACGGAGGCGAGGTCGGCGTCGGTCAGACCCGCGTCCTCGACGGCCAGGCGGGCCGCCGCGGCGGCGAACTGGGCGGCGCGGCCGTGGTGGGCGGGGTCCAGGCGGTGGAGGAGGGGGGCGGGGTCGAAGTCCTGGACCTGGCAGGCGTTGGCGTGGGCGAAGCCGGTGGTGTCGAAGGCGGTGATGGGGGTGACGCCGGAGCGGCCCTGGCGGAGGCCGGTGGTGAAGGGGGCCGTGCCGGTGCCGATGCTGGAGAGGGGGCCGAGGCCGGTGATCACCACGCGGGGGGCCGGGACGGGGTGCGGGAGGGCGGGGCGATGGAGGTGGGCCGGAACCGGGGCGGGCCCGGAGCGGGCGGGACCGCTCCCCTCGCCCGCCCTTCCTCGAGCTCTCGGCTCCGTTCGAGCGGGGGACGCCCCACTCGCCCCCGGAGGACGGCCCCGCCGCCCGAGGGGGGCGCGGTCCTCGACGGGGGCGGGGGGTCCGGGGGGAGACGCCGGGGAGGCCGGTCCGGGGTGGTGGGGGGGCACGGGGGCGGTCACCAGCCCTTCGTCTCGGAGAGGACCTCGCGGATTCCCGCCAGGTGCGCCATGCGCGGCATCTCGCTCTGGTCGATGGTGACCTTGAACTCCTTCTCCAGCGCGGCCAGTACACCGATCAGCGCGAGGGAGTCCGCGCCGTGCTCCTCGACGAAGCGGTCGGTCTCGGCGAGCTCCTCGGGCTCCAGCTCCAGGCGGTCGCAGACGATCTCGGTGATGCGGGCCTGGCGGATGTCGACGGTCGGCATGGTGGTTCTCTTCTCGTACAGGGGCGGGCGGCGGGTCAGGGGAGGGCGGCGGCCAGCCGTCGGGTGGATTTCCAGGCGGCCAGGCCGACCTCGTCGCGTACGGCCGCGCAGCCTTCCAGGACGCGGTCCAGGTCGGCGGCGGTCAGCTCGCAGTGGACGGAGAGGCGTTGCACGCAGCGCCGGTTGGGCACGGACGGCGGCACGAAGGCCGCGCCGAACACGCCCCGCGCGTCCAGGGCCTGCTGGAGGACGCGTACGCCGTGCTCGGTGCCCGGCTGGAGCGGGATGATCTGGCTCTCGCTGGGGGTGACGTTGTAGCCCAGCTCGGTGAGGCCCTCGCGCAGCACCCGCGCGTTGTGGTCCAGGCGCTCCCGCCGGTCGTCGGCCTCGCGCAGCACCCGCAGGGCGGCCGCGAGGCCCGCGACGTCGTGGGGCAGGAGCGTCGAGGAGAACACCGCGCCGAGGGAGTGGTAGGGGAGGTAGCCCGCGACCTCCTCGGGGCAGGCGATCAGTCCGGCTCGGCCGGCGAAGGCCTTCGCGAGGCTCGCCGTGCGGTAGGCGATCCGGGCCGTGAGTCCGAGCGCGGGGACCAGGCCCGTGCCCTGGCGGCCGATGACGCCCAGGGTGTGGGACTCGTCGGCGACGAGTTCGCAGCCGGTGCGGGCGGCGAGGGCGGTCAGGTCCCGCAGGGGGCAGAGGTCGCCGGTGACGCTGTAGAGGGTGTCGAAGGCGATGAGTCCGGGTCCGTATTGGCGGATGAGGCGTTCGAGGTTCTCGGTGTCGTTGTGGAGGAAGGGACGGGCGACCGCCGTGGCGGCGGAGATTCCCTCCCAGAGGGAGGCATGGGCGAGTTCGTCCACGTAGACCGGTGCGCCGGGCGGGCAAATGGCCTGGATGAGGCCGACGTTGGCGGCCCAGCCGGACTGGCAGAGCATCACGGCGGGGGCGTCCAGCCAGTCGGCGAGGTCCGCTTCCAGGTGGCGCAGCGGATCGGTGTCGCCGGTGAACGCGCCCGACATCAGAGCTCCGTTGCCGTACGCACGGAGGCTGGCGATCTGGGCCTCGACGACGACGGGGTGGCCGCCGAGCGCGAGGTAGTCGTTGGACAGGAGCGCGAGGTCGGCGCGGCCGGGTGTCGCGCGCCCCCGGTAGAGGGGGCCGCCCCAGCTCGCCTGGCGGATTCCCCATGCCTGCAACCGGTCCTGGAGGAAGGACAGTTCGCCGGACATCACACCTCGCTCGGTCGGCAGGAACCCCGGCCGGAGAACCGGCCGGGAAGTCTGAACTGACAAGACCGGCAAGACCTTAGGGGCGAATCGGACGGCCCTCGCACCACGGAATCCGTAGGACATACGTCCACGCCTCCGGGGAGGGGCGGGTTTGCGCAGCTCAGGCGCTTCCCCGCCGACCCGGCGCACACCGGCGGGTGAACTCACACTTCACTCCCCTGGATGCGCCTGCGCGCCCCTTTGGGCGCCCCTTCGGTCATTCGTCCAATCACCGGCGCACCTGCCATGTGGTTTCCACCCAAAACCTTGCAGGTGCGCGAGAAATTCGCCTATCTTGCCGCACATGCAGTCCTACACAATCGGACAGGCGGCCCGTCTGCTCGGCGTCAGCCCGGACACCGCCCGCCGCTGGGCCGACGCGGGGCGGGTCGAGACCCACCGCGACGAGAGCGGCCGACGCGTCATCGACGGCCGGGCGCTGGCGGCGTTCTCCGTCGAGGTGGGCCAGAGCGCCCCCGGCGAGGAGGACGCCTCCTACACCTCCGCCCGCAACGCGTTTCCCGGCATCGTCACCGCGGTGAAGCTGGGCGACGTGGCGGCGCAGGTGGAGATCCAGGCCGGGCCGCACCGACTCGTCTCGCTCCTGACCCGGGAGGCCGTCGAGGAACTGGGGCTGGAGGTCGGCATGCAGGCCACCGCCCGCGTGAAGTCCACCAGCGTGCACATCGACCGCGCGTGACCCCCGACCCCTTGCCCGTGACTTCTCCCACCGCAGCCCAGGAGCCCGCATGAAGACCGCACCGGCCGGCCGCCGCACCCTGGCGGCCCTGTTCACCGCCGCCCTGCTCGTCCCCCTCGCCGCCTGCGGGGGCGGTGACGGCACACCGGACGGCGGTACGAAGACGGGCGGGACGGCCTCCGGGGCCGCGGCTTCCGGGGGGAAGCTGACGGTCCTGGCCGCCGCCTCGCTCACGGACGTCTTCCGGACGGCGGGCGCCGCGTACGAGAAGGCGCACCCCGGCACGAAGGTCAAATTCTCCTTCGCCGGCTCGCAGGCGCTGGCCGCGCAGGTCAAGCAGGGCTCCCCCGCCGACGCCCTGGTCACCGCCGACACCAGGACCATGGACGGCCTGACGTCCGAAACCGGCCAACCGACCGTCATCGCCAGGAACCGCCTGGTCATCGCCACCGGCAAGGGCAATCCGAAGAAGGTCGGCGCGCTGAAGGACCTCGCGGACAGCAAGCTCAAGGTCGTCCTCGCGGCACCCGCGGTGCCGGTCGGCCGGTACAGCCAGAAGGTCCTCGACGCGCAGCGGATCACCGTGCGGCCGGTCTCGCAGGAGGCCGACGTGCGTTCGGTGCTCAGCAAGGTGGAACTCGGCGAGGCCGACGCGGGCATCGTGTACCGGACGGACGCCTCCGGCGCCGCGGGCAAGGTCGACGCCGTGGAGATCCCGGACGCGCAGAACGCGGTCGCCGCCTATCCGGCGGCCACGCTCAAGGCGTCCAGGAACGCGGCGGGCGCGGAGCGGTTCGTGGCGTGGCTGTCGTCGCCGGAGGCCCAGAAGATCCTCCAGGACGCGGGCTTCCAGAAGCCGTAGCGGGCGGTCCGCCCGCCGGTGGCGGTTCACGTGCCGCGGGCGGACCGGCCACGTACCGCAGAAGCCCCATGAACCACTCCCCCACCCGCACGGACGACGACCGCCGAGCCCAGGAACAGCCGATGAAACGCCTCCGTCCCCGCCGTCGCAGTGCTCCCGCCGCCCTGGCCGTGCCGGCGGCGCTGGCGGTGGCGTTCCTGCTGCTGCCGCTGGTGGGCATCCTCACCCGTACGTCGTGGGGCGAGGTCGCGGGGCACCTGACCGCTCCCGAGGTCGTCGAGGCGCTCCGGCTGTCGCTGTACGTCTCCTTCTGGTCGCTGGGGCTCTCCCTGCTGCTGGGGGTGCCGCTGGCGTGGCTGCTGGCGCGGGTGGAGTTCCCCGGGAAGGCGCTGGTGCGTTCGCTGGTGCTGCTGCCCATGGTGCTGCCGCCGACGGTCGGCGGGGTGGCGCTGCTGCTGGCGTTCGGGCGGCGGGGCGTGCTGGGGCCATGGCTGGAGGGCGCCTTCGGGATCACGCTGCCGTTCGAGACGGCGGGCGCAGTGGTGGCGGCGACGTTCGTGGCGATGCCGTTCCTGGTGATCAGCCTGGAGGGGGCGCTCGGCGGGCTCAGGCCGCGGTACGAGGAGACGGCGGCGTCGCTGGGCGCTTCGCCGGTACGGGTCTTCCTCACCGTGACGCTGCCGATGGTGGCTCCCGGGCTGATCGCGGGCGCGGCGCTGACCTGGGCGCGCGCGCTCGGCGAGTTCGGTGCGACGATCACCTTCGCGGGGAACCTGCCGGGCACCACGCAGACGCTTCCGCTCCAGGTGTACCTGCTGTTGCAGGAGGACCCGCAGGCGGCGACATCGGTGTCGCTGCTGCTGCTGGTGATCGCGATGGCGGTGCTGGTGGGGCTGCGGGGGCGGTGGACGGGGTCGCCGCGGCCGGCCGTTGCGTCCCGGCCGCCCGCGCCCGAGCAGCAGTCCGCGGCGGACGCCGTGCCCCCGGCCGCGGCCCCCCGGCCCGCCGCTCCCCCGCCTTCCGGCGAGAGGTGGTCCCTGCGCGCCGAGGTGACCGGTTTCAACGAGCTCGGCCTCCACGCCTCCCCCGGCACCACGCTCGCCGTCGTCGGGCCCAACGGGGCCGGCAAGACCACCCTGTTGCGCGCCCTGCTCGGGCTCACCCCGCGCGCCCACGCCGTGCTGCGGCTGGGCGCCGACGACGTGACCGCCCTGCCGCCGCACCGGCGGGGGGTGGCCTGGGTGCCGCAGGACGGGGCGCTGTTCCCGCACCTGAGCGCGCTCGGCAACACGGCGTACGGGCTGCGGGCCCGGGGGGTGCCGCGTGCGCGGGCGCGCCGGGAGGCGCGGGAGTGGCTGGAGCGGCTCGGGGTGGGCGCGCTGGCGCACCGCAAGCCCGCCGAGGTGTCGGGCGGACAGGCCCAACGCATCGCGCTGGCCCGGGCGCTGGCGTCGCGGCCCCGGCTGCTGCTGCTGGACGAGCCGCTCTCCGCGCTGGACCAGACGACGCGGGCGCGGGTGCGGCACACCCTGCGCGCGCACCTGGCCGGGTTCGGCGGGGTCTGCCTGATCGTCACGCACGACCCGGTCGAGGCGGTGTCACTGGCCGACCGGGTCCTCGTACTGGACGGGGGGCGGGTGCTGCAGGACGCGCCGCCCGCCGAGGTGACCCGTCACCCCCGCTCCCCGTGGGTGGCCCGGATGCTGGGCCGCAACGCCTGGCCGGGGACGGCGACCGCCGAGGGGCTGGACCTGCCGGGCGGCGGTGCGCTGGTGGTGGCGGAGCCGCTGCCGGCGGGCACGGAGGCACTGGCGGTCATCGCGCCGGAGGCGGTGTCGGTGCACCGGGAGCGCCCGGGCGGCAGCCCGCGGAACGTCTGGTCCGGCACGGTGCGCGAGATCACCGCGAGCGGGTCGCGGCTGCGGCTGCTGGTCACCTCCGACGAGGCTCCCGACCTGGTGGCGGAAGTGACGCCGCAGGCCGTGGCGGAGCTGGGGCTGGCGGACGGCACACCGGTGTGGACGAGCGTGAAGGCGACGGAGGTGACGGTGGTGCGGCTGTGAAAGCCGCCGGACCGGCCGTACTCCCGAGGCGCGGGACCCCCGGCCGTCCGGGCCGGCCGTCCCTTCGCCGCACGGAGTGCGCACACTCGCCCACCCGTGTGCCTCAGGTGCTCAGGAAGGCCCGGAGGGACGCCTTGAGGGCGGTGACGAAGGCGTCGCGGACGGGAGCGGCGACCCGGTCGAGGGAGAGGTAGGGGTTGAGGTCCTCCAGTTCGACCAGGAGGAGGGCGCCGTCCCGGGTGCGGCAGGCGTCGACGCGCTGGATGCCGTGGGAGAGCGTGTTCCAGGCGATGAAGCGGTCGGCGAAGGCCAGGTCGGCCGCGGTGGGCTCGTACGGGACCAGTTCCCAGCGGCGGTCCGGGTCGGGGGCGTACAAGGCGTACTGGAAGACGTCGTCGATGTACGTGAAGGAGACCTCGTACCGGAAGTCGATGCGGGGCTGGATGAGGTTCGCGCCGGTGGCGAGCGGCGGCAGGGCCTCGCGGGGGACGAACTGGAGGCCTATGGAGTCCGCGCCCGCCTTCGGCTTGACCGCGTAGAGACCGGCGGCGGGGAGCGCGGCCAGGTCGTCGGGGCGGTCGACGGTGGGGATGACGGGCAGGCCCTCGGCGGTGAGGTCCAGGAGGTACTGCTTGCCCGCCATGTCGGCGCGGCCGGTGAGCGGGTTGTAGACGCGGACGCCGTCGGCGAGGGCCTGGGCGCGGAAGGCGTCGTAGGCCTCCTGGTAGTGCAGGACGGGACCGGTGTTGCGGACGAGGACCGCGTCGAAGGAGCCCATCAGGGCGGCGGCGTCCAGCGGGTGGCACAGAGCGGCGTCGAAGTCCTCGCGCAGCCGGGCGAAGAGGTGCAGGTCCTCGTCGCAGTAGCGGCGTCCGCGTGCCGGATAGGCGAGGTCGCTGACGTGCAGGAGACGGGGCCTGCGGTGGGGGCGGGTGGGCACGATGTGACTCCTGGGGTGCCTGGGGTTGCGGGTGCTCAGCCTAGCGGCGGGTGCGAACATGCTGGTCAGAGGACTGGCGCAGGCACTGGTCGACCTTGCCCCTGGGGCAGGGCGCAGCATCGGGGGCACCGGGCCGCGGGGTCCGGTGCGGGGAGGAGAGGGCACGTGGGGGCTTCGGACGCGGGGCTGTTGACGATCGGGGCATTCGCGAGGGCGTCGCGGCTGTCGCCCAAGGCACTGCGGCTGTACGACGAGTTGGGGCTGCTGACTCCGGTGCGGGTCGATCCGGTGACCGGGTACCGCTTCTACGCGGTGGGGCAGTTGGAGCGGGCGCGTCTGGTGGCGTGGCTGCGGCGGCTCGGGATGCCGCTGGCGCGCATCCGCGAGGTCTGCGCGCGGGACCCCGCCGGGGCCGCCGACGAGGTGCGGGCGTACTGGGCGGAGGTCGAGGCCGACACCGCACAGCGCCGGGACCTGGCCGCCCTCCTCGTCGGTGAGCTGTCGGGCGGCGGCGGGGCGGTGACGGCGCCGCTGGAGCTGCGGTACGCGGCCCTGTCGGACGCGGGGCGGGTGCGGGAGAGCAATCAGGACACGGCGTACGCGGGGGCGCGGCTGCTGGCCGTCGCCGACGGATTCGGGACGGCGGGGGCGCCGGCCGGGGCCGCGGCCGTGGCGGCCCTGCGGCGGCTGGAGGCGGACGCCCGCGCGACGGACGCGCTCCCGGCGCGGGCCCACGGGGGGACGGCCGGTGGTGTGGCGGCCGGTGGTGTGCTGAACGCGCTGGAGGACGCCGTCGAGGAGGCCCGGCATGCGGTACGGAGCGCGGGCGGGCCACCGGGCGAGGGGGCCGGGACCACGCTCACCGCGATGCTGTGGACGGGGTCGCGGTTGGCGCTCGTGCACATCGGGGACTCGCAGGCGTATCTGCTGCGAGGCGGCGGGCTGTTCCAGATCACCACCGACCACACGGTGGTGCACGCGCTCGTGGCGGAGGGCCGGCTCACCCCGGAGGAAGCCGCGTCCCACCCCCAACGGGCTCTGCTGGCAAGGGCGTTGACGACGGACGAGAGCTCACCGGACGCGGCTGCCGAGGTGCGGTTGCAGGACGCGCTGCCCGGCGACCGGTATCTGCTGTGCTCGGACGGACTGTCGGCGGTGGTGCCCACCGGCGAGATCCGTGAGGTGCTGGCGCGGGCCGGGGAGCCGAACGAGGCGGTTCGGGAGCTGGTGGACCGGGCGAACGCGCTCGGCGGGCCGGACAACGTCAGCTCCGTGGTCGCCGATGTGCGCCGTTCGGGCGAAGACACCACCCCCGCGGGGGAAGCGGCGTGACTGCGCGGGGACGGGGGCGCGAGGGTCGGCGGGTGCGCGGACGGGTTGCCGGACCGCGCGTCCGTGGCCGCCGAGCGGCGGCCCACCGTGTTCTGGACCAGGAGATTCACCATGCGTGTGCCCCGTTTTCTGCTGACCGCCGTCGGCGCCGTCGCCCTCGTCCTCGCCCCGATCGGCGCGGCGAACGCCGCCACCTCGGGCGTCGCGCCGGTCGCGGTCAAGTACCCGTGCGGGTTCTACAAGACCGGCAGTGACGCCTTCTACCACCACTGCACCGCCGACGGCTCGCACGTCATCATCAAGGTGGACGCCAACTGGGCCCCCGACTACGAGCGTTGCGTGTCCCCGGGCAGGACCTGGCTGGGCGCAGGCAGCAAGATCAACAACGCTCACTACACGGGGCGCACCTGCTGATCCCCGCACCCGGGGCGGGCCGGACCCCCGGCCCGCCCGGTGCGCCGGGCGGGATCTGCGCGCCTCTCCCCCGGCACGCGCAGACGCGGCGCAGGGCACGGCGGGGGCCGGGCCCGCCACCCCGGGGGTCTTCTCAGCCGTGCACCGCTCCTGCCGGGGCCCGTACGGGAGTGGTGGTGCGGGTGGTGTGGACCAGGCGGGCGGTGCGGGTCGGGACGTCGACCGTGTAGGCGTCGACGGTCATCGCCCGGTCGGAGACCTTGAGCACCATGAACCCGTGGTCGGAGAAGTTCTGCCAGGCGGCGGGGTGTTTTCCGTGGGCGCGGCCGTCACCGGACTTGGCGGACGCGCCGCAGACGATCTGCCGGGTGCCGGCGGTGCGGGTGGTGGGCTCCAGGAGCTGGAGGGTGTGGTCGTGGCCGGAGAGGATCAGGTCGGCGCGGCCGACGACGACCTCCTCGTACAGCTCCTTGAGGTGGATGCCGCGGGTGTAGTGGCCGACGAGGAAGCCGTCGTAGGTTCCGGCACTGCCGTGCCTGCCGTTGTTGAGGTAGGGGTGGTGGCCGATGACGACCTTCCAGCGGGCCCGGGAGGCCGCGAGGGCGCCGTCGAGCCAGGCGCGCTGGGCGCGCATGTAGGGGCCGTTCCAGTAGTAGTGCGGGTCGAGCTGGGTGACGGTGGAGGCGACCGGGTTGGTGTCGAGGGCGAAGAACTCGATCACGGGGTCGGCGCCGCCGGCGGGCAGGGCGGCGGTGTAGTAGCGGCTGGGCATGTGCCAGCGGCGGGAGGAGCGGGCGTAGGAGACCTCGCGGTCGCCCCGGGAGGGGTCGCCGCCGCTGCCCGGGACCAGGCCGGAGCAGTCGTGGTTGCCGAGGACCATCAGCCAGGGCATGTCGAGGCCGGTGTTGGGCTCCTCGAACTTGGTCCGGAACTCGTCGTCGGTGTCGGACTCGGGGCCGTTCTCGTAGATGTTGTCGCCGAGGCCGACGGCCACGCCGACGCCCTCGCGGCGGCAGACCTCCCGGGCGGCGGCGGCCACGGCGTGCTGCTCCGCCGTGCCGGTACCCGCGTCGCCGGTGATCAGGACCGCGAACTCGCCCTGACCGTTGGGTCGTTGGGGGAAGGGGAAGGCGTCCGCGGCGGCCCCGCGGGGTCGTACGGCTCCTGCGGTACGGGCCTGCGCCGCGGCATGGCCGGGCAGGGCGGCGAGTGCCGCCCCGGCGGCCGCGCCGCCCAGCAGGGCGCGTCTGCGCACGGTGCCCATGGCGCGGACGCGGTCGCCCACCGGCCCGGCGGCCAGCTCGGGTTCGGCGCGCAGCCACTGGGCCTCGGTGAGGTCGGGGCGGGGCGGGATGAGGTCGTCGTCGCACATGGATGCGTTGTCCCACAGCACTACGGAAGGGCGGAAGGCCGCGGGGCGAACACCGGGCGGAGGTATGGGGGCGAGTTTGTGGACGGCGACGGCCGGGGGCCGTTTTGCCCCGGAACCGGCGCGGAGGGGCGGGTCACGGGGCGACGGAGGCCGCTCCCGGGTGGCCGGGGGCGAGGAAGACGACGACGTCGCCCGGGTCCGCGCCGGGCTCCGGAAGGACCTCGTGCCAGCCGAGCCGCCGGTAGAAGGCCACGGCGTCCGGGGCGGAACGGGCGGTCAGCAGCCAGACGCGGCCGTCCCGCGCGGCCCCGTCGCAGACGGCGGCCAGCAGGCGGCGGCCGAGACCCGTGCCGCGGGCGCAGGGACGTACCGCCAGCTCGTCCACCTGGAACGCCCCGACCAGGAGGGGACGGAGCCGGAGGCCGAGCTGGGCGGCGACGTGACCGGCGACGCGGCCGGCCGAGCGGTCGGCGGGGAACGGGCCGGGGGTGGTCCAGCCGCTGGCGAACCCGGCCGCGCCGGGCCCCCCGTCGCGGGCGGGGGCCACGGCGGCGCGGAAGCCGGGACGGCGCCGGTCGGTGTCCAGGCGCTCCCGGAAGGCCGGGACGGCGTCGGCGGGCTCGTTCCAGGGCGGGGCGGTGAAGACCTCCGCGTAGACGGAGACCAGGTCGTCGGCACGTTCGGCCACGTCGGCACGGTAGATGCGCATGCGCGGACAGTAGCGAAAGGGTTTCCCAAATTATTTCTGCAAAAATACTTTTGCAGAGTGGGGCGACCGTCCTACGCTGCCGGACATGGGAAACGAGGAACAGGCGAACGAGCGTCCGGACCGGTCGGCGGAACACGATCGCGTGCTGGACCCGGCACAGGACCTGGCGGCCCTCAAGGCCCTCACCCACCCCTTGCGCATCCGGCTGCTCGGCCTGTTGCGGCAGCACGGGCCGGGCACGGCGAGCGAGCTGGCCGCCCGGACCGGCGAGTCGTCCGCCTCGACCAGCTACCACCTGCGGGTGCTGGCGAAGTACGCCTTCGTCGAGGAGGCGGAGCACCGGGACGGGCGCGAGCGCCGCTGGCGGTCGGCACACACCGTGACCCGCTGGAACAACGAGGCGATGCACGCGGACCCGGCGGGCCGCACCTTCCTCGACTTCACGCGCCGGCAGCAGCTCGACCACCTGCGGACGGCACTGGTGCAGCACGAGGCGGACATGGCCGAGGGGCTTCTCGGCCCCGACTGGGCGGAGCCGTCGGGCATCAGCGACCTGATGCCGCGCCTGACCCCGGAGTCGGCGACGGAACTGCAACGGGCCTTCGAGGAGAAGCTGGCGGAGCTCTCCGCCCGCGACGCCGGCGATCCGCGCGCCGAACAGGTCGTCCTCCTCACCGCCGCACTCCCCCTGGCACAGCGCGGCGCCCCTGACCCGCGGACGACTTCGGACATGGGTGACGGTGCGACATGAAGCCCTCCCCCGATGTCCTGCGGACCGCGCGCCGCCGCTACGTCGTGGTCACCCTGCTGTTCTGGCTCCCGATCGGGCTGGGCTTCGGCACGGCCGTGCTGCTCTTCACCGAACGCGGCCTGGGCCTGGCCGCCGTCGCCGCGTGCTTCGCCGCGCACTCCGTCACCGCCGCCGTACTGGAACTGCCCACCGGCGGGCTCTCCGACGTACTGGGCCGCCGCCCGGTACTGGCCGCCGCCGGGCTCCTCAACACCGCCGCGCTCACCCTCCAGGCCGTGGTGGCCTCGCCCGCGATGCTGGCCGTCAGCATGGCCCTGATGGGCGCCGGGCGCGCCCTGTCCAGCGGGCCCGCCGAGGCCTGGTACGTCGACACCGTGCAGGCCCACGGCGGGCCCGACGCCGATCTGCGCACCGGCCTGGCACACGGCGGCACCGCCGCCTCCGTCGGCCTGGGGGCGGGCTCCCTGGTCGGCGGCACACTCCCGCTGCTGATCGGGCTCGGCCCGGACCTCGGGTCGTGGCTGGGACGGGCCACCGGGGGAGCCGTCGTCCCCATGTCCGTGCCGAGGCTGACGGGCGCCGCCGTCGCCGTCGTCTTCGTGCTGTACGTCCTGTCCGCCCTGCGGGAGCCGCCGCGCGCCCCGAGCACGCTGCGCGGCGTGCTGCGGGGCGTGCCGGCCACGGTGCTCGACGGGGTGCGGCTGGGGGCCCGCGAGGTGACGGTGCGCCGGGTGCTGCTGAGCGCGGCGGCGGCCGGGGTGGGCCTGGCCGCGATGGAGCTGCTGCTGCCGGTCCGGGCGGCCGGCGTCACCGGGGCCCTGGAGTCGGGGGCGCTGGCGTACTCCCTGGTGGGCTGCGCGGGGTTCGCGCTGGCGGGTTGCGGCAGTGCGCTGGCACCGCTGACGGCGCGCTGGACACGGAGCGGGGAGCGGGCGGTGCTGGCCGGTCTGGGGGTGTCGGCGTGCGGGCTGGCGCTGCTCGGGGTGACGGCGCTGTCGGTGTCACCCCTGGCCATCGGGGTCGCGCTGGTCGGCTACGGGCTGTTCTATCTGGGGCTCGGCTCGGCGGGCCCGAACGAGAACGAGCTGCTGCACCGCCGGGTGACCAGCGCGCAGCGGGCAACGGCACTGTCGGTGCAGTCGCTGGCGTTGCAGGTGACGGCCGGGCTGAGCGGGATCGTGCTGGGTGCCGTGCCGGCGGGGGCGGGCCCGTGGCTGCTGGCGGGTGCGGCGGTGCTCTGCGGGGCGCTGCTGTGGGTGCGCAGGCCGACGGCGGTGTCCGTGGCGCAGCCCGAGGGGAAGGGCGGCGAGGCGGTCGTCCAGACACGGGGGTGAGCGCCGGTGCGGGGGCGCCCGCACCGGCAGGACGGTTATGTGAGGGCCAGCTCGGCGACCGTCTCGTCGCCGCTGGTCTCGCCGGTGGGGCGGAAACCCAGTCCCGCGTAGAAGGCCTCGGGGCCGGCCGGGCCCGGGTGGTAGGTGACCGTCATGCGGGTGCCGCCGCGGCGGCGGATCTCGGCGGCGACGGACTCCACCGCGAAGCGGCCTCGGCCCTGCTCGTCCGCCGCGACGTTCAGGCGCCAGAGGCCGGAGCGCAGGTCGCGCCTCGTCCCGTCGCCCGCGAAGTCGATGTCCAGGAAGGCCATCAGGAAGGCCACCGGGCGGTCCCCGTCCAGGACCAGGCGCGGCCAGGCGGTCTTCCCGTGGACGTACGCCTGGGCGAGGGACTTCACGACCGGCGCCACCAGGTGCGCCTGGTCGGGCCGGACCTCGATGCCGAGCGCAGCGTCGAGGGTGGCGGGGGTGATCTCCGCCAGGCGGAGGCCCGGAGGGGGCGTTGCGGTCATGGGAGCAGCGTACGAAGTGCGGTCAAGCGGTTTCACGGCCCCGGGGCGGTCCCCGGCTCCCCCGCGCCGCCGCACGGGCGCCGGCCGCAAGCCGTGGCCGCCGCAGGGGGTCCGGCGGGGATGCGGCAGGATGGCGTCCGCACCGGACGGCCCGTCAGGAACGGCGCTGTCCCGGTGTGCCCGTACGACCGGAATGAGCAGGTGACCAAGGTGACGACACCTCACATATGCCGCCCCCAGGGGCAATTCGACCGCAGTCGCTCGGCCGTGCCGACGGCCCGGGGGGCGCACTGATGGAGCGCGCCCTCGCCCTGAGCGACCTGGTCGTCGCCGGAATCGCGGCGGCCGCGGGCCTGCTCGCCGCCCTCCTGCTGCGGATGCTGCTGCGCTGGCTGGGCGAGCGGGCCAGCCGTACGCGCTGGGGCGGCGACGACATGATGGTGGACGCGGTACGGACACTGGTCCCCGTCGCCGCGATCGCGGCCGGGATCGCGGTCGCCGCCGCGGCACTGCCGCTGACCGCCCGCACCGGACAGAACGTGACCCGGGTACTGACCGCCGCGCTGATCCTGGCGGGCACCCTGACGGCGGCCCGGATGGCGACCGGTCTGGTGCGGTCCGTGGCGCAGTCCCGGTCGGGGGTGGCCGGGTCGGCGACGATCTTCGCGAACATCACGCGGGTGGTGGTCGTCGCGATGGGCTTCCTGGTGCTGCTGCAGACCCTGGGCGTCTCGATCGCCCCGCTGCTGACCGCGCTCGGCGTCGGCGGCCTGGCGGTCGCGCTGGCGCTCCAGGACACCTTGGCGAACCTCTTCGCGGGCGTGCACATCCTCGCGTCGAAGACCGTGCGGCCCGGTGACTACATCCGGCTCAGCAGCGGCGAGGAGGGGTACGTCGTCGACATCAACTGGCGCAACACCGTCGTGCGCCAGCTCTCCAACAACCTGGTGATCATTCCGAACGTCCAGCTCGCGGGCACGAACATGACCAACTACAGCCGCCCCGAGCAGCAGCTCCAGATCAACGTGCAGGTCGGCGTCGCCTACACCAGCGACCTGGAGCACGTCGAGCGGGTCACGACGGAGGTCGTCGCGGAGGTGATGAAGGAGATCACCGGCGCGGTGCCCGAGCACGAGCCCGCGGTGCGCTTCCACACCTTCGGGGACTCCCGGATCGGGTTCACGGTGGTCCTGGGCGTGGGCGAGTTCAGCGACCAGTACCGGGTCCAGCACGAGTTCATCAAGCGCCTGCACCAGCGGTACCTGGTGGAGGGCATCCGGGTGCCGGCCCCGGCACGGAACGTGACCGTGGTGCAGGGCGAGCCGCAGCCGGACCTCGTTCCGCTCCTGGCACCGGGCATCCCGCAGCAGCGCCGCTCCGCGCCGACGCCGGAGCAGAGCGCACCGTAGGCACCGCGGTTCGGACCTCCGGTGAAGGTGGGGTATTGTTCTCATGCGCGCCCAGCCAGGGGGAAAGCCCAGGTCAGGCGCGCACCGGGACGTGGCGCAGCTTGGTAGCGCACTTGACTGGGGGTCAAGGGGTCGCAGGTTCAAATCCTGTCGTCCCGACCGGCGGTACATCGCAGGTCGGAGCCCGTATCAGAAGATTCTGATACGGGCTTTTCCGTATTTCCGGGAGGAACGATGGCTGACAGGGACGGGCGGCGCGACCGGGACGGCGAGGGGCGGGCGCGCAACGCGCGGCCGCGGGACGGCCTCGGGAGGCCGTTGCCGTACGGGACGCCGGGGGTGGAGCGGCAGCCGGAGGGGGTGGTCCGCTCCCCCGCCGAGTCGGTGCGCGAGGCGCAGCGGCTGCTGGACGCGGGGATGCCCTTCCACGCGCACGAGGTGTTCGAGGACGCGTGGAAGGCGGGCCCGCCGCAGGAGGCTCCGCTGTGGCGGGCGCTGGCGCAGGTGGCGGTGGGGCTGACGCACGCGGCCCGGGGCAATGCCACGGGGGGCGCGCGGTTGCTGCTGCGGGGCGCCGAGGGGCTGGCCTCGTACACGGGCGCGGACCACGGGATGGACCTGGGGCACGTACAGGCGTGGGCGCGGGCGCTGTCGGAACGGGTCGGGGCGCCGGGCGCGCCCGCGGTGGACGCCCGGGTGGAGGCGCTTCAGTTGCGCGGGGGTGAGGTGCGGGTCGCCGGCCGCCCGCGGCGGAGGGGCTGAGCCGTCGCGGGCGGGGGCTCCGGGGGCCGGAGGAGGGTCCGGGGGGGTCAGGCTTCGGTGAGGAGGACGACCTCCAGTGTCCGGGGCCCGTGCACCCCCTCCACCCTGTCCAGTTCGATGTCGCTCGTCGCCGAAGGGCCCGAGATCCAGGTCAGCGGACGGGTCGGGTCCAGGCGGGGCATGGCCTGCGGGAGGGACGCGACGACCTGGGAGGGGGCGCGTACCACGCAGATGTGGTGGTCCGGGACCAGGGTGAGGCGGCGGCGGCCCTGGGCGGGGCCGGCGTCCAGGACGACGGTGCCGGTTTCCGCGACGGCCAGGGCGCAGCCGGTGACGACGCTGTCGACCCGGTCGAGCTCGGCCGCGGTGAGTGCCGCCCGGTCCTCGACGCGTGCCGCGCCGGTCTCGGAGAGCCACCCGTCGGGCAGGCCCGCGGGGACGAGGACGGAGGTCGAGCCGTGTTCCGCGAGCAGGCGCGCCAGGAGGGGGGCGAGGGCGTCCTCGGTGGTGCGGTGGACGATCGCCCGGTAGTCGGCGAGGTTCTCGTGGAGCAGGTCGAGGACGGCCGCCGGGTCGTCGGGGGTGTGCGCGGTGGCGTACGCGCGGGTCGGTCCTGGCGCTTCGGGGGCGTCGGCGAGGGCCCTGCGGACGCGGGCGAGGACGCGGTCGCGGCCGGTGGCCGGCGCGGCGGTGCCGGAGGGCTGGGGCTGCGGGGAGCGGGTGTTCACGATGTGCGGTTCCTCTTCCACCAGTCCCGGAAGGGCGCGGCGGGCAGTTCGGGCAGGTCACGGGTGTTGGTCCAGGCGGCGGCGCCCGGGAGGCGCCGGGGGTGGGCCTTGCGGGTCAGGGAGGCGGCGCGTTCGGCGGCGGCCAGCGCGGAGGGGTGGTCGAGGACCCACCCGGACGCCTTCATCGCGGCCTTCTCCAGGCGGTGGCCCCGGCCGCCCCGGTCGGCGACCTTCTCGCGGAGGTGGACCAGGACCTCGGGGATGTCGATGGCCACCGGGCACACCTCGTAGCAGGCGCCGCAGAGGGAGGAGGCGAAAGGCAGGGAGGCGTCCAAGTCCGTCGTGGTGCCGCGGAGTTGGGGGGTGAGGATCGCCCCGATCGGGCCGGGGTAGACCGAGCCGTACGCGTGGCCGCCCGCCCTTTCGTAGACCGGGCAGACGTTGAGGCAGGCGGAGCAGCGGATGCAGCGCAGCGTCTGGCGGCCCACCTCGTCGGCGAGGACGTCGGTGCGGCCGTTGTCGAGGAGGACGAGGTGGAAGGCCTGGGGGCCGTCGCCGTCGGTGGTGCCGGTCCAGGTGCTGGTGTACGGGTTCATGCGCTCGGCGGTGGAGGAGCGCGGGAGGGTCTGGAGGAAGACCTCCAGGTCCCGCCAGGTGGGGACGACCTTCTCGATGCCGACGACGGAGATCAGCGTCTCGGGGAGGGTCAGGCACATGCGGCCGTTGCCCTCGGACTCGACGACGACCAGGGTGCCGGTCTCGGCGACCATGAAGTTGGCGCCCGAGATGCCGACCTTGGCGCGCAGGAACTTCTCGCGCAGGTGCAGGCGGGCGGCTTCGGCGAGGTCGGCGGGGCGGTCGGTGAGGTCGGCAGGGGCCGGGCGGCCCCACGCGCTCATCGTGCGGGCGAAGATCTCGCGGATCTCGCCCCGGTTGCGGTGGATGGCCGGGACCAGGATGTGGGAGGGGCGGTCGTCGCCGAGCTGGACGATGAGTTCGGCGAGGTCGGTCTCGTAGGCGGCGATGCCCGCGGCCGCCAGGGCCTCGTTCAGCCCGATCTCCTGGGTGGCCATGGACTTGACCTTGACCACTTCGCGCTCGCCGGTGGCTCGCACCAGGTCCGTGACGATGCGGTTGGCCTCGTCGGCGTCGGCCGCCCAGTGCACGGTGCCGCCTGCCGCGGTGATGGCTTCCTCCAGTTGCAGCAGGTAGCGGTCCAGGTGGCGGAGGGTGTGGTCCTTGATCTGCTTCCCGGCCTCGCGGAGTTCGGCCCAGTCGTCCAGTTCGGCGACCGCTTTGGCGCGTTTGTCGCGGATGGTGTGGGTCGCGTGCTTGAGGTTGGCGCGCAGGGTGGCGTCCCGGACGGCGGCGCGGGCGGCGCGGGGGAAGGCGGGCATGCCCAGATACGTACGGTTCGCGCCGTTCTTGTAGCTGGTTTCGGACGTAATGGCCGTGGGCGCGACGGTTCCGGATGATTCGGTTCCGGATGGCCCGATTCCGGACGCGGCGGTTCCGGACGGGGTGGCATCGGAGGCGCCGGTGCCGGGCTTCGGGACGCTCACAGCAGGGGCTCCTCTTCGGTGCTGGCCAGGATCTCGGCGAGGTGCAGGGCGCGCTGCGGGGAGTCCTGCCGGCGGAGCATGCCGCCCAGGTGCATCAGGCAGGAGTTGTCCGCGCCGCACAGGACCTCCGCCCCCGTGGACCGGGCGTTGCGGAGCTTGTCCTCGCCCATGGCGGCGGAAACATCGGAGTTCTTCACCGCGAAGGTGCCGCCGAAGCCGCAGCACTCGTCCGCTCCGGGGAGCTCCCGCAGCTCCAGGCCCTTGACCGCTTCGAGCAGCCTGCGGGGGCGTTCGCCCAGGCCCAGCACGCGCAGTCCGTGGCAGGAGGGGTGGTAGGTGACGGTGTGCGGGAAGTACGCCCCGACGTCGGTGACGCCGAGCACGTCCACGAGGAACTCGGTCAGCTCGTACGTCCGCGGGACGAGCCCGGCGGCCGCGGCCGCGAGGTCGCCGCCCCGGCCCTCCTTGGCCTGGAGGCGTCCGATGCGCGGATAGTTGTCGCGGATCATCGCCGCGCAGGAGCCCGACGGGGTGACCACGCAGTCGTACCCCTCGAAGGCGGCGGCGGTCCTGCGGACCAGCGGTTCGGTGTCGCGGCGGTAGCCGGTGTTGTACTGCGGCTGCCCGCAGCAGGTCTGGGCGGCGGGGAAGTCCACCTCGACGCCGAGCCGCTCCAGCAGCTTCACGACGGCGATTCCGGTGGCGGGGAACACCGCGTCGTTGACGCAGGTGACGAAGAGAGCGACGCGCATAGGTCGGAGGATAGGGCGGGCGGAGGCCGGCCGGATAGGCCGTGATCACGATCGTGTGATCACGTTTGCGCATCCCCGCCTCCGTATCCGTCCCGGCATCGGTGTCCACCGCCATCACCTCCCTCTCCGTGTCCGTTTCGCTCCCGATCGGCCGGACGTACGGAATCGGGTCCTCCAGGTGGGGGAAATCCGGGCGAAAACCCCTCTCCCGGGGGAGAGATGTCCCCCGGGGGTACCCTTGGGGATTCCACTCGGCCCGCCCGGCGGCCCCCGCACCGCCTCGTCACGCCGTCGGGGCCCCCACGCACCTCGGAGGCCGCCCGGACCGGGAAGAGTGGCTCAGGTCACTTGAGAAAAGGCGTAACGAAACAACGCGGGTGCGCGATGACCTGACAGGTGCCGTCGCGCAGCCGAGCCTTCCGCCCTGTGGAACGAGGCTCGGCTACGGCCTCGCTCCCGCCATCACACTTGTATTTCTCGCTACGAGAGGCTCTTCGTGTCGCTCAGTCCGTCCCGCCCGTTCCCTCAGGAGATCGCCGAATCGCCGTCCTTGGTCTCGCTCATCGAGCGCGGCCGGGACCAGGGCCACATCAATGGCGACGACGTCCGCCATGCCTTCGAAGCGGACAGCATCCCTGTCGACCAGTGGAAGCGGGTCCTGCGCAGCCTGAACCAGGTCCTCGACGAGGAGGGTGTGACGCTGATGGTGACGGCGGCCGCGGCCGCCAAGCCCGCGAAGGCCGCCAAGCGCGCGCCCCGCAAGGCCGCCGCCGCCGGCGAGGCCAAGCCCGTCGCGAAGCGTGCCGTCGCCAAGAAGGCCGCTCCGGTCAAGAAGACGACGACGGCCGCCAAGGCCGCCGCCGCTGCCGCCCCCGAGGCTCCGGCCGTCGAGGACGAACTCGACGAGACCACGGCCGTGGCGGACAAGCCCGCCCCGAAGAAGCGCGCCACCAAGAAGACGGCGGCGAAGAAGACCGCCGCGAAGAAGCAGACGGACGAGTGGGCGGGTGACGGCGAGGAGGAAGAGGAGACCCCCAAGCCCGGCACCGCCGGTTACGTCCTGTCCGACGAGGACGAGGACGACGCGCCGCCGCAGCAGGTCGCGGTCGCGGGCGCCACCGCCGACCCGGTCAAGGACTACCTCAAGCTCATCGGCAAGGTGCCGCTGCTCAACGCCGAGCAGGAGGTGGAGCTGGCCAAGCGCATCGAGGCCGGTCTCTTCTCCGAGCACAAGCTCGACGGCGAGGACGGCGAGGCCACGGAGGAGCTGACCCCGCAGTTCCGCCGCGAGCTGGAGATCCTGGTCGAGGACGGCCGCCGCGCCAAGAACCACCTCCTGGAGGCCAACCTCCGTCTGGTGGTCTCGCTGGCGAAGCGTTACACCGGCCGCGGCATGCTGTTCCTGGACCTCATCCAGGAGGGCAACGTCGGTCTGATCCGCGCGGTCGAGAAGTTCGACTACACCAAGGGCTTCAAGTTCTCGACGTACGCCACCTGGTGGATCCGGCAGGCAATCACCCGCGCGATGGCCGACCAGGCCCGCACCATCCGCATCCCGGTGCACATGGTCGAGGTCATCAACAAGCTGGCCCGCGTCCAGCGCCAGATGCTCCAGGACCTGGGCCGCGAGCCCACCCCGGAGGAGCTGGCCAAGGAACTCGACATGACCCCCGAGAAGGTCATCGAGGTCCAGAAGTACGGCCGCGAGCCCATCTCCCTGCACACGCCGCTGGGCGAGGAGGGCGACAGCGAGTTCGGCGACCTCATCGAGGACTCGGAGGCCGTGGTTCCGGCCGACGCCGTCTCCTTCACCTTCCTCCAGGAGCAGCTCCACTCGGTGCTGGACACCCTCTCGGAGCGCGAGGCGGGCGTCGTCTCGATGCGCTTCGGCCTGGCGGACGGCCAGCCCAAGACGCTGGACGAGATCGGCAAGGTCTACGGCGTGACGCGTGAGCGCATCCGCCAGATCGAGTCCAAGACGATGTCCAAGCTGCGTCACCCGTCGCGCTCGCAGGTCCTGCGCGACTACCTGGACTGATGCCCGCCCGGCTGTTCGGCCGGGAAGGACAGGTGCAGCGCCTGGGGCGAGCGATGGATCAGAGTGGGCCGTACGACGACCTGCTGGTCCGCCGCTCGCCCCAGGCGCAGGTGCGGGAACCGGCGGGTGAACAGCTCCAGGGTGATGCGCAGTTGCGCGCGGCCCAGGTGCGCGCCGGGGCAGCCGTGGACGCCGCGGCCGAAGCCGAGGTGCTTGGCGGGGGCGGTCCGGGCGATGTCGAAGCTGTCGGGGTCGGCGTGGCGGGCGGGGTCGCGGTTGGCGGAGCCGTACGCGACGAACACGGTCGCGCCGGCGGGGAGTTCGGTGCCGGCGAGGGTGACGGCACGGGTGGTGAGCCGCCGGAAGCCCTGGATGGGGGCGTCGAAGCGGGCGCACTCCTCGACGGCGGCCGGGACGCGTTCCGGCTCGGCGCACAGCAGCTCCCACTGGGCGCGGTCGCGCAGCAGGTGGTGGACGGCGCTGCCGATCAGGGCGGTGGTGGTGAGGTGCCCCGCGATGAGCAGGTTCTGGAACTGCGAGACGGCCTCGGCGCGTTGTTCGCGGGTGAGGTCGCCGGTGCCCGGCACGAGGGCGGCCGTCATGGTGGAGACCAGGTCGTCCCGGGGGTGCGCGCGGCGCTCGCGGATGTAGTTGTCCAGCAGGTGCTGGAGGGTGACGACGTCGCGGGCGGCGGCCACCTGCTCCTCCTCGGGCAGCGGCCGGAAGAGGAGTTCCTCGGCGCGGCGGCTGCCGTGGACGGCGGTGCGGGCGTCCTCCTCGGTCAGCCCGAGGAGACGGCCGATGACGTCGCCGGGAAGCTGCTGGGCGTACTCCCCCATGAGTTCGGCCTGTCCGCGGGGGGCGAAGGCGTCCACGAGGGCTTCGGCGCGGGCGGCGGCGTACGGGAGGACCGCGTTGACGCGGGCAAAGGAGAGCCCGGAGTTGAGGGGGGTGCGGTAGGCGCGGTGGGCTTCGCCGTCGGCGCTGAGAACGGTACGGAAGCCCCCCAGGCCCCTGGCGAGCTCGGCGAGAGCGGCGGGGCCCGGGCGGACGTCGGGGCGCAGGGCGTTGGCCGAGGAGAAGTCCTCCGGACGGCGCAGGACCTCGCGGACGTCGGCGTCCCGGGCGACGAGCCAGGCGTCGAGCTCGGGCACGAAGGTGAGCCCGGGGGCCGCGCGGGCGCGGGCGCAGCGGGGGTAGGGGTCCCGGTAGAGGGCGTCGAGGCGGTGGTGATCGGCCAGGTCCACGGGGTCATGGTGCACGAGGGGGGCGGGGCGGGGGAAGGGGGTTCCGGGGCGGGTCGTGGACCACGTGCCGTGGGGACGGTGGTGAGGGGCACGCGCGGGTGAGCGCGTGCAGGGGCGGTGCCTTCGTCCCACGGGCCGGGGCGCCGGCGCTTCGCGGGGTGCGGAGCGCGGAGAGCCGAGGCAGGGGCATGACAGGGTGGCGGGGGCGTGCGGTAGGTTTTGCGTCTCCTTCAGCATGCGATCACGGGCACTCACCCGTACGCCACTCACCTCGGGGACTGAGACTTCTCAATGGAAGACATCGTCAACGGAATCGGCCGTGCCGCCGCCTACGGCGCCCTCGGCGTCGTCCTGCTCACGCTGGGCATCTTCCTGGTCGACGCGCTGACCCCGGGCAAGCTGGGGCGGCAGATCTGGGAGCAGCGCAACCGGAACTGCGCCGTGCTGCTCAGTTCCGCGCTGCTCGGCATCGGCGGCATCGTCTTCACGTCCATCTGGACGACGTACGACGACTTCGGCAAGGGCCTGGTGTCCACCGCCGCGTTCGGTGTGCTCGGCCTGGTGATGATGGCGGTCGCGTTCTGGGTGGTGGACGTGGTGACGCCCGGCAAGCTGGGCCAGACCCTGGTCGAGCAGGAACCGCACCCGGCGGTGTGGGTGACGGCTTCCTGCAACATCGCGGTGGCCGCGGTGATTTCGGCCTCCATCGCCTGACGCGCGGGGCGCGAGACGCCTGACGGCCTGAAGTACGGGGGTTTCCCGCCCCCGCACTTCAGGCCGTCAGGCGTTCCAGGATGCGGTCCATGCCGCTGTTCCAGTTCTCCCTGAGCGCGCGGACCGCGCTCGGCAGGTCGCCATTCACCAGGCACTCGGCGATGCGTTCGTGTTCCTCGGCCGACCGTTCCAGCACGTCCTGGTCGCCGAGGGCGACCTGTTCGTAGCGGTGCATGGTGAGTTTGAGGGAGGCGATCAGGTCCATCAGGCGGGCGTTGGGGCAGCCCGAGAGCAGCAGGGCGTGCCAGGCGTCGTCGTACCGCTCGATGACGTCGTGCCGGGCCTGCGGCGCCGAGAAGGCGCGCGCCTCTTCGAGCAGCCTCGGTGCCAGGGCGGCCAGCCGGGCCGGATCGGTGGACTCCAGGGCGAGGGATTCCAGGGTGGCGACGATGGTGGTGAGGTCGCAGAACTCCCGGGCGCTCAGGGGGGCGAAGCGAAATCCCTTGCCGCGTTCGCTGGTGATGACGCCCTCGCGCTCCAGGGAGATCAGGGCTTCGCGGAGCGGGGTGCGGCTGACGCCGAGTTCGGTGGCGAGGCGGCCCTCGTTGATGGGCTCGCCGGTCGGGATGGTGCCGCGGCCGAGCCGTTTGATCAGTTCCTCCTTGACCTGCTCGCGCAGCGGGCGGTTCTCGATAGGCATGTCGGCGGCCCTTCCCCTCGTCCGGCTCAGATTATCGGCCACCCGGGGCGGGCGGCCGCCCCGGGTGGCCGGTGGGTGGGTGTGCGTCACGCGGTTCCGCCGCCGTCGACGGGGATGATCGCGCCGCTGAGGAACGAGGAGGCGTCGGAGGCGAGGAAGGCGACGGTCTGCGCGATGTCGCGGGGCTGCCCGATGCGGCCGAGGGGGCGGTCGGCGGCCTGCTCGTAGAACACCTCCGCGGATGCGCCGAGTTGGCGGGCCTCTTCGGCGAGCATGCCGGTGGCGGTGTCGCCGGGGCACACGCAGTTGACCCGGATCAGGTCGGGCCCGTGGTCGATGGCCATGGCGCGGGTCATGTTGACGACGGCCCCCTTGGAGGCGCAGTACGAGACGGCGCGGGCGCCGCCCGAAATCCCCCACCCGGAGCCGGTGTTGATGATGGAGCCGCCGCCCTGGGCCGCCATCCCGGGTATCACGAGGCGCGACATCAGCAGGACCGAGCGGACGTTGACGGCCATGACGAGGTCCCAGTCGTCGTCGGCGATCTCGCAGACGGTGGACCGGCGGATGATTCCGGCGTTGTTGAAGAGGACGTCGATGCCGCCGAGTTCGAAGTGGGCGGCCCGGACGGCCTGCTCGCAGTCGGTGCGCCGGGAGACGTCGCAGCACACGAAGACGCCGCCCGCTTCCTTGGCGGTGGCCTCGCCGGCTTCGGGGTCGATGTCGGCGACGACGACGCGGGCGCCGAGTTCGGCGAGGAGGAGGGCGGAGGCGCGGCCGATGCCGGAGGCGGCGGCGGTGACGAGGGCGCGCTTGCCGGTGAGGTCGATCATGTCGGACTGGCTCCTTGGGGTGGTTGTCCGGTGGCTGAGGCGTCTTCAGTGGCTGGGGCGTCTTCAGTGGCTGAGGCGGTAGAGGGCGGTGCGGCCCCGGCCGGTGAGGACGGTGGCGTAGCCGGAGAGTTCGGCGTCCAGGGCGTCGTCGCCGGTGTCGATGAGGAGGGGGCGGCCGTGCAGGGCGGCGAGTTTGGCTTCGGTGGCGAGGACGAGGAGCTTGCCGGGGGCGAGGGTGCGGAGGACCTCGGGGGAGATCTGCTGGTTGCCCCGGCCCAGGAGGAAGCCTTGGCCTCCGACGGGGGAGAGGGCGAGGAGGAGGGGGTGGTGCCGGGCCAGGGCGTGGAGGTGGGCGGAGGTGAGGCGGGTGGCGAGGGTGCGGTACGGGGGGAGGCCGGGGGGTGGCGGGTGCGCGGCGGCACCGGGCGGGCGAGGGGGCGGGGGCGCAAGGGCCGCCCGCGGGGACCCAAGGGGAGGGAGCGCCCCGTCAGGGGCGCGGGGAACCGCACGGTCAGCCACCGCGCACCCGCACGGCGACGGGCAGTCGCCGCAGTGGCTCGCCCCGCACCCGCCGCCCGCCCGGACCAGCGCCGTGACCCCCGTCAGCGGGATCTCCGCGCCCAGGGCGGCGGCCACCGCCCGGGTGGTGGTGCCCGGGCCCAGGATCAGGAGGTCCTCCGCCCCCGCCCGGGACGCCAGCTCCGCCGCGATCCCCCCGAGCGCCTCCGGGGAGGCCCCCGTGCTGCCCGCCTTGCGCTGCTGGACGCGCACCGGCACGTACGGCACCGGCAGCCAGCCGTAGAGCCGGGAGGCCAGGCGGCCGCGCCGCAGTTCCGCCTCGTCGCGGTCCATGACCTCCGCCGGGCGCAGCCGCGGCCCGCCGGACCCGGACGCCCAGCCCGCAGCGATCTCCCCGGCAGCCCGGGGGTTCACCGCGAAGACCGCCGAGTGCATCTTGACCCCGGTCGGGATGCCGAGGACCGGGAGCCGTGCCTCCTCCCCCAGCGCCTCCAGCACGTCGCGGGCGGTGCCGTCGCCCCCGGCGAACAGCAGCAGGTCCACGTCGTCCGCGAGGGCCCGCACGGCCTCGACGGTGTCACGCGGCCCGGTGGCCCCCGGGCGGCGCGGCCGGTGCACCACGCGTGCGGGCAGCCCCGCCGCACGGGCCGACGCCTCCCCCATCGCGCCGGAGACGGTCAGCAGCTCGACGTCCCGGGTGCGGCGGGCCAGTTCGGCCAGGGCGGCCGTGGAGCGGTCCACCGCGCACGGCACCGCCCCCCGTTCCAGCGCCCGCCGCTGGGTCCGCGTACCGTCGCTGCCGCCCAGGCCCACCCGGCCGCCGAGCCCGGCGACCGGGTTGACCACGAGACCGAGCCGGATCATGTGGCGTCCGCGGCGCCCAGCACCTTGCGGCGGTAGGTGCGCCAGCTCGGGGACCAGCGGGCCGGGTCGTCGAGTGCCTCCGGGCGGACCCGGTGGACGGTGGAGCGGTGCGGGGCGGTGCGGACCGTCTCCGGGTCCTCGTAGGCCTCCCGTGCCACCTCGGCGAGGATCGCCGCGTACTCGTCGAGGTCGGCCCGGGAGTAGGACTCGGTGGGCTCCAGGGTCATCGGCTCGGGGACCAGGTAGGGGTGGTGGCTGGTCCAGTAGTGGGCGCCGAAGTCGGCGGCGCGCAGGCCGATCTGCTCGCTGTGGACGCCGGTGTCCGCGTTCAGCTGCTCCCAGCTGTAGCGGACCTGCTCGACGCGGGGGCGCCCGGTGGCGTACGGGACGCTGACGCCGCGGATCTGCTTGACCTTGTGCAGGAGGTAGTTGTTGTTGAGGACGGCGGTCTCGGCGACCTCGCGCAGGCCGTCGGCGCCCAGGGACATGATCCAGGCGTACGCGCGGACCAGGTTCGGGACGACGCCGTGGTGCGGGCGGATCTTGCCGACCGAGTACGGCCGGTCGCCGTCCAGCCGGTGGCGGCCGCGGTCCGCGTCGTACTCCACGGTGGGACGCGGGAGGTACGGGGCCAGGGCCTCGGTGACGCCGCAGGCGCCGGCCGCCGGGCCGCCGCAGGCGTGCGGGGTGGAGAAGGTCTTGTGCAGGTTGAAGTGGCACAGGTCGAAGCCCGCGTCGCGGGCCCGGGTGATGCCGAGGATGCCGTTGGCGTTGGCCTGGTCGTAGGCGGCGAGGCCGCCCGCCGCGTGGACGATGTCGACGAATTCGGCGATGCGGGGGTTGTAGATGCCCGTGTCCTCGGGGTTGGTGATGAGGAGGGCGGCGGTACGCGGGCCGACGGCCGCGCGCAGGGCCTCGATGTCCGGGTAGCCGTCGGCGTCCGGGTGGAGGGTGATGACCTTGAAGCCGGCCGTCTTGGCGCAGGCCGCGTTGGAGGGGTGGGAGAAGACGGTGGTGATGATCTCGTCGCGGGTCCGGGCCTCGCCCCGGTCGGCGAAGTAGGCGCGGATCATGGCGACGTTGGCGTAGATGGCGGCGGAGCCCGCACCGGGCTGGAGGGAGACCCGGTCCATGCCGGAGACCTCCTTCAGCAGGCCCTCCAGCCGGTGCAGGATCTCCAGGACGCCCTGCACGGTGGACTCGTCCTGGAGGGGGTGCAGGCCCGCGATGCGCTCGTCCGTGACGAAGCGGTCGTTGACCTTGGGGCTGTACTTCATGGTGCAGGTGCCCTGGCCGACGTCGACGTTGAGGTCGGCGCCCAGCGTCTCCTGGGAGAGCCGCAGGTAGTGGCGGAGCACCTGCTGCTGGCCGATCTCGGGGAGGGCGGGCGCGGTGGTGCGGCGCAGCGCGGCCGGGACCTCGACCGCACCGCCGAGGGCTTCGGTGATCTCCGGGTCCACGTCGGGGACCAGGACGCCGCGCTCCCCCGGTGAGCCGAGTTCGAAGATGAGCTTCTCGTCCCAGGACGCCTGGTGGAAGCGGCGCAGCGCGGGCTTGTCCGCGATCCGGGCGTCCTCGGGGGCGACGGGCCCGGCGGCGGGGTGCGCGGTGGGGCCGGCGGGGTGGGTGTCGAAGGGGGCGCTCACTTGACGATCTCCTCCAGGGCGGCGGCCAGCTCGTCGATGTCGGCCTTGCTGTGGACTTCGGTGACGCAGTACAGCGCCTGGTCGACGGCGGTCTCGATGCCGCCGAAGATGCCGCGTTCGCGCAGGTCGGCATGGATGTCGGCGGTGCTGCGGGCGCCGGTGAAGCGGACCGGGAAGTCGGCGAAGTGGACCGCTTCGGCGTGCGGGACCGCGACGCCGGGGACGCGGGCGAGGCGCTGCTTGGCGTACGCGGTGTGGGCGAGGACCGTCTCGCCGATCTCCCGCATGCCCTGCGGGCCCATCAGGGAGAGGTAGACGCCCGCGCCGATGCCGTGCAGGGCGGCGGCGGTGCCGACCCACTCCTTGCCCTCCTCGCGCCGGGCGAAGGAGGTGCGGTCGTACGCCACGTCGCCGAAGCCGTACTCGCCCTCGACGTCGGTGGGGACCAGGCCGAAGAGGCGGGTCGGGTACTCCGCCACGAGGCGCGGGTCGTCGGCGGCGCCGATGAAGCCCGCGGTGCCGCCGCCGTAGCTCATGCGGATGCCGAGCGGCTGGATGTCGCCGCAGGTCAGGTCGGCTCCGTACGAGGACGGCGGGGCCAGCACGCCGAGGCTGACCGGGTTGCAGCCCACGACGTACAGGGCGCCGCTGCCGTGCGCCAGCCGGCCCAGCCCGGGAAGCGTCGGGTCGACCAGTCCCAGCCGGTTGGGGGCCTCCGCGTACACGGCCGCCACGTCGCCCCCGGCGAGGGCGGACCGTACCGCGTCCGCGTCGGTGCCGCCGGTCGCCGGGTCGGCGGGGACGAGGACCACCTCGTGGTCGGGGCGGACGTAGTCGCGGATCTTGGACAGCTTGTCGGGATCGACGTCGCCGCAGATCAGCAGTCTGCGCAGGCCCGTGACGCGGCCGGCCATGCGCAGCGCCGTACCGGCGGCCTGGAAGCCGTCGTAGACGGGGACGTTGACGACGTCCACGTCGAGGAGTTCGGCCATCAGGGACTGGTACTCCCACATGGCCTGGAAGCGGCCGTGGTCCTCGTACGGCTCGCCCGCGTAGGCGGTGAGGAACTCGGACCGTCCCGTCACCTCGTCGACGACGGCGGGCACGTGGTGGGGGTAGCAGCCGCCGCCGAGGAAGCTGAGGGTGCGGGTGGCGGGGGTGTTGCGGCTGAGCAACTGCTCCATGTGGCGCACGAGTCGGGCCTCGGAGCGCAGGGGTGCGGGCAGGTCGAGGGGGCGGCGGAGCCGGATCCCCTCGGGGATGTCGGCGTAGAAGTCCTCGACACCGGCCGCGCCGACGGCGTCCAGCATGGCCTGCCGTACGGCGGGAACCGCGTTCGGAATGTACGGGTGCACCGGGACCCGGAGGTGCGGGCGGTCCGGGGAATTCTCGGGTGGGGTCATGCCGCGCCTCCGCTGGCGAAGAGCTCCCGGAGCCGGGCCCTCGGTCCCGACTTCCGCGATTTCAGGGGCAGTTGACGTTCGACCTCTTGACGCGACAAGGCGTCATTCAGTGTTCTGTATACAGCATTAGGCATTCCGACGGCGGGAGACAAGGGTGTCAACTCGACCGGCACGCAGGGCAGTTCTGGCCGCCGGGCTCGCGGCGGGGGCCACGGCCGCGCTCTCCGGCTGCGCCACCGGGGGCGCCGGCGGCCGGGGCGGTCCGGCTCCGGAGGTGCCCGAGGCGGACGGGAAGCAGCTCAGGGGCACGGTCACCGTCTGGTCCTGGGACGTCGCGGCCAAGGCGATGCGGCGGCTGGCGAAGGACTTCCAGGCGAAGCACCCGGGGACGGCCGTCACGGTCCGCGACATCGGCTACGACAGCGCCTACGACAAGATCACCGTGGGCCTGAAGAGCGGCTCGGGGCTGCCGGACGTGCTGACCGTCGAGGGCCCGCGCATGGCGACGTACACGGGGAACTTCCCCCGAGGCTTCTACGACCTGACGAAGCCCGCCGGTGCGCACCGGAAGAACTTCGACGAGGCGTCCTGGAAGACCGTGGTGGACCCGCGGGGCAGGACCGTCGCCCTGCCGTGGGACATCGGCCCGTGCGGGATGTTCTACCGGCGTGACTACTTCCGGGCGGCCGGGATCGAGCCCGGGTCGATCCGGACCTGGGACGACTACGTGCAGGCGGGCGAGCAGCTCAGGAAGCGCACCGGCCGCCGGATGCTCGTCCTGGACTCGGTCGAGGACTCCACCTTCGCGATGCTGCTCCAGCAGCAGGGGCGGCACTTCTACGCCGACGGCAGGGTGGCCGTCGACAGCCCGGAGGCGGTGCGGGCGGCGACACTGCTCAAGACCCTGGCCGACCGGGACCTGGTGGATTACCAGAAGGGCTGGGACGGCCTGGTCACCGCCACGAAGGCGGGCAGGGCGGCCACCGAGACGAGCGCGGCGTGGTGGATGGGCACGCTGCTCGCCGACGCGCCGGAGCTGAAGGGGAGGTTCGGCGTGCTGCCGATGCCCGCCTTCACGGCCGGCGGGGCGCGCACCTCGAACCGGGGCGGGTCCGTGCTCGCCGTGCCCGAGCAGAGCAGGAACCCCGGACTCGCCTGGGCCTTCGTGGAGTTCCTGCTCACGAGCGTGCCGAACCAGGTGTCGATGCTGAAGCGGGAGGGTCTCTTCCCGGCCTTCCTCCCGGCACTCGCCGACCCGTATCTGAGCACGCCGCAGGAGTACTTCGGCGGGCAGGCGGCCCTGAAGGTGTTCGCGGACCTCGCTCCGACGACACCGCCGGTGGAGTACACCGAGGACGGCGCGAAGGCGAGCGAGATCATGTTCTCGACGATCTCCGGAATCCTGACGCGCGACAAGGACCCCCGGGAGGCGCTGGGCTCCGCCGCCGCGCAGATCGCCTCGGCCACCGGCCGGCCGCGGATCGCGGGCTGACGCACCATGGCCGCGCCCACGCGTACGCTCCCGCCCTCCCCCGCCGTGGCGCCCCCGTCCCCGTCCCCGTCCGGCCGGCGCCGGCAGCGGCACCGGGTGGTTCCCTGGGTGTTCGCGGGGCCCGCCGCCGTGCTGTTCGCCGTGTTCTTCGCGTACCCGCTGGGTGCGAGCCTCTTCCAGAGCTTCACCGCCGAGCGCGACGGGGCGTCGGTGTGGGTGGGGCTCGCCCAGTACCGGCGGATGGCGTCGGACCCGGCGTTCCTGGAGTCCCTGGTCAACGTCGGGCTCATCCTGCTGGTGCAGGTGCCGCTGATGGTGGTGCTCGCGCTGCTGCTGGCGGGACTGCTCAACCAGTCCTGGCTGAGGTTCCGGGGCGCCTGGCGGGCGGTCTACTTCCTGCCCGCCGTCACCACGCTCGTCGCGTACGCGGTCGTCTTCCAGGTGCTGCTGAAGACGGACGGGGGGCCGGCGAACCAGTTCCTGTCGGTGTTCGGGCTCGGGCCCGTCGACTGGCTCAACGACCCGGCCTGGGCGCGGATCTCCCTGATCGCCTCGCTGACCTGGCGGTGGGCCGGGTACAACGCGGTGATCCTGCTGGCCGGTCTCCAGGCGATCGGCAAGGAGCAGTACGAGGCGGCCGCCCTGGACGGGGCGTCGGCCTTCGCGACGTACCGCAGGATCATCGTCCCGCAACTGCGCCCGGTGGTCCTGTTCTGCGCGGTCACCTCCACCATCGGCACACTGCAGCTCTTCGACGAGAACTACGTGCTGACGCGCGGCGGCCCCGACAACGCGACCCTCTCCCCCGTGGTCTACCTCTACAGGACCGGCTTCGAGCAGCTCGACTTCGGTTACGCGGCGGCCATCGCATGGGTGGTGGTGCTGCTGATCGCGGTGCTGTCCCTCGCCCAGTACCTCCTGTTCGGACGGCAGGAGCGCCGATGAGCACGGCCGCCCCGGCCCGGGACGCCGTACGCAGGAGCCCCGTGCGGCGGCTCGCGGGACCGGCCGTCGGGCTGGTCCTGGTGGCCGGCGCGGTGATCAGCCTGGTGCCGTTCGCCTGGATGGCGATCGCCTCCACGCACTCCACCGCGGACCTCTTCCGCTCCCCGCCCCCGCTCGTGCCGGGCGGCCGGCTCCTGGACAACCTGGCCCGGCTGGAGGAGACCGTCGGGTTCAGCCGGGTCATGCTCAACAGCGTCGGCATCGCCCTGGTGCACACCGCGCTGAGCGCGCTGATCTCGGCGATGTGCGGGTACGGGCTGGCCAAGTTCCGGTTCCGGGGGCGCGGACTGCTGCTCGGGGTGGTCCTGGCGACGATGATGATCCCGTTCCAGGTGCTGCTCGTGCCCCTGTTCCAGATGATGGCGAGCCTGGGCTGGGTCAACACCTACCAGGCGGTGGTCCTGCCGTTCCTCGCGAGTTCCTTCGGCATCCTGCTGATGCGGCAGGGCTTCCTGGACTTCCCCGACGAACTGCTGGAGTCGGCGCGGATCGACGGCTCCGGTGAGCTGCGCACCTTCTACACCGTCGTACTGCCCTGCGTGCGGCCGCAGTTGGGAGCCCTTGTGATCTTCACCTTCATGAGTGCCTGGAACAGCTTCATCTGGCCGCTGCTCATGCTGAACTCGGAGGACGCCTACACCGTGCCCGTCGCGCTGAACACCCTGACCGGGCTCTCCCGCGTCGACCACTCCGGGCTGATGCTCGGCTCGCTGCTGGCCACGCTGCCCCTGCTGCTGCTCTTCCTGTGCTTCCAGCGGCAGTTCGTCTCCGGTCTGCTGGGCGGGGCGGTGAAGCAGTGAGCCGCGGCTTTCCCGAGGGCATCCAGTACGGCGGGGACTACAACCCCGAGCAGTGGCCCGAGGAGACCTGGGCCGAGGACGCCGCGCTGATGCGGGAGGCGGGCGTCACCCTGGTCACGGTCGGCGTCTTCGCCTGGGCGAGGCTCCAGCCCGGCCCCGACTCCTGGGAGTTCGGCTGGCTCGACCGGCTGATGGACCTGTTCGCCGCGCACGGCATCGCCGTGGACCTCGCCACGGCGACCGCCTCGCCGCCCGCGTGGCTGGTGCGTTCCGCCACCTACGTCCGGCCGGTCACCGCCGACGGCGTACGCCTGGAATTCGGCTCCCGGCAGCTCTACTGCCCCTCCGACCCCACCTACGCCCGCGCCGCCGGGAAGCTGGTGCGCGCGCTGGCCGAGCGGTACGCCAGACACCCGGCGCTGGCGCTCTGGCACATCCACAACGAGTACGGCGACCACGTCACCGAGTGCTTCTGCGAGGAGTCGGCGGCCGACTTCCGCGACTGGCTCAGGAAGCGCTACCGCACCGTCGAGGAACTCAACCGCGTCTGGGGAACCGACTTCTGGTCGCAGCGCTACGGCGACTTCCGGCAGATCGAACCGCCGCGCACCGCCCCGGGCCCGGTCAACCCCACCCAGGTCCTGGACTGGCGGAGGTTCTGCTCCGACGCGCTCCTGCGGCTGCACCGGCTGGAGCGGGACGTGCTGCGCACGCACTCCCCCGACGTGCCCGCCACCACCAACTTCATGTCGATGTTCAAGGCCCTCGACCACTGGGAGTGGGCCCGGCACGAGGACATCGTCTCCGACGACGCCTACCCCGACCCGGCCGGTCCGGCGGCGCACGTGGGCGCGGCCCTCAACCACGACCTGATGCGCTCCCTCAAGGGCGGCCGGCCGTGGCTGCTGCTGGAGCAGGCGCCGTCGGCGGTGAGCTGGCGGCCCGTCAACGTGCCCAAGCGCCCCGGCCTGCAACGCCTGTGGTCGCTCCAGGCGCTCGCCCGGGGCGCGGACGGGATCCTGTACTTCCAGTGGCGGCAGTCGCGGGCGGGCGCGGAGAAGTTCCACAGCGCGCTGCTGCCCCACCGGGGCACGGCCTCGCGGGGCTGGCGGGAGACGGTCCGGTTCGGGGCGGAGCTGCGCCGGCTCGCCGAGGTGGCCGGCTCCCGGATCACCGCGCGGGCCGCGATCGTCCTGGACTGGCACTCCTGGTGGGCGCTGGAGGGCACCGACCACCCCTCGGAGCGGATGCGCTGGCGGGAGCTGCTGCGCCCCTGGTACGAGGCGCTGTACGCACGCGGGGTCACCGTGGACTTCGTCGCGCCGGACGCGGATCTCTCCCCGTACCGGCTGGTCCTGGCCCCGAACCTGTACCTGCTGCGCGCCGAGCACGCCCGGCGGATCGCCGACCACGTGCACGGGGGCGGGCATCTGGTGTGCGGGCCGTTCAGCGGGGTCGTGGACGAGCACGACCACCTGCACCCCGGGGGCGCGCCGGGGCCGCTGCGGGAGGTGCTCGGGGTGGTCGTCGACGAGTTCTGGCCGGTCCCGGACGGGGAGTCGGTGCGGGTCGGCGAGGACGCCCGGGCGAGCGTGTGGAGCGAGTGGCTGGTGGCCGAGGGGGCCCGTCCGCTGCTGGCGTACGCCTCCGGGGCGCTCGCCGGGCAGCCCGCCGTCACCCGGAACGCCTGGGGGCGGGGCAGCGCCCGCTACCTGAGCTGCCGCCTCGACGCCGAGGGCCTGGGCCGGGTGCTCGACGGAGCGCTCTGCGAGGCGGAGGTGACACCGGTGCTCGGCGCCGCGCCGCCCGCGGGGGTCGAGGCCGTACGGCGCGGCCCGTACCTCTTCCTGCTCAACCACACCGACCGGGAGGCCGACAGCCCGGCCCTGCCCGGCACCGACCTGCTCACCGGCGAGCAGGTGCACGACCGCGTCCGGCTGGGGCCGCTCGGCGCGGCCGTCGTCAGAACCGTATCCACGGAAAGGTGACCATGAACCCACGCACGCCCGCCCTCGCCGTCGCCCTGGCCTGCGGCACGCTCCTCGCCGGGGCCGTCGCGGCCCCCGCCGCCCCGGCCCCGCCCGCGGCGGCCGGCAGCCCGGGGCCGGTGGCCGGCTACGGCGACGTCCTGGACCGGCGGGGCTCCCCCGCCGCCGCCCGCCCGGACGAGTCCGACGGCCACAACAACTCCGTGAACGTCTTCGCCGACCGGGGCGCCTGGCACGCGTACGCGCTGCCCGAGGCGGGCGACACCGCCGCGTACGGGGGTTTCACCGGGCCCCTCTACATCGCGCAGGAGTACCCCTGGTGGCTGAGCAGGGCCTTCAGCCGCCTCCGCCTCACCGAGTCCGGGCAGCCGTTGGACCTCGCCGCCGGGGGCGCGCCGCGCTTCACCTCGCAGCCGGGCCGGCTGCTCCAGTCGTACGACCTCGGGGGCGGTCTGCGCCTGGAGATGGAGCTCCGCTTCTCCTCCCGGCGCACCGCGCTGGTGCGGGCCGAGATCCGCAACACCGGGCGGCAGACGCGCACCCTCGGCGCGGGCTGGACGGGGTCGCTGCTGCGCCCGCGGGCGGCGCCGATGAAGGACGCGCCGCGGCTGCGGGCGACCCGGCACGGCGTCGGGGTGGACTTCGCGAAGGTGCGCGAGACCTGGGAGTACCTGACCGACGGCACCGAGCGCTTCGAGGTCGTCCACCGGGAGCCGGTCCGCACCACCGTCGACGGCGACGCCTACCGCACCGAAGCCGTCTCCCCCGTCGTCCTGCGGCCCGGCCGCGGTCACTCCTTCGACTGGACCGAGTCGTACACCTTCACCGGGGCCGAGCGGGCCCGCGAGGCGGCGGCGGTGCGTTCCGCGCTCGCCCGGCCCGACGCGGCGGCCGCCTCCGCCGACGCCCGGTGGCGTCGCTATGTCGACTCGGTGACGCGTGGGGTGGCGAAGGAGGACCGGCGGGTCGCGGTGAAGTCGCTGGAGACGCTGGTGACGAACTGGCGCGGGGCCGCGGGGAAGCTGGCGCACGACGGCATCACGCCGTCGATCTCCTACAAGTGGTTCACCGGCGGCCTGTGGGCGTGGGACACCTGGAAGCAGGCGGTGGGCACGGCGCGGTTCGAGCCCTCGCTGGCGCAGAGCCAGATCCGCTCGATGTTCGACCACCAGATACGCGCCGACAGTGCGACGCGCCCGCAGGACGCGGGCATGATCCCCGACTGCGTCTTCTACAACGACCCGGCGCGCGGGGGCGGCAACTGGAACGAGCGCAACTCCAAGCCGCCGCTGGCGGCATGGGCGGTGTGGGAGGTGTACGCGAAGTCCGGCGACCGGTCCTTCCTGCGCGAGCTGTACCCGAAGCTCGTGGCGTACCAGGAGTGGTGGTACCGCACCCGCGACCACGACGGCAACGGTCTCGCGGAGTACGGGGCGACGGTCGACCCGGGCAACGACTCCCCCACGGCGCGGTTGCTGGCGGCGGCCTGGGAGAGCGGCATGGACAACGCGCCGCGCTTCGACGCCGCCCTCGGCGCGGCGGTCGTCGCCAACACGGGGGCGGACGGGAAGGTGGTCGGCTACTCCGTCAACCAGGAGTCGGTGGACCTGAACGCCCATCTCGCCGCCGACCAGGGCCATCTGGCGAGGATCGCCCGGGAGCTGGGCAGGCCGGGCGAGGCGCGGGACTGGGAGCGGAGGTCCCGGGCGACGCACACCGCCGTACGGGAGCGGATGTACGACCCGGCGACGGGCTGGTTCCACGACAAGGCGCTGGGCGGCGACCGGTTGCTGACCGCGCGCGGACGGGGCATCGAGGGCGCGACACCGCTGTGGACGGGCACGGCGTCCGCCGGGCAGGCGCGGGCGGTGCGGGCGAAGCTGACCGACCCGGCGGAGTTCGCGACGAAGGTGCCGTTCCCGACGGTGGCCAGGAGTTCGCCGTACTTCCAGCCGACGCGCTACTGGCGGGGCCCGGTCTGGCTGGACCAGGCGTACTTCGCGCTGGGCGGCCTGCGGTCGTACGGCTACGGCCGCGACGCGGACAGGTTGACCGGGCAACTCCTCGCACAGGCGGCCGGTTTGCGGGGCAACGGGCCGATCATGGAGAACTACGATCCGGTGACCGGGGCCGCCCTCAACTCCACCAATTTCAGTTGGTCGGCGGCCGCGCTGCTGCCGATGCTGACGCGCGACCGCTGACCCGCCGCCCGCCCGTCGACCTGTTCAGCGCCCGCCCTTCGCGGCACGAGCACGGCCCGTTCGCCCCGCCGGGGCGGGCGGGCCGTCGCGCGTTATCAAGCCCCACCCGTCACTGTCCCGCGCTTGCGGCATATTCCTTCCATCCGGTGACTCCCTGCACACAAGCGAGCGCCGAACGTACAAAGTCGGTGAGTCTATGCCGGGGACGACGATCGGTGCAGGGGCTTGGCAGAACCGGCCGACGCCCTCACGCGGGCGGGCTAAGCTCGCTGCGCAACAAGCCGAGTTGATGTGAATTCATCCACTTGTTCCCCTAGGTCGCTCTTGTTTGAAAACGTCCCCCAATCACCGCCAGAGGCTCTCCATGGTTCGGGTTGAATCCCCCCCACGTCAGGCAGCACATCAGGCGCGGCAGGCGACACATCAGGCGCATGCGGCACGACAGCAGGAGTCCACCTTCTTCCGGCCGATCGCCCTGGCCGTCGTCCTGACCGTCGCGGCCACCGCGGGCGCGGCGTTCCTCGTCGACGTGTCCGCCCGCATACCCGTCGTCTGGGCGGGGGCCGCGGCGACGGTGGTGATCGCCGCCCTCACGGGTGAGATCGTGCGGCGCGGCAGGGCGCTGCGCCAGGCGCAGGCCGACCACGCGGCGCGCGCGGCCCAGTTGGAGCGGCGGCTGGCCGAGCACGACGACGAGACGGTACGGCTGGCCAAGGAGCTGATGCCGGCCGCGATCCGGCGGCTGCGCTCCAGCGAATCGCCCGCCGAGGTGATGCGGGACGTCGTCGACGCGGACGAGCGCTACCGCGATCTGCCGTACGCGCAGCGCGAGTTGCTGCGCACCGTGCTCGACATCATCGACCTCGAAGAGGCCAGGCGGGAGTCCGCGCAGCGCGCGTTCGTCAACATCGCCCGCCGGGTGCAGGCCATCGTCCACCAGCAGGCGAGCGAGCTGCGGCAGATGGAGGAGGACCACGGGCGCAACCCGGAGGTCTTCGACGACCTGTTGCGCATCGACCACGGCACCGCCCTGATCGGCCGGCTCGCCGACTCCATCTCGGTGCTCGGCGGGGCCAGGCCCTCGCGTCAGTGGCCGCGCCCGGTACCGCTGTTCAGCGTGCTGCGCGGCGCGATGTCGCGCATCCTGGAGTACCGGCGCGTCGACCTGCACTCGATCGCCAAGGTCGCCATCATCGGCACCGCCGTCGAGCCGCTCATCCACGCCTGCGCGGAGCTCCTCGACAACGCGACCCGTTACTCGCCGCCGCAGACCCGGGTGCACGTCACCGCGGTCGAGGTGCAGACCGGCATCGCCATCGAGATCGAGGACGGCGGCGTCAGCCTCAGCGAGGAGGCCCGCCGCCGGGCGGAGAACATGCTCGTCCAGGCACAGGCCGGCATCGACCTGAACGCGCTGGGCGACACGCCCCGCCTCGGCATGGCCGTGGTCGGACGGCTGTCGCAGATGTACAACCTCCAGGTGTCGCTACGGCAGTCCGCGTACGGCGGGGTGCGCGCGGTGCTGATCGTTCCGCGCGACATCGTCACCACCGGCCCCGCGCCCGGCATCGCCCACGGCATCGGCGCCTCCGCCGTGCCCCGCGGCGGCAAGATCGACGGCATGACGCCCGAAGAGGCCCGGGCGCCCCAGCGCAAGCCCCGTCCCGCCAGGCCGAAGCCGCCGACGCCCGCCCCCGCGGCGCCGGTCGCGCCGCCCCGGCCGGTACCGATGTCGGCCATGGAGGACGACGTTCCCGTGGTCACCGAATGGACCGAGAACGGGCTGCCCCAGCGCCGCAGCCGGGGCCGAGCGCCCCTCGGCTCCCACAACCTCCCGGCGCAGGAGCGTCAGGCCGCGGCCGAAGCCGCCGCGGCGGCAGCGGCGGCCGGCTTCCCGGTCAAGGAGGAACCCCAGCCGGGGATCTGGCTCGAAGCGTTCACCAAGGCGGCCAAGGGAGTGCCGCTGGACCCGCCGGCCGAGGCGGACGGCCCGCCCACGCACCAGGCCGACGGCACACACGACGACAACACGTGGGACAAGGGAGATCTGAAGTGATCCAGCAGCGGGCCAACTTGGACTGGATTCTGAAGGACCTGGCCACCGGCGTACCGCAGATCCACCAGATCGTGGTGCTCTCCGCGGACGGACTGCGCATCGCCCGGCACGGCGGCGACCCCGACGTCGCCGACCGCCTCGCCGCCGCCTGCGCGGGGCTCCAGAGCCTGGCGTCGGCGGTCGCCGCGGAGATCCCCGACAGCGACGGGCAGATGCGGATGGTCGTCATCGAGGTGGACGGCGGCTTCTTCTACCTGATGGCGGCGGGCACGGGGGCCTACCTCGCGGTCCTCGCCGACGAGACGGTGGACGCCGGTCTGGTGGGAGCGCGGATGCGCGACCTGGTCGTACGGATCGGAGCCCACCTGACCAGCCCGCCCCGGCACGACGGGCACCACGGATGAAGACACCCCGCCGCGAACGCCGAGACAAGCTGCCCGCCACCTCCGTCGCCGCCCCCGACCCGGGTGCGGCGAAGGGGGACCCGGAGCGGCTGTACGTCATCACCGGCGGCCCGGACGGCGGGGAGCGAGCCGCGCTCGACCTGGTCACCATGGTCGTCGCCTGTTCCACCCCGTCGCCGACCGTGCAGCCCGAACAGGCCGCGATCCTGCGGCTGTGCCGGGCCCCCCTGTCGGTGGCGGAGATCTCCGCATACCTGCGCCTGCCCTTCAGCGTGGTCACCTCGCTGCTGACCGACCTCCTCGCCACCGAACTGGTGGAGTCGCGCGCCCCGATCGTGCGCGCCGTACTTCCCGACCGGTCCCTTCTCGAAGCGGTGATGCATGGACTTCAACGGCTCTGACACCATTACGGGCCCCCGTACCGAGGACGTACTGCCCAGCACTGCCACCGCCGCGGTGAAGGTGGTGATCGTCGGCGGTTTCGGCGTCGGGAAGACGACGATGGTCGGCGCGGTCAGCGAGATCCGCCCGCTGACCACCGAGGAGACGATGACGCAGGCCAGCATCGGCGTCGACGACAACTCGCGGATCGAGGGCAAGACGGCGACGACCGTCGCCATGGACTTCGGCCGGATCAGCATCAGCGAGCAGCTCATCCTGTACCTGTTCGGCACGCCCGGCCAGGAGCGCTTCTGGTTCCTGTGGAACGGCCTGTTCGAGGGCGCGCTCGGCGCGGTCGTGCTGGTCGACACCCGGCGGCTCGAAGTCAGCTTCGACGTGATCGGCCGACTGGAGGAGCGCGGGGTGCCGTTCGTCGTCGCCGTGAACACCTTCCCGGACGCGCCGAGCCACCCCATGGAGACGCTGCGGCACGCGCTGGACCTGCCCGACGAGGTGCCGATGGTCAACTGCGACGCCCGGCTGCGGGCGTCCAGCCGCGATGTGCTGCTGACCCTCATGAACTACCTGCACGCGCTCGCCCTCCAGCGGTCCTGACACCCGCCGGACCCTCGACTTCCCAATGCTCTTCAGGAGTTGCGATGACTTCCCCCTTCGATCCGACCCCGCTGCCGCCGCCCGAGTGCCCGGCGCACGCCTCGGGCGGCGCGCCCGAACCGGAGGTGAGCGAGATCGGCCCCGGCGGGCTGCGCAGGCTCTACGGCCCGGCGCACGAGAAGGACCCGATGGGCCTGTACGAGAAGCTGCGCGCCGAGCACGGGCCGGTGGCCCCCGTCCTGCTCAACGGCGACGTTCCGGCCTGGCTGGTGCTCGGCCACAGCGAGAACCTGCACATGACGCGCACCCCCTCGCTGTACTCCCGCGATTCGCGGCGCTGGCGGATGCTGCAGGACGGCTCGCTGGACATGACCAACCCGCTCGCGCCGATCTTCGCGTACCAGCCGGTGTGCGTCTTCGCGGACGGCGCGGAGCACGAGCGTCAGCGGGGCGCGGTCACCGACTCCATCGCCCGCATCGACCACCGGGGGGTGCGCCGCTTCATCAACCGGTTCAGCAACCGCCTGGTCAACGACTTCTGCGAGAGCGGGCAGGCCGACCTGGTCAGCCAGTTCGCCGAGCACCTGCCGATGATGGTGATGTGCCAGATCATCGGCATGCCCGAGGAGTACGACGAGGAGCTGGTGCAGGCCGCGCGCGAGATGCTCAAGGGCTCCGAGAAGGCGATCGCGGCCAACGAGCACGTGATGGGTGCCCTGTACCGGCTGGTGGCGCGCCGCCGGGCGGAACCCGAGGAGGACTTCGCGACGTGGCTGGTGGAGCACCCCGCGCAGTTCACCGACGACGAGGCCGCCCACCATCTGCGCCTGGTGCTGATCGCCGCGTACGAGACGACGGCGAACCTGATCGCCAACGTGCTGCGCATGGTGCTCACCGACCCCCGCTTCCGCGCCCAGCTCAGCGGCGGGCACATGACGCTGCCGGAGGCGGTGGAGCAGACGCTGTGGGACGAGCCGCCGTTCACGACGATTCTGGGCCGGTGGGCCGCCGGTGACTCCGAGCTCGGCGGGCAGAAGATCAAGGCGGGCGACGCCCTGATCGTCGGCATCGCCCCCGCCAACGTGGACCCGGTGGTGCGCCCCGAGCCGTCGGCCTCGATGCAGGGCAACCGCGCCCATCTCGCGTTCAGCGGCGGGCCGCACGAGTGCCCCGGCCAGGACATCGGGCGTGCCATCGCCGACACGGGTGTCGACGCCCTGCTGATGCGCCTGCCGGACATTCAGCTCTCGGTCGAGGAGGACGAGTTGAGGTGGCGCAGCACCCTGATGTCGCGTCACCTGATCGAGCTGCCGGTGTCCTTCGCGCCGCGACCGCCGCAGGAGATCACCGGCCCCGTCATTCCCGAGCGGGCCGGGGCCGCGGCCCGCGACTGGCAGATCAGCTCTCCGCGCAGGCCCGACCCGGCCGCATCCGGCACGGTGCCGCAGCCCGGCCCGGTACCGGCGGCGCCCCGGACCGCGCCGCCGGCGGCGACGGTCCCGGCGCA
This sequence comes from Streptomyces sp. NPDC039736, assembly GCF_055596485.1. Taxonomy (NCBI): domain Bacteria; kingdom Bacillati; phylum Actinomycetota; class Actinomycetes; order Kitasatosporales; family Streptomycetaceae; genus Streptomyces; species Streptomyces sp. NPDC039736. The sequence continues at coordinate 987,322 of NZ_JBVIUQ010000001.1, read as the reverse complement.
GCGTCGGGGGTCGGCGCCGGTACGGGCCTGGCGCACGCTGGTCACCTGGTGGCGGGGCTACTAGCAGCCGTCGTACGCGTCCGGGGCCCGGCGGCGCCGGGTCGGGCCGGGGCCGTTCGCGCGTCGTCTCAGGCGGCGTGGCGGACGGCCTCGACGTGTTCGGCCACCTGGTCCCACCACCAGGAGATGGTCGGCAGCGGCAGGGCGTCGGCGCTGTCGTCGGCCGGGCGGTGCTTCCACCAGCCGGCCGGTTTGGCGAGCGGGGTGACCTGCTGGGGCGCCACCCGGTAGCGCGGGCAGCGGGCGGCCCAGTCGAGGTGGCCGCGCACGAACTGCCCCAGGTCGTGGACGTATCGCCGCAGTTCGGCGCCTCCGTCGCACAGGACCTGCGCGCGCAGGCGCAGGAAGAGCACCATCACGCGGTCGCGCATGGCGACGGCGTGCTGGAGCGCCTCGGCGGGGGCGCAGTCCAGTTCGTGGCACAGGACGTCGACCAGGTTGAGGTCGTCGTCGGCGCGCAGGAGTTCCTTGTTGCGCGAGTAGAGGTCGTTGTCCCAGCTGACGAGGGTCCAGGTGATCTCGGTGAGGGCCCGCACCCGGGGGTCCTCCAGGTCCTCGTCGGGGACCGAGTAGCCGGCGACTATCTCCATCATCGCGGTGGAGGGGGCCATCCCGATGGCCCGCATCCACAGGGTGACGTAGTCGTTCACGGAGGGCTGGCCGGGGCTGCGCCGGCACTCCGCCTCCCAGACCAGGCCGGAGGTGTAGACGCGCATGGCGTCGACCCAGCGGCGGATCTGGCGGGCGGTGGCGTACCGCTCCAGTTCGACGCGCAGGTCGCGCAGGACGGCGGCGTGCCGCGACTCGCCGGGGACGGGGTCGCCGGGGGCCTCGACGGCCCGCATGATGTGGCCGACCTCCCGGGCGAGCTGTCCTGCGGTGGGCCGGGCCTCGTCGCAGACTCCGTCGTCGAGGGAGAAGAGGACGGCGTGGAACTTCGCCATCAGGGTGAGCGGGGCGAGACGGCCGTAGGGCATGGTGAAGGCCGTGAGCCCGCCGAAGTCGCAGCGCGCGAGCCGGGCGCGCTGGTCCGCGTCGGTGTCGAGGTCCTGCCGGAACATCCAGTCGACGGTCAGCTCGTTCAGCACCTCCGCCGACGGGTGCGCCGCGGACGGCACCGGGCAGTAGAAGGGCGTGTGCGGCAGGGGCTGAACAAGCCGGTGATCCGAAGTGACGTGCATGGGAATTCCCCCTGGAGTCCAGGTTTCAGCGTGCAGTGCGGTGTTCTGGTCCGTGCTGTGGCCTATCTGCCCATGTCGGATCGTCAATAACGATGCAATTGCCCGCCATCTGCGGAAAGTTGAGCGCGGGGTGTCCGGAGCTGTCGATGGGCCGGACTTCGGGACCGGTGCGCGCTGCGGATGATCTCCAGGGGGCGTACGAGGCCACCGGGACGGATCTTTACCCGTACACCTCTTGCCATCGAGCCGCCCCGGGGGGCCGGACCCGTGATTCCGTACGGTGGACGCACGTACGGGCACGGAAAGGGTTCACGAAGCGCGCGGGTGGGCACGGGTGGCTGCCATGTGGCCGGATATCGCCTTGTTCCGAACGGGATGTTCGAAGGGTCCGGCCCTTACCCGTCCGGGTCCGCGCCGTCGCACGCCTCCGTTCGCGCCGCGAGCGCCGGGTGCGGTGCGCTCCGGTGCGCACTGCCGCGTTCGAATCGCTTCGGACGCCCTCGGGCAGGACACCGGGCCGGCGCGCGCGGCGCACCGCCGCACGGTGTCAACAAGGGGCGGGTCCGGACCCGGGCGGATCAGCCGGTGCCGAACCAGGTCTCGGCGACCGCGTCCCACGTCGGCTCGGGCGGCGCGGGCAGTTCGCGGAAGTACCAGGGCAGGTTGGCGTAGACGTGGAGCAGGGTGTACGCGAGGAGCAGGCGCGGGTCGAAGGCGCGGCCGTACTCCTGCTGGAAGCGGGCCATCAGGCCGGGTTCGCCCCTGGTGAGGAAGAGTCCGACGCCGACCAGGTCGTAGGCCGGGTCGCCGAGCATGGCGGGTTCGAAGTCGAAGAGCCCGGTGAGCTGCCAGGTGGCGGGGTCGACCACGAAGTGCTGTCGCATCGGCTCGGTGTGCAGCAGGACGCGGGGCGCGTCGGCGGGCAGGTCGACGGAGTCGAGGAAGGCGGGGATCGTCTCGACCCACTCCTCGGGCAGGCCCCGGGTGCGCTGGCGTTCGACGGCGCCGGCCCGCTGCCGGGCGAGGAAGTGGGCCCAGTCGGCGGGGCCGAGGGTGGTGGCGAGGGGCTGCGGATCGAGGGCGTGCAGCGCGGCCAGCGCCCCGGCGGCCTGGGCGACGACGCCGGCCCGGGCGGCGGCGGGGATGCGCGGCCAGGCCCGGGCCAGGTCTTCGCCCGGGAGGCGGGACATGAGGACGTACCGCCAGCCGTTCTCGTACCCGCCGGTGGAGTGGAGGGCGGGCGTGGCGACGGGGAGGCGTCCGTGGAGGTGGGCCAGGACGCGGCTCTCCGTGTCGGCGTCCGAGGCGTCGACACCGGGGAAGAGCTTGAGGACGTGGGTGTCGCCGACGGCGTAGACGGGCTGCGAGCCCTCGGAGAAGCGCACCAGCGGCAGGTCGCCGAGGCCGAGGCGGGCGCAGAGGTCCTGCGCTCCGGGGCGTACGCGCGCGTCGTCGGGGACGACGGCGTCCCACTCCTCTTCGGTGTTCACCTCGGGAAGCATGACGCGGACAGTAGGCGGATGATCAGCACGGCGGCAATCGAATTGGGGGGAGGCTGCGTTAGGCTGCGGGTCACTCGTGCCCGATTTGCACCGTTTTGGGAGCTCCGGGCGTGCCGTGGTGCCGCTCGTGCCCTCCGTACCACGCAGGCCGCTCCCGCCACTTCGGTTCGCCGCCTGTCGGTTTGCTCCCTGGAGGTCCTCTTGCTTTCGAGCCGCCCCCGCACCGGCCGCCCCTCCGTCAGCCACTCCTCCGCCGGCCGCTCCCCCGTCGGCCGGGGCCCCTTCCGGCGTCGGCGTCGGCTGGCGCTCGCGGTGCTGCTGGTGGCCTCGCTGGCCGCCGGGTCCCTTCCGGCGACGGCCGACGCCCCCGCCCCGTACACCCTCGTGCACGACAGCACGCTGTCCCCGGACGCGCTGGCGGCGCCGGGGACGAACCTGCTGGTCGTGGGCATCGACCGGCGCACGGGGATGACGCGGGAGCAGATCGCCAGGCTCCATGTCGGCGGCAAGGAGTGCGACTGCACCGACACGATGATGCTGGTGCACTTCTCCCGCGACGGCGACCGGATGAGCGTGGTCTCGCTGCCCCGCGACTCGTACGTACCGTTCGCCCCGCACGACCATCCGCGGCATTCGGGGAAGATCAACGGCGCGTACCTGCACGGCGGGCCCGACCTCGCGGTGCGCACGGTCGAGCAGGCCACCGGACTGCGGATCGACCACTACCTGGAGACGGACTTCGTCCGCTTCGCGGACGCGGTCGACGCGCTGGGCGGCGCCGAGGTCTGCACCGACAGACCGCTGGAGGACCTGAACGCGGGGCTGAGCCTGCGGCCCGGCACCCGTGTGCTCCAGGGCGTGGAGGCACTGCGGTACGCACGGGCCCGCAAGGTGTCGCCGCCCGGCGACCTCGGCCGGGTGCGCCGTCAGCAGCGGTTGCTGCTCGGGATGCTGACCCGGCTGGCGGAGGCGGGTGCGCTGAGCGACCCGGTGAAACTGGCCGCCGCGGCCTCCGCGCTGCTCCCGCAGGTGCGCACGGACGCGGGGACGGGCGTGGCGACGCTGTTCGGGCTGGGCTGGGGGCTGCGCGAACTGCGTGCCGACCGGGTGGAGTTCGCGACGGTGCCGATGAGGGCCTTCGACCACCGGGTGCCGTCGTGGGGCTCGACGCTGCTGTGGGACGAGGTACGGGCGAGCCGGATGTTCGCCGCGGTGCGGGAGGACCGGCCGGTCGCCGACGAACTCACGCTGCGGGCGGTGCCGGTGGCGATGGACCCGGGCACGGTTCTGGTGCGGGCGGACGACCCGGACGTGGCCGAGGGGCTGCGCAGGAGCGGTTTCGCCGTGACGAAGGCGGAAGCCCCGGCGGTGCGGGCCGAGCAGCCGACCGTGATCGTGTACGACCCGTACTGGGAGCGGTACGCCTCGACGCTGGCGGCGGCGCTCCCGGGCGCGCTGCTGCGGCCGGTCCGGGGGAACGGGCGCACCTTCGAGGTGCGGGTCGGGAGCGCCGGGCAGCCGGTGGCCGAGGTGATGTACGACAGGAGCATGGTCGAGGGGGCGCCGATGACGGGGGAGCAACTGCGCTGCCGTTGAGCTCCGGCCCTGGGTGAAGGGCAACCCCGCGTAGTTCTCGGCGAGTTCGGCCGCGGCGTGCCGTGAGGAGGCGATGCGGTCGAGCTGGGAGATCTGCAAGCGGGTCCGGAACGGGGACTGGCCGGGCTCCGGGTGCAGGGTCGTCGTCATGAAGTACGAGAAGTGCTCGGCCCGCCAGTCCCGGCGCAGCGCGGCGTCCGAGGAGGCGTCGAGGAGGTCGCCGCCGCCGGTGAACGGCAGCGCGTAGCCGTAGAAGGGGCCGACCGTCTGGGAGCGGGTGTTGCGGGCGACGGCCTCGGGCATCGAGGCGGACCTCGCGCAGGCCGGGAGGTTCACCCGCACGGCGGCTTGCTGAAAGCACCGCGAAACGCACTCGAAAGGGGTGCGCGAGTGCGGCGGGTCGGCTGCGGCGGCCCCGCTCGCGGGTGGAGGATCGGGAGCGCCGGGGGCGATGTGCGCGCTTCGCCCGCGCGGTCCCGTTCCCTGCCCGCGCGTCGCCGGAGGTGAGTTGCGGCATGGCCCGCACTTCTGTCGTCGGTCCCCGCCTTCGGTACTGGTTCGACAACACGATGACCCGGGGCACCCCCGCCCTGATCGGCTGGCTCTCGCTGGTCTGCCTGGGGCTCGTCGTTCCGGTGAGCGCCCTGCTGGTGCGGGCGGACACCGGCCGGTCCGGCACGCCGCGCAGCCAGCTCGGGGAGATCTGGAAGAACGTGAGCTCGACGCTCAAGCTGGGCGGCGCGGTCGGCGCCCCGGCGTTCGTGCTGCTGTCGATCCTGCTCGCCCTGGTGGGGCTGTTCTTCGCGAGCACCCTGGTCGGGCTGATCGCGGCCGGCGTCAACCGCAAGATCATGGATCTGCGGCGCGGCCGCTCCGTGGTCCTCGAAGACCAGCACACCGTGCTCCTGGGCTGGTCGGAGCAGGTCTACCCGGTCATCAGGCAGTTGGTGGAGGCCAACGTCAACAAGCGCCGGGCGGCCGTCGCGGTCCTCGCCGACAAGGACAAGGCCGAGATGGAGGACCTGATCCGGGTCCGGGTGCCGAACACCCGCAACACCCGGGTGATCTGCCGCACCGGAAGCCCCGTGGACCCCGCCGACATCCAGCGGGTCAATCCGCGGGGCGCGCGGGCGGTGATCGTGCTGACGCCGGGCGTCGAGGACGGTGACGCCGACATCGTCAAGACGCTGCTGGCCGTCACCCGCAGCCCCGGCATGCAGGAGGGCCCGCGGCATGTGCTGGCCGCCGTGCAGAACGTACGCAACCGGGACGCGGCGCGGCTCGCGGCGGGCGCCGGGGCCTGCGTGCTGAGCATCGACGACGTCGCGGCCCGTCTCATCGTGCAGACCTGCCGGCAGCCGGGCCTCTCGGTGGTCTACATGGACCTCCTCACCTTCGAGGGCAACGAGTTCTACCTGACCGCCGAACCGGGGCTGACGGGCCGCACCTACGGCGACGCGCTCCTGTCGTACGCCACCTCCTCGGTGGTCGGCCTGCGCCGGGCCGACGGCGCACTGGAGCTCAACCCGCCCTCCACCAGCCCCATCCACGAGGGCGACGAGATCGTCGCGATCTCGCAGGACGACGACACGATCGTCCTCTGCGACCGCCCGTGGACCGTGGACCGGACGGCGATCGTCACCTCGGCGCCGCCCGCCCGCCGGCCCGAGCGGACCCTGATGCTGGGCTGGAACCGGCGCGCCGCCACCGTCATCGCGGAGCTCGACCAGTACGTCGCCGAGGGCTCGGTCATCGACGTGGTCGCCCGGGAGACGGAGGTCGCCCGGACCCTCACGTCCGTGCCCCTGGAGCGCGGCGCGCTGACCGCGTCCTTCCGGACGGGCGATGTCACGGAGCCGGACGTGCTGCGCGGCCTGGACCTCCCCTCGTACGACCGCGTGATCGTCCTCAGCGACGACGCCGACGGCACGATGGGCCTGCGCGCCGACAACCGCACCCTGGTGACGCTGCTCCAGCTGCGCGGCATCGCCGACGGCACGGGCCGCGCGCTGCCGGTGGTCGCGGAGCTGAGCGACGACCGCAACCGGGCGCTGGCGCCGATCAGCGAGAGGGACGACTTCATCGTCAGCGACAAGCTGATCAGCCTGCTGATGACGCAGGTCTCGGAGAACCGCGGCCTGGCCGACCTGTTCGAGCACCTCTTCCGCGCGCAGGGCAGCGAGGTCTACCTCAAGCCCGCCCGGGACTACGTGGCGGCGGAGCGCGAGGTGAACTTCTACACGGTGGTGGAGTCGGCCCGCCTCCAGGGGCACTCCGCGATCGGCTACCGGCGGCTCTCGGAGGCCGCGCGGCCGCCGGAGTACGGCATCCACCTCAACCCGGACAAGGCGGAGCGGCTGCGCTTCACCGAGGGGGACAGCGTGATCGTGGTGGCGGACGGCTGAGCGGCCGGCCCGCGAACGGCCTCCGCGGAGCGCCGACCGGGCAGGACGCGAGGATTCCGGATCTCAGGGCAGACCCTGATGCCAGGGCCTCACGGGCTGCCTATGGTTGCTTTCACCGGCACCGTTCCGCGGACGACGACGGGGGATCACGGGGGATTTCACGGGGGAGACGTCGTCCCGGAACGGATCGCTGGTACTTCTTGCCGCGTGCCCGGACCCGGCCCGTACGGACCGGGCCCGGGCACGCGGACATCCGGCCGCGCCGACGCTCAGCCAGGTGCTCGGGCGGACGCTCAGGCACGCAGGTACGTCAGCACGGCCCGTACTCTGCGGTGGTCGTGCAGATCGGTCTCCAGCGCCAGCTTGGCGAAGATGTTGCGCACATGCGTCTCGACCGTCTTCGCGCCGATGACCAGGTGCCGGGCGATGGCGTCGTTGCTGCGCCCCTCGGCCATCAGCCCCAGCACCTCCCGTTCGCGGCCGGTGAGTTCGTCCAGCGGGCCCGGTGCGCGCGGGGCGGCCAGCAGCCGGGCCACCACCTGCGGGTCCAGCACGCTCCCCCCCGCGGCGACCCGCTTCAGCGCGCTGCCCAGTTCGTCGATGTCGGCGACGCGCTCCTTGAGCAGGTAGCCGAAGCCGCGCGGGTCGCGGGCCAGTTCGCGCACCGTGTCGGTGGTCTCCACGTACTGCGAGAGCAGCAGGATGCCGGTGCCGGGGTGCCGCTCGCGGATCGTGGCGGCGGCGCGCAGGCCCTCGTCGGTGTGGGTGGGCGGCATCCGGATGTCCAGGAGGACGGAGTCCGGCCGGTGCCGGTCGACGAGCGCGGGCAGCGCTTGGGCGTCGCCGAGTTCGGCGGCCACCTCGAATCCCGCGTCGGTCAGCAGCCGTACGATCCCCTGCCGGAGGAGCGCCGAGTCCTCTGCCACGATCACGCGCACGCCGCACCCGCCCCGCCGAGGCCCACTGTCAACCGCACGGCAACTCCGCCCTGATCCGCGTCCCGCCGCCTGCGGGACTGTCGACGTGCAGTATCCCGTCCACGGCGGCGAGCCGGTCGGCCAGCCCCCGCAGCCCGCTCCCCGCGGCGGTGTCCGCGCCGCCGATGCCGTCGTCGACGGTCTCCACGACGAGCCGGTCCCCGGTGTGCCGGGCGGAGACGCTGACCGCGCGGGCACGGGCGTGCTTGGCCACGTTGGCGAGGGCCTCGCAGACGGTGAAGTAGGCGGTGGACTCCACGACCGGGTCGTAGCGCCGGGGTTCGGCAGCGACCACCACGGGCACGGCGGCCTGCTGGGCGAGGGCGGTGAGCGCGGGGCCCAGCCCCTCGCGGGTGAGGACGGCGGGGTGGATGCCGTGGGCGATGCCGCGCAGCTCCTCCAGGGCGAGGGTGAGGCTCTCCTCCACCTCGGCGAGGGAGGCGCGCAGGGAGGGGTCGGGGTGGTCGGCGAGGGCGCGGTCGACACGGCGCAGCGCCATCTTCGCGAAGACCAGGCGGGCCTGCGCCCCGTCGTGCAGGTCGCGTTCCAGGCGGCCCCGTTCGGCGTCGGCGGCGCGCACGATGCGGGAGGTGACCTCCTTGGCCTGGGTGCGCAGCCACACGTTCTCCAGGGCCAGCCGCAGGGCCGCGCCGACCGCCTCCAGGAGGGCGGGGTCCTGGGCGAGCGCCGGGTCGTGGTGCAGCAGGGCCAGCGGGGTGCCGCGGGAGGAGTCGACGCGGGTGCGCCCGGGGCCGTCGCCGCGCACGCTCTGGCCCGATCCGTCGACGTACTCCCCCTTCTCCTCCGCCCACAGGCCGAGCCGCAGGCCGGGGTCGCCCAGGACCCGGCCGAGGGCGGCGCGCAGCCTGTCCTGGTCGGGGTCGCTGCCGAGGTCCATGACGAGGTCGCCGACCTCGGCGCGCTGGAGCCGCATCCGCAGCAGTCCGACGAGGAAGGCGACCGGGACGGCGACCTGGGTGACGTCGGAGAGCAGGAAGACGGCGCTCTGCAGGAGGCCGGCCGGGGGCGACGGCAGCAGCAGGAGCAGCAGGTCCCACAGCAGGAACGCGGAGGCGATCGCGATGGCGATCCACGCGGGCAGCAGCGCCCGGCGGCGCGCCACCGACGCCTGCTGCCAGCGGCGCACGATGGCGACGACCAGCACGATCGACAGCAGCCAGCCGAGCGCCCGGTAGACGGTGTCGACCGGCGTGAAGAAGCCGGCGAGAGCCGGGACGTGCAGGAGGTTGGGGCCGCAGTCGTTGCAGGAGAGGTACGTCGCCTCGACGGCGACGACCGCCGGGTCGTACGTCAGCGCGCGCAGCAGACCGCCGACGGCGACGAGACCGTACGAGAAGACCACCAGGCGGCGGGCGGGCGCGGAGCCGGGGCGGCCGTCGGGGAAGGAGAGGACCAGGTGGACGAGGACGGCCATGTTGAGCGCCTCCCACCAGGCGCCGACCGCGAAGAGGGCGGGCACGCCGGTGCCCTGGAGGTTGCCCAGGAACCAGGCGACGCCCTCGGCGACCATGAGCGGTCCGGTGCGGTTGGCGGGCCGGTGCCACCAGGCGGTGAGGCCGCCGCCCGCGTAGGCGAGGCCGACCGCGAGGTCGCGGGCGATGTCGCCCGCGCTGCCGCCCGCGCGGTGGTACGCCCAGGCTCCGGCGGACGCGGAGACGGCCGCCGTGAGGGCCGCCGCGGCCAGACGTATGCGCAGGGGGCCGGGCGGGACGGGAGGTCTGTTTTGGTGCCTTTCCACGGCCCACACGGTAGGGCATGGCCGGGCCCGGCGGCCCCGTCGGCGCTGCCGGCCCCCCGTGCGTGCGCCGGCCGGGCCGGCCGCGGGGGACGAGCCGACGGGGCCGGACGAGGGGTTCCTACGCCGATTGGGAGGGGGGCGGGCCCTCACTCCGTACTCCGCGGACCGCCACCGCACATCACCCCGCCGCATCCGGACACACGCAAGGCATGACTCGCCACGACGAAGACCCCACCACTCCCCCGCCCGACACCGTCGGCGCCCGCTCCCGCACCGAGGTGGAGACCACCCTGCGGGAACTGGAGGCGGAAGCCGCCGCCCCGCACCGGCAGACCCAGATCAGCCGCGGCGCCCTCGCGGGCTACATCTGGGCCCTGGGCAGCGCCCAGACCACTCCGGTCACCGGCAGCCACTGCTCGGTGGCGCCCAACGACGCCGAACTCGCCGCCGAACTGGCCGCGACGGAGGACCAGTTGGCCGACCCGGTGCACCGGGACATCCCCCGCGAGTACGTCCAGGGCGTGTGCGACGCGCTCGCGTGGGTGACCGGGCGGAGCGACAAGAAGGCCTGACGCCGCCCAGGCGCCCGGCACCACCCGGCTGACGGACGGCGCGGACCGACGCCGACGCGGCTGCGCGCGGACTACCGGGCAGGACGTCGAGGAGCCGACGTCCGCGCCGTCCACCCCCGCGCACTGTGATGCTCAACGCGTCGGCGCACGGCCCCGCTTCCCGCATCCAGGGCTACGCTCGACCTGTCTGCACCTGCCACGAACCCGTACCGGCACCTGCCGCCGCCCGCACCTGCCACCGCCCCGGAGCGCCCCTTGGCACAGCCCCGCACGGAACGGTCCGGGGCCCTCCCCGACCAGCCCGACCACTGGACGGAACCCGGCGCCCACCTCGTGCGCGAGGGTGTGTACCGGATCCCGCTGCCCCTGCCCCTCGAAGGCCTGAACGCGGTCAACGTCTACCTGGTCGAGGACCGCGAGGGCCCCGTCCTCATCGACTCGGGCTGGGCGGGCCCGGAGACCGGCAAGGCCCTCGCCGAGGCCCTGCGCCCCCTGGGGCACACACTCGGCGACCTCGCCCAGATCCTGGTGACGCACGCCCACTGGGACCACTACACCCAGGCCCTCCTGCTGCGCGAGTCCCTGGGCGTACGGGTACGGATCGGCCGGGGCGAGCGGCACTCCATCGAGGGCCTGGACCTGAACCGGGGCGCGCACCCGGCGCAGGCCGCCCAGCTCCGCCGCTGCGGCGCGAAGGACCTCGCGGACGCCGTGGCGGCGATGCCGGTGACGGCCGAGGAGTGGGCGATGCCCTTCGGCCCGCCGGACGCCTGGCTGGACGACCACGAGGAAGTGCCCCTCACGGAACGGACGTTGAAGGTGCTGGCCACCCCCGGGCACACCCGGGGGCACGTGGTCTTCGGCGACCCCGGCGCCGGACTGCTCTTCGCGGGCGACCACGTGCTGCCGCACATCACCCCGTCGATCGGCTTCGAGCGCACCCCCGAACGCTCACCGCTGCGTTCGTACCGGCAGTCCCTGCGCCTGGTGCGGGAGTTGCCGGACGCGCTGCTCCTGCCCGCGCACGGACCGGTGACCACGAGCACGCACACCCGCGTCGACGCCCTCCTCGCCCATCACGAGGAACGCCTCGACGCGGTGGCCCGCGCGGTCCGCGGGGGCGCCCGCAGCGCGCTGGACGTGGCCCGCGCCCTGCCGTGGACCCGCCGCCGACGTCGGCTGGACGACCTGCCGGACCAGCACCGGATGCTGGCGGTGCTGGAGATCGACGCGCACCTGGAGGTGCTGGCCGAGACGGGGGTGCTGTGCTGGGAGCCGGTGGCCGGGGTGCGGCACTTCGCCGTGGCGGGGTGAGGGCGGGGCGATTGCGTTCCGCGCCCCGGGCCGCGGGTATGCTCCGGCCTTCCGCACCCCGTCCGGAAGGAACGTCGCGTGATCGTCGTCGCAGGTGAGGCCCTGATCGACCTGGTGCCCGGGTCCCGGGGCGACGCCCTGGCCCCGCTGCTGCCCGCCCGGGGCGGCGGCCCGTACAACACGGCCGTGGCGCTGGGACGGCTGGGCGCGGACGTCGCGTTCTGCTCGCGGATCTCCACCGACGCCTTCGGCGACTCGCTCGTGGAGCGGCTGCGGGCGGAGAACGTCTCCACCGAGCTGCTCCAGCGCGGCCCCGAGCCCACCTCGCTGGCCGTCGCCTCCCTCGGCGCGGACGGCTCGGCGTCGTACGCCTTCCACGTCGCGGAGTGCGCGGACCGCCTCTTCACCACGCCCGGCCGGCTGCCCGCCGGGGTCCGCGCCCTGTCCTTCGGCACGTGCTCCCTGGTGCTGGAGCCGGGCGCGAGCGCGTACGAGGAGCTGATGCGACGGGAGGCCGGACGCGGGGTGTTCGTCGCGCTGGACCCGAACATCAGGGCCGGGCTGATCGCCGACCCGGACGCCTACCGGGAGCGCTTCCGCGGCTGGCTGCCGTACGTCTCCCTGCTCAAGCTGAGCGAGGAGGACGCCCACTGGCTCGGCCCGGACGTGCCGGGCTGGCTCGCGGCGGGCCCTGCGGCGGTGGTCGTCACACAGGGCGGCAAGGGCCTCACCGCGTTCACGGCGGGCGGTGAGTTCTCGGTGCCGGGCGTCCGGGTGGACGTGGTGGACACGATCGGCGCGGGCGACACCGTGAACGCGGCACTCCTCCACGGCCTCTCCGCCCGCGGCCTGCTGTCGGCGGAGGCGGTGGCAGGCCTGGACGGCGACGCCTGGACCGAGCTGCTGGGCCTCGCCGCGCGCGCCGCGGCGCTCACCTGCTCGCGCGCGGGCGCGGAACCTCCGTACGCCTCCGAGCTGCACGCGTGAGCCGGCCGCGGAGTTGCGCCGCTCCGCCCGGACTTCAACGCAGAGGGCCGGTTCGGATTCCTCCGAACCGGCCCTCTGCACACGACTCCTTCGAGTCGGGACGACAGGATTTGAACCTGCGACCCCTTGACCCCCAGTCAAGTGCGCTACCAAGCTGCGCCACGTCCCGTTACTCGCCTGACCTGGGGTTTTCCCTGGCTGAGCGCGTACGAGAACAATACCGCACATCAGGTCGTGGTCGCGAACGGCTTTGCCGGGACGCGGAGGCTTGACCTCAAGTCCACTTGATGTCCGAGAGTCCTCCGCATGAGCACACAAACACCGGCACAAACACCGGCACGGACATCTCCGCAGCAGCCTTCCTACGGATACGCCGACCTGGGCCGCCTGATGGGCCTGATGACCGGCGACGAGAAGCACGGCCCCGCCGCCACCTCGACGCTGGACGCCCTCTGGGTGCTCTACGACCGGGTCCTGCGGGTGACCCCCGGAACCGCGGAGGACCGGGCGCGGGACCGGTTCCTACTGTCCAAGGGGCACGGCCCGATGGCGTACTACGCGGTGCTGGCCGCGAAGGGGTTCTTCGGGGAGGAGGTGCTGGCGGGGTTCGGCTCGTACGACTCACCCCTCGGGCACCACCCGGACCGCGTCCTGGTCCCCGGCGCGGAGATCGGCAGCGGGTCGCTCGGGCACGGGCTGCCGCTGGCGGTCGGCACGGCACTGGGGCTGCGGGCGCAGGGGCTGACGGGCCCCGCGGTGTGGGTGCTGATCGGGGACGCGGAGCTGGACGAGGGCAGCAACCACGAGGCGATCGCCTTCGCGGGTCCGGCGGGGCTCGACCGGCTGCACGCGCTCGTCGTGGACAACTCCTCCGCCACGCACGGGTGGCCCGGCGGCATCGCCTCACGCTTCGAGGCGGCCGGCTGGTCCGCCGCCACCGTCGACGGCCGCGACCACGAGGCGCTGCACGCCGCGTACACCGCCCCGCATCCGGGCCGCCCGCACGTGGTCGTGGCCCGCGTCGAGCCCAAGAACTGACACCGCCGACAGCAACAGACCGACCGGAAAAGGACATTGACCATGGACACGATGCGGGACCGGTTCATCGCCACCACCTCGCGACTGCTGGACGAGGACCCCCGGGTCGCGGTCGTCCTCGCCGACATCAGCGTCGACGGATTCTCCGCCGCCCGGCGCCGGCACCCCACGAGGGTGGTGAACGTCGGCATCCGGGAGCAGTTGCTCGTCGGCGCGGGCGCCGGGATGGCGCTGACCGGTCTGCGGCCGGTGGTGCACACCTTCGCCAGCTTCCTGGTGGAGCGGCCCTTCGAGCAGGTGAAGCTGGACTTCGGGCACCAGGGCGTGGGCGGTGTGCTGGTGAGCGCGGGCGCTTCGTACGACTGGCCCGCGGGCGGGTTCACCCACATGGCGCCCGGTGATGTGGCGCTCCTCGACACGCTCGACGGATGGACGGTGCATGTGCCCGGCCACCCCGACGAGGCGGAGGCGCTGCTGCGGCACGCGGTCGCCGACGGGGACGAGCGGGTCTACGTACGGCTGTCGTTGCAGAGCAACGCCCGGGCCCGGGAGGTGCGGGGCGGCGGGGGGTTCGTCACCGTGCGCGAAGGGCGCGGCGGGACGGTGGTCGCCGTCGGGCCGATGCTCGACGACGTGCTGGACGCGGTGGCGGACCTGGACGTGACCGTCCTGTACGCGGCCACCGTGCGGCCCTTCGACGGGGCGGCGCTGAGGGCCGCCGGGCACACCGATGTCGTTCTCGTCGAGCCCTGCCTCGCCGGGACCTCGACCACCGCCGCGAACGACGCGCTCGCCGACCTCCCGCACCGGGTGCTCGGCCTGGGCGTGGGACAGCGCGAGCTGCGCCGGTACGGGGACATGGCCGACCACCTCGCGGCGCACGGGCTCGACGCGGCCTCGCTGCGGGAGCGGATCAGCGTCTTCCTGAAGGCGTAGCGCAGTCGAGGAGGCCGGCGTGGAGTTCCCGCCCCCTCGCGCTCAGACGTGCTTGTCGAGCCAGGCCGTCAGGTCGTCCTGGACCTCGTCCCTGTTCGTCTCGTTGAGGATTTCGTGGCGGGCCCCCTCGTACCCCTTCCAGGTGAGGTCCTCGACGCCCGCGTACCGCAGGTCCTCCAGAAGTTCGTGGACGAGTGTCATGCCCTGGTGGCACGGGTCCTCGGTGCCGACCGCGAGGTGGAAGGGGAGGTCGGCGGGGACGCGGGCCAGGTTGCGCGGATCGTTCAGCTTGCGGATGCCGCGCACCCAGTCGAGCGAGAGGCCCGTGCTGAACGGGAATCCGCAGCGGTCGTCGGCGGCGTACGCGTCGACCTCGCTCTCGTCGCGGGAGAGCCACTCGAAGCCGGTGCGATGGGTGAACGCGTCGTTGAAGTGGGCAAACCGGTCGGCGGTGAAGGAGGCGGTCGCGTCCCGGCCCTCGGTCTTCGCCTGCCGCTCCAGGTGCGCGACCGCCGCTTCGAGGTCGGTGCCGGGCAGCGTGCGGAAGACCCCCGACAGGATCACCCCGGCGAGCCCGTCGGGATGTTCCTGCGCGTAGTCGCGGGCCAGCATCGCGCCGAGGCTGTGCCCGAGCAGCACCACCGGCACGCCCGGGTGCAGGGCGCGGGCCTGGCCGCCGACCGTGCGCAGGTCGGCGACCATGTTCCGCCAGCCGTCGTCGCCCGCGACGCCGAGCCCACCGGTGCCGGCGGCGGTCGCGCCGTGGCCCCGGTGGTCCGAGGCGAGCACCCCGTACCCGTGGGAGACGAGATGGCGGGCGAACCGGTCGTAGCGCTGGGCGTGTTCGGCCGCTCCGTGCGCGATCTGCACCAGTGCGCGCGGGCGTCCGCTGCCGGGCAGCCAGGTGTACGTGGCGAGCTGGACGCCGTCGTGTGCGGTCGCCGTGCCGGGGGTGCCGGGAGCGGTCATGGTCGGCCTGCCTCTCTGAGCTGACTGTCGCATCGCGGGTGGGGTGACGCTACGGGTACGGTGCTGACCCTCCCCCGGACCCGCGCGGTCATGCCGGGCGCCGCCCGTCCCCCGCTCCTGCGACCGTTCGGCGTACGCCACCTGCTCCGGGGCCGGTGGACGGCCGTGCGACGCCCCGGCGGGGCCGCCTCAGATGCCGCCCTCCTCGCGCCGCCCGATCTGCGTCATCAGCTCGGCGGCCATCGCCTTGATCGTCTCCAGGCCCTCGCGCCCCCACTGCCGGGGCTTGACGTCCACCACGCAGATCGCGCCCAGCGCGATGCCGTCCCGGTCGATGAGCGGCGCGCCGAGGTAGGAACGGATGCCGATCTCGTCGACGACCGGGTTGCCCGCGAAGCGCGGGTAGTCGCAGACGTCCTCCAGGACGAGGGCCTTTCTGCGGGCCACCACGTGCGGGCAGTACCCGTGGTCGCGGGCCATCGCCCGGCCGATCCGCCCGGCGGCGGCCGCGGCCCCCAGGTCGCTGCCGGAGTGGGTGCCGTTCGGGGTGTGCAGCCCGGCGAAGAACTGCCGGTTCTCGTCGATGAAGTTGACCATCGAGTACGGTGCCCGGGTCGCCTCCGCGAGCCGTACGGCGAACGCGTCCAGCATCGGGTCCGGCCGCCCGCCGAGACCCAGCTCCCTGAGTCTGCGCGCCCGTTCGGGCCCCTCCCGGTCGGCCGGGGTGAGCAGCAGGTGGCCGATCCTGTCGTACGTCATAGCTGGGCTCCCGTCATGGGTGTGCTCCGTGGGCCGTGGTGGGGGCGGCGGGCGCGTGCGCGAGGAGGTGCTTGACGAGGGTGACGAGGGTGGCGACACCGGAGCTGGCGAGCCGGGCGTCGCAGATCACGATGGGGATCTCCGGGTTGAGGTCGAGGGCGCCGCGCACCTCCTCGGGCTCGTACCGGAAGGCCCCGTCGAACTCGTTGACGGCGACGACGAAGCCGATGCCGCGCTGCTCGAAGAAGTCGACGGCGGCGAAGCAGTCCTCCAGGCGGCGGGTGTCGGCGAGGACGACCGCGCCCAGCGCCCCCTTGGAGAGCTCGTCCCACATGAACCAGAAGCGTTCCTGCCCCGGCGTGCCGAAGAGGTACAGGACGTGGTCCTTGTCGAGGGTCATGCGGCCGAAGTCCATGGCGACGGTGGTCATGGACTTGTTCTCGACGCCCTCCAGGCTGTCGGTGCCGGCGCTCGCCTGGGTGAGGAGCTCCTCGGTGCTGAGCGGGTCGATCTCGCTGACCGCGCCGACGAAGGTGGTCTTGCCGACGCCGAAGCCGCCCGCGACGAGGACCTTCAACGCGGTGGGGAAGACCTCCTCGGGGCCGGGCCCGCCGCCTCCGGGTCCGAACGCGGAGCCGTAGTCAGAGTTGTCGTCGTAGACCATCGAGCACTGCCTCCAGCAAGTCGCGGTCGGTCGGGGGGTGTTGGAGGATCGGGGCATGGGTGAGGACCGCCCCGCAGTCCACCAGGTCGCTCAGTACGACCTTGGTGACGACGGCGGGCAGGCGCAGGTGTGCCGCGATCTCCGCCACCGACATGGGGTCGTCGCACAGGCCGATCGCCTGCGTGTGCTCGGGGCCGAGGTGCAGGGGCAGGCCGGTGCCGGTGGCCATCACCATCGTCAGCAGGTCGAGTTCCACGCTGGGGCGGGTGCGGCCGTTGCTCACCGTGAACGGGCGGATCAGCCGGCCTGCCGCGTCGTCGAGCCAGGGCCCGTCCTGCGGGGCCGCCACGTTCAGTACCCCGGGGCGTTCGGCACACTGCCCGCCCGCTGCCGTGCCGGGGTCGCCAGGTACGGACGTACGCTCTTGACCAGCATCGCCATCTCGTACCCGAGGACCGCGGCGTCCGCCTCGCGTCCGGCCAGCACGGCGAGGAAGGTGCCGGACCCCGCGGTCGAGACGAACAGCAGCGTCGAGTCCAGCTCGACCACCACCTGCCGCACCTCGCCGCCGTCCCCGAACCGCATTCCGGCGCTGCGGCCGAGCGAGTAGAGCCCGGAGGCGAGGGCCGCCATGTGGTCGGCGCTGTCGGTGTCCAGGCCGTGCACGGACTTCACCAGTCCGTCGGAGGAGAGCAGTACGGCGCTGCGGGTGTACGGAACCCGTTGTACGAGTCCGCTCAGCAGCCAGTCCAGATCGGTTGCTTGGCCGGTCGGCGCGTCGCTCGCCATGGGGGTCACTCCTTGGGGGTGGGGAAGTGCGTGAAGTGCGGGTCGTCGGGCTGTCGGGAGTCGGGCCCGGCGGCGGCAGCGTCGTCGGCGGGGAATTCCTCCGTGCGCGGGCCGGCCGCCTCGGCCAGTCCGATGCCGCGCTGGAAGGCGGCCATCAGTCCGGGGTCGTGCAGCACGGGCTGCTCGTCGTCCTTGCGCGGGGCGGGTCCGTCCTTCAGTTGCGGTACGAGGTGCTCCTGGCTCCTGCGCCTGGGCAGCCGGGGCTTGCCGGCCCGGCCGCGCACCGCGCCGTCGGGCGCGCCGCGCGCGGTGCTGTGCACCGGTTCGGCCGGGACCGTGAACTCCGGTGGTGCGGTGGTCCCGTGGGTGACGCCGGGCACGGCGGCCGCCGGGTTGGGCCGGTCGGCGCCCTGGCCGCGCACGGGCAGGGGGGTGTGGCCGGCGGCCGGGGCGGGGCGGGCGGGCTCCTGCCGGGGGCCGGGCGCCCCGTCGCCGGGTTCCTGCCGCGGGTCGGGCACCCGGTCGTCCGGCTCCTGCCGCGGGTCGGGCGTCCGGTCGCGGGACGGCAGGGGCGGGGCGCTCCGCCGGTCCGCGGGTGCGGCGGATATGGGGGGTGGGCCGCCCTGCGGGGAGGCGGCGGAGGCGGCAGCGGCGGGCTGCCGGGACGTCCCCGGGCCGGCGGCGTCGTACTCCTCGCCCAGCAGTGCCTCCGGGAGGACGAGGATGGCCTGCACCCCGCCGTAGATGTTGTTCTGGAGGCGGACGGCGATGCCGTGCCTGCGGGCCAGCGCGGACACCACGAACAGGCCGATCCGGCCGTCCTGGAGGAGGTGCTGCACATTGACCTGGTCGGGGTCGGCGAGCAGGGCGTTCATCTTGTTCTGCTCGGTGACCGGCATGCCGAGACCCCGGTCCTCGACCTCGATGGCGAGGCCCGCGGTGACCGACTGGGCGCGCAGCAGCACGGTGGTGTGCGGGGCGCTGAACACCGTGGCGTTCTCCACGAGTTCGGCGAGCAGGTGGATGACGTCGGCGACGGCGTGGCCGCGCAGGGTGCCGTCGATCGGCGGCACCAGCTTGACCCGGGAGTACTGCTCGACCTCGGCGATCGAGGAGCGCATGACCTCGCTCATGGAGACCGGGTTGCTCCACTGGCGGCGCGAGACGGCCCCGCCGAGCACGGCCAGGTTCTCGGCGTGCCGGCGGATGCGGGTGGCCAGGTGGTCGACGTGGAAGAGGCCCTTGAGCAGGTCCGGGTCCTCGACCTCGTTCTCCAGTTCGTCCAGGAGCTGGATCTCGCGGTGCACGAGCGACTGAAGACGCCGTGCGAGGTTGACGAAGACCTCGACCTTCTGGTCGGTGCCCGCGCTGCTGGAGAACTGGGACGCCTGCACGACGGCGGTCACCGCCGTGTCGTGGGCGCGTCCCATCTCCCGGGCGAGCTGGTCGAACTCGTCGCCGCCGCGGGGTGCGCCCACCGGCACGGTGCGCCGTATGTCGGGCTCCTCGCCCCGCCGCAGCACCTCGACGACAGCGCGCAGCTCGTCCTGGCGGCGGGCGCTGGTGCGGCGCAGTTCGACGCAGCGCGATGTGACCGAACGGGCCGCGCGCAGGGCCGCCACCACGGCGACGAGCACGGCGACGGCGGCGAGCACGGCGGCTGCCGCGAGGCCGATCCATAAGCTCTGCGTCGGACGGATCCCGGCGGTGCGGACCGTGTGCAGCACGGCCCCGGTGCCGCTGAGGGCGACCACCAGGGCGGGGAGCACGGCGGCGCGCAGCAGTTGGGGACGCAGCTGCGCCTCGGAGGTGGACGCCGCGGAGGGGCGGGTTCCGGGCCGGCCGTGCCGCCCGCCCTCGCGGCGGTCTGCTCGCGCGGCTGGTGCGCGAAGATGAGACATCAGCGTCCTCGGTACGTGGGGCCCCACGGATTGCGGAGTGCAGGGCCCTCCTGGTCTCAGGGCCTGCGGCCGGCCCGGTTTTCCGGGCCTGGGGCAGGGCTGGGCTCAACTCGGGTGATGCGGGCCCCCGTTGATCACCGGGCACTCACAGTAGTCGGGAACATTCCATGGGTGAGGGGCAGTTGCCAAACTTGCCCGCCCGGCGTCCCGCTCTGGTATGACACCTCGCACTGACATACGGACCCCCGACTGGCGTGGACGGCCGTCTGCGGCACTCCGTGACAGCCGGGCGGACACCGCTGCCTCCTTCTGCCCGACGGCCGGGGAGCCCGGCCGCGCCGCCGCGCCCGGCGCGCCGGGCCCGCACGCCGCGACACCGCGCCACCGGGGCGTCGACAGCACGGAACCAGACGTGGGTTCGAAGGACTCGCCCCACGGATGCGGGGCGATATCGAGAATGCCCCGGTGGATCGGCAGCAGCACGCCGCACGGGGCGCCGCCCCGGAGGTCCAGGTGGAGAGCCCCGCGCGGTACAGCACCCCCGGAGCTCGGTGCGCTCCCGGACCTGCCGGCCCGTGCCGACACAACCGCCTCCGCGCCCTTACGGCACCTCGGCGCACAACAACCGGCAAGGGCCACGTCCTTGACGAACAGAGAGAAAGCCCGCCCTTGGCGATGAACGCTGGAAAATCATGATGGGCTAGTGTGAATCATCGTTTATCGGTCAGAATTACGGGGGACTCCAACGTGGCCACGGTGAACGTCATGATCGTCGACGACGACGTCCTCCTGCGTCACGGGTTGCAGCGCATTCTGGAGACCGCCGGAGACATTCGAGTCTCTGCCGCGTGCGGCGGGGGCGAGGCCGTGGCCGCTGCCGTGCGGCACCGCCCCGACGTGGCGCTGGTCGACATCCACATGCCCGACGTCAACGGGCTGACGGTCCTGAAGGACCTGCGCGCCCTGCCCGAGCCACCGGCCGTGGCAATGCTGACGGGGTTCGGCAGCGACGAGAACGTGACCCGGGCACTGGCCGCAGGCGCGGCGGGTTTCCTGCTCAAGGACCGGGCGGTGAACGAACTCATACCGGGAGTGAGGCTGTTGGCCGTCGGGGGAAGCGCGCTGTCGGCACGCGTCACTCATGCGGTGCGGGCCACCCCGCGAACTCAGCCCGTAGCCCCGGCTCCACTCGCGGTACGCGGTTACGCCACCTTGAGCGAGCGGGAGCGAGCGGTGCTGGAGCTGCTGCCCACGGGACTGTCGAACGAAGAGATCGGCCGTCGGCTCTTCCTCAGCAGAACGACGGTCCGGGACCACGTCAGCGCCCTGTTGGCCAAGCTCGGCGTGACGAACAGGGTGCAGGCCGCCATCGTGGCCCACACTGCGCGCACGGGGACGGGATCACTTCGGGGGCGACCGTCCACGCCCGTAACCGCTGTACCCGCACCCTCCCCGCCCGAGCCGGAGCGGTGAAGCGTCCGCCGACCTCGCTGGTGGAATCGCCCGCCGCCCTGGTCGCGCCTGTGGAGCCGTACACGGTGCGGGACCGGATCGGACCCGGGGCGCAGGCTGCCTGCCCGCTCACCGTAAACCTGCCGAGCGCACGTCGACGCCGGCCGTCGGCAGCAGCCGTCGCGGAACGGGCTCGGGCCGCTCGAGGCCGAACATGCCGTCTACCGCATGGTGCAGGAAGCCCTGACGAGTCCGGTCACGGGCTGGCCGGCCTGCGGGAACGAGCGGCACTCCCGGCAGCACCCCTTAGCGCGGAGCGGACCGAGCGCCGCGGCTTCCTCGCGCGTATGCGCCCTTCCTGCCCCCGACATGTGTCGGGTACCTCCCAACACTCGTCCACACAATAAGGACATAGCTCAACGAAGGGGGCAAATGCCGATCAATCCGTGTTGGCGTCACGAGGGGCCGCGACGAGAGTTCTTCACGACCGCCCGGAGCTGCGCGGAACAGAATGCTCCGACGGCGGCATGACACCAACGGCACCACCTGAGAGGGCACACACGTGTCTGCATCCATCATGTCCCGCCCCGTCCTGCGCCGCATGGCCGTCACCGTGGCAGGCGTCACCGCCGCCGGCGTCTTCGCGACCGTGGGGACGGCCCACGCCGCGGAGGCCCATGCCCAGGGGCCGCGCTCGGCCCCCGTTGCGGGGGCCGCTGAGGAAATTCCGTTCGACGACGAGTCGATCGAGGCATTCGGGAACGTGTTGCGGATCTTCGACGAGATCCCCGAAGCAGTACTCGCCCAGGGCGAAGACGCCACGGTGCAGTGGCTCACGTCGAGAGGAGGCGCCCACGCCGTCGAGAACAACGGCCAGACGCAGTACGCCTTCAACCTCGGCGGGTGCGCACGCGGCATCCTCCTTGCCGTGGGCTCGCAGATCTTCGCCATCGCCAAGGTCTACAAGGTGAAGAAGGCCATAGACAAGCTTGGTGGCATCAACAAGGTCATCCAGAAGATCCAGTCCAAGAAGAAGATGGGCAAGGGCTTCAAGAAGGCGATCATGGAGGTCTTCGAGGAGGCGGGCGGCGGCCTCGGCGGCATCGCAGCGGAGATCCTGGGCATCGACGGCGTCATCAAGAACTGCTGGTAGTGGCTGAGTCGGGAGGAGAGCGGGTGTGATGACCATGGCTGTGGCAGCGTCCGTCCTGCGTTGGGGGTTTCTGGTCGCGGGGTGCGCCGTCCTCGTCGCCTTTTCGATTGCCGCTTTGCGTCGCCGGCGGGCGGGTTCCGGGTTCGGCCAACTGGTCGAGGTCATGGAGAGCGAGTGGTTCAGTGCGGGAAAGGTGTTCTTCGCCGTGCTCGTCGGGATCGCCGGTTCTTGGGTTTCCGCGTACGTGGGCGGGGCACGGACCGGCCTGGCGGAGGCCATTCCCGTGGTCTTTCCCATGGGGATCGTCGCTTCGTTCGTCGTGTGCCGGTACGCGCGGGAGGGCGGCAGCCCGATGCGGGTGAAGGTGTGCGCCCTCGTTTTCGCGCCGCTGACGTTCGGGGCCGTGATGACGGGTTGGTGAGGTGACATCCCGCGGGTGCGCCGAGCGGCTTCGTGGGCGCGCACGGCGGCAGGGGGGAATGCGCTGTGGATCTCGTCGGTGCCGCCCGGCCGGTGCCATGGCCGGACCACGGTCCGCGTCCACCGGGTCGTCCCCGTCTGCTCCCGGGCAACGGGTTCCCGTACGCGCTGACCGCGCCGGCAAAGGCGCCGGATCGTGGACGACCAGCAGGAAGAAGCGCGCGCCCGGCGGAAGACCGGCCGCCGCCTCGGTCATGACCGAATGATCCGGGTGCGGGCCTCCATGCGC
Source organism: Streptomyces sp. NPDC039736 (assembly GCF_055596485.1). Taxonomy (NCBI): domain Bacteria; kingdom Bacillati; phylum Actinomycetota; class Actinomycetes; order Kitasatosporales; family Streptomycetaceae; genus Streptomyces; species Streptomyces sp. NPDC039736. Next base: position 964,599 of record NZ_JBVIUQ010000001.1, on the reverse strand, counting down.
GGCGGGCCGCGCGGGCTCGGCAGCGGAAGAACCTCTTTCGCCGCCGCCGGACGCGCATCCCGCCGCGCACACGCGCGCTCATCGTCCGGCCGGTTCCGCCACAGCTCGGCGGCCCCGGCCGGACCCTCCTTGTTCTACGTCAGCGCTCCGTCAGGAGCTCGCGCTCTTCCCGGGGTTCCCGCGCATCCGCCCGCGCCCCCTCGGGACCGCGCCACGGCCGTGCGATCGGCCTCGACACAGCGCGCCACCACGGAACCGCCGGATGCTCCCCGGCGGGCTCGAAAGGCTGGCCCGGGCACGGGAAGGCCACCGGCTGCCCCGCCGCCCCGGCGACATCACGCGTCCACTCCGCCGGCTCCGCCCACGCGTGCATCGCCAGGTTGAACGTTCCCCAGTGAATCGGCAGAAGCACCCCCGTGGCCTGCTGTCCTTGCAGGTCGAGGTGGGCACGAAGCCCCTCGGCGGGCGTCATGTGAATGTCCGGCCACGCACCCGGCACCGGCGTGGCATCCGTGTGGTTCTCCGGCCAGTACGGGCTGTACGCGCCGATCTGGATCATCGTGGCGTCGAAGGGGCCGTGCGCCGCGCCGATGTCCTTGAAGCCCTCGAAGTAGCCGGTGTCGCCGCTGTGGAAGATCCGGTGCGCGGGGCCCGCGACCGCCCAGGACGCCCAGAGGGTGTGCTGCTGGTTGCGCAGGCCGCGCCCGCAGAAGTGGCGGGCGGGGGTGGCGGTGAGGGTGAGCCCGGCGATCTCGGTGGACTCGTTCCAGTCGAGCTCGCGGATGCGCTCCGGGGGGACGCCCCAGCGCTCCAGGTGCGCGCCGACGCCGAGCGGGACCGCGAAGAGCGCGCCGCTCGCCCTGAGGGCGCGGATGCTGGGCATGTCGAGGTGGTCGTAGTGGTCGTGCGAGATCACGACGGCGTCGAGCTCGCCGAGGGAGCCCAGTGGCACGGGCACCGGGTGCAGCCGCTTGGGCCCGGCGAAGTCGAACGGGGAGCAGCGCTCGCTCCACACCGGGTCGAAGAGCACCCGGCTGCCGTCGATCTCGGCGAGGACACTGGAGTGCCCCATCCAGGTCAGGCGCAGCCCGGAGGCGGGCGGCTCCTTGATGTCGGCGAGCGTGGTGGCGTGCACGGGGACGGTGCCCGCGGGTGCGCGCCGGATCCGCTCGTCCTTGCGGAAGTACGTCTTGAGCAGGCCGGAGGTCGATTTGGGCGAGGGCCGGTCGGCCCGGGTGCCCTCGGGGTTCTGGAAGACGCCGTCGGCGAAGTTCGGCGAACGGCGGATGCGCTCCATGCGCTCCCCGGCGGGATCGGCTCCGAACGCCGCGGTCCGCAGCCCGCGCAGTTTCTCGCGCAGCGGCGTCAGCGGGGAATCCGCACTGGTCACGGCACCTCCAAGGTCGGCTTCAGTCCATTATCGGCACGCCTGTACGACGCCCGGGAAACGGGCCCGTGACGGCGGACCGCACGGCAGGCGGCGCTTTCCCCGGGGAGAACGGCCGCCGGCTCTCACGTATGCCCGGTCGTCCTCCCCGTGGAACGCGCGTCGCCGCCGAAAGGGGTCAGCCGAAAGGGGTCAGTCGAGTTCGTAGACGGCGGTCACGACGACCTGTTCCTTGACCTGGCCGGGGGCGACGGGCACCGACGGAGGCGCGTCGGCGAGGGCCCCCGCCGGCACCTCCACCGGGCGCGGGCGGCCGGAGTCGGACTCGGTGAGGGAGACCAGCCTGCCGAGCGGGCGACCGCTGAGCCGGGCGTACTGTGCGGCCTTCTCGCGGGCGTCGTCATGGGCGGCCCGGCGGGCGGCGGCGCGCAGCGGGGCGGGGTCGGCGACGTCGAAGGTCACCCCGTGGACCCGGCCCGCGTCACCCGCGGCGTCCATGGCCGCCCGGATGACGGCCCCAGTGCGGGAAAGGTCGCGCACGCGGACCGAGAAGCCCTGTCCGGCCTGGTAGCCGGTCAGCCGCTGGTTGCCGTTGTCGTCCTGGTGGACGGGGTTCAGGGAGAGGCTCTCGGTGCGTACGTCACGGTCGGCGACGCCCTGGGCCCGGACCGCGGCGAGCAGCGCCCGGGCCGCGGCCGACTGGGCGGCGAGCGCTTCCTCGGTGGTGGGCGCGGTCGCCTCGACTCCGAGGTTGACGAACGCCGTGTCGGGCGTCGCCGTGGCCTCCCCCGATCCGGTGACGGTCACGGTGGCGGGCGCGGGGCGCGCGACCCCGGCGGTGACCGGGGCCGGGGTGAGCGCGGACGCGGGCGCCGCACCGGCGGCCAGCAGCCCGCCGGCGAGGGTGGCGGCGACGAGCAGGCGTGAGGACGTCCGGCGCGGGGCGGGCGGGATCGGGGACATGGAGGGGGTCCTTCCGGGAGCCGGGGCCGCGAGGAACCCCGGCGGAACAGGGTTGCGGGACATCCCAGCACTCCCCGCGTCCGGCCGGGCCGCGCCACTCTGGCGACGTCCCCCGAATGTGTCTTCCGGGTCTCCGCGGGACGCGGGGGCGCGGCCGTCCCCGGCTCCGCCGCCGAAAACCGCCATACTGGGCCGCGTCGGCCACATCCGGGCAGGGAGAGGGGAACGCGGTGTCACAGCAGGTGCAGCAGCAGGACGGTCCGGACGGGGTCGGTGCGTACGACGTCCTGGTGATCGGCGGCAGCGGCGTGGACACGGTGGTGCGGGTGGACCAGTTGCCGGTGCCGCTGGCGGACTCGGTGGGCGTCGCCCCCATCAGCGAGTGGCCGGGGCACACGGGCGGCAACGTCGCGCTGGGCCTGCGGGCGCTGGGCCTGGGCGTGAAGTTCCTGGACGTGATCGGGGACGACTGGATCGGCGGGCAGGTGCGCGAGCGGCTCGCCAAGGGCGATGTCGACTTCGAGCCGCTGATCTCGCCCGCGGGCACCCGCCGGGCGGTCAACCTGGTGGACTCGACGGGCGGCCGGATGTCGTTCTACGACTCCCGGGACCCCGCTGACCTGCGGCTGCCGCAGGACTTCTACCTGCCGCACCTGAACCGGGCCCGGCACGTCCACGTCTCGATCGTGGACTTCGCCCGGCACCTGCTGGACGACGTGGTGGCGTCGGGCGTCCCGCTCTCCACCGATCTGCACGACTGGGACGGGACCGCCGACCACCACCGCGACTTCGCGCTCCGCGCCGACCTGGTGTTCCTGAGCGCGGCCGGCGCGGGCGAGCGGATCGGCGAGGTGATGCGGGAGATCCTGCGCGAGGGCCGGGCGCAGGCGGTGGTGGCGACGGCGGGCGCGGGCGGCTCGTACCTGCTGGCCCGGGACGACGGCAGCACCCCGCGCCCGGTTCCGGCGACCGTCCCGCCCGGCCGGGTGGTCGACTCCAACGGCGCGGGGGACGCCTACGTCTCCGGTTTCCTGTACGGGCGCCTGACCGGCCGCAGCCTTCAGGAGTGCGCCCACTTCGGCGCCCTCGCGGGGGCCTACGCCTGCACGGTCCCCGGCAACACCTCGCTGATCGGTCCCGAGGCCCTGCTGTCGGAGCCGTCGGACCCCTCGGCGTAGCCGCGCCGCGGGCTCAGAGCGGCAGCAGGTCCGGCCGCTTCGCCTCGACGTGGTCGCCCGAGCTCTCGCCGCGCAGCCGTCGCCCGATCCACGGCACCAGGTGCTCGCGCGCCCAGTCGATGTTGTCGCGGCGCGCGTCGAGCCTGCGGCGCGGCGCCATCGGCGGCCAGGGCTGGTCGGGGTCGGCCGGGATCTCCAGGCCGAGGACCTGACCGGCCCGCAGCGCCACCCGGGTGTGCCCCTCCGGGGAGAGGTGCAGCCGGTCGGAGTCCCAGGCCCGCCGGTCCTGCACCGACCTCAGCGACCACAGGTCCAGGACCGGGCAGCCGTACCGGTCGGCGATGGCCCGTACGTGTGCCGAGTACGTGGCGACCTTGCCGCGCAGGTGGCGCAGCACGGGGATGCCCCGGGTGTCGAAGCCGGTGGTCACCATGACCGTGCCGACGGCCGAGGTGAGGTCGGCGACGGCCCTCTCGAACCGTTCGGCGACGTCGTCGGGGTCGGAGCCGGGCCGGATGATGTCGTTGCCGCCCGCGCAGAAGCTGACAAGGTCGGGGGCGAGCTGCTTGGCCCGGGGGACCTGGTCGGCCACGATCTGGTCGAGCAGTTTGCCGCGTACGGCGAGGTTTGCGTAACGGAAGGTGTGTTCGGGTACCCGGTCGTCCAGGAGGACGGCAAGCCGGTCGGCCCACCCGATGAACGCGCCGCCGGGGCCGGGGTCGCCGACCCCTTCGGTGAAGCTGTCCCCGATCGCCGCGTACGACCCGATGGTGCCTGCGCTGAATGATCTCGAATCGTCTGCCACGTCGACACATCCTTCACTTTCGCAAGTGACCTACGCCACCGTAGGGAGGGGTTGACGGAGGGTGAGATATGCCACCGGTCAAGATTCACCCAACCCGGAATACGCGGGTGGCGCTTCGGGATACGCGTCTCGCCCCCGCACCGGGGCCGGTGCGGGGGCGAGTGGGCCGTGGGGGGCGGTCCGTACTAGAGCGGGACGCCGTTGTTGCGCAGGTAGCCCAGCGGGTCGATGTCCGAGCCGTAGCCGGGGCCGGTGCGGATCTCGAAGTGCAGGTGCGGGCCGGAGGAGTTGCCGGTGGAGCCGGAGTAGCCGATCTGCTGGCCGCCGGAGACGCTCTGGCCGGAGCGGACGCCCAGCGCGGAGAGGTGGGCGTACTGCGAGTAGCGGCCGTCGTTGTGCCGGATGACGACCTCGTTGCCGTACGCGCCGCCCCAGCCGGCGGAGACCACGGTGCCCGCGGCGACTGCCTTGACCGGGGTGCCCGAGGACGCGCGGAAGTCGACACCGGTGTGGTAACCGCTGGACCAGCTGCCGCCGGAGGCGCGGTAGGGGGTGGAGACGCCCGAGGGGACGGGGGCGCTGAAGCCGGAGCGCTGCGTCTGCCGCTTGCTCTCGGTGCGCTGCTCGGTGCGCTGCTCGGCCCGCTTCTCCGTCCGCTTCTGGGAGCGCTGCTCGACGCGGCTCTCGGTGCGCTGCTCGGCGCGCTTGTCGGTGCGCTCCACGCGCTCGGTCCGCTGCTGCTGCGGGGCCGGGGCGGTGGCCTTCCGCTCGGCGGCCGCGGGGGCCTTGCCGCCGAGGGTGAGCTTCATGCCGGGGAAGATCAGCGAGGGGTTCTCACCGACGACCTCCCTGTTGTCGCCGTAGACCTTCTGCCAGCCGCCGCGCACGTCCTGGTCCGCGGCGATCTTCGAGAGGCTGTCGCCGGACACCACGGAGTACGTACGGGTGCCGGTCTTCGGCGCGGCGGCGGGGGCCGCCTGCCGGGGCTCGGCCGCGCGCTGCTGCGGGAGCTGCGCCTCGGCGGCGGCCTGCGGCAGCGCGACGGGGGCGGCGCCCTGGTCGGCGGCGTTCGCACCGGTGGCGCCGATGAGCGGAAGGGCCAGTGCGGCGCCGCCCGTGCCGGCGGCGACGAAGCCCCGGGTGAGCGGGGAACTGGACTTCGGGCGGCGGTGCTTACCCTGAGCAGGCATGACGATGTCCTCTCCGGCGCCTGCGAGGTGAGCTGTCGGGTTCGGGCTGGAGATGCCCGGCCGCGCTCCACATCCGGGAGCGCTGCTTCACCCCGAGCCGTTCCGGCGGACTGTCGTCCTCCGGTACGGCGTACTACCTGGGTCCCCCGCTCCTGCCACACGAAGAAAAAGGGAAAGTGACTCCGAGCGGTGGCAGGATTCGGCGGTCCACCCGGATTGACGGTGACCGTAAGCGAGTGCGGACCGCCGGAACAAGCCGTTCCCCTTTTCTCCCTCGCCAGAACACGCCTTCTTCACGATTCTCCCGGTGGCGCGCAATCGTCCCGGGCACCATCTCCCGCCTCTGGCCTGCCGTTTGACGCTTCGGCAGCAGACGTCACGGTTCGCTCTATGATTCTGCTCACTCGCACCCCCGTACGACCCAGACGGTTGCCTCAGGCACCCATATGGGGGCGCTTCTGTCGTATCGTCGGCCCGTGGCCCTCGTCGGCGTGCCCGCGTCGGCGGACGACCTTGAGGAGCACTCGTGACGCAGCAGGCATCGCCGTCGGCCGAGCCGGATCTCGCAGGCGTACGGAACTTCCGCGACGTGGGCGGGCTGCCCACCGCGGACGGCCGTCGGACGCGTTACGGACGGCTCTTCCGCAGCGGCCACCTGGCGCACGCCACCGAGTCCGACACGGCGTTCTTCCACTCGCTCGGACTCCACACGATCTTCGACTTCCGCAACGCGGCGGACCAGGAGCTGGAGGGTCCGGACGTCGAGCTGACCGGTGTGCGGAACGTGAACATCCCGCTGAGCGACCCCGCGGACGGCGCCGAGTTCTGGATGATGGTGCGCGACGGCAACCTCGACCAGCTGCGCGAGATCCTCGACGACGGCAAGGCTGCGGCGCGCATGACGGCGTCGTACCGCCGCATGATCAAGGACCGCACCGCGGAGCACAGCCGGGTGCTGCACGCCTTGGCCGAGGACAGTGTTCCGGCGCTGATGCACTGCGCGGCGGGCAAGGACCGCGCGGGTCTGTCGATCGCGGTGACGCTGCTGGCCGTGGGCGTGGAGCCGGACGCGATCCGGGCGGACTACGTGAAGTCCAACGACCCGCACCGCCGCTACCGGGTGCGCCGCTCCAGCGCCTCGCCGGAGGCCATGAACGGCGAGGTGATGCGCCTGCTCGCACCGCTCTTCGACGCCCGGGCAGAGTACCTGGACGCGGCCTTCGCCACCATCGAGGAGACCTGGGGCACCACGGACGCCTACCTGGAACGGGGACTGCGGGTGACGCCCGGGGTCCGCGAGGCGCTGCGCGAGCGGCTCACGGAGTGACCGGGCCGCTCAGGCGTCGCCGATCGTGAACAGCAGGAAGATGAACGCCGCGACGATGTGCCCGACCACGATGTAGAGGAAGACCCGCACCACGAGGCCGTGCGGCGCCTTGTCCGCGACGAATCCGTCCGGGCCGGCCCTGCCCGCGCCGTCCTGCCACTCGGCGCCCCGGTCGGAGCCGGGGCGGGAGGCGCGGGCTGCCTCGTCGGCGGCGCGGGCGATGGCGCTCAGGGCGGTGGTCTGCGCCTCGGTGAGCTGCTGGGCGGGGGCGGGTCCGGGAGCCTTCACGAAGCCCTGCGCGGGGGCGAGTCCCGGCGGCTGTGCGGTGGACTCGGTCATCATGACTCCTGGGGCAGGCAGAGCCCGGCGACGGTGCTCTGCATCAGTGTGTGGAGGAACAGCAGCTCGGCCCCCTGCGGCGTCACCGCGGTGATCCGGTGCGGGGTGAGCGAGTCGAAGTGGGCGCTGTCGCCCTCGTCCAGGGTGTGCACGCGCTCCCCGAGCACCAGGCGCAGCCGCCCCTCGAGCACGTACAGCCACTCCTCGCCGGGATGGACCCGTACGAGATCCCGCTGGGCGGCGTGCGGCACGTGGACGCGCAGCGCCTGCATGGCCCGGCCGTGGCTGCCGGCCTGCCGGTACGTCCAGCCGTCGGCCTCGCGGGCGGTCATCTCGCCGGACCGCACGACGGCGTCCGGGGCGGCCGCCGTCTCGCCGAGGACCTCGGAGACGGTCGTGCCGTAGACCCGGGCCAGCGCGAGGAGCATCGGCAGCGAGGGCTGGCGCTGTCCGGTCTCCAACCGGGAGAGGTGCGCGGGCGAGAGCCCGGCGCGGCGGGCCGCGGCCTCCAGCGTGAATCCGCCGCGGCGGCGGAGTTCTCGCAGGTGGGGAGCGACGGAGGGCAGTTCCGCCGAGCCCTCGGCCGCCTCTTCGAGGCGTGGCGTCATACGGTCCATTGAGCCAGAGTGCTTGCCTCTGGGGCAAACTTCTTGCCCCAGAGGCAAAAGAGGCCGGTTCAGCGGTGGGCGACCGCCTGCTTCACCAGTGTCCGGCCGAAGTCCCACATCAGGCCACCGCCGGAGTGTGCGTCGTCCATCACGGCGGTGAAGGCGTCCACGAAGCGGTCGACCTCCTTCTCCCCCACGGTCAGCGGCGGAATCAGTTTGATCACTTCCAGGTGGTCGCCGGACACCTGGGTGAGGATCCGGTGCTTCTGCAGCAGCGGCACGACGACCATCTGGGCGAAGAGCCCCTTGCGGGCCGCCTGGAGCATCGCCCAGCGCCCGCGCAGCGCGAGCGAGGCCGGCCGCCCGAACTCGATGCCGATCATGAGGCCGCGCCCGCGGACGTCGTGCAGCAGCTCGTACTTCCCCGTCAGCGCGGCCAGCCGCGTCTTCAGCAGGTCGCCGGTGCGCCGGGCGTTGGCCACGATCTGCTCGTCCTCCATGACCGAGAGCACGGCGAGGCCGGCCGCCATCGCCTGGGCGTTGGACCCGAAGCTGGCCGAGTGGACCAGCACCCGGTCCATGGAGGAGTAGACCTTCTTGAAGATCCAGTCCTTGCCGAGCGTCGCCCCGACGGGCACGTAGCCGCCGGAGAGCGCCTTGGCGACGCACACCAGGTCGGGTTCCACGCCCGCCTCGTGCTGGTAGGCGTAGAAGTCGCCGGTGCGGCCGAGCCCGGTCTGCACCTCGTCGGCGATGAGCAGCGCCCCGTGCCGGTGCAGCAGTTCCTGGGCGGCGCGCAGGAAGCCGGGCGGGGACTCCAGCACCCCCTTGCCCTGGATGGGCTCCACGACGAATCCGGCGACGTCGCCGCGCCGCAGCTCCCGCTCCAGCGCGTCCAGGTCCCCGAGTTCGATCGCGGTGTCGGGCAGCAGCGGGGCGAACCCGTCCCGGAACCCCTTCTCGCCGTTGACCGAGAGCGACCCGGTGGTGAGCCCGTGGAAGGCGTGCGAGCAGTAGAGGATGCGCGGCCTGCCCGTCGCGTACCGGGCGAACTTCAGCGCGGTCTCGACCGCTTCCGTACCGCTGTTGCCGAAGAAGACGCGGTCCAGGTGCGGGCTGTGCGCGAGGAGCTTCTCGGCGAGCAGTCCCGGCAGCGGCTGGCAGTCGAAGCGGGTGAGGTCGGCGAGCGAGGCGTCCAGCACGTCGTGCAGGGCCTTGCGGACGACGGGGTGGTGGCGGCCGAGGCCCATCACTCCGAATCCGGCGAGCATGTCGAGGTAGTCGTTGCCGTCGGCGTCCCAGAAGTACGCGCCCTCGGCCCGCTCGTACACCCGGTCGAAGCCGATGGTGCGGAGCATGCGCGGGAGCTGGTGGTTGAGGTGCCGGGAGTGCAGCTCGTACCGTTCGCCGCCGCGGGCCGCGAGCAGTTCCGCCAGGTCGAATCCCCGGGAGGCCCCGGCGGGCCCGCTCCCGGCGGGTGCGGGAGCCTCGGGCGCGTCTTCGGTCATTCCGTCAGTTCTCCTTCATTCTCCGCAGATGCGTGCTGTGACGGTGGTGGATTCTTCGTCGTTGACGGGTTCTTCGTCGCTGTCACGTTCTTCGTCGTCCCGGTTCCGTACGGGGCCGTCGCCGCGCCGATCCGGCCGGCGATCTCGACGGGCGTGAGTCCGATGTCGGCCAGCACCTCGCTCCGCCTGGCGTGCGCCAGGAACTGCTCCGGAATTCCGAAGGTTCGCAGCGGCACGTCCACGGAGGCGTCGCCCAGGGACTGCCCCACCGCCGAACCGACGCCCCCGGCCCGGGAGTTGTCCTCGATCACGGCGACGAGCGCGTGCAGGGCGGCGAGCGGCGCCAGCGCCGGGTCGACGGGCTTGACCCAGCGCGGGTCGACGACCGTGCACCCGATGCCCCGCTCCCCCAGCAGCTTCGCCGTCTCCAGGGCGACCCCGGCGAGCGCCCCGACCGACACCAGGAGCACCCGCGCATCCGCGTCCCGGTGCAGCACGTCGAGCCCGCCGATCCGGTCCAGGGCGGGGTACTCGGGCCCCACCGACTCCTTGGGGAAGCGCACCACCGTCGGCGCGTCGTCGACGGCGACCGCCTCCCGCAACTGGGCCCGCAACTGTTCGGCGTCGCGCGGGGCGGCGATCCGCAGACCCGGCACGACCTGGAGGACCGACATGTCCCACACGCCGTTGTGCGAGGGCCCGTCGGTTCCGGTGACCCCGGCCCGGTCCAGTACGAAGGTCACCCCGCACCGGTGGAGGGCGACATCCATCAGGACCTGGTCGAAGGCACGGTTGAGGAAGGTCGCGTACACCGCGAACACGGGATGCAGGCCGCCGGTCGCCAGGCCCGCCGCCGACACCGCCCCGTGCTGCTCCGCGATCCCGACGTCCCACACCCGGTCGGGGTAGGCCTCGGCGAACGCGGTCAGCCCCACCGGATGCAGCATGGCCGCCGTCAGCGCCACCACGTCCGGCCGCTCGGCCCCCACCTTCACCATCTCCTCGCCGAACACCGAGGTCCAGGACGGCCCGCCGGAGGGGCTCAGCGGCTCGCAGGTCAGCGGGTCCATGGCGCCCACCGCGTGGAAGCGGTCGGCCTCGTCCTGCTCGGCGAAGGCGTATCCGCGCCCCTTCTGGGTGAGGCAGTGCACCAGCACGGGGCCGTGGAAGCGCTTGGCGCGGCGCAGCGCGGACTCCACGGCCGCGATGTCGTGCCCGTCGACGGGGCCGACGTACTTCAGGCCCAGGTCCTCGAACATGCCCTGCGGCGCGAAGGCGTCCTTGAACCCCTTCTTCGCGCCGTGCAGCGATTCGTAGAGGGGCTGTCCGACGACCGGGGTGCGCTGGAGCACCTCCTTGCCCCAGGACAGGAAACGCTCGTAGCCGTCGGTGGTCCTGAGCGTCGCGAGGTGGTCGGCGAGCCCGCCGACGGTCGGCGCGTACGAGCGTTCGTTGTCGTTGACCACGATGATCAGCGGGCGGTCCCGGGCGGCGGCGATGTTGTTGAGCGCCTCCCACGCCATGCCGCCGGTGAGCGCCCCGTCCCCGATGACGGCGACGACGTGGTCGGGCCTGCCCAGCACCTCGTTGGCCTTGGCCAGCCCGTCCGCCCAGCCGAGCACGGTGGACGCGTGCGAGTTCTCGATGACGTCGTGCACGGACTCCTCGCGCGAGGGGTAGCCGGACAGGCCGCCCTTGCCGCGGAGCTTGGAGAAGTCCTGCCGCCCGGTCAGCAGCTTGTGCACATAGCTCTGGTGGCCGGTGTCCCACAGGATGCGGTCCACCGGCGACTCGAAGACCCGGTGCAGGGCGACGGTCAGCTCCACCACGCCCAGATTGGGACCGAGGTGGCCCCCGGTCCTGGCCACCGCCTCGATCAGGAACTGCCTTATCTCCCCGGCCAGTTCGACCAGTTCCGCTTCGTCCAATGCCTTCAGGTCCCGCGGCCCCCGGATGCCTTCCAGGATCGTCACGTCGGCCCCCTCTCGGATCGTCCAGCTCACCGTGACGTCGGGGCTGCCCGAGGGCACTCCGGCGTCCTCCCCGCTCGCGGCGGTCCTCACCGCCTCTGCGCTCCCCCTGCCGGAGGCGGCCGCCGGACGCGCCGCGAGGGGCGGCGCGTCGCGGGCGGCCGGGCCGGCGCCGCGGGGAGCCCCGGCCGCGCCGGAGCCCCCCGCGGCCGTCACGTCACCCGCGGTTGCCCGAAACGGTCTCGCGGGCGGCGCGGATGGACTCCTTGAGCGAGCCCATCGTGGCGAGGACGGCCGTCGGCTCGTAGCCGCAGTGCGCCATGCAGTTCGCGCACCGCGGGTCCTTGCCGCGCCCGTACTTCTCCCAGTCGGTCTTCTCGATGAGCTCGCGGTACGTGGGGACGTACCCGTCGCTCATCAGGTAGCAGGGCCGCTGCCAGCCGAACAGGGAGTAGTTCGGGATGGCCCAGGCCGTGCAGGAGAAGTCGGCCCTGCCCTCCAGGAAGTCCAGGAAGAGCGGCGAGTGGTTGAGCCGCCACTTCTTCCGGTTCCCCCCGGCGAACGCCTTGCGGAAGAGCTCCCGGGTCTGCTCGACGCCCAGGAAGTGCTCCTGGTCGGGGGCCTTCTCGTAGGCGTAGGCGGGCGAGATCATCATCTCGTCCACCTCCAGCTCGTCATTGAGGAAGTCGAGCACCTCGATGATGGTCTGGGGGGTGTCGGTGTTGAAGAAGGTCGAGTTGGTGGTGACTCGGAAGCCGCGCCGCTTGGCCTCCTTGATCGCCTCCACCGCCTCGTCGAAGACGCCTTCCTTGGCCACCGACTCGTCGTGCCGCTCGCGCAGCCCGTCGATGTGCACGGCAAACGCGAAGTAGGGCGAGGGCGTGAACTTCTCGATCTTCTTGCGCAGCAGCATGGCGTTGGTGCAGAGGAAGACGTACTTCTTCTTCGCCACCAACTGCCGCACGATTTCGTCGATCTGCGGGTGCATCAGCGGTTCGCCGCCGGCGATGGAGACCATCGGGGCGCCCGATTCGAGCACCGCCCCCACGGCCTGCGCCACCGGCATGCGCTGCTTGAGCACTCCCGCGGGGTGCTGGATCTTTCCGCAGCCCTCGCACTTGAGGTTGCACGCGAAGAGCGGTTCCAGCTCGACGATCAGCGGGAACTTCTCCCGCTTGCGGACCTTCTGTTCGAACAGGTACGTCCCGACCCTGATGGTTTGACGGAGCGGCATTGCCATCTGGCTCACCTCCTGGGGAGCAGCGAAGAACGGTGCCATTCGTAGAACGCCGGAAGAACATGGCGCAGAACACGGAAAGCCGATATTCCACCGCTGAGGGTGCCGAGCCGCAGGAGCTCGTGCTCGGGTGCGTCCACGACCACCCGGACGGCGGCAACGGGCCTGGGCCCGGCCCGCAGGGCGCCTGCGAGGACCGCCGCGGACTCCATGTCCACGGCGATCGCGCCCTCCGCGCGCAGCGCGGCCCGTTCGGCCGTTCCGCGCACGACGTGGTCGCTGCCGGTCAGCGGCCCGGTGTGGACCGCCCGCTCCGGGAGCGCTCTGGCCACCGCGTCGGCCAGCAGCGCCACGTCCGTACAGGCCGTGGCGCCGCGGCGGTCGCGGGTCTCGGTGGCGACCACGAGGTCGCCGGGGCGCATGCCGGCGGCGAGCCCGGCGCAGAAACCGGACGCGATGACGGCGGCGTCCCTGGCCGGGCCCCCCTCGGCGAGGGTGCGGGCGACGGCGTAGTCGGCGGCCTCGGGGCCCATTCCGGTACGGAGCACGAGGACGGGCCCCGCCGCGCCGCCGCGGTCGCCGCCGCGCAGGGCGAGGCGTTCGACGCCGAGCGCGCAGGCGATCAGCAGCGGCCGGGTACTGCCGGGTCCGGGTGCACCCGGGGTTCGGGTCAATGCGGCCCCCTTGAGCGGGCGGTGGTCCTCTTCAGGACCGGGAGGTCGGGAAGACGGGCTCCCCGTGGACGTACCGGCCGAGCGCGGTGAGCGGGAACACCTGCCGGTAGAGGTGGTAGTTGATGGAGAAGTCCCAGGGGAAGCCGGTGCCGGTGAAGTACGGCTCGTCCCAGGAGCCGTCGGGAAGCTGGGTCCCGGCGAGCCAGGCCACGCCCCGCTCGGTGGCCTTCGACCCGCTCTCCCCGGCCGCGATCAGCGCGAGGAGCGCCCAGGCGGTCTGCGAGGCGGTGGACACCCCGTGCCCGGCCCAGCCCGGTTCCTTGTACGAGCGCAGGTCCTCGCCCCAGCCGCCGTCGTCGTTCTGCACGGATTCCAGCCAGGCCACCGCGCGGCGGATGGCGGGGTGCGATCCGGGCAGTCCGGCGGCGGTGAGGGCGGGCACCACGGAGCCGGTGCCGTAGACGTAGTTGACGCCCCAGCGGCCGAACCAGGCACCGCTGGGCTCCTGTTCGGCGAGCAGCCAGGTGATGCCGCGCCGGGTGCGCGGGTGGTGGGCCTTGCCCTCGACGGCCAGCATCTCCACCACGTGGGCGGTGACGTCGGCGGACGGCGGGTCGATGACCTCGCCGAAGTCGCAGAACGGCAGCCGGTTGGGGAAGCCGCTGGTGTTGTCGGCGTCGAAGGCGCCCCAGGCGCCGTTCTTGGACTGCATCCCGAGGTTCCAGCGCACTCCGCGCGCGATGGCGCCCTCCATCCGGTCGCGGTCGGGGTGGGCGACGCGGCGCAGGGCGAGGATGACTTCGGCGGTGTCGTCGATATCGGGGTAGTTGTCGTTGTGGAACTCGAACGCCCAGCCGCCGGGCGGGAGTTCGGGCCTGCGCACCGCCCAGTCGCCGGGCCGTACGATCTCCTCCGCCAGCATCCAGTCGGCGGCCTTGACCAGCGCCGGGTGGTCGGCGGGAACTCCGGCGTCGGCGAGCGCGATGGTGGCCAGGCAGGTGTCCCAGACCGGGGACTGGCACGCCTCGACCATGCGGGCCCCGTCCTGGCGCCAGACCGCGAACCGGTCCAGCGACGCCAGCCCGGCCTTCATCACCGGGTGTTCGAGGTCGTATCCCAGCAGGTGGAGGGCGATCAGCGAGTACACGGCGGGCGGCTGGATGCCGCCCCAGCAGCCGTCGTTCTCCTGTCGTTCGATGATCCACCGGGCGGCCGCCTTCATCGCGACGCGCCGCAGCGGCGGCGGGGCGATGCGGTGGTAGACGTGCAGCGCCTTGTCGAGCCGCTGGAAGAAGCCGTCCCAACTGGCCGGTGGGGCGAGCGGCTTGAGCGGCGCGGGGTTGCGCCGGTCCGTGTGCAGCTCGTCCAGCGCGAAGGGCGCGGGCCGCACGGGGCGCTGCGCGGAGACCACCGTGAGCGGCACGATCGTCTGCCGTGCCCAACAGCCGAAGTCGTAGATGTTGAGAGGGACCCACTTGGGGAAGAAGATCAGCTCGGGTGGGAGTTCCGGCAGGTCGTCCCACTTCCACCAGCCGAAGAGGGCCAGCCAGATCCGGGTGAAGACCCGGCTCGCGGCGATCCCGCCCCGGGCCCGCACCCAGGCCGCGGCCCGCGCCATGTGGGGCTCGTCGGGGAGGTCCCCGGCCAGCCGCAGGGCGACGTACGCCTCGATGGTGGCGGAGAGGTCCCCGGGTCCCTGGTAGAAGGTGGCCCAGGTGCCGTCCTCGCGCTGTTCGCCCCGGATGAACAGGGCGGCCGCCTGGACGGTCCGCTCGTCCTGGATCCCGAGGAACTGCCGCAGCAGCAAGTCTTCGGCGTCCATGGTCACATTGGTTTCCAGGTCGCCCTTCCACCAACCCTGCGCGTCCTGCCGGGCGAGCAGGTTCTCCGTCGCCCGCTCCACGGCCAGCCGGGCCGCGTCGCGCACGTCGGGTGCGGCGGCGGCCGTGGCGGCGGTGGTCGTGGCGGCGGTGGTCGTCGTAGGAATCGAAATGGTCGTCTGGCTGGCCGAAGTCGCCCCGGGGTCCACAACCCCGCTGCTTCCGTCGGTCGTCGCTGTCATGGTTTCCCCTTCGTGCAGGTGGACTTCTGCTGTGCTGGGGTTTCCGTCGTCCGGGCCGCCGTTCAAGGCGGCCCGGACGGCGACTGCTCGGGGGTCCGGGGGCTAGCCCCCGGGAGAGCCGTGGGTGCGCCGGGCGGCCGTCACCTCTTGCGTACGACCACGAAGTCGGCGAGCGCGGTCAACTGCGCCCGCACCCGTTCCGGCATGTCGACGCCGTGCAGTGCCTCGATGGCGACCGCGTGCTGGCGGCGGGCCTCCTGAGTGGTCCACTCGCGGCCGCCCGCCTCCTCGATGAGGGCCGCGCGCATGGCGAACTCCTCCTCGGAGAAGGTGTCGAAGTCCTGGGACTCGGCGTCCGCCTTGAGCAGTTCGCCGAGCTTCTCGGAGGCGGTTCCGCCCGCGGCGAGCGCGGCGACGACCGGCAGCGACTTCTTGCGCTGGCGCAGGTCGCTCCAGGTCTGCTTGCCGGTCGAGCCGGGGTCGCCCCAGATGCCGAGCAGGTCGTCGACGGCCTGGAAGGCGAGGCCGAGGTGGTAGCCGTACGCCTCCAGGGTGTCGGCGGTCCTGTCGTCGGCGCCGCCGAGGACCGCGCCGATGGACACCGCGCAGGCGAGGAGGGCGCCGGTCTTGTTGCCCTCCATCTCCAGGCACTCCTCGACGGTGACCCGCTCGCGGTGCTCGAAGGAGATGTCCTGCGCCTGGCCGTCGATCAGCTTGCGCGTCGCGGTGGTCAGCCGGCGGGTGGCCCGTCCCGCCTCGACCGTGCCGATCTCCAGCAGGAGTTCGTTGGCGAGCGCGAAGAGCGCGTCGCCCACGAGGATCGCCTGGGCCGGGCCGTGCACCTTCCACACGGTGTCGCGGTGGCGGCGCTGCTCGTCGCCGTCCATCAGGTCGTCGTGCAGCAGCGAGAAGTTGTGCACGAGCTCCACGGCCACCGCGCCGGGCACGCCGACCTCGGGGGTGGCGCCCGCGGCCTCCGCGGACAGCAGGGCCAGCGCCGGGCGCACGGCCTTGCCGCCGTCGCCGTCGGCGGGCCGGCCCTGGGCGTCGATCCACCCGAAGTGGTAGGCCGCGACGGTGTCCATGGGCGGCGCGAGCCGGTCCACGGCGGCACGCAGCACCGGGGCGGACAGGTCCCTGCCGCGCTCCAACAGCGCCGCGATGTCCACGGTGTCGACAGCCGGGTTCGCCGGGGTCACAGGCTCTCCTCTTGTTCCATAACTGATGCTCATGCCGCCTCCAGTGGCGGAAGTTCATAGGGGCGGCCGAGTGCGGAGAGCGTCGCCTGCGCGGCACTGAGACCGCTGCGCACGGCGCCTTCCATGGTCGCGGGCCAGCCGGTGGCGGTCCACGCCCCGGCCAGGTACAGCCCCGGCGCACGGGTGCGCGCTCCGGGGCGCAGGCGCCCGACGCCGGGTGTGGGGGCGAACGTCGCGGTGCGCTCCCGGGTGACGAAGAAGTCCCGTACCTGCGCCGTCCGCGTCGCGGGCAGCAGCCGCTCCAGTTCGGGCAGGTAGCGCTGCCTCAGCTCGGCGACGGGCGCGTCGATCTCGTCGACGGCGTCGGACTGCGAGAGGGCCAGGTACTGGCCGCCGCCGGTGAGCCCCGAGGCCCCGGTGCGGTCGAAGACCCACTGGACGGGCGTGCCGAGGGCGGCGAAGAAGGGCTTGCGCAGCACCTTGCGGTCGTACACGACGTGGACGTTGAGGATCGGCGAGACGCCGATCTCCCGGATCCGGTCCTGCTCGTCCAGCGCCCCCTTGGGCAGCAGGGCGTGCGTCTCCTTCTGCGGCACGGCCAGCACGACGGCGTCGGCCGCGATCCGCTCCCCGCCCGCCTCGACGACCCAGCCGCCCTTCTTCGTACGGGTCAGGGCGTCCGCCCTGGTGCGCACCTCGGTCCGCACCCCGGCCGCGTCGAGGGCCTTGCGGGCCCGGGTGTCGTGCAGCTCGCCGAGCGGGACGTGGGCCCAGCCGATGTCGGCGGCTCCGGGGTCGGAGAGGAGGCCGGTCTTGAAGACCTTGGCGGCGAGCCCGAGCGAGGCCTGCGGCGCGCGCACGTTGAGGGTGGCGACGCCGACCAGGTCCCAGAGCGCCTCGATGGTGCGCGGCGACTGGCCGTGCTGGGCGAGCCAGGTCGCGAAGTCGACGTCGTCCAGCGCGGGGTCGTCCGGGTCGAGCCCCTTGAGCGCGAGCGCCGCCCGCCCGACGGAGGCCCGTTCGGCCATCGACAGGTGCGGGTAGGTGGCGAGGCTCGCGGCCAGGTGCAGCGGTACGGGCAGGGCCGCACGCCGCAGCGTCCCCAGCCGGGGCCCGCGCGGGTCGCCGACGTCGAGCACCGGCACTTCGAGCCGGCGTTGCAGCGGCGCGAGCGCGGCGGCGTCCACGCGGTCCAGGAACCACCGGTAGGCGGTGCAGCAGCGCAGGTAGACGTGCTGTCCGTTGTCGACGGTCAGGTCGCCGCGCTGGAAGGAGAACGCGAGACCGCCGAGCCGGGGCCGCCCCTCCAGCAGCGTGACGCGCACGCCCGCGGCCGCGAGTTCGAGGGCGGCCGTGACGCCGGCGAGGCCTCCGCCGACGACGACGGCAGTGGGCGCGGGCGGCATGGTGTGGTCCGTCATGCACCCTCCCCCGGGTGTTGTGCCGTGCGGAACGCTACTGCGGCCGGTGCGGCCGC
The DNA here is from genome assembly GCF_055596485.1 of Streptomyces sp. NPDC039736. Classification (NCBI taxonomy): domain Bacteria; kingdom Bacillati; phylum Actinomycetota; class Actinomycetes; order Kitasatosporales; family Streptomycetaceae; genus Streptomyces; species Streptomyces sp. NPDC039736. Next base: position 946,675 of record NZ_JBVIUQ010000001.1, on the reverse strand, counting down.
AGTCGTTGCCTTCAGGGACGCGTCAGGCCAGCGGAGGGTTGCGCACCGGTTCGACGCATTCGGCGGATTCTGCCGCTTTCGCTCGTTGCGCACCGTGCACCCCGTGTGCGGCTTGCGCGCCGAGTTCGGATGTTTCACGTGAAACGCTCTTCCCGGCCCTTTCAAGGACGCCTCCGGGCGGTCTGCCGGGAGATGTGGCGCGCGTCGAGCCCGGAGAGACCGCGCACGGCGACGTACGCCTTCTCGTGCCCGGGCAGCGAGACGCGGCCGCGCAGGACGGCCTCGGGGTCGCGCTCGATGCGGTCCAGGAGCCTGCGGTAGATGCCCGCCATGGCGGCGACGCAGGCGCCGGAGCGCCGGTCGAGGTGGGGCAGCAGCCGGTAGCCCTCGGCGAAGAGGGCGCGGGCGCGCCGCACTTCGAAGTGCACCAGACCCGCGAAGTCGGAGCCGGGCGGCGGGGCGGAGCCGTGGAAGCCGTCCGCGCAGCCGAACTTGGCGAGGTCCTCGGCCGGCAGGTAGGTGCGCCCGTTGCCGGCGTCCTCGCGGACGTCGCGCAGGATGTTGGTGAGCTGGAGGGCGAGGCCGAGCGTATCGGCGTACTCGGGGGCGCGGTCGGCGTCCCGTGCGCCGGACGGCGTGCCGAACACGCCGAGCGAGAGCCGACCGATGGCGCCGGCGACGCACCGGCAGTAGACCTTCAGGTCGTCCCAGGTCTCGTACGTCGCCTCGTGGACGTCCATCAGGACGCCGTCGATGAGTTCGTCGAGTCCGCCGAGCGGGATCGGGAAGCGGCGGGCGGCGTCGGTGAGCGCGACGGCCACCGGGTCGGTGTCGTCCTCCTCGATGTCGCCCGCGCTGATCCGCGCGAGCAGGGCCCGGGTCTCCCCGAGCCGCTTCTCCTTGACCTCGGGCGGCAGCGTGCCGTCGCCGATGTCGTCCACGCGCCGGGAGAAGGCGTAGAGCGCGGACATCGCGTTGCGCTTGTCGGTGGGCAGCAGCCGGATGCCGTACGCGAAGTTGCGTGCCTGCTGTCCGGTCACCGCCTCGCAGTAGCTGTACGCGGCGAGTACCGGTGCGGACGTCTCGTGGTGTTGCTCCATGGTCCGGCTCACCCCTCTCTTCGCAGAGTCGCTCCCACTTCGCGCAGCAGACTGAGCTTGGTGGGCTTGGGCGGTCCAGAAAGCACGTCGAAACCGGCGGTGTGCACCGCCTTGAGGGCGGCGCGGCCGCCGGCGACGAAACCGGCCAGCAGAAGCCTCAGTCTGCCGTGCACGCTACCCACGAGCGGGATCCCTTCATTCAGCAGGCGCGCGGCACGTTCGGCCTCGAAGGCGATCAGCGAGCGCACCGAGGAGTTGGCGCTCGGCGCGGCGAGATCGTGCTCGGACACGCGGAAGCGCCGCATGTCTTCGGCCGGGAGGTAGATCCGGTTCCGGGCCAGGTCCTCGGCGACGTCCTGGAGGTGCTCGACGAGCTGGAGCCCGGTGCAGACGGCGTCGGAGCGGCGGACGCGTTCGGGGCTGGTGGTGCCGGTGAGGGCGAGGACCAGGCGGCCGACCGGGTTGGCGGACTTCTCGCAGTAGGCGAGGAGGTCCTCGTACGTCGCGTAGCGCGTGACCTTCTGGTCCTGCCGGTTGGCCTCGATCAGCCCGAGGAAGGGCCCGGGGGTGAGGGCGCGGCGGCGGACGGTGGGCTGGAGGGCCAGCAGCAGCGGGTGGCGCGGCGTGGAGTCGAAGACCCGGTGCAGGTCGGCCTCGAAGGCGTCCAGCAGGGCGAGCCGGTCGTCCGTCTGCCGCGGGTCGAGGCCGAGGAGTTCCGCGTCCCGGCCGCCGGGGGCGAGGTCGCCGTCGCCGATGTCGTCGACCAGGCGCGCGTACCCGTAGACGGCCATGAGGTCGTCGCGCCAGGCGCGGGGCAGGAAGAAGGGGGCCACGGGGAAGTTCTCGTCCGCGGCCTTGTCGAGGGTGCTGCGCTCAGGGGCGCCGGGGGACGCCTCCCGGACTCCGGTCATCGCCGACCGCCCTCCACGAGGACGGCGAGAGCATCTCGGAGCTGGAGAATTCCCACTGCCATTGCCGTCACACCTCCCGTTCTACACTGCCGACTCAAAACATCCCATTTCGGACACGCCGCCCGTCGACCGACGGCGGAGAGTGCTCTGAGGCGGGGCCCCGGGGGAGCAATAGCCCCACTTGCCGCGAATCAGCACCGGTACAGCTTACGTCGTACAACGCGAAGCATCTCCTCGGGGTGTTGCGCGCATCACGACAACGCGCCCGAGGGACCCAACCTTCCCCGGGGACGGGCCAGTTGCCGCGGCGGCCGGATCCTGACGCCCCGTCGGGCCGGTCCGGACGCCCGCCGCCCCGACGCACCGGCAGGGCCCCCACCGGTTCCGGCGGGGGCCCTGCGGGGAGGGAGCCGGCGCTACTTGCCGGTCTCCTTCTCGTACGCCTTGACGACCTCGTCGGTGGGGCCGTCCATCAGCAGTTCGCCCTTCTCCAGCCACAGGACGCGGTCGCAGGTGTCCCTGATCGACTTGTTGCTGTGGCTGACCAGGAAGACCGTGCCGGCCTCCTTGCGGAGCTCCCGGATCCGCTGCTCCGAGCGGATCTGGAACTTCCGGTCACCGGTGGCCAGCGCCTCGTCGATCATCAGGACGTCGTGGTCCTTGGCCGCCGCGATGGAGAAGCGCAGGCGCGCCGCCATGCCGGAGGAGTACGTCCGCATCGGAAGGGTGATGAAGTCGCCCTTCTCGTTGATGCCGGAGAAGTCGACGATGCCCTGGTAGCGCTCGCGGATCTGCTCGCGCGACATGCCCATGGCGAGACCGCCGAGGATGACGTTGCGCTCGCCGGTCAGGTCGTTCATCAGCGCCGCGTTGACGCCCAGCAGCGAGGGCTGGCCGTCGGTGTAGACCTTGCCGCTCTCGGCGGGCAGGAGCCCAGCGATGGCGCGCAGCAGGGTGGACTTGCCGGAGCCGTTGGAGCCGATGAGGCCGATGGCCTCGCCGCGGTAGGCGGTGAAGGTCACCCCGCGCACGGCGTGCACCTTGCGCACGCCGCGGGCCTCGTCGGCCTTCTTGCCGCGCAGGATGCGGTTGAGGGCGGCGGTCGCGCCGCCCTTGCCGCCGCCACCGGTGTTGACCCGGTAGACGATGTGCACGTCGTCGGCGATGACCGTGGGGACGCGGCCCTTGTTGTTGTCCTCAGCCACGGCCGTAACGCTCCTCAGACTTCCAGAAGTACACGAAGCCGAGCGCCCCGAAGAGCACCGCCCAGACCACCGCGGCCAGCCAGACGTGCGGCGGGAGGTTCTCCGAGCCGTACCCGTCGATCAGTGCGAAGCGCATCAGGTCCATGTAGACGGCGGCCGGGTTCCACTGGAGGACGTCGGCGATCCAGGCCGGCCGGTCCTTCAGCATCTCCGTGATGCTGAACATGACGCCGGAGGCGTACATCCAGGTGCGCATGATGAAGGGCATCAACTGCGCGAGGTCCGGGGTCTTGGACCCCAGCCGCGCCATGATCAGCGCCAGGCCGGTGTTGAAGGTGAACTGGAGCACCAGCGTCGGGATCACCAGCAGCCACGACAGCCGCGGAAGGTTGCCGAAGCCCACCACGATCAGCACCAGCACGATCATCGAGTACAGCAACTGCTGGAGCTGCTGCAACGAGAACGAGATGGGCAGCGAGGCCCGGGGGAAGTGCAGGGCGCGCACCAGCCCCAGGTTCCCGGAGATGGCCCGCACGCCCGCCATCGCCGAGCTCTGGGTGAAGGTGAACACGAAGATGCCGGTGACCAGGAACGGGATGTAGACCTCGGTGCTCATCCCCCGCCCGGCCTTCAGGATCAGCCCGAAGATCAGGAAGTAGACCAGCGCGTTGAGCAGCGGGGTCGCCACCTGCCAGAGCTGGCCCAGCTTGGCCTGGCTGTACTGGGCCGCCAGCTTGGCCGAGGAGAACGCCATGATGAAGTGGCGCCGCCCCCACAACTGCTTGACGTACTCGACCAGTCCGGGCCGGGCGCCGCTCACCGAGAGGTGGTACTTGGCGGCGAGCTCCGCCGGGGTCAGTCCCTCGTCGGGAGAGGGAGGGACGCTCATAGCGACCGCTCCGTCTTGGGAAGTGTCACTCACAAGTGGAAACTTTCGTCTTCAAAGATGCGCGAACCGGTGGGCGCCGGAGCGCGGGTATCCGGGTCCCGGGAGACAGAACCCGGTGCCGGCCGCCCCGGGAGGACTGTTCCGAGCCTGTCAGACGACGGGTGGTCGGCCCAGACGGGTCAGCCGCCATACCGTACGCCACTTCATGGGACGGCGCGGACCCGCGGGGGTGCGCCAGCCCTCCTTGAAACCGCCGAACCAGGCCTTGAGCGCCTCCCCCGAGGGACGCCGGGCGAGGGTGAGCAGCAGCCAGACGCCGAGGTAGACCGGCACCAGGGGCGCGGGCAGGTTGCGGCGGGCCAGCCAGACCCGGTTGCGGGCCACCATGCGGTGGTAGGTCGCGTGCCGGGCCGGCGAGGTGGTGGGGTGGTGCAGGACCATGTCGGCGCGGTAGTCGATCGCCCAGCCCGCGTCGAGGGCCCGCCAGGCCAGGTCGGTCTCCTCGTGGGCGTAGAAGAACTCGTCCGGGAGCCCGCCGACCTCCGCGAAGACCTTCGTGCGGACGGCGTTGGCGCCGCCGAGGAAGGTGGTCACGCGGGAGGAGCGCATCGGGTCGGCGGCGCGCAGCCGCGGGACGTGCCGGCGCTGGGTGACGCCGGTGTCCGGGTCGGCGATGCGGAAGCTGATGATGCCGAGCGACGGGTCGGCCTCGAAGGCCCCGCGGCACAGCTCGGCGGTGTCGGTCTTCGGCAGGAGCCCGTCGTCGTCCAGGAAGAGCAGGACGTCGACGTCCGATCCGCCGGGCCCGAACGCCTCGATGCCGACGTTGCGGCCGCCGGGGATGCCGAGGTTCTCGGGCAGGTCCACGGTGCGTACGTCGTCGGGGACGCCGGTGACGGGGGCGCCGTTGCCGACGACCACGATGTCGACCGGGTCGCCGTCCTGCTTGCGGACGGAGTCGATCAGGGCGTTGAGGTCGTCGGGGCGGGTGCCCATCGTGATGACGACCGCGCCCACCTTGAGGGGTCCGGACCCCTGGGCGGCGCTCACTTCAGCCTGCTGGAGGCGAGGATGGACACCAGGTGCAGCAGCGTCTGGAGCAGCGCGACGCCCGCGAAGACGGCGACGCCGAGGCGGGTGAAGAACAGGTCGTCGCGGACCGCGTCGAAGACCGCCAGGACCAGGATCAGCAGCGAGGCCTCGATGCCGAGGATCAGCCGGTGGAACTGGAGCATGGAGGCCAGCCGGCGGGCCAGCGCCATCTTCGAGGAGCGCGGCACGCTCGCCGACTCCGCGACCGGCGGCTTGCCGCCCTGGTGGCGGGCGACGGCGACGAGGTCGGTCTCCGCCTTGATCAGGATCGCGCCGAGCGCGGCCAGGGTGCCGAGGAAGGCCCACAGCCAGTCGATGCGGCCGCTCCCCCAGAGGTCGGCGGCGCGCAGGCCGACGCCCACGAGCACGGCGGCGTCCGTCAGGTACGCGCCGACGCGGTCCAGGTAGACGCCGTTCAGCGAGAACTGCTTCTTCCAGCGGGCCACTTCGCCGTCGACGCAGTCGAGCAGCAGGTAGAGCTGCACGGCGACGACGCCGAGCACCGCGCCCCAGATCCCGGGCACCAGCAGCGCCGGTGCGGCGAGGACGCCGCACACGGTCATGACGTACGTCAACTGGTTGGGGGTGACGCGGGTGTTGACCAGGTACCGGTCGACGCGCAGGGAGATCTCGCGCATGTACAGGCGGCCGCCCCAGTGCTCGCCGCTGCGCCGGTCCTTGACGCCCGCGGGGTGCACGACGGGACGGAGTTCAGCTACTGATGGTCGTCTTGACATAGTCGGCGTAAGCGTCCCTGATCTGGTCTGCGGACAGGTCGAGGTGTTCCAGGATGGTGAAGCGTCCCGGACGGGTCTGGGGGGCGTACTCGACGGCCTGGACGAACTCGTCGACGGTGAAACCGATGTCGCCGGGCAGTACGGGCAGCTCGTGCCTGCGCAGTACGTCGGCGAAGAGCGCGGCCTCCTCCCGGGCGCCGCGCAGGTGCATGGCGAAGGTGGCGCCGATGGCGACCTGTTCGCCGTGCGGGGCGGCGCGCCTGGGGAAGAGCAGGTCGAAGGCGTGGCTGATCTCGTGGCAGCCGCCGGACGCGGGGCGGCTGTCGCCGGCCACGGTCATGGAGATGCCGGTGAGCACCAGGCCCTCGGCGAGCACCTTGAGGAAGGAGTCGTCGCGGATGGTGCCGGGATGGCGCAGCACCGCTTCGCCGGCCTGGCGGGCCATCGCGGCGGCGAGGCCGTCGATGGGGTCGCCGTGCACCTCGTGGGCGAGTTCCCAGTCGGCGACGCAGGAGATGTTGGAGACCGCGTCGCCGATTCCGGAGCGTACGAAACGGTCCGGGGCCTCGCGGATCACGTCGAGGTCGATGACCACGGCGATCGGGGTGGGCACCCCGTAGGAGCCGCGCCCGTTGTCGTTGTCGAGGGTGGCGACCGGGGAGCACAGGCCGTCGTGGGCGAGGTTGGTGGCGACGGCGACCATGGGCAGGCCGACGCGGGCCGCCGCGTACTTCGCGACGTCGATGATCTTGCCGCCGCCGAGGCCGACGACCGCGTCGTAGCGCTGCTTGCCCTTGATGTCGTCGGCGAGCTTGACCGCCGAGTCCAGGGTGCCGTCGGCGACCGGGTACCAGTCGGCGTCGGGCAGGTCGGGCGCGAGGCGCTCGCGCAGGGCCTGCCCGGAGCCGCCGCTGATGGCGATGGCGAGGCAGCCCGAGCCGGAGATCCGCTGGTCCGCGAGGAGGCCGGCGAGGTCGTCCAGGGCGCCCCGGGAGACGTCGACGGTCAGCGGAGAGGGGATCAGGCGGGTCAGTACTGGCACGCGATCTCCCGGCCCTTGGCGAGGTCGTCGTGGTTGTCGATCTCGACCCACTTCACGTCGCCGATCGGGGCGACGTCGATGCGGAAGCCGCGGTTGACGAGCTCCTGGTAGCCGTCCTCGTAGTAGAGGTCGGGGTCGCGCTCGAAGGTCGTCTTCAGGGCGTCGGCCAGCTCGTCGGCGGCCTCGCCCTCGATGAGGGTGACGCCGATGTACTCGCCGGTGGCGGTCGCCGGGTCCATCAGCTTGGTGATCCGGCTGACGCCCGTGGCGGGGTCGACGATCACCTTCATCTCCTCGTCGGCGAGCTGCTTCTCCGTGTCCAGCGCGAGGATGATCTTCTTGCCGTCGCCGCGGGCGGCGAGCAGCGTCCGCTCGACGGAGACGGGGTGCACGGTGTCGCCGTTGGCGAGGATCACCGTGTGCCGGACGGCGTCCCGGCCGCACCACAGGGAGTAGGCGTTGTTCCACTCCTCGGCCTTGTCGTTGTCGATCAGGGTGATGCTGAGGCCGTACTTCGCCTCCAGGGCCGCCTTGCGGTCGTAGACGGCCTCCTTGCGGTAGCCGACGATGATCGCGACGTCGGTGAGGCCGATCTCGGCGAAGTTGCCGAGGGTGAGGTCGAGGATCGTGGTGTCGCCGTCCACCGGCACGAGGGCCTTGGGGAGCGTGTCGGTGTAGGGACGCAGACGCCGTCCGGCGCCCGCCGCCAAAACCAGGCCGATCATGCGGTTTCTCCTTCGTCGTGTACGGCGGGTGCTCCCGAGGAGACCCAGAAACGGATGCTCTCGGCGCCCGCCACCAGGGCGATGACCACGGCCAGGACCGTGAGCGCGAGGGGGAGGTCGACGGTGGCCGAGAGGGTGGCGAGGACGACCACCAGCAGGGTGCGGCCCTCGTGTCCGCCGATCGCCCGCACCAGCCGGGCGGGCGGCGCTCCGGTGCCGCCCTTGATGCGGTACACGGTGTCGTAGTGATGGTAGGCGACCGCTGCGACCAGCCCGAATGCGGCGGGAAGGGCGCCTGCGAGGTCCGCCTTGACCGCGAGGACGAGGATCGTGCAGTACTCGGCGATCCGGAAGACCGGCGGGACCAGCCAGTCGAGGGCGCCCTTGAGGGGGCCGCTGACGGCGAGGCCGGAGAGGCCGGCGTAGACGACCGCGCCGGGGATCAGGCGCCAGTCGCCGAACGGCAGGACGAGGGCCGGGACCAGCACCAGGAGCGCGCCGAGACCCGCGACGACGAAGGCGGGCTTCCAGCGCCCGCCCCCGGCCCCGGCGGCCAGTTCGGCCAGCGGCCCGGAGTCGGCCAGGTCCGCCAGTGCCTGCGCGGCCCGGTCGGTGCGGGTGGCGCGCCGGGTCAGCGAGCGCAGGACACGGCCGGCGGTGGTGTAGCAGGCGGCGAAGGCACAGCCGACGAGCAGGGCGTAGAAGACGACGCGGGGGGTGGTGAGCGCCGTCAGGACGGCGATCATCGCCCAGCGTTCGCCGATGGGCAGCACGATCATGCGCCGCACCCAGACCGTCCAGCCGACGCTGTCCAGCTTGTCGGAGAGGGCGGCGGTGGGGCTGGTGTTGCCGGTGGCGTCGTGGTTGGCCTCGTTGAAGGAGAAGTCCACGACGTGCCGGCAGGTCTGGAGCACCATCGCGCCCAGCGCCAGGGCCCATACGTCGTCACCGCCGCGGATCGCGCCGAGGGCGAGGCCCGCGTAGTAGGCGTACTCCTTGGCGCGGTCGAACGTGGCGTCGAGCCAGGCGCCCATCGTCGAGTACTGGAGCGAGTAGCGGGCGAGCTGCCCGTCGGTGCAGTCCAGGACGAAGGAGAACAGCAGCAGGAGGCCGGCCGCGACGTAGCCGCCCCGGGTGCCGGTGGCCGCGCAGCCCGCCGCGATCAGCGCGGTGACCAGGGAGGCGGTGGTGACCTGGTTCGGGGTGAAGCCGCGGCGCGCGCACCAGCGGGCGAGGTAGCGGGAGTAGGGGCTGACGCAGTACGTGGTGAAGAACCCGTCGCGGGACTTCACGGCGGTGCGCAGCCGGACCGCCTCGTCGTCGACGGCGGCGACGGCCCGCTCGGCGGCGGTGCGGGACGCGGTGTCGGCCGGCACGGCCGCGACGAGCGAGCCGAGTTCCGGACGCTGCACGGCGACGCCCTCGGCGTCGAGCGCGGCCGCGAGCTCGTCGGGCGAGCCCGGTGCGGTGCGCGCGGCCCGGCTGAGGGCGGCGCGCGCCTCGGGCTGCGCGGTGAGCGCGCCGGTGACGGCGGCCGCCGGGAAGCGGGGATCGGTCAGGCCCAGGCGCAGGGAATGCAGGTGGCCGACGAACCGGGGGTCGACGAGCGCGACGCGTTCACCCGCGGGCGTCTCGTCGAGCAGCCTCGCGGCCTGGGAGGGGTCGGCTGCGGACCGTACGTCGAATCCCAGCGACCGCAGCTCGCCTTCGAGCGACGACCCGGGTACCGGCGGGCCCGTGAGGATGGCGGTCGACAGACGAACTCACTCCTTGGACAAGGCTGACAGGGCTTCGGAAAACCGCAACGGGAAAGCCCGCGCACGGGCGGGCGGGGCGGCATCGGCAGAGGCTATCGGATGAACGGAACCTTGATTTCACTGCCGTTCAGGCTTCCGGCAGCACCTCGCCGGGCGACGCCGGGGCCGCCGCGATCATCATGGTCGATTCCCGCCCCGGCTAACAAACCGCCTCTGCGGGGCCGGGCCCCCGGCCGGGCGCGGCCGGGGGCACGAGATCGTTCCGGCGCTCTGACCTGCGTACATTTTCCCAGGTCAGAGCACATGACAACGGTGTTCAGTCCCGGCTTGCCCATACCCCCCACCCGTAGTTCACTGGGTGGCGGGCCGCACGGTCCGACACCATTCGTCATGTCTCAGGAGGCGGCTCTTCATGGGGGCTGGGCACGATCACGGGCATTCGCACGGCGGGCCGCCGCCCACGGGCACGGCGGCCGCGGCCTACAAGGGGCGGCTGCGCATGGCCCTGGCCATCACCCTGAGTGTGATGGTGGTCGAGATCGTCGGCGGCGTGCTGTCCGACTCCCTCGCCCTCATCGCCGACGCCGCGCACATGGCGACGGACGCGCTGGGGCTGGCGATGGCGCTCCTGGCGATCCACTTCGCCAACCGGCCGCCCACCCGGAACGCCACGTTCGGGTACGCCCGGGCGGAGATCCTGGCGGCGCTGGCGAACTGTCTGCTGCTGCTCGGGGTCGGCGGGTACGTCCTGATCGAGGCGGTGCAGCGGTTCATCACTCCCGCCGAGACCAAGGGCGGCCTGGCGATCGTCTTCGCCCTGGTCGGCCTGGTGGCCAACATGATCTCGCTGTCGCTGCTGGTCAAGGGGCAGAAGGACAGTCTGAACGTGCGCGGCGCCTATCTGGAGGTGCTGGCGGACGCGCTCGGCTCGGTGACCGTGCTGGTGTCGGCGACCGTGATCCTGCTGACGGGGTGGACGTACGCGGACCCGATCGCCTCGCTGGTGATCGGCCTGATGATCGTCCCCCGCACGGTGAAGCTGCTGCGCGAGACCCTGTCGGTGCTGCTGGAGGCGGCGCCCAAGGGCGTGGACATGGCAGAGGTCCGTGAGCACATCCTGGGGACGCCCGGCGTGGAGGACGTGCACGACCTGCACGCCTGGACGATCACCTCGGGGATGCCGGTGCTGTCGGCGCACGTGGTGGTCAGTCAGGACGTGCTGGACTCGGTGGGGTACGAGAAGGTGCTGCACGAGTTGCAGGGGTGCCTCGGGGACCACTTCGACGTCGAGCACTGCACCTTCCAACTGGAGCCGGGCGGACACGCGGTGCACGAGGCGAAGGTCTGCCACTGAGGCCGCCGGGGCGCCGGGGCGGCTGTTAAAGTGATCGAAGAGACGTTCGGTCTCGGACGAAACGTGAGTGATGAAGGGTGATGAGTCGATGACTGTCGTGACGCGCGCTGCTGCCCGCGGCATACGGACCGTCCTCATCGCCCGGCCCCTCGGCTGACCCCGTCACCTTTCCGGTTCATCCGTGGGGGCCCTTTCCTGACAAGGGATCCACGTTGTCCGACAACGTCTTCTTCGACGCCTTCATGACCCTGCACCGCGGCCTGCCCCGGCAGAGCCCCGGTTCGGACCGCACCACCCGGCACCTCCTCTCCCTGGCCGCCCTCGCGGGCCCGCTGCCCGAACGGCCGCGCGTCCTGGACCTGGGCTGCGGCCCCGGCCGGGCGTCGCTGCTGCTCGCCGAGGAGGCCGGTGCGCGGGTGACCGCCGTCGACCTCCACGAGCCGTTCCTCGACGAGCTGCGCGAGGCCGCCGCCGCCCGGGGGCTCGGCGACGCGATCCAGGCCGTCAACGCCGACATGGGCGCCCTCGACGGGCCCGCGTTCCCGGACGGGTCCTTCGACCTGGTCTGGGCCGAGGGTTCGGCGTACAGCATCGGCTTCGACACCGCTCTGGCGCGGTGGAAGCGGCTGCTCGCCCCGGGCGGCGTGCTCGTCGCCTCCGACTGCGAATGGGTCGCCGAGCGGCCGTCGGCGGGTGCCCGTGCCTTCTGGGACCCGCGGTACCCGCTGCGCTCGCGCGCCGATCACGCGGCGGCGGCCGTCGCCGCCGGGTACGACGTCCTCGGTGCGTACCTCCAGCCGGAGAGCGACTGGGACGAGTACTACGGCCCCCTGGGCGAGCGCGTCGAGCGCGCCGATCCGGCCGTGCCCGGCATGGCCGGGGCCCTCGCGACGAGCCGTGAGGAGATCGCGGTCCGCCGTGCGCACGGAGCGGACTACGGGTACACCGGGTACGTGCTGCGGCCCGTCGACCCGCGCTGGCGGACCCGGCCGGAGACGGCCGCCGACATCGCGGCCGTGCACGCCGTCAACGCCGCCGCCTTCGCGACCAGGGCCGAGGCGGACCTGGTGGAGGCGCTGCGCGAGGACCCCGGCGCCTGGCTGGACGGACTCTCCTACGTCGCCGAGGCGCCGGACGGCACGGTGGCGGCGTACGCCCTGATCACCCGCTGCCACGTCGGCGGCGCCCCGGCGGCCGCGCTGGCGCCCGTCGCGGTCCACCCCCGGTTCCAGCGGCAGGGCGCGGGGGCCGCGGTCGTCCGGGCGGTGACCGACGCCGCCCGCGCCCGTGGGGAGAAGCTGCTGCTGGTGCTGGGGCACCCGGAGTACTACCCGAGGTTCGGGTTCGCCCCGGCGTCCCGGCTGGGCATCAGGCCCGGTTTCCAGGTGCCGGACGAGGCCATGACGGCGCTCGTGCTGGACGACGGGGCGCGACTGCCGCGCGGTGAGATCACGTACCCGGCGGCGTTCGGGGTCTGATCCGGCCGCCGGAGGGGAAGTCCTGCCCCTGTCGCACCCGCGACAGGGGCAGGCCCCCGCGGCCCCGCGCGTATTTCGCCTCCCGTGCGGACGACGTCCGGGCGAAGTACGGACAAGAGGCTTTTGTACGGCAGACTTGGCAGCCGGGCACCGAAGCGAAGGATGGTTATGCCGACCACACCAGCCACTGCGGCGAACAGCGCTCAGAACGGATCAGCGGGCGCCGAGGCCCCCGAGATCCTCCTCGAACTGGTCGACGAGAGCGGCAACACCATCGGCACCGCGGAGAAGCTCTCCGCCCACCAGCCCCCCGGGCAGCTGCACCGCGCGTTCTCCGTCTTCCTCTTCGACGAGACGGGACGGCTGCTGCTCCAGCAGCGCGCGCTCGGCAAATACCACTCCCCCGGCGTGTGGTCCAACACCTGCTGCGGCCACCCGTACCCCGACGAGGGCCCCTTCGCGGCGGCCGCCCGGCGTACGCACGAGGAGCTGGGCGTCTCCCCCACGCTCCTCGCGGAGGCCGGCACGGTCCGCTACAACCACCCGGACCCGGCGTCCGGGCTGGTCGAGCAGGAGTTCAACCACCTCTTCGTCGGGCTGGTGCAGTCGTCGCTGCGCCCGGACCCGGAGGAGGTCGGGGACACCGCGTTCGTGACGCCCCGGGAACTGGCCGAGCAGCACGCGAAGGACCCGTTCTCCGCGTGGTTCATGACCGTGCTGGACGCGGCGCGGCCCGCCATCCGGGAGCTGACCGGCGACGCGGTGGGCTGGTAGCCCCGTTTCAGCGCGGAGTGAGCGGCAGGGCGGCCCAGATGACCTTGCCGCCGCTCGCGGTGTGCTCGACGTCGCAGGCGCCGCCGGACTCGGCGGCGATCTCCCGCACCAGCAGCAGGCCGCGCCCGCCGGTCTGCGCGTAGTCCGTCTCCAGCGGCCGCGGGCGGTAGGGGTGGCTGTCCTCCACGGACACCCGTATCCAGTCCGCGCCGACCGCCACCTCCACGGCCAGCTCCGGGGAGAGCAGCGCCGCGTGCTTGACGGCGTTGGTGACGAGCTCGGAGACGATCAGCAGGAGGCCCTGCACGAGGTCGTCGGACGCGGGCACCCGCTGGCGCCGGATCAGGTCGCGGACGGCGTGCCGGGCCTGGGGCACGGAGATGTCGACAGCGGGGGCGGTGAAGCGCCAGACGCCCTCGTAGGGCCGGGGCGGCCCCGCGGACTCCTCCGGGCCCGCCGGCCCGTCGCCCGGTGGGGCGTCCACGGCCCCGTCCGGGGGTGGGGCGCTCCCACGGCTCTCCATCATCGGGCACCCGCCCTCACGCTCGGTCGTGACCACGGTTCGAGTGTTCGCGGCCCAGCGGTCCGTACCAGCGCGCTGATCACAAGTTGACGGCAATCGGCGGATGGCGACCGGAACTGCAAGCACTGACGGCGGTTTCCGTCCGTTTGGCCGTCAGTGCGCCGACCGGTCCTGGCCTTCCGGCTTCTGGAAGCCGGTCCTGTGCGGAGGCTGTACGGGAGGCCGCCCGGGGGTGGCTGCGGTGTCGGGCTCCATCGCCTCCGACACCATGGACACCACCCGGCGGCCGCCGAACCCGATGGAGACCAGGCCGAGTCCGTCGAAGAGCAGCGCCAGCGAGAAGAAGGTGCCGAGCACGTACAGGCTGGAGTGCGGCCAGTCGAAGAGCACCAGGATGCCCAGCAGCAGGCCGAATGCGCCCTGCACGAGGGTCCACCCGAACTGCGGGCCGCGCACCACCAGGCTGCCGACCACCCGGAAGAGACCGCCGGTGAGGAAGAGCAGCGCGGCGAACATGGTCAGGGCTTCCGCGCTGCCGACGGGATTGCGGATGACGACGATGCCCGCGGCGATGTTGAGGGCGGCGACGACGACGCCGAGCCAGAAGAAGCTGGTGCCGCGCGACTGGACGGACTGGAGCAGTCCGACGAGTCCGCCGACCAGCAGCAGCCAGCCGAACAGCAGCATGGAGGTGAGGGTGGCGAGGCCGGTGTAGACGAGCCCGACGACGCCGCCGATCACCAGCAGGACGCCGAGGAACGCCAGCCAGCCGAAGTCGCGGCTCAGCTTCTTGCTCTCGCGGGTCTGTCGCATCATGTGCGCGCTCCTCGGTAGGCCCCCGTGGCTGCCTCGGCCCCCCGATGCACCGATCATAGGTTCGGGCGGGGCGGATAGCATCCGGCCCATGCAACGGCTTCCCCGGGTGACGCACTCCCTCGCCGGCTCGACCGCGACGGTGGTGCTGAGCAACCCCGCCAAACGCAACGCGATGACCGCGGACATGTGGCGCGAGCTGCCGGAACTGCTGGCCCGGCTGGCCGCCGATCCGACGGTGCGGGCACTGGTCCTCACGGGTGACGGGCCGACGTTCTGCGCGGGGGCGGACATCTCCTCCCTGCGCGATGCCGCGGAGTCCGGCAGCGCGCCGCAGGAGCTGGCGGTACGGGCCGAGGAGGCGCTGGCCGCCTTCCCGAAGCCGACGCTGGCGGCGGTGCGGGGGTACTGCGTGGGCGGCGGCAGCCAGCTCGCGGCGGCCTGCGACCTCAGGTTCGCGGAGGAGGGGGCCCTCTTCGGGGTGACGCCGGCGAAGCTGGGGATCGTCTACCCGGCGTCCTCGACCCGGCGGCTGGCGGCGCTGATCGGCCCGGCGGCCACCAAGTACCTGCTCTTCTCGGGCGAGCTGATCGACACCGGCCGCGCGCTGCGCACGGGCCTGGTGGACGAGGTGCTGCCGGAGGGCGAGCTCGGCAAGCGGGTGGCGGAGTTCACGCGCGTCCTGGTGTCGCGGTCGCAGCTCACGCAGGCGGCGGCGAAGGAGTTCGCGGACGGGCGCACCGACCGCGACGGGCACTGGGCCGAACAGGCGCGCGGCAGCGGCGACACCGCGGAGGGGGTCGCCGCCTTCCTGGAGCGCAGATCGCCGCGCTTCACCTGGAGCCCCTGAGAGAAGGGGTGGTGACGTCGCGTCAGGTCTGGAGTTCGCTCCGGCAGAACGCGACCACCTCGGCCGGGGCCTTGTCCGGCGAGCCGGCGTCGTACGGCGGCTGCGGGTCGTACTCGGTCATCAGCTGGATGACCTGCGCGACCATGTCCCCCTGGAGGCGGCCCGCCAGGGTCAGGCCCATGTCGATGCCGGAGGAGACGCCGGCGGCGGTGACGTACTTGCCGTCGAAGACGACCCGCTCCCCGGTCGGGCGGGCGCCCAGGGACTCCAGGGTGTCCATCGCCAGCCAGTGGGTGGTGGCGCGGCGGCCGGTGAGGAGGCCCGCGGCGGCGAGGGCCAGCGAGCCGGTGCAGACGGAGGTGGTCCAGGTCGTGGTGGGGTCGACGGCCCGGAGCCAGTCCAGGAGGGCCTTGTTCCCGGTCTGGTTCACCGGGTCGGGGCCGCCGGGGACGACGACGACGTCGGGGCGGGTCACCTCGGCGAAGGTCCTGGTGGCGACCACGGAGAGGCCGCCCCGGTCGTTGCGGACGGGGCCGGTCCGCTCGGCCACGAGGACGGTCTCGGCGCCGGGCAGGTTGCCGAGGGTCTCGTAGGGGCCGACGGCGTCGAGGGCGGTGAAGTTCTCGTACAGGGCGATGGCGATCTGCATGACGGTGCACGCCTTTCGGGGTGGCAGGGCTGGTGGTGCGTCAGCCGGTGGGGGTCGTGCCGCGGAAGCGGCGGCGGTATTCGGCGGGAGCCGTGCCGAGCGCCTTGACGAAGGCGCGGCGCATCGCCTCGGGAGTGCCGTAGCCGCAGGCGCGGGAGACGCACTCGACGCCGTCGGGGCCGTCCTCCAGGAGGCGGCGGGCGTGTTCGAGGCGCACCCGGTCCACGTAGCGGCCGGGGGTGACGCCCGTCTCGGCCTGGAAGGCGCGGGCGAAGTGGCGGGGCGAGAGGCGGGCGCGGGCGGCCAGGGCCTCCACGGACAGGTCGGCCTCGGGGTGCTCGGAGACGTACTGCTGAACGTCGCGCAGGGGTGCGCGCCGGGCGGTCTGGGCGGAGAGCTGGGCGCTGAACTGGGCCTGGTTGCCCGGGCGGCGCAGGAACACGACGAGGTGGCGGGCGACGGTCAGGGCGGTGTCCCGGCCGTGGTCCTCCTCGACGAGGGCGAGCGCGAGGTCGATTCCGGCGGTGACACCGGCGGAGGTGGCGATGCGTCCGTCGCGGACGTAGACGGCGTCGGGGTCGACGTCGATCTTCGGATAGGCGCGGGCGAGGTGGCCGGCGACGTCCCAGTGCGTGGCCGCCCGCCGCCCGTCGAGCAGTCCGGCCTCGGCGAGGTAGAAGGCCCCGCTGCACACGGAGACGAGCCGGTCCGCCCGGAGCGCGTGAGCGCGCAGCCAGGCCACGAGCCGGGGGTCGAGGTGCACGGTGCCCGGGCCGCCGGGGACCAGGAGCGTGACGCGGGTGTGCTCGGGCGGGTCGAGCAGGGCGGCGAGGCGGTCGAGGCCGGTGTCCGGGAGGAGGGTGAGGCCGCTGCTGGTGCGGACCGGTCCGCCGTCCACGGAGGCGGTGCGGACCTCGTACGGGGTGCCCGTCGCGACTCCGGCTCCGGCGAAGACCTCGACCGGGCCGGTCACGTCGAGACTCAGCACGCCCTCGAAGAGGACGGCCAGGACGAGATGGCGGTACGCGGTCATGGGCCGGGCTCCTCTCCGGGGCGGTCGGGACGGTGTCCCCCATGGTTCCGCGGGGCGGCGCACGGCCGCAATGACGGGTTCCCCACCTTTCCTGCCGTCGGGACGCGTCCTCCCGCGCCGGGCCGACCCGCCCCGGGCGACGTACTGAGCAGTCGGTAACGTGCAGGCATGACGACTTCCCCGCTGCCCGAACGTGCCGGCCGCCGCTGCCACGGCCCCCTCAACTCGTTGCACTCCACGGTCTACTTCTCGCCCGAGTACGCCCAGGAGCTGTCCGCCGTCGGCATCGTGGACGACGCGGCCCCGTTCATGGTGGGCCGGCTGGCCGCGCTGGGCGCGGTCGGGCCCGGCGTGGTCGCCGCGGCCTTCTACAACTACAACTACGACCTGATCGCCCGGGTCGTCCCCGCGGTCTGGGAGACCGCATCCCCCGAGGCCGTGCTCGGCGCGCGCCTGCGGGCCGCCGACGCGGCGCTGCGCAGGCTGCTCGGGGACGAGGTGATCCGCTCCGCGGAGATGGCGGAGGCGGCGGAGCTGGCCCGCACGGCGACCGAGGCCTGCACCCGGCACGCCCGGCCGCTGTACGCCGCCCACGCCGACCTGCCGTTCCCCGAAGAGGCGCACCTCGCGTTCTGGCACGCGGCGACGCTGCTGCGCGAGCACCGGGGCGACGGCCACCTCGCCGCCCTGCTGCACGCCGGTCTCGACCCGGTGGAGGCGCTGGTCAGCCACACCGCGACCGGGCGGGGCATGAACCCGCGCTGGGTGCTGCGCACCCGGGGCTGGCGGCGCGCCGACTGGGAGGCGGCCGCCGGACGGCTGCGGGCGCGCGGGCTGCTGGACGCCGACGGCGAACTGACGGAGGCCGGCACCCGGCTGCGGGCCGACGTCGAGGACGTCACCGACCGGCTCGACCTCGCTCCGTACGAACACCTGGGGGCGGCGGGCGTGGCCCGGCTGACCGACCTCGGCCGCGGATTCCTGATGACGGCCGCCGCCGCGGGGGCCTTCCCGGATTCGCTGGTGGGCAAGGGCTGAGACCGGGCGGGTTCGCCCGGGGCGCGGACGGCCACCCGTACCGGGAACGACGTACGGCATCCGTGCCGGACCCGTCCTTGCGGCGGCCGAGGGAGGACCCCGTGTTCCGAGCAGTCGCCGGCGCCCTGCGCACCGTGGGCGGAGCGGTCGCCACCGTCGTGACGCTGCCGTTCCGTCCGTCCGCCGAGCTGTTCGGCGGGGCTTTGGGGGGCGGACGCGGGACCCGCCGGGTGTGAGCCCGTGACCGGCCTGTCGGTCCCGCACGGCAGAATGCAGGTGCGCCCCCGGTGACACAGCCGGGCGGCGCGCCATGCACTGCCCGCAGGAGAAGGCGAGTCGGTAACACCGTGACGACGTCCATCGAAAGCATCGAAAGCAGGATCGCCGGGGAACTCGGCGTCAAGGAGCGGCAGGTCAGGGCCGCCGTCGAGCTGCTCGACGGCGGCTCGACCGTGCCGTTCATCGCGCGCTACCGCAAGGAAGCGACCGAGATGCTCGACGACGCGCAGTTGCGCACGTTGGAGGAACGGCTGCGGTATCTGCGCGAGCTGGAGGACCGCCGGACGGCGATCCTCGACTCCGTGCGGGAGCAGGGCAGGCTGGACGCCGCCCTGGAGGCGCAGATCCGCAGCGCCGAGACCAAGGCGCGCCTGGAGGACATCTACCTCCCCTTCAAGCCCAAGCGCCGTACGAAGGCGCAGATCGCCCGGGAGGCGGGGCTGACGCCGCTGGCGGACGGCCTGCTGGGCGACCCGTCGGCCGACCCCCTGGCGGCCGCCGCCGCGTTCGTGGACGCGGACAAGGGCGTCGCGGACGCCGCGGCCGCGCTGGAGGGCGCCCGCTCGATCCTCACCGAGCGCTTCTCGGAGGACGCCGACCTGATCGGCGAGGTCCGCGAGCGGATGTGGACGCGGGGACGGCTGGCGGCGAAGGTGCGCGCGGGCAAGGAGGAGGCGGGCGCGAAGTTCGCCGACTACTTCGACTTCGCGGAGCCGTTCACGGCGCTGCCCTCGCACCGGGTGCTGGCGATGCTGCGCGGTGAGAAGGAGGACGTGCTCGACCTGGTGCTGGAGCCGGAGGAGCCGTCCGACGCCCCGGGCCCGACCGCGTACGAGAACATGATCGCCCGGCGCTTCGGCATCGCGGACCGGGGCCGTCCGGGCGACAAGTGGCTCGCGGACACGGTGCGTTGGGCATGGCGCACGCGGATCCTGGTGCACGTGGGCATCGATCTGCGGCTCCGACTTCGTACGGCTGCCGAGGACGAGGCCGTACGGGTCTTCGCCGCGAACCTGCGTGACCTGCTGCTCGCGGCCCCCGCCGGGACGCGGGCGACGCTGGGGCTCGACCCCGGCTTCCGCACGGGTGTGAAGGTCGCCGTCGTGGACGCCACCGGCAAGGTCGTCGCCACGGACGTCGTCCACCCGCACGTGCCGGCCAACCGGTGGGACGAGGCGCTGGGGAAGCTGGCGCGGCTGGCGAAGGAGCACGCGGTCGAGCTGATCGCGATCGGCAACGGGACGGCGTCCCGGGAGACCGACAAGCTGGCCGGTGAGCTGATCGCGAAGCACCCGGAGCTGAACCTCACGAAGGTGATGGTGTCGGAGGCGGGGGCCTCGGTCTACTCGGCTTCGGCCTTCGCCTCGCAGGAACTGCCGGACATGGACGTGTCGCTGCGCGGGGCGGTCTCCATCGCGCGGCGGCTGCAGGACCCGCTGGCGGAACTGGTGAAGATCGACCCGAAGTCGATCGGGGTGGGCCAGTACCAGCACGACCTGTCGGAGGTGAAGCTCTCGCGGTCGCTGGACGCGGTGGTCGAGGACTGTGTGAACGGGGTGGGGGTGGACGTCAACACGGCGTCCGCGCCGCTGCTTTCGCGGGTTTCGGGCATCGGCTCCGGGCTGGCGGAGAACATCGTCGCGCACCGGGACGCGAACGGGCCCTTCCGGTCGCGCAAGGCGCTCAAGGACGTGGCGCGGCTGGGCCCCAAGGCGTACGAGCAGTGTGCGGGCTTCCTGCGGATCCGCGACGGCGAGGACCCGCTGGACGCGTCGAGCGTGCACCCGGAGGCGTATCCGGTGGTGCGGGCGATGACGAAGGCGGCGGGTGTCGATTCGCTGGTCGGGAACGTGGGCGTGCTGCGCGGGCTGCGGCCGGACACGTTCGTGAACGAGAAGTTCGGCCTGCCGACCGTGTCGGACATCCTCCGGGAGCTGGAGAAGCCGGGGCGCGACCCGCGGCCCGCGTTCAGGACGGCCACCTTCAAGGAGGGCGTCGAGAAGATCGGCGACCTGGCTCCCGGGATGATCCTGGAGGGGGTCGTCACGAACGTGGCGGCGTTCGGGGCCTTCGTGGACGTCGGCGTGCACCAGGACGGGCTGGTGCACGTGTCGGCGCTGTCGAAGAACTTCGTGAAGGATCCGCGGGACGTGGTCAAGCCCGGCGACGTGGTGCGGGTGAAGGTGAGGGACGTCGACATCGCGCGGAAGCGGATCTCGCTGACGCTGCGGTTGGAGGACGAGGCGGGTTCCTCGGCGTCCTCGCGCGGCGCGGGGGGCGGCCGGGCGGGCGACTCCGGTCCGCGGTCCGGCGCCGGGGGTTCGCAGGGGAGGGCTCCGCAGCAGCGGCGGGGCGGGGAGGCGCGGCAGCGTGGGCAGGGCGGGGGCGGCCAGGGCGCGGGACGGTCCGCGGCGCCCGCGCCGGCCAACAGCGCGATGGCGGACGCGCTGCGGAAGGCGGGGCTGGTGGACCGGGGGAAGCGGGGCTGAGGGGTCCGGGGGCGGGACCTGCGCGGGGCGGGGGCCGGCGGCCGGTGCCGGGGCGGGGTTCTTCCCTGCCCCGGCCGGCCCTCCCGCGGGGGGCCCGCGGGGTGGTGAACGGCTCCGTGCGGGTGTGTTGCGGCTGGTCGGGCCCTCACGGCGGAGCCGCGCTCCGGCCTGGGGGTCTGACTCCCGACCCGGAGGTCTGCCCCCGGCCCGGGGTCAGACCTCCGTGACCTGCCCGTCCTCCACCAGCACCCGGCGGGTCACGTGGACCGCGTCCAGCATGCGGCGGTCGTGGGTGACCAGCAGGAGTGTTCCCTCGTAGGAGTCGAGGGCGGACTCCAACTGCTCGATGGCCGGCAGGTCGAGGTGGTTGGTCGGCTCGTCCAGGACCAGGAGGTTGACTCCTCGGCCCTGGAGGAGGGCGAGGGCCGCGCGGGTGCGTTCGCCCGGGGAGAGCGTGGTGGCCGGGCGCCTCACGTGGTCCGCCTTCAGGCCGAACTTCGCGAGGAGGGTGCGGACTTCGGCCGGTTCCGTCTCGGGGACGGCGGCGGAGAAGGCGTCCAGGAGGGTCTCCGCCCCGTAGAAGAGACCGCGGGCCTGGTCGACCTCGCCGACGACCACGCCGGGCCCTAGGGCCGAGTCGCCCGCGTCGAGCGGCAGCCGGCCGAGCATGGCGGCCAACAGGGTCGACTTGCCCGAGCCGTTGGCGCCGGTGATGGCGACGCGGTCGGCCCAGTCGATCTGAAGGGAGACCGGGCCGAAGGTGAAGTCGCCCCGGCGCACGGTCGCCTGGCGCATCGTCGAGACGACCGCGCCGGAGCGCGGCGCGGCGGCGATCTCCATGCGCAGCTCCCACTCCTTGCGGGGCTCCTCGACCACGTCCAGCCGTTCGATCATGCGCTGCGTCTGGCGGGCCTTCGCGGCCTGCTTCTCGCTGGCCTCGCTGCGCATGTTGCGGCCGATCTTGTCGCCGTCGGTGGACTTGCGGCGCGCGTTGCGCACGCCCTTGTCCATCCAGCCGCGCTGCATCTGGGCGCGGCCTTCGAGGGACGCCTTCTTGTCGGCGTACTCGTCGTACTCCTCGCGCGCGTGGCGGCGGGCCGTCTCGCGCTCCTCCAGGTAGGCCGCGTAGCCGCCGCCGAACAGCTTGATCTGCTGCTGGGCGAGGTCCAGTTCGAGGACCTTGGTGACGGTGCGGGTGAGGAACTCGCGGTCGTGGGAGATCACGACGGTGCCCGCGCGCAGGCCCGTGACGAAGGACTCCAGGCGGTCCAGGCCGTCCAGGTCGAGGTCGTTGGTGGGCTCGTCGAGGAGGAAGACGTCGTACCGGGAGAGCAGGAGGGAGGCGAGGCCGGCGCGGGCGGCCTGGCCGCCGGAGAGGCCGGTCATGGGCTGGTCCAGGCCGACGGTGAGGCCGAGGGACGCGGCCACCTCCTCGGCGCGTTCGTCCAGGTCGGCGCCGCCGAGGTCGAGCCAGCGGTCGAGCCCGGTGGCGTACGCGTCGTCCGCGCCCGGCGCGCCGTCGACGAGGGCCTGGGTGGCGGCGTCCAGGGCGAGCTGGGCGGCGGCGACGCCGGTGCGGCGGGCGAGGAAGTCCCGCACGGTCTCGCCTTCGCGGCGCTCGGGCTCCTGGGGGAGGTGGCCGACGGTGGCGGTGGGCGGGGAGAGGCGGAGCGTGCCGGCCTCGGGGGTGTCCAGACCGGCCAGCAGGCGCAGGAGGGTGGACTTGCCGGCTCCGTTGACTCCGACGAGGCCGATGACGTCGCCGGGGGCGACGACGAGGTCGAGGTCGGCGAAGAGGGTGCGGTCGCCGTGGCCGGCGGCGAGGTCTTTGGCGACGAGGGTTGCAGTCATGAGGAGCTGATCCTATTCGAGGCGCGGGACGGGCTTCCCCTGCGCGGGGGGCTTGGGCTCTTGCCGGGGGCGCGGGAAGCTGTGCGCCGGGCCGCGATGTTTCCGGGGACATGCCCCGCCAGGGGCGCGGGGAACTGCGCGCTCGGCCAACAGCGCTCCCGCACGGCTCCCACCGGGCGGTGCGCCCCTTCAGGGGCGCGGGGAACTGCGCGAGCAACCACGACGCACCCGCACGGAACCGTGCACCTGGCTGCGCGGCGAGCGCTTTAGGGAAAGGGGCGGGTCCGGGGCCTCTTCTGCCCGAGCGGCATGGGCTGAGGCATCCGGCACGGGGGCTGGGCTCCCAGCCTCGGCGGAGGAGTTTGCCCGGCATAGGCGCTTGCGTGAGGGCGGCACCCGGGTGGGCCGGGAGCGGGAGGGGCCGCCCCCTTGCCCGCCCGTTCCGCCCCCTCGGGGCGGCCCCGTCGCCCAAGGGGGCTGAGGCGGCAGGGCGGCTGCGAAAGCCCAAGGGGGAGCTGCGACACCCAGGAGGCCAAGGGGGCGAGGGGAACGGGGCACGCAGGTCAGCGGGACGCAGAGGGAACGGGGCAGCGGGACGGAAGGGAACGGGGCACGTCGGCGAGCGGGACACAGGGGAAGGGGGCACCGAGGCACAGGGCAGCGGGGCAGCAGGGCAGCGGGGCAGGGAGAACGGTCAGGGGGAGGTGGGGGTGGTGAGGACGGAGCCCAGGGTGCGGGCGATGAGGTAGGAGGGGCCGCGTGTGGCCCTCTCGTCCAGGGCGATGCGGTGCCCGCCCGGCTCCAGGAGGCCCTCGAAGACCAGCCGGCCGTGCGTGCGGTGCAGGCGGTCCTGCCGGTAGGCGTAGAGCTGCACCCGGCAGGTGGAGGCGACCTCGACGCCCGCCTCGCCGTCCGCCGCGACCAGGCGGACCAGGCGGCGCTGTTCCGGCGGGGTGGGGTCCAGCGCGTGTTCGACCTGCGCGACGAGGACCGGGACGAGCGGGGCCAGGCCGTCCAGGTAGGCGGGCTCGGCTCCCGCCCGGCCGAAGGCGGCGCGTACCGCCGCCTTCTCGTGTTCGGCGATCGAGGCGCCGAAGAGGACGGCCGCGTAGGTGCGGATCTCCGTGGGCGGCACCCGGTCCGCGTCGGCGGCGATCTCCGCGCCGATGTTGATCGTACGGAGCGCGGCGGCCAGCTTCGCGAGGACGGCGACGCGTGAGCCGATGAGCAGGACCCGGCGGCGGAGCAGGGGCGGCGAGTCGTCGGCCGCGCCTTCGGGGGGCAGCAGGCGGGCGAGTTCGGCCCGGTACTGGGCGGCGTCGAAGCGGAACGGGCCGACTCCGTGGTAGCCGTCGCGTGCGAAGTCGAGGGTGTGGGTGGTCTGCCAGGCGAAGTCGCGCCAGAGGATGTCGCAGCCCCGCTGCTCGATGACGGCCGTGACCGCGCCGCATTCCAGGCCCTCGCACTCCGGGCAGCCGTAGATGACGTACCGGTTGTCCGGGAGCGGGGGCGCGGCTTCGAGGAGGAGTCTGCGGACGTGCGTGACGAAGATCGCGGGCGGGATGTCGGAGGCGAGGGGGGAGACGGCGTCGAGGTCCGAGAGCTGGTGCAGGAGGGGGCGGCCGTCCACGACGAAGTCCATGAAGTCGCGGTGGAGTCGGTGGACCCCGTTGGTCAGGACGCCTCCGGCCCGCGCGGCCGGGGCCAGTCCGAAGGTCGCGTACGCGGCGGCAGACATGGGGGGAGCATTCCCCGGAAAGGGTGGTTGTGTGCGGGGGGCGGGGAATTCGACCGCCCGCTCCTGGGACGGGGGCGCCGGTCTCCGTGGGCGAGCGCCGGTCCCGTGCTCCGCGGAGGGCGCACGGGACCGGACCCGTCAGCGCTGCTTCGCCACCTCCGCCTCCGTCGCCCCCGAGTCCCCGGTGCCCGGACCGATGCGGATCTCGAAGTCGCCGTCGTACTTGTGGTGGCCCTCGATGACGGCCGCCTCGACGGCCTCCACGCCCAGTTCGCCCCGTACGATCAGCGGATCGGAGCGCAGGTCGCGCATCAGGGCCCAGCACATGCCGACCATGACCACCGCGAACGGGGCCGCGACCAGGATGGTGAGGTTCTGGAGGCCCTTGAGGGCGTCTCCCCCGCCGTCGCCGATCAGCAGCATGATGGCGGCGACCGCGCCGGTCACCACGCCCCAGAAGACGACGACCGGCTTGGTCGGTTCGAAGGAGCCCTTCTGGGAGAGCGTGCCCATCACGATGGAGGCGGCGTCCGCGCCGGAGACGAAGAAGATGCCGACGAGGATCATGACCAGGATGCTCGTGACGGTGGCCGCGGGGAACTCGCGGAGCAGGCCGAAGAGCTGGCCCTCGGGCGTCGCCTCGTCGGGCAGGTTGCCCGCGGCCTTCATCTTCATCGCCGTACCGCCGAAGACCGCGAACCACAGCAGGCTGACGGTGCTGGGCACGAGGATGACGCCGCCGATGAACTGGCGGATCGTACGGCCCCGGCTGATGCGCGCGATGAACATGCCGACGAAGGGCGTCCAGGAGATCCACCACGCCCAGTAGAAGACGGTCCAGCTGCTGAGCCACGTCGCGACCTCCTCGCCGCCGGTGGCCTCGGTGCGGCCGATGAGCTGCGGGAGGTCGCCGAGGTACGCGCCGATGGAGGTGGGCAGGAGGTCCAGGACGATGACCGTGGGGCCGGCGACGAAGACGAAGACCACCAGCAGCAGGGCCAGCACCATGTTGGTGTTGGACAGCCACTGGATGCCCTTCTCGACGCCGGAGACGGCCGAGGCCACGAAGGCGACCGTGAGGACGGCGATGACGGAGATGAGCAGGCCGGTGCCCGCCTTCTCCATCCAGCCGACCTCCTTCATTCCGCTGCCGATCTGGAGCGCGCCCAGGCCCAGGGAGGCCGCCGAGCCGAAGAGGGTGGCGAAGATGGCGAGGATGTCGATGAAACGGCCGACTCCGCCGTGGGCGTGCTTCTCGCCGATGAGCGGGGTGAACACCGCGCTGATGGTCTGGCGGCGGCGACGGCGGAAGGTGCTGTACGCGATGGCCAGGCCGACCACCGCGTAGATCGCCCACGGGTGCAGGGTCCAGTGGAAGAGGGTGGTCGCCATGGCGGTCTGCATGGCCTCCTCCGCCCCCTTGGGCGTGGTGCCCGGCGGCGGCGAGGAGAAGTGTCCCAGCGGTTCGCTGACACCGTAGAACATCAGGCCGATGCCCATGCCCGCGCTGAACATCATCGCGACCCACGAGACCGTCTTGAACTCGGGCTTCTCGCCCTCGTCGCCGAGCGTGATCTTGCCGTAGCGGCTGATCGCGAGCCACAGCGCGAAGACCACGAAGGCGGACGCGGCCAGTATGAACGCCCAGCCGCCGTTGTGGATGAGGCCGTTGAGGAGCTTGGTGGAGACCGACTCCAGGGAGTCGGTGGCCAGGGCGCCCCACAGCACGAACGCGAGCGTCAGGGCGGCGGTGACGCCGAACACGACGCGGTCCGTGTGCGGTCTGTGGGTGGTGTGCGGGCTGCCGGGCAGGTCCGCCATGAGCGGCGAAGCTGCCCGGCCGCTGCCCGGCGGCTGGTCGTCGTGGGACACGTGGGTCACCTTTCGGGTAGGGAGGATTCCCTGCCGCTACCCGGTATCACAGGTGGCGCACGTCACGGTCGGCTAACAGCGCGTGTCGGGTTTTCCCTTCGTGAGGCGGTATGTCGCACCCGGGTCGAGGAGGAGGGCGACCAGGGCGCGCTGCGACTGCCGCAGGGGTACGTACGCCCCGTCCCGTGTGGCGCTGAACGCGACGCCGTGCAGGGCGAGTTCGTCCCGTACGTCGGTGATCTGGGCCTTCGTCAGGCGGTAGCAGGGGGGCGGGTCGGCCAGGACCTCGGCCGGTTCGGCGGGGTCGTTGTCGGCGCCGCCGAGGTGGACCGGGCCGCGGTCGGCGAAGCCCGCCAGCCGGGCCCGCGCGGTGGCCAGGGCGAGCGGGGTCCGGCGCTCGGCCGCGTACCGCAGCGCGCCGTCGAGCGAGACGGCGTGGGAGGTGACCCTGCGCCGCTTGTTGACTGCCTGGTCCTGCTGCTCGGCCTCGGTGAGGGCGTCGACCCGGCTCTCGATGAGCAGGCCCGCGGAGTGCTTGACGCCGGAGGCGTTGCGCAGGATGCGTTCCTGGCCGTCGCCCGCGACCTGCCGGGTGGGCTCGCCGGTGACCGGGTCGGTCCAGATGCCGTACGTGCCGGTGGTGAAGCCGGCGGCGTGGGCGGCGGGCCGGACGTACCGGCCGGAGAGCTTCCGGGACTCCTCGTGGAGGCGGGGATCGGTGTTGAGGTTGCGGGGCCACAGGTCGAAGAGGTCCTTGTCGTAGACCTTCGGCGTGGAGCCGTACTCGTGCAGGTCGTAGACGAGGTCGGGCCTGTGGTCGCGCAGTACGGCGGCCATGGCGCGGCCTTCGGCGGTGGCGAGCGCGAGGTGGTCGCGGTTGACGTCGACGCCGTCGGCGTTGCCCCGGGTGTTCGCGGCGCGGCCATCGGGGTTGGCGTTGGGGACGACCAGGACGGTGGTGCCGCGCAGGAAGTCCCGGGTGCGGCGGTCGGTGGCGTACGACAGGTCGCGCACCCGGCTCAGGCAGGCTTCCCGGCCGGCGGGTTCGTCGCCGTGCTGGCTGCAGATCAGGAGCACGGTGGAGGTGGTGTGCCGGCGCTCCGCGATGCGGACGAGCTGGAGCGGGCGGCCCTGCCGGGTGGTGCCGACGGTGGTGAGGGCGGTGCGGGCGGCCGCCCGGTCGACGGTCCGCAGGAACTCCTGTTCCTCGGCTTCGGTGGTCCAGCGGGCGCCGTCGGAGGTCTCGAATCCGGTACGGGGAGCAGGGGTGCGGCCGGTGTCCGCGCCGTGTGCGGGCGCGGCGGACAGCGGGACGGCGAGGGCCGCCGCGCCGAGCAGGGCGCCGGTCAGGCGTGCCTTCATCGGGTCTCCCCCGGCAGTCGGGACAGGTTGCGCGGTACGGGTACGGAGTCCCGCGCGCCCGGTGACAGCGGGGCCGCCTGCGCGTGGCCGGAGGTGGCGCGGGCGAAGGCGCGCTCGCCGCCGACGACCGGCAGCCGCGCCGACGTGCCGGAGAGGGAGATGTCGACGGTGGGGCGGCTGCCGGGGGCTTCGACGAGGCCGGCGTCGGTGCCGCCGACGATCAGGGCGAGGCGGTGCCCCTTGGGGACGACGTGGTCGGATGCGGCGAGGTCGACGGTGATCTCGTACGTCCTGCCGGGGGTCAGCGGGCGCGCCCGGCCGTCGCCCCGGTAGTGGGCGAGGCTCGCCCAGCCGCGGCTGAAGACGGTGTGGTCGACGGCCTTGGTGTTGGCCTTCGTCTCCTTGAAGCAGGCGCTGTCGGCGCCTGTGCTCGCGCCCCAGCAGGTGCGTTCGGCGAGGGTGGTGATGCCTTCGCCGGCGGCGGCGTAGTCGCGGATGGTGTCGGGGCCGAGGTCGACCAGGACCGCGCTGAGGGTGGCGCTCGCGGTGGAGGGGGTGACCTTCAGGGTGACCTTGCCGGTGCCGGAGAGGCGCAGGTCGCGGGAGAGCGGCCGGGTGGCGAAGCCGGCCTTCTCCGGGGTGGCGGTGTCGATCGTCGCGGCCCAGGCGTCCTCGTCGCGGGCCGGGTCGTCGGTGAAGGTCTCGGTGGCGCCGGGCCCGGCGGGCTTCAGGCCGAGGGTGCCGACGCCGTCCGAACCGCCCTTGTCCGGGCGGAGCGTGGTGGCGTCGGTGCCGCGCGGGGGCCAGACCTTGTCGGTGGTCCACCGGTCGGGTGCGCGTTCGATGTCGGCCATCGGTTCGCGGTCGATCCCGTTGTCGTAGCCCATCAGCTCGTGGTCGAACCAGCGGTGCAGGGTCCTGACCCACTCGGCGCGCCGGAAGTCGAAGGGGTCGACGTGTCCGGTCTGGGAGAGCCACACCTTGCGGTCGACGCCGTTCTTGGCGAGCGCGTCCCACCAGGCGCCGAAGTGGCGCATCCGGACGTTGAGGTCCTGCTGGCCGTGCACGGCGAAGACGCTCGCCCTCACCTTGCGCGCGTCGGGCACGAAGTCGCGGTCGGCCCACATGCGGGTGCGGTCGCCGTTGAGGGGCGCGTTGTCGGCGAGGTGCTTCTTCACCGGGGCGCAGCGCTGGGCGTACTCCGGGTTCTCGATGCCCGCGGCGAGGCCTTCGGGGCCGCCCCGGTAGAGGTCGGCGCCCTGCTGGAAGTAGTAGTCGTACCAGGAGGAGATCGCGCCGATCGGCACGATGGTCCGCAGGCCCTCGACGCCGGTGGCGGCGACCCCGTTGGCGACGGTGCCGTCCCAGCTCTTGCCGATCATGCCGGTGTCGCCGTTGGACCAGGAGGCGCGGGTGCGCTCGGTGCCGGTGCGGGTGGTGTAGCCGGTGCCGCGCCCGTTGAGCCAGTCGACGACGGCCTTGGCGGAGGCGATCTCGGAGCGGCCGCCGACGTCGAGGCAGCCGTCGGAGCGGCCGGTGCCGGTGAAGTCGACGGCGACGTAGCCGTAGCCGCGCGGCACGAAGTAGTTGTCGTAGAACAACGGCAGTTGGAGGGGCCGGCCGTCGGCGTCGTACGTCTTCTTCTGGCTCTCGTTGCCGCGTCCGCAGCAGCGGTAGTACGGGCTGGCGTCCATGATGACCGGGACGCGGCGGCCGGTGCGGTCGAGCTCGCGGGGGCGGACGACGTCGACGGCGACCCGGTCGGTCTTCCCGTCCTTGTCGCCGTCGACGCGGGTGTCGACCCAGACCGACTCGCGGACGGCCTTGCCGTAGTCGTAGACCGGCTTGCTCTCGGTGGGGCGGCCCGCCGCGGCGGGCGCGTCGGCGCCCCGGGCGGATCCCGCGGGCGCCAGCAGGACGGCCGTCATCGCGGCCACGGTCAGAGGGACGAGGGGGTTTCGTCTCGGGCGCCGGGCCCGCGCTGGTATCGGCATGGCCGGACGGTAACCCGGTCAACTCCCTTGCAAAAGAGGGCAGTAGGGAGACGGGGAGGGACGGAGGCGGCAAAGGGGACACGGGTGGCCATGTCGGCCGTATGGCAATCGTGTGACCACGTGTGACAGCAGCAACCATGGACATGACTGGTGGCCAAGGGGCTGAATAGAGTGCCAATACGTCGCAACCACCGACCACTTGGAGCACTCGTGCACCGCAGACACCTCGTCCCGGGCGTCCTCGCCGCGGCCACCGTCCTGCTGGCGATCCCGGCATCGGCCGCCTCCTTCTCCCCCGGCGCGCCGGGCATCGGCGACCCCTACTACCCGGCCAGCGGCAACGGCGGCTACGACGTGTCGCACTACGACCTGCGGCTGAAGTACCAGCCGAAGACGGACCTCCTGGAGGGCACGGCGACGCTGAACGCGACCGCCAAGCAGGACCTGTCGCGCTTCAACCTGGACCTGGGCCTCGCGGTCAGCGAGGTGCGGGTCAACGGCAGGCTCGCGAAGTTCGCCAGGGAGGGCGAGCAGGAGCTGGTGATCACCCCGGCCACGCCGCTCCAGAAGGGCAAGTCCCTCTCGATCGTGGTCCGTTACGCGGGCAAGCCGTCCGAGGTGAGGATCGGCGGCTACACCGCCTGGGCCCGTACTCCGGACGGCGGCGTCGCCGCGCAGGAGCCGGAATCGGCCGCCTGGTGGTTCCCGAGCAACGACCACCCGCTCGACAAGGCCACGTACGACGTCTCGGTCTCGGTGCCGGACGGCCACCAGGCGATCTCCAACGGCGTGCTCCAGTCGCAGAGTTCGAAGCTGGGCTGGACCCGCTTCAACTGGCGCTCCAACAAGCCGCAGGCGCCCTACCTGGCCACGCTCGCCGTCGGCAAGTTCGACATCACCACCGACAAGACGGCCTCCGGGCTGCCGGTCCTCAACGCGTACAGCAAGGACCTCGGCGACAACGACGGCGCGGCCCGTGCGAGCATCGAGCGCTCCACCGAGGTCACCGAGTGGCTGGAGGGCGTCTTCGGCCCCTACCCCTTCAACGCCGTCGGCGGTTACGTCCCCAACGTGACCAGCGGTTTCGCGCTGGAGACGCAGACCCGCCCGTTCTACAGCCCGCGCCAGTTCGCCAACGGCGCGAACGTCTCGGTGGTCGTGCACGAGCTGGCCCACCAGTGGTACGGCGACAGCGTCTCGGTGCACCACTGGAAGGACATCTGGGTCAACGAGGGCTTCGCCCGCTACAGCCAGTGGCTGTGGTCGGAGAAGGAGGGCGAGGGCACGGCGCAGGAGCTGGCCGACTACGTCTACGCCACCCGCTCGGCCGAGGACCCGTTCTGGCAGGTCAAGCCCGGTGACCCGGGCCCGGACAAGCAGTTCGACATCGCTGTCTACGACCGGGGCGCGCTCGCCGTCCAGGCGCTGCGCAACGAGGTGGGCGACGACGCGTTCTTCGAGATCCTCAAGGGCTGGCCGAAGAAGTACGCGTACGGCAACGCGAAGGTCTCCGACTTCGTGAAGTACGCGGAGAAGGTCTCCGGCAAGCCGCTCGCCGAGCTCTTCGACACCTGGCTGTACGAGCCCTCGAAGCCGGCCGCCCCGGCCGCCGCCGAGTCGCGGATCGCGCGGGGCCTGGCGGCGTCCCCGGCCGCGAAGCCGGTGCAGCCGAAGTCCTGGAAGAAGATCGCCGAGACGAACACGATCCACGACCACTGATCGCGTTCGGCCCGTGCCCCCTCCGCGCCGCCGTCCGCTGCCGTACGTACGTCAGCGGGCGGCGGCGCGGTGCCGCGCCCTGGCCCGCCGCGCCATGGGCAGGTAGCGCAGCCGCTCCGGCAACAGGGGTACGACGCCGCGCACGACCCGGCTGAAGCGGCGCAGCCCGCGCTCCTGCGCGGGCGACCAGGCGAAACCGAGCGCCTGGCGTGCGTCGGGCGGCAGGTAGCCGACGGTGACGAAGGAGCGGAACGCGGCGAGCGGCGGCAGCAGCACGGGCCACAGCGCGCGCAGCACCAGCCGCACCGGCAGCGGCCCCCGGTCGGGCGGCGGCACCCGCTGGCCCGGGTCGGTCAACTCCTCCACCACGGCGGTGCGTTCGACGACCTCGGCCAGCATCTTTCGGTAGTACGGCCAGAACTCCTCGACGGTCTGCGGCATGTCCCAGTCGTGGATGCCGAGGATCCGGCCGACCTGGAGCCACTCGGCGTAGAGCTGCCGTTCCTGGGCGGCGGTGAGCGGGCGGCGGCCCAGGTACCGCAGGGCGTGCCGGTAACAGGGGAAGCCGGTGGCGTGCACCCAGGCGTAGTTCGCGGGGGTCAGCGCGTGGTACCGGTGGCCGTGCGCGTCCGTGCCCGTGATCGTCCTGTGCAGGGCGCGCAGCCTGCGGCCCTCCGCGGCGGCGGCCTCGCCCCCGTACACCCAGAGCATCACCGACCGCAGCGAGCGTTCGCCGCGCCCCCAGGGGTCGGTGCGGAAGACGGAGTGCTCGTCGACGCCCGCGCCGACCGCCGGGTGCGCCACCTGGAGGGTGAGGGCGGCGGGCAGCATCAGCAGGGCGCGGACGTCGCCCGCGACGGACCAGAGGATGCCGCCGGGCGGGGGCGGGGCGGGATCGGCGGCCCGGCGGGCGGGCGGACGTGCACCGGGTTCGGTGGTCATGCGGGGGCTCCCGGGGTGGGCGGGCCCGGGGCTGCACCGGGTTTGTCCGTGATCCAGTATGCGCCGGTGGGTGGCGCCGGGAAACGGCCGCCCCCGCCTGTGACCGGTGTCGGGCTTCCGCCGGCGGACGGTGCGGGTGCAGGCTGTGGCGGGACGGGTACGGGCCGGGCGGCCGGCGGTGCACGCGACAGCCACCGGGGGCGGTCCGGCGCCCGCCCGTCCGCCCCTCGCCCCCACTTCCCCAGGAGTTCCGATGTCCTCCCTGCCCTCCCTGCCCCGGGCGACCGACGGCACGACCTTCGACGTGCGCTCCCCGGTGGACGGCGCCGTGCTCGGCACGCATCCGGTGCACGGTCCCGCGGAGGTACGGGAAGCCGTGCGGCGCTCCCGGGCGGCGGCCCGGCGCTGGGCCGCGGCCGGATGGGACGGGCGGCGGGCGGCCCTCCTGGCCTGGAAGCGGTCACTGGCGCGGCGGATGGACGAGGTCGCGGAGGCGGTGGCGGCGGAGACGGGCAAGCCGGTGCACGACGCGCGGGCCGAGGTCCTGCTCGCCCTGGTCCACCTGGACTGGGCGGCGCGCAACGCCAGGCGGGTGCTGGGGCGGCGGCGGGTGCCGTCGGGGCCCGCGGCGTTCGGCCGGCGGGCGCTGCTCGCGTACCGGCCGGTGGGCGTGGTCGGGGTGATCGGCCCGTGGAACTACCCGGTGCACACCCCGATGGGCTCGATCGGGTACGCCCTGGCCGCGGGCAACGGGGTCGTCTTCAAGCCGTCCGAACTGACGCCGGGCGTCGGCGAGCTGCTCGCCTCCTCGTTCGCGGACGCGGTTCCGGCGGAGTTCGCGGACCTGTTCCTGGTGGTGACCGGGTTCGGCGGCACGGGGTCGGCGCTCGCGGAGTCGGGGGTGGACAAGGTGGCCTTCACGGGGTCGCCGGGCACCGCGCGGAAGGTGGCGGAGGTGTGCGCCCGGACGCTGACGCCGCTTCTGGCGGAGTGCGGCGGCAAGGACGCCGTCCTGGTGGGCGCGGACGCCGACCTGGAGGCGGCGGCGAACGCGATCGTGTGGGGGGCGATGGCGAACGCGGGGCAGACCTGCGCGGGCGTGGAGCGGGTGTACGCGGTCGCCTCGGTGCACGGCGACCTGGTGGAGCGGATCGTCCGCAAGGCACGCGAGCTGACACCGGGCCGGCACTACGGCCCGATGACCCTGCCCTCCCAACTGGCCGTGGTGGAGCGGCACCTGAAGGAGGCGCTGGCCGGTGGCGCGCACGCTCCGCTCGGCGGCCCGGAGTCGCTGCGCGCGCCGTATGTGCACCCGGTGGTGCTGGTGGGGGTGGCCGAGGACGCGGCGGCGATGCGCGAGGAGACGTTCGGTCCCGTGGTGGCGGTGAACGCGGTGCGGGACCTGGCGGAGGCCGCGGAGCGGGCGAACGCGTCGCCCTACGCGCTGGGCGCGGCGGTGTTCACCGGCACCCGCGAGGAGGGGCTCGCGGTGGCGGAGCGGCTGACGGCGGGCGGGGTGTCGGTGGGCTCGGTCCTCGGGTACGCGGCGGTGCCCTCGCTGCCGTTCGGCGGGACGGGCGAGTCGGGGTACGGGCGGGTCCACGGCGCGGAGGGGCTGCGGGCCTTCGCCTCGGCCCGGTCGATCACGGTGCGGCGGCGGGCCGGTGGCGGGACGGACCTGATGTCCTTCGCCACCTCGCGGGAGGCGGCGGAGCGGATGGTGGAGCTGGGCAGGAAGCTGCACGCGTGGCGGTGAGGGCGCGCGCCGCCGAGATGTGGCGGTGTGGAGGGGTGGGCGTCGCGCACTGTCTACCGGGAAGTAACTCCGCCTGCTTTGATGTGCCGCACCAGTACGTGCCGCACCTCTCACCCCACCTTTCACGGGAGAACTCTGTGCTGATTTCCTCGCGTTCCCTGCGTCCCCCGCGCTCCGCTCGACGCCCTGTGCTGGCAGCCGCCGTGGCCGTGGCGGCGACGCTGGCGACCGCCGTTCCGGGTGCGGCGGCGGCCCCGGCGGGACCGGACGCCGCCGGGGTGCCGGCGCTCGGCGTCCTGTCGTACAACGCCTTCCTCTTCAGCAAGAACCTGTACCCCAACTGGGGCCAGGACTTCCGCGCGAAGGCGATACCGGCGGCGCCCTTCTTCCGGGGCCACGACGTGGTGGTGCTGCAGGAGGCGTTCGACAACTCCGCCTCCGAGGCGCTGGGACGCAACGCGGCCGCCCAGTACCCGTACCAGAGCCCGGTCGTGGGCCGGAGCAGGAGCGGCTGGGACGCCACCGGGGGCGCGTACACGGCGACCTCCTCGGAGGACGGCGGGGTCACGGTCTACAGCAAGTGGCCGATCGTGCGGCAGGAGCAGTACGTCTACCGGCAGGCGTGCGGCGCGGACTGGTTCTCCAACAAGGGCTTCGCGTACGTCGTCCTGGACGTGCGGGGCGTGAAGGTACACGTGGTGGGCACGCACCTCCAGTCCACCGACCCGGGCTGCGCGGCGGGCGAGGCGGCGGCGAAGCGCAGCGCCCAGCTCAAGGAGCTGGACGCGTTCCTGGACGCGAAGAAGATCCCGGCCTCGGAGCAGGTGCTGGTGGCCGGTGACCTGAACGTCGACTCGCACAGTGCGGAGTACGCGTCGATGCTGGCCGACGGGGGCCTCGACGGGGCCGCTTCCCGTACCGGGCACGCGTACTCCTTCGACACCGACGACAACTCCATCGCCGCCGAGCGCTACCCGGACGACCCGCGCGAGGACCTGGACTACGTCCTGCCGCGCGCAGGGCACGTCCGGCCCGCCGGGTGGAACAACGACGTCGTCAAGGAGCAGAGCGCTCCGTGGACGGTGTCGAGCTGGGGCAAGCAGTACACGTACACGAACCTGAGCGACCACTACCCGGTGGTGGGCTCGGCCCGCTGACGGGCGGCCCGCGGGGCCCGGCGGGGGCTCGGGCCGGTGGGGGCGCGGGGGCGCGTTCCGCTGGGCTCGCCCCCGAGCGCCCCGTTCCGCCGGGCCTACGGCCCGGCCCGCAACGCCGACCTCGTCGGCAGCAGGCTTCCCGCCAGGGCCAGCAGGAGGCACGCTCCCGCTGCCCCCAGCACCGGCGGCCACGGGACGACGAGGTCGACGGGCAGCCCGAGCAGCCCGCTCAGCCCTGCCCTGATGCCCAGCAGCGACGGCAGGGCGACCAGCCCGCCGAGGAGTGTTCCGAGGGCGACCACGAAGGCCGTCTCCGCCGCCACCGTCCGCAGCACCTGCCGATCCGTCGCCCCCGACAGCCGCAGCACCCGGAAGTCCGCCCGGCGGCCGGCCGTGGCCATGAGCAGCGTGTTGGCCACGGCCGGCGCCGTGTACCCCGCGGTGAGCCCCACCAGCAGCAGCGTGAACACCCACACCAAGCGGTCCTCCTCGGCGTCCGCGCAGCCCGCGTGCGCGGCCACGCTCACCTCCCGGCCGCCGGGCACCTCGCCCGGCGGCCCCGTGCGGTGGACGACCTCGGTGAGCGCGGACGGGTCGTGCGCCCGGACCGTGCTCCGGTCCAGCAGCACCTGGTACGGGCTGGAACGGTCGTCCAGCACCGCCACCACCCGCAGCGTCCGCGTCCGCCCGTCCTCGAAAGTGGCCCGGAGCGTCGGCCCCAGCGTGCGCCGCATGGACTCCCCCACCGCCACGGTCGTCGACCCGGAGGCCGTGCGCCAGTTGCTCGCCCGTCGCCGGGACCCGCTGGGGCGGATCACGCCGCGCGAGCGGGAGGTGCTGGGGCTGATGGCGGAGGACAGGTCGAACGCGGCGATCGCGCGGGCCCCGGTGGTGACGGAGGCGGCGGTGGCCAAGCACATCGCGGGCATCCTCCAGAAGCTGGACCTGCCTCCGGCGCCGGACGACCACCGCCGGGTGCCAGCGGTGCTGGCCTGCCTCCGGGGCTGAGCCTCCCGCCCGGTGTCACATCTGCGGCCGCCCGGTCCGTCCAGGGAGCGGAGGGGCACCGGGCCCCTGCGGAGGAGGATCGCGATGAACGGGAACGTGACGGTCGTCGGGGGCGGGATCGCCGGGCTGGTGGCGGCGATCACCGTCGCGGAGGCGGGCGTGGGCGTGGACCTGTACGAGGCCCACGGCTCGCTGGGCGGGCGGGGCCGGGCGACCCCGGCGCCGTACGTGGCGCACGAGGGGCCGCACGTCTTCTACGCCGACCTGCCGCACTGGGACTGGCTGGTGGAGCGGGACCTGGTGGGACGGCTGGGCAGGCCGCCGGTCCGCGACCTGAAGTTCGGTTTCGTACGGGACGGGAGGCTGCGGGCGCTGCCGCCCGCCGGGCTGGTGCGGATGACGCTGCCGGGGCGGCCCGCCGCCGCGCCGGTGGACATGACCTTCCACGCGTGGGCGTCGGGCCGGTACGGGGAGGAGGCGGCGCGGGCGGCGGCGCGGGCGATCTCGGCGGTGACGTACGACGCCGACACCGGGCGGTTGTCGGCGGCCTTCGTCTGGGAGCTGTTCCGCAGGGTGTTCGCGCCGTCCGTGCCGGCCGTGCGGTGGGTGGTGGGCGGCTGGCAGGCGGTGCTGGGACGGATGGAGGCGCGGGCCAGGGGGCTGGGGGTGCGGGTGCACCTGGGCGAGCGGGTGACCGAGCTGCCCTCGGGCCGGCCGGTGGTCGTGGCGACCGGACCGGCCTCCGCCCGGCGGCTGCTCGGGGACTCCTCGCTCGGCTGGGAGAGCGGTCACTGCGTCCTGCTGGACCTGGCGGTGCGCTCCGGCCGGCGGGACCGCTTCATCGCGTTCGACCTGGACGGGGGCGGGTTCCACGAGTCGTACTCGATGCAGGACGCGACGGTGGCGCCGCGCGGGGAGTCCTTGTTCCAACTGGACATGCCGGTACGGGAGGGGGAGCCGCTCGCTTCGGCGCGCGGCCGGGTGGAGGCGCTGGCGGACCTGACGGTGCCGGAGTGGCGGTCGCGGACGACGTGGAGCCGCACGGCGACGGCGAAGGGCCGGACGGGGGCCCTGGACCTGCCGGGCCTGACGTGGCGGGACCGCCCGGCGGTGGAGCGGGGCGACGGGGTGTTCCTGGCCGGGGACATGGTCGCGGCGCCGGGGATGCGGGGCGAGATCGCGATGCTGAGCGGGGCGGCGGCGGGAAGGGGCGCGGTGCGGGCCCTGCGGGGGCGGGCGGGACGGCGGAGGGCGGGGTGAGGGCGGGCCGGGACGGGGTGGAGCTGCCCGGAGGGCGTCCCGTCAGGGCGCGGGGAACCGCGCGACCGGCCGCAGCACACCCGGACGGAACCGTTCACGCCCCCGGGAGGCTTTCACAAGGGTGGTGAGACAGCAATACTGTTGCACTGCATCACCGCTGCGCGGCGGCACCGCGCGGACCGGCGGCAGCGGGACGGTCAGAGGAACGGGGCACTCGCATGACGACGACCACGGGTACCGGGGAGCCGACGCTCACGGTCGACGAACTGGCCGCACGGGCCGGCGTCACCGTCCGCACCATCCGCTTCTACAGCACCAGGGGGCTCCTCCCTCCCCCGGTGATCGGCCCGCGCCGGGTCGGCCACTACGGCCCCGAGCACCTGTCCCGGCTCGCCCTCATCGAGGAGCTCCAGCACCACGGGATGACCCTGGCCGCCATCGAACGGTACCTGGAACAGCTCCCGCCGGACCTGAGCGCGCACGATCTCGCCATCCACCGCGCGGTGGTGGCCTCCTGGGCGCCCGACTCGGCGGAGCTCGCCACCCGGGCGGAGCTGGAGCGCCGGGCGGGCGGACCGCTGTCGGACGACGACATCGGCCGGCTGGCCGCGATGAACGTGCTGGAGCGCGCCGAGGACCCGGACACCTTCCGGGTGGACCCCGGCCTGCTGGCGTTGGGCGTGCAACTGCTGGGCGTACCGATCGCGCACGAGACGATCCTCGCGGCCCGCACGATCCTCATGGAGCACACGCGCTCGGCGGCGCGGGAGCTCACGCACCTGTTCCGGGACGAGGTGTGGAGCCCCTACCGGGAGCGCGAGTCGGACCCGGAGCACGTGGAGGCGATGAGGTCGCTGTCCGCGTACATGCAGCCGATGGTGCTCCAGGCGCTGGTCACGGCGTTCCAGCGGTCCCTGAAGGAGGAGCTGCGGGCGGCGTTCGTGGACGAGGAGCGCTAGCGACGGCCGAAGGGGGACGTGAGGGGGCGGGCTGCGGGAGCCTCCGCCCCGGCCCCCGCCCCGCCCCCGTCACGCGCAATCCGCTCAGGCGTCGCTGAACTTCTCGCCCTTCTCCGCCTTCTCGACCAGCAGCGCCGGCGGCTCGAAGCGCTCGCCGTACGCCGCCGCCAGTTCGCGGGCGCGCGCGACGAATCCCGGCAGGCCGCCCTCGTAACCGTTGATGTACTGGATGACGCCGCCGGTCCACGCCGGGAAGCCGATGCCCATGATGGAGCCGATGTTCGCGTCGGCGACCGTCATCAGCACGCCCTCCTCGAAGCAGCGGACCGTGTCGAGGGCCTCCGAGAACAGCATCCGCTCCTGCATGTCGCGGAACGGGATTTCCGTGCCCGGCTTGGTGAAGTGCTCCCGCAGGCCCGGCCACAGACGCGTGCGCCTCCCGTCCTCGCCGTACTCGTAGAAGCCGCCGCCCCCGCTG
The DNA here is from genome assembly GCF_055596485.1 of Streptomyces sp. NPDC039736. NCBI lineage: Bacteria > Bacillati > Actinomycetota > Actinomycetes > Kitasatosporales > Streptomycetaceae > Streptomyces > Streptomyces sp. NPDC039736. Next base: position 907,841 of record NZ_JBVIUQ010000001.1, on the reverse strand, counting down.
CGCCCCGGGCGTCCGAACTCGTCGACCATCCGGTCGACGACCTCGTCCGAGGGGTGGCCCGGCCAGGTGCCGCCCGCCGCCTCGACGGCCTTCTTGGTCTCGTTGCGGATCTTGCGCGGCAGGGTGAGGGTCAGCTCGTCCATCAGGGAGAGGACCTTCGCCGGGTAGCCGGCCTGGGCCGCCGCCTGCTCGATGGACGCGGGCTCGATGCCCTCGCCGACCATGGCGACGCCCTCGTTGATGAACTGGCCGATGACGCGCGAGGTGAAGAAGCCCCGGCTGTCGTTGACGACGATCGGGGTCTTCTTGATCTGGCGGACCAGGTCGAAGGCGCGGGCCAGGGCCTCGTCGCCGGTCCGCTCGCCCTTGATGATCTCGACCAGCGGCATCTTGTCGACCGGCGAGAAGAAGTGCAGCCCGATGAAGTCGGCGGGGCGCGAGACGCCCTCCGCGAGGCCCGTGATGGGCAGGGTCGAGGTGTTGGAGCACAGGAGCGCGTCGGGGTCGACGACGTCCTGGATCTCCTGGAACACCTTGTGCTTGAGGCCGGTGTCCTCGAACACCGCCTCGATCACCGCGTCGCAGCCCGCCAGGTCGGCGGGGTCGGCGGTCGGGGTGATGCGGGCGAGGAGTTCGTCGCGCTGGGCCTCGGTGGTGCGGCCCCGGCTGAGCGCCTTGGCGAGGAGCTTCTCGCTGTACGCCTTGCCCTTGGCGGCGGCCTCCGGGGAGACGTCCTTGAGGACGACGTCGATGCCGGCCCGCGCGCAGGAGTAGGCGATGCCCGCGCCCATCATGCCCGCGCCGAGCACGGCGACCTTGCGGACCGTGCGGCGCTCGGTCTCCTTGGGACGGCTGGCGCCGGAGTTGACGGCCTGGAGGTCGAAGAAGAACGCCTGGATCATGTTCTTGGCGACCTGGCCGGTGACCAGCTCGGTGAAGTAGCGGGCTTCGATGGTCAGCGCGGTGTCGAAGTCCACCTGGGAGCCCTCGACGGCGGCGGCCAGGATGTTGCGCGGGGCGGGGTAGTTGGCTCCGCCCGTCTGCTTCTTGAGGTTCGCGGGGAACGCCGGGAGGTTCGCGGCGAAACGCGGGTGGGAGGGGGTGCCGCCGGGGATCCTGTAGCCCTTGACGTCCCAGGGCTGCTGCGACTCGGGGTGCGCGTCGATGAAGGCGTGCGCCTTGGCGAGCATCTCCTCGGGGGTGGCCGCGACCTCGTGGACCAGGCCGTTCTCCAGCGCGCGCCGCGGGCTGTACTGGGTGCCCTGGAGCAGGACCTTGAGCAGCGCGTCGGCGATGCCCATGAGCCGTACGGTACGGGTGACTCCGCCGCCCGCCGGGAGCAGGCCGAGCGTGACCTCCGGCAGGCCGATCTTGGAGCCCGGCGCGTCGAGGGCGACGCGGTGGTGCGCGGCGAGGGCGATCTCGTAACCGCCGCCGAGGGCCGCGCCGTTGATGGCGGCGACGACGGGCTTGCCGAGGGTCTCGATCCTGCGCAGGGCGGCCTTGATGGCGGTGCCGGTGTCGAAGGCCTGCTGGGCGTGCTCGGGGCCGACCTGGATCATGTCCTTGAGGTCGCCGCCGGCGAAGAAGGTCTTCTTCGCGGAGGTGTAGATGATGCCCCGGATGGAGTCCTTCTCGGCCTCGGCGCGGTCGGCGACGGCCGCGATGGAGGCCTTGAAGGCGGCGTTCATCGTGTTCGCGGACTGGTTGGGGTCGTCCAGGACGAGGGTGACGACGCCGGTCTCGTCCTGCTCCCAGCGGATGGTGGTGGACTCGCTCATGGTGTGGCTGCTCCGTAAGGGGTGGCGGGAGGGACGGGGTGTCAGACGCGCTCGACGACCGTGGCGACGCCCATGCCGCCGCCGACGCACAGGGTGGCGAGGCCGTAGCGCTTGTCCTGGCGTTCCAGTTCGTCCACGAGGGTGCCCAGGATCATCGCGCCGGTGGCGCCCAGCGGGTGGCCCATGGCGATCGCGCCGCCGTTGACGTTGATCCTGTCGAGGGACAGGCCCATGTCCTTGGCGAAGCGCAGCACGACGCCCGCGAAGGCCTCGTTGATTTCGACCAGGTCGATGTCGTCGATGGTCAGGCCCGCCTTGGCGAGGGCCTTGCGGGTGGCCGGGGCGGGGCCGGTGAGCATGATGGTGGGCTCGGAGCCGGAGACGGCGGCGGAGACGATACGGGCCCGGGGGGCCAGGCCGTAGCGCTCGCCGACCTCCTTGGTGCCGACGGCGACAAGGGCGGCGCCGTCCACGATGCCGGAGGAGTTGCCCGCGTGGTGGACGTGGTCGATCGCTTCCACCCAGTGGTACTTCTGGAGCGCGACCGCGTCGAAGCCGCCCATCTCGCCGATCGCGGCGAAGGAGGGCTTGAGGGCGGCGAGCGAGTCGGCGGTGGTGCCGGGCCGCATGTGCTCGTCGTGGTCGAGGACCAGCAGGCCGTTGCGGTCGCGGACCGGGACGACGGAGCGGTGGAAGCGGCCGTCCTTCCAGGCCGCGGCGGCACGCTCCTGGGAGAGGGCGGCGTACTCGTCCACGTCGCGCCGCGAGTAGCCCTCGATGGTGGCGATGAGGTCGGCGCCGATGCCCTGCGGGACGAAGCCGTTCTCGTAGTTGGTGATCGGGTCGTTGAACCAGGCGCCGCCGTCGGAGCCCATCGGCACGCGCGACATGGACTCGACGCCGCCCGCCAGGACCAGGTCCTCCCAGCCGGACCGGACCTTCATGGCGGCCAGGTTGACGGCTTCCAGGCCCGAGGCGCAGAAGCGGTTCTCCTGGACGCCCGCGACCGTGTCGGGGAGTCCGGCGGAGATGGCGGCGGTGCGGGCGATGTCGGAGCCCTGGTCGCCGACCGGGCCGACGACGCCGAGGACGATGTCGTCGATGGCCGCGGGGTCGAGGTCGGGGAAGCGGGCGGTGATCTCGTGGATGAGGCCGACGACGAGGTCGATCGGCTTGGTGCCGTGCAGGGCGCCGCCGGCCTTGCCGCGGCCGCGCGGGGTGCGGATCGCGTCGTACACGTACGCTTCGGTGCTCAAGACGAGTGCCTTTCGGGAGGGGCTGTCGGGAGGGTCTTTCCGGGGAAGCCTGGTGGCGGGGACCCGGGTCAGCCGAGCAGGGAGCGGCCGATGATCTCCTTCATGATCTCGGTCGTACCGCCGTAGATGGTCTGGATGCGGCCGTCCGTGAAGGCCTTGGCGACCCGATATTCGGTCATGTAGCCGTAGCCGCCGTGCAGTTGCAGACAGCGGTCGGCGACCCGCTTCTGGAGTTCGGTGGCCCACCACTTGGCCATGGAGGCGTGGACGGCGTCGAGTTCCCCGTCCCGGTGATCCACGATGCAGCGGTCGAGGAACGTACGGGTGACGGCGCACTCGGTGGCCATCTCGGCGATCTCGAAGCGGATGTGCTGGAGCTTGGCCAGCGGCCGTCCGAACGCCTCGCGTTCCTTGACGTACCGGGTGGTGATCTCCAGGAGGTGTTCGGCGGCGGCGATGGCGGCGACCGCGATGCCCATCCGCTCCTGGGCGAGGTTGGTCATCAGGTGGACGAACGCGCCGTTGAGCTCGCCGAGGAGGTTCTCCTTGGGGACCTTGACGTCGTGGAAGAACAGCTCGGCGGTGTCCTGGGCCTTCTGGCCGATCTTGTCGAGGTTGCGGCCGCGCTCGAAGCCCTCCGTGCCGCGCTCGACGACCAGCAGGGAGAGGCCCTTGGCGCCGCCCTCCGGGGAGGTCCTGGCGACGACGACGACCAGGTCGGCGAGGATGCCGTTGGAGATGAACGTCTTGCTGCCGTTGAGCAGCCAGTGGTCGCCCTTGTCCTCGGCGGTGGTGCGGATGCCCTGGAGGTCGGAGCCCGCACCGGGCTCGGTCATGGCGATGGCGGTGATCGTCTCGCCCGTGCAGAACCCGGGCAGCCAGCGCCGCTTCTGCTCCTCGGTGGCCAGGCCCGTGAGGTAGGGGCCGACGATGTCGTTGTGCAGGCCGACCGCGAGACCGGAGGCTCCGGCGCGGGTGAACTCCTCGGCCAGGACGGCGCTGTAGACGAAGTCGGTGTTGCCCCCGCCGCCGTACTCCTCGGGCACGGCAAGCCCGAGCAGGCCCTGCCGTCCGGCGGCGAGCCAGGCATCGCGGCTGACGATGCCGTCCTTCTCCCACTGCTCGTGGTGCGGCAGGACCTCCTTGGCGAGGAAGGTGCGGACGGTCTCGCGGAAGGCCTCGTGCTCGGCGTCGAAAAGCTGACGTTTCATCGGATACCAGTCCCCTGGAGCCAGTTGTAGCAGGTCAGAGCCAGTTCTTGACGGTCTCGACGAGCTGCGCGGGCTCGGGTCCGACCGGAATGACGTGGAGCACGGTGACGCCCGCCGCGCGGAGGGCCCCGACGCGCCGGGGCCGAGTAGTGCCCGGCCGCCGGTCCGGGCGACGGGGGCGGGGGTGCGGGAGCGGACGTCGAGGACGCCCGCGCCGATCCGCATGCGGGGGTGCGGGCGGCGGGGCAGCGCCTGACCGTGGGCGAGGCGAAGCCGGGCGCCTCGGCGGCCCGGACGGCGGCGGGCCCCGCGGGCTCCGGGGCCGCGACCCGGCCGCGGCCCTCGCGGGGGCCGCCCGCGCAGCCCGACGGGACGGAGGTCTCCATCGGCGGATCTCACCCTTCCAGCAGGTTCGGTACGTCCCAGTCGGCGGCCACCTCGGCCGTGTCGGCCCCGGGCAGCGCGGGCCCCCGGGCGATCGCGCCCGGGGTGACGGAGAAGCGGGGCGCGGGGGCGGGCTGGGTGACGCCGCCGTGCTCGACATAGGTGGCGCGGGCGGCGAGGTGGGGGTGGTGCGGGGCCTCGCGCATGGACAGCACCGGGGCGACGCAGGCGTCGGAGGCCGCGAAGACCTCGGTCCACTCCTCGCGCGTACGTTCCGCGAAGCGGGCGGCGATGACCTCGCGCAGCTCCCCCCACCGGGCGAGGTCGGCGCGGTCGGGTGCGTGCTCGGCGATGCCCAGCAGGCGGGTGAACTCCGCGTAGAAGCGCGGTTCCAGGGCCCCGACCGCCATGTACTGGCCGTCGGAGGTCTCGTACGTGCCGTAGAACGGGCAGCCCCCGTCGAGCAGGTTCGCCCCGCGCCGGTCCTGCCAACCGCCGGCCGCGAGCATCCCGTGCAGCATGGTGGCCAGATGGCTCGCGCCGTCCACGATCGCCGCGTCCACGACCTGCCCCGTCCCCGCGGGAGTGCGGGCGTGCTGGAGGGCGGCGAGGACGCCGATGACGAGGTAGAGGGAGCCGCCCGCGTAGTCGCCGACCAGGTTGGCGGGGACGGCCGGGGGCTCACCGACCCTGCCGATCATGCCGAGGGTGCCGGTCGTGGCGAGGTAGGAGATGTCGTGCCCGGCGCGCCGGGCGAGCGGGCCCTCCTGCCCCCAGCCGGTCATCCGCCCGTACACGAGCTTCGGATTGCGGGTGAGGCAGGCGTCGGGGCCGACACCGAGGCGCTCGGCGACGCCGGGGCGGTAGCCCTCGATCAGGATGTCGGCGCGCTCGACGAGGTCGAGGACCTGGGCGCTTCCCGCCGGGTCCTTCAGATCGACGAGCACGGAGCGCTTCCCCCGGTTGGTGAGGTCCTGCGCCGGATCGACGCCGAGCCCCGCGCCGCCGGGCCGGTCCACCCGTACGACGTCCGCACCGAGGTCGGCGAGGCACATCGCGGCGAACGGGCCCGGACCGATGCCCGCCAGTTCGACCACCCGCACCCCGGCGAGCGGCCCCCGGGCGGGTGTGCGACGCGTGCCTGCTGTTCCTGCCATCGAGCCCCCAGCACTGTGACACAACTGATGTAACAGCAGTGATGCTAAGAACGTGTTCCACTCTGCACAAGCCCTTCGCCCACTTTGGCCAAGCGAGCGCTTAGCCTGCTGGACACCTGCACCCGAACCCCTGGAGGAGCGGCATGCCGCGTCCGTACGACATCGTGCTGTTCGGAGCGAGCGGCTTCGTGGGCGAGCTCACCGCCGCCCACCTGGCCGAGCACGCACCCGCCGACTGCCGTTGGGCCCTCGCGGGCCGCAGCCTGACGAAGCTGGAACGGTTGCGGGAGCGGTTGGCGAAGACCCGTCCCGCCTGCGCGGACGTGCCGCTGGTCCAGGCCGACTCGGCGGACGCGGCCGGCTTGCGCGAACTCGCGCGCAGCACGCGGGTGCTGGCCACGACGGTCGGCCCCTACCTCAGGTACGGGGAGGCCCTGGTGGCGGCCTGCGCGGAGGCGGGCACCGACTATCTGGACCTGACGGGCGAGCCGGAGTTCGTGGACCGGATGTACCTGGGGTACGACGCGGTGGCCCGGCGCAGCGGGGCCCGGCTGGTGCACTCCTGCGGTTTCGACTCCGTACCCCACGACCTGGGCGCGTACTTCACCGTGCGGCAGCTCCCGGAGGGGGTTCCGCTGCGGGTGGACGGTTACGTGCGCACCAACGCGCGCTTCTCCGGGGGTACGTTCGCTTCCGCACTGGAGGCCATGGGGCGCGGACGCCAGATGCTGCGCGCGGCACGGGAGCGGCGCGCGGCGGAACCACGGCCCGAGGGCGGGCGGCGGGCGCGCGCCTCGTTCGGGGCGCCGCACCGCAGCGGTGAACTGGGGATGTGGGCGCTGCCGCTGCCGACGATCGACGCACAGGTGGTGGAGCGGTCGGCGTCAACGCTGGAGCGGTACGGTCCCGACTTCCGCTACCGGCACTTCGCGGCGGTGAAGTGGCTGCCGGTCGCGGTGGGCGGCGCGGCGGCGGTGGGCTCGGTTCTCGCGCTGGCGCAGGTGCCGGCGGCGCGGCGGTGGCTGGGCTCGCTGGTCGCGCCGGGGACCGGGCCGGACGCGGAGCTGCGGGCCAGGAGCTGGTTCACCGTGCGCTTCGTCGGCGAGGGCGGCGGGCGGCGGGTCTACACGGAGGTGTCGGGTGGCGACCCCGGGTACGGGGAGACGGCGAAGATCCTCGCGGAGGCGGCGCTGTCGCTGGCCTTCGACGAACTGCCGGGGACTGCCGGGCAGGTGACACCGGCGGCGGCGATGGGTGACGCGCTGGTGGAACGGCTGCGGGCGGTCGGGATCCGGTTCCGGGTGGCGGCGGTGCGGTAGGGCGGGGGCGTCGCGGGCCGGCCCGGGGCGGGCGCGCGCACGGTTCGGGGTGGGCGGTGCGCGGTCAGTGCCCGGATATCCAGCCGGAGATCGTGTAGATCATGCCGCCGGTCCAGCCCAGCATGGCCAGCAGGCCGACGAACATGGTCACCGCCAGCTTGTGTCCGGCCCGGTGGACGGTGACGGACTCGAAGTACTCGGCGGCGGCGGGGGCGGTGGGTGCGCTCGTGCTGATGCTCATGGTGATGACCCTGTCCCGGGAATTCGATTTCAACATCCGTAGAAGTACTCAGTTACACGCCTGTTGCTTCGGACAGGGCGCGTCTGCACAGGGAGTCCGCATGGCGGGTGGTCTCCGGCTGGCGGTAGGAGGCGGCCAGCCGGAGCGTGTGCGCGCAGGCGTTGTCCAGGGAGATCCGGTGGCCGACGGAGACGAACACCGGCTTCACCCCGGGTTGGGTGCGCAGGGCACGGCCGACCTCCGTGCCGTCGTCGGCGTCGAGCAGCGGGGAGAAGTCGCCGCGGGCGGGGCCGGGTGGTTCGTGGTGGAAGGTGAACGGGTTCTTCGCGACGCCCAGGGTGGGCAGGCCCGTCAGCACGCCGAGGTGGCTGGCCAGACCGAAGCGGCGCGGATGCGCCAGCCCGTACCCGTCGCAGACGACGAGGCCCGGGTCGGCGGTGAGGCGCTCCAGGGCCGCCAGGACCGTCGGGACCTCGCGGAACGCCAGCAGTCCCGGCACGTACGGGAACGTCACGCGGCCCGTGGCCGTGGCCTCCTCGACCACCGTGAGCGTCGCCGCGTCGAGCACCACGGCGGCGGCCACGACGATGTCGCGCTCGTCGTCGTACGCCACGTCGACGCCCGTGACGTGGCCGGTGCCGGGGGCCGGTCCGGTCTCGTCGAGGACGACGCGGGTGCGGAGGGTGTCCTGGAGGGAGCGGGCGGTGGCTTCGTCGGGTGGCGTCGAGTGCTGGTTCATCGTGCTCGCCACTGTAGGAGGGGGGTCTGACAACGGGCCTCGGTAGGGTGGCGATCATGTTCGTACTCGAATTGACCTACACCGCACCCGTCGAGCAGGTGGACGCGCTGATGACCGATCACGTGGCGTGGCTGGACGCGCAGTACGAGGCGGGGGTCTTCCTCGCGTCGGGGCGCAAGCAGCCGAGGGACGGCGGGGTGATTCTCGCGGTGGCGCCGTCACGGGCCGACGTCGAGGCCGTCGCGGCGGCGGACCCGTTCGTGACGGGCGGGGTGTGCGCGTACCGCATCACGGAGTTCGTGGCGACGAAGACGGCGCCGGGGCTGGAGGCCTACCGGCAGGCCCCGGTCGCCTAGGCCCCCAGGCGCTCGTCGCGCGGCTTGTGGCGGGTTGCTCGCGCGGTTCCCCGTGCCTCTGAGGGCGCGGGGCTGCGTCGAGGTGCGGCTCCGCCGCGCGGGCGCGGCCGGCCACCGCGCACCCGCACGAAAACCCGGGCCCCGTAGGGTTACGGGAAGGGGCGGGGAGGGGGAAACCCGCCCCGCCCCACACCGCCCCCAGGCCCGTCACCCGGTCAGAACTCCAGCCGGGCGACCCTCCCCTTCTCCCCCGACGCCCAGCACCCGAAGTCCGCCGTGCACGACACCGTGTCGAAGGAACCGGCGTCGATCTTCCGCCACGACCGCCCCGCGTTGAGCGTGACGTCCGTGCCCGTCGGCCCCACCGCCAGCGCGACCGCGCGCGAGTGCGGCAGCCAGGCGACCCCCGAGCGGTACTCGGCCGGCGGCACCGCGGACGCCTTCCACGTGCGTCCGCCGTCCCCGGTGAGCGCGGCAGCCCGCGGCGACGGCTGGCCGGCCCGGTAGTCGCCGCCGACCGCGATCCCGTGCTCGCGGTCGCGGAAGGCCAGTCCGAAGACGCCGCGCGCCGGGTCCCCCGCCGGAATGGACACCTCCGCGGCCTTCCAGGTCAGGCCCCGGTCGGCGGAGTGCAGCACCCGGCCGCGCGGGCCCCCGCCGGTGGCCAGCCACACGTCCCGCGGGCCGTTGTTCACCAGGCACTGGCCCGACGCCGCGAAGCCCGCCTCGCCCGGCAGGGCCTCCGGCATGCCCTTGTTCGGCAGGACCTTCCAGGACCTGCCGCCGTCGGCGGTCGACAGGATGCGGTACTTGCCGTCGACCGGGTCGCTCATCGCCAGCCCGTTGCGGCTGTCGAAGAAGGTGAGGCAGTCGTAGAAGGCCTTCGGGTCGGGGTTGCGGAAGGTCTCCGTCCAGGTGCGCCCGCCGTCCTCGGTGCGGTACGTCCGCGAGGCCTCCCCCTCGCCGATCGCGAGCACCACCGCGCGCCGCCCGTCGAACGCCTCGATGTCCCGGAACTCCAGCTCGCCCGCCCCCGGCGGAGAGACGTCGCGCCAGCTACGGCCCCCGTCGGCGGTGCGCAGCACGGTGCCCTTGGAGCCCGCCACCCACGCCGTGCGCCGGTCCACCGCGGCCAGGCCCCGGAACCGTACGTCCGTCACGCCCGTGTCCCCCAGCCGCCACCCGGCGGGCGACTGCGCCCGGTCCGCCGGGGCCGGCGGTGCGGCCTGCGCGGGAACGGAGCCCAGTGCCGCGGCCACCGCCGCCGCGCTCAGTCCCACGGCCATCATGCGTCTCGTCTTCCCCATACCCCTCATGGCGCTGGAAGCTAGCCCACCGGACTGCCGTCGTCCAGAGTGCGGGCCGGGGCGGCCGTTCCTGTGGTGGATGCGGAGCCGAGGAGGCGATGGCACAGCGGTCGACGTGGTGGACGCCCCGGAGTCCGGGCGGTACGGGGCCCGGGTCGACGGCGCGGAGGAGCTCGCGGGCATCGCGCAGTACCTCCGTACGCCCGAACCGATCGCCTTCGTGCACACCGAGGTCGAGCCCGCCCACGAGGGCCGGGGCGTCGGCGGCGCGCTCGCCCGGGCGTCGCTGGACGCGGCACGGGCCGAGGGGCTTCGCGTGCGGCCGTCCGCCCCTTCTCCGCGGGCCGGCTCCGGCGCCGTCCGGAGTACGCGGACCTGCTCTACCAGAGCCGCAGCTCGGTCGCGGACCGAGGAGGCGCGCGACCCGTGGGCGAACGGACGCCGCAGGAGCGGGAGCACCGGGGCGAGCGTGCGCAGCCGGTCGAGAAGGAGTACCGGGGCGAGCAGGTGGACGTCACCTTCCGGCCCGGCCGCTGTCTGCACGCCGCCGAGTGCGTGCGCGGGCTGCCGGAGGTCTTCGACCTGCGGAAGCGTCCCTGGGGCACGCCGGACGCGGCGGCCCCCGAGCAGGTCGCCGAGGCGATCCGGCGGTGTCCGGGCGGGGCGCTGCGGTACCGGCTGCGGAACGGGCCGCCCGAGGCGGCCGAGCACCCCGCGGTGATCACCCGCGACGGGTTGGGGCAGTTGTTCGTCAGGGGAGATCTGGGGGTGGTCGATTCACAGGGTCCCCACGACGAGACACGGGTGATGCTGTGTGGCTGCGGTGCCAGCGGGAACCAGCCGTATTGCGACCACGCAGGTGTCTGCGGCACGACGTGATCAGGCAGAGCCGGTGTGGGTGATGCAGGTCACGCCTGGTTCGTGTGCACGGATTCGCGCGTTCCGGCGTCTTTTCGGACGGCAGGACGCATCCACCGAGCATGAGAGGTGCTGGCCTTGTCCACCGTCATTGAGCAGGCCGTACAGGCCCGTCTGATTTCTTCCGCGCCACAGCTGGAGAACGTCCCCGCGACGCTCAGCTACCACCGCGCCGACCCGTTTGCCGTGCACATGACCTTCCCGTCCCCGGCGACGCTGGAGGGTGTCGAGGTGGTGTGGATCTTCGCGCGGGAACTGCTGGCCGCCGGGCTCGACGAGCCGGCCGGTGTCGGCGACGTACAACTGCGCCCGTACGGCTACGGGCGGACCGTGCTGGAACTGCACGCCACGGAGGGCGTGGCCATGGTGCACATCCGCACGGCCGAGCTGCGGCGCTTCCTGCAGCAGACGCAGGAGCTGGTGCCGACCGGGTCCGAGCACCTCCATCTCGACGTGGACCAGGATCTGGCACAGCTCCTCAGCAGGTGAGGGACCGCGTGGTCATGCCGTTCGCCGCAAGAAGCACCCTGTTAACCGTTTGCGTCCGCCGAGGGGCGGGCGTACCGTTCGTTTCGCCCTGTTGTCGTCGAACGGAGAAGGACGTTGCTCGTCTGAGGTCTGGGACACCGTGCCGCGAGGCAGCCACCCATGAGTGGTCTGCGATCCTCCGCGTGCCGCGTGCGACCTCGGCGTTCGAGCCGTCAGCTCCGCTTCAGGGCCTCTCTCCGCAGTTCGTGATCTCTTGAGACCTCTTGGGATTTCCTGAGCCCTTGCTGCGCCATGGCCCCCGATCCGAGGTCTTCGCGTCCTGCCGGTGTCTCCACCAGTTGCTCCGCACCACCCACCGCAACCTGGAGGCCCTTTTGTCCACCCACCCCTCGCCCGCGCAGCCGCAGAGCGCGTCGCTGACCGCCACCGGCCTGGTCTTCGCCTGGCCCGACGGCACTCCCGTCTTCGACGACTTCCAGATCGCCGTCGGCCCCGGCCGCACCGGTCTCGTCGGCGTCAACGGGTCGGGCAAGTCCACCCTGCTGAAACTCCTCGCCGGGGAGCTCAGCCCGACCGGCGGCAAGGTCAAGGCCGCCGGAAGCATCGGCTACCTGCCGCAGAACCTGGTGCTCGACACCGGGCTCAGGGTCGACGCGGCCCTGGAGATCGCCGGGAAGCGGGCCGCGCTGCACGCCATCGAGGCCGGTGACGCGAGCGAGGCCAACTTCGACGCCGTCGGCGACGACTGGGACGTCGAGGAGCGCGCCCGCGCCACCCTTGACGGCCTCGGCCTCGGCCACATCGGCCTGGACCGCACCATCGGCGAGGTCTCGGGCGGCGAGTCCGTCCTGCTGCGCCTGGCCGCCCTGCTGCTGCGCCGGCCCGACGTGCTGCTGCTCGACGAGCCGACGAACAACCTCGACCGGTACGCCCGGCAGCGGCTGTACGACGCCGTGTCCGCCTGGTCGGGCGTCCTCGTCGTGGTCAGCCACGACCGGGAGCTGCTGGAGCGCGTCGACCAGATCGCCGATCTGCGCGACGGCGAGGTCCGCTGGTACGGAGGCACCTTCTCGCAGTACGAGGAGGCGCTCGCCGTGGAGCAGGAGGCGGCGGAGCGCATGGTGCGCGTCGCCGAGGCCGACGTGCAGAAGCAGAAGCGCGAACTGGCCGACGCCCAGGTCAAGCTGGCCCGCCGCAAGCGGTACGGGCAGAAGATGTACGACCAGAAACGCGAACCGAAGATCGTGATGGGCCTGCGCAAGCGGTCGGCCCAGGAGTCGGCCGGCAAGCACAGGATCATGCACACCGAGAAGCTGAAGGAGGCGCGCGAACGGCTGGGCGAGGCGGAGGAGTTGGTGCGCGAGGACGCCGAGATCCGGATCGAACTGCCGTACACGACGGTTCACCCGGGGCGCGGAGTCCTGCGCGTACGGGAACTGGAGATGCCGTACGGGGCGGGCCTGCCCGGTGAGTTCGAGCTGCGCGGCCCCGAGCGGGTGGCGCTGACCGGGCGCAACGGGGCAGGCAAGACGACCCTGCTGCGCACGATCGCGGGGCAGTTGGAGCCGGTGTCGGGCGAGGTGGAGAAGCTGGTCACGACCCGGTTCCTGCCGCAGCGGCTCGACGTGCTGGACGACACGCTGAGCGTCGCGCAGAACGTGGCCCTGCTGGCGCCGAACGCGACGAACAACCTGATCAGGGCGCGGCTCGCCCGCTTCCTGTTCAAGGGCGCGAAGGCGGACCAGGCGGTCGGCACGCTGTCCGGCGGCGAGCGCTTCCGGGCGACGCTGGCGGCCCTGCTGCTGGCCGATCCGGCACCGCAGTTGCTGATGCTGGACGAGCCGACGAACAACCTCGACCTGGCGAGCGTGCGGCAGTTGACGGAGGCGCTGCGGGCGTACGAGGGCGCGCTGATCGTGGCGAGCCACGACGAACCGTTCCTGGAGTCGATCGGGATCACCCGGCGGCTGCACCTGGGGGCGGAGCCGGCGGACGGGCCGGAGCCGGCGGACGAGGAGGAGGCCGCGGTGGCGGAGTGAGAGCGCGAGAGCCCCGGCGCACAGGGCCGGGCTCCGTCGTCGGAGGCGGCGCGGACGCGGAGACGGAATCGGCGGTCATACCCGACAGAAGGTGTCCGGTATAGCTCCTAGCGTCGCTGCCATGGCATCGAACATCGTGGTCACAGGGGCGCGGGAGAACAACCTCCGGGACGTCTCCCTCGCCCTCCCCAAAGGAAAGATCGTCGTCTTCACCGGCGTCTCCGGCTCCGGCAAGTCCTCCGTCGTCTTCGACACGATCGCCGTGGAGTCCCAGCGCCAGCTCAACGAGACCTTCACCTGGTTCATCCGCAACCGGCTGCCGAAGTACGAGCGGCCGTTGGTGGACGCGATCGACGACCTGTCGGTGGCGATCGTCGTCAATCAGAAGCCGATCGGCGGCAACGTCCGCTCGACGGTCGGCACGATGACCGACATCTACTCGATCGTCCGGGTGCTGTTCTCGCGGTACGGGGTCCCCAGTGCCGGGCCCGCGACCGCCTACTCCTTCAACGACCCGAGCGGCATGTGCCCGGCCTGCGACGGCGTCGGCAAGACCGTGCGCCTGGACCTGGACCGGGCGGTCGACTGGTCGAAGTCGCTGAACGAGGGCGCGCTGCGGGTGCCCGGCTCCTCGGTCGGCAGCTGGCAGTGGAAGCTGTACGCGCACAACGACTTCTTCGACCCCGACAAACCGCTGCACGCCTACACCCGCGAGGAGCGGGAACGCCTGTTGTACGGGGTGCGGGGCGCGGACGGCGCCAAGGTATCGGTGCGGACGAGGACCGGCACGTTCGAGATGGACTCCGAGGGCCTGGTCAACCGTTTCGAGCGGCTCTTCCTCAAGCGGGACACCGGGTCGTTGTCCGCCGCCTCGCGCGAGGCGGCCGACGCCTTGACGGTCGAGGGCGTGTGCGGGGCATGCGAAGGGGCGCGGCTGAACGAGGCCGCGCTGAAGTCCCGGATCGACGGGTTGTCCGTGCGGGACTACGTGTCGATGGAGGTCGCGGACCTGGTGGACGTGCTGGCCCGGATCGACGACCCGGTGGCCGCGCCGATCGCGGCGGCCGCCCGGGAGCGGCTGGAGCGGCTGGTGGGGATCGGGCTCGGCTATCTGAGCCTGGACAGGGAGACCACGACGCTGTCCGGCGGCGAGGGGCAGCGGCTCAAGATGGTGCGGCACCTGGGGAGCTCGCTGACCGGGCTGACGTACATCTTCGACGAGCCGAGCGTGGGGCTGCATCCGCGCGACGTGGGCCGGCTCAACGACCTGCTGGTGCGGCTGCGGGACAAGGGCAACACCGTCCTGGTCGTCGAGCACGACCCGGACGTGATCGCGGTCGCCGACCACGTCGTGGACATCGGTCCGGGTGCGGGCGTCGACGGCGGGCTGGTGGTCTTCGAGGGGCCGGTGGCCGGGCTGCGGGAGGCGGACACACTGACGGGCAGGTGCCTGCGGCGGCGGACCCCGCTGAAGGAGACGTTCCGCTCCCCCGCCGGGTGGCTGCCGGTCACCGGGGCCGAGCTGCACAACCTCAAGGGGGTCGACACCGCGTTCCCGACCGGCGTGCTGACGGTGGTGACGGGCGTGGCGGGTTCGGGGAAGTCGACCCTGGTGTCGGAGGTGTTCACGGCCGGGCACCCGGAGGCGGTCGTCATCGACCAGGGGGCGATCGGGGTGTCGTCCCGGTCCACCCCGGCGACGTACGTCGGCATCATGGACACGATCCGCCGGCTGTTCGCGCAGGAGAACGGGGTGAGCGCGGCGCTCTTCTCTTTCAACTCCACCGGCGCGTGCGGCAATTGCGCAGGACGCGGGGTCCTGTCGACCGACCTCGCCTTCATGGACCCGGTGACGACGGTGTGTCCGCGGTGCGAGGGGCGGCGGTTCGACGCGGAGGTGCTGGAGCACCGGCTCGGCGGCAGGTCGATCGTGGACGTGCTGGAGATGCCGGTGGACCGGGCGCGGACGTTCTTCGAAGATGCCTCGGTGGTACGGAAGCTGGACACGCTGCACGAGGTCGGGCTCGGGTACCTCTCGCTCGGGCAGCCGCTCAGCTCGCTGTCCGGCGGCGAGCGGCAGCGCATCAAGCTGGCGACGCAACTGCACCGCACGGGCAGCGTGTACGTGCTGGACGAGCCGACGACCGGGCTGCACATGGCGGACGTCGACACCCTGGTCGCCCTCCTGGACCGGCTGGTCGACGCGGGGAACTCGGTGATCTGCGTCGAGCACAACCTGGATGTGGTCAAGCGCGCGGACTGGGTGATCGACCTGGGCCCGGACGGCGGCAAGCACGGCGGTGAGATCGTCTTCGAGGGGACGCCCCTGGACCTGATGAAGCATCAGGGTTCGTTCACGGCGGCCCACCTGCGGCGGGACCTGAGCGCCTAGAGCGCGCGGAGCCGTGCCTGTGTGCCCGCCAGTTCCGCCTGGAGGGCACGCCCGGCCGCGTCCGCGTCCCCGCGCACCACGGCCTCGACGAGCTCCTCGTGTCCCGCCTCCCCGCAGCCCCGGTCCTCCTCGCGCAGCCCCGTCAGTTCGACCATGTCGATCAGCCCGGCCCGCAGCACCGGCCGGAACTCGGCGAACAGCGAGCCCAGGACGGGGTTGTGCGCGGCGTCGACCACCACGGCGTGCAGGTCGATGTCCGCGTCCACGAACGCCGCGTCCGCCCCCGGCACGGCCGCCCGGCGCGCCCGCATCGCCGCACGGAGCGCGGTGACGTCGTCCGGGGTGCGGCGCTCGGCGGCCAGGCGGGCGGCCTGGACCTCGACCAGCATCCTGACCTCGTACACATCGGTGATCTCCGCCCGGCGCAGCCGGGTCGGCCAGTCCTCCTCGGGCTCGGTGGCGAGGACGAAGACGCCGGAGCCCTGGCGGGCCCTCAGCAGCCCCGCCTCGGAGAGGGCGCGCAGCGCCTCGCGGACGGTGGAGCGGCCCACGCCGAGCGTCTTGGCGAGGGTCGTCTCGCCCGGGATCTTGCTGCCGACGGGCCAGTGGCCGCCGGTGATCTGCTCGCGGAGCTGCGCGATGGCCTGTTCCACCAGGGGGGTCGGGCGGAGGGAGCCGAGCGGCATGAGTTTCACCTGTCAGGTTGTCTGAGGACTTGCGGTGTGGTTAGTGTAGCCGCCATGCGCTTCTGCGGTCTTCTTCTCGGCTGCCGCGGCGGGGTCTGAAGCCGACCGGCGCCCCGCCGCGGGGCGCCGTGCTGCCGGTCGGTCCATGGATCTACCGGACGACCTGAGGAAGACGCCTCCCGTGCACACCTGGAATCCGCAACGGCCCAGCCCCATGCCCTCGCACCGCTACCGCCCGGCCCATGAGCGCGTCGCCGTGCCGCTCGCCGACGCCGACCGCACCTGGCCCTCCCGCCGGATCGAACGTGCCCCGCTGTGGGTGCCGGTCGATCTGCGCGACGGCAATCAGGCCCTGTCCGAACCGATGGACCCCGTGCGCAAGCACAAGCTGTTCGACCTGCTGGTGGCCATGGGCTACAAGGAGATCGAGATCGGCTACCCGTCCGCGAGCCGCGCCGACTTCGACTTCGTACGCCGTCTGGCGACGAGCGGCGCGGTCCCGGACGACGTGACGACCGTGGTCTTCACGCCCGCCCGCCGCGAGCTGATCGAGCGGACGTTCGCCTCCGTCGAGGGCCTGCCGCACACGGTGGTCCACCTCTACACGGCAACGGCCCCCGTCTGGCGCGACGTCGTGCTGGGCCGGTCGCGCGCGGAAGTGCACGCGCTCATCAGGGAGGCCGCGACGGACATCCTGCGGCTCGCCGAGCGGCGCCCGGACGCGGACATCCGCTTCCAGTTCTCGCCCGAGGTCTTCAACCTCACCGAACCCGACTTCGTCCTGGAGATCTGCAACGGGCTCACCGAGCTGTGGGACGCCTCCCCCGACCGGCCGGTGATCCACAACCTCCCGGCGACCGTCGAGACCGCCACGCCGAACGTGTACGCCGACCAGATCGAGTACCTGCACCGGCACTTGGACCGCCGCGACCGCGTGATCCTGTCCGTTCATCCGCACAACGACCGCGGCACGGGCGTCGCCTGCGCCGAACTCGCCGTACTGGCGGGCGCGCAGCGCGTGGAGGGCTGCCTGTTCGGCAACGGGGAGCGCACCGGCAACGTCGATCTGGTCACCCTCGCCCTGAACCTGCACACCCAGGGCGTCGACCCGATGGTCGACTTCTCCGACATCGACGCGGTCCGCGAGGTCGTGGAGCACTGCAACCGGCTGCCGGTGCCCGTCCGCCACCCGTACGCCGGCGACCTCGTGCACACCGCATTCTCCGGCACCCATCAGGACGCCATCAGCAAGGGTTTCGCGGAGCACGCCCGGCGGGCCGCCGAACAAGGCGTGTCCGAACGCGAACTGCCGTGGTCCGTGCCGTACCTACCGATCGACCCGGCCGACATCGGACGCTCCTACGAGGCGGTGATCCGGGTCAACAGCCAGTCCGGCAAGGGCGGGATCGCGTACCTGCTGGAGCAGGGGTACGGGATCGACCTGCCGCGCGGCATGCGCCCGGAGTTCGCGAAGACGGTGCAGCGGGCGACGGACGACAGCGGCCGCGAGGCGAGCGCGGAGGAGCTGTGGGAGCTGTTCCGTACGACGTACCTGGACGCCGGGACGGGCGGGGCGGTGGCCGTGCCCTGGTGGGAGACGCGCGAAGTCGCCCCGGGAGAGCACGAGTCGGTGTGCGACATCGCGGTGGACGGCGGGCCGCCGGCCCGCTTCAAGGGGGCCGGGAACGGCCCGGTCGCCGCCTTCACGGCGGCGCTGGCCGAGGCCGGGATCGAGGTGGCGGTGCTCAGCTACTTCGAGCACTCCACGGCCACCGGGCAGGGCAGTCCCGCGGTCGCGTACGTGGAGTGCCGGATCGGCCCGGCGGTCGTGTGGGGCGCGGGCCAGGACACGTCAGTCCTGACGGCCTCGGTCCGGGCCGTCCTCTCGGCGGCCAACCGGGCTCACCAGGAGCGACGGTGACGCTGCCTCAGATCGTTCTGCGGGCCGAGCACGTCGACTTCGTGCGCGACGGCACTTCCCTGCTGTCCGACATCTCGCTGACCGTCCGCCCGGGCGAGCACTGGGCCCTGCTCGGCGCGAACGGGGCCGGCAAGACCACCCTGCTGCGACTGCTCGGCGCGCTCGCGCACCCGACCCGGGGGCGCGTGGAGGTCCTGGGGCACGAGCTGGGCCGCATCGACGTGCGCGAGCTGCGTTCGTACGTCGGGCACGTCGACCCGCGCCATCCGCTGAGGTCGCCGCTGCGGGTACGGGACGTGGTCCTGACGGGGATCACCAACTCCGTCGAACCGGTACCCCGTTGGCGGCCCACCGGGGAGCAGGAACGGCACGCGGACCGCCTCCTCGCGCTGCTCGGGCTGACGGAGCGCGGGCGGGCGCGCTGGCCGACGCTGTCGCAGGGCGAGCGGGGCCGGGCCCTGGTCGCGCGTGCCCTGATGCCCAGCCCGCGCCTGCTGCTGCTCGACGAACCGGCGACCGGACTCGACCTGGTGGGACGTGAGCAACTCGTCGACCGGCTCGACGCGTTGGGCACGAGCCGTCCGGACCTGACGTCGGTCCTGGTGACCCATCACCTGGAAGAACTGCCCTCGGGGACCACGCACGCGATGCTGCTGCGGGACGGTGTGTGTCTGGCCTCCGGTCCCGTCCGGGAGGTACTGACCGACGACCTGGTCAGCGCGTGCTTCGCGCATCCGGTGCGCCTGCGGCACGACGAGGGCCGGTGGAGCGTACGGACGCGGCGCGGGCCGGGCGCCGGCTGACGCGCCGCTCCCTCCGGGCGCGGGCCCGTCGTTCGCCGCGTTCGATACGTTCGAGTGGCGGGCCCGTTCGTTCGTCCCCGGGTCCGGTGACTTTCGCCGCGCATACGCCCCGTATGCGCCATCTGTCCGCCACGTACCGGGAGTTGTCCCATGCCCAGCAAGAAGGCCCTTGTCCGCCGTCCGAGCCCGCGTCTCGCCGAGGGGCTGGTGACGCACGTCGAACGGCAGCCGGTCGACGGGGAACTGGCGCTCGCCCAGTGGGAGGCCTACGGGGCGGCGCTGCGCGCCCACGGCTGGCAGACCGTGGAGGTGGACCCGGCCGACGAGTGCCCGGACGGGGTGTTCGTCGAGGACACGGTGGTGATGTTCCGCAACGTCGCGCTCGTCGGGCGGTCGGGGGCCGCGCGCCGCAGGCAGGAGACGCCCGCCGTGCGGGACGTGCTGGTGGAGCGGCTGGGCTGCTCGGTGAACCGGGTCCGCGAGCCCGGGACGCTGGACGGCGGGGACGTCCTGAAGGTGGGCGACACCGTGTACGTGGGGCGAGGGGGGCGGACCAACGCGGAGGGGGTGCGTCAGCTCCGGGCCGCGTTCGAGCCGCTCGGCGCACGGGTCGTGGCGGTGCCCGTCACCCGGGTGCTGCACCTGAAGTCGGCGGTGACCGCGCTGCCCGACGGGACGGTCGTCGGGTACGAGCCGCTGGTGGACAGCCCGGCGGCCTTTCCGCGCTTCCTGGCCGTGCCGGAGGAGGCCGGGGCACATGTGGTCGTGCTCGACGGGAACTCGGTGTTGATGGCGGCGAGCGCTCCCAGGTCGGCCGAACTGTTCGCGGATCTCGGTTTCACCCCCGTACCGGTGGACATCAGCGAGTTCGAAAAGCTGGAGGGGTGCGTGACATGTCTCTCGGTGCGACTGCGCGACCTGCACACATAACGGGGTGTAGCGGGACGCAACGGACGGGGACTTGGCTCAGCGCTCACGCCGCGCTTAACCTACGGTCTCGTAACCTACGAAGCCGTAGGTAATTGCTTTCGTCCCCACCCCCTGGAGTACCCGTGACGATCACCTCTCCCCATCTCGGCAGCTCGGAGGCGTGGACCGACGCCAAGCTGCTGTTCGCACTGGAAGAGGTGGTGGAAAAGGAACTCAACCGCCACCTGAAGGTCACCAAGGACTGGATGCCCCACGAGTACGTTCCGTGGAGCGACGGCCGCAACTTCCCCGGGTTCTTCGAGGACGGGGAGAAGTGGGAGCCGGAGCAGTCCAAGGTGACCGACATCGGCAAGATCGCGCTCGTCGTGAACCTGCTGACCGAGGACAACCTGCCCAGCTACCACCACGAGATCGCCTCCCTCTTCGGCCGCGACGGCGCCTGGGGCACCTGGGTGCACCGCTGGACCGCCGAGGAGGGCCGGCACGGCATCGTCATGCGTGACTACCTGCTCGCCTCGCGGGCGGTGGACCCGGACAAGCTGGAGCAGTTCCGGATGGCGCACATGAGCGAGGGCTTCGAGTCGGACAACCGGCACTCGATGCTGCACTCGGTCGCGTACGTGGCCTTCCAGGAGCTGGCCACCCGGATCTCGCACCGGAACACCGGCCACCAGTCCGGGGACCCGGTGTGCGACCGGATGCTGGCGCGGATCGCGACGGACGAGAACCTGCACATGGTCTTCTACCGGAACCTGCTGGGGGCCGCCTTCCAGCTCGCGCCGGACCTGACCATGCAGGCCGTGCGGGACGTGGTCGTCAACTTCCGGATGCCCGGACACGGGATGCCGGGCTTCGAGCGGGCTGCCGCGCAGATGGCGATCGGCGGGGTGTACAACATCCGCATCCACCACGACGACGTGATCCAGCCGGTGCTGAGGTTCCTGAAGGTGCTGGACATCGACGGGCTCGGGGCGGAGGGGCTGAAGGCGCAGGAGGAGCTGGGGCTGTACATGAGCGGGCTGGACTCGGAGGCGAAGAAGTTCGACGAGAAGCTCGCGGCGAGGCTGGCCCGCCGGGCGGCTCGCGGCCTCTGAGCCCTGGCTCCGCCCTCTCCCCCGGGCCCGGTGGGCGGCGGCACCGGCGCGCCGCCCACCGCTTCCGGCCTCCGGCTCCGCCCCTCCCCAGACCCCGGCGGGCGACGCACCCTCCTGCCCCTTCGGCACTTCGGCCGCCTCCCCTCGGCACGGTCGCCGCCTCCCTTTTCTCCTGGGGTGGCGGAGGCCGCCCTCCCCCGCTCCCTCTCCTTGGGCTCCGCAGCTCCCTCCACCCCCGCTCCCTCTGGGCTCCGCAGCCGCCCGCCACCCCCCGCTCCCTCTGGGCTCCGCAGCCGCCCGCCACCTCCGTCCCCTTGGGCGTCGCAGCCGCCCTGCCGCCTCAGCCCCCTTGGGCGACGGGGCCGCCCCAAGGGGGCGGAACGGGCGGGCAAGGGGGCGGCCCCTCCCGCTCCCGGCCCACCCGGGTGCCGCCCCTCGCGTAAGCACCTGTGCCGGGAAAGGGTCTCCATAAGGGCCGTGAGCTCAGCCCCGGCACCGGACGCCTCAGCCCCGTTCTGCTCACGCAGAAGAGGCCCCGGACCCGCCCCTTTCCCTAAAGCGCTCGCCGCGCGGCCAGGCGCACGGTTTCGTGCAGGAGCGTCGTGGCTGGGCGCGCAGTTCCCCGCGCCCCTGAACGGGGCGCCCGCCCCCGTGGGAAATGGGCAGGCGTGTCGTGCATGTGGGTGCGTAACGATCTGGGCGTGGCGCCGGCCCCCGGGCACGGCCCGCCGGGGGCGCGGCCCGGTACCGAGGCCGGCCGGGTGGCCGGAGCAGTGGCCGGCATGGCAATTGCCTTGAAGGCATGGGGTGTTGGAGAGCGGGCGGGGCACCTTCAGGGCAGGCGTGGGGGTGATGCGCCCCACCGTGCCCCGCCCCACAGCAGGGCGTATCGGGCGATCACGCCCCCCGCAGCCGGCCGGCCCCGGCAACGTCGCGGCCCCCGAGGGGGATCTCCTCGCAAGACCACCCCCCGCGCCACGTAATCTGTTCGGGTGAAACCTCTCACCCGTCTAGTCCTCATCGGCGCCCCGGTCGCCATCGTCGCCACCGCGGCGTTCGGCGGCCACCCCAAGGGGGACGACCCGATCTACGTCGACCCCTGGTCCACCGAGACCACCGCCGACGACCCGAAGCCCGACGAGGCGAAGAAGCCCAAGACCGACCAGGAGCTGATAGCCAAGCTGCCTCCGGGTCTCGCCGACCCCCTCCTGAAGGACCGGGCCGCGCAGATCATCTCCACCGCGGAGAACTCGACGAAGCACTGGCAGGGCCAGTACGCGAACATCCGCGACGTCAAGGACGGCAACGGCTACACGGCGGGCGTGATCGGCTTCACCTCCGGCACGCACGACATGCTGCAGCTCATCCAGGACTACACCAAGACCCACCCGGACAACCCGCTGGCCTCCTTCATCCCCGCCTTGCAGAAGGTCGACGGCACCGCCTCGCACGAGGGCCTGGACCCCGGCTTCACCCAGGCGTGGAAGCAGGCGGCGAAGGAGCCGGACTTCGTCAACGCGCAGAACGCGGCCCGCGACAAGTACTACTTCAAGCCCGCGGTCGACCTCGCGAAGATGGACGGCCTGGGCACGCTGGGCCAGTTCATCTACTACGACGCGATGGTCCTGCACGGCCCCGGCGTCGACAAGCGCGGCTTCTACGGCATCCGGGAGACGGCGCGCGCCAAGGTCAAGGCCCCCTCCGAGCTGGGCGGCAAGGGCGACAAGGCGTCGAAGCTGAAGGCCGAGAAGGCGTACCTGAACGCGTTCCTGGACGAGACGCGCGAGGTGCTGCGGACGAAGAAGACGCTCAACGACACCTCGCGGATCGACACGGCGCAGCGGGTGTTCCTCAAGGACGGGAACATGGACCTGAAGCTGCCGCTGAAGTGGAAGATGTACGGGGAAGAGTTCAGCATCACCAACTGACGGGGTCCGGCATCGGCCGCTGCCGCGGGGCGGCCGTTGCCGAGGGGGCGGGAGCCGGTCCGGGTGCCGTCACCGCCCGGGTGACGACGTTGACCCGCCGGGCGGCCGGACGTGCTCCCGGCGGGCGTCCTCGCGCAGCAGTTCGGCGGCCTTCTCCGCGATGGCGACGGTCGGGGCGTGGGTGTGGCCGCGCGTGATGTTCGGCATCACGGAGGCGTCGGCCACCCGCAGCCCCGCCACTCCCCGCACCCGCAGCCTCGGGTCGGTGACCGACCGCGGGTCGCGGCCCATCCGGCAGGTGCCGGTGGGGTGGTAGAGGGTCTCCAGGGAGCCGCGCAGCGCGGCGGTCAGCTCCGCGTCGTCGACGACGCCCGGGTAGAGCCCCATGGGCCCGCTGGTGTACGGGGCCAGGGCACGCCCCGCGAAGAGGCCCTCGGCGCGCCGCACGCCGGCCACGATGCGGCGCAGGTCCGAGCCCTCGGGGTCGGTGAGGTAGCCCGGCTCGATGCGCGGCGGGGCTTCGGGGTCGGGCCCGGAGAGGGTGATGCGGCCGGTGCTGGCGGGCTGGAGGAGGACGACGCCGATGGTGAGGCCGTGTTCGGCGGGCGGGACGAGCCCGTGCCCGACGAACGGCACCGGGGCGAAGATCAGCTCCAGGTCGGGCGCGTCGACGTCGGGGCCGCTGCGCACGAAGGCGACGGCCTCGGCCACGTTGGAGGTCAGCGGGCCGCGCCCGGCGAGGAGGTAACGGGCCAGGTTGGCGGGCGTGTCGGCACCGGTGAGGGTGATCGGGTCGGGGCAGCGCAGGGTGACGGTGGTGGACAGGTGGTCCTGGAGGCGGCGTCCCACCTCGGGCACGGCGACGCGCGGTTCGATGCCGAGGGCGCGCAGCTCGTCCGGGTCGCCGATGCCGGAGTGCAGCAGCAGGTGCGGCGAGCCGACCGCGCCCGCGCTGAGCACGACCTCGCGGCGGACGGTGATCAGGCCCGGCACGCCGTCGGCCTCGACGCCGACCACCCGGTGGGTGCCGGGGGCGAAGCGCAGCCGCCGCACCCGGGTGCCGGTGAACACATCCAGGTTGGGGCGCCGGCGGGCGGGCCTGAGGTATCCGTCGGCGGCGCTCCAGCGGCTGCCGCGCCGCTGGTTGAGCGGGGTGACGGCGAAGCCGCTGTGGTCGGGGCCGTTCAGCTCGGGCAGTTCGCGCAGCCCGTCCTCGCGGCAGGCGTCGAGGAACGCGCCGGTGAGCGGGCTGGGGTCGCGGGGCGGGGAGACGTGGAGGGGGCCCTCGGTGCCGTACACGGTGCGCGCGGGGGTGGGGCCCGTCCACCGCTCGGCGCGCCGGAAGTACCGTACGAACGCGTCGTACCCCCACTCGTGGCCGGCCGCCTCGCCCCAGGCGTCGTAGTCGTCGCGGTGGCCGCGCACCCACATCATGGCGTTCAGGGACGAGCTGCCGCCGAGCACGTGCCCGCGCGGCCAGTACAACTCCCGGCCGTCCAGGGCCGCTTGTCCGACCGTGCTGAAGTTCCAGTCGTACGGGGTCTTGAACAGCCGGGGGAAGGCCGCGGGCATGCGGATCTCCGGCTTGCTGCGGCGGTCCGGACCGCCGGACTCGACGAGTGCGACGCGCACGGTGGGGTCCTCGGAGAGCCGGGCGGCGAGCACGCAGCCCGCCGATCCGGCGCCGACGACGAGGTAGTCGTAGGTGTGCGTGGTGCCCGGCTCCTGCGCGGCGTACGGCTTGCGGCGGCTCAACGCGGCTCCCTGGTACGGCGGTTGCGGACTCACGTGCCCCGTGGGCACGACATGTACTGCCGGTGCCCCAGCATGACGGTCCGCGCGCCGTGTTACCAGTGGGTACTAGCGGGTTTCCCGGCCGCGGCGCAGCGCGTACCGCTCCTTCTCGGAGAGTCCGCCCCACACGCCGAAGCGTTCGTCGTGGCTGAGGGCGTACTCCAGGCAGGCGGCGCGCATGTCGCAGGCGCCGCAGAGCCGCTTGGCCTCGCGGGTGGAGCTGCCGGGCTCGGGGAAGAAGAACTCGGGCCCGGTCTGGGCGCACAGGGCGCTCTCCTGCCAGGAGATCTCACGGCCGGCGGGAAGGCGGGAGAGCGTACGGCCGGCGGGACGGATGGCGTTGATCGGCATGCGGCACACGCTGCCCGCTCTCGATCAACGTCCGATCAACGCTTGATCAACGGGCCCGCCACGCCCGGCGCGTACGGCCCCCGCCCCGCGACGCCGACGGCCTCGGCCCCCGGAAGACCATTGCGCCGGGCTCCCGCGTTCGTACAGGATTCGCCCATGACCGTAACCCGAAAGGCCGACGCCGCGTAGGCGCCGCGGGCGCGCCCGTGTCCGCGCCCGCGCTCCGGCATGCACCGGCCGCCCATGGCGCCGTACCGCGCCCGCTTTTGCTTCGAACACGAGCACTGCCCGTCCGTACGGGTGGGCCTGCCGAAGGCCGACACCTTCGTCCGTACCTCCTGGAGTCCCCTGTGAAGGCGCTCCGCCCCACGACCGGGGCCGGGCACGGCGGCGAGTGGGGGGTGGTGGATCTCGCGCGGTGGGACGGTTTCGGAGCGGGCGGGTCCTGGGGAGGTGTCGGGGGTCCGGAACCAACTGCCGCGAGGAGCACTCCACATGACTGATTTCGCAGTGGTCGGCGGCGGTGTCGCGGGGCTGGCGACAGGTCTGCTCCTGGCCCGCCGCGGCCACGCCGTCACCCTCTTCGAGCAGGACGCGCGCGCCCCGAGCGGCGACCTGGACGCCGACTTCTTCGACTGGCCGCGCCCCAGGACCGTCCCGCAGGCGGTGCAGCCGCACACGCTGCTGGGCGCGGCCCGTTCCGTGCTCATCGCCGAACTCCCCGACGTGTACGAGGATTTGCTGCGTCGGGGGGCGGGCGAGTACCGCGAGCTGAGCGTGTACGAGGAGCCGCCGGAGCCCGTCCCCGGCGACGAGGACCTGGTCCTGCTCCTGCCCCGGCGCATCCTCCTGGAGACCGTCCTGTACGACGCGCTGCGCGCGGAACCGGGGGCGGTGCTGCGATACGGGGAGCCGGTGACGGGCCTGGTCTTCGACGGCGTCGACGCGAGCGGCGTCCCCCGGGTCGCGGGCGTGCGCACGGACGCCGGCCCCTGCCCGGCGGACGTGGTCGTCGACTCGGCGGGGCGCCGGGGCGGCACGGCCGCCTGGCTGGCCGAGGCGGGCGGCCGGCCGCCGGTCGTCGAACGGCATCCCACCGGGCTCGTCTACTACTGCCGCTGGTACCGGCTGCCGGAGGGCGAGGCGCAGGGGCAGCCGGTGGTGGCGAGCGGCTCGTTCGGGGGGTGCGCGGTGTTCCCCGCGGACAACCGGGTGTTCGGGGTGGCGCTGTTCCTGCACGCGGGCGATCCGACGCGGGCGGCGCTGATGGACCCGGACGTCTTCGAGGCGGCGGCCGAGACCTTCCTGCCCGGGACGAAGCGGCAGGCCCGCCACGCCGCGCCGCTCTCGGGGGTGCTGCCGCTGGCCGGTCTGGAGAACCGCTGGACCTCGCTGGTGGACGAGGAGGGGCCCGTCGTCGCGGGGCTGCTGAACGTGGGCGACAGCTTCACCCACACCAACCCGACCATGGCGCAGGGCATTTCGCTGGCCCTGTGGTCGGCCCGTCGGCTGGCCCACCAGTGCGCCTCCCTGGACCCCTCGACCGCGGAGTTCACCGCCGCGTACCACGCGTGGGCGCTGGACGCGCTCCGTCCGTGGTTCGACGTGCAGGTCGAGACGGACGAGGCCGTCGGCCGCCGCTACGCCGACCGCGCTCCGGTCCCGTCGGCCGGTTTCGCCCGCGAGCGGGCGGCGATGACGGCCTGCGCCGTGACCGACCCGGTGGTGGGCCGGGCCCGTCTGCGGGTCCGCCACCTGCAGACGCTGCCGGCGCAGGCGTACGGCGACGAGGAGGTCCAGCAGCACCTGACGCGCTGGCTGGCCGCGAACCCGTCCTGGGAGCCCCGGGCCGAGGGCCCGACCCGGGAGGAGTGGGAGAAGGCCGTCGGCACCGGGCGGCGGGAGACGGCCGGCTAGGCGCCCGGGTCCCCGGGGGCGGGTCCGGAGGAGCCCAGGGCCTCGGCGAGGTCGTAGCTGACGGGCTCCTCCAGTTGTGCGTACGTACACCCGGCGGCGTCCCTGTCCGGCCGCCACCTGCGGAACTGCACCGTGTGCCGGAACCTCGTGCCCTGCATGTGGTCGTACGCCACCTCGCAGACCCGCGAGGGGTCCAGGGCGACCCAGGACTGGTCCTTCTGGCCGTTCCACCGGTTCTGGCTCCCCGGCAGCCGGTTCGCCTCGTGCGCGGACTGGTCCTCCCAGGCCGCCCACGGATGCCCGGCGCCCGGCGCGAGCCGCAGCGGCTCCAGTTCCCCGGCCAGCTCCGCCCGTCGCCGCGCGGTGAAGGCGGAGGCCGCCCCCACGTGCTGGAGCACTCCCCCGTCGTCGTACAGCCCCAGCAGCAGCGAACCGACCCCCAGGCCGGGCGTCTTGTGCGGCCGGTACCCGGCCACCACGCAGTCGGCCGTCCGCTCGTGCTTGATCTTGTACATGAGCCGTGCGTCCGGCCGGTACGGAAGGGTGAGCGGCTTCGCCATGATCCCGTCGAGTCCCGCCCCCTCGAATCGTTCGAACCACCGCTCCGCCGTCGCCCGGTCCGTCGTCGCGGGCGCCAGGTGCACCGGCGGCGCCGCCCCCTCCAGCACCTCCACCAGCGTCTTGCGCCGCTGCGCCAGCGGTACGTCGAAGAGCGCGAGGTCCCCCAGGGCGAGCAGGTCGAAGGCGACGAACCTCGCGGGGGTGCGTTCGGCCAGGAGGGTGATGCGGGATTGGGCGGGGTGGATGCGGTCGGAGAGCCGTTCGAAGTCCAGCCGCCTGTCCTGCGCGATCACGATCTCCCCGTCCACCACGCACCGGGCCGGGAGGCCGGCGAGCAGCGCCGGGACCAGTTCCGGGAAGTAGCGGGTCAGGGGCTTTCCGGTGCGGCTGCCGATGACCAGCGCGTCGCCGTCGCGGTGCACGATCGCCCGGAAGCCGTCCCACTTGGCCTCGTACTGCATGCCGGGCGGGATCCTCTTGACCGCCTTGGCCAGCATCGGCTTGACCGGCGGCATGACCGGCAGGTTCATTCGCGGAGGATCGTCGGCATGGGCACCCATGTCCCCGACCCTGCCCGAAACTCCGATATGCGGCATATGCAAGCTCGGCCTACCGTGGCGCACATGGGCAAAGCGGGCGAGGCGATCGAGCTGGATGCGGGAGGGCGGACCGTGCGGCTGTCCAGCCCCGACAAGGTCTACTTCCCCGCACGCGGCTTCACGAAGGCGGACGTGGCCCGCTACTACCTGGCGGTCGCCCCCGGAATCCTGCGCGCGCTGCGCGAACGGCCGACCACCCTGGAGCGCTTCCCGGACGGTGTCGAGGGCGAGTCCTTCTACCAGAAGCACGCCCCGAAGAACGTGCCCGACTGGCTGCCCACGGCCACCGTCACCTTCCCCAGCGGGCGCACCGCCGACGAGATCTGCCCGACCGAGGCGGCCGCGGTGCTGTGGGCGGCGAACCTGGGGACCCTGACCTTCCACCCCTGGCCGGTGCGCCGCGCCGACGTCGACCGCCCCGACGAGCTGCGCATCGACCTGGACCCGCAGCCGGGCACCGACTTCGCGGACGCGGTACGGGCCGCCCACGAGCTGCGCGCGGTGCTGGACGAGCACGGGCTGCGCG
The DNA here is from genome assembly GCF_055596485.1 of Streptomyces sp. NPDC039736. Lineage (NCBI taxonomy): Bacteria > Bacillati > Actinomycetota > Actinomycetes > Kitasatosporales > Streptomycetaceae > Streptomyces > Streptomyces sp. NPDC039736. The sequence goes on along the minus strand of NZ_JBVIUQ010000001.1, from coordinate 879,142 downwards.
GCTGGCCGAAGACGTCGGGCGGCCGGGGCCTGCACGTGTTCGTGCCGATCGAGCCGCGCTGGGACTTCACGACGGTGCGCCGTGCCGCGATCGCGGTGGGCCGCGCGCTGGAACGGCGCATGCCGGACCGGGTGACGACGGCCTGGTGGAAGGAGGAGCGCGGCAGCCGCATCTTCGTCGACTTCAACCAGGCCACCCGCGACCGCACCATGGCCTGCGCCTACTCGATCCGCCCGAAGCCGCACGCCCCGGTGTCGGCGCCGCTGCGCTGGGCGGAGCTGGACGAGGTGCGCCCCGAGGACTTCGACCTGGCCACCATGCCGGTCCGGTTCGCCGAACTGGGCGACGTGCACGCCGACCTGGACGAGCAGGCGTTCGTACTGGACTCCCTGCTGGAGCTGGCGGAACGCGACGAGCGGGACCGCAGGCTCGGCGATCTGCCGTACCCGCCGGACTACCCGAAGATGCCGGGCGAGCCGAAACGGGTCGCGCCGAGCCGTGCCAGGCACGACGAACAGGGAGCGGGAGAGGGATGAGCAGCGAGACACCCGAGCCGGAACGCGCCGCCGGGGCCGCGCACGATCCGTCGCACGAGCCGCACGAGCCGCACGAGTCGCACGAACGGCACGGCGCGCACGGGCGGGTGCGTACGGGCGCGGAGCGGTGGGAGGCCTTCAAGAAGGGTCCGTTCCTGCCCGCGACGGTGCTGGTCCTCATCCTGGCCGTGGCCGCCGGGCTGTTCGCCGGCTCGTACACGTACACCATGGCCAACCCCAGCCCGCACCACATTCCGGCGGCCGTCGTCGGCGATCCGGCGACGCCGCAGCTCAAGCGGTTCGTGGCGGGACTGGACGAGGCGCTGCCCGGTTCGCTGAAGGTGACGTCGTACGCGACGGAGGCGGCGGCCCGTGAGGCGGTGGAGGAACAGCGCGAGTTCGCGGTGCTGCGGGCCGACGGGCGGAAGGTGGAGCTCGACGTGTCGGGCGCGTCCGGCGCCTCGGTGGCGCAACTGCTCGGGGAGGCCGGGGCGAAGGTGGGCGAGGCGGCCGGGGTGGACGTCGAGGTGAAGGACGTCAAGCCCCTGCAGAAGGGCGACCCGCGCGGGCTCGCCCTCTTCTACATCTCCCTCGCCGCGGTGATCATCGGTTTCGTCGGCGCGATCCAACTCAGCGTGCACGCACGGGGGCTGAACCCGGCCGAACGCATCGCCTTCCACGTCGCGTACTCCCTCACCGGGGCGTTCGCGATCGCGGCGGTGGTGGACTGGCTGCTGGGGGCGCTGGACCTGCCGTTCGTCCAGTCCTGGCTGATCCTGGCGCTGACGATGTTCACGTCGGGGATGGTCTTCACGATGTTCAACACGCTGATGGGGCGCTGGGCGATGCTGCCGACCTGGGGGCTGATGGTCCTGCTGGGCAATCCCTCCTCGGGCGGGGCGGTGTCGTGGCCGCTGCTGCCGTCGGTGCTGGGGCACATCGGGCAGTGGCTGCCGCCGGGGGCGTCGGTGAACGCGCAGCATACGGCGGTCTACTTCCAGGGGCACCAGCACGTGTTCCCGTACGCGGTGCTGGCGGCGTGGGCGGTCGGGTCCTGCACGGTCTTCTGGGTCTGGCGGCACCGGCATCCGGGAGGGCGCGAGAAGGGGGCGGCGCATGCCGCGTGAGGCGGTGCGGGGCGGCCCATGCGGCGTGCTGCGACTCGGTCCGGCCCGCGCCGTGTGACGCGCTCCGGACCGCCCCACACCGCGTGACACGCCCCCGGACCGGCCTCCCCTCTCCCCTTCCCCTTTCCCTGAAGCGCCCCCGCCCTCTTGCGCGCCGCAGCCCGCCTCCGCCCTCGTCCCCTTGCGCTTCGCAGCCCACCTCCACCCCCGCTCCCTTGCGCGTCGCAGCCGCCCTACCCCCTTCCCCCGTCCCCTTGGGCGACGGGGCCGCCCCAAGGGGGCGGAACGGGCGGGCAAGGGGGCGGCCCCTCCCGCTCCCGGCCCACCCGGGTGCAGCCCCTCGCGTCAGCGCCTGCGCCGGACGCGCGAACCCGCCAAGGCCGTGAGCCCAGCCCCCGGTACCGGACGCACAGCCCCGCCCGGCTCAGGCAGAGAGGCCCCGGACCCGCCCCTTTCCCTAAAGCGCTCGCCGCGCGGCTGCCTCCGGTTCACTGCGGATGCGTCGTGGCCGGTCGCGCAGTTCCCCGCGCCCCTGAAGGGGTGCCACCCCCGGTGGGAACCGTGCGGGAGCGGGTGGTTGCTCACGCAGTTCCCCGCGCCCCTGGAAGGGCGCCGCGCCCGGCGGGGAAGCGGGCCGGACGGGGTGGGTGGGGTCAGGACACCTCGATCGTGCACGAGGCGCCGGCCGTCGAGCTCGACCCCACGAAGAGCTCGATCCTCCCCGGCTCCACCACGAACCGCCCGTCCACCGCGTTCGTCCAGAACCCCAGATCCTCCGCCCCCAGCGAAAAGCGCACATCCGCCGACTCCCCCGCCCCCAGCGCGACCCGCTCGAAGCCCCGCAGCCGCCGCACCGGCTGCACCAGCGACGCCACCGGGTCGTGGACGTACAACTGCACGACCTCGTCGCCCGCCACCTCGCCCGTGTTCCGCACGGAGACCTCCACCTCCAGCCGTTCGCCCCGCTTCAGCTCCGCCGCCCCGATCCGCGTGACGCTCGCCCGCGGCTCGCCGATCTCGAAGGTCGTGTAGCTCAGCCCGTACCCGAAGGGGAACTGCGGCGTCCGGTCGACGTCCAGGTAGCCGGTGACGAAGGTGTTGCCGGGGGACTTCGGGTCGTACGGGCGCCCGGTGTTCTCGTGGTTGTAGTGCACCGGGATCTGTCCCACGGTGCGCGGGAAGGACACCGGCAGCTTGCCGCCCGGGTTGACCCTGCCGAACAGCACGTCGGCGACGGCGTTGCCGCCCTCGATGCCGGGGTGCCACGCCTCCAGCACCGCCGACGCGGAATCCACCCAGTTCCCGACCGTCAGCGGCCGTCCGTTCAGCAGCACCACCACAAAGGGGACGCCGGTCGCCGCGACCGCCCGGATCAGTTCCTCCTGGCCTTCCGGCAGCCCGAGGTCACTGCGCGACGCGGCTTCCCCGCTGAGTTTCGCGCCCTCGCCCACCACGACGACCACCACGTCGGCAGCCTTCGTCGCCCCGACCCCGTACGTGACGCGCGCGCCGCGCCCGGCGGCGTCGCGGATTCCGTGCAGCACGGTCACTGGCGGGAACTTCTCCCCGCCCGGCCCCGCCCATGTGCCGTGCAGGTCACGGGAGTCCGCGAACGGACCGACCACCGCCACCGCCTTCCCCGGCGCGATCGGCAGCACCCCGCCCTCGTTCTTCAGCAGCACCATGGACCGGGCGGCCGCCTCGCGCGCGGCCCGGCGCGTCTCGGGCGTCGGCCCGGGAACGGCCTGCGCCTCCCGCACGTACGGGTCGGCGAACAGCCCGAGCGCGTGCTTGAGCCGCAGGACCCGGGCCACCGCGTCGTCGAGCCGCTCCTCCTTGATCCGCCCGTCGGCGAGCAACCGCGCGCCGTGCTCGGCGAGATGGGTGCTGACCATCTCCATGTCGACGCCCGCGTTGAGCGCGATCCGGCCCGCGTCCGCGCCGTCGGCGGCGAATCCGTGCGGGAGGAGTTCGCCCACGCCGTTCCAGTCGCTCACCACGACCCCGTCGAACTCCCAGTCCTCCTTGAGGATTTCGGTGAGGGTGTGCCCGTTGGCGTGCGCGGGGATGCCGCTGAGGGTGTTGAAGGAGGCCATGACGGTGGCGCAGCCCGCGTCGAGGGCGGCCTTGAAGGGCGGCAGGTAGAGGTTGCGCAGCCGGGACTCGGAGACGTCGACCGTGTTGTAGTCGCGGCCGCCCTCCGCCCCGCCGTACGCCACGAAGTGCTTGGCGCAGGCCGCGACGCGGTCCTTCGCCTTCAGACTGTCCGGGCCGGAGCCCTGGTAGCCGCGCGTCTTGGCGGCCGCGAACGCCGCCGTCAGGTACGGGTCCTCGCCGCAGCTCTCGGCGATGCGGCCCCAGCGGGGCTCGTGGGTGACGTCCATCATCGGGGCGAACGTCCAGTGGACGCCCTGCGAGCGGGCCTCCTTCGCCGACACCTCGCCGTCGACCCGGGCGACCTCGGGGTCGAAGGCGGCGGCCTGGGCGAGCGGGATCGGGAAGGTGGTCCAGAAGCCGTGGATGACGTCGAGCCCGAAGACCAGCGGGATGCCGAGCCGGGACTCCTCGACGGCGATGCGTTGCAGCGCATTGCTGTGCCGGGCGCCGATGATGTTGAGTACGGAACCCAACTCGCCCTTCCTGGCGGCCTGTTCGGCGGCCGCGGTCTGGCTGCCGCCGGGGCCCGTCGCCCCGGTCCAGGAGAGCTGCTGGAGCTGCCCGAGCTTCTCGGCGACGGTCATGCGCCCGATCAGCGCCCGGATCTCCTCCTCGTGCCCGCCGTCCGCCGTCCCGGCAGCCGCCGGTTCCGTCGCCGCCACGGCGGCGGCCCCGCTGCCGGTCATCGCCGCGAGGAAGGTACGCCGTCCCACGCCACCGTCACCCATGTCTTCACCTTTTGAATGAGTCGAACCCGCTGTTTGCCACGAAGGCTCCAGGTAATCACCTCGGACGGTGCTGCGGCAGGGGGCGGCGGGGGCCGAGCGTCCACTGTCCGCCCGCATGGCCCACGTCGGCGGCGCGGGTCGCCCGGTCGTCGCCCGGGCAGTTCTCACACGTGGGCGAGCAGCGCGTCCAGCGGGTGCGGTGCACGGTCCAGGTCGAGCGCGTCGACCATGGCCCGCGCATAGCTCTCCTTGCGCCCCGCGGTGGTGCCGATGAACCTGCGGAGCTGCTGGTGCGCGGTGCGGGGCCGCTGCGCGGGCTGGTTCCTGAACGTGCGCAAGGAGCGCAGGTCCCCTTGTTCCGCGGCGACTTCCTCCACGCCTTCGCAGCCGAGGGCGCGGATGAGCTCGTCCTCCAGGTCGGCGTCGCAGACGTGGAAGCCGAGCCGTTCGAGTTCTCCGTACGTTTCGGGGCTGCCGAGCCCCGCCCGTTCCAGGGCCCGCCGGAAGTAGCCGGTCTCGGCGGCGTCGCACAGCCCGCACAGCCGGAGGTCCAGCCCGCGCGGGCCGAGCAACGCCAGGAACCGTCCGACGCCGGTGGCTCCGCCCATCGGCAGGACGCACACCGCCTCGGCGTCGAGGTCGCGCCCCCGGCGCACGGCGAGCGCCTCCAGCGCGGCGCGGTCGCTGACGCCCTCGACGAGGACGACGGTCCGGGGGCCGTGCGTACGGGCGAGCCCGGTGGCGGTCCCACGGGCGGCGTCCGCCGCCGGCCCCCCGGCCGCCCAGGCGACGGCGGCTTCCCGGAACCGGTCCGACGCGTGCGTCTGCGGTCCGCTCTCCACCCGGTTGTCGTCCACCGGTTCAGTCTGGCAGGCACGTCGGAGGGAGGGGCGGCGGGCGGACGGCTGCGGCCGCTGGGGTACGCCGGCGCCCTCACCCCTGGCGGCCGACCAGTCCCGTGTCGTACGCGATGATCACGAGCTGGACGCGGTCGCGGGCGCCCAGTTTGGTGAAGAGGCGGGCCACGTGGGCCTTCACGGTGGCGACGCTGATGAAGAGTTCGGCGGCGATCTCGCTGTTGGACAGCCCGCGCCCGACCAGCACCAGCACCTCCCGTTCGCGGCCGGTGATGCCCGCCACCTCACGGGCGACGGGCGCGGGCGCGGGGCGGGCGGCGAACTCGGCGATCAGGCGGCGCGTGACGCCGGGCGCGATGAGGGCGTCGCCCGCGGCGACCACGCGGACGGCGGCGAGGATGTCCTCCAGCGCCATGTCCTTGACGACGAATCCGCTGGCTCCGGCCCGCAGCGAGCCGTGGACGTACGCGTCGTCGTCGAAGGTGGTGAGCATCAGGACGCGCACGGCGGGGTGGGCAGCGGTGATGCGGTGGGTGGCCTCGATGCCGTCGACGCCGGGCATCCGGACGTCCATGACGACGACGTCGGGGCGCAGCGCGTCGACGCGTGCGACCGCCTGGTCCCCGTCGGCGGCCTCGCCGACGACCACGAGGTCGGGCGTGTCGGCCATGAGGACGCGGAGGCCGGCCCGCACGAGCGGCTGATCGTCGGCGAGCAGTACGCGCACGCTCATCGGCCGCTCACCCGGCCCGTCGCCGCACCGGGGGCCGCCTCGGCGGGGCCGGGTGGGAGCACGATGTCGCGGCCCGGGGTCGGATCGGGGGCGGGGGGCGTTGCCGGTTCGGGCGTTAGGCGGTCGGGAGGAGCCGGATGTCCCTGCTCCGTCCCCCGCGGTACGGGGAGCCGCGCCGCCACGCGGAAGCCGCCGCCCGCGCGGGGGCCCGCCGTGAACGTGCCGTGCAGGAGAGCCGCACGTTCGCGCATGCCAGCCAGGCCGTAGCCGAAGCCCGGGGGGCGGGCGCCGCCGGCGCCGTCGTCGAGCACCTCGATGCGGAGTTCCGTCGCGTGCTGCTCGACCGTGACCCGGCACGCGCCGGTGCCCGCGTGCCGTACGACGTTGGTGACCGCTTCCTGGACGATCCGGTACGCGGACAGGTCCAGATCGGTGGGGAGCGGGCGCGGCTCCCCCGTGCGGTGGAGGTCCACCCGTACGCCTGCGGCCGTGGCCGTTTCCACCAGGCGGCCGAGGTCCGCCAGGCCCGGGGGCGGGCCTTGTGCACTGCGGTCCGGTTCGGCCTGGCGGAGGGCGCCGAGCATCCGGCGCAGGCCGGAGAGGGTGTCGCGGCTGGTGGTCTCGATGGCGGTGAGCGCGTTGCGGGCCTCGTGGGGCTGGGTGTCGATGACGCGGCTGCCGACTCCCGCCTGGATGGCGATGATGCCGATGCTGTGCGCGACCATGTCGTGCAACTCCCTTGCGATACGCAGGCGTTCCGCGGTGACGGCCTGTGCTGCGGCCTGCGCGCCGAGAGCCGCCGCGTGCTGCCTGCGTTCGCGGACCGAGTGGCCGACGCCCCAGGCGACGAGGAGGACGAGGAGGAAGAAGAGGAGGGTGGAGACGTAGACGTTCTGGCCGGAGGTGAAGTACGGAGCCGCTGCCGCGAGCGTGGCGAACACGGCGGCGGCCGCGCCGACCGACCACCGCGGCCCTCGCGTGGCGGCGACGACCGCCACCGCGAAGGCCCCGGACGCGACGAGCGAGTACCCGGCCCACTCCGCCTCGGGCCGCAGGGGCAGGACGGGAGAACCGCTCGGGAACTCCACCCACCGCTCCGGGACGGTGGTCCCGCCCGCGAACGTGCCGACGACCACGGACAGCAGGCCGGGCAACGGCCGACGGCGCAGCAGCCCGAGCGGCAGCACGCCGAGCAGAACGGGCACCAGAACCTGGAGGGCGGTGGGGTACGCGCGGCTCTCGTGCAGGGCGAAGTGGAGGGCCACGGGGAAGACGAGCGCCCCGGCCCAGGCAAGGACCACACGGGGACGGGACGACGCGGGGGGTGTGGGCCCGATGACTCGGTGGGGGGCGGGGGTGTGGCCGGGGCCGGGGTCTGGCCCCGACCCGGGGTCGAAGCCAGGGGCAGGGACGGGGCCCGTCCCGTTGCCAACTCCGGTACGGAGCATGAATCCGGTACGGGCTGCGGCCGCGGCACGGAGCACGGGACCGATACGCGGTGCGGCTCCCGCACGGGACGCGGTTCCGGTGCGCCCAGCGATTACGTACAGGGCACCCGGGCCGCCCGGGCCCCGTTGCCCGCCTCGGCCGGTCCGGTCCCTCCGACAACCCCCGCCACCCCGACCACCCCAGTCGCCCCCACCGCCCCGTCCCACCGGCCCGCCCGAAGCCCCCGTGCCGCCCGGCGCCTGGGCCCGCCCCCTCCTCCACCAGCGGCGCAGCCTCTGGCCGGGGAAGCCGGTGGCCGGGCCGTGCCCTACTCGTTCGTACATGCGGACGATCGTACGGCCGCCGCGACGTCCGGTCATTGGCCCCGGGACGTACGCCCACGGGCTGCCACCGACCCCGGAACGTGGCCGCCGGTCCAATGCCCGCGCGGGGTCCCGGGCCGCAGCCTGATGCACATGATCGAAGCGAACGAACTGACGAAGCGATACGGCGGGACCACAGCCGTCCGCGGTCTGTCCTTCACCGCGCACCCCGGCCACGTCACCGGTTTCCTCGGGCCCAATGGGGCCGGGAAGTCCACCACGTTGCGAATGATCCTCGGCCTCGCCGAGCCGACCTCCGGCACCGCGCTCGTCGCCGGCCGCCCGTTCGGCGCGCTCCCGCGCGGGCTGCGGCACGTCGGGGCGCTGCTCGATGCCCACGACGTGCACCACGGGTACACGGCGCGCGCCCACCTCTCGGCGCTGGCCCGCAGCAACAGCATTCCCCGCGCCCGGGTGGGCGAGGTCCTGGAGGAGGTCGGGCTCGCGGAGGCGGCGGGGCGGCGCGTCGGCGGGTTCTCGCTGGGCATGAAGCAGCGGCTCGGGATCGCGGGCGCACTGCTCGGGGACCCACCGGTGCTGATCTTCGACGAGCCCGTCAACGGCCTCGACCCGGAGGGGGTGCTGTGGCTGCGCACCCTGCTGCGCCGACTGGCCGCCGAGGGGCGGACCGTGTTCGTATCGAGCCATCTGATGTCGGAGATGCAGAACACGGCCGAACGGCTGATCGTGATCGGCCGCGGCGAGCTGATCGCCGCCGAGAGCCTGACGGAGTTCGCCGCGCGCGGCACCCGGCTGAGCGTGACGGTGCGCACCCCGGACGCGGCGGACCTGACCCCTGAGCTGATCGCGGCCGGAGCGTCGGTGGAGACGGGCACGGACGGGCGCCTGACGGTGACCGGGCTGCCCGCGCCCCGCATCGGCGAGCTCGCCGCCCAACACGGCTGCCTCCTTCATGAGTTGACCCCGCACACCTCCTCCCTGGAGGAGGCCTTCATGGAACTCACCGCCGACAGCGTCGAGTACGGCGCGACACGGGACACGCCCCGTCGTACAGCACCGCGCACCACACGGACCGGATCCGCCCGATGACCACTCCCCTGGCCGCCCGCTTCGTCGACCTCATCGCCGCTGAGTGGATCAAGTTCTGGTCCCTGCGTCCCACCCGCTGGACCTTTCCGTCGGCGGCACTCATCGTGCTGGGCATCGGCGTCAACGGAGCCGTCGCCGACCACCGCAACTTCCCTCGGTACGCCGAAGGGATCCGCGAGAACTTCGTTCCCACCTGGGCGATCCGGGACGCCTTCCCGATCGCCTCCGCCATGGTGCTGATGCTGATCGTCGGCACACTGGGGGCCCTGGCCGTCGTCAACGAGTACGCGAGCGGCCTGATCCGGACGACCTTCGCCGCCGTCCCGGCCCGGCGCTCGCTGCTGGCCGCCAAGGCACTCGTCCTGACGGGGGTCACGGGAGTGTTCGGGGTGGTTGTGGTGGCCGCCTCGTTCGCGGTGACCCAGGCGATCCTGTCCGGGCGGGGCGCGGGACTGTCGTTCGGCGACCCCGGGGTGCTCGGGTCCCTGGCCGCGTCAGCCGCACTCGCCCCGCTGAGCGCACTCGTCGGTCTGGGCATCGGGGTGCTGCTGCGACACGGTGCCGCCACGGTGGCGGTCACCGCGCTGGTACTGGTCCTGCTGCCGTCGTTCGTCAGCCAGGACGAGGCGTGGACGGCGGCGATCAAGTTCGCGCTGCCGCTGAACGCCTGGCAGAACCTCGCCACCGTCGCACCGCTGCACGTACCGCTCCCCCACACCCCTTCCGCCGCGCACTCGTGGGCGGTGCTGGCGCTGTGGCCGGCGCTCTCGGCGGCGGCCGCGCTCGTCCTCGTACGCCGGAGGGACCTTTGACGTGGCGTCATGCACAGGGACGGCGCGTGTACGGACGTTCCGGTCGTCGCCGGAGCGGGTCGACCGCGATTCCGCCCTTGACCAGCGACTCTCCGTCGCCGACGGCAGTGTCGCCGCGGCCGCGCCGTCCGTCACCGGGCCGGCCCTCCCCCACGTGCGCGATCCCCCCGCCGGTGTGATCGTGCGAGGGTGACCACTGCCAGCGAGAACGCCACCGCATCCGCCGCGCAGCCCGCCGAGCCGGTGCCTCCCGTCCTGGACGGCCGCAGGCGCAACATCGTCTTCGGCACGATCATGCTGGGCGTCCTCCTCGCGGCCCTCGACCAGACGATCGTCGGCACGGCCCTGCCGACGATCGTCTCGGACCTCGGCGGCGCGGCCCACATGTCGTGGGTGGTCACGGCCTACCTCCTCGCCGAGACGGTCGCGACGGTCCTGGTCGGCAAGTTCGGCGACCTGTTCGGCCGGAAGGTCGTCTTCCAGATCTCCGCGGTCATCTTCATCACGGGCTCCTTCCTCTGCGGCCTCGCCACCGACATGACCCTCCTCATCGCCTGGCGAGCGGTGCAGGGCATCGGCGCCGGCGGCCTGATGGTCACCGCGATGGCACTGATCGCCGATGTGATCCCGCTGCGTGAGCGCGGCAAGTACCAGGGGGCGATCGGCGCCGTCTTCGGCGTCTCGACGGTCGTCGGCCCGCTCCTCGGCGGCCTCTTCACCGACCACATGTCCTGGCGCTGGGCCTTCTACGTCAACGTACCGATCGCGATCCTGGTGGTCCTGGCCGCCGCCCGCACCATCCCCTCCGTCAAGTCGGCCGACAAGCCCCGCATCGACTACCTGGGCATCGCCCTCGTCGCGATCGGTTCCAGCGCCCTGGTCCTGGCGACGAGCTGGGGCGGCAACGAGTACGCGTGGGGCTCGGCGGTCGTCATCGGCCTCTTCGTCGGCGGCGTCGTCGCGCTCGCGCTCTTCTGCGTGGTCGAAACCCGGGCGGCGGAGCCCATGCTCCCCATGAAGCTGTTCGCCAATCCGGTCTTCACCGTCTGCTCGGTCCTCAGTTTCATCGTCGGCTTCGCGATGCTCGGCGCGATGACCTTCCTTCCCACGTACCTCCAGTACGTCGACGGGGACTCGGCCACGATCTCGGGCGTCCGTACGCTCCCCATGGTCCTCGGCCTGCTCATCGCGTCGGTCTTCAGCGGCAACGTGGTCAGCAAGACCGGCACCTACCGGATCTTCCCGATCGTCGGCTCGGCGGTGATGGGTCTCGGCCTGTACCTCCTCTCGCTGATGGGCCCGACGACCGGCACCTGGCTGGAATCGCTCTACATGTTCGTGCTGGGCGTCGGCATCGGCCTGTGCATGCAGGTCCTCACCATCGCCGTCCAGAACACCGTCGACTACGCGGACCTGGGCACCGCCACGTCCGGTGTCACCTTCTTCCGTACGCTCGGCAGCTCCTTCGGCGCCGCGGTCTTCGGCACGATCTACGCGAACTCCCTGAAGCCCAACCTGACGGAGGGCGTGACCGCCGCGACCCGCCTGGCCCCCGCCGGCACCGACCCCGCCGCCGTCGCGCGGGCCGCCCAGAACCCGCAGGCGCTGCACGGGCTCCCCGCCGCCCAGATCGAGCCGATCGTCCAGGCGTACGCGAACACCCTCAGCACGGTCTTCCTGTGGACGGTGCCGGTGGCGGTCCTCGGCTTCCTCGTCTCGCTCTTCCTCAAGCAGGTGGAGCTGCGCGACACCTCACGTGCCGCCTCCGCCGACCTGGGCGACGGCTTCGCGCAGCCGACCCCGAGCGGAGCGCACGGCTCTTCGCAGGCCCTGGAACGGGCGGTCGCCCGCATCGTCCGCGCCAAGGGGCCCCTGACGGCCCGCCAGATCGTCACGGACTCCGACACCCGCCTCGACATCGCCGGCGCGTGGGCGGTGATGCAGGTGGACCTGTTCACCCGGATGGTCGGCCACGCCACGCTCGGCCTCGTCTCCGGCCGCCGCAACGTGCCCCCGGAGGTACTGCTGCCCGTCTTCGACCGCATGGTCGACGAGGGCTACCTGACCCGCGACGGCAACTTCCTCTCCCACACTCCGGCCGGTGAGCGCGAGGCGCGCGTGATCGCCGACGCGTGGTCGACCTGGCTGGGCGACCAGCTCGAGAAGGACGCGGGCCGCCCCCGCAGCGCGGAACTCCACGCCGCCGCCGACCGCATCGCCAAACGCCTCCTGGCCGAAGACCTGGCCCAGAACCTCCCGGTGGCGGCCCGGGAGGGCGCGTCGGCCGGGTAGCCGCCCGGACGGCGTCCGAACCCCGCGGTCCGGCGCCGGGCGACGGCTTCGGAGGCGCACGGGAAGGGCGACGGCCTCAGAGGCGTACGGGAAGGGATTCCAGGCGCCACGTTCCGGGGTCCAGGGCCCTCCTCGCGTCGCCCGCGCGGGCCAGGCGGGGGAAGCGGCGGACCACGGCGGCGAGGGCTGCCTCCGTCTGGACGCGGGCGACCGACGCGCCCAGGCAGAAGTGCGGGCCGTGGCCGAAGCCCAGGTGAGGGGTGGCGGGAGCGGGGCGGCGGACGTCGAGCCGGTCGGGGTCGGGGAAGACGCGGGGGTCCCGGTTGGCGGCGGCCACCAGGGCGGTGACGGCCGCGCCCTTCGGTATGCGTACGCCGTGCAGGTCGGTGTCCTCGGACGCGTAGCGCGGGATGGACAGGAGGGTGGGGCCCGCCCAGCGGGTCAGCTCCTCGACGGCTCCCGGCAGCAGGGACGGGTCCGCGCGGAGGGCGGCGAGCTGGCCGGGGTGCGCGAGGAGGGCGTCGACGGCGTTCGCCACCAGGGGGGTGGGTGACTGGCCCGCGAGGACGATGTGCCAGATCAGGGTCACCATCTCGGTGTCGGTCAGGCGGTCGCCGTCCTCGTCCTGGGCGCGGATCAGGTCGGTGAGGAGGTCCGTGGGGCCGGCGGCGGGTGCCGTGTCCGTGAGTTCGGTGCGACGGCGGGCCACCGCTCGCTGCGCGCCCCGGATGATGCCGGGGATCGCCGCCGCGAACTGCGGGCCCGCGCCGGCCGCGATGGTCGCTCCGGCCTCGCGCCAGTGCGGGCGGTCCTCTTCCGCGATGCCGACCCACTCGCAGATCACCTCCATCGGGAGGCGCAGCGCGAAGTCGGCTACCAGGTCGGCGGTGTCGTCCTGGTGGGAGGCCGTGGCGGCGAGGTCGTCGAGGAGGCGGTCGACCGTCGCCTCGACGCGGGGGCGGAAGGCGGCGGCGCGGCGGGCGCTGAAGGCGGGGGCGACGAGCCTGCGCAGGCGCAGGTGTTCGGGGCCGTTCATCTCGGCCATGGTCCGCATGTACGGAACGCAGTCCTCCGGTACGTCCGGGCGCAGGAAGCTGTCGGTGCGGATCCCGAAGCGGGGGTCGCCGAGGAAGGCGCGGGCGTCGGCGTGGCGCGTGAGGGCCCACATTCCGCCGAAGCCGGGGGCGGCGAGGTGGACCACGGGGGACTCCTCGCGGGCGCGGCCGTAGGCGGTGAAGGGGTCGCGAAGCACGTCGGGGTCGGAGAGCAGGAGCTCGGGGACGGGGGGCCGGGGGTGGAGAGGTGATTGCGGCATGCGTGTCTTCTCCTCGTCGCATTCGGATGACGTGAACACATGATGCCATCATCTGGATGGTCTGGGTATCTTGAATGCGCCGGAACCGTGTGGCTGGAGCGGCTGCGGCATCCCGGGAGACGAGTGCGACAGGAGTGACATGGGCCGGTTGACCAGGGCCGAAGTGCAGGAGATGAACCGGCGGAAGGTGCTGGAGGCCGCACGGGAGGAATTCGGTGAGCGCGGGTTCCGGGACGCCAAGATCGACCGGATCGCCGAGCGGGCCGGGCTCACCCGGGGGGCCGTGTATTCCAACTTCCCCGGCAAGCGGGCGCTGTACTTCGCCGTGCTGGCCGACCTCGCGAGCCGCGAGGTCGCACCCGCTCCCCCGGCCTCGGTCGACACGGTGCGCGAGGCGCTGGGCGCGCTCGCCCGGGGCAGAGTCGCCCGCTTCCCGCTGGCCGGTGCGGAGAGCGCCGAGCATCCGGCGCGGGACCTGCCGTCGGTCGTCCTCGCGGACGCGCAGACCCGGGAGCCGTACGCGCAACTGCTCAAGCTGGACGCGATCGTGCTGGGGACGGCACTGGAGGGGCTGGCCGGGCGGGGCCGGACGCGGTTGGTGCCGGTGGCGGAGACCGCGCTGACCCTGCTGCACGGGGCGGATCAACTGGCGGCGGCAGCACCGGGGTTCGGGGACCCGTTCCAGGTGGTCGCCGCGTGCGAGCAGCTCGCGGAGCTGGCTCTGGAGAGCTCGGCCGGCGCGTGGGCGCCGCCGCACCTTCCGTTCGTGGCCAAGGCACGGCCCGTCGACGAGGCGTGGGCGCCGCCGGCCGCGACCGACGCGCTGCGCGGGCAGGTGGCCCCGTCGGCGGAGGACGGGGTGGTGGCCGTCCTCGGGCTGCACCGGCTGGAGGCCGTGGAGGAGGCGCTGCGGGTGGCGGCGCCCGCCGGGGAGACGGTCACCGCCGTGCTGGTCACGGGTGAGCCCGGTGAGCTGGGGCCGCTGGCGCGGCTGACCGTGGCGGAGTTGGGGGTGGCGCTGCGGCAGGCGTTTCCCCGGGGGGTGTGGCCGGGGGTGCGGGTGGTGCACGACGAGTCGGGGGTGGTCGCGGGGGCGGCCGGGGTGTCGGCGGTGAGCGATGCGACGGAGGTCGCGGTGCGGGTGCGGAACGGACGGGTCGTGGCGCGGGCGGAGGGGCGGGGGGCGTGTTACGCGGCGGCGTCGGCGGAGGTGGGGTGACGGGGGCTCTCCAACCCCGTACGACCCGGGGCCCCGTCCGGCCCGGAAGCACTGCACCGGTGCGGCGGCGGGGCGCGATCGGGGCGTCATGGCGATGCCCGGGGAGCGTGGCACCGTCGACCCCCGCCGCCCGGGCGCACCCGCGAGTTCCCCAACTCCCCCCCCCGCGCGCATGGCGATTCGTGCACCCGAGGCCCGGCCCTAGATCTCCTTCGACGGCCAGTCCAGCATGCGCGCGCCGATGACCGCCGTCTGGAGCGTGTAGCGGCGCAGCGGGTCCGAGGGATCGGCGCCGGTGAGCCGGTGGATGCGTTCCAGGCGGTACGTCAGGGCCCGCACGCTCAGGTTCAGCCGCCGGGCCGCCTCCGCGGAGACGCAGCCCGCGTCGAAGTACGCCCGCAAGGTCTCCACCAGCGGCCCCGCCCCGCCGCGCGCCTCCTCCAGCGGGCCGAGCGCGCTGCGCACCAGGTCTTCGAGGGCCTGCCGGTCCCGGCCCAGCACCGGGAAGACCAGCAGGTCGGCGGCGTACAGCACGGGCCCCTCCATGCCCATCCGCTCGGCGAGCGACAGCGCCCCGAGCGCCTCCTCGTAGCTGTGCACGACACCGCCCGCGCCGGGGTGCGGCCGGCCGACGGCCACCAGGATGTCGTCGGCGGCGGCGTGCGCCTGCTTGGCGAAGTGGTGCAGGACGTCCTTCTGCTCGCCCGGCGCGACGCACACCAGGCGTCCGTCCTTGCTGGCGACCAGGATGCGGCGGTCGGTGAAGCGGGCGGTGAGGGAGTTCTCCACCGTCCGGCTGATCGCGTCGCCGTCCTCGATGGCGTCGGGCCCCTCGGCGACGGCCACGCTGTGGGCGCGGGAGAACCGCAGTCCGAAACGTTCCGCCCGCGCGGCGAGACGGCCGAGGTCGCTGCGGCCGTGCAGCAGGTCGTCGACGAACTCCCTCCGTACCGCCTCCTCCTGACGGATCGCCATGCGCTGGGCACGTTCGTACCCTTCGGCGACGGCGTCGACGGCCTGCTCGACGGCGGCCAGCACCTGGTCGGGTGTCCTGCCCGCCGTGGGCGGCCACTGCCCCCTGGTCCGCGTCAGGTACGCGCGGACCACGGCCCGCAGCCCGAGCCCCGATTCGGCGGCCCGCTCGCCGAGGGCGCGCCGGGCTTCGAGCTCGTCGCGGTCGAGCCGCCGTCCGGTCTCCGCCACCTCGCGGAGCAACCGGGCGTACCCCTCCAGGTACTCCTCGGGCACCTCTCCTGCCGTCACGTCGCACGCCCCTCCACCTGCTGTTTGTCCTGTCCAAGGATGACAGACGGCGGACATTCCCGGCGCGGCGGAAGACCGGCCGTGGCGTCGCCCGCCACGGCGGACGGAGTGCGGCGGCCCGCCCGGCGCCCGCCGCCCGCCCCCCGCCTGCCCGGCCGTACCGCCTACGCTCGACGACCATGAACGACGTACGACACCTCACCGACCCGGCCACCGACACGCAGACCCGCACCGCGCCCACCCCGAACTGCCTCGCCGGCGTCGGCGTGATCGTCCAGGACGCGGCCACCGGCCGCGTCCTGCTCGGCCTCGGCCACAACGGCCGCTGGGAGCTGCCCGGCGGCAAGGTGGACACGGGCGAGAGCTTCGAGGCTGCCGGGCTGCGGGAGCTCGCCGAGGAGACCGGCCTGTCGCTGGACGCCTCCCTGGTGCGGGTCGTGGGCGTGACGCTGGACAGCGGTTACGGTCTGAACCGGATCTCGGCGGCGGTGCTCGCCCCGGCCGGGAACGCTGTCGCGCAGGTCATGGAGCCGGACAAGATCCTGCGGTGGGAGTGGTTCGCCCCGGAAGAGATTCCGGACGCGCTGTTCGTGCCGTCGGCGGCGGTTCTGCGCGCATGGCGGCCGGACCTGCCCCTGCCGCTGACCGACTCGTACGTGTACCGGGCTCAGGGCTGAGGGCCGTGCGCGCCCGGGGCTGAACACGGTTCGACCCGACGGGGCAACACCTTTCGGACACCCCAACTCCCCTGTCGGTCATGACAGTTGGCAGACGTCTTCCCGTTCCAGTGGTGCCGCTCTATGCTCCTGCGACTCATGTGTCGGTTACCACTGGTAAGGGGCTGGGCAGATGGACCGCACGAGCTTCACTTCCCGACGTACTGACGGAGCCGCCGGAACTTCCCGACGTGCCTCCGGAACCGAAACCTCCCGTCGCGCCTTCGTGGCCGGAGCGGCCGCCGTCGGCGGGGCCGCGGCTCTCGGCGCGCTCCCCGCGGGCGCGGCGCAGGCGGCGCCCCCGCGCGCGGGGGCCGGCCAGTCCGTGGCCGTCCTCGGCGGCGGCGTCGCCGGCCTGACCGCCGCGCACGAACTGGCGGAACGCGGTTTCCAGGTCACCGTGTACGAGAGACGCGCCCTCGGCGGCAAGGCCCGCAGCATGGACGTGCCGGGCAGCGCGAAGGGCAACCGCAGGCCCCTCCCCGGCGAGCACGGCTTCCGGTTCATCCCCGGGATCTACCACAACCTGCCCGACACGATGCGCCGCATCCCCTTCCCCGGCAACGCCAACGGGGTGTGGGACAACCTGATCGCCCCACCCGAGATGATGTTCGCGCGCTCGGGCGGCCGCGAGGAGATGCGGATGCCGATCCCCTGGCCCGGCCACCGGCCGCCGGACCTGGACCTCGACGACATCCGCCGCGTGCTGACCGGCCTGCTGGACACCGCCTTCCACCTCCCCCTCCACGAGATCGCCTACTTCGTGAACCGCGCACTGGTCTTCCTCACGAGCTGCGACGAGCGCCGCGACAGCACCTGGGAGAGGACCCCCTGGTGGGAGTTCGTGCGCGCGGCCCGCATGTCGAAGGACTACCAGCGCATCCTCGCCATCGGCGTCACCCGCAACATCGTCGCGACGAAGGCCGAGGAGGCCAGCACCCGCACGGTCGGCACGCTCGGCGAGGCCTTCGTCTTCAACGCGCTCGGCCAGGGCGCGGACGGCCCGCCGGACCGCATCCTCAACGCCCCGACGAACGAGGCCTGGATCGACCCGTGGGAGGCGCACCTGCGGGCGCTCGGCGTCGACTTCAAGATGGGCTGGACGGTACGGGAGATGAAGACGGCGGGCGGGCGGATCAGCGCGACGGTCGTCGAGGACCCGGCGGGCGCACGTCAGTCGGTCGTCGCCGACCACTACGTCTCGGCCCTGCCGGTGGAGCACGCGCGCCGCACCTGGAACGCCGACATGCGGTCCCTGGACCCGCAGTTGGGGCGTGCCGACAAGCTGGAGACGGACTGGATGACGGGCATTCAGTTCTATCTGACGGAACGCCCGAGGATGGTCGAAGGGCACGTCAACCTCATCGACTCCCCGTGGTCGCTGACCGGTATCGCCCAGGCCGGGCACTGGAAGGGCCGCGACTTCGCGGCCGTGTACGGCGACGGGACGGCCGTCGAGTGCCTGTCGGTCGACATCTCGGAGTGGGACAAGCCGGGAATCCTGTACGGGAAGACGGCGAAGCAGTGCACCAGGGAGGAGGTGGCGAGGGAGGTGTGGGCGCAGCTCAAGGCGTCCCTGAACGACACGGGCAGGACCGTCCTGAAGGACGGCACGCTGCACTCGTGGTTCCTGGACCCGGGCGTCGACGGCCTCGGCACGCCGCACCCCACCAACGAGGACGAGCTCCTCATCCATCCGTGCGGGACGCTGCACAACCGCCCCTCCGCCGCGACCGCCGTCCCGAACTTCTACCTCGCCGGTGATTACGTCGCCGTCGACATCGACCTCGCCACCATGGAGGGTGCGAACGCCTCCGCCCGGGCGGCGGTCAACGCCCTGCTGGACCGGGCGGGGTCGGACGCGCCCCGGTGCACGGTGAAGGGGCTGCACAAGGTCCCGGCGATCGAGACGCTCAAGCGGCACGACCGGACGCGGTGGCGGCTGGGGCTGCGGAACGCGCTGGACGTGGGCTAGTCACGCATCGGGGTCCGGGTCGGGGCGGCCGTGCAGTTGGCGCAGCTCTTCCCGGGCCCATGATGGGGCGAGCCTGTGCTCCTGGGCGGCAAGCGCTTCGCGAGCGGCCGGGGAGCCCCGCTCGGCCTTCCCCACGGAGAGGAACACCCCGGGGTTGTGTTCTGCCAGCTCCGCCAGCATCTCGAGCAGGTGGGCCCGCAGCACGCGGGCGGGCATGGGCATGTCTCCCGACGGCTCCCCGCCCCCGCGTCGGCAGGCGTCCAGCGCTCTGATCGCGACGCGTGCCTGGAGCGCCACCGTCTCCGGTTCCATGTGCGCCCACGAGCGCACCATCTGCGAGACCCGGTCGAGAGGCAGCCGGGGCGCGTCGTGGAGCGCCTGGCCCAGCAGCAGGGGGCGCAGGCGTGCGTAGTCGAACTGCGAACCCCGGGCGGCGTCGAGGAGCGGCACACAGCGTTCGTACCGCGCCGTCAGCTCCGCGTCGGAGGTGCCCAGATGGCTCGTCAGCCACACCTCCAGCAGGTCGTGCGCCCATGAGGTGGCGGGAGCGCCCGGGGGTCCGTGGAAGGTGTCGAGGGCCGCACCGAACCGGCGGAAGAACGGGTCGAGGGCGTGCCGCAGTATCTCGTCGTGGCTGACGTCGGCGACGACCATCTTGTGGCGGGCCTCCACCCACCCCTGCCGCGCCCAGTACGAAGCCCTGGTCTGCGTGTCGCTGGACGGCGGGTACCCGTAGACCCAGTACGGGTCCACCGGGTCCGGCTCCGGCGGCTCCGTCCGCAGGGGGTACACGGTCAGCTCCCGCCGGTCCCCGACCCAGGAACGCTTCACGTCGAGCGCGAGGGCGTACTCCGTCCACTCCTGCGCGGTCAGCGCGGACCGGTAGAGCTGGACCCGCAGCGGCCAGATGCCCGCCGGGTCCACGGCTTCGGGGAACAGCCGGCGTGCGGTGACCCCGCCCGTGAGCAGGACCGTCAGCATCATCAGGTTGGCTTCGTACTTCCCGTGCCGGGCGGCCGTGGCGCGGGGTATCGGCCGGTAGTCGGCGTACCGGTGCTCGACGCGGTTGCGGGCGTCCTCCATCACACCGATCAGCAGCTCGCCGAGGCGCTCCCGGCGCTCCGGGTCGAGCCGGGCGATGCGGGCCTCCACGAAGCGCAGCATCTGCCGGGAGGCCAGGGACGCGTACGAGAGCAGGACGTACACCAGGTCGTCGTCCACCGGCGCCCGTCCGAGCGACAGGGCGGGCCGCTGGTCCAGGAGTTGGTCCACCAGCAGGACCGCGAGCCGGGCGACCAGGTACTCCCCGAAGGTGGCGTGCAGGAACTCGTACGTCGTCAGCTCGCGTTCGTCCTGGACCGCCTGCGCCTTCTGCACGAAGAAGAAGCGGCCGAGGGCGATCTCGGCCTGGTTCAGCGGGGTGCGGAAGTCGGACGCGGGGGCGATGGCGGGCCGGCCGAGCAGGGCGGTGAGGTCCGCTTCGAGCTCGCTCACGGTGATCCACTGGCGGCGGCGGTTGAGGATGCCGAAAGCGATGAGGCCGAGTCGCTGGAGTTCACGCTCGCAGTGGTCCGCCCGCTCGCGCGAGGTCATGGTGCCGTCCGACTTGCCGACCTCGCGGACGGCGAAGGAGGTGAGCAGTTCCTCGTAGAGGTCGGCGGCGGCGAGAGGCTCGCCGTCCGCCGTCTCCTGCTGGAGGGCGTTCGCCGTGGCGTCGTACAGGGCGAGCATCAGGAGCAGGAGGGGCTGGGAGGCGAGGGCGGGGTGCCGGGCGGCGACGGCGGCGGGCAGGGGGCGCAGTCCCTGGGCCGTGAAGTACGGGGCGTTCAGCCCGTTCCAGACGTCCAGCCAGCGACGGATGTGGAGTTCCCGGAAGGGTTCCAGCCGCAGGGCGAGCGTGCCCTGCGGGCAGCGGGCCCGGTCGGCGACGGCGGTGCGGCTGGTGACCAGGGCGTAGACGGGCCGGCCCTGGTCCGCCTCCTGCTGCTGGAATTTGGCGATCTTCACCAGGTAGTCGGTCTGGTTGACGCCCGTGGCCTGGAGGAGTTCGTCGAAGCCGTCGAAGAGCAGGACGGGGACGGCCCCGGGTGCCGAGCGGACCAGTTCTGGCCAGCTCACGCGTTCATGCGTCAAGGACCGTACGGCATGTTCGATCTGGTCCTGGACGTCGTCCTCGGCACGGATCTCGCGCAGGACGATCCGTACGGGCAGAAAGCCGGTCCCTGACAAACGGGCGGCAAGGATCTTGGTCAGCACCGACTTGCCCGCCCCGGGCTGGCCGAGGACGAGCAGCGGGGCGGTGGTGGAGGCGAGCGAGGTGAGCGTGCCGGAGAGGAATTCGGTGAGGTCGGACCGTACGGGAACCCGCTCCCACCACTCCTCCTGCGCCGGACCGCTGCCCTCTTCGGGCACGGGGGCCACCCGGAAGTCCGGGTCCACGTACCCTCCGGCGAGGCTGGGCACCGTCAGCCCGCTGGGGGCCTCGCCCTCGGAGAGGATCGGGCGCGGGAGGGCGGCGCGATAGGAGGCGGTGAGCCCGTGTGCCGCGTGGGCGAACTCGACGGGGCGGGTCAGTCCCAGAAGGGCCCGCTCCACCCCGTCCAGCGACTGGCGCAGGACGCTGCGTGTGGCCTGGTGTTCGATCTGCCCCGACCAGAAACCGAACTCTGGTATTTCCAAAGCGAGTTGTGCGTACAGCTCCCGATAGCGCACCAAGGCGCTCTGCTCAAGGCCCAGCAGCACCGCCCTGGTACGGGTACGCCCGTCCTCGTCCAGTCGCTCCCAGAGAGCGAGCCCCTGCAGGAAGTCCCGAAGGAGATTCGCGCGCATCGAGTACCAGCCGCGCAACTGGGCGACGGTGCCCTCGAAGGGCAGTTCAGCCGTCGGGTGGGGCACCTCCGCGGACAGCAGCCTCCCCACCAGGTGGTCTGCGGTGACCTGCCCCCCGGCCAGCGCGAGCTGCTCGTTCCGGTTCAGCTCCAGCTCGCCGAACTCGAACGGCAGCTCCGCCTCCGCCAGCACCTCGAAGAACGCCGTGATCACCAGCACCGCGTGCGCCGCCGCGATCTGCTCGGTCCGCTCGGCCCGCTCCGCCGACCCGAGCCGGTCCCGCAGCCCCTGTGTCACGTCCCGCCCGGTCCGCAGCACCCTCCCCTGCGCCCCGAACAGCCCGAGGACCGCGTCGCTCGCCCCGCCCGTGGCGGTGGACAGCGCGCCGCTCACCGCCCGGTCGGCCGCCGCCAGCGCCTCGCTGTCGCCGCCCAGGATCGCCACCGCGTCCCGGTAACTCAGAAGTCGTCGCCCGCGCATCCCCATGACCCAGATCTACCACGCAACACCGACAGCCGACCCGACGATCTACAACCGCCCCGCTTCCACGATCCGCTTCAGGAAAGCCTGGGTTCGCGCCTCCTTCGGCGCCCCGAACACCTCCGCCGCCGTGCCCCGCTCCAGCACCACCCCCGCGTCCAGGAAGCACACCTGGTCGGCCACCTCGCGCGCGAAGCCCATCTCGTGGGTGGCGATGACCATGGTCATGCCCTCCTCCTTCAGGTCGCGCACCACGCCCAGCACCTCCCCCACCAGCTCCGGGTCGAGCGCGGCCGTGATCTCGTCCAGGAGCAGCAGGCGCGGACGTACCGCCAGAGCCCGTACGATCGCCGCCCGTTGCTGCTGCCCACCGCTCAGCCGGTCCGGGTACTCCCCCGCCTTTCCGCCCAGGCCCAGCCGCTCCAGCAGTTCCCGCGCCCGCTCCTCCGCCTCCGTGCGGTCGACGCCGTGCACCCGGCGCGGGGCCAGGGTGATGTTGTCGAGCACCGACATGTGCGGGAAGAGGTTGTACGCCTGGAAGACGACGCCGATCCGGCGGCGCACCGCGTCCGCGTCCGCCCGGGGGTCGGTGATGTCCTCGCCGTCGAGGAGGATCGCCCCGTCGTCGATCTCCTCCAGCAGGTTCACGCACCGCAGCAGGGTCGACTTCCCGGAACCGGACGCGCCGATCAGGGCGGTGACCGTGTGCGCGGGGACCTCCAGGTCGACGTCCCGCAGCACCACGGTCTGCTTGTGCCGGGTGCCGTAGGTCTTGCGCACGGACTCCAGCCGCAGCACGGGTTCCGTGGTCATACCGTTCCTCCTTGGGCCCGCCGGCGGTCCATGCGTGCCGTCACCCAGTCCGTGAACCGTGTCATCGGGATGGTCAGGGCGACGAAGATGAGGCCCGCCACGATGTACGGGGTGTAGTTGAAGTCGCGGCTGGCGATGATCTGCGCCGCGTACACGGCGTCGACCGCGCCCGCGATGGACACCAGTCCGGTGTCCTTCTGGAGCGAGACGAGGTCGTTGAGGAGGGGCGGCACGACGCGCCGCACCGCCTGCGGCAGCACCACGTACCGCAGGGTCTTGCGGTGGGAGAGGCCGAGCGAGCGGGCGGCCGCCCGCTGCGAGGGGTGGACGGACTCGATGCCCGCCCGGAAGACCTCCGCGACGTACGCCGAGTACGTGAGGGTCAGCGCGACCCCGCCGAGGACGACGGGGTCGGTGGTCACGCCCTGCAGGCGCAGCGCCGGGACGCCGAAGACCACGATGAGCAGGTTGATGATCAGCGGCAGGCCGCGGAAGAAGTCGGTGTACGCCGTCGCCAGCGCCCGCAGCGGGAAGAAGGCCGGGCCGCGCAGGGTGCGTGCGACCGCGAGCAGCATGCCGAGGACCAGGACGCACGCCCCGCACACCGCCAGGAGGCGCAGGTTGAGCCAGAGGCCCTCCAGGACCTCCGGGAGGGCCTTCCTGGCGTAGGCGGGGTCGAAGAAGGTCTCGCGGGTCCGTTCCCAGCCGGGCGAGTTGACGACGACGAGGTAGAGGACGGCCGCGGTGACGAGGGTGCTGAGCGCGGCGACGGCCGTGGCCCTGCGGGTGCGGCGGCGCTTGAACGCCTCGCGTTCCAGGCGGCGGGCGGAGGGGACGTAACCGTCGCCCGCCACCGCCGCCGTCGGCATCTTGTCGAGCGAGGTCACTTGAGCACCGGCGCGCCGACCGCGTCCGCCAGCCACTGCTTCTCCAGCCTGGCGAGCGTGCCGTCCTTGCGGAGGCCGTCGACCGCGCCGGTGACGCAGGCGGTGAGGGCGCTGCCCTTGTCGAGGACGAGGCCGAACTGCTCGGCCTTGCCGGGGACGTTCTCGAACTGGCCGACCACGGCGGCGTCCTGGACCTCGGCGCCGGTGATGTAGAAGGCGGTGGGGAGGTCCACGACGATGGCGTCGACCTGGCCGTTCTTCAGGGCGGCCTTGGCGAAGTCGTTCTTCTGGTAGACGGCCGGCTGCTGGGTGGGCCTGATGACGTCCTTGATGACGTCGAGGCTGGTGGTGCCGACCTGGGCGCCCAGCTTCACGTCCTTGAGGTCGGCGACCGACGTCGCCTTCGCGGCCTTGGAGGACTTGAGCGCGACGACGGTCTGGCGGACGTCGTAGTAGCCGGAGGAGAAGTCGACGGCCTTCTTGCGCTGGTCGCTGATGGAGATCTGGTTGAGGTCGAAGTCGAACTTCTTCTCGCCCGGCGCGAAGGCGTTGTTGAAGGCGACCGTCTGCCAGACCACGTCGTCCTTCCGGTAGCCGAGCCGCTCGGCGACGGCGTAGGCGACGGCGGACTCGTAGCCCTGCCCGTTCTCCGGCTTGTCGTCCTTGAACCAGGGCGCGTACGCGGGTTTGTCGGTCCCGACCGTCAGCTTGCCCGCGGTCTCCGTGGCCAGCTTGCCCTGCGGACAGGCGGCGGCCCCCTGGGCGGACGACGACGGCGCGGCCTTCGAGGACGGCTCGGGCTGCGGGGCGCAGCCCGTGGCGAGGGCGGCGGCGAAGACGGCGACGGAGGCAGTGAGGCTGCGGGCGAGAGTGACAGGGCGCATGGCGCCGAGAGTGGCAGTGAGCAGGGATTTTGTCCACGCCGAATGGGTGTTCGTCCACATTCTGGAATGTGTTGCGAGAGGGTGAATTCTCGCCGGGGCGGGTGCGGACGGAGGAGGGCGACGGCGGGCGGAGAACGTCGGCCGAGTGGTGGCGGCACAGGCCGCGCGCCCGTCCCGGACGACACGTCACGGGTCGCCATCACGGTGTCACCGGCCCGGCCGCCACCGCGCACCGGTGCGCGCGGCGCGGGGCACGCGGGGCCCGGACGGGCGGGGCGCGGGACGCCACCACGCACGAACGGCCGGCCCCGCACCCGGCGCACCGCGGCGTCACCTGGCCAACTCCCGCCCCTTTACCCGGCATTCGGCGCACCCCTACGCTCCGCGCCATGCGACTCATCCGACGCACCACCAGACCCGCGCTGCTCGCAGCCGCGGGCGCGCTGCTCGCGGCCTCCGTGGCCGCTCCCCCGCAGGCCGCCGCGCAGGACCGCGATCCGGTCACCGCGAACGCCACCGTCGTGCCCGTGCAGACCACCGGCCCCGTCGACAAGCGCTTCAACCTCGTCGTCCTCGGCGACGGTTACACGGCCGCCGAGATACCCGAGTTCCGCGCCGACGTGGAAAAGCACATGAACGTGCTGTGGAGCATCGAGCCCTTCGCCTCCTACCGCTCGTACATCAACGTCTGGGCCGTCGAACTCCCCTCGCCCGAGTCCGGCGTCGACTGCGATCCGGGCCTCACCGACGCCCGCCGCGACACCCCGCTCGACATGGCCTTCTGGGGCGGCTGCAACGCGAGCAGCGTCCAGCGCCTGCTGACCGTCGACACCAGGAAGGCGAGCGCCGCCGCCGACCTCGTCGCGGGCACCAAGAGCGCCAACCGGCAGATCGTCGCGCTCGCCAACAGCGAGACCTACGGCGGCGCGGGCGGCGCCTGGGCCACCGCGTCCGGCGGCAACGCGCTGTCGTCGCTGATCACCCCGCACGAGATCGGCCACTCGCTCGGCAAGCTGGACGACGAGTACGACTACTACGGACGCGGCGTCCCCGGCGGCACGTACACCGGCGGCGAGCCGAACTCCGCGCACCACACCCTCCTCAGCGAGGAGGAGATGCGCGCCCAGCAGCAGAAGTGGTGGCGCTGGCTGGGCGAGGAGAGCCTGTCCGGCGGGCGGATCGGGCGGCACGAAGGCGGGCTGTACTCCACCAAGGGCGTCTGGCGGCCCAGCAGGCACTCCATGATGAAGACCCTCGGCTACGACTTCGACCAGGTCGAGCGCGAGGTGATGACCCAGGCCATCGCCGGCAAGGTGAACCTGGTGCAGGACCACACCCCGAACACCGCCCCGCTCGGCGCCGACCGCACCGTCTGGGTCGACACCCTGCACCCGGTGGGCGGCGCGCTCGACGTGACGTGGAAGCTGGACGGGAGGACCGTGCCGGGCACCTTCGGCGCGCGCAGCCTGGACCTGGAGCGGCTGCGCGTGGGCGCGGGCACGCACACGCTGACGGCGACGGTCACCGATCCGACCGAGTTCGTACGGGACCCGAAGGTGCGCGGCTCGCAGGCCCTGACCCGTACCGTGACGTGGACGGTCGACCGCTCCGTGCGCACACCGCACCGGCCCGGCGGGAAGGCCGAGTTCACCGGGCACACCGGCACCGGCAAGCCGGTCGGCGCGAAGTCCGTCGTGTACGCCGACACCTCGCACCCGGCGGCCGGCCGCAGTCCTCAGGTCCGCTGGACGCTCAACGGGTGGCCCGTCGCGACGAGCCTCGGCAACGACCGGGACCTCGACCTGAGCAGGCTCCCCCTGCCGGCGGGCCGCACGCACACCCTGAAGGCGCGGATCGCCGGTACCCCGCAGACCTTGACCTGGACCGTCGACGCGAGCGCGGCGGCGGGCTCGTACGAGCTGTCCGAGCCGCTGCGCACCGTGCGGCGGCCCGGGAAGCCCGTGGAGTACGTCTACGACGGGCCGTTCACGATGAAGTTGGACGCGAAGGACGACCAGAAGGGGACGGTCGTCTCGCAGTTCCGGGTGAACGGCGACGGCTGGTACACCTACTACGGCTGGCCGACGGACGCGGACGCGCCGTGGCGGTTCACGCCCTCGGGGACCAACGTCGACGACCTCGTGTACGGGAAGCTGGGCACCCCGCGCGTGGTGCCCTGGGACGACGCGACGCCCGAGTACAGGACGCACACGGTCGAGCACCGGACGATCGACGCGGCCGGCAACGTCGGGCCCGCGAAGAAGTTCCTGGTCACGCTGGAGCCGCCGCGGCCGTAGCCGTACGGCGCTCGTTTTGTGCCGCGCTGACGATCTTTCATAGGATCCGGCGATGATCACAAGGAAACGACTGGCGGCCACGGCGTGCGGCGCACTGCTCGCCGCCCTGGCCGCCGGGCTGTCCCCGTCGCCGGCGCTCGCCGACGACGGGGACGGCGCCGAGGGCGCCCCGAAGGAATCCCCCAAGGTCGAGCTGGTCCTCGACGTCAGCGGGTCGATGCGGGCCAGGGACATCGACGGGCAGTCCCGGATGGCCGCCGCGAAACAGGCCTTCAACGAGGTGCTGGACGCCACGCCCGAGGAGGTGCGGCTCGGGATACGCACCCTGGGGGCGCACTACGCGGGCGAGGACAGGAAGAAGGGCTGCGAGGACACCCGCTCGCTCTACCCCGTCGGCAGGCTCGACCGTACGGAGGCCAAGGCGGCCGTCGCCACCCTCGCCCCCACCGGCTTCACCCCGGTCGGGCCGGCCCTGCTCGGCGCGGCGAAGGACCTGGAGGGCGGGAACGCCACCCGGCGGATCGTGCTCATCACGGACGGCGAGGACACCTGCGGCCCCCTCGACCCGTGCGTCGTGGCGCGCGAGATCGCGGCCAAGGGCACCCACCTGGTGATCGACACCCTCGGCCTGGTGCCGAACGCGAAGATCCGTCAGCAGCTCACCTGCATCGCCGAGGCGACCGGCGGCACCTACACCGCCGTGCAGCACAAGGAGCAGCTCTCCAAGCGGGTCAAGCAGTTGGTGGAGCGGGCGGCCGACCCGGTCGTCAACCCCGTCGCCACCCGGGGCGGCGCGTCCTGCGCCGACGCCCCGAAGCTGACCGCCGGTCTCTACACCGACCGCGCGAAGTTCGGCGAGCACCGCTGGTACCGGGTCGCGGTACGGCCGGGCCAGGAGCTGCGGGCCGCGGTGAGCATCGGCGCGGACCGTGCGGTGAACAACGACTACGGGCTGCTCGTGCGGGCCTCCACGCTCAGCGGGCGGGAGATCGTGCGCGGCCAGGAGTCCGGGGACGGGCGCACGGACGTGATCTCGTCCGGGCTGCGCTACCCGAAGGCGGAGGTGGCCGCCGGGAAGGGGCAGGAGCCGCCGGTGGAGACGGTGTGCCTGCGGGTGAGCAGTTCGTTCTCCGCGCCGCCCTCGGTGAAGACGGAGCCGGGGATGCCGGTGGAGCTGGCGCTGGACCTGGTGGACGCGCCGGAGCGGGCCGCCGACGTGGCGTCCTTCGGCCTCGGGCACGGCTGGTGGCTGCTGGGCGTGCTGGCGGTGGCCGGCCTGCTCGCGGGCCTGGTGTTCGGCTGGCTCTCGCGCTGGCGCGTTGCGGTCTGGAGGACCAACTGATGCGTACGACACGTGTGGTGAGCGGGGCGCTGCTGGCCGCGCTCGTTGTTCTCGGTGCGGCCCCCGCGGCGAACGCCGACCGGACGCCCTCGCCGTCCGCCTCCGCGGACGCGGCCGCGCCGACCGAGGCCGGGACGTCGTTCCGTACCGCGACGGCCGTGAAGCCCGGGCAGGTCGCCACGGCGGGCGCGTCGACCGGCGACTACCTGTACTGGGTGTTCCCGGCCGACGCCGGTCAGGACGCAACCGTACGGGCCGAGGTCGCCCTGCCGCAGTCGGCGCAGCGGCACGGGGCGCAGACCTGGCAGCTCGACGTGTACGACGGGCTGCGCAGGAAGCAGGCGTGCGTCTACGGCTCCTCGACGGCGACCGCGCCGAAGGAGGCGTCGTCGGTGTCGCTGGCCTGCCGTCTGCGGACCGTCCGCTCGTGGGCCGAGCAGTCGTCGAACGACCCGCTGCCGGGTTCCTATTTCGTACGGTTGACGGTGACCGCGCTCGCCGACGACGACCTGGGGCTGCCGGTGAAGGCCGAGGTGCGGCCCTCGGTGGCCGACGCGGGCGGCGCGAAGGCGGTCGACGGGGCGCTGACCGCACCGCTGGTGCCGGGGGCGTCGACGCGGCAGGACGACGCGAAGGGCGGGTCGAGGCAGATCTCGGTGCAAGCCTCCCCCGAGGGCGGCTGGGCTTCCGGGAACTGGTCGAGCCGCTGGCTGTGGACGGCCGGCGGAGCCGTGCTGGCCGCGCTGGCGGGCATCGCGGGGTACGCGATGACACGGGGTGCGGGGCGTCCCGGGCGGGTGCCGCAGGAGCGGTGACGTAACGTCATCGCGCGTCGAGGGGCCGGGAGTTGATGTTCCCGGTCCCTCACTCGTACCCGGGTGCGCTTCGAGCCGGTGCCGACGCGGCCGCGCCGAAACGCGACGGTGGCCGCGTCGCGGGGCGGGCGGCCACCGGGGGCACGGATCGTCAGGACTTGCGGGCCACGCCCACCCAGCCGGGGATCGGCTCGTCGCCCTGGACCGGGACGACCTCGCCCAGCTCCGGGCGCCAGTCGGCGGCCAGGGAGACCCCGGGTTCCACCAGCTCGTAGCCCTCGAAGAAGCGGACGACCTCCTCGCGCGAACGCGGCTGGAGGGTGAGTCCGCGCGCCTTGTACATGGCGACCGCCTTGTCCGCGCCCTCGGGGTCGAAGTCGCGCGCCACGTGCGACAGCACGAGGTAACTGCCGCTCGCCAGGCGGTCCATGAGACTGCGGACGATCTCGTACGCGCCTTCCTCGTCGCCGACGAAGTGCAGCAGGGCGACCAGCGAGAGGGCGATCGGCCGGTCGAAGTCGAGGACCTTGCCCGCCCGCTCCAGGATGGACTCGGGATCGCGGGCGTCGGCCTGGATGTACTCGGTGACGCCTTCGGGGGTGCTGCGCAGCAGGGCCTCGGCGTGGGCGAGGACGATGGGGTCGTAGTCGCAGTAGACGATGCGCGACTCGGGGGCCGCGGCCTGCGCGATCTGGTGCAGGTTGGGCTCGGTGGGTATGCCGGTGCCGATGTCGAGGAACTGGCGGATGCCGTGCTCGGCGAGCCAGCGGGTGGCCCGGTGCATGACCGCGCGGTTGACGCGGGCCATCTCCCGTCCGCGCGGGTCGAGCTGGAGGAGCTGCTTGGCCATCTCCTCGTCGACGGGGTAGTTGTCCTTGCCGCCCAGGAACCAGTCGTACATCCGGGCAGGGTGCGGCTTGCTCGTGTCGATCTCGATGGAGGGGGAGCTGCCGGTGGTGCGGTCCTGCCCGGTCATGGAGGTCTCCTGGGAGGTCAAGTGGCCAAGGGATGAAGGGTACTGAGGGACGCTCGGGTGGGCGCCCGCGCGTCGGGGTGTTCCGGCGGGGCGGCGCGGGCGGAGCGGGCTCAGGTGAGCAGGAAGTCCGCCTTGCCCGCCTTCGCGCCCTGGATGAAGGCGGCGATCTCACCGGGGGTGTAGATCAGCGCGGGCCCGTCGGGATCGGTGGACTGGCGGACGGCGACGCGGCCGTCGGCGAGCTTCATGGTCTCGACGCAGGCGCCGCCGTTGCCGCCGCTCCAGGGTTTGGTCCAGCCGTCGGCGGGCAGGTCGGCGGCGGGCATGCCGTTGTAGATGCGGCGGCCCGGACGCAGATCGGCGCGGCGGGCGGCGCGCCGGTCCGGGCGGGGGGTGCGGGGAACGCGGGACATGACGGGTCAGAGCTCCTTGCGGAAATCCGCGAGGATCTCCTTCGTGCGGGCCGCGGTGGCGGCCTGCGCCGCCATGCGGTCCATGACTTCGAGGTGGGTGGCCACCTCGGGCCGCGCGTCGAGGTAGACGGCGCCGGTCAGGTATTCGCTGTAGGCCATGTCGGGGAGTTCCGGCACGGCGAAGCGGAAGAGGATGAAGGGGCCGAAGGTGCCCGGGTGCGGGCCGCTGCTGAACTCGGCGAGCTGCAGGGTGACGTTGGGCAGCTCGGCGGCCTCCAGCAGCCGGTCGGCCTGGGCGCGCATCACGTCCGGGCCGCCGGCCATGCGGCGCAGGACCGTTTCGTCCATGATCGCCCAGAGGGTGGGGGCGTCGGGTCCGGTGAGCAGTTCCTGCCGCTGCATGCGCAGGGCGACGTACCGTTCGATGTCCTCGGGGCGGGTCTGCCCGACGACTCCGCTGCGCATCACGGCGCGGGCGTAGTCCTCGGTCTGGAGGAGGCCGGGGACGAAGTGCGGGTCGTAGGTGCGGATGACGGAGGCGGCGCCCTCCAGGCTCACGTACATGCTGAACCAGTCGGGCAGGATCGCGTGGAACCGCTGCCACCAGCCGGGCTGGTTGGCCTCCTGGGCGAGCCGGACGAAGTCCTCGGAGTCGGCCTCCGTGCAGCCGTACTCCTTCAGCAGGACCTGCACGTACGGAATCTTGAGGGCGACCTCGGCGGTCTCCATCCGGCGCACGGTGGCCGCGGCGACGTGCAGCACCTTGGCGGCGTGGTCGCGCGTGAGCCCGGCGCGTTCGCGCAGGTCCTGCAGACGCTTGCCGAGCACCACCTGCCCGACGGTCGGGGCGGACCGCGGTTCACTCATGGGAAACCTCCCCGTAACTCACCGTCACTGAATGGCGATTGTGCTCTACGTGCTGTTGCGATGCAGTGTGCCATGCGGTCTTGATCTACGAAACGACACTCTGGAAATTTCAGAGTGCCCCTTGCCAAGTGACGGGGGCAGAGAGAGAGTTGAGGTGTGAACTGGTTCACGCGGCTACCGTGCACCGCATCGGGGGAGGCGGTGCACGGTGGTCGCTCCCCCCTTGGTTAAGGATGCGGTCGTGGTACCTGGCTCCACGCTCTTCTCCCCGGTCACGGGCCCGCTTCAGGAGGCCCGCGTCCGTCGGTACGGTTTCGTCCTGCCCGCATGTCCGGAGTCGGTCGCGCGCGCACGGCACCTGACCACCGACCGGCTGACCGACTGGGGCCTGGGCGAGGACGTCGGCTTCGCCGCCTCGTTGGTCGTCTCGGAACTCGTCACCAACGCGGTGATCCACACGGGCAGCGAGCGGGTGCGCTGCGAACTGGTCGACGCCGGGGGCAGGCTGCGGATCGCGGTGTGCGACGAGGGCGTCGGGCCGCTGGGTCCCCGACTGCGGCGCACCGCGCAGGACGCGGGCGAGCACGGGCGCGGTCTCGTGCTGGTCGACGGGATGTGCGACGCGTGGGGGACGCAGGAGAACGACCTGGATTCGGGCCGCACGGTGTGGGCGGAACTCCCGCACGCCTGCGACGACGTGGTCCCGCCCGCCGCTGCCGCGCAGGGCGGCCCGCTGCGATGAGCCACCGCCTCGCCGCCCGGCTCACCCGGGTCCGCAGGGCCGGCGCGGGCGGCCCCGCCCGGCTGCCGCTGCCGCCCACCCTGGACCACACCCCGCTCGGCTGCGACGCGGTGGGGCTGCCGGCCCGGCACGGGCAGCGGCTGCTGCGGCAGTTGCCGCGCCCCGGGTGCGTGTTCGCCGACGGGAGGGGCGACGAGGAGCTCTGGTGGTGGATCGTGCCCTCCGGCTCCGACCTCGGGGTGCCGTGGCCGGAACCCGCGCGGTACGCGGCCGGGGCCTATGTCGCCGCTCCGCGCACCCGGTTGGTCCACCGGCCCGAGGGCCCGGCTCCGTACACTCCGCCGATCCCCCTCTACCTGATGGTGTGCAGGCTCGCGGGGACGACGCCGGTATGGGTGGACGGGCTGCCCGCCTGCCCCTGAGACCGCTTCCGCGTTGTGCCCCCGGCCTGCTGGGAGACCGCTCCGACGGGGTCTTCGGCAACTGCCGTCGGGGGCGTTGTCAGTGCCGCTCGCTACTGTGTTCCCACTTGATCGAAAGGCGGTCCGGGGGACCGTCCGGCACGGGCACGACGGGGTGGGGACAGTGGGGCGCTGGGAGTACGTCGAGGGCGGTTCGGCCAAGTTCTGGGAGGCCGAGGCGGCCGGCACCACGCTGACGGTGCGGTACGGACGGATCGGGTCGGACGGCCGGGGGCAGGTCAAGGAATACGCGTCGGCGGAGGCCACGCGGGAGGCGCTGGCGAAGACGGTGGCGGAGAAGGAGCGGAAGGGGTACGCGAGGGTCGGACCTTCGGCTTCCGGGTCCGTGCGGGTGGCGGCTTCCGGTCCTGCTCCGGTGGCCGCGGCTTCCGGTCCTGCTCCGGTGCCCGCGGTTTCCGGGTCCGTGCCGGTGACCGCGGAAGAGGTGCGTGCGACGGAGGCCGAGGGCGCCGCCGTGGTGATTCCGGACGAGGAGACCTTCGTACTGCCGGACTCCTGGCGGCGTCTGCTGCACCCCCGGCGCGGGGGCGTCCCGCGCAGGCCCGCGCCGGCTCCGCGGACGGCGGTCGAGGACTTCCAGCGGTGCGTCGCCGAGGCCGCGCCGAGGATCGACGCGTGCCTGAACTCGTCCGAGAGCGAGCCTGGCCTGGTCGAGGCGGCGCGGGCACATCTGGGCGGCAGCCCGGACCCGGTGGGGGCGGGCGCGGTCCTGGCGATGGCCGAGGACGGCTCCCACTTCTACAGCGGGGGCGTCAAGCACTGGGTGGACGCCTGCGTCGCGCTGTACGGACTGCCGTTCACGGCGCGCGCCGTGGTCGAGTACCTGGACGTCCACGTCGAGACCGACCTCTACCGGCCGAATGGCGCGGACACCTCATTGAAGGTGCTGCCGCAGGGCGAGGGGTCCTACCGGGTGGTCGGCCGCCGTGCGCTGGTGGACCGGACGCGTGCCCTGCTCGCGGCCTGCGACGAGGACACGTACGCACGGACCGTGGAGGCGGTGGGCCGCCACCTGGGCGCGGGGCGGCGGCGGATCGTGGCGGCGTATCTGCTGCCGACCGAGACCGAGTGGGTCGACGCGTGCTGTGCGGACCCCGGCAAGGAGGGCGGCGAGGTGCTCTCCCTGCTGTTGTGCTCGCTGAGCGCACCGGAGCAGTGGGAGCGGCTCGGCGGAACGCCGTACCCCGGCGGGCGGGGCTGGTCCGTCGCGACCATCGCGACGCTGGCCGAGGGGATCGGGGTGACGGCGGCGACGCCGCTGATCGAGCAGGTACGGGGAGCGTACGTCGACTCCGACGGTCTGCGGACGATGGCCGGGGCGCTGGCCGAGTTCCCCACGGAGGACGCCTTCGCGGCGCTGCTGCACCGGGTGGGCGACAAGCGGGTCGGCCCCGCGCTCCAGGAGGCGGTCACGCGCTGGCCGGTGCGGGCGCTGCGGCAGTTGGTGCTCGTCTCCGCGCGGGACGGGTCGGCCGCGGGCCAGTTGCTGCGGGGGCTGGTGCACGGGCGGCGGGCGCTGGTGGAGGCGGTTCTGCCGTCCCTGCCCGAAGAGGTCGCGGCGGTGGTGCGGCCGCTGGTGGCGGAGTCGGGCCGGCTGCCGGAAGCGGTGGCGGCCGACCTGCCGGAGGTGCTGGTGTCGCCGCCGTGGTCGCGGCCGGACGGCCGCATCGCCGCGCCGCGGGCGGTGGCGGTGCCGGCGGCGACGGCGGACCCCGCGGTGGTGTGGCTGCCGGGTGAGCGGGAGGAGTGGGCGCGCACCAGGTCCTGGTACCACGACGGCTACTACGGGAAGGAGGCGCCGAAGCTCCGGCCGGAGGAGGTGCGCTCGTCGCTGACCGAGGCGTCGACGGCATCGGCCGTCCTGTTCGTGCTCCGCCCCGAGGAGGAGGTGCGTCCGTGGCTGGACGGCTGGTCGCCCTCGGACATCTGGAGCGCGGAAGGTCTTCTCGAACCGGTGGCGGCGAGGTTCGGGCTGGACGCGCTCCCCATGCTGAAGCGGGTGGTGCCGCGCCGTCCGGCGATGCTGGGACGGGTGCTGCTGCCGTTCGTCGACGTCGTGCTGGCGCGGCTGATGACCGACTGGCTGACCCGGCCGAAATCCGTCTCCTCGATCGCCGAGTCCTGGTTCCGGCGGCACGGGGCGGTGGCCGCCGGGCTGCTGGTGCCGGACGCCGTGGGCACGGCGGGACGCAAACGCCGGGCGGCCGAGGGCGCCCTGCGGCTGATCGCCTCGCAGCAGGGCCCCCAAGTGGTCATGACGGCGGCCGAGGCGTACGGGCCGAAAGCCGCCGGGGCCGTCGACGTGCTGCTGCACGCCGATCCGCTGCGGGCCGCGCTGCCGTCGAAGATGCCGGTCGTCCCGGTGTGGGCGGAGCCGGGGCTGCTGCCGCCGGTCACCGTGCGGGGCGGGGCGGCGGCGCTGCCGGTGGAGTCGGCACGGCATGTGCTGACGATGCTGGCGCTGTCGAAGCCCGGAGAGCCGTACCCGGGGGTGGCGACGGTGCTGGAGACCTGCGACCGGGCGTCGCTCGCGGAGTTCGGCTGGGCGTTGTTCGAGCAGTGGCGGCTCGCGGGCCTGCCGTCGAAGGAGTCCTGGGCGCTGCACGCCCTGGGGCTGCTCGGTGACGACGGGACGGTACGGCGGCTCACGCCGCTGCTGCGGATCTGGCCCGGCGCGGGGGCCCACCACCGGGCGGTGGAGGGGCTGGAGGTCCTGGCCGCGATCGGCACGGACGTGGCCCTGCTGCATCTGCACGGCATCGCGCAGTGGGTGAAGTTCAAGGCGCTGAAGGCGAAGGCGCAGGAGAAGATCGGGCAGATCGCGGAGAACCTCGGCCTGACCGCCGAGCAGCTCGCGGACCGCCTGGTGCCCGACCTCGGGCTCGACGCCGACGGTGCCACGGTCGTCGACTACGGGACGCGGACGTTCACCGTCACCTTCGACGAGCAGTTGCGGCCCTGCGTCCTGGACGCGGACGGCAAGCGTCTCAAGGACCTGCCGAAGCCGGGTGCGAAGGACGACGCCGGGCTGGCGCCGGCGGAGCGCAAGCGGTTCATGACGTTGAAGAAGGACGTGCGGACCCTCGCCTCCGACCAGGTGCGGCGGCTGGAGGCCGCGATGGTCGCGGGCCGGTCGTGGACGGCGGAGGAGTTCCGGGGGCTGCTGGTGGCGCACCCCCTGGTGTGGCACCTGGTGCGCCGGCTGGTGTGGGTGAGCACGCCCTCCGGGGCGGGCGCGCCGGACACGGCGTTCCGGGTGGCGGAGGACCGTACGTTCGCCGACGCCGAGGACGACGCCTTCGCCCTGCCCGACGACGCGTCGGTGCGGCTCGCGCATCCGCTGACGCTGGGCGAGGCCGGGGTGGCGGCCTGGGCGGAGGTGTTCGCGGACTACGAGATCCTCCAGCCCTTCGCCCAGTTGGGGCGGGCCGTGCACCGGCTGACCGCCGAGGAGGCCGGAGCCGTCCGGCTGGCCCGCTTCGAGGGGCTCACCGTCCCGACCACGACGGTGCTCGGCCTGACCAAGCGGGGCTGGCGGCGCGGCAGCCCCGAGGACAACGGGATCGAGAACGAGATCAGCAAGAAGCTCGGCGACGACCTGTACCTGGTGATCGGCCTCGACGGCGGCATCGCCGTCGGCGCGATCGACCAGATCCCGGAACAGCGGCTGGACGCGGTGGCGCTGAGCACCCGTCCGGTGCACCGCTGGTACGGCGACGACTCCGTGCTGCGGTTCGCGAACCTCGACGGGATCACCGCCTCCGAGCTGCTGGCCGACCTGACGTACCTCACGGAAGGGGCGGCCAGGTGAGCGTCGACCACCTGACGGCGGAGCAGGAGTCGCTGCAACGGCCGCCCGCCGAGGTCCGGTACGCGGACGAGCTGGCCGCGCTGCGCGCCGGGGACACCGGACCCCGGCCGCCGGGCTGGGCGCTGAGCCTGCGGGCGGCCCGCAGCTTCGTCGTCGGGGACGAGCAGAGCGGGATCAGCCGCAAGTTCGTGGGCAGTCCGTCCCTGGTGGACCGGGCGCTGGTGACGCTGGCGACGAACCGCGGGCTGATGCTGGTGGGCGAACCGGGCACCGCGAAGTCGCTGCTGTCGGAACTGATCGCGGCGGCCGTCAGCGGCACGTCGACGCTGACCGTGCAGGGCGGCGCGGCCACCACCGAGGACCAGATCAAGTACGGGTGGAACTACGCGCTCCTGGTCTCGGAGGGCCCCTCGGCGCGGTCGCTGGTGCCCGCGCCGATGCTGCGCGGCATGGCCGAGGGCAAGGTCGTGCGGTTCGAGGAGATCACCCGGTGCCCGCCGGAGGTCCAGGACTCGCTGCTGTCGCTGCTGTCGGAGCGGGTGGTGGCCGTTCCGGAGCTGACGGGGCCGGAGGGGATGGTCTTCGCCCGGCAGGGGTTCAACGTCGTCGCGACGGCGAACACCCGGGACCGGGGCGTCAACGAGATGAGCGCGGCGCTCAAGCGCCGGTTCAACTTCGAGACGGTGTTCCCGATTCCCGACCTCGACACCGAACTGGCCCTGGTGGAGGCGGAGGCGACCGCGCTGCTCGCCCGCTCCGGGGTGACCGTCGCCCCGGAGCGGGACGTACTGGAGGTCCTGGTCGGCACGTTCCGGGAGCTGCGGGCGGGCGGTGGGGGCGAGGAGAGGGCGCCGGACCGGCTCTCGGCGGTGATGAGCACCGCCGAGGCGGTGTCGGTGGCGCACGCGGTGGGCGTACGGGGCTGGTTCCTGCGCGGCGAGGCGGGCAGCGCCGCCGACGTGGCGGCGTGTCTGGCGGGCACCGCGGCGAAGGACAGCCCGGAGGACCTGGCCAGGCTGCGCCGCTATCTGGAGCAGCAGGTGTCCCGGCGGCGCGGCCCGCAGTGGAAGGCCCTGTACGACGCACGCCACCTGCTGGACGGGTGAGGGCGATGGGCGGGCGGGTGCGGCTGTTGGGGGTGCGGCACCACTCCCCCGCCTGCGCGCGGCTGGTCGCCGCCGCGAT
Source organism: Streptomyces sp. NPDC039736 (assembly GCF_055596485.1). Taxonomy (NCBI): domain Bacteria; kingdom Bacillati; phylum Actinomycetota; class Actinomycetes; order Kitasatosporales; family Streptomycetaceae; genus Streptomyces; species Streptomyces sp. NPDC039736. The sequence goes on along the minus strand of NZ_JBVIUQ010000001.1, from coordinate 841,728 downwards.
CGAGGAGCTGCGTCCCGCGTACGTCCTGGTGGAGGGCCCGGCGGACATGAACGGGCGGCTGGACGAACTGCTGCTGGGGCACGAGCTGCCGGTGGCGGTCTTCAGCCACTACCGCCACGCCGGCCGGTCGGCGACCTCGTGGACGCCGCTGTGCGCGTACTCCCCGGAATGGGTGGCGCTGACGGCGGGCCGGGCGGCCGGTGCGCAGGTCGCCTTCATCGATCTGCCGGCCTGGCATCCGGCGTTCGCCGAGCGCGCCAACCGGTACGCGGACGCGGAGCTGCGGTACGCGCGGGCGACGGAGCGCCTGTGCGAGCGGTTCGCGGTGGACTCCGTGGACGCGCTCTGGGACCGGTTGTTCGAGGTGGAGCCCGCGGACGGGCTGTGGGAGCGGCTGGACGCCTACTTCGACCTGGTGCGCGGCGATGCCCAGGCGGAACCGGGCGACACGGCGCGCGAGGCGTACATGGCGTCCTGGGTGCGGGCGGCTGCCCGGGCGGCGGGCGACCGTCCGGTGCTGGTCGTCACGGGCGGCTTCCACACTCCCGCGCTGCGGGGGCTGACCGGGGCGGACGCGGAGGCCGGCGCGGGGCAGGAGTGGCCGGAGGTTCCGCTGCCGGAACCGGACGCGGTGGCCGGCAGCTATCTGGTGCCGTACTCCTACCGGCAGTTGGACGCCTTCGCCGGGTACCAGTCGGGGATGCCGTCGCCGGGCTACTACGAGCAGGTGTGGGAGCGCGGGCCGCGGGAGGCGGCCGACGCGCTGGTGCGGGCCGTCGCCGGGCGGCTGCGCGCCCGCAGGCACCCGGTGTCCACGGCCGATCTCGTGGCCGCCCGTGCCCTCACCCGGGGGCTGGCCCTGCTGCGCGGGCACTCCCGCCCGGCCAGGACGGACGTGCTGGACGGGCTGGCCGGTGCGCTGATCACGGACGACCTGGCCGGTCCGCTGCCGTGGACCGGCCGGGGCGGGCTCGCCGCGGGGACGCATCCGGTGGTGGTCGAGATGGTGGCCGCGTGCAGCGGTGACCGGGTGGGTCGGCTGCATCCGAACACCCCCGCACCGCCCCTGGTGCACGAGGTCGCGGCGCTGCTGGCCGATGCGGGAATCCGCACCGGCCGGCCGCTGACGCTGGACCTTGGCGACGGCCGGGACCTGGAGCGCAGCCGTCTCCTGCACCGGCTGCGCGTGCTCGGCGTGCCGGGGCACGAACGGACTGCGGGCCCGGCGCACGGTGCGGATCCGGTGTTCACCGAGCGCTGGGAGCCCGGGGAGCGCGCCGGCCGGGACGCGGCACTGGTCGAGGCCGGATCGTACGGGGCTCGGCTCGACGGGGCGGCCGCCGCCGTGCTCGCGGAGCGGGCCGGGGGCGCGGGCCGGGAAGGACTCGCGGCCGCCCTGTTCGACGCGGTGCTGTGCGGGGCGGCCTCGGTGTCGGACCGGCTGCTGGCCGAACTCGCCACGGGTGTCGGGGAGGTGAAGGAGCCCGGGGCGCTGGGTGAGGTGCTGGCGACGGCACTCGGGCTGTGGCGGCACGACCGGGTGTTCGGGGTGGCGCGCGGACCCCTGCTGGGCGCACTGGTGGGCGAGGCGGCCCTGCGGGGTCTGTGGCTGCTGGAGGGGCTGCGCGGAGGGCCGGGCGTGGACTTCGGGCGGCTGCGCGCGGTGGTGGCCCTGCGTGACGCGTGCGTGCACGCGCCGGAAGCGGTGCCGGTGCCGCGGGAGGCGGTGGCGGACGCGGCCCGCCGTGTCTCCCGGGACGCGGAAGCCCCTGCCGATCTGCGGGGCGCGGCCTTCGCGCTGTGCCGGACGCTGGTGCGGGAGGAACGAGGGGCGCGGGAGGAACGGCAGGAACGGCAGGAAGGTGAGAAGGAGGCCGGGGGCAGTACCCGGTCGGCGTCCTCGCGTACCGGACCGGGGTCTGCCCGGGGCGGCAGGTCCCTGCCGCGCGCGGCCGCCGACGAGGTGTTCGCGCTCGCCGGGAGCGGCGAGCAGCTCGGGGACTGGCTGGCCGGCCTCTTCGCGGTGGCCCGCGACCAGGTCTCCCGGGCGCGGGGCCCGGCGGGCGACGCGCTCGTCGGCGTGCTGGACTCGCTCGTCGGGGCCATGTCCGACGAGGAGTTCCTGGTGGCCCTGCCCTCGCTGCGGCAGGCCTTCGCGTTCTTCCCGCCCAGGGAACGCGAGCACATCGCGCGGCAGTTGCTGGAGCGACGCCGGCTGCGGGGCTCGGCACGCTCCCTGCTGCGCACGGGTACGGACCCGCTGGTGGTGGCCGAGGGCCGGGCCCTGGAGAAGTCCGTGGACGACCTGCTCGCCCGGTACGGGCTGGACACCGCTTCGCCCGGGGCGGAACACACGCAACGGCCGCAGGACGAGGTGCGGCGATGAGCGACGACCGACAGCGGCAAGGACGGAACGCCCCGATGAACGACGACCGACGGCCGCAGGAAGGAGCACCGCGATGAGCGACGACGAACCGGCCGCCGAGGAGCACGGCACCGCGGCGGCCCCGGCCCCGCACGCCGGTACCGGCACGGCCGGCGACGGCAGCGGCGCGGGCGGGCGTGGCGACGACCGGGGCGGGGACGCCGCGCTGGAGCGGTGGCGGTTGATCCTGGGCGAGCCCGCCGAGCGCCCCGCGGGCGGGCTCGCCGGGCGGGCGGCGGCGCGGGACGCGGCCCTGGAGTGGCTGTACGGGCGGGACCCGGACCTCGCCCGGCGCGGTGTGCGGCGCGCCCGGGGCGCCGGTGGCGGTGCGGAACGCGGTCGTGGCGCGGGGCACGGACCGTCGGCGGTGACGGCCGTCGACTGGCTCGACGAGGTGCACCGGCTCTTCCCGAAGGAGACCGTGGAGCGGCTGGAGCGGGATGCCGTGGAGCGCTACGGCATCGAGGAGATCGTCACCGACCCGGCGGTCCTGGAACGGGTCGAGCCCAGCGCCACCCTGCTCAAGGCGGTCCTGCGCACGAAGCACCTGATGAACCCGGAGGTGCTGCGGCTCGCCCGGCGCATCGTGGCGGAGGTGGTGCGGCACCTGACGGAGCGGCTGCGCCCCGAGATCCGGCAGGCTTTCCACGGCACCCGCTCGCGCCGCCCCGGCAACCGCCAGGTGGCCCGGAACTTCGACTTCCGCGCCACCGTCCGGGCCAACCTGGCGCACTACCGCCCGCGGGAGAAGCGGCTGCTGATCGAGAAACCGCACTTCCACTCGCGTACCGCACGCCACCTCGACCAGTGGCAGTTGGTGCTGCTCGTCGACCAGTCCGGCTCGATGGCGGGCTCCGTGATCCACTCGGCGGTGACCGCCGCCTGCCTGTGGGGGCTGCCGGGGCTGAAGACCCGTCTGGTCGCCTTCGACACCTCCGTCGTCGACCTGACCGGCGACGTCACGGACCCGGTGGAGCTCCTGATGCGGGTGCAGCTCGGCGGCGGCACCGACATCGCGCGGGCCGTGGACTACGGGGCGGGCCTGGTCGAGAACCCGCGGCGGTGCGTGTTCGCCGTGGTGAGCGACTTCCACGAGGGCGGCGACCCGTACCGCCTGGTGCGGACCGTGCGCGGGCTGGTCGAGCAGGGCACGACCGTGCTCGGGCTGGCCGCCCTCGACGAGGACGCGAACCCGGCGTACGACAGGGAGCTGGGCCAACGGCTCGCGGACGCGGGGGCCCACATGGGGGCGATGACACCGGGGCAGCTCGCCGTGTTCGTCGCCGAGCGGCTGGCGGGACGATGACGGCACGAGCGGCCGTCCGGGCGGACCTGCTGGCCCTCTCCCCCGACACGCTCGCCTCGCTGGCCAACCGGGGCCTGGTCAAGCGCGCGACGAAGGACCTGGACGCGGGGGCGGGCCCGGACGTCTCGGTCGCCGACGACGGTCTCGTACGGGCCGTGTACGAGGACGGCACGCAAACGGAGCTGCCGCCCGGCGCGGGCCTGGACCGCGGCCGCTGCTCGTGCGCCGCGCCCGGCATCTGCCGGCACCTCGTCGGCCTGGTCCTGGCGCACCAGCGGTCGGCGGCCGCGGGGCCGGAGGCGGTCGCAGCCGCCGACGGGGAGCCGCCCGCTCCCTGGTCCCCCGGCGCGTTCGGCGACGAGGCGCTCGCTGCCGCCGTCGGCGCGCGTGCGCTGGCGCGGGCCCGGCGGGTCTTCGAAGGCGGGTACACCGCCGAGGTGCATCCGGCCACGCCCGCCGCACCCGAACCGTGGGTCGAACTGCCCACCTGCACCGTGCGGTTCCCCGTGCCCGGCGAGATCGGCCACGCGCTCACGGACGCCTCCCCCGCACTGCGCGGCGAGATGCTGGCGCTCGCCGTCTGGGCCTTCCGGGCGGCCGGGGCGCGGCCCTCCGAGTCGGGGGCGGCCGCTCCCGTCCGGCTGGAGGTGGGCGGCGGCCACCACCCGTCCCGCGCGGCCCGCACCGCCCTGGACCGTGCGGTCACCGCCGTGGACGACCTCCTCGCCGACGGCGTCGCCCACGCGGGCCCGCTCGTCGGCGGCTCCCTCCGGTCGAGCGGCACGGCCCTGGCCTCGGCCGGACTGCACTGGCCCGCAGGGGTCGTCGCCGACCTCGCCGCACAGGTCGAGGCGTACGGGGACCGCAGCGCCGCCCACCGGGCCGAGGACCTGGCCGCGCTGGCCGGTGAGTTGTACGCCCGGCACCGGGTCGCCGCCGCCGGTCCCGGCGCGTACGCCGACGTGCTGGGCGTGCGGGAGGCCGGGGAGACCGCGCTGCGCCGGGTCCGGCTGGTCGCCCTGGGCTGCCGGGTGCGCGGCGCGGGCCCGGCGACGTGCGCCGAGGTGTTCTTCGCACACCCCGAAGCGGGCGTCGTGCTGGTGCTGCGCAGGGAGTGGACGGCACGGGAGGGCGACGGGACCCCGCCGCCGAGCGGCCCCGACGTCGGGACCCGGCGCGTGCTGGGCACCACCCTGCGGGCGCTCGCCACGGGCAGTCTGATCAGCGAGAGCGCCCGGCGCACGGCGGGCCGCGCGCTGGTGCTGGGCCGCAGCCGGGTCGCCACGACGACGGTCGTCGCGGTGGGTTCGGCCTGGACCTCGCTGCCGGAACCCCTTCTGGTCCGGGACCTGGCGGCGCACACCGCCGACTGGGACCGTCGGCCGCCCCGGCTGCTGCGCCCGCGGGTGGCGGCGGAGGCCGTACGGGTGGTGGAGCTCTCGTGGGTGGGCCCGGTGGCATACGACCCGGCCGGGCAGCGGCTGTCGGCCGAGGTGCGGGACGCGGCGGGCAACGGGGCCGTGCTGAGTGCCGGGTACGACCCGCGGTGCCCGGACGCGCTGGACGTCCTGGCCGACGCGCTGGCGGAGGGCGCCGGTACGCGGTGGGTGAGCGGGGTACTGTCCCGGGCCGGTGGCCGCGTCCGGATCGACCCGCTCGCCGTCCTGACGCCGGCCGGGGTGACGGTGCCGGACCTCGCACCGGCCGCGTCCGGCTCCGTGCCCGCGTCGGCGGACCGGGTGCCGCCGCCGGTGGGCGGGCCCGCCACGCACCGGGCGGACGACGACGTGGCCACGGCGGTCGGCCGGGCGCTGACGGCGCTCGCCGAGGCCGCGCACCACGGGCTGCGGAGTTCGCCGCCGTCCGTGCTGTCCGCGCTGGACGACGCCGGGGACCGGCTGGCCCGGTGCGGGCTGGACCGGGCCGCCGGTCTGGTGCGGGCGGTTCCCGCCGCGCTCCCCCGGGGCGTCACGGCGGTCCGTGACGCCTGGGTGGAGGCGCAGATACGGCTGCTGGTGACCGCCGAACTGCACCGGGAGCGCGACGTCCGAGCCGGTTGAGCACGCGCGGCCCCGGCCCGGCCCGGCACTCCGGGAGCGCGACGCCCGGACCGGTTGACCGCTACCGGGCGTCGGCAGCGGCCGGTGCGGCCGCCGGGACCTCCGCGATGGAGCGGCCCGCCCAGGACGGGGCGTCCTCGGTCAGGCTCGCCAGGCGTTCGCGGATGATCTCCGGGAAGCCGGTGGCGCGGCCCGCCGCCTGGTCGACGTGCAGGGCGAGGAGTTCGGTGGTGGCCACGGGCTCGGCCTCGGTCGGCAGGGTCATGGGCGCCTCCCCCGAGACCGCGGTGTCCACGACGAACAGTTCGTGGGCGAAGCGCACCTTCTTCGCGGCGACGCCCAGCACCCGGGTGCGCACGGCCAGGCGGGCGCCCTCCGGTACGTCGTCGAGGTAGCGGAGGTGTGCCTCGACCGTGTAGAGGGAGCAGCCGGTGGTCTCGCGGTAGCCCGCGTGCAGGCCGGTCTCGATCATCATGGCGTCGGTGGCGTACCCGAAGACGAGGACGTAGAAGGCCTCGCTCATGTGGCCGTTGTAGTCGATCCACTCGGGACGCACCGTGTGGTGGACGAGCGGCAGGCAGTCGACGACGCAGTCCAGTTCGGTGGTGTCGGTGACGTCCTGGCGGTCCCCGACGCGTGCTTCGCCGCTCACTCGGCCGCCTCCCCCGCGGTGCGCTGCCGCGGCAGGCGGCCGGTGGCGCGCAGGACGTCGATGACGCCCCGGTCGCGTTCGGCGACGAGGTCGGCGATGGTGCGCCCGTCGGCGGCTTCGTCGCATCCGGCGACCACCGCGTCGTACAGCTTCCGGTCGAGTTCGGGTGCTTCCAGGCGGGTCCACGGGGACTTCAGGGACGGGCCGAAGTGGTCGAGCATGTGGGCCATGCCGCCCTCGCCGCCGGCGAGGGCGAAGGTGAGCATCGGTCCCATGAAGGCCCAGCGCAGACCGGGCCCTTCGGTGATGGAGGCGTCGATCTCGCGGACGGTGGCCTCACCGTTGGCGATCATGTGCAGGGCCTCGCGCCACAGGGCTTCCTGGAGGCGGTTGGCGATGAAGCCGGGGACCTCCCGGTCCATGGTGATGACGGACTTGCCCGCGACCTCGTAGAAGCGGGACGCCCAGGCGACGGTCCCGGCGCTGGTGCGCTCGCCGCCGACGACCTCGACCAGGGGGATGAGGTAGGGCGGGTTGAAGGGGTGGCCGACGACGAGGCGGCCGGGGTCGGCGGCCTCGGTCTGCATGTCGGTCATCGGGTAGCCGGAGGTGGAGGACGCGATGACGACTCCGGCGGGGGCGGCGGCGTCGAGCCGGCGGAGCAGGTCGCGTTTCAGCTCCAGCTTCTCGGGGGCGCTCTCCTGGACGAACTGGGCGTCGGCGACGGCCTCCTGGAGGGTCGCGGCGACGGTCAGCCGGTCCGCGCAGGCACCCTCGGCGAGGCCGAGCCGGGTGAGTGCGGGCCAGGCGGCGTCCACGAGGCGGCGCAGCTTCGGCTCGGTGTCGGGGGCGGGGTCCCAGGCGGTGACGTCGTAGCCGCGGGCCAGGAAGTGGGCGACCCAGCCGCCGCCGATGACACCGGCGCCGACACAGGCGACGCGGCGCACGTCCTCGGGGGCGCAGGGGGGTGTGGGGGAGGTCATGGTGGGGGGAAACTCCTCGTGCTGCGGAACAGGTGTGACAGATTTTCAGGCAATGGGTCTTTCAGGCAATGGAGCTTTTGGGCATGGAGCTTTCCGGCAGTCGGGCTTAGGCCAGCCGGACTTCAGTCGCGCGGCTTGAGGCCCAGCACGGTGCGGGCCTCGTCCGCGGTGGCGACCCGGGAGCCCAGCGACTCGGTGATGGTGACGGCACGCTCGACGAGTCGGGCGTTGGTGGCCTTGTCGCCCTTGCCGAGGTAGAGGTTGTCCTCCAGGCCGACCCGGACGTGCCCGCCGAGCAGGATGGACTGGGCCACCCACGGCATCTGCATCCGGCCGAGGGCGAAGCTGGCGAACTGGGCGCCGTCGGGCAGCAGGTTGACCATGGACTGGAGGATGCCGGGGTCGGCGGGCGCGCCCCAGGGGATGCCCATGCAGAGCTGGAAGACGGTGGGGTCGTCCAGCAGCCCCTCGGCCCTGAGCTGCTTGGCGAACCACAGCTGGCCGGTGTCGAAGATCTCCAACTCGGGCCGTACGCCCAGCTCCTGGATGCGCCGGGCCCCGGCGCGGAGCATGTCGGGGGTGGAGACGTAGAGGTTGTCGCCGAAGTTCAGCGAGCCGCAGTCGAGCGTGCAGATGTCGGGGAGCAGGTCCTCGACGTGCGGGAGCCGGTCGAGCCCGCCGACCAGGTCGGTGCCGGGCAGCGGGAAGCCCTTGAGCGGCTGGTCCGGGTCGACCACCAGGTCGCCGCCCATGCCGGCGGTGAGGTTGATGACGACATCGGTGCCGGTCTCCTTGATCCGCTCGACGACTTCGCGGTAGAGGCGCGGGTCGCGGGAGGGGTCGCCGGTCTCGGGGTCGCGGACGTGGATGTGCACGACGGCGGCCCCGGCCTCGGCCGCCTCGACGGCGGAGGCGGCTATCTGCTCCGGGGCGACGGGTACGTGCGGGCTCTTGCGGACGGTGTCGCCCGCCCCGGTGAGGGCGCAGGTGATGACGACGTTCTGGTTGACGGCGGTTTCGGCCATGTGAATCTCCTTGTGTACGACGGATGTTGACGCTGCGTCAGGGGATGAGCGTGGCGGCGACATGGGCCAGGAGCGCGTCGTGCATGGCGCGTGCGCTGGTGCCGTCCCCGTCCGGGGCGGCCGCGAGCACCTGGCCGGCGAGTCCGTCGATGAGGGCGGTGAGGCTCAGCGCCGCGGCCTGCGGGTCGGTGCCGGGGCGGAAGACGCCCTGGTCGACTCCGCGCCGCAGGACGTCGGCGACGGTGTCCCGCCACTGCCGGTAGTAGTCGACGTGCAGCCGCCCCACGGCGGTCGAGCGGGCCGCCTCGGCCCACAGGTCGACCCAGACCAGCCACTGGCGGCGCTGCTGCTCGGTGTAGGGGACCTGGAGTTCGATGAGCCGGTGCAGTTCGGCGGCGGGGTCCGGGTCGTCGGCGCGGGCGGCCCGGCGGGCGGTGTCCTCGTCCATGCACCAGCGGACGGCGGCTTCGAGGAGGTCGTCCCGGCCGGGGAAGTGGTAGTGGACGGCCGCGGTGCTGGTGGCGCAGGCCTCGGCGATGTCGGCGACCCGCACGGCGTGGAAGCCGCGCTCGGCGATCAGCCGGACGGTCTCCCGCACGATCTGGCGGGGCCGGCCGCCCTCGGGCGCGGTCGCCGCCCGGCCGCCACGCCGTACCGGTGCGGTCTGCGGGGCACGCGCCCCCAGCAGCCACCCCACGTCCGCCCCGGCGGTGTCGGCGATCCGGGCCAGTTCGGCGGCGGTGAAGCGCCGGGTGCCGCCGAGCGAGCGGGAGAGCTTCGAGGGGTCCATCACGACCCGCCGGGCGAACTCGCGCTGGCTGACCCCCGCGGCGGCGACGACCTCCCGGACGCGGGCGGCGACCGCGGCGGCGGAGTCGGGCGGGGGTTCCCGCACCGGGGGCGGGGCCTCGGGCTGCTGCATGGTCGGCCACCGTACGCAGGTATTGAGCAAATCTCAACGCGCATCGTGCGCTGCCAGCGGATTGTGGCACCGACTGATGCGCCAGTCAGCGCGGACGGCCGATCGGCGCCGGATGTCTCCCCGGTCACGGCGGCAGTCCTTAACGCCGCCTTCACGAAAGCCCCTTGTGCGGCTCCCCCGATTCCGCGAGGGTCCTGATCATGACTGAGACGACCAGGCCGGCCGCGCCGCCGAACCCCGTCCGCAAACCCCTCAGGCAACTGCTCGCAGCCTCCGTGGGCAATGCCGTGGAGTGGTACGACTGGTACGCGTACACCTTCCTCGCCACCTTCATCGCCGCGCAGATCTTCCCCAGGAGCGCGGGCAGTCCGCTCGTGCCGCTGCTGTCGACCTTCGCCGTGTTCGCGGTCGGGTTCTTCATGCGGCCGGTCGGCGGGCTGCTGCTCGGGGCGGTCGCCGACCGGCACGGGCGGCGGACCGCGCTGACGGTGACGATCCTGCTGATGGGCGGCAGCAGTCTGCTGGTCGGGCTGACGCCGACGTACGCGTCGGTGGGGGTGCTCGCGCCGGTGGTCCTGGTGGTGGCGCGGTTGCTCCAGGGCCTGTCCGTGGGCGGGGAGTTCGCCGCTTCGACGACGTTCCTGGTGGAGTCGGCGGGGCCCGGCAGGCGCGGGCTGTTCTCCAGTTTCCAGTACGTGTCCACGACCGCGGGGCAGCTCGCCGCGTCCGGGATCGCCGCGCTGCTGGTGTCGAACCTGAGCGACGGGCAGATGAACGGGTGGGGCTGGCGGGTGCCGTTCCTGCTCGGCGCGGTGCTGAGCCTGGTGGGGTTCTGGATTCGTCGCGGGGCGCACGAGACGCACGCGCCGGTGGAGCGCACCGAGCGGCCGGGCCTGTTCGACGCGCTGCGCAAGTACCCGCGTCAGTCGCTGCTGATCTGCGGCATCACCGCGGGCGGCACCATCTCGTACTACACGTGGACGTCCTACCTGCCGACGTACGCGGAGCTCAACGGAGGTTTCGACAAGTCGGACGCGCTGCTCGCGGGGACGATCTCGCTGGCGTTCTTCGCCGTCCTCCAGCCGTTGGGCGGGCTGCTCTCGGACCGGATCGGGCGGCGTCCGCTGCTGCTGTTCTCGGGTCTTGGGTTCGCGCTGCTGATCGTGCCGCTGCTGCGGGTCGTCGACGGGGGCGTGTCGTTCGGCACGCTGGTGCTGGTGAGCTGCGCCGGGATGGTGCTGCTGACGGGGTTCACCTCGATCTCGGCGGCGGTCAACGCGGAGATCTTCCCGGCGAAGGTGCGCGCCTCGGGCATCGGGTTCCCGTACTCGCTGACGGTGGCGCTGTTCGGCGGGACCGCGCCGTACATGGGGACCATGTTCAAGGACATCGGCAGGCCGGGGCTGTTCCCGTGGTACGTCGCCGCGCTGTGCCTGGTCTCGTCGGCGGTGTTCTTCCGGCTGCCGGAGAACGCGCACAAGGACCTGCAGAAGTAGGCCGCCCGGGGCTTCCCGGCGCGACGGCGGCACGGCGATGGCACGACTGCGCGGGAGAAGCGCCCGGCGCACCAGCCGCGCCGGGCGGGCGCGAGGCGTTACTCGTCGCCGCGCAGGAAGCCCAGCTCGCGCAGGGCCTGGTCGGCCGCCTTGACCAGGGCGGCGGCCCCGCAGTTGACCGCGTGCGCGCGGCCCTTCTCCAGTTCGGCGCGGGAGCGGGTGGCGATGCCCCACTCGACGCGGGCCGCCGCGTGCTCGTACTTGCACGGCGAGGAGCTGAGCAGGTCCACCGCACGCCGCAGCAGTTCCGCCTTCCGGTGCCCCCGGGCCAGCTCCGCCTGGCAGCGCATGGCTTCGCCGATCGCGGTGTTCGTGCCGAACCGCTCGGCCTTCTCCCGCGCGTACGCCGCCAGCTCGGCCGCCCGGTCCGGGTCGGTGGGCGCGACGGCACGGGCCAGGTCCAGGGCCCACGGGGCGAACACCGTGTTGTGCCTGCCGCGGGCCTGCAACGCCGCGCCGGCCGCCTCCAGTTCGGCGATGGCCTCCTTGGTGCGGCCCTGGGTCAGCAGCAGCCTGCCGCGCACGGACGCGGCGTCGGGGATCAGGATGGTCGTGGGGTACGGAGCCTCGAACTTGGACGCCTCGGCGACCTTCTGGGCCTCTCCGCACAGGCCGCGGGCCAGCAGCGTGTCGATGAGCATGCAGACCGCGTCCCAGTGCATGGGCAGGCCGTGCCCGATGCGCTCGGCGAGCCGCACGCCCTCCCTCAGGTCCTTCTCGGCGCGCACCAGGTTGCCGCGCCTGCGCTGGAGGTAACCGGTCAGGACGTACGCGAAGGCGAGGTGGCCGCCGCTCCAGCCCGCCTCGGTGAACGCCCGGCGGGCCTCTCCGAACAGGGCCTCGGCGCGGTCGAGCTGGTCGGCGAAGGCGTAGCTGAGGCCCAGCGGTGCGGGCGCCTCGAAGCCCCAGGTGAGGTCCGTCCAGCTCAGGCCGTCGGGGAGGCTGCCGTTGACCAGGGCGCGGTCGCCGATCTCCACGACGGTCTGCCAGTCCTCGCCGATGGCGGTCGCGTCGAACGCGCGCAGCATCAGCAGGGCCTGCTCGGTGGTGTCCCTGCCCGTGACCCGGGCGGCCGCCTCCTTGAGCCGGAGGGATCTGGCGGGGCCGTCGCGCTCGGTGGCGTACACGCCCTCCCAGAGGAACTGCACGGTCTGCAGGCGCATCCGCAGCGGTCCCGGCGGTGCGGCGGCCGCCGCCTCGGCCACCATCTGGCCGGCCTCGGCGATCTGGTCGTTGTGCGTGAGCGCCTGGGACAGCAGGAACACCGCGTCGGCCTGCTGCTCGTCGGTCAGCCCCGGCTGGCCGAGGGCCGCCTTCAGGTGCTCGGCGGCGTCGCGGGGCGAGCTGAGGGCGATGACCTTGCCCAGTTCGTACTGCACCTGGGCGAAGACGGTGGGCGACGGCGGCTCCTCCAGCGCCCGCTCCAGACACAGCCGGGCGGCGTCCGGCGCGCCGACCGCGACGTACTCCCGGTGGGCGGCGCGCATCTGCTCGACCAGCTCCGCGTTGGACTCCGGCGGTACGTCCATGAGGTAGCGGGATGCTTCGGCCGCGCCGCGCCCCTCCCTCAGCAGCACGTCGGCGACGATGCCGTACAGGGCCTTGCGGACCCAGGTGGGGACGGCCTCGTTGACGGCCGTGGCGATGGTGGGGTGGACGAACTCCAGGTGCTCGTCCTCGCCCTTGAGGATGCGGGCGTCGCGCAGCCACTGGGCGCAGGCGACCGCCTCCTCGATGCTGATCGGGACCACTTGCGCGGCGCGCTTGAGGGAGACGTCGGACTCCATGACGGCGACGGCGAACGCGAAGCTGAGGGTGTTGCCGCCCTTGGCCGTGAGCCGCTCCATCAGCCCCTTGGGGCGCTCGGACACCATCAGCGGGCGCAGGGACTCCGCCATGCCCTCGACGGGGTCGATGTGCTGTTCCTTGGCGCGGGCGATGAGCGCGACGGTCTCGAAGAGGTTGCCGCCCGTCACCGCCCACACCTGCCGGCAGAACGGGTCGTCGGCGTGCTCGCCGAGCACCGTGCGGGCGAAACTGGCCGTGCCGTCCGGGCTGAGCGGGCGCAGCAGGAAGTCCGTGCCCGTCCGGCGCACGGCGGTGTCGAGCTCGCCCAGCAGGGCCGCGGTCTCGCCCTCGGCCTCGTTGGTCCGGTACGCGGTGACCAGCAGCAGGGGCAGCTCGCCGACCCGGGCGGCGAACGGGACCAGCCAGCGCAGGGTCTCCAGGTCGCTCCACTGCAGGTCGTCGACGACCAGGACCAGCGGGCGGTGATGGGCGGCGAGCCGGCCGACCAGGGCGTCGAGGCCGTCCCGGACGCCCTGCGGGTCGGCGTGCACCTCGCTGCTGGGCGGGGTGATGCCGAGCGCGGGGGCGATGCTGGTGTGCCAGTCGCCCAGCAGGCCGCGCGGCGTCCCGCCGACGCCCGCGAGGGCTGGCTGCAGCAGTTGGCGTACGACGTGGAAGGCGACGGAGGCGACCGTCTCGCCGCCGCGGGCGGACCAGACGACGCAGTCGCGGGCGCGGGCGAGGCGCTGGATCTCCGTGAGGAGGGCGGTCTTGCCGATGCCGGCGACGCCGCGGAACAGCAGGACGCCGCCACGGGGGAAGGGGTCGCCGCACAGGGCGTCGAGGGCCCGCGCGGCCGCTTCCCGTTCCGCGTCGCGTTCGATCAACTGCGGGGCGGGCGCTGGGATTTCCGGCCGGGGCACGGGCATTCCTTCCCCTCGGTTCGTCGGAATTCCGAGCGTATCCCCCTGCGTCGGCCCCTGACCACCTTCTTCCGGATTTCCCCCGCCGGGACCTCGTCCCTCCCCGGTACGCCCGAAGGGAGGAGGCCCCGGAGAGGGGTGCCGGGGGTCAGGCCGTGAGGAGGACGCCCGCGTAGGAGACGCCCGCCACTACCACCCACGCCGCGAGTCCGAGGCCCGCCACCCGGCCCCCCGTCCGCGTCAGCGACGGCAGGTGGACGGCGCTGCCCAGGCCGAACAGCGCCGCGGCGAGCAGGAGTTCCTGGGCGTGCTGGGCCAGGTCGAGGCCGATGCCCGGGACCAGGCCCGTGCTGCGCAGGAGCACCATGGCCAGGAAGCCCGCCACGAACAGCGGCACGACGGGCGGTCGCCGCTGCCCCGCCGCCACCGGCGCGGTGCGGCGGCGCCGGACCGAGAGCGCCACCGCCGCCACCAGGGGGGCCAGCAGCGCGACCCGCATCAGCTTCACCAGGACCGCTTCGCCCAGCGCCCCCGGCCCCGCCGTCTGCGCCGTCGCGACGACCTGGCCCACGTCGTGCACGCTCGCCCCGACCCAGCGGCCGAACTCCGCGTCGGTGAGGCCCAACGGGCCGTGCAGCAGGGGCAGTACCGCGATGGCGAGCGTGCCGCACAGGGTGACCAGGGCGACGGAGGTCGCCGTGTCGCGTTCGTCGCTGTCGGTGGCCTCGGCCACCGCGCCGATCGCCGAGGCCCCGCAGATCGAGTAGCCCGTGGCGACGAGCAGGGGTTGGTCGCCCGGCAGGCCCATCCGCCGGCCCAGCCACCAGGTGCCGAAGAAGGTCGCCGCCACCACGGCCAGCACCATCAGCACCGTCGCCCAGCCGATGCCCAGGACGTCGTCCAGGCTCAGCTTCAGGCCCAGCAGCACGATGCCGACCCGCATCAGGCGCTTGCCGGCGAAGGTCAGGCCGGGGCGCGCCGCGCCGCGTACCGTCGTACGCGCCCACGGCAGGTGCGCCGCGACGATGCCGAGCACGACGGCCGCCGTCAGCATCGGCACGGCCGGCACCAGGCGGTGCACGCCCCAGGCGACGGCCACGCCGAGGGCGGCCAGGGCCAGGCCCGGCAGTGTGCCGGGGGCGGCCGGGGCGCCGGTGAGCGGGCGGTGACGGGTCGGGCGTTCCCGCAGGAGCGCCATCAGCGGTCGGCCGGGAGGTCGTACACGCGGCGGACGCTGGAGCCGATGCGGGAGATGTCCGCGCCGTAGACGTGCAGGGATATCGCCAGGTCGGCACAGGCGTTCCAGACCCGGTGGATGTCGCCGGGCGGCGCGAAGCCGCAGACCGCGCCGCGCGGGTTGACGACGTCGTCGGTGGCGACGAGGTGGGCGGCGACCTCCCGCGTCGCGGGGACCAGCCGGTAGCGGCGTTCGCGCTCCTCGCCGGTGTGGACGCCGGTCGTGCACCAGGAGACGTGGTCGTGGACGGAGGTCCGCTGGCCGGGCAGCCAGACGAGGGCGACGACCGAGAAGCTGCCGTCGTGCTCGGCGTGCAGCAGGTGCTGGCGGTAGGTGGCGGGGTCCGGCTCCTGCTGCTCCTCGGTCAGCAGGTCGGCCGCGCCCAGGTGCGGGGCGAGGCGTTCGCCGACGAGGTAGGCGGTGAGGTCCGGCGGCAGGCCCTGGCCCACGGCTTCGCGTACCGAAGCGACCAGGGCGTCCAGGCGGGCGGTCGTGCGCGCGGCCGTGTAGGCGGTCGAAGTCGTGGTCATACCGGCAGCGTGCGGCCGCCCCATCCATCACGTCCAACACCGATTCGTACGCAGTTCCCCAAATTCTGCTTATACGATTCAGCGGACCTCAGCAGCCGATCTTGTGGGCGGCGACGGTCCTGAGTTCGTCCAGGACGAGTGCCGTGGCGGGTATGCGCAGGTGTTCGCGCAGTGCGTACGCGGAGACCTGGCGCTTCGAGGCGGGGGCGAGCGCCCGGCCGGTGACCTGTTCGTGGCGCAGGAAGTTGAGGACCAGGCCCGGCATCATCGCGATGCCGAGGCCCTCCGCGACGAGGCTCTGCACGACGAGGTTGTCGTCGGTGGTGAACGCGATGTCGGGCGCGAAGCCCTGCGCGGCGCACTCGTGGAGGAAGTGGACGCGGCAGCGCAGACAGCCCGCGATCCAGCGCTCCTCGGCCAGGTCGGCGAGCTCGACGGTGCGGCGGCGGGTCAGGGGGTGCCGGGTCGGGAGCAGGACGAGGAGCTGGTCCTCCAGCAGCGGCACCTCCATCACCTCCTCCGGGATCTCCTCCTCAAGTCCCGGGTAGGTGAAGGCCAGCGCGATGTCGCACTCCCCGCGCACCAGCCGCTGCAAGGACTCCGGCGGCTCCTCCTCGCTCAGCTCGACCCGCACCCCGGGATGCCCGGAGGCGAGCCGGGCCAGGGTCTCGGGGACCAGGGTGGCGTTGGCGCTGGGGAACGCGCACAGCCGCACCCGGCCGGTGTGCAGCCGGGTGAGCGCGGCCATCTGCTGCTGGGCGGCGCTCATGGTGTCGAGGATCGCGGCGGCGTGCCGGCAGAGGGTCTCCCCCGCCTCGGTGAGACGCAGCCCGCGGCCGGCGCGGGTGAAGAGGGGGGTGCCGACGTCCCGTTCGAGGGCCTTCATCTGCTGGGTGATCGCGGGCTGGGTGTATCCCAGAGCGCGCGCGGCGGCCGAGTAGGACCCGGTGCGCACCACTTCGTGGAAGGTCTTGATGTGCCTCGAATCGAACACCGGGTCAGCATAGCGGGGGGTGCGGCCGCGGATCATAAGCAGGTTTTGGGGTGCCGCCCGGCCGGTGGGCGGGAGCGCGGGCGATCACCCGGCGAGGGGGGCGGGGGCCGGTGGGGCCGGTGGGCCGACGACCCGGAAGGTGATGCGGACCTGCCGCGTCCCGCCGCCCGCCCGGACCACGGCCGTGCCCTCCCGCACCGCGCGCACCTCCCACTCCCGGTAGCCCGGGTCCGTCGCGTACGTCACGGGGACGACGGCGACCGCGGGCCCGTCGGCGGTGGCCTCTCCCGAGGGCGCCGGACCGGAACCCGGCCCCGACCTCATTCCCGATCCCGCATCCGGACCCCGGTCCGGGCCGGTGAGCCGCAGCAGCGCGACGCCGCCGGGCGTGAGGGTGAGCGTGCGCCCCGAGTCCTCCCGGGTGAGGGAGAGCCGGGCGGAGGTCGGGGTGCCGGGCAGGTCGGGCAGGGGTGCGGAGGCGGCCAGGGTGCGCCCGGGGACGGGCTCGGGGCCGATGCAGGCGGTCGCCGCCATCCCGACGGCCAGGGCTGCGGCGGCCGCGGACCAGCGCGCCGCGCGGCGAACGGAACGTTGACACATGGCAGGATCTTCGCCCGCCGGGAGGGGTCCCGGGCCCCGGATGCGGGATCCGTGCGCACCTTCTCCGTCCTTCTGCGGGTCGTGCGCACCTTCTTCACCCTTCCTCGGGTGGTGCGCACCTCTCCTCCGTCCTTCCGCGGGTTCAGTGCCGCTGCGGCTCCTGGGCGTGTCCGCCGTGCCCGCCGTGCCCGGCGCCGCCGTCGTGCCCGCCGTGCCCGTTCGCCAGGGCCCGGCGGTACTCCTCCGCCGTCGGTTTCGGTACGTACGTCCCGGGCCCGTACATCGCCTTCGCCAGCCGCGCGCGCAGCCGGTCGGAGCGTTTCACGGGCCGGCGCACGCCGTTGGCGTCGGTCTCGGGGCCGATCTCGAAGGGCACCGGCTGCTCGTGGGCGGTGAGGGTGTGCAGCTCGGCCTGCGAGAGGGGGGCGTGCACTTCGACGTACTCACCGTGCGGCAGCCGTTTGATCGTGCCGCTCTCGCGGCCGTGCAACGCCTTCTCCGCGTCGCGCAGTTGGAGTCCCTGGCAGATCCGCCGGGTGATCAGGAAGGCCAGCACCGGGGCCACGAAGAAGGCGACCCGTACGAACCAGGTGATGGCGTTGAGGGACAGTTGGAAGTGCGTCGCGACGATGTCGTTGCCGCCGCCGATCAGCGCCACCACGTACACCGTCAGCCAGGCGACCCCGAGGCCGGTCCTGGTGGGGGCGTTGCGGGGCCGCTGCGCGATGTGGTGTTCGCGTTTGTCCTTGGTGACCCACGCCTCGACGAACGGGTACACCGCGATGGCCGCCATGACCAGCGGGAAGAGCGTGAACGGGAGGAAGACGCCGAGGTTGAGCGTGTGCCCCCAGGCGTTGATCTCCCAGCTCGGCATCACCCTGATCAGCCCCTCGGAGAAGCCGAGGTACCAGTCGGGCTGCGCGCCGGTGGAGACGTGGTCGGGGCGGTAGGGGCCCATGGCCCACACGGGGTTGATGGAGAAGGTGCCCGCGACGACGGCGATGACGCCGAAGACCAGGAAGAAGAAGCCGCCCGCCTTGGCCGTGTAGACCGGCATGAAGGGCGCGCCGACGACGTTCTTCTCGGTGCGGCCGGGCCCCGCGAACTGGGTGTGCTTGTGGTAGAAGACCAGGATCAGATGGGCGACGACCAGCCCCAGCATGATCCCCGGCAGCAGCAGGATGTGGATCGGATACAGCCGGGCGATGATGTCGTCGCCCGGGAACTCGCCCCCGAAGAGGAAGAACGCGAGGTAGGTCCCGACCACCGGGACGGACAGGATCGCGCCGTGCGCGAAGCGCAGGCCGGTGCCGGAGAGCAGGTCGTCGGGGAGCGAGTAGCCGGTGAGTCCGGTGATCATGCCGAGGAACAGCAGGGTCCAGCCGAATAGCCAGTTCAGCTCGCGCGGCTTGCGGAAGGCGCCGGTGAAGAAGACGCGCATCATGTGCACGAGCATCGCGGCCACGAAGATCAGGGCGGCCCAGTGGTGGATCTGCCGGATGAGCAGCCCGCCGCGCACCTCGAAGCTGATGTCGAGGGTGGACTCGTACGCGCGGGTCATCCTGATCCCGTGCATCGGGGTGTACGAGCCGTGGTAGACGACCTCGGCGCTGCTCGGCTCGAAGAAGAGGGTGAGGTAGATGCCGGTGAGGATGATGATCAGGAAGCTGTAGAGGCAGATCTCACCGAGCATGAACGACCAGTGGTCCGGAAAGATCTTCCGCAGGTTGGCCTTGGCCATCGGGTAGAGCCCGAGCCGCCCGTCCGCCCAGTCGGCCAGCTTCTCGCCCTTGCCGGGCGGTGCCGGCCGTGCGCTGTCGCCCTGGGTGAGTCCGCCGCCACTGCTGCTCATACGACCCCCTCATACGGACCTCTCAGAGTAGGCGCGTCGCCATACAGATCCAACAGGGTTGACGACGCAGGCCGTTGATGTGTGAGGCGACGGCTGAAAAAGGGGCGGCGGGGGCTGTTCCGGGAGGGGCCGCACGGCGCGGGAGGCGGCTGGATATCGTTGCCGGTCACGGAGTGCGGGAGCGAGGACGGGGCGCGGAGCCGGGAGGGGGAACGCGTGGCGGGTCCGGGACGCGAGGACTGGATACGGGTGCCGGTCGGGGACGACGCACGACGGTGGGCCACGCGCGGCGGCTGCCGTCTGGTGCTGTTCGTGGTGCACAACGTGACGTCGGCGACCCGGCTGCTGGACGTGGTCCCGCTCTTCGACGACGACACCGGGGTGCAGTTGCTGGCGACCTGCCCCGGCTCGTCGCCGTTCCGGGCCGGGGTCGAGGAACTGCTGGCGGGGGTCGGGGTGCCGGTGCTTCCGTGGGAGCAGGCGCTCGCGACGCCGGTGGACCTCGCGCTGTCAGCGAGCTTCGGGGGCGAACTCCACCTGTTGCAGGGGAAGTTGGCCATCCTCTCGCACGGGGTTGGCTACACTAAAAGGCTGGCCGCGCCGGACGCCGGACGCCGGACGCCGGACGCCGGACGCCGGACGCCGGACGCCGGACGCCGGACGCCGGACGCCGGACGCCGGACGCCGGACGCCCTTCGTGCGAGGCCCCGGCGGAGGTCCGTGCCGCAGAGTCGTCCCCGCCGCCCGTCTTCGGCCTCTCCGCCCCGTGGCTGCTGCACGACGGCGTCCCCGTCGCCGACGCCCTCGTCCTCTCCCACCCCGAGCAGCAGGCCCGCCTCAAGGAGGCCTGCCCCGTGGCCGCCCCCCTCGGCGTCCTCGCCGGTGACCCCTGTTTCGACCGCATCCTGGCGGCCCGCCCGAGCCGTACGTACTTCCGCAACGCCCTGGGGGTCCGGTCCGGCCAACGCCTGATCGTCGTCAACTCCACCTGGAACCCCGAGTCCCTGTTCGGCGACGGCGGCGGCGAGGACCTGCTGCCCGTCCTGCTGCCCCGGCTGATCTCCGAACTCCCCGTCGACGAGTACCGGGTCGCCGTCGTCCTGCATCCGAACATCTGGGCCGGCCACGGACCCGGCCAGATCCGCTCCTGGCTGGACCGGGCCCGCCGAGCCGGAATTCTCCTGGTCGATCCGCTGCACCACTGGCGGCAGGCGCTCGTCGCCGCCGACGCGGTGATCGGTGACCACGGCGCGGTCTCGTTCTACGCCGCCGCTCTCGGCACACCCGTCCTGCTCGGGGCGGCCCCGTTGGCGGGGCTCGCCCCGGACACGCCGGTCGCCGAATTCGTCGCGCGGGCACCGCGCCTGGACCCGTACCTGCCGCTCCTCCCCCAGTTCCACCGGCTCCTCGCACAGCACCGGCCGTCGCGGGAGGCCGCCGCGTTCACGAGCTCCGCCCCCGGTGAGTCCGCGACGCTGCTGCGCCGCCTCTGCTACGGGCTCATGGCCCGGCCCGAACCGTCCGGGCCCGCGCGCCTCGTACCGCTGCTGTCTCCGCCGTACGAACCCGGAGAGATCACCGCGCCCCTGCACGTGGTGACCGCACGCGGTCCCGGCGACGAGATCGCGGTGACCCGGTACGCCGATCCGCGCACCGCGCCCGAGGTGCGCGGGGAGGTCCACGAGGCGGTGCACGAGGACACCAGGAACCCGGAGCGGCTCGCGCTCGCCGATCTCATCCACCGCGCGAACGCCTCCGACGACCCCCGCTTCGGCGGGCCCGCCCGCTGGACGGCGGGGGTGCTCGACCGCTTCCCGCGGTGCGCGCTCGCGGTGTACGTCACCGGCCCCGACACCTGCACGGTCCGCACCCGGCGGGGTGCGCTGCTGCGCCTGGCGGGCACGCCGGGCGCGGACCCGGTCGTGTACGCGTCCGCCCTGTACGGCTCCGAGTCGTACGCCTCCCCGCCGCGCACGGCCGGCGCGCCGGAGCCGGTGCGTCACCTGCGGGTGCGGACCGGCCCCGCCGTGCACCGGGTGACGGTCACCGCCCTGCCGGATCCCCTCCGGGGCTGACGTAAAGGGCGCGCAGTCGTCGCAGGTACCCCAGGTGCGCGTCGCCCCGCTCCCGCTCCAGTACGACGATCGCCTCGTCGACGAGCGGCAGGGCTGCGGCCTGCTCGGCCGGGCCCGCCCGTCGGGTGCCGTCCACGTGGGTGCGGGCGAGGTCGGTGAGGGTGCGTGCCGTGTTGTACGCGTCGGCGCTCGCGCGGAAGTGCCGCAGCGCCGCTTCGAGCCGCCCGCGTGCCTCGTCGGTCCGGCCCAGTCCGGCGAGCGCCCGGCCCCGGTGCCGTTCGAGGAGGGCGTGGGCGCGGGGCAGGTCCGCGGCGCCCTCGCCGTCGGGTGCGACGGTCGCGTACAGGCCGGCCGCCTCGTCGAAGAGGGCGAAGGCCTCCTCCCACCGCCACTGCGCCAGCCGCAGCATCCCGAGCCCCTCGACCGCCGAGGCGTGCCCCCGGGCGTGTCCGGCGGCGCTCTCGTCGCGGGCGGCGGCGAGCAGTTCGCGCTCGGCCTCCTCGTGGCGTTCGAGCGCGGTGAGGGCGAAGCCCAGGTGGGCGTGCATCATCGCGGCGGTGCGGGTGCCGGGGAAGTGCGCGTCGGCGGTGCGGGCCCCTGTGTGCAGGGCGGGCAGCAGGACGTCCAGGTGACCGGCCTTCAGCTGCAACGGCCACATGGCACGGACCAGCCTGCACACGGTGTCGGGGCGGCCGAACTCGTCGGCGGCGGCGACCGCTTCGGCCAGGTTCGCGGACTCGGCGGCGAGGGCGGCGACGGCGTCGCCCGGCTGTGCGTACGTCACGTCCTCGTCGGTGTCGCGGGGCCGGGGCGAGCGCCAGCTCTGCGGCAGGGCGGCCCGGGCGGTCGGCTCGGCGAAGCGCAGGTATCCGTCGAGTACGCGCCCGACGGCGGCCGAGCACACGGCGGGTCCGTCCTCCCGGGCGGCCGCCTGCTCGGCGTGGGCTCGCACCGAGGGCCGCTGCCGATAGGTCCCCGCGCCCGCGGTGTCGAGGAGCCGGGCGTCGGCGAGCAGGTCCAGGGCGCGGGCCGCGTCGGAGGCGACGAGGTTGGCGGCCCGCGCGGCCAGCGACGCGGTGACGGCGGGCCACGGCCGCAGCGCGGTGAGCCGGTGGGCGCGGGCGGTGACGGGGTCGAGGGACCGGTAGGCGTGGTCGATGGCGGTGCGGACGGCGTCACGTTCGGTCATGGCGGGTAACGGGGTCCTCTCCGTGCGGGGTTGCGGCACCCGGGCCAGCCGGGGTGCGGCGGCCAGCACCGCGTACGGCGATCCGCCGCAGTCGGCGATCACCGACGGCAGCAGGGCCCGTGCCGCGTCGACGGCGGGCCGGCCCGCCGTCGCTTCCAGGAGCTTGCGGACGTGCTTGTCGGCGAGCGGCCCGACGGGGACGCGCAGGGCGGGGACGCGCAGCAGCGGATCGCGGGCGGTGATCAGAGTGACCACCCCGGGGCCGGTGGCGATCAGGGGTTCCACCTGGGCGGGGGACGTGGCGTGGTCGAGTACGACGAGGAGGTCGAGGCCGGCGACGCAGCGGCGGAAGTGGGCGGCCCGGTACTCCACCGAGGGCGGTGTCTCCTCCTCGGGAACGCCGAGTTGGCGCAGCGCCTCCCGCAGCGCGGCACCGGGGCCCATCCTGCCCTCGGGCCCGCTGCGCAGGTCGAGGTACACCTGCCCGTCCTTGAACCGCCGTTCCGCCTCGCGTCCGCCCCAGCACCGGGCGATCTCGGTGGTGCCGATGCCCTCGGGTCCGTGCAGCAGGGCCACCTTGGGTCTGCCGTCGGGTCTGCGGGAGGCTTCCGCGTCGAGCGCCTTCAGCACCTGCTGACGGTTCGTGAAGTGCCGTGAGGCGGCGGGCAGTCGGGGCACCGAGCGGGCGCCGTCCGCGCGCCGCACGGTGCGGGCGAAGGCCTCCCAGTCGCGGGCGAGAGCGGGGTCCCGCCGCATCGACTCGTACAACTGCTGCGCCATGGCGTCCACTTGCCGCGGGCCGGCCGGGGCGGTGGCCTCCCGCCCCAGCATCCGCTGGACCAGCGAGCCGGC
The DNA here is from genome assembly GCF_055596485.1 of Streptomyces sp. NPDC039736. Classification (NCBI taxonomy): domain Bacteria; kingdom Bacillati; phylum Actinomycetota; class Actinomycetes; order Kitasatosporales; family Streptomycetaceae; genus Streptomyces; species Streptomyces sp. NPDC039736. Next base: position 818,759 of record NZ_JBVIUQ010000001.1, on the reverse strand, counting down.
CGACTGCCACACCCATTTGCCCGCTTCGGAGGCCGTCCCCGCCGCGACGGCGCCCAGCACCGCCGAAATGGCCCCCACCGAGATGGGATCGAACATCCCGCACTCCCCCGTCGTCCGCCGCCCCGCTCCGACCGTGCCCCTGGCGGATCAACCGTATCCACCGGGGCGGCCGTCCGGCACCCCGCGGGGGCCTGTGCCGTCGCGGGCGGCCGTAGGGTGGCGAGGGAGGCCGAAAGGCAATGGTCAGGAGGATGGCACGTGACGGACGGCACGAAACTCGACGATGACGTCAAGGCGGGCGTACGGGCGCGGCTCGACGAGGTCGCCCCGGAGCTGGTGGCGCTGAGCCGCCGCATCCACGCCCACCCGGAGACCGCCTTCGAGGAGCACCGGGCGGCCGAGTGGTGCACGGAGCTCCTCCGCGCCCACGGCCTCACGGTGACAGCCCCCGCCTACGGTCTGCCGACCGCCTTCGCCGCGACGGTCGGTTCGGGCCCGGTGACGGTGGCGCTGGCCTGCGAGTACGACGCGCTGCCGGGCATGGGCCACGCCTGTGGCCACAACCTGATCGCGGCGGCCGGGGTGGGGGCCGCGCTGGCCCTCGCCCCGTTCGTGGACGAACTCGGGCTGACCGTACGCGTCCTGGGCACGCCCGCCGAGGAGAGCGGCGGCGGCAAGGTGCTCCTGCTGGACGCGGGGGCGTTCGACGGGGTCGACGCGGCGATGATGATCCACCCGTGTCCGTTCGACGTGGCGGACTTCCACTCGTACGCCATGGGCTCGCTGGAGGTGACGTACGCGGGCAAGTCGGCGCACGCCGCGATGAACCCCCAGGACGGCCGCAACGCGGCGGACGCCCTCACCGTCGCCCAGGTCGCCCTCGGCCTGCTCCGCCAGCACCTTCCGGCGGACTGGAAGGTCCACGGCATCACGACGTCGGCGGGCTCGGCCCTCAACGCGGTTCCGGACCACGCGCACGCCGCGTACGCGCTCCGCACCCCCTCGGCCCCCGAGCTGCGCGCGCTCCGCGCCCGGGTCGAGGACTGCTTCCGCGCGGGGGCCCTGGCGGCGGGCTGCGAGCTGGCCCTCGCCCAGCCCTCCCCCGACTACCTCGACTTCCGCTCCGACCCGGAACTGGTCGCCCTCTGGACGGCGAACGCCCGTGCCCTGGGCCGCCCGGAACCGGAGGTCCGCGGGCCCTTCGCCTCCACCGACATGGGCAACGTCTCCCACGCGGTGCCCTCGATCCACCCCGTCCTGGACATCGGCGCCTCGTCCTGCGGCCCCCACCAACCGGAATTCACCGCGGCCGCGGCGACCGCGGCCGCCGAACGCACCATGCTGGAGGGCGCTCTCTCCCTCGCCTGGACCGCCACGGACCTGTCCATCCGCAGGCGCCCTGCACCACCCCGCTAGGGCCACGAGAAACTGCGCGCCCCCAACTCTCCCGCACGGCTCCCACCGGGGGCAGCGCCCCTTCAGGGGCGCGGGGAACTGCGCGCCCAGCCACGACGCATCCGCACGGGAACCGGTGGTGGCCGCGCGGCGAGCGCTTTAGGGAAAGGATGGGGTCTCCCCTGCTCGAACGAAGTGGAGAGCTTGGGGAAGGGTCCGGGGCCTCTCCTGCCCGAGCCGGGCGGGGCTGTGCGTCCGGTACAGGGCTGGGCTCTCGGCCTTTGCGGAGGACCTTGCCGGCGCAGGCGCTTGGGCAGGGGCGGCACCCGGGTGGGCCGGGAGCGGGAGGGGCCGCCCCCTTGCCCGCCCTCCCCCAAGCTCTCGGCTTCGCTCGAGCAGGGGGTATACCCCCCTCGCCCCCTTGGGGCGGCCCCGTCGCCCAAGGCGGCGAGGGAGGCAGGGCGGCTGCGACGCCCGAGGGGACGGGGGTGGCAGGGCGGCTGCGGAGCCCGAGGGGGGGCAGGGGCGGCTGCGAAAGCACAATGAGGATGGGGCGGAAGGGGGCTGCGGCTGCGGAGCTTGAGGGCCTGGGGAGAAGGGTGGGTGCGGCTCGGGGAAAGGGGAGGTGCGGCCCGAGGGGACCGGGGCGAAGGGTGGTTGTGGTGTCCCGAGGGGCGAGGGGCGGGCCCGTGGGCGGTGTGTCGCCGCGCGCCGGCTCAGCCGACCGCGCTCAGCGCCCCCGCCCTCGGCACCACCACCGGCGCCCCGTCCCCCGGCGCCTCCAGCACGTCCGCCTCCACCCCGTACAGCTCCTTCACCAGCTCCGCGGTGACCACCTCCCGGGCGGGCCCGTGCGCGACCACCCGGCCCCCGTTCATGGCCACCACCACGTCCGCGTACCGCGCCGCACTCGCCAGGTCGTGCAGCACCATCACCACGGTCCGCCCCGCCGCCGCGACCTCCCGCACCAGCGACAGCACTTCCACCGCGTGCCCGAGGTCCAGCGCGCTGGTCGGCTCGTCGAGCAGCACGATCGGGGTCTCCTGCGCCAGCACCATCGCCAGCCAGCACCGCTGCCGCTGCCCGCCGGAGAGCTGGTCGAGCCGCCGCTCGGCCAGCGACAGGGTGCCCGTCGCCTCCAGGGCCGCCCGCACGGCCGCCTCGTCCTCGCGGGACCACTGCCGGAAGAGGCCCTGGTGCGGGTGGCGTCCGTACCGTACGAGCCCTGCCACCGTGACCGCCTCCGGCGCCTGCGGCGACTGTGCGAGCAGCGCGATCCGGTGGGCCGCCTTGCGCTGGGTGAGTGCCCAGACGTCCTCCCCGCCGGCCCGTACCGTCCCGGACTCGGGTTTGTGCAGCCGGGCGACGGTGCGCAGCAGTGTCGACTTGCCGCATCCGTTGGGTCCCACGATCGCGACGACCCGGCCGCTGGGGACGGTGAGGTCGACGCCGTCGACGACGGGATGGCCCGGGTATCCGGCGGTGAGCGCCTCTACGGTCAGTTCCACGGGGTTCAGGCCTTTCCGGTCTGCGAAGGACGGTCTGACTTCTTACCGAACAGGACCCACAGCAGGAAGGGCCCGCCGAGGACGCTGGTGACGACTCCGACCGGAATCTCCACCGGCGCGACGACCCGCCCGAGCGCGTCCGCGCCCGCGACGAGTGCCGCGCCGACGAGTGCGGAGCCCAGGACCGGCACCCGGGTGGGGCCGCTGAGGCGCGCGGCGAGCACGGGTGCGGCGAGGGCCACGAAGGCGATGGGGCCGCCGATGCCGACGGCGATGCCGGAGAGCACCACGGCCAGGGCCAGGGTGACGGCCCGTACCCGTGAGACGTTCACGCCGAGCGTGGCCGCCATGTCGTCGTCGAACCGCAGCAGTTGCAGCCTGCTGCCCGCGACCAGCGCCAGCGGGACGAGCAGCAGCAGCAGGTAGACCAGGGGCGTGCCGACCCCCCAGTCCCGGCCGTTCAACGAGCCGACCGTCCACAGGAAGACGCCGCCGGCGGTGTTGTCGTTCTCCCGCGACATGACGAGGTCGGTCACCGCGCCGATCACCGTCGAGACGCCGATGCCGACCACGAGGACGCGGTACCCGGCGTGCCCGGCCCCGCCCGCGCAGGCGACGACGACCATCGCGGCGGCTGCCGCGCCGAGCGGTCCCAGCCACCAGTCGCCGATCATGCCGGTGGAGGAGCCGACGACGGTGGCGACGACGGCCGCCGTGGCGCCGTCGTTGACGCCGATGACATCGGGGGTGGCGAGGCGGTTTCCGGCCAGGGTCTGGGTGAGGCAGCCCGCGATGCCGAGGGCCGCGCCGACCATCAGGCCGACCGCGATGCGGGGCAGCCGGAAGTCCCGTACGAGCATGACGGTGGCGCTGTCGCCGGTGCCCAGGAGCCCGGAGAGGCTGTCGCCCAGGCTCATGCCGGTGGAGCTGGCGAACGCGGCGAGGGTGACGATGCCCCCGATGAGCACCGCGAGTCCGACGGCCGCGAGGGCGCTGCGGTGGGGGAAGAGCCAGGAGAACGCGCCGTACCGCAGCGGGGTGGAGTCGGGCGGGGTGAGGCTGGTGTCGTACGACACCGCGCGCACGCCCCCGTTCGGCCGGTCTGTGGAGGCACCCGGGCGCTCGCCCCTGTTCGGCTGGTCCGTGGAGGCACCCGCGCGCTCACCCCCGTTCGGCTTCTCCGTGAAGGCGCTCATGCGCTCGCCCCCGCCGTCGACATGTGCCGCGACCGCGCGATCCAGATCAGCAACGGCCCGCCGATGAACGCCAGCAGGACGCTCACCGGGGTCTCCCAGGGCCGGATCACGACCCGGGCCAGCAGGTCGGCGACGATCATCACGCACGCCCCGACCAGACCCGACAGCAGCAACTGCCCGCCCATCCGGGGCCCGGTGACCAGCCGTGCCGCGTACGGCGCGAGCAGCCCGAGGAACGCGATCGGTCCGGCCAGCGCCACCGCCGACCCGGCGAGCAGCGTCACCGCGACGGCGACCGTCAGCCGGATCCGCCCCGGGTGGTGCCCGAGCGAGCGCGCGCTGTCGTCGCCCAGCGCGAGCGCGGACAGCGGCCGTACGCACAGGAACGCCACGGCGAGCCCGACCGCGACGAGCGGCAGCAGCGGCACCGTGTCCTTGGTCTCGATGCCCGCGAGGGAGCCGATGGTCCAGTAGCGGTACGTGTCGAACGTCGACTGGGTGCCGAGCAGGACGTACGAGGTGGCTCCGTGGAAGGTCGCCCCGAGCGCGGACCCGGCGAGCACGAGCCGCAGCGGTGAGCCGGCGGCCCGGCCGGAGGCGGCGAGGAGCAGGACGACGGCGCTCGCCGCCATGCCGCCGACGAGGGCCCACAGCAGGACCGCGTATGCCGAGGTGATGTGGAAGTACGTGAGTCCGATCACAACGCCGAGCGCCGCACCGGAGTTGACGCCGAGCAGGCCGGTCTCGGCGAGGGGGTTGCGGGTGACGGACTGCAGGAGGCATCCCGCCGCGCCGAGCGAGACGCCGACGAGCAGCCCGGCGAGCGTGCGGGGCAGGCGTACGTCCATGACGGCCAGCCTGATCTGCGCGTCCGCGCGGGCGGCGGGGTCGCCGGTGAGGAACCCCCAGGCCTTGGCGACCGGGTTGGAGCCCGAGCCGATCAGGAGGGACAGCACGCACAGTCCCGCCAGGAGCAGCAGGAGGGCGACGGCCGCCAGGAGCGTGGGCCGATGGAGTCTCGCCGAACCCGGTATCGGGGGTTCGGTTCCGGACTCCCGGACCCGCCCCTCTTGCGCAACCAACATGAAGTTAGCCTAACCTAACCACGACACGGAACCCCTGGTCGGGTGCCTGATGAACTCCCTGTTGCGGCAGGGACAGTTCGCCATGCCCCGACACATGCCGAGTCACCCCGTATGTCCGGTTTCCGATCCGGGCAACACTTCGCCTCACCAGCATGGAGATCACGGACATGTCCTCGACCCTCACCCCGCGCGCCCGGCTGACCGCGGTGGCGGCCCTCACCCTGGCCTCCGCTCTCACCCTCTCCGCCTGCGGTTCGGACGACTCCGGCTCCGGCGACAAGGGTTCCGGCCAGGCCAAGAACGCCGCGAAGACCGTTGCCGTCACGGACGCCGCGGGCGCCGAGGTGAAGGTGCCCGAGGCCCCCAAGAAGGTCGTCGCGCTCAGCGAGATGGACCTGGACTCCGCGCTGGCGCTCGGTGTGAAGCCGGTCGGCCTGACCGCGGGCCGCGGCCAGAAGGGCGCGCCCGGCTACCTGGCCGACCAGGCGCAGGGCATCCCGGTCGTCGGCGCGGTCACCGGCCCGGACATCGAGAAGGTCCTCGCCGCGAAGCCCGACGTCATCCTGGCCGGGCAGCTCGCCGACAAGCAGGTGCTCAAGCAGCTCCAGGCGATCGCCCCGACCGTCATCACCATCGACAAGAAGAAGGACTGGCGGAAGTCCCTCGAACTGACCGGCAAGGTCCTCGGCAAGTCCAACGAGGCCGCCGCCTTCGTCAAGGGGTACGAGGCCAAGATCGGCGAGGTGAAGACGGCGCTGGGCGCGAACGCGGGCAAGAGTGTGTCGGTGGCCCGTTACTCGGCCAAGGGCACCGCGGTCATGCAGCAGGGCGTGTTCATCTCCGACATCCTGAAGGACCTGGGCTTCAAGCGCCCGGGCATCCAGAACGAGAAGGGCCAGGGCCACTCGACGCCGCTCAGCGACGAGGACCTGAAGCAGATCGACGCCGACTGGCTGTTCATCGGCACGCTGATGCAGAAGGGCCCGGACGCGAAGCTCTTCGGCGAGCTGAAGGAGAAGCCCGCGTACAAGGAGCTGGGCGCGGTCAAGGACAAGCACGTCACCGAGATCGACGGCTCCAAGTGGACCAGCCTCGGCGGCGCGCAGGCCGCGATGTCCGTCCTCGACGACATCAAGACGGCCATGGCCGCCAAGTAACCGCCTCCGCCCCCACTCCCTCCGCCGACCCCGCTCGCCGCCGCCGAGAACGCACTCCGCTCCCGGCGGCGGGCCGGCGCCCCGCCCACCCTCCGCGGGCAGGCGCCCCGCTCGCCGCTGCGGGCGGGCGTTCCGCGGGGCGGAACGGGTGGGCACAGCGGAACCCCCTGCGCCGGGCAGGCGTCCCACCCCCGGCCCGCCCCGGCACCGCCCCACCTCGGCGGGGCCGGGGCCCCGAGCCCCGTACCCCCGACGTCCCCACCTGCCAAGGACCCCTCGTGCCCGACACCGCACCCGACGCCCTCACCCCCGCACGGCCCGAGCGCGACGCCCCCACCTGGCCCGAAGAGACCGCCGCCCGCTACCGCGCCGCCGGCCACTGGCGGGGCGAGACCTTCGCCGGCTGGCTCGCCGAGCGCGCCGGGGCCCACCCCGCCCGCACCGCCGTCACCGACGGCGACCGCCACTGGACCTACGCCGAGCTGCACACCCGCGCCACGGAACTCGCCGCCGGCCTCGCCGCCCGCGGCATCACCCGGGGCGACCGCGTCGTGGTCCAACTCCCCAACGTCGCCGAGTTCTTCGAGGTCGTCTTCGCCCTCTTCCGGCTCGGCGCGCTCCCCGTCTTCGCCCTCCCGGCCCACCGCGAGACGGAGATCCACTACTTCTGCGAGTTCACGGAAGCCGTCGCGTACGTCATCCCCGACCGCCACGCCGGCTACGACCACCGCGCCCTCGCCACCAAGGTCCGGGACGCGCTCCCCACCCTCCGCGAGGTCTTCGTCGTCGGCGACCCGGGCGAGCACACCGCGCTCACCGAAGTCCCCCTTCCGGCAGCGGAGTTGACGGCCCCCGAGCCTGCCCCCTCCGACCTGGCCTTCCTCCAGCTCTCCGGCGGCAGCACCGGCGTCCCCAAGCTGATCCCCCGCACCCACGACGACTACATCTACTCGCTGCGGGGCTCCAACGAGCTCTGCGGCGTGACGGCGGACTCCGTCTACCTCGTCGTCCTCCCCGCGGCCCACAACTTCCCGCTCTCCTCCCCCGGTTCGCTGGGCGTCCTGTACGCGGGCGGCCGCGTCGTGCTGTGCCCGCAGCCCGACCCGGAGACCGCGTTCCCGATCATCGAGCGCGAGAAGGTGACGATCACCGGCATCGTCCCGCCGCTCGCCCTCGTCTGGACCGAGGCGGGCCCCACCACCCCCCACGACCTCTCCAGCCTGGACGTCCTCCTGGTCGGCGGCGCGAAGTTCAGCGAGTCGGCCGCCCGCCGCGTGGCGCCCGCGCTCGGCTGCACGCTCCAGCAGGTCTTCGGCATGGCCGAGGGACTCGTCAACTACACGCGCCTGGACGACGATCCGGAGACGATCGTCACCACCCAGGGCCGCCCGATCTCCGCCGACGACGAGATCCGCATCGTCGACGACAACGACGAGGACGTCCCCGAGGGCGAGAACGGCCACCTGCTCACCCGCGGCCCGTACACCATCCGCGGCTACTGGCGGGCCCCGGAGCACAACGCCCGCTCCTTCACCGCCGACGGCTTCTACCGCACGGGCGACATCGTCCGCCGCACCCCGACCGGCCACCTCGTGGTCGAGGGCCGGGCGAAGGACCAGATCAACCGGGGCGGCGAGAAGATCGCCCCCGAGGAGATCGAGAACATCATCCTCGGCCACCCCGCCGTGCACGACGTGTCGCTGGTCGCCGTCCCCGACGAGTACCTGGGCGAGCGCACGCTCGCGTACGTGATCCTGCGCGCCGGCGCCGAGCCGCTGAAGTCGATGGCGATCAAGAAGTTCGTACGGGAGAAGGGCCTGGCCGCGTACAAGGTCCCCGACCTCGTCGAGTTCGTCACCGCGTTCCCGCAGACCGGCATCGGCAAGATCAGCAAGAAGGACCAGCGCTCGATCGCCACCACGCCGCAGAACTGACCCTCCGCCTCCCGCCGCACGGCTCGGGACCACGCGTACGGCGCGCACCGCCGCTCCGGGTCCCGAGCACCCGCACTACCGAAAGGCCCCCCATGGCTCTGCCCGCCGTCGCCCCCTACGCGATGCCCACCGCCGACGAACTGCCCGACAACCGCGTCGCGTGGAGCGTCGACCCGCAGCGGGCCGTGCTGCTCGTCCACGACCTCCAGAACCACTTCCTGACCGCGTACACCCCCGACACCTCGCCGGTCAACGAACTCCTGGCCAACGTGGCCGGGCTGACGAAGGCGGCGCGCGCCGCGGGCATCCCGGTCATGTACTCCGCGCAGCCCGGCGGCCAGTCCCCCGCCGAGCGGGGCCTCCAGCAGGACTTCTGGGGTCCGGGCCTGCCGGACGACGCGCACGCGAAGGCCGTCGCGGCCGAGGTCGCCCCCGAGCCCCGCGACACGGTCATCACCAAGTGGAAGTACAGCGCGTACGTCCGCACCGACCTGGCGGAGCGCATGCGCGTCGCGGGCCGCGACCAGCTCGTGGTCGTCGGCGTGTACGCGCACATCGGCGTCCTGATGACGGCGGCCGACGCGTGGATGCGCGACGTCCAGGCGTTCGTGGTCGCGGACGCGGTCGCGGACTTCTCCCGCGAGGACCACGACATGGCGTTGCGCTACGCGGCCGGCCGGTGCGCCGTGGTCACCTCCACCGACGCCGTACTGACCGAACTGAAGGGATACTGAGCCGATGCCGGACACCGCACCCACCCCCCTGACCGTCGACCGGATACGCGCCGACGTGGCCGACGTCCTGGGTGAGGACCCCGAGGACATACCCGTCGACGAGAACCTGGTCGACTACGGCCTGGACTCGATGCGGATCATGACGCTGGTCGAGCGCTGGCGGCGCGAGCACGGCGTCACCGCGTCCTTCGTGGACCTGGCGGAGCAGCCGGCGATCGAGGCCTGGGCCCCGCTCCTGGGGGCGGTCTCATGACGAGGGCGCCCGCCGCCGCCCCGGCCCCCGCGACGACCGGCCTGGAGCTGACCGCCGCCCAGTCCGGCATGTGGTTCGCCCAGGCCCTGGACCCCGGGAGCCCGGCGCAGAACACCGCCGAGTGCCTGGAGATCCACGGTCCCGTCGACCCGGACGTCTTCGCCCGGACGCTGCGTCAGGTGGCTTCCGAGGCGGACTCCTTGCGGGTGCGGATTGTGGAAGGGGCCGACGGGCCGCGCCAGTCGGAGATCCCGGACCTCGGACTCCCGCTGCACGTGGCCGACCTGCGCGCCTGCGCGAACCCCGACTCCGCCGCGTACGCCTGGATGCACGCCGATCTCGCCGAGCCCTTCGACCTGGCGGCGGGCCCGCTCTTCGCGCACGCCCTCTTCCGCGTCGGCGACGACCGGTGGCTCTGGTACCAGCGGGTCCACCACATCGTGATGGACGGCTTCGGATACTCCCTCCTCGCCCGCCGCACCGCCGAGGTCTACACCGCCCTCGCGTCCGGCCGGACCCCGCCCGACAGCCCGTTCGGCCGGCTCGCGGACCTGGTGGACGAGGACGCGGGCTACCGCGCCTCCGAGACGTACGACAAGGACCGCCGCCACTGGGACGGCGCCTTCGCGGACCGCCCGGAGGCCCCCACCCTCGCCGGGCGCACGGCGCTGCCCTCGCGCACCTTCCACCGCCGCACCGCGCACCTCTCGCCGCTCGCCACCGACCAACTGCGCGAGCTGGCCTCCTCCATCAAGGCGACCTGGCCCGAAGTCCTCATCGCCGCACAGGCGTTGTACGTCTCGCGGGCCACCCACACCGAGGAGGTCGTGCTCGGCCTGCCGATGATGGGCCGCATGGGCTCGGTCGCGCTGCGGGTGCCCGGCATGGTGATGAACGTGCTGCCGCTGCGCCTCGCCGTCACCCCGTCCGCGACCTTCGCGGAGCTGACCCGGCAGGTCGTCCTCGGCATCCGCGCCGCCCGCAGGCACCAGCGCTACCGGTACGAGGACATCCGCCGCGACCTGGGCCTGCTCGGCGAGGGCCGCGCCCTGGTCGGCCCGCTGGTCAACGTCATGCCCTTCGACTACGGGCTGACCTTCGCGGGCGCCCGCACCGAGGCGCACAACCTCTCCGCCGGCCCGGTCGAGGACCTCACGGTCAACGTCTACGACCGCACCGACGGCTCCGGGCTGCGCATCGACTACGACGGCAACCCGGCCCTGTACGCCCCCGACGAGCTGGCCCTGCACCAGTCCCGCTTCCTGGAGCTGCTGGAGCGCGTCGCCGCGACCGGACCGCACACCCCGCTCGCCGCGCACACCATCGCCCGGGAGAGCGAACTGGCCCTGGTGCTGGACGAGTTCAACGCCACCGAGCACCCGGTGCCCGCCTCCACCCTGATCGGCCCGATCGAGGAGCAGGCCGCCCGGACTCCGGACGCGCCCGCCCTCGTCTTCGGCGACGAGCTGCTGACGTACGCCCAGTTGAACGCCCGGGCGAACCGACTCGCCGCCCATCTGGCGGAGACGGGGGTACGCCCCGGGGCGCTGGCCGCGGTCGCCGTGCCCCGCTCCCTGGACCTGGTGGTCTCGCTCCTGGCCGTGCTGAAGGCGGGCGGGGCCTACCTGCCGCTCGACCCGGACTATCCGGCGGACCGGCTGGCGTACATGCTGGCGGACGCGGAGCCCGCCTGTGTGATCACCGACCGCGCGGACCGCGTCCCGGCCTCCTCCGACACCCCGGTCGTCGTGCTCGACGGCCTCGACACCGCCTCGTACGGCACGGACGACCCCGCCCCCGGCCTCACCCCGCGGGACCCCGCGTACGTGATCTACACCTCGGGCTCGACGGGCCGCCCCAAAGGTGTCGTCGTCAGCCACGCGGCGATCGACAACCGGCTGCGGTGGATGCAGCACGCGTACGGAATCGGCCCCGGCGACCGGGTGCTGCAGAAGACGCCGTCCGGTTTCGACGTGTCCGTGTGGGAGTTCTTCTGGGCGCTGCGGGTCGGCGCGACACTGGTCGTCGCCGAGCCGGGCGGCCACAAGGACCCCGCCTACCTGGCCCGGACGATCCGCGAACAGGCGGTCACCGTCTGCCACTTCGTGCCCTCGATGCTCCAGGTCTTCCTGACGGAGCCCGCCGCCGCGGCCTGCACCGGCCTGCGTCACGTGTTCTGCAGCGGCGAGGCGCTGCCCCGCGAGACGGTCCGCGAGTTCGGGCGCGTCCTCGGCGACGGTGTGCCGCTGCACAACCTCTACGGCCCGACCGAGGCCGCGGTCGACGTCACCTACCACCCCTGTGACACCCGGGGAACCGGTACGGTCCCGATCGGCCGCCCGGTCTGGAACACCCGCCTGTACGTCCTGGACGCGGCCCTTCAGCCGTGCCCGCCCGGCGTCAGCGGCGAACTCTTCCTCGCGGGCGTCCAGTTGGCGGACGGCTACCTGGGCCGGCCCGCCCTCACCGCGTCCCGCTTCGTCGCCGACCCGTACGGCGCGCCGGGCGCCCGGATGTACCGCACGGGCGACCTCGCCCGCTGGACGGCCTCCGGCGAGATCGAGTACCTGGGCCGCACCGACCACCAGGTGAAGCTGCGCGGCCAGCGCATCGAACTGGGGGAGATCGAGGCCGAGCTGGCCAAGGACGAGACGGTCGGCGCGTCCGGCGTCCTGGTCCGCGAGGACCGCCCCGGCGACCAGCGCCTGGTCGGTTACGTCACCCCGGCCGCCGGAACCGCACGCCCCGACCCCGAGGCCCTGCGCGCCCGCCTGGCCCGCGGCCTCCCGGAGCACATGGTGCCGGGCGCGATCCTCGTCCTGGACGACTTCCCGCTCAGCCCCAACGGCAAGCTGGACCGCAAGGCGCTGCCCGCACCGGAGTTCAGCGGCACGGCCGACGGCGGCCGCGTCCCCGCCAACCACCGCGAGGAGACCCTGACGCGCCTCTTCGCGGAGGTGCTGGGCATGCCCCGGGTCGGCGTGGACGACGCGTTCTTCGACCTCGGCGGCACCTCGCTGCTCGCCGCCCGCCTGGTCGCCCGCGTCCGGGACGCCCTGAGTGCGGAACTCACCATCGGCACCCTCTTCCAGGCCCGGACCCCCGCCTCGCTCGCCGCCCAACTGGACGCGGGCAGCACCGAGTCGGACCACGCCCTGGACACGCTGCTCCCGCTGCGCGCCTCCGGCGACCGCCCCCCTCTCTTCGCCTTCCACCCGGCGGGCGGCATCAGCTGGTGCTACTCGGGCCTGCTGTCGCGGCTCGACGCCCAGCAGCCGGTGTACGGGCTCCAGGCGCGCGGCCTGCACGGCGACGGCGAGCAGCTCCCGGCCACCATGGAGGAGATGGCCGCCGACTACATCGAGCAGATCCGCACGGTGCGCCCGCACGGCCCATACCGGCTGATCGGCTGGTCGGTGGGCGGTGTGCTGGCGCACACCGTCGCGGTCCGCCTCCAGGAGGCGGGCGAGAGCGTGGAGCTGCTCGCCCTGCTGGACGCCTATCCGTCCGACCAGTGGCAGGACGCGGCGATCCCGGCGGAGGCGGACGCGCTGACCGCGCTGCTGCGCATGGCCGGTTACGACCGCACGGACGAGCTGACCCGCGAGGACGTCCTGGCGACCCTGCACCGGGAGGGCAGCGCGCTGGCCGGGCTGCCGGACGCCACCCTGTCCGCCGTGGTCGACATCGTGGTCAACAACGCACGCCTGATGCGGGCCCACCGGCACCGCCCCTTCGCGGGCGACGCGCTCTTCTTCACGGCCGCCGCGCCGCGCGAGGAGACCTGGCTGACGCCGGACGCGTGGGCCCCGTACCTCACCGGTCGGCTCCGCAACGACGACATCGACTGTCTGCACCCGGAGCTGACGCAACCGGGCCCGCTGGACGAGGTCTGCGCGGTGCTCGCCGCCCGCCTGAAGGAGCTGGACCACGCATGACGCACTCCCCCTTCGACGCACCCGAGCAGGACGCGGCCGACGCGCCGACCCACCTGGTGCTGCGCAACGCGGACGGCGACCACTGCCTGTGGCCGGTGTTCCGGGCGGCGCCGGACGGCTGGACGCCGGTGTTCGGCCCCGCCCCGTACGGCCAGTGCACGGCGCACCTCCAGGAACCACCCGCCTGACCTGCACGAACACGTGCGGGGCCGCCACCCCCGGTGACGGCCCCGCACGCTCGCGCTACTTCAGCAACTCCACCAGCCCGTCGGCGAGTTCGGTGCGCCAGCACAGGTAGTCGTGCCCGCCGTTGTACTCCCGGTACGAGGCATCCTCGTATCCCTTCGTCGCCAACACGTCACGGAGCCTGCGCGCGGCGGGCAGCGCCACCCACTCCTGCTCGCCCACGGACAGCCAGAACCGTACGGGCAGCCGCTCGGCCGCCTCGATCCGCCCGGTCAGCCACTCCGAGCTCTCCGCATCGGGCCCGTCCGGCCACCAGAACGACCCCGACTGCGCCAGCACCAGCCCGAACCGCCCGGGCGCGCACACGGCGGCATAGGCGGCGGTGAGCCCCCCGAGGCTCTGCCCGGCGACGACCGTCCGCGCGGGATCACGGGTCACCGGCCACCGCTCCCCCGCCCAGACCATCAGCTCCCGCTCCAGGAACCCCACGAACCCCTCGTTGCACGCGAGCTCCTCCCACCGCGCGTCGGAGTCGATCGACTCCGGCAGCAGGGCGAGCAGCGGCGGAATCCGCCCGTCCGCGATCAGGTTGTCGAGCAGCGCCGCGACATCGAGTCCCGGCTGCCACATCTCGCCGTCCATGAGCACCAGCACCGGCAGATCGGTCCCGCCGCCCGGCGGCTCGTACACGTGCACCCGCCGCTCGTTCCCGAGGATCCCACTGCGCACGAGGTGCTCACGGACGACACCGCGCGCGACCCCCTCCCGCCGCTCCCAGTCGCCGCCCCGCGGGGCCCGCGGCAGCTCCACATACGCGACGGGCTCCCCGCCCCAACGCCGTGGGAGTGTGCGCGCGTTGAAGGCGTCCCCCCGCTGCGGCCGGCCCCGCAGCCACGCCCAGTACGCCGCCCCCTCCGGCCCGCCCCCCTCGTCCACGCAGAACCCGTACGTGGCCCGCCAGTCGTCCCGCATGCGCACCGACCAGTGCCAGATGTCGGTCCCGGGCACGTGCTCCATGAGGTTGCGCCCCATGTCCCGCGGATCGACGATCTTGTTCGGCATGCACAGAACAGCCCGGGTCTCCTCCGTCCCCCGCCACACAAAGGTGACGACCCGGTACGCGGGATCCCCGGCCGGATCGGCCTCGACCACGGGGGCGCCCCCCGCCGCCCGCACGGCCCCCCAGAAATCGCCGCCCCCGACGGCCTGCGCCACCCATGTGCTCTCCGCCCGCTCCACGGGCTCCGGCCGGGCGATCCGGGGCGGCCTGCGCGCGGTCCCGACGGACGGCGGGGCGGTCAGCGGCATGGGGTCCTCCAACGGGCACTTCAACGACGACCAACGGCTTCACCAAGTAAGGCTCACCTTACGTGGAGCCGTCGCGCGAGCCCCGTTCGCATCGCTTCCCGGTCCCGGACAACGAGAAGTGCGGGCCGAGAAGAATCTCGACCCGCACGGTGCGGCAGACCCCTAGGGTCCGCCGGTTGGTGTCCGAGGGGGGACTTGAACCCCCACGCCCGATAAAGGGCACTAGCACCTCAAGCTAGCGCGTCTGCCATTCCGCCACCCGGACAAGGTGTCTGTCGAGCGGGGCCGTTTTGAGCCGGCCCGTTCCGACGTGGAAAACAATACCAGGGGTTCGGGGTGGGTTTCACCTGCGTTTGGCGTGGTCAGTGACCTGCGGCGGACTTGTTGGCGGCGATCCAGTCGTCGTTGTGCTGCCAGGCGTACAGGGTGTCGCCGTCCGTGTACGCGTAGTACAGGTCACAGCGGTGAGTGGCCTGCCGGGCGGTGGTGTCCTCCGGGAACCACGAGGCGCCGAGCTCAGGATTCTTCGGCTTCCCGTCGGCCGGGAGCGGCTTGCAGGAGGGCGGGAGGGGCGGGGTGGGGAGGGTGGCCCTGAGAAGGCGCTCGCCGCCGGTGGTCCTCATCGCGTACGAGATGTCCGTGGCCGTGTCGGGCAGCCAGCGCGGGACCGAGGGGCGGGCCTCCTTGGCGGCGGCGCCCGTGGCGTAGGAGGCGGACTCCTCGTGGCGGCCGTCGTACCAGTCGACGGCGGCGGGGGCCACGACGAGGCCGAGGAAGGCGGCTCCCGCGACGGTGGCGGCGGTGGTGACGACGGCGGCGGTCTTCAAGACGGCTCCAGGGAGAGGAGGGGTGTGCGGTGGTCTGTGGTGATTCCATCCTCCCGGCGGGTTCGGCCGACCGGGTCAGACCTCAGGACCGTTGTGCGTACGACCGCGGACGCATACGGAGAGGTCAGCACCTAGGGGGCGGGGTGCGGCCCTAGCCTCGCCGGGTGAGCACTCAGGAGCCGGGCGTCCGGCGCCCACCCCGTCGCCGCAGGCCGCCGGCGCTGTCGCCGTTGCGGGAGCACCTGCGGGACACCTTCTGGTTCGCCCCGGCCGCCGGGCTCGTGGGGGTGCTGCTCCTGTGGTGGGCGGCCGCCGAGCTGGACGCGGCGATCGTGGCGGCGTTCCAGGAGCACCGGGAGTACGAGGCCCTCGGCGAGCTCATCGGGTTGGCCGATGACGCCAAGACGATCATCACGACCGTCAGCTCGGCGATGATGACCTTCATCGGTGTGGTCTTCAGCATCTCGCTGGTGGCCGTGCAGATGGCCGGCGGGCAGTTGAGTCCGCGGGTGGTGCGGATCTTCGTGCGGAGCCGGATCACGAAGCTGACCCTCGCGGTCTTCCTGGCGACGTTCGTGCTGTCGCTGCTGGTGCTGGCGGCCTACGACGGCGAGTCGGACCCGCGGAAGGTCACCGCCGTACCGCTGGTGCAAAGCGTGCTGACGATGGCGATGGTGGCGCTGAGCCTGGTGCTGTTCATCGCGTACGTGAACTCCACCCTGCGGCTCATGCGGGTCAGCCATGTGATGGACCGGATCAGCCGGGAGTCGCTCGCGCTGCTCAAGGCGCAGGAGCGGGACCGGGAGGAGGAGGTCGTGCTGGGGCCCGAGACCGCGCGGCTCACCTATGAGGGGCGGGCCGGGGCGCTGCGGGACGTCTACATCGCCCGGCTGGTGCGGGTGGCGCGGCGGCGGGGGGCGGTGCTGCGGCTGATTCCGCGGATCGGGGACTTCGTGCTGCCCGGGACGCCCGTGATCGCGGTGCACGGCGGGGCGGAGGTCACGCGGAAGGCGGTGCGGCGGACCGTGTCCGTGGGGGTGGAGCGGACGTTCCACCAGGACCTCGGCTTCGGGCTGCGGCAGCTCGCGGACATCGCGCTGCGGGCGCTGTCGCCCGCGGTGAACGACCCGACGACCGCCGTGCAGGCGCTCGACCGGATCGTGCAGTTCCTGGCGGTGGCCGTGAACCTGCCGCTCGGGGCGTTGCGGCACCGGGACGGACAGGGGCGGGTGCGGCTGGTGCAGGACGTGCCGTCGTGGACGGACCTGGTGGATCTGGGGCTGACCGAGATCCGGGGGGTCGTGGCGGGCAATCCGCAGGTGTCCCGGCGGATGATGGCCGGGATCGACGATCTCTTGTCGCTGGCGCCCCCGGGGCGGCGCGAGGTGCTGGAGCGGCACCGTGCGCTCCTGGTGGAGGTCGTGGAGCGTACGGTGCCGGACGCGGCGGACCGGGAGTTCGCGCTGACGGCGGACCGGCAGGGGATCGGGTAGTGCCCGTCGCAGGGCGGCGCCTGTCGGGAGGCGGCGGGCGGTGAGGGGCAGCGGCCGTTACGGCTTCCCGCCGCCGAAAGCCGCGTCGAAGGAGGCGGTCGGCGGGGGGAAGTCGAAGCGTTTGAGGTGGGCGAGCGCTTCCGGGGCCCCGGCCAGGCGGTCCATGCCCGCGTCCTCCCACTCCACGGAGATCGGGCCCTCGTAGGAGAGGGAGCGCAGGGTGCGGAAGACGTCCTCCCAGGGGACGTTTCCGTGGCCGGCGGAGACGAAGTCCCAGCCGCGGCGGGGGTCGCCCCACGGGAGGTGGGAGCCGAGGCGGCCGTTGCGGCCGTCGAGGCGGGTACGGGCCTCCTTGCAGTCGACGTGGTAGATCCGGTCGCGGAAGTCGAGCAGGAAGCCGACCGGGTCGAGGTCCTGCCAGACGAAGTGCGAGGGGTCGAAGTTCAGGCCGAAGGCGGGGCGGTGGCCGATGGCGTCCAGAGTGCGGTGGGTGGACCAGTAGTCGTAGGCGATCTCGCCGGGGTGGACCTCGTGGGCGAAGCGCACGCCCTCCGCGTCGAAGACGTCCAGGACCGGGTTCCAGCGGTCGGCGAAGTCCGTGTAGCCGCGTTCGATCATCGCCTCCGGCACGGGCGGGAACATCGCGACCAGATGCCAGATGGCGGACCCGGTGAAGCCGACGACCGTACGGACTCCGAAGGCGGCGGCCGCGCGTGCGGTGTCGGCCATCTCGCGGGCGGCCCTGCGGCGCACGCCTTCGGGTTCGCCGTCGCCCCAGACGCGGGGCGGCAGGATGGCCCGGTGGCGTTCGTCGATGATGGCGTCGCAGACGGCCTGGCCGACCAGGTGGTTGGAGATCGCCCAGCACTGGAGGCCGTACTCGGCCAGGAGGGTGCGGCGGGAGTCGAGGTAGCCGGGGTCGGCGAGGGCCTTGTCCACCTCGAAGTGGTCGCCCCAGCAGGCGAGTTCGAGGCCGTCGTAGCCGAAGTCGCGGGCGTGGGCGCAGACCTGTTCCAGGGGGAGGTCGGCCCACTGGCCGGTGAAGAGGGTGAAGGGGCGGGGCATCGGCGGTTGCCTCCTCGGGCGGTACGGATGGTCCTCGGGGCGAGGCGGGGCGGGGCGGGTGGCTCGCGGAGTGGGCGGGTGGCTCACGGGGGCGGGACGGCCGGCCCTCAGGGCGACACCGGCGTGTAGGCGGCGTTCTTCTCCGCGCTCTCCGCCACCGCGGCGAGCACCCGCTGGACCTGGAGCCCCTCCGCGAAGGACGGGGAGACGGGGACGCCGGTGGCGATGGCTTCGAGCAGGTCGCGGGCCTGGTGGACGAAGGTGTGCTCGTAGCCGAGCGCATGGCCGGGGGGCCACCAGGCCTTGAGGTAGGGGTGGCCGGGTTCGGTGACCAGGATGCGGCGGAAGCCCGCGGTGTGGGCCGGTTCGGTGTGGTCGTGGAAGGCGAGTTCGTTGAGGCGTTCCAGGTCGAAGGCCAACGAGCCCTTCTCGCCGTTGAGTTCGATGCGCAGGGAGTTCTTCCGGCCGGCCGCCATGCGGGTCGCCTCGAAGGAGGCGAGGGCCCCGGAGGCCAGCCGGCCGGTGAAGAGGGCCGCGTCGTCGACGGTCACCTCGGCGCTGCGCGCGCCGGTGTCCGGGTCGGGGCGGCGGCGTACGAACGTCTCGGTGAGGGCGGAGACGCCGGTCAGCTCCTCCCCCGCCAGATACTGGGCGAGGTCCACGAGGTGGGCGCCCAGGTCGCCGAGGGCGCCGGAGCCCGCCCGGTCGCGGCGCAGCCGCCAGGTCATGGGGGCGGCGGGGTCGACGAGCCAGTCCTGACGGTAGGCGGCCCGGATGTGACGCAGTACGCCGAGGCGGCCCTCCGCGACGAGAGTGCGGGCGTACGTGAGGGCCGGGACGCGGCGGTAGTTGAAGCCGACCATGGCGACCTGGCCGCGCCCTGCCGCCTGTCGGGCGGCTTCGACCATGGCGCGGGCCTCTTCGACCGTGTTGGCGAGGGGTTTCTCGCACAGGACGTGCTTGCCCGCCGCCAGGGCGGCGATCGCGATCTCGGCGTGGCTGTCGCCCGGGGTGCAGATGTCGACGACCTGCACGTCGTCCCGGGCGATCAGGTCCCGCCAGTCGGTCTCGGTGGCCGCCCAGCCGTGCCGGTCGGCCATGGCGCGTACGGCATCGCGGTCCCGGCCGCACACGGCGGCCAGGACCGGACGGGCGGGCAGGTCGAAGACGCGTCCCGCGGTGCGCCAGCCCTGGGAGTGGGCGGCGCCCATGAACGCGTAGCCGACCATGCCGATGCCGGGGGCCGGGGCGCGGAGGGGGGCGGGTGCGGATCGTTCCATCCGGTCTCTCCTGTTCCGTCACGGGTGGCGGGCGAGCCGCCGGCGCGCGGGCCCACCGCGCGCGGGTCGCCCTGGGCTGCGCGGGGCCTACTTGAAGCCGGTCGGGAGGTAGTCGTCGACGTTGTCCCGGGTCACGACGGCGGAGTACAGGGTGAGGGAGGCGGGGATCTCCAGTTCGGCGATGCCGCCGATGCCCTTGCCCTGGCCGAGTGCGCGGGCCAGGTCGATGGCGGAGGCGGACATGGTCGGCGGGTAGAGGACGGTGGCCTTCAGGACCGAGTCGTCGGCCTTGATGGCGTCCATGGCGGACCTGGCTCCCGCGCCGCCGACCATCAGGAAGTCCTTGCGCCCGGCCTGGGCGACGGCCCGGAGCGCGCCGACGCCCTGGTCGTCGTCGTGGTTCCAGAGCGCGTCGAACTGCGGCTGCGCCTGAAGGAGTTGGGCCATCTTGGCCTGTCCGGACTCCACCGTGAACTCGGCTGCCTGACGGGCGACCTTGGTGATGCCGGGGTAGTTCCTGAGGGCGTCGTCGAAGCCCTGGGTGCGGAGCCGGGTGAGCTCCAGGCTGTCGACGCCGGCGAGTTCGACGACCTTGGCGCCGGGCTTGTTCTTGAGCTTCTCGCCGATGTAGCGGCCCGCGCTGAGGCCCATGCCGTAGTTGTCGCCCCCGACGTAGCAGCGGGAGGCCTGCGGGGAGGCGAAGGCGCGGTCCAGGTTGATGACCGGGATGCCGGCCTTCATGGCGGCGAGGCCGGTCTGGGTGAGGGCCCTGCCGTCGGCGGGGAGGATGACCAGGACGTCGACCTTCTTGTTGATCAGGGTCTGGATCTGGCCGATCTGGGTGGCGGTGTCGTTGGACCCTTCGGTCATGTCGAGGGTGACGTCGGTGTACTTCTCGGCGCGGTTGCGGGCGTTCTCGTTGATGGCGTTCAGCCAGCCGTGGTCGGCCTGGGGCCCGGCGAAGCCGATGGTGACCTTCTTGCCGGGCCGGGTGTCGGCGGTGGGCCGGCTGTCGGCGGCGGGGGTGTCCTTCGTGGTGGGTTCGTTGCTGGTGCAGGCGGCGAGAAGGGCGGTCGCGGAGACGGCCGCGCCGCCGAAGAGGAGGCCGCGGCGGGTGCTGCCCGGCCGGGCGGCGGGGTCGGGGCGGGCGGAGTCGGAGTGGGCCGGGGCGGAGTTCTTCGGCATGGCTGGGACGACCCTTCGGGCTGAGTGGTCAACGGGGCCGGCGGGAGCGGCGGTCGTCAGTCGTCGTGTGCGGTGCGGCGCTGGACGAGTACGGCGACGACGATGATCGCCCCCTTGGCGATCTGCTGGACGTCGCTCTGGAGGTTGTTCAGGGCGAAGATGTTGGTGATCGTGGTGAAGACGAGCACGCCGAGCACGGAGCCGACGACGGTGCCGCGCCCTCCGGTGAGCAGGGTGCCGCCGATGATCGCGGCGGCGATGGCGTCGAGTTCGTACAGATTCCCGTTGGTGTTCTGGCCTGAGCCGGACAGGACGATCAGCAGGAAGGCCGCGATGCCGCAGCACAGACCGGAGAGCAGATAGAGGTGGAGGCGCTGGCGGCGTACGTCGATGCCCGCGAGCCGGGCCGCCTCGGCGTTGCCGCCGACGGCGACGGTGCGGCGGCCGAAGGTGGTGCGGTTGAGGAGCAGCCACCCGACGACGGTGACGACCGCGAAGACGAGGACCAGCGGCGGGATGCCGAGGACGTACGCGTCGGGCAGGCCGAGGTCGAGCACGGCGTCCACGGTGACCAGTTGGGTGCGGCCCTCGGTGATCTGGAGGGCCAGGCCGCGGGCGGCGGCCAGCATGGCGAGGGTGGCGATGAACGGCACCAGCCTGCCGTACGCGATGAGCACGCCGTTGACGAGGCCGCAGGCGGTGCCGACGAGCACGGCGGTGAAGAGGACGCCCGCGAAGCCGTACTCCTGGGTGGCCACGGTGGTGGCCCAGACGGACGCGAGGGCGACGATCGCGCCGACGGAGAGGTCGATGCCGCCGCTGGTGATGACGAAGGTCACGCCGACGGTGACGACGCCGATCACCGAGGCCTGGGTGAGGACGAGTTGGAGGTTTCCGGTGTCGAGGAACTGGTCCGGCTTGGTGATGCCGCCGACGGCGATCAGGGCGGCGAGGACGCCGAGGAGGGAGAGGTTGCGGACGTCGAGCCGTGAACGCCCGCTGGATGCAAGGGGTTTGGCGGGCGCCGGCGGGGCGGTCGCCGTGTCGGACGTCGTCGGGCCGGGCCGGGTCATGGGGCGGGGCTCCCTTCCATCACGAGGTCGAGGACCCGGTGTTCGTCGAGTTCCCGGGCGGGTGCGGTGTGGACGAGGCGGCCTTCGCGCAGGACGAGCACCCGGTCGGCGAGGCCGAGGACTTCCGGGATCTCGCTGGAGACGAGGAGGACGGCGAGGCCCTCGTCGGCGAGGCGGCGGATCACCGCGTACAGCTCGGCCCGGGCGCCGACGTCGACGCCCCGGGTGGGTTCGTCGAGGAGCAGGACCTCGCAGCCGCGCAGCAGCCAGCGGGCGAGGACGGCCTTCTGCTGGTTGCCGCCGGAAAGGGTGCGGACACGGGCGTCCGGGTCGTCCGGGCTCAACGACAGTTCACGGGTCGCCCGTCGGGCGGCGGACCGTTCGGCGCTCCGGTCGAGCCAGCCCGCGCGGGAGAAACGGGAGAGGGTCGCCACGGAGACGTTGCGGGTGACGGACTCCAGCATCAGGAGGGCCTGCGCCTTGCGCTCCTCGGGGGCGAGCCCGATCCCGGCACGGACCGCCGCTCGCACGCTTCCGGTACGCAGCCGCTTCCCGTGCACCGCCACTTGGCCGGCGGCCGGCTTGCGGGCGCCGTAGATCGTCTCCAGGATCTCGGAGCGGCCGGAGCCGACGAGGCCCGCGAGGCCGACGATCTCCCCGGGGTGGACGGTGAGGTCGACGGGCTCGAACTCGCCCGTGCGGCACAGCCCTTGGACGTGCAGGGCCGGGGGCGTGGAGCGGTCACCGGGTGCGGGACGGTCCGGGAAGGCGTAGGCCACGTCGCGGCCCGTCATCAGGGTGACGATGTCACGGGTGGGAGTGTCGCGTGCGGGCAGGCCGACGGCGACGGCGCGGCCGTCCTTGAGCACGGTGACGCGGTCGCCGATGCGGCGGATCTCCTCCAGGCGGTGCGAGATGTAGACGACGGCGACACCGTCTGCGGTGAGCGAGGCGACGATCCGGAAGAGGTTGTCCACCTCGTCGGGGTCCAGGGCGGCGGACGGCTCGTCCATCACGATGAGACGCACCTCGTGGGAGAGGGCGCGGGCCATGGAGACGATCTGCTGCTGGGCGGCGGAGAGGGTGCCGACCAGGCGGTCCGGGTCGATCTCGGGGTGGCCGAGGCGGGTGAGGAGGGCGGCGGCGGCCGTCCGGGCGGCACGGCGGCGCACGACGAACCCCGCGGTGGTGGGCTCGTGGCCGAGGTGGACGTTCTCGGCGACCGAGAGACCTTCGACGAGGTCGAGCTCCTGGTGGATCGTGGCGATGCCCAGGCGCATGGCGGCGGCCGGGGACGTGAGGGCGACGGGGGTGCCGGACCAGGTGATCGCGCCACTGTCGGGACGGTGGGCACCGGCGAGGATCTTGATGAGGGTGGACTTTCCGGCGCCGTTCTGGCCGAGGAGGCAGTGGACTTCGGCGGGGAGGACTTCGAGGTCGACGCGGTCGAGGGCGCGGACGCCGGGGAAGGTCTTGGTGATGTGGGACATGGTGAGGAGGGGGGCGGGGGTGGGGGTGCGGGCGGGCGGAGGTGCGGGGTCGGGTGGCATGAGGTCCCCTCGGGGTGGTGGGGGTACGGGGCTGGGCGGGGGTGGCGGGGCGCGCGGGGTGCAGGGGCTGGGCGGGGCTTGCTGAGGCGTACGGGGTGCAGGGGCTGGGCGAAGGCGTTCCGGGGTGGGCCGGGAGCGGGCGGGGCCGCCGCCTTGCCCGCCCGTTCCGCTCTCCCCGGGAGGCGGCCCCGCCGCCCGAGGGAGCGGGGCTGGAGCGGGAGCTGCGTCGATCAAGGCGGCTGGGAGGGCGCGTCGGCCAAGGGGGCTGAGCGGGTCAAAGGGGTGCGGGCGGTCTCTTGGGAGCTAGGAGGCCGGGGAGAAGAGGTGGTCGGTGATGAGGAGGGTGGCGCCCGTGACGCCCGCCGTGGGGCCCAGTTCGCCGAGGACGATGGGGAGGTTGCCCGTGGCCAGGGGCAGGGACTGGCGGTAGACCTGGGTGCGGATGCTGGCCAGGAGGTGGTGGCCCAGGCCCGTGACGCCGCCGCCGATCACCACGAGACCCGGGTTGAAGAAGCTGACCAGGCCGGCGATGACCTGGCCGACCCGGTTGCCGCCCTCGCGGATGAGGGCCAGGGAGGCCGGGTCGCCGGCGGCGGCCGCCGCGGCCACGTCGGCCGCGGTCAGCCGGCCGTGCGTGTCGAGACGGGAGGCGAGTTCGGGGGAGCGGCCCGACCGGGCGGCCGCCTCGGCGTCGCGGGCCAGGGCCGCGCCGCCGAAGTGGGCCTCCAGGCAGCCCTTGTTGCCGCAGGCGCACGCACGGCCGTCGGGCTCGACCTGGATGTGGCCGATGTCGCCCGCGCTGCCGGTGGCCCCCCGGTGGACCTGGCCGCCGACGACGATGCCGCAGCCGATGCCGGTGCCGATCTTGACGCAGAGGAAGTCGTCCACGGACCGGGCGACGCCCGCGTGCCGCTCCCCCATCGCCATCAGGTTCACGTCGTTGTCGACCAGTACCGGACAGCCCAGGTCCTGGCTGAGCGCCTCGCGCACCGGGAAGCCGTCCCAGCCGGGCATGATCGGCGGGGCCACCGGGACGCCCTCCGGGAAGCGCACCGGCCCGGGGACGCCGACTCCCGCACCGTCGAAGCCCCCGGGTGCGAGACCCGACGACCGGAGCTTGGCGGCCAGGCCGAGGGCCTGCTCGAAGACCGCGACGGGCCCCTCCCGCACGTCCATCAGCTGGTTGAGGTGCCCGAGGACCTCCAGCTCGGCGTTGGTGACGGCCACGTCGATCGAGGTCGCGCCGATGTCGACGCCGAGGAAGCGGAGTTGCGGAGCGAGCCGGACGTTGTGCGAGCGCCGTCCCCCGCGTGAGGCGGCGAGACCGTCGGCGACCACGAGGCCGGTGTCGAGGAGCCGGTCGACCTCGACCGCGAGCTTGGAGCGGGAGAGCTCGACCTGATCGCCCAACTGGGCCCGGGAGCCGGGGCCTCCGTCGCGCAGCAGCCGGAGCAGGCGCGCCTGGTGCGCGTTCGCGGGTCGAGCCGTCATGCGCCTCACGTGCCCCTCCTGCCGCACGGACCGCACGCGGCGGCCTGTTCTGGTCCCTCTCGGGTCGTCCGGGCGGAGTCGTCCGGGCGGGCTGTGGAGGGGAACGTAGCAGCGGGTACGGGGGCTGGGAAGAAGTCATGCAGGATTTCGCGCTACTTTTCCCATCGCCAGGACAAAGTGCCGTCGGACGGTCCGCGAATGACGCCCATGCCGTCGGGCATCCGGCGACCATGGACATGACGCGGCATCACATCACGTTGGCGGCAAGCAAGTTGACGAGATTCACCGACGTCGGCTGGCTGGACTTCCTGCTGAACGCGGCCCTCTACCTCGGGTTCCTCGGCGTCGGCGTCTGGATCACCTGGTGGTGGCAGGAGCGCAAGCGCGGTGTCCGCGGCGCGGCCGAGAAACATCGCCTGGCCGTCGGGCGGCGGATGCGGACCCGTCGAATTCTCGCCGCGCTCTCGATGGTGGGGGCCCTCGCACAGATCGGCGTCGGTATCGCCCTGACCACCCGGAGCGACCCGGACGACGACGGGCAGTTCCTCCTCGTGACCGGCGGGCTCGTGGTGCTCGCCTGGCTGTTCGCCCTGCCGCTGTGCCGGCCCCTCCCCCGCCCGGCCGACGACCGGTCGGTCAAGCACGCGCCGACCAGGGAGAAGCCGTACGACCAGGTCTCGTACGACCACCTGCCCGCGAAGGTCCCGGACCGGAGGCGGAACCGCTAGGGGCAGCGCACGACCTGGCCCGCGTACGACAGGTTGCCGCCGAAGCCGAACAGCAGCACCGGGTCGCCCGAGCGCAGCTCGCCG
The DNA here is from genome assembly GCF_055596485.1 of Streptomyces sp. NPDC039736. Taxonomy (NCBI): domain Bacteria; kingdom Bacillati; phylum Actinomycetota; class Actinomycetes; order Kitasatosporales; family Streptomycetaceae; genus Streptomyces; species Streptomyces sp. NPDC039736. Next base: position 793,289 of record NZ_JBVIUQ010000001.1, on the reverse strand, counting down.
CGCTCGACCAGCTTGGAGAACGCCATCGGGATGCTCGCGGCCGAGGTGTTGCCCGAGTCGACGACGTCACGGGCGATGACCGCGTTGACGGCGCCGATCCGCTGGGCGAGCGGCTCGATCAGGCGGAGGTTGGCCTGGTGGAGGACGACCCCGACGAGTTCCTCGGGGGCGATCCCGGACCGCTCGCAGACCTTGCGGGCGATCGGCGGGAGCTGGGTGGTGGCCCACCGGTACACGGACTGGCCGACCTGTTCGAAGCGCGGGGGCGTCCCCTCGATCCGTACCGCGTGACCCATTTCCGGCACGGACCCCCACAGCACCGGGCCGATCGCGCCCGAGGCGGTGTCGTCGGCCTCCGGTGTCGCCTCGACGACCGCCGCGCCCGCACCGTCGCCGACCAGGACGCAGGTCGAGCGGTCGGTCCAGTCCGCGATCTCGGTCATCTTGTCGGCGCCGATGACCAGCGCACGGGTCGCCGACCCGGCCCGTACCGCGTGGTCGGCGGTGGCCAGGGCGTGCGTGAAGCCCGAGCAGACGACGTTGAGGTCCATCACGGCGGGCGAGCCCATGCCCAGGCGTGCGGCGACCCGGGCGGCCATGTTGGGCGAGCGGTCGATGGCGGTGGAGGTGGCCACCAGGACCAGGTCGATGTCCGCCGGGTCCAGGCCCGCGGAGGCGAGCGCCTTGGCGGCGGCGTGCGCGGCCAGCTCGTCGACCGGTTCGTCGGGGCCCGCGACGTGCCGGGTCCTGATCCCGACCCGGCTGCGGATCCACTCGTCGCTGGTGTCGACCAGCTCGGCCAGGTCGGCGTTGGTCAGTACTTTGGCCGGCTGGTAATGCCCGAGCGCGACGATCCGTGAACCGGTCATGTGCGCCTCCACCCCTCATTGCGGACAGTCGGAGCGACCCAGTCTTCTTTGTGACCCACCGGTACGAGGGCGTGTGATTCAACAGCATTCGCCACCCAGACTTTGGAGCTTCCCGCCGACCGCACGGACAATGGGCGACGCCATCAGCACACCGGGTCGCATCGGCGTCCGGTGGGCCGCTTCTCGTCACTCTCGGGGCAGGACTGATCACCATGGGCCGGGTCACCGCACGCCGTCGCGTCGTACGCATCAGGGGCGGGGCCGTCACCGCGCGGCCGGACACGCTCGTGGCGGAGGAGCCGCTGGAGATCCGGCTCGACGGCAAGCCCCTGGCCATCACCATGCGCACCCCCGGCGACGACTTCGCGCTGGCCGCGGGCTTCCTGGTCAGCGAGGGCGTGCTCGGCGACGGGGCGGAGGTCGCGAACATCGTCTACTGCGCGGGCGCCCGCGAGGACGGGTCCAACACGTACAACGTGGTCGATGTGCGGCTCGTTCCCGGGACGCCGGTCCCGGACATCACGCTGGAGCGCAACGTCTACACGACCTCCTCCTGCGGGCTGTGCGGGAAGGCGAGTCTGGACGCGGTGCGCACGCAGGCGCGCTTTCCGGTCCTGGACGAGCCGCCGGTACGGGTGACGCCGGAGCTGCTGGCTTCGCTGCCGGTGCGGCTGCGGGAGGCGCAGCAGGTGTTCGACAAGACGGGCGGACTGCACGCGGCCGCGCTGTTCTCCGACACCGGGGAGCTGATCGACGTGCGCGAGGACGTGGGGCGGCACAACGCGGTCGACAAACTGGTGGGACGCGCGCTGACGGAGGGCCGGCTGCCGTTGTCGCGGTCGATCCTGCTGGTGTCGGGGCGGGCGTCGTTCGAGCTGGCGCAGAAGGCGGTGATGGCGGGGATACCGTTCCTGGCCGCCGTCTCCGCGCCGTCGTCGCTGGCCGTGGACCTGGCGGCGGAGACGGGGCTGACGCTGGTGGGCTTCCTGCGGGGGTCGGACATGAACGTGTACGCGGGCGAGGAGCGGGTCGTGCTTCCGCGGACGTGACGTCCGCAGTCGTGATGTCGACAGTCGTGACGTCGGCAGTCGTGACGTCGGCAGTCGTGACGTCCGCGGCCGTACGTCCGCGCAGGCGTTCAGCGCCTCTTCGCGGTACGGGTTTCCACCGGCGCCGGGATGAACTGGAGCTCCAGCGTCGCCGGGGGCTCGGCGACGCCGGGGCCGCCCGCCGCCACCCAGGCCAGGATCTCGTCCGTGCTGTCGTCGTCCAGCGCCCAGCCGACCCAGGCCGCCCGGCCTCCCCTGCGCCGCCCCTCGGTGGACGGCTGGACCACCACGACGTTGGCCTGTCCGCACGGGCCCAGGCAGTCGCTCGTACGGACGGCCAGGCGGCCGGCGGAGGCGGCCGCGGCCTCGCGCATCCTGCGGAGCTGGCCGGCGTGGTCGGTGCCGGGGTTCTTGCGGGCGTCGCCGCAGCAGCAGCCCCGGCACACGGTGAGGGCGCAGGGGCGGTTGCCGAAGGTGCGTATCGCTGAGGTCACTTGTCGATCTTGCCAGCCGGGGCCGGTGCGGCGACAGGGGGCACCCGCGTCGACGCGGGCACCGGGTCCTCGCTCCTGCGCCGGGCGATCACCGCGCACACCATCAACTGCATCTGGTGGAACAGCATCAACGGCAGCACCGCCAGGCTCGCGTGCGCCCCGAACAGGACGCTCGCCATCGGCAGCCCGGCCGCCAGGCTCTTCTTCGACCCGGCGAACTGGATCGCCACCCGGTCCGCCCGGCCGAAGCCCAGCTTCTTCGACCCGTACCAGGTGAGCGCCAGCATCACCGCGAGCAGCACGGCCTCGACCCCGAGCAACGCGGCCAGGCGCAGCGGCGAGATCCGGTTCCAGATGCCCTGCGCCATGCCGAGGCTGAAGGCGGCGTACACGACGAGCAGGATGGACGAGCGGTCGAAGTAGCCGAGCACCTTCTTGTGCCGTACGACGAAACCGCCCACCCAGCGCCGCAGCAACTGCCCGGCCAGGAACGGGGCCAGCAGTTGGAGCCCGATCCGCAGCAGCGAGTCCGCGGAGAAGCCCGCCGCGCCGCCGCTCAGCAGGAGCGCCGCCAGCAGGGGCGTGACGAGGATGCCGACGATGCTGGAGAAGGAGCCCGCGCAGATCGCCGCGGGGACGTTTCCGCGGGCGATCGAGGTGAAGGTGATCGACGACTGGATGGTCGAGGGGACCAGGCACAGGAAGAGGAAACCCTGGTAGAGCTCGGGTGTGAGCACGTGCGGGACCAGGAACCGGCCCGCGAGGCCGAGGAGCGGGAAGAGGACGAAGGTGGCGGCGAGCACGGTGACGTGCAGCCGCCAGTGCGCGAGGCCCTGGAGCATCTCGGCGGTCGACAGCCGCGCCCCGTACAGGAAGAACAGGATCGCGATCGCCGCCGTCGAGACGTGCCCAAGCACCTCGGACGCCGGGCCGGTGGCGGGCAGCAGGGTGCCGAGGCAGACCGCGCCGAGGAGCGCGAGGACGTATCCGTCGACCGGGAACCAGGACGGCAGCTTGAGGCGGCTCATGCGGGCCATCGTCTCCCCCGGCCGTCCGATCGGGAAACCTGCATACGACGCTCACTGTCATCACGGATCGTGATGACGGCGAGGTGGCGGGGGCGGTACGTTCGGCGTGTGTACGAGCCGACGCAGTTGCGCACCTTCCTCGCCGTGGCCCAGACCCTGTCGTTCACGCAGGCCGCGCGGCGCCTGGGGCTGCGTCAGTCGACGGTCAGCCAGCATGTGAAGCGGCTGGAGGAACAGGCCGGGCGGCGGCTGTTCGTACGGGACACGCACCGGGTGGCGCTCACCGAGGACGGCGAGGCGATGCTCGGGTTCGCCCGGACGATCCTGGCGGCGCACGAGCGGGCGGCGGCGTTCTTCACGGGCAGGCGGCTGCGCGGACGGCTGCGGTTCGGGGCGTCCGAGGACTTCGTGCTGACGCGGCTGCCGGAGATCCTGGAGGCCTTCCGGCGGGACCATCCGGAGGTGGATCTGGAGCTGACGGTGGAGCTGTCGGGGATCCTGCACCGGCAACTGGAGAGCGGGCGGCACGACCTCGTACTGGCGAAGCGGCGGGCGGACGACACGCACGGCGAGCTGGTGTGGCGGGACTCGCTGGCGTGGGTGGGGGCGCCGGGGCTGCGGGTGGAGGCGGACCGCCCTGTTCCGCTGATTCTCTTTCCGCCGCCGGCGATCACGCGGGCGCGGGCCCTGGAAGTGCTGGAGACGCAGGGGCGGGCGTGGCGGATCGCGTGCACGAGCGGAAGCCTGAGCGGGCTGGTGGCGGCGGCGCGAGCGGGGCTGGGGGTGATGGCGCACACGCGGGGGCTGGTGCCGCCGGGACTGGAGCCGGTGGCGTCGCGGAGCGGGCTGCCGGAGCTGGGCGGGGTGGAGTTCGTGCTGCTGCGCGGGAGGCGGCGGGGCGCCGCGGTGCAGGAGGCGGCGCAGGCGCTGGCCGAGGCGGTGCTGGCGGGGGCGGACCGGCTGCACCGGGGTGGGGGGTAGGGCGGGGCTTCCGGGGAGTGGGCTGCTGGGTGGGGGGTCTCGGGGGGGGGCTCTGGGGGCGGAGCCCCTGTGGGCCAGAGGTCCTGTGGGCCAGAGGTCCTGTGGGCCAGAGGTCCTGTGGGCCGGAGCTCCTGCGGGGCGTGCGGCCGTGCAGATGCGCGCGCCCCGGGCGTACGCCCGTAGGCGCGCGGTGGCCTCCGCGTACAGATTCCGTGGAGATTTCCCGAGCCCGACTTACCCGGAAGTAAGGTCACGGTCCGAGCCCTCCGATGGGGTCGCCCGGGGGGCCTGTGACCTGTACCGATGTCCCGATCGCAGTTTCCGGCAGCGGCTCTCGCCCCCTCCCGCGGGGGGCGGTATTGGGGTACCGTCACCGGCGCTGTGCGGAGCGCCTCAAGGAGCCAGGACATTGCGCGAGTTCACTGTCCCACCCCTGGCCGCGCCCCCTCGGGCCGGCGGACTGGCGGACGCGGTGTTCCGCAACGCGGACGAGGACCCGCACCGGGTCGCACTCGGCCGCAAGGACGCGGACGGTCACTGGCGGGACGTCACCGCGGCGCAGTTCCGCGACGAGGTGATGGCGCTGGCGAAGGGGCTGCTGGCCCAGGGCGTGCGGTTCGGCGACCGGGTCGCCATCGTCTCCCGTACGCGCTACGAGTGGACGCTCTTCGACTTCGCCCTGTGGGCGGTCGGGGCGCAGCCGGTGCCGGTGTATCCGACGGCCTCCACCGAGCAGGTCTTCTGGACGCTGCACGACTCCGAGGTGGTGGCGTGCGTGGTGGAGCACGAGGACCACGCGATGACCGTGGCCTCGGTGATCGACCGGCTGCCCCGGCTGTCCCGGCTGTGGCAGCTCGACGCGGGCGGGGTGGCGGAGGTGGTGGCCTCCGGGGCGCAGGTGGACGACGACGTGGTGCACCGGCACCGGCGGGCGGTCACCCCGGAGTCGGTGGCGACGGTCATCTACACCTCGGGCACCACCGGGCGTCCCAAGGGCTGCGTCCTGACGCACGCGAACTTCATGACCGAGGCGGACACCGTGATCGCGCGCTGGGAGCCGGTGTTCCGCTCCGCGCCCGGCGACGAGGCGTCGACGCTGCTGTTCCTCCCGCTGGCGCACGTCTTCGGGCGGATGGTGGAGGTGGCGGCGATCCGGGGAAGGGTGAAGATCGGGCACCAGCCTGTCATGGCGGCGGCCGAGTTGCTGCCGGATCTGGCGGCCTTCCGGCCCACGTTCGTCCTGGCGGTCCCCTACATCTTCGAGAAGGTCCACCACGCGGCCCGGCGCAGGGCGGAGGCCGCGGGCAAGGCCGCCGTCTTCGACAGGGCGGTCGAACTGGCGGTGCGGTACGCGGAGGCGCTGGAGCAGCGGGCGTTCGGGACCGGGCCCGGCCCTTCGGCCTCGTTGCGGATGCAGCACCAGCTCTACGACAAGCTCGTGTACGGGAAGGTGCGCGAGGCGCTGGGCGGGCGGGTGCGGCACGCGATGTCGGGCGGATCGGCGATGGAACGGCGGCTCGGCCTGTTCTTCGCGGGGGCGGGCGTCACCATCTACGAGGGATACGGGCTGACGGAGTCCACGGCGGCCGCGACGGCGAACCCGCCGGAGCGGACGCGGTTCGGAACGGTGGGGCTGCCGCTGCCCGGTACCACCGTGCACATCGCGGACGACGGGGAGGTGTGGCTGCACGGCGGCCACGTCTTCGCGGGCTACCTGAACGACGCCGCCGCCAGCCGGGCCGTCCTGCACGACGGGTGGCTGTCCACCGGGGACATCGGCTCGCTGGACGCGGACGGCTACCTGACGATCACCGGGCGGAAGAAGGAGATCCTGGTGACCTCGGGCGGCAAGAGCGTGTCGCCGACGGGTCTTGAGGAGCGGGTGCGGGCGCATCCGCTGGTCGCGCAGTGCATCGTCGTCGGCAACGACCGGCCGTACATCGCGGCGCTGGTGACGCTGGACCTGGAGGCGGTCGAGCACTGGCTGGCGATGCACGGGCGGCCGCCGATGGAGCCCAAGGACCTGGTGCGGGACCCGGAGCTGGAGACGGAGGTGCGCAGAGCGGTGGTGGCGGCCAACACGCTGGTCTCGCAGGCGGAGTCGATCCGGACCTTTCGGATACTGGCGCACCAGTTCACGGAGGAGCGGGGGTTGCTGACGCCGTCGTTGAAGTTGAAGCGGAAGGCGATCGAGGAGGCGTACGGGGCGGAGGTCGCCGCCCTCTACCGATGAGGGGCCCCGCTCGACCGCCCCCTTCGGACCACGCTCCCCTTCCCCCTTGGGCCACGCTCCCCTTCCCCCCGCTCCCTTGGGCTTCACCCCGAGCCCCCTTGGGCGACGGGGCCGCCCTTCCCCCTCCCCCAGCCCCCTTGGGCGACGGGGCCGCCTTTCCCGCTTCCCCCGCCCCCTTGGGCGACGGGGCCGCCCCAAGGGGGCGGAACGGGCGGGCAAGGGGGCGGCCCCTCCCGCTCCCGGCTCACCCGGGTGCCGCCCCTGGTTAAGCGCCCGTGCCGGGCAAGCTCCTCTGCAAGGGCCGCGACCCCAGCCCCGTACCGGACGCACAGCCCCGCCCGGCTCGGGCAGGAGAGGCCCCGGACCCGCCCCTCTCCCTAAAGCGCTCGCCGCGCGGCCAGTGCACGGTCCCGTGCAGGAGCGTCGTGGCTGGTCGCGCAGTTCCCCGCGCCCCTGACGGGGCACCACCCCCGGTGGGAAACGTGCGGGCGCGTCGTGGTTGTTCGCGCAGTTCCCCGCGCCCCTGAAGGGTGGGGAACGTGCAGGCGCGTCGCAGCCGGCCGCGCGGAAAAGTCGGTCGCCCGGGAGCGGGCGTTGCGTTTAGGCTCGGGAGCATGTCTACGCCCCGTGTTTCTTAGCTGAGGACCCCCTTCCACGCCACCCGTGTGTCCTCTCGCTTTTCCGGAGCGTAATTCCATGATCACCGTCCGCGGTGTCGACGTCTGCGTCGGCGCCCGACTCCTCCTGTCCGACGTCTCCTTCCACCTCTCCCCCGGCGACCGCGTCGGCCTCGTCGGCCGCAACGGCGCCGGCAAGACCAGCCTGCTCAACACCCTGGCCGCCCCGGCCCCGCCCGCCGTCGGCAGCGTCGAGCGCACCGGCTCCCTCGGGTACCTGGCCCAGGACTCGCGGGCCGCCGACCCCGCCGTGCCCGTCGGCGAGCGCATCCTGTCCGCGCGCGGGCTGGACCGCGCGACCCGGGAGCTGCGGGCCGCCGAAGTCGCCATGGCCCAGGCCGGCGGCCCCGCGCAGGTGCGGCGGGCCATGGCCGCCTACACCCGCGCCGAGGCCGACTTCCAGGCCCGCGGCGGATACGCCGCCGAGGCCGAGGCCGCCCGGGTCGCGGCCGGGGTGGGGCTGCCCGGCGACGCCCTGGACCGGCCCGTCGGCGAGCTGTCCGGCGGCCAGAAACGGCGGGTGGAACTGGCCAGGATCCTGTTCGCCGACCACGACACCCTGCTGCTCGACGAACCGACGAACCACCTCGACGCCGACTCCGTGGCCTGGCTGCGGGCCTTCCTGCACTCCTACCGGGGCGGCGTCGTCATCATCAGCCATGACGTCGGGCTGCTGGCCGAGACCGTCAACCGGGTGTTCCATCTCGACCCCGCGCGCGGTGCGCTCGACGTGCACAACACCCCCTGGCACACCTACCTCGCCGCCCGCGACGCCGAGGAGCGCCGACGGGCCCGCGAGCGGGCCGCCGCCGAGCGCAAGGCGGCCGCCCTGCACACCCAGGCCGACCGGATGCGGGCGCGCGTCTCCACCGCCGTCGCCGCCAAGAACATGGCCCGGCGCGCCGACAGGCTCCTCACCGGTCTGGCCCCCGTGCGGCGCACCGAGAAGGTCGCCCGCATCCGGCTGCCCGAGCCCGTGCCGTGCGGGCGGACGCCGCTGGGGGCGATCAGCCTGACGAAGGCGTACGGCGGCCGGGAGGTCCTGCGCGGGGTCGACCTCGCCGTGGACCGGGGCAGCCGGCTCGTCGTGCTCGGGCTCAACGGGGCCGGCAAGACCACCCTGCTGAAGGTGCTCGCCGGGCAGGTGAGCCCGGACTCGGGGCGCGTCGTGCACGGGCACGGCCTGCGGCTCGGGTACTTCGCGCAGGAGCACGACACGCTGGCGGCGGCCCGTACCGTACGGGAGAACCTCGCGTCCGCGGCCCCGCACCTGGACGACGGCGAGGCCCGGCGGGTGCTCGGGGCGTTCCTGTTCACCGGGGACGACGCCGACAAGCCGGCCGGGGTGCTGTCGGGCGGTGAGAAGACGCGTCTGGCGCTCGCGGGGCTGGTGCACTCGGGGGCCAATGTGCTGCTGCTCGACGAGCCGACCAACAACCTCGACCCGGCGTCGCGCGGCGAGGTGCTGGGGGCGGTGGACGCGTACCCCGGCGCGATCGTGATGGTCACGCACGACGAGGGCGCGATCGAGGCGCTGCGGCCGGACCGGGTGCTGGTGCTCCCGGACGGGACCGAGGACCTGTGGGGCCAGGAGCACCTGGGCCTGGTGCCCCTGTCCTAGATGCCCTGGATGTCCAGGTGTCCTGGACAACGGGACACCTGGACAACGGGCGCACCGGGCGTGCGCCTGTCGTGGGCGTGCCCCGTCCGGGCAGAGGTGAGGGGGTGAGGGGCGGCCTCCCGGGGGCCGTCCCTCACCCGCCGTTCCTCACGCGGGCTTGCGGGCCTCGATCAGGAAGCGTGCCGTGTGCGCCACGAAGGAGCCGTCGTGGCGGATCAGCGCGTCCATCTCCCGCAGCCGGTCCCGGTACTTCTCGACCGTGAAGCCGGGCACCATCCAGATCACCTTGCGCAGGAAGTAGACCACCGCCCCGATGTCGAAGAACTCCGTACGGAGCGACTCCGACCGCAGGTCGACGACCTCCAGGCCGGCTGCCTCCGCCTCCTCGCGCGCGGTCTCCGGGCGGCGCCCCAGGCGTGCCTCGGGCTGCGGGCCCAGGAAGAACTCGACGACCTCGAAGACGCTGGCGGGGCCGACGTGCTGGGAGAGGTACGTGCCCCCGGGGGCCAGTACCCGGGCGATCTCCTGCCACCACGCCTTCACCGGGTGGCGGCTGGTGACCAGGTCGAACGCGCCGTCCGCGAAGGGCAGCGGGGGCTCGTCCGGGTCGGCGACGACGACCGCGCCCAGGGGATGCAGGAGGCGGGTGGCCTTGGCCACGTTCGGCGGCCAGGACTCGGTGGCGACCATCACCGGGGGCAGCTTCGGCGCCCCGGCGAGGACCTCGCCGCCGCCGGTCTGGATGTCCAGGGCGGCGGACGCGGTGGCCAGGCGCGCACTCATCTGCCTCTGGTATCCCCAGGAGGGCCGCTGCTCGGTGGCGCGGCCCTCCAGCCAGGAGAAGTCCCAGCCGTCGACGGGCACGGCGGCTGCCTCGGCGACCAGCTCGTCGAACGTACGATTTTCAGTGCCCATATGTGGATGATCGCTATATTGCTGGAGAAAAGCCATCGTGTGGCGACAATCGGCCGGACCGGGACGACCAGAGCGGGAATGCCCGCCCGGCGATGATCGTTGACCACGGAGAAGCCCCCCGACGACGTAAGGAAAAGTTTCCTCGTGAGCAAGGTCCCCTCCCTGACCCTCAACAACGGCGTCGAAATGCCGCAGCTCGGGTTCGGCGTCTGGCAGGTGCCGGACGACGAGGCCACGGCAGCGGTGAGCACGGCTCTGGAAGCCGGTTACCGGAGCATCGACACCGCCGCGATCTACGGCAACGAGGAGGGCACGGGCCGTGCGCTCGCCTCCTCCGGGATCGCCCGTGACGAGCTGTTCGTCACGACCAAGCTGTGGAACGACAAGCAGGGGTACGACTCCGCCCTGCGCGCCTTCGACGAGTCGCTCGGCAAGCTGGGCCTGGACTACGTCGACCTGTACCTGATCCACTGGCCGGTCGCCCAGCGGGGCGCCTTCGTGGACACCTTCAAGGCCTTCGAGAAGATCCTCGCCGATGGGCGCGCCAAGGCCATCGGCGTCTCGAACTTCCTGCCGGAGCACCTGAAGACGCTGCTCGCCGAGACCTCGGTCGTCCCGGCGGTCAACCAGATCGAACTGCACCCCCAGCTCCAGCAGGGCGAGTCGCGCGCCTTCCACCAGGAGCACGGCATCACGACCGAGGCCTGGTCGCCGCTCGGCCAGGGCAAGGGCCTCCTGGAGGTCCCGACCGTCGTCGCGGTCGCCCGCAAGCACGGCAAGACCCCGGCCCAGGCGGTCCTGCGCTGGCACCTCCAGCTGGGCAACGTGGTGATCCCGAAGTCCGTGACCCCCTCGCGGATCGCGGAGAACATCGACGTCTTCGACTTCGAGCTGGACGCCGACGACATGGCGGCCCTCGCCGCCCTGGACGAGGGCAAGCGCCTGGGCTCGGACCCGGCGGTCTTCGGCGCCTGAGCCCGCCGGGGGGCTGTCGACGCCCGAGTGCCGTCGCCCGGCCCCTCGCCCCCCGGGCCCCGTCGCGGGGCCCGTCGACGCAGGTCACCGCCTCCGGTCCGCTGATGCGGGCCGGGGGCGGTTCAGTTGTGCTCCGGACATGCGGACCGCGCCGCCCGCACTCGTGCCGAGCCGCTGCGGGGGCGGCGACCGCGCCGGGGGGAGAACGGTGACCGTACGAGGGCCGTCGTACACTCCCAGGCATGGTTCGTCCCACCCCGACCGCGCTCAGCCCCTCGTCGGGCGCCTCCTCGCCGGCCGACTGCCTCCTGCGCAACGTCGGCAGCGGGCTGCTCCTGGAGGTGCGCGGCGGCGCGAAGGGCAGTGGCGCGCCCGTTCAGCAGGGCAGGGACAGCGGGTCCGACGCCCAGCGGTGGACGCTGACCCCGGTGCACGAGGGCAGCGGGCTGCACCACGTGGTGAACGCGGCCAGCGGCAAGCGGCTCGACGTCGCGGGCGCCAAGCTGGAGAACGGCGTGCGGATCCAGCAGTGGTCGGCGAACAACTTCGGCGCGCAGGAGTGGATCGTCGAGCGGCACCCGGACGCGCCGGGGCGGGTGAGCCTGGTGAGCTGGATCAGTGGGCTGCTGCTGGAGGTCGCGGAGCGCAGCACGGCCGACGGCGGGCGGGTGCAGCAGTGGGAGGACACCGACTCGCCGTTCCAGTGGTGGCAGGTGGAGCCCGTACCGGCCAACTGATGGGCGGAGTACGGCTGTTGGCGGCTCGGACGACGGCTCCTTTCGGGCAGGGCCCTTGCCCGGCGCGGGCGGACCCTCCAAGAATGCCCCTGACATTCGTCGCTGGAGGGGAACGCGCATGAGAAAGCCTTGCCTCGGTGCACTGCTCGCCCTGGCTCTCCTGGGAGCCGGTGCGGCGCCCGCGGTCGCCGCCACGGACCGGGCCGCCGATCGCCCGACGGCCCGGCACCGGCCCGCGCCGGTCGACTTCGCCGGGACCGTCGCGCTCAGCAACTGTTCGGGCTCCGTGGTCCGCCTGCCGCAGTCCCGGCCGGACGATCCGGCGCTGGTCCTGTCCAACGGGCACTGCATCACCGAGCAGGACATGCCCGGCGCGGGCGAGGTCGTCCTGGACCTGCCGTCGAAGCGCACGTTCGCGCTGTTGAACGCCAAGGCGGAGAAGGTCGCCACGCTCACCGCGAGCAAGCTGGCGTACGCGACGATGACCGACACGGACATCGCGCTCTACCGGCTCACCGAGAGCTACGGGCAGATCCAGCGGAAGTACGGGATCAAGCCGCTCCGGCTGAGCACGCAGCACCCGCGCGAGGGCCGCGCGATCACGGTGGTCTCCGGGTACTGGAAGAAGACGTACGGCTGCGACGTCGACGGCTTCGCGTACCGGCTCAAGGAGGGCGAGTGGACCTGGAAGGACTCCGTCCGCTACACCTCCGGCTGCCGGACCATCGGCGGCACCTCCGGCTCCCCGGTGATCGACAACCGCACCGGCAAGGTGGTCGCGGTGAACAACACCGGCAACGAGGACGGTGAGCGCTGCACGGTCAACAACCCGTGCGAGGTCGACAGGCGAGGGAAGGTGACGGTGCGTCAGGGCATCAACTACGCCCAGCAGACGTACGGCATCGCCGCCTGCGTCGGGCGCGACAGCCAGGTGGACCTGGACCGGCGCGGCTGCCGCCTGCCGGAGCCCGCGCGTACGCGGTAGGGGCGGGGCGGGCCTGTTGCGGCACGACGAGACCTTCACCTCGCGTGCCGCAACACGCACAGCAGCCTCACAGAGGCCCTCTTGTCCGCCCTGTGGAATCCCCGAACAATGCCCATGACAAACCGGGCCGCTCGGTCCGGTCATACAGGCACGGAGGGGACCCCCACATGAAGAAGCCTCTCGTCGGCGCTTTTCTCGCCACCCTGCTCGTCGGGGCGGGCGTGGCACCCGCGTTCGCGGCCACCGGCCAGGACGCGGCGCCGGCCACGGCCGAGGCGTCAACAGGAGCCAAGGTCAAGGCGGTTGACTTCGCCGGAACGGTCGCGCTGAGCAACTGTTCCGGTTCGGTCGTGCGCACAGCCGCCTCGCAGCCGAACGACCCGGCCCTGGTGATGTCCAACGGCCACTGCCTGGAGACCGGTTTCCCGGCTCCCGGCCAGGTCGTCGTCAACAGGGCCTCGTCCCGCACCTTCTCGCTGCTCAACGGCGCGGCCCAGAAGGTCGGCACCCTGCGGGCCAGCAAGATCGCGTACGGCACGATGACCGACACGGACGTCTCGCTGTACCAGCTCACCAGCACGTACGCACAGATACAGAACCAGTACGGGATCAAGGCGCTGGAGCTCAGCGCGGCCCGCCCGGCGCAGGGCACCGCCATCACGGTGGTCTCCGGGTACTGGAAGAAGACGTACGGCTGCAACATCGACGGCTTCGCGTACCGGCTGAAAGAAGGGTCCTGGACCTGGAAGGACTCGGTGCGTTACACCTCCGCCTGCCAGACCATCGGCGGCACCTCCGGCTCCCCGGTGCTCGACACCAACACGGGCAAGGTCGTCGCGGTGAACAACACCGGCAACGAGGACGGCGGGCGCTGCACGGACAACAACCCGTGCGAGGTCGACGAGGCCGGGCGGGTGACGGTCCGCCGGGGCATCAACTACGGCCAGCAGACGTACAACATGGTTCCGTGCATCACCGCGGGCAGCAAGATCGACCTGAACCGGCCGGGCTGCGGGCTCCCCAAGCCATAATCCCCGGTGCGCTCATGACGTGACGTCAGCTCGCAGCGGATCTCCGGTGCTGTTGCGGGCTGACGCCGCGCACCCGCTTGAAGGCGGCGCTCAACGCGAACGACCCGCTGTAGCCGACCTTCCTGGCCACCGCCTCCACCGTCGCGTCCGTGGTCCGCAGCAGATCGGCGGCGAGACTGAGCCGCCATCCAGTGAGGTACGCCATCGGGGGCTCCCCCACCAACCCGGTGAACCGGCGGGCCAGTCCGGCCCGGGAGACGCCGGCCTCGCCCGCGAGGGAGGCGACGGTCCACGGCCGGGCGGGTTCGTTCTGCATGAGCCGCAGCGCCTGCCCGACGACGGGGTCCCCCATCGCCCGGTACCACGCGGGCGCCTCGGCCTCCGGCCGGGAGAACCAGGCCCGCAGCGAGGCGATCAGCAGCAGGTCCAGCAGCCGGTCCAGATACACGCTCTGCCCGGGCTCGTCCCGGCTGATCTCCTCCTCCAGCACCGGCAGCAGCGGGCAGCGCCACACCTCGGCGGGCAGGTACGCGAGCGGCGGCAGGGCGTCCAGCAGCCGCTGCCCGACCTCGCCGCCCAGTTGGTACGTCCCGATCAGCATCACGGTCTCGCCGTCGGCCCGGTCGCCCCAGGTCCGCACCCCCAGTTGCATGGACTCCGCGAGCGGCGCCCCGAACCGCGTGCTGCACACCCCGCCGGGCCCGATCCGCGCCCGGACCGGGCTCGCGGGAGTGTCCGCGCAGGTGTACGGATCGGGGCCGCGCGCGATGGCCAGGTCACCGGGGCGCAGCAGCACGGCGTCACCGCTGTCCGGCATGACCCAGGCGGTCGAGCGCGTCATGCACATCAGGGTGAGCGGGGCCCGGTCCTCGATGCGGATCGACCAGGGCGGGTCGAGCACGGCCCGCAGGAGGAAGGCGCCGCGGGCCCGGGGCCCGTCGAGCAGGCCGGCGAGAGCGTCCATGTCCGCAACCCTAGCCATAGGGGCGGAGGTTGGACGTACGCGTATGCGCATGAGCCTGTCGAGCATGTTCCGTCCAGCTCGGCGGCGCGAGGCTTGGGCCATGACGACGAACGAGAACGTGAACACGGTGTTGGTGACGGCGGCCTCCGGCAAGACGGGGCGCCGGGTCGCGGAGCGGCTGACGGCGCGCGGCCTCGACGTGCGGGCCGGGTCCCGCACCGGCGCGGTCCCCTTCGACTGGGAGGACGAGAAGACCTGGGGTCCGGCGCTGGCGGGCGCGGACGCGGCGTACGTGACGTACTACCCGGACCTGGCGGCGCCGGGCGCGGTGGCGGCGATGCACGGCTTCGGCCTGGCGGCCGGGGAGCAGGGCGTGCGGCGGCTGGTCGTCCTCTCGGGCCGGGGCGAGCCGGAGGCGGTCCGGGCGGAGAATGCGCTCCGGGAGGCCTGGGGCGACCCCTCGGGCCTGACGGTGGTCCGGGCCGCCTTCTTCGCGCAGAACTTCAGCGAGGGGGCACTGGCCGAAGGGGTCGCGGCCGGCGAGATCGCCTTCCCCGCCGGGGACACGGCGGAGCCGTGGGTGGACGCGGAGGACCTGGCGGACGCGGTCGTGGAGACGCTGGTCGCGCCGGGGCACGGGGGCGAGGTGTACGAGCTGACCGGCCCGCGGCTGCTGACCTTCGCGGAGGTGGCGGCGGAGCTGTCCCGGGCGACGGGCCGGGAGGTGCGCTACGTGCCGGTCACCGTGCCGGAGTACGCCTCCGCCCTCCAGGGCCACGGGCTTCCGGCCGGAGAGGCGCAGTGGCTGGCGGGGCTGTTCGGGGGGCTTCTGGACGGGCACAACGCGTCGACGACGGAGGGGGTGCGGAGGGTGCTGGGCCGGGCCCCGCGCGACTTCCGCACCTTCACGGTTACCACCTGGCCGACCGCCCCCTGACCGCGACCGCGCCACCGGCCGCCCCTTCCGCCCCTGCCCCGGGGGCGGCGGGGGCGGTCTCGCCGCCCCCGCACGGCTCCGGGGCGGCGGCGGTCCGCGTCCCGGCCGGCAACGGAGTTCCACAGAAGTTCCGCACGTCTCTTGCCGGGGGTAACCCGGGCCCATAACTTGCCGGTATGGAGCTGGAGTTGCGTCACCTGCGGACCGTACGGGCCATTGCCGACGCCGGGTCCCTGACGAAGGCCGCGGCCGCGCTCGGGCTCGCGCAGCCCGCGCTGAGCACCCAGCTCCGGCGCATCGAACGGGCCCTGGGCGGGCCGCTGTTCGACCGCGACCACACGGGTTCCCGGCCGACCCCGCTCGGCGAACTGGTCCTGGAGCGGGCCCGCGTGCTCCTCCCGGCCGTGCGGGAACTCCAGGAGGACGCGGTCCGCTTCGCCAATACCTGGGCGAACCTGGACCGTTTCCGGATCGGCGCCACGCACGGCCCCCTGCTGGGCGGGCTGGTGGACCGGCTGGTCACGGCGCGGCCCGGGGTGCCCGTGACGACGCACACCACCTGGTCGGTGGCGGAGATCAGCGGCATGCTCATCGAGGGACGGCTCGACTTCGCGCTGATCGGCACGTGCGGCGAGAGCCGTCCGCCCGCGCAGGACCGGCTGCACTGGGAGGTCGTGGGCGTCGATCCGGTCTTCGTGATGCTGCCCGAGAGCCATCCGCTGGTGGGACAGTCCGAGCTCGAACTGTCCCAGCTTTCCGGCGAGTGCTGGACGGACGTGCCCGGCGAGGGCTGTTTCGCGGACTGTTTCACGGCCGCGTGCTCCGGAGCGGGATTCGCACCGACGCAGGTGTACGAGACCGACACGGCGTCCTGTGTGCACCTGGTGCAGGTGGGGCGGGCGGTGGGGCTGTGCCGGGCCACCTTCCCGCCGACGCCGGGCGTCGTCACCCGTCCGCTGGCCGGGGCGCCCCTGGCCTGGCGGCACCTGCTGGGCTGGCACCCGGGCGCCCCCGCCGCGGAGGCGGCGAAGGCGGTGTCCGGGTACACGGGCGTGGCCTACCAGGAGGCGATATCCCGCAGCGCGAGCTACACGCGCTGGCTGGCCTCCTCGCGCAGACCGGGCTTCGGCGCGCCGCGGACCTAGTCCGCCCCGTGCCCCGCCGCGATCTCCTCCACCCGCCGGGCCAGGTGGAAGTCCTTCTCGGTCACGGCCTCCCCCGCGCTGTGGGTGTTCACCGACAGCGCCAGCGTGCGGTGGCCGAGCACCAGCTCCGCGTGGTGGTCCAGCTCGTCCTGGATCTGCGCCACATGGACGACCATCGCGGCCGCCGCGAGGTGCGAGCCCAGCCGGTACGTCCGGGCGATCCGGTCCTCCTCCAGCGCCCAGCCGGGAAGCTCCCGCAACCGGTCCTCGATCTCCTTCTGCGACAACGGCTCCGTGGCCATGGCCGGTCTCCCTTCGTTCCTCGGCTGCCCCGCTCACGGGGTACGGACCAGCTTCCCACCGTCCCGGCCCCGGAGGCAGGCGCCCGGCCTCGGTTACCTTCGTCTGCATGACAACCCTCAGCACCGACACCGGAGTCGGCGTCCTGCTGCGCCACTGGCGCGAGACGCGGCGGCTCAGCCAACTGGAGCTGGCGCTGCGGGCCGACTCCTCGGCCCGGCACATCAGCTTCATCGAGACGGGGCGCGCGCGGCCCAGCGCCGAGATGGTGCTGCGGCTCGCCGAGCACCTGAACGTGCCGGTGCGCGACCGCAACGACCTGCTGCTGGCGGCCGGTTACGCCCCGCAGTTCACGGAGACCCCGCTCGACGACCCCTCGATGGGCGCGCTGCGCGCCGGGATCGACCAACTGCTGCGGGGGTACGAGCCGTACCCGGCGGTGGTCGTGGACGGGACGTACAACGTCATCGCCGCCAACAGCGGCATCCAGGCGCTCCTCAGGGGCGTCGCCCCCCACCTCCTCGCGAGCCCGAACGCGATGCGCCTGGCCCTGCATCCGGAGGGCCTGGCCCCGCGCATCCGCAACCTGCCCCAGTGGCGCGGGCACCTGCTGCACCAGATGGAACGGCAGATAGCCCTGCTCAGGTCGGCCCCGCTGCGCGAGCTGTACGACGAGGTCGCGGGGTATCCGCTGCCGCCGGCCCACGACGGGGCGGACCGGGAGGCGCAGGCGCCCGAGGCGCACTTCGCGCTGCCGCTGCGGATCGAGCACGAGGGGCGGGTGCTGTCCTTCGTGTCGTCGATCTCCACCTTCAACACGCCCATGGACGTGACGGTCGCCGAGCTGGCCATCGAGACGATGCTCCCGGCGGACCCGGACACCGTCGCCCACCTGCGGGAGCGGGCCGCTCCGTAGCGTCGGCCGCCCGAGCCGTCCGCGGCGGCGGAGGCCTCGCAAGGGGACGCGCGCCGGCTACCTCACCCGGAAGACCGGGCCGCGCGCGGTGAACGGCAGCGACGCGCCCTGCGGGATCAGGAACGCGTGCTCGCGCCTGATCCGCAGGACGTCGGTCCACCCGTCCGTGATGACCAGCAGCGGCGCCGACGCCGGGAAGTCGTCGGCCCGCAGCAGCAGGTCGATGCCCGGCTGGAGCGCGGTCCCGCCGCGCCCGCGCACCTTCACCCGGCCCGCGATCCCGGTGGGCGGCAGATAGCCCGCGTCGTACGGCGCGGCGTCGCAGAACACGACGCGCGCGGCCGGTACGTCGCGGGCCTCGGCGTACGAGGCGATCGCGCCCAGGGCCTTGCCGAGCAGCGTGCGGTCCATCGACCCGGACGTGTCGAGGACGACGCCGAAGGTGCAGCGGGCGGTCTCCTCGGGCGGGAAGTACCGCCCGGCGCGCGGAATGCCGGGGGTGGAGGCCTGCCGCCGCGACGGCCGGGAGTACGTCCGCAGGGCCTGCGGCCGGGGCACGAACTCGTCGAACCAGCGCGCCAGCCGGGCGTCCCACGGCACGGGCGGGTGGCTGAGCGCCTTGATCTCCTCCACCAGCCCGGCGGGCAGCAGCCCCCGCTCTCCGTACGCGTGCAGGTCGAAGCCCCTGGTCAGGCCGCGCCGGTAGAACTCGTCGAGGTCGACGTAGTCGCGGACCTGCCCGATGGGGCGGTCCAGGATGTCGCCGCGGCCCTTCCCGCGCAGGGTGGCGAGCCTCCGCTGCCGCCGCAGGTCGGTGGCGATGCGGTCGTACACCTCCTCGGTCGACAGCCCCTTCAGCGCGGCGTCGTACAACAGCCCCTCGGGCATCTCGCCGACCCGCATCTCGACCAGCCACCCGTTGACGACGTAGTCCGCGGCGACGTTGAAGAGGTACGGATCCCGCCCTCCGGCGCGCTCGCCGTGCCGCAGGGCGGCGTGCAGCATCTCGTGCGCGAGGACGAAGCGCCACTCCTCGTCGTCGAAGCGCCGCAGCGGGTTGACGTAGATCTCCCCGGCGGTGGCGTCGACGGCGGCGACGGAGATGTCGTGCGTACGGGCCAGCTCGGCGTCGGCGACGACCTTCAGGCCCGCCGCGATGCCGCCGAGCAGCGGGTAGGAGGACACGAACCAGTTGAGCGCGCGGTCCCAGGGGTGCTGGCTCCGCCGCGCCCCGGTCAGGGTGTCGCGGCGGCCGCCCGCGACGTCCATGGCGGCGGAGACGGTGCGGGTGAGGGCGTGCGCGAAGGCGAGCTGGTGGTCGGGGACGGGCTCCCCCCAGAAGTTCCACGGCAGGAGGACCTGGTCGGGCTCGCTGCCGTTGGTCCCGCCGTACCGGAAGCGCTCCGGGATGCCGTCGCGGTGCCAGCGGGCGGCGAGCTCCTCCTCGTCGCTGCCGGGGTAGGAGGCGGCCAGGCCGTCCGGGGCGCGGCCCACGGGCGAGCCGGTCAGGAACCGGTTCACGACGGTGCAGCGGGCGGCGAGCTGGGCGGGGGTGGGCCGGGGCCGGTCGCCCTTGTGGGCGGGGACGTGGCCGAAGCCCAGGTGGAGGAGGGCGTGGGCGAGGGCCCAGGCCCAGTCGCGGGGGTCGGCGCGGTGCTTGGGGTGGGCGTGCAGGGTGCCGTTGGAGTCGACGGAGACGAGGCCGTCGTACGACACCTGGGTGCACTTCTCGGCGCGGCAGACGGTGGCGGAGACGGCGGCGAGGGCCGGGTTGCGCTTGACGAGAGCGAGGCCGGCGGCGAAGGCCTCGGCGGCGGGATCGTTCTTCTGCTTCTTCCCGTTCGGCACGGGGCTCCTTGGGGGCGGCTGAGGCGCGGGGCGGTCAGGGGCGGGGAGCGGGGGGCGGCTGCGACGGCCAAGGGGCTGCGGGGGTTGCCCGTACCGCACCCCCGCGCACGCCCCCGCCCCCGTCCCCGCCCCTCACCTGCGTGCCTCCACCAGCCGTGGCATGTCGCGGGCCGCCTCGACCAGGAACCACGGCGGAAGCACCGGCTGGCCCGAGTCGTCCTCCGCGATGACCGTCTGCGCGACCTCCACCGAGATCTCCGCCAACTGCACCAGCAGCGACTTCGCCCGGTAGGCGGTCTGCTGCATGCTCGGCGACACATGCGCCCGCTCCGCGGGCAGCTCCTTCGCCAGCCGTCCCCGGAAGGCCTCCGCCAGGTAGTACAGGAGGTCGCGGTCCTCCAGCCGGTTCGGCCACGACGCGTCCCCCTTGAGGATCGCGTCGAGCCCGTACGCATGACGGACGATCTTCGCATACCCGCAGAAGGACACCGCGTGCGCCGGCGTCAGCGTCCCGTGGGCGACGACCTTCAGCGTCTCCTCGTCCAGGGACGGCCCGAAGGAGTGCAGCGCGTCGGAGAGCATGTGCCAGGAGCGCGGCGTGGAGAAGGGTTCCTCGGTCTTCGGCGCGGGCGACCACAGGTGGTCGGGCCTGTCGCCCAGGTAGTCGACCACCCACGGGTGGATCCCGTTCTCCCCCGCCCACACCAGCCAGTCCGTCGCCGAGGCCCGCAGGTGCACATGGGTGAGCCGGTTGACCAGCGCGGACGCGATCGGACGGGCCAGCGCGTTGTCGGAGGACCGGTTGCCCGCCCCGATGACGATCGACCCGGCGGGCAGCTCGTAGGAGCCGATCCGGCGGTCGAGGATGAGCGAGTAGAAGGCCTTCTGGACGTCGGGCGTCGCCGCGTTCAGCTCGTCCAGGAACAGGCAGTACGGCTCGTCCCGCGCGATCGCCTCCGGCGGGCAGAACACGGACCGCCCGTCCCGGATCTGCGGCACCCCGATGAGGTCCTCGGGCGCCAGCTGCGTACCGAGCAGGCTCACGCACTCCAGGCCCAGCGAGTCCGCGAACTTCCGCACCAGCGAGGACTTGCCGATGCCGGGCGCGCCCCACAGGAAGACGGGCCGGACGGTCGCCAGGCCGAGCAGCAGCTCGGGCATCCGGGCGGGAGTGACGGTGACGGCAGCCTGCACGCGACGGGTCCTTCACAGCAAAGGGGATACGGGGGTGAACGAATGTCCGGTACGCGCCATCATGGGCGTACCGGACATCGGTCCGCATCCGAATTAAGCGCCCGTCAGGCGGCAGCCGCCCGCTTCCTGCGCGCCGACATGACGGCGTACACGACCACGCCCACGAACAGGAAGAGGACTCCCTGGTAGACCGCCGCGTACCCGGACCCGGCGACCAGCCACATCGAGAAGCCCGTGGCCAGCGCGGCGAGTACGCCGTCCCGCACCAGCCGCCCGCGGTCGACCCGCCCGGACTGCCCGGAGATGAGGAAGTACAACTGGGCGGCGGTGGCGAGCAGGTACGGGACCGTCGCCGTGAACGTGGTGACCAGCACCAGGATCTCGAAGACGCCGTCCGAGCCCGCCGTGTAGTTGTAGACGGTCAGCAGCGACGCCAGGACCACCGTCACGAGCACGCCGACGGTCGGCACCCCGCGCTTCTTCGTGGCGAAGACGGACGGGAAGAGCCCGTCCTTGGCGGCCGCGTACGGGGTCTGCGCGCTGAGCAGCGTCCATCCGTTGAGCGCGCCGAGGATGGAGATCACGGCGGCGCAGGCCACGACCGTGCCGCCCCAGGTGCCGCCGAACATGTGGTTGACGGCGTCCGAGAAGGGCGCGCCGGAGTCGACGAGCCGGTCGTGCGGGACGTTGCCGAAGACCGACAGCGTGCCGAGCAGGTAGACGAAGGCCGCGCCGAGGGTGCCGAGGACGGTGGCGCGGCCGACGTTGCGCCGCGGGTCGCGCACCTCGCCGGCGCTGACGGCGGCCGACTCGACGCCCAGGTAGGAGAAGAGCAGGATCGCGGCGGACGCGGAGACCGCGCCGACCGCGCCGGAACCGTCGGCCCGGAACGGGCCGAGGTTGTCGGCGGAGAAGGTGAAGAGGCCGCCCACCGCGACCAGCAGCAGCGGGGCGAACTTGAGCACCGTCGCGACGACCTGCACCGCGCCCACGTACCGCGTGCCGGCGAAGTTGGCGGCCGCCGGCAGCCATTGGACGACCAGCGCGGCCAGCATCATGGCGAACTTGGAGTCGCCGAGCGGGACGAGCACGTCGAGGTAGCCGACGGCCGCGACGGCGAGCGCCGCGTTCGACACCCAGGCGGTGATCCAGTAGCTCCAGGCGGAGAGGAAACCGGCGAAGTCGCCGAAGGCCTCGCGGGCGTAGACGTACGGACCGCCCGTCCGCGGGTGCTGGTGGGCGAGCTTGCCGAAGACCAGCGCGAGGCAGATCGCCCCGAGGGTCAGCAGGCCGAACGCGAGGAGGCTGATGGTGCCGAAGGGGGCCACGGACGCCGGCAGCAGGAAGATCCCGCCGCCGATGATGTTGCCCATGACCAGCGTCGTGGCGGCCGGCAGGCCGAAGCGCCGCGCGTGCTTGCTGTGTCCTTCGGGGTGCTCAGCCGGATCCGACTGGGGAGCGGTTCCGGTGTCGTGCATGGGGTGGTGCCTCTCGCCGTACGAAGTGCCCAGGGTCGCCGGGCGACGCCCATGGTCGGGTACGGGGAAGCATGCGCAAAATCACGCCTTTTCATCCTGTACGGCACGGCTTGCCACCGGAAAAACTTCTTCCGCTTCCGCTTCGGGCCGGGATTCCTGCGCGGTGCCGACGGGCACCTGGGGCCCCTGGCATTCACGCAGCCAGCGGCGGAAGACCTGGTGGAGGGCTTCCGCGCCGACGAGCTCGGCCCCCTCGGGGGCGGGCTGCGACAGGGCGAGCGGCCACAGCAGGAAGGGGCGCGACTGTTCGCCGCCGAGGCCGCCGTGCGAGCCGATCTGCGCCTCGAAGGCGTGCACCCGGCCGGTCTCCGGGTCGTACGAGGAGTTGACCATGATGTCGGCGGCGTGCGGGAAGGCGTCGGTGCGCCGGATCGTGTCGGCCGCGCCCTCGCCGAAGGGCGTCAGCGGGCCCTCGCCGTCGCGCAGTTCGGCCAGCGGGACCTCCGCGCCGTGCCCGCCGAGCACCACCGCCCCGTGCTCCTCGCTCCGTACGAGCAGGAAGCCGACGCCCGGATGACCGGCCAGCATGCGCAGCAGGGCGGGGTGGCGGCGGTCGATCTCCTCGCGGGAGGCACGCCCCTCGATGTCGGGGAAGCTGATCAGGCCGAGGTTGCCGGAGGCGAGCACGATCGGGTCGGAGTCGTCCGACCCGGCGGGGCGGGAGAGCGCCGCCTCGTTGAGGTCGACCGGCCGGTGCAGCACCGTACGGACGGCGTCGCGGGCCTCGGCGCCGCTCCTGGTGCGCTGGGCGCGGCGCGGGACGGGCAGCCCGCAGCTCGCGCGCACGTAGTCGCGCAGGGTCAGGCCGAAGCGGGCCTCGAAGGTCTCGCCGGGGCTCTGGCCGTGGTCGGAGAGCAGCACGATCCGGTAGGCGCGCGGGGCGTGTTCGGCGACCCCGGCGATCAGTGCGAGCGAACGGTCGAGGCGGCGCAGGATCGCGTCGGCGTCCCGGCTGCGCGGCCCGGAGTGGTGGGCCACCTCGTCGTACGAGACGAGGTCGGCGTAGACGGCGGTGCGGCCGGAGAGGACGTCCCCTATGACGGCGGCGACCACGACGTCGCGCTGGACGACCGTGGCGAAGGCCCGGATGAAGGGGTAGAGGCCGCCGCGCCCGACGCGCGGGCTCTCCTTGCGCAGCCGCGAGCGGACGGAGGAGTGGATCTCGCGGCAGACCTCGGTGACGAAGGACATGGCGGTGCGGACGGCGTTGGCGGGGTCGGAGAAGTACGCGAAGTACCCGGCGCGGGAGCGGTTGCTGGGGCCGCGGCGGGCGGCGATGGACAGGACCAGGGCGAGCTGGTCGGCGCCGCCGGAGAAGAGGTTGCCGCGGCTGGCGCCGTCGTAGGTGAGCAGGCCGCCGTCACCGGTGCGTTCGATCGCCCGGTGCTGGAGCTCGGCGGTGCTGGCCGGGCTGGAGCACACCATGGTGCGCCCGGTCTCCTTCTCGTACCAGCGGAAGGCGGGCACGTCGTGGTTGGTGCCGTGCAGGATGCCGAGCTGGCTGGCGCCGGTCTGGCTGGACCAGTCGGTGCGCCAGGCGGTGAGCCGGTGGCTGGGCAGGGCGCCCTCGACCAGGGCGGCGACGGTCGGCATCAGCCCCCGGTCGAGGGCCCGCTTGAGCGTGTCGTGGCCGAGGCCGTCGAGCTGGAGGAAGACGGTGCCGGGCATGCCGTGCCGCCCGGCGTCCCGCCCGCCGCCGCGGCGGCGCAGCGCCAGCCGGGAGAGCCTGCGCCGGTAGGCCTCGTCGTCGCGGACGGCGAGCGCGGTGGAGGTGGCCGAGGCGACGGCGGACATGACGGCGGCGACGACCACCGCGGTCTCCGGGTCGGCCTTCCCGTTGCCCTCGGGCAGCACGCTGAGCGCGGCCAGCAGCAGCGAGCCGTTGATGAAGAAGGCCAGCAGCCCCAGCACGAGCGCCGGCACGAGGAGCAGCGCGCGCACCACGAGGGGCCACACCAGCGCGGACAGCAGCCCGAACGCACCGGCCGCCCACACGGCCGTGAGGGCGACGTCGGTCAGGGACTGCGAGTCGTCGCCCTGGAGCTGGAACTCCGGGAGGATTCCGGCGAGCGCCAGCAGGGTGAGCGTGGACACCGCCCAGACGGTGGTCACGCGCAGCAGCGTGCCGCCCGCACGCCAGCCGATTCTTCGCCAACGCCGTTCGGCCACCACGCCGCGCCCACCCCTGTCGGTCGTCCTCGGCCCCCCGGTGCTGCTCGGGCCCCTGCTGTCCGGCCAGCCTGTCACAGCGGGCGGGCCGCGCCCGGTACGACCCCGTCACGGCGGGACGCACCGCCCGTGCGGGCGTCAGCAGCCGTCATAGCCGGCCGTGGGCATGGACAGCCTGCGGTGCACCCCGGCCTTCATGGCCGCGCTGTAGACGGGTTCGTCGAGCCCGGCGGTCTCCAGCCGGACGCCGCGCCGCTCGCACTCGGCGAAGAAGTCCGCGACGGAGCGCACGGCGCGGTCCAGGACGCGTTCGTTGGCGGTGACGAAGAAGTCGGCGTGCCCGGCGTCGATGTCGGCCCACAGGGCCCGGTGGTCGTGCGGCAGTGCGTGCACGACGAGTTGGCGGGTGACAACGTACCCCTTGTCGGCGGCCCAGCGGGCGCACATGGCGTGCTGGCTGCGGGTGTCGACGAGGAAGGGGTCGCGGTCGAGCTCTTCGAGGGGGGTGAGGCTGGCGATGACGGCGACCCGGACGTCCGCACGGGGCGGGGCGCCCGCCGCCGGGGCCGCTTCCCCCGGGACCGGGGCCGCTTCCGCCGGGACCGGGGCCGCTTCCGCCGGGGCCGGGGCCGCCGAGTCCGTGGTCGTGCCCGTCGGATTCGCGGCCGTGCCTAACCCGGCCGCGCCCGCCGTGCCCGCCGTGGCCGTGTCCGCCGCCGAGGAGTGCGTACGCGACTCGTCCATGACCCGTCCCCTTCGCCGCTGTCGCCGCCGACCCTACTCCGGTCCCCCGGGTGGCGAGGAGGAGCGCACGGGTGGCGCGGCGCGTCCGAAGGAGCGCCGTAGGGTGGTCCGCACGTCGCGGAGGGAGGGCGCATCACTGTGAGCAGCGCCGGAACGGTCATCACCTGGTGGGGTCATGCCACCTGCACGGTCGAGGACTCCGGGGTGCGCGTGCTCACCGACCCGCTGTTCGTGCGCCGCTTCGCGCACCTGCGGCGGCGCAGGGGCGCGCTGCCGACCGCCGACGCCGCCCGCGCCGACGTGGTCCTCATCTCCCATCTGCACTCCGACCACCTGCATCTGCCCTCCCTGGCCCGGCTGCCCGCGGGCACGCTCGTGGTGGTGCCGCGCGGGGCGGTGCGCGCGGTCCCGGCGCTGCGCCGCCTGCGCACGGTGGAGGTGTCCGCGCGGGACGGCGTCCGCGTCGGGGCGCTCACCGTCCGCGCGGTGCACGCCGAGCACGACGGCCGCCGCCTCCCGGTCGGCCCGCACCGCTGCCCGGCGCTCGGTTACGTCGTCGAGGGCGCCTCCTCGACCTACTTCGCGGGGGACACGGGCCTGTACGACTCCCTGGCCGAGGCCGTGGGCCCCGTCGACACGGCGCTGCTCCCGGTCGGCGGCTGGGGCCCGAACCTGGGCCACGGCCACCTGGACGCGGGCCGCGCGGCGCAGGCCCTGGCGGCGCTGGCCCCCCGGCACGCCGTGCCGGTGCACTACGGGACGTACTGGCCGATCGGTCTCGACGCGGTGCGGCCGCACGAATTCCACGCGCCGGGGGCCGAGTTCGTCCGCAAGGCGGCGGTGCTCGCGCCCGAGGTGGCCGTGCACCGGCTGGAGCACGGCGAGAGCGTGCGGACGGCGGACGGCCGGTGAGCGGGGGCGGGCGGGTGCCGGCGCGGTGGGTGCTGGACGTGGCGCAGGCGGTGGACGTGCAGGTGCCCGCCGAAGCGACCCAGCAGGCGCTCGGCTACCCGATGCTCTTCGCGCTGGTGGTGCTGGGCGCCCTGGTGCCGGTGGTCCCGACCGGCGCGCTGGTCAGCACGGCGGCGGTGGTGGCCCTGCACCAGAGCGTCCCGGCGCTCTCGCTGGCGGTCGTCTTCCTGGTCGCGGCCTCCGCCGCCTTCGTCGGCGATCTGTCCCTGTACTGGCTCGGGGTGCGGGGCGTCCGCTCCGAGCACGGCTCGAAGTGGCTGGACGCGCTGCGCAAGCGGGCCCCGCAGCACCGCCTGGACCAGGCCCGGAACAAACTGGAGAACCACCGCTCCCAGGTGCTCACCCTCTCCCGGCTGGTCCCGGCGGGCCGGATACCGGTGATGCTGGCCTGTCTGCTGGCGAAGATGCCGCTGCGCCGCTTCGCCCGCGGGGACGTGCCAGCCTGCCTGGCCTGGGCGGCGGCCTACCAGTTGATCGGGGTGCTGGGCGGCAGCCTCTTCGCCCGCCCCTGGCAGGGGGTGGCGGCGGCGATCGCGGTCACGCTGCTGATCAGCGGTGTGCCCTCGCTCTGGCGCAGGGTGCGCCGGTCCGCCTGAGGACCGCTTCCAGGGCCCGGCGGGGGTCAGTCCAGGACCTGCGAGGCGCCCACGCCCAGGTCCCAGAGGTCCTCGCGGGGCCGGCCCGAGGCCGCCCAGGCCGCGCGGACCCGGGTCAGGGGTTCCAGCACCGGTTCGGCGGACAGGACGAAGGTTCCCCAGTGCATGGGGGCCATCCGGCGGGCCCCCACGTCGCCGCACGCCCGCACCGCCTCCTCCGGGTCCATGTGCACGTCCTGGAGCCACCACCTGGGGTGGTACGCCCCGATGGGCAGCAGCGCCAGGTCGATCCCCGGATGGCGCTCGCCGATCTCCCGGAACCAGTGCCCGTACCCGGTGTCCCCCGCGAAGTACACCCGCTGCCCGGCGCCGTCCGACAGCACCCAGCCGCCCCACAGCGTCCGGCAGGTGTCGGTCAGCGACCGCTTGCTCCAGTGGTGCGCGGGCACGAAGTCCAGCCGTACGCCGCCGAGTTCCGCCCCCTCCCACCAGTCCAGCTCGGTGACCCGGGTGAACCCCCGCCGGCGGCACCAGCGCGCCAGCCCGGCCGGTACGAACAGCGGGGTGTCGCGCGGCAGCCGCTTCAGGGTGGGCGCGTCGAGGTGGTCGTAGTGGTTGTGGCTGATGACGACGGCGTCCACGGGCGGCAGGTCCGCCCAGCGCACGCCCACCGGCGTCACCCTGGGCGGCGTCCCGAGGATCTTCCGGGACCACACCGGGTCGGTGAGCACGGTGAGCCCGCCGACGCGCACCACCCAGCTGGCGTGCCCCGCCCAGGTGACGGCCACCGCGGAGGCGTCCACGGCCGGCAGCGGCCCGGGCTCGTACGGCAGCCGGGAGACGTCCCGCAGGCCGTCGCGCCCCGGCCGGATGGCCTTCTCGCGGGCCAGCCGGGCCAGTGCCCGTACGCCCGGGAGCGGGGCGGTGAGGCGGTCGGCGAAGGTGCGGGGCCAGGGGGCGGTGCGGATCTCGCCGACGGGGCGGGTGACGGGGGCGGGCGCGGCCGTCCGGGGGTGTTCCGCGAGGCCGCCGGGGGTGCGGCCGGCGGAGCGTTCCGGCGGGTCGGTGAGTTCGGTCTGTTCCGTCATCGAGAGGCTCCGTTCGGTGGCGTGCAGCGGTACCGCGGCCGGGGTCCGCGCGTCATGTGCGGCGGGCGCGGCCCAGTTCGGCGAGGGCCGCCGCCAGGTGGTTCAACGCTTGCTCGGGATGCGGCAGTTCAAGCGGGTCCCGTGCCCTCAGGGACTCGGTGCGCTGCGCGGGGGTTGCTCCCAGCAGCGGCGCGGTGGACAGCCGTACGCACAGGGCCCCCGGCGAGTCGCCGAAGCGGTGGCCGCCGGGGACGGGGGTGCCCAGGCGGGCGGTGAGGTACTCCTCCAGCTCCGTGGAGTCGGTGACGCCGCGCTCGGCGAGCCCCGCGCGCAGCGGCCCGAGGTCCGCGTAGAGGTGCCGTCCGGCGACCGGCGGCAGGGCGAGCGCCCCGGCGTCGAGGACCGCCCGGTGCAGCGCGCCCTGGACGCGGGCGTGCAGCGCGGCGGCGACGGCGGCCCGCTCGACGACCGGCCCGGGGTCGTCCAGGGCGTACGCGGCGGCCTCCGCGACCGGTGCGGGGACGGTCGCGCCGAGCGCGGCGAGCACGTCGAGGGCGCGGGCGCGCAGGGCCGCGCCCGCCGCGGTGGCGGGCACCCGGGCGACGGCGACGGGCCAGGTGGCGGGGGTGAACGCGCCCGCGAGGTCGGAGAGCACGACGACCTGGTCGGGGAACATCTCGGCGGGGCTGAAGAAGACCGTCTCGCGGGGCCGGTGCACGGTGTCGCGCCAGGTCTCGTCGCTGACCACGGTGAGCCCCTCGGCGACCGCGACCTCGCAGACGGCGCGCACCGTCCCGGGCGGGGCCAGGGTGGCCGTCGGGTCGTCGGGCACGGACAGCAGCAGGAGCCGGGGCCGGCCGCCCTCGGCCCGTATCCGCGACACGGTCTCCAGCAGGGCGTACGGATCGGGTACGCCGCCGCACTCGGCCGGTGTCGGCACGTGGAACGAGGAGCGCACCCCGGCCAGCAGCCGCACCTGGGCGGCCCACCAGGCGGGGCAGGGCCGGGGCAGCAGCACATCGCCCCCGGCGGCGGCCATCAGGGCGAACAGCAGCGGCGGCCCGCCGGGGGCGGCGAGCACCGCGTCGGCCTCGACGCCGATGCCGCGTCGCCGCCAGTGGCCGACGGCGGCGGCGCGCAGGGCCGCGCCGCCGCCGGGCGGCTCGCAGCCGGTGCGCCCCACGGCGGCGGCCAGCACGTCGGCGAGCTCCGGCAGGACGGGCAGCCCGGGGTCGGGAGCGGGCGGCCCGTGACGGACCCGCCCGCGCTCGGCGGCCTGGGCCCGCCCTTCCGCGGCGCGCGCGGGGTCCTCCGGAGCCGTCCGCTGCATGCCTGAAACCTCCGCCGGGTGCCGGGATCACGTCGCCAGGACTTCCGCCCTGACCCCTTTGCCCTTTATACGTAGCCCTGCGGCGGACCGCCTCCCGTACGGAAGGGCTCGGTCCGCCGACGGCACGGCGGCAGACATGGAGCGGTGGGTGCGCGCGGCACGGGCCGCACGCACCCACCGCGTGCGGGGGCGGGTCTCAGGCGGCTTCCTTCAGCGCCTGCGCCCGCAACTGGGTGCAGCACCGGGTGATCAGCCGGGAGACGTGCATCTGGGAGAGGCCGAGGTCCTCGGCGATGCTGCTCTGCGTCATGTCCCGGAAGAAGCGCATGTACAGGATCTTCTTCTCGCGCTCGGGGAGCCTGCGCAGGCCGGGCTTGATGGCCTCGCGGTCGACGATCACGTCCAGCGCGGGGTCGACGCCCCCGATGGCGTCGGCCAGCGAGTAGCCGTCGCCGCTGCCGGGGAGTTCGGCGTCCAGGGACAGCGCGCTGAAGGAGTCCAGCGCTTCCAGTCCGGCGAGCGCCTCCTCCTCGGTCATCCTGGCCTGCGCGGCGATCTCGGCGACCGTCGGGGAGCGGCCGGCCATCGTCTGGGCGAGTTCCTGGTGCGCGGTGCGGACCCGGTTGCGCAGGTCCTGGACGCGGCGCGGGACGTGCAGGGTCCACATGTGGTCGCGGAAGTGGCGCTTGATCTCACCGGTGATGGTCGGCACGGCGAAGGACTCGAACACCGCCCCGTGCTGCGGGTCGTACCGGTCGACGGCCTTGACCAGCCCCAGGGCGGCCACCTGACACAGGTCCTCCAGCGACTCCCCGCGGTTGCGGAACCGCCCGGCCAGCCGCTCGGCCATCGGCAGCCAGGCGTTGACGATCTCCTGCCGGATCACCTCGCGCTCACGGCCCTCCGGCAGGCCGGCGAGCCGCCGGAAGGCCTCCGTGGTGTCGGGTGCGTCGTCGTGCGGATGCCGGTGCGGGCGGGTGCGCGGGGTCTGAGTGCGCATCGGATGGCTCCCTGGAACCTCTGTCACGGTGCAGACGGATGGGTGTCACCGTGGGAAGGAGGGGAGCCGGGCCCGGGCTCCGCGCCGAAGTCACTCGGAACACGCCCGGAGCACTGTCCACCGCTCCCACGGACGTGCCTCCGGTCCGAAGCACGGGGTTCGCCTGCCCTGGCCCGTCCGCGGCAAACGGGGCGCGGCGGGATCTGTGACGCGGGGCACATCCGGGTGCGGGCGGCCACGACGACGGCGGTGGCCGCCCCGTGGTCGCCGGGGAGGCCACGGCCGTACGG
Organism: Streptomyces sp. NPDC039736; assembly: GCF_055596485.1. NCBI lineage: Bacteria > Bacillati > Actinomycetota > Actinomycetes > Kitasatosporales > Streptomycetaceae > Streptomyces > Streptomyces sp. NPDC039736. The sequence continues at coordinate 762,663 of NZ_JBVIUQ010000001.1, read as the reverse complement.
CCGTCGCTGTCGGGGTGTCAGTCCGGCCAGTAGCCGGTGATCTTGCGGACGGCGACGGCGCCGCCGCGCTCCACCGAGGTGCGGACGACGGCGAAGATCGCCCCTTCGAGGGCGACGGCGGGCAGGATCTCGCGCCACGGGCGGTCCCGGTCCAGGCCGTCGGGGGCGTCGTCCTCGCCGGTGACCATCTTCCAGGTCTTGCGGAAGGCGAGTCCGGCGAGCATGCCGCCCGCCATGCCGAAGATCAGTCCCAGTGGCTTGTACAGCACTTTGCCCATGTCAGGCCTTCCTCCCCCGCATCACGTCCAGGGGTGTCGGTTCGCGCTCCGGACCCGCCGCGGGCGGGGGGAGCAGTACGTCTTCGCAGGCCCCGAGCGCGAGTACCGCTCCGGGCACGCGTACGGGCGGCAGCACCGCCAGGGGTGCCCGGCGCCCCGGGAGGGAGGGGAAGCCCACTCCGGGCGCGGCCCCCGCACACGCCGTCCCTGACGGTTGCGGAATCCGCGCCCGGAGCCCATCCCTATCCCAAGGCGGCCTCGCGGCCGACGTTCGGGTCCCCCGGGGCGCGGATCCCAAACCCGGCGTCCCTCCCGGACAGTCGGCGGGGTACGGGGATCCGGGGCGGGCGGGATGTTTGGGGACCGTGTGTCGGGTACCAGCCCACAACCCCCGAATGAGCTTGGAGTGATGCATTCATGCAGCGAGGCAGCGACCGCGTCAGCCGTAGGCAGGACGACGAGATGAAGCACGAGCTGCAAGGACTGCTGCGGTCCGGACACCCGACCAGGACCGAGGAGTGGCACGACCCCGAGCCGGTCGCGGACGACGACCCGGAACTGGCGTCGGACATGACCCCCCGGCCGGGACTCACGGGCGAGTTCGAGAAGGTCCGCTTCGACCTGGCGCGGCACCTGGGCCGTACCCGCTTCCCGGCGGACCGGGACGCCGTGGTGTCCATGCTGCGCCACGACAACGCGCCCGAGCCGCTGTGCGAGCGGATCTCCGCGCTGGCGGAGGACTCGGTGTTCGCCAACATCCAGGAAGTGGCCGTGGCGGCGGTGCCCGGGGGCGCGCACTGACCGCGGGCCGGGCCCGCCCGGCGCCCGCCGCACGCCCGGCGCCCGCCGGCCTCGCACCTCGGCCGGAGAGGCGGCAGGGCCGAAGGAGAAGACCGGGAGGACGGAACCGAACGCAGGCGGCCCACCACCTCGGCAAGGAAGACGCCTTCCCGGTCGGCAGGACTCCCGACACGGGCGGCGCCCGGGTGGACGAGCAGGCCGAGGTCTGCTCGGACGGCCCCGACACCCTGGTCACCGGCCGCGACCGCGGTGACCTCAGGGCGTTCTGCGGGGCGGCCGCCCCGGTGTCCGCCCGGCAGTAGCCGTGCACGGCGTCGTACCGGGCCCCGCGGAGAACCCCCGCCCGCGCCGTACGACGCCCCGCGCCCGGCCCGCACCTCGCTGCGGGCCGGGCGCCGTCGGTTCGGGCGGGCCGATCAGGGTAACCGGGTGCCATGTCCGATTCCCTGGCGAATGTGCCCCTTCCGTCCCGCGCTCCCGGCGGCCGTGTCACCGACTGGCTCACGGCCCGCGACCATGCCGTCTTCCGTGCCGTCGCCAGCCGGCACTGGCCCGGCGCCGACCATGTGCTTCCCGGGCTGAGCCGCAGCGCCAACCACGGGCTGCTGTGGTTCGGCGCGGCGGCGGGCATCGCCGCGTTCGGCCGCAGCACCCGGGCGCGGCGGGCCGCCGTGCGCGGGGTGGCGTCCCTGGCGGTGGCCTCCGCGACCGTCAACACGGTGGGCAAGCGCTCCGTGCGGCGGGTCCGGCCGGTGCTGGACTCCGTACCGGTGATACGTCAGTTGAAGCGGCAGCCGATCACCACCTCGTTCCCCTCCGGGCACTCCGCGTCGGCGGCCGCGTTCGCCGCCGGGGTGATGCTGGAGTCGAAGGGCTGGGGGGCCGCCGTGGCGCCCGTCGCGGCAGCCGTCGCGCTGTCCCGGGTGTACACGGGGGTGCACTTTCCCAGTGACGTCCTGGTGGGGGCGGCCGTCGGGGTCGGTGCGGCGTTCGCCGTACGGGGCCTGGTGCCGACCCGTGACCAGCTCCCCTCCCCCGGCCGCCCGCACACCGACGCGCCCCGGCTGCCCGCGGGCAGGGACCTGGTGGTCGTCGTCAACAAGGCGTCCGGCAGCGCCGCCGCCAAGGCCGCGCTCGTACGGGACGCCCTGCCCGAGGCGGAGGTCCGCGAGGTGGACCCCGCCGACCTGTGCGCCGAGCTGGACAAGGCCGTCGAGCAGGGCCGGGCGCTCGGCGTGTGCGGCGGCGACGGCACGGTGAACCGGGCCGCGGTGGCCGCCGCCCGGGCCGGGGTGCCGCTGGCCGTCTTCCCCGGCGGCACCCTCAACCACTTCGCGTACGACCTGAACATCGAGACCGTGCAGGACACCTGCCGGGCGGTGGAGGCGGGCGACGCGGTCAAGGTGGACCTGGGGCGCTTCACCCCGGGCCCGAACCCCGACGGCGCCCCCGGATACTTCCTCAACACCTTCAGCCTGGGCGTCTACCCGGAGATGGTCCGCATCCGCGAGCACTGGTCGCCGCGCATCGGCGGCTGGCCGGCCGGTGTGCTCGCCGCCTACGAGGTGCTGCGCAGGGAGCGGCCGCTGAAGGCGGAGGTGCGCGGCAAGAAGCGCGGGATGTGGATGCTGTTCGCCGGCAACGGCCTGTACCAGCGGATGGGCCCCACCCCGGGCCGGCGCTTCGACCTCGCCGACGGACTGCTCGACGTGCGCGTGGTGCACGGCGGACGACTGCCGGGGCTGCGGCTGATACTGGCCGCGCTGTCCGGGCCGCTGAGCCGCTCCCCCTTCCACGCGGCGGGCCGGATGCGGCGGGTGCGGGTCGCCGGGCTGGAGCCGGGAACGCCGCTGGCGTTCGACGGCGAGGTGGTCGAGGCCCCGCCCGCCTTCACGATCGACAAGGCGGACGAGGCGCTGACGGTGTACCGGCCGCTGCCCACCGTGCAGACGGCTCTGTAGCGCCCGCTGCCCACCGCGCGGACGGCTCGGTGGTGCCGCTGCCTACCGGGCGGACGGCTCGGTGGTGCCGGACCGTTGCCCGGGGAGGAGTTCGCCGTCGGCGTCCTCGTCCGTGGGGGCCTCGGTGACGTCGAGGAAGACCTGGTCGGCTTCCGGCCAGGTCTTCCGTATGTGCGACTTGATGCGCTCGGAGACCAGCTCGACGCGCTCGCTGTCCAGGCCGGGCATCAGGTCGATGCGGGCGGCGACCAGGGTGGACTCCAGGCCCAGGCGCATGGTGAGCAGGGCGGCGACCCGGTCGATCTCCGGCTGCTCGTCCAGCAGGCCGTGGATGCCTTCGCGCAGCTCCGGGTCGACGGCCTCGCCGATGAGCTGGGCACGGGCCTCGGAGCCGAGCCGGTAGGCCACGTACACCAGGAGCAGGCCGATGGTCAGCGAGGCGGCGGCCTCGTAGGCGACCTCGCCGGTGGCCATGTGGGCGATCATTCCGGCCATGGCGACCAGGACGCCGACCACGGCGGTGGAGTCCTCGGCGACGACCGTGCGCAGGGCCGGGTCCTTGCCGAGGCCCTTGCCCGGCTGCTTGCGGACCTGCCACAGGGCGCGCACCAGGGAGGAGCCCTCGGCGACCAGCGCCACGAACAGGACGACCAGCCCGGCGACGTAACCGCTGGTGGACTCCCCCGACTCGCCGCCGCCCGGCTCGGTCAGGGCGCCGACCCCCTGGAAGAAGGAGAAGCCCGCGCCGAGCACGAAGATGCCGACGGCGGCGAGCAGCGACCAGAAGTAGCGCTCCTTGCCGTAGCCGAAGGGGTGCTGGCGGTCGGCGGGGCGGCGGCTGCGGCGCAGCGCGGCCAGCAGGAAGACCTCGTTGATGCTGTCGGCGACCGAGTGCGCCGCCTCGGAGAGCAGGGCGGGCGAGGACGCGAGGAGCCCGCCGACGGCCTTGGCGACGGCGATGAGCAGGTTGGCGGCGAGGGCCACCAGGATCGTGACGCGCGTCTTGCGGTCGGCGGCGCTCTTGTCGGGGCTGCTCTCGGCGGGGCCCGCACCGCCCGGGTCGCGGTGGTCCTTTCCGCTGTCGCTCACCGGGGTCAGTCCCGGGGGAGCAGGGGCCCCAGCGGCCCCAGGTCGATGTTGAGGTCCTCGGGCCTGAGGCCGAACTTGTCGCGGAGGATGTCCATGCGGTCCTCCAGCAGCATCAGCGTCATGCCGATCCGCTCCTCCTGGTCCTCGGTGAGCTCGCCGGTGTCCACGCGGCGCAGCGCCTGGCGCTCCATGAGCTGGCGAAGCAGCTCGACCACGGTCAGGACGAGCTTGGCGAGGTCGCGCTCCACGGTGTCGGCGTCCAGCTCGACCTGCTTGCGGCGGGCCTCGTCGCCGGTGGTCGCGGGGGCCGCGCCGGTGGAGCCGAGGCTGATGTTGCCGGCCCTGCCGGTGGCCACCGCCTCGTCCAGGTCGGCGGTGGCGAACTCGGCGCTGGTGGTGGTGCCGGGCACTTGGGACGCGCCGGTGATCTGGTCGATCGTGTCGGCGATGCGGTCGAGGCGGTCGTCGTTCACGCCAGCTCCCTTGCTCTTCATGTCAGTTCATGTCCTCGAAGGGCGACGGGACGTTCTCGCTGACCGAGCTGATGAGGGCGTTGAGGTCGATGCGCACGAGATCGACGTCCGCGATCCGCAGGGTCAGGTCGCCGGAGAGCACCACTCCCCCGCCCAGCAGCCGGTCGAGCAGGTCGACCAGGGCGATCTCGCGCTGCGCGAGGGCGTCGATGTCGTGGTCGTCGGTGTAGTGCGTCATGCCGTGCCGCCCTCGGGTGCGCCGGTGCCGGGAGCGTCGCCGCCCGGGTCGTCGGCGCTCTCCTCGTCGCCGATCCCGGCGAAGGAGTAGGGGGCCCAGGGGCCGGTGAGTTCCACGGTGACGCTGCCGCCGTCCGGCGGGGAGAGCGCCTGCACCTGCTCCACGAAGGCCTCGCTGTCGGCGCGGGGCACCAGGTAGGCGGCGTTGAGCACGTTCTGCCCGGTGCGGCCGGAGATGCGACCGTCCTGGAGGCGGTGCAGCAGGGCGGCCTCGGCGGTCTCGGAGAGTTCCGCGTGGAGCTTGCGGCAGAGCGCGTCGGCGTTGCGGGACTCCGTCTCGCGGCTGCGCTTCTGGGCGAGCCGCTGCTGGAGGTAGCTGCGGCCCGCGCCCGGCTCGTCCGGGGACGGCGGGGCCTTCGGCGCGGCCTCCTCGGGGGCCTTGCGGGCGGCGTTGGCGTACACCTTCACTCCCCACTCGACCCGCCCGTCCAGGCGCTCCAGCGCCCGTACGAACCGGGCCCGGCCGTCCTCCAGCAGGCGGCGCACCCCGTCGTCGTCGCGGCACAGCGTCGCCAGGCGCAGCGGCAGCGGCGTCGTGACGGCGGTCAGCGCCGTGACGACGGCCTGATGGGTGCGGGCGGTGGCGGCGAGCCAGTCGAGGTCTTCGAGGTGGGCCTTCAGGGGCACCTCGTCGAAGTCGGCCGCGGGCACCGGGCTGACCACGGCGACCAGGCCGTCGTGGTGCAGCAGCCGGGGCGGTTCGCCGTCCAGACCGCGCCCGCCCTCTTCGGGGAGAACTCCCTCGAAGGGGCGGGTCACGGCGTAGACATAGCGGAGCTCGGCGGGTCCCGAGGGGTCCTGGAAGGTCTCGTCGGGCCCCAGGGGGCCGGCCGGGCCGGTGGGGGAACCGGCCCGGCCGGCGGATCCGGCGCGTTCGCCGGATCCGGTGCCGCTCGTGTTGCCTGTCATGTCTGTCATGCCTGTTCTGCTTGCCCGTCCTTCGCCTTTTCAAGCTCGGGAGCGGCGGCTTCCAGGTCGGCGATGCGACGCTTCAGCCGTTCGTTCTCCTCGGCGATCTCCCGGCGCCTGGCCCCGGAGGAGAGCGAGGGGTCGTCCTCCCACCAGTCGATGCCCATCTCCTTGGCCTTGTCGACCGAGGCGACGATCAGCCGGAGCTTGATCGTCAGGAGCTCGATGTCCAGGAGATTGATCTTGATGTCTCCCGCGATGACGACGCCCTTGTCCAGGACCCGCTCCAGGATGTCGGCGAGGTTCGCCCCGCCGCCCGACCCGTACGGGTCCGGCATTCTGGCGGCAGTGCTCATCGGTTGTCCTTGTCTCCGGAGTCGGCGTACTCACGCTGCTTGCGCGCGTCCGCGTCGTCTTCGTCGTCCGCGTCGTCCGCGTCGTCCTCGACCAGTTCGGCGTCCTCGTACTCGGCCTCCGGGTCCTCCTCCTCGGCGTCGTCCTCGGCGTCCTCGTCCTCGTCGGCGTATTCGGCCTCGGCCTCGGGCTCGGCGTCCTCCTCGTACTCCGCCTCGGGCTCGCCCTCCTCCTCGGCGCCCTCCTCGTCGTACTCGGCCTCCGGGTCCTCTTCCTCGGCGTCCTCGTCGAGTTCCTCGTCCTCGTCCTCGTACTCGGCCTCGGGGTCGTGGACCTCGTCCCCCTCCTCCTCGGCCTCCTCGGCCTCCTCGTCGTGCTCGGCCTCGGGCCGGTCGTCGTCGGAGTCCTCGGGGGCGTCGTGGCCCTCCTCGCCCTCGTGGCCCTCCTCCTCGGCGCGGGCCTCCTCCTCCTCGGCGATGGCGTCCTCATGGGTCTTGACGACCTCGCCGTCCTCGATGGTGCCGCGCCATCCGTCGTCGATGTCGCCCTTCATCGAGATGTGCCGCGCGTAGTTCTTGAGGTCGAGCCGGGCCCGGCGGCCCTGGGCGCGCCAGATGTTGCCGGTCTTCTCGAACAGCCCCTTGGGGTAGTACTCGATGACCAGGCACACCCGGGTGAGGTTGTCGCCCAGCGGATGGAAGGTGACGACGCCCTTCGTGGTGCCCTTGGCGCCCTCGGAGGTCCAGGAGAGCCGGTGGTCCGGCAACTGCTGGGTGGTGTGCGCCTTCCAGCTCCGGTTGGACCAGAAGACCTTGAGCTTCCAGTCCGACGTGGTGTCGTCGGCGGTGGTCGCGCTCTTGACGCCCTTGGCGAAGGAGGAGAAGTCCTCGTAGCGTGTCCACTGGTCGTAGGCCACCCGGACCGGCACGCCGACGTCGATGGTCTCCAGGATGACGGTGGGCTTGCCGCCACCGCCGCCCTTCTTGCGCTTGCCCTTGCCGCCGAACAGGCCGGAGAACGCGTCCTTCGCCTTGTCCTTCACGTGACCGGCGCCGAGTTCCACCGCGGTACGCATCGGGCCCTTGCCCTCCGCGATCTTCCGGCCGCCGTCCAGGGCGAGCTTGGCGAAACCGGGGCTGTTGCCCTCGGCTATGTCGTTCAGCTTGTTCGTGGACTCGCCCAGCTTGCGGCCCGCGCCGGTCAGGATGCGAGTGACCTGGGCGGCCATGTAGGCCTGCGCCTCCTGCTTGAGGCGGTCGGTGATGTCGGGGTCCGGCTTCAGCGAGCTCGCCGCGCCCTTGAGGTCAGCCACGGTTCTGGCCCCCCTTCGCGGTACCCGTCCTGCGGGCCGCGGTCTTCTTCGCGGTGCCGCTCGCGCCGGAGGCGGTCTTGCGGGCGCCGCCGGCCGCCTTCTTCGCCGTGCCGCCACCGGTCTTCTTCGCGGTGGACGAGGCGGTCTTCCGGGCCGTGCCCTGCTGGCCGGCGGAACGGGTGCCGCCGGTGGCCTTCTTGGCCGTACCCGAGGATGCCTGCTTGCGGGGGCGGGACTGGCGGCGCGGTTCGTCGCGCTCCTCCTCGGCCTCCGGCTCCTCGTCGTACTCCTCTTCGTCTTCGTCCCGGCCCTTGCCGCCCTTGTCGCCCTTCAGGCTGCTGATGTCGGGGACGACCCCGGCGGCCTTGTCCTGGACGTTCAGGGTGCGGTCGTGCAGCTTGTCCGCGAGCCCGCTGAGCTGGCGGTTGATGATCGCGCCGGTGGCGGCCTTGCCGACGCCGCGCATGTCCTCGCGGAGCTGGTCGCCCATCTCCTTGAACTGCGGGTTGTTCTGCAACTGCGAAGAGGCGAAGTCCATCAGCGCCTTCGGACTCAGCTGCAGCTTCTTGCCGGCGACGAACGTACCGACGGCGAAGGCGAACTTCAGCTTCTTCGTCCGCCCCAGCAGATAGCCCGCGCCCACGGCGAGCCCCAGTCCGAGCCTGTTGTTCATTGTCCTTGCATCCCCTTCTGCTTCTGCTCCAGCCTGTCGAGGAGCGAGTCCTCCAGCCGGTCGAATTCGGCCTCGTCGATCTCCCCGGCCTCGAGGCGCTCCTCGAGGGCGCGGAGTTCGGCCTGGATGGCCGCCGGGTCGTAGTACTGCTTCTCCGCCTCGTCCACCACCTTCCGCAGCACCCAGCCGGTGCCGCGGACGGGGGCGAACGGCAGCAGAAGCAGCTCTCCCAGGAGCCCCACGGGGCTACTCCACGAAGCTGTACGGGGGCAGCGGGCCGTTGACCTGGAGCACCAGGTGCGGGGCCTCCCGCTGGAGGGCGTCGACGGCCTCGACGAAGTCGGCCGACTTCTCGCGCTCGACGAGGAAGGACACGTTGGCGAGCCAGCCGGTGGACTCCGGACCCGGGTTCGTGTCGACGGCGGCGGCTTCGAGGGACTGGTGGACCAGCTTCCCGTCGGACTTCTCGCGCTGCTGCACCGCGGCCACGACCCGTTCGCCCAGGGCGAGCTTCTGCTCGTACGTGCCGCCCCCCGCGGCCCTGTTGGCCTCGTTGAGGGTGCGCAGCTCGGCGTCGGAGGCCAGCACCTGGTGGAGCACGGCCTCCTCGTCGTGCGTGGCCTTCACGTTGTACTCGACCTTGCCCTCCAGGGCGTCGAGCCGCTCCAGGTAGTGCTTCTCGCGCTCGCCGAGGACGTTCTTGACCGTCTCGTCGTCCGCCGAGACGCTGCCGAAGCGCATCGGCAGGACCGCGCCCTGCGCGCCGGCCTCGGACAGCACGCTCTGGTGGGCGAGCAGGTCCCGGCGCTTGGGGCGCAGGTTCTCCGGCGCCTCGCTGACCAGGGCGGTCAGTTCACCGGTCTTGATGGCGTAGACCGGCTGCGGCGGGTCGCCGACGCCGCCCATCTCCTCGGGGAGCGCGGGATGCGACGCCCGGGTGATGCCGTAGACGTACGTGCTCATTCCTGCTCCTCCTTACGGCGCGTCGTGGTGCGCCGGGCCCGCGGCTTGGACTGGGTGCTGCCCTCACGGGCTTCCTGGAACGCGCCGGAGATGGTCTCGGCGGCACCGGACAGGGCGCCCTTGGTCTTGCCGGACGCGCCCTTCTCCATCATGTCGCCGGTAATGTCGGTCAGCCCCGAGGGCTTCTTCGCGCCGGTCTCCAGGTCGAGGCGGTTGCAGGCCTCGGCGAAGCGCAGATAGGTGTCCACGCTGGCGACCACGACACGGATGTCGATCTTCAGGATCTCGATGCCGACCAGGGACACACGGATGAACGCGTCGATGACGAGCCCCCGGTCGAGGACGAGCTCCAGGACGTCGTAGAGGCCGCTGGTACCGCCGCCGCCTCCACCTTGCTGTGCCGGAACAACGGACATGTCGCCCGAGTCTCCTTCTCTGTTGGGTGCGCGGGGGCCGGTGCTACTTCTTGTCGGCCTGTCCACGCGCATAGCGGCCGACGCGGCGATATCCGGTGAGCTCGCCGTCGGGGTCCAGCTGGACCTCGTACGAAGCGAGCAGGCTCATGGTGTCGGGGACGCGCTCCAGTTCGAGCACCTCCACGCGCAACACCCAGCCACCCTCGATCTGCTCGAACGAGGACACGGATTCGGCGGGCATGCCGGTGAGTTCGGAAATCTGCTCGCGCGCCGCGCGCAGGACCTGCATGGGTCCCGGCTTCTTCGGCGGCTGCGCGGCAGGCTTCTCGTCCTTCGCGGCCTGCTCTCCGCTCTGCTCTTCGCGCTGTTCGTCGTCGGCCTTGGACGGGGTCTTCTTCGTGGTGTTCTCAGATGTGTTTGCCATGTCTGCCTCGGAGGAGCGGGTAACCGCACACGTCTGGCGCAAACCCTCCCGAGGAGAGAGTTGTTCGAATCACGCCGGGGTAACCGTCGCGCCATGACAACCACAGACAGCAGAGAGTTCCCGGAGGTCCGCACGCGCATTCCGGCGCGGCTGGACCGGCTCCCGTGGTCCCCCTGGCACTGGAGGATCATCATCGGCCTCGGCACGGTGTGGATCCTCGATGGCCTGGAAGTGACCATCGTCGGCAACATCGTCGTGCGGCTGGCCGAAGAGGGCAGCGGCATCGCGATCACCACCGCGCAGGTCACCACCACCGCGGCCGCTCTCTATGTGGCGGGCGCCTGTGTGGGCGCGCTGGTCTTCGGCCGGCTCACCGATCTCTTCGGCCGCAAGAAGCTGTTCCTCATCACGCTGGCGGTGTATCTCGTCGCGACGGCGGCGACGGCCTTCTCGGAGTCGGCGTGGTTCTTCTTCCTGTGCCGTTTCGTCACCGGGCTCGGCATCGGCGGTGAGTACGCGGCGATCAACTCGGCGATCGACGAACTCATCCCGAGCCGGCTGCGCGGCCGCATCGACCTGATCATCAACGGCACGTTCTGGGCGGGCGCGGCGCTGGGCGCGCTGGCGTCGGTGGTGCTGCTGAACACCGACGTCTTCCCCAAGGACGTGGGGTGGCGGCTGGCCTTCGGCCTCGGCGTGGTGCTCGGCGTGGCGATCCTGCTCGTACGACGGCACGTGCCGGAGAGCCCGCGGTGGCTGATGGTGCACGGGCGGGAGGAGGAGGCCGACCGGATCGTCAAGGAGGTCGAGCAGAAGGTCCACGACGAGACGGGGTCGCCGCTGCCGGAGCCGGAGGAGGAGATCACCGTCCGCCAGCGCGGGTCGATCGGCTTCCTGGAGATCATCCGGACGGTGTTCTCGCAGTACCGCAAGCGGGCGGTCCTGGGCCTGTCGCTCTTCGTCGGGCAGGCGTTCCTCTACAACTCGATCACCTTCGGGTACGCGGTCATCCTGGAGAAGTTCTTCGGGGTGGGGACCGGGTCCGCCGCGTACTACTTCGCGGTGATCTGCGTGGGGAACCTGCTGGGGCCGCTGCTCCTGGGGCACTTCTTCGACTCGGTGGGGCGGGTGCCGATGATCGCGGGCACGTACATCCTGTCCGGGGTGCTGCTCTTCGGCACGGCGATGCTCTTCCAGAACGGGGCGCTGACCGCGACGACGATGACGGCGTGCTGGTGCGTGGTGCTCTTCTTCGCGTCGGCGGGGGCGAGTTCGGCGTACCTGACGGTCAGTGAGGTCTTTCCGCTGGAGACCCGGGCGATGTGCATCTCGTTCTTCTACGCGGTGGGCACGGCACTGGGCGGCATCACCGGGCCGATCCTCTTCAACGGGCTGGTCAGCAGCGGGAAGCCGGCGGACACGACGCTGGCGTTCTGCATCGGGGCGGCGCTGATGGTGGGGGCGGGGGTGGTGGAGGCCTTCCTGGGCGTGAAGTCGGAGCGCAAGTCGCTGGAGTCGATCGCGGAGCCGTTGAGCGCGGTCCGCTAGGCGGCGGGGTTGTGGGCCGCTCGGGCGCGGGGCGGCGGGGGGGGCTCGTGGTTCCGCGCGGGTGCGTCGTGGTCGCCCGCGCGGTTCCCCGCGCCCCTGACGGCATGCCCTTCGGGCCGCCGTCCCCCGGCTCCGTCCCGCCTTCCGCTAGCGCACCACGGTCTTCTCCACCATCAGCCGGACCGCCGCCGCGATCGACTCGGCGTCGATCCCGGCCCCGTACAACTGCTCGTCCGGCGTCGCCGAGCCGGGCATGCTCGACACCGCGAGCCGCACCAGGCGCGGCACCGGGCGGCCGTCCGCGTACGCCTCCGCGACCGCGTCGCCGAGGCCGCCCTCGGGGCGGTGGTCCTCGACGGTGACCAGACAGCCGGTCTCCTCGCCGGCCGTCCACAGCGTGGGCGCGTCCACCGGCTTGACGGAGTACAGGTCGATGACGCGGACCGCGATGCCCTCGGCGGCGAGCAGGTCGGCGGCGGCCAGCGACTCGTGCAGCGTGGTGCCCGCCGCGACCAGGGTCAGCCGGTCGTCGTCCGTGCGGCGCAGCACCTTGCTGCCGCCGACCGGGAACTCCTCGTCGGGCCCGTAGAGGACGGCGTCCTCGCCTCGCCCGGTGCGCAGGTAGCTGATGCCGTCGAGGTCGGCCATCGCGGCGACGAGCTTGGCGGTCTGGTTGGCGTCACTGGGGTACAGGACGGTGCTGCCGTGGATGGCGCGCATCATCGCCAGGTCTTCCAGGCCCATCTGGGAGGGGCCGTCCTCGCCGATGGCGACGCCCGCGTGGGAGCCGACGACGTTCAGGTTGGCGCGGCTGACCGCGGCCATGCGCAGGAAGTCGTGGGCGCGGGTGAGGAAGGCCGCGAAGGTCGAGACGTACGGGACGTGCCCGCGTGCCTGCATGCCGACGCCCGCCGCGACCAGGAGCTGTTCGGCGATGTAGCACTCGAAGTAGCGGTCGGCGTGGTCCTTCGCGAAGTACTCGGTGCGGGTCGAGTCGCCGACCTCGCCGTCCAGAGCGACGACGTCGCCGCGCGCCGCGCCGAGCGCGGCGAGCGCCCGGCCGTAGGCGTCCCGGGTGGCGACCTTCTCGCCGCCCTTCTCGAAGGCCGGCAGGTCGAGTTCGCCGCCCGCCGCGGCGTGCGGGGCGCGGTCCTCGGCCGGCCGGTGCACGTCCACGTGCCGGGCGCGTACGCCGCCGAGTTCGGCGATCGCCGCGGTCGCGTCCGGGAGCGGCTTGCCGTGCTTGCCCTCCTGGTCGGCGACGGCCTCGACGCCCTTGCCCTTGACGGTGCTCGCCAGGATCGCCGTCGGCCGGCCGGTGGTCGAGCGGGCCTCGGCGTAGGCGCGGTCGACGGCCGCCGGGTCGTGTCCGTCGACCTCGACGGTGTGCCAGCCGAAGGCCTTCAGCCGTCGGGCGTACGCGTCCAGGTCGCGGCCGTGGCGGGTGGGGCCGCGCTGGCCGAGCCGGTTGACGTCGACGATCAGGGTGAGGTTGTCGAGCCCCTCCGCCCCGGCGTGCTCCACGGCCTCCCACACGGAGCCCTCGGCCATCTCGCTGTCGCCGCTGATCACCCACACCCGGTAGGGAATCCGGTCCAGCCGCCGGCCGGCGAGCGCCATGCCGACGCCGACCGGCAGCCCCTGCCCGAGCGAGCCGGTCGCCACGTCCACCCAGGGCAGCCGGGGCGTGGGGTGGCCTTCGAGCCGGCTGCCCCGGCTGCGGAAGGTGAGGAGTTCCTCGTCGGTGATGGCGCCGGCCGCCCGGTAGAGGGCGTAGAGGAGGGGCGAGGCGTGGCCCTTGGAGAGGATCAGGTGGTCGTTGCCGGGGTGGTCGGGGCGGTCGAAGTCGTAGCGCAGGTGGTGCGCGAGGAGTACGGCGGCCAGGTCCGCGGCGGACATCGACGAGGTCGCGTGCCCCGATCCGGCGGCGTCCGTGGCGCGCACGGAGTCGACCCGCAACTGCTGTCCGAGCTCGGCGAGTTCGGCGACGGAGAGACCTGAGGTTCCTTCGGTGGGCATGTTTCTCCTCGTACGGGTCTGGCCCGCCGCTCCGCCGGAGGTGCGGGGCGCGCGGGTGCGGAGGGGCCGTGGTCCCGGGACCCGTCCCGCGTGCCCGCGGGCGACGTGCCCAAACTCCGTGATCGGTGTGTTTCCGGGCGTCCTGCCGGGATACTCGGCAGACTGACGCCGCCGGCGGGCGCACGGACCGTACAGACCGCACGCGCGTACGGCATCCATGGATCACGTTCGGACGGTCCGCGTCCGGGCAGCTCGCCCCACCGTCGGGAGGCACATCCCCATGACCGCATTCGGCTACTTCCTCAGCTGCGAGGAGTTCGGCCCGGCCGAGCTGGTGGAACAGGCCCGGATGGCCGAGCAGGCCGGCTTCGAGGCCCTCTGGATCTCCGACCACTTCCACCCGTGGAACAGCGAGCAGGGCCAGAGCCCGTTCGTCTGGTCGGTGATCGGCGCGCTGTCGCAGGCGGTGTCGCTGCCGGTGGAGACGGCCGTGACCTGTCCGACGGTACGGATGCACCCGGCGGTGGTGGCCCACGCGGCGGCGACGGCGTCGGTGCAGTTGGGCGGCCGCTTCCGGCTCGGGGTGGGGTCGGGCGAGGCGCTCAACGAGCACATCCTGGGCGGCCCGTGGCCGAGCGCCCGCGTCCGCCTGGAGATGCTCGAAGAGGCGATCCTGCTGATGCGCAACCTCTTCGACGGCAACGAGGTCAGCCACGAGGGCAAGCACTACCGCCTGGAGAACGCCCGCCTCTACACGGCCCCCGACGAGCCCGTGCCGATCGACGTCTCCGCCTTCGGCCCGAAGGCGATGTCGCTCGCCTCCCGCGTCGGCGACGGCCTGATCACCATGAAGCCCGACGAAGGCGCGGTGACGCGTTTCCGCAAGGGCGGCGGCGGCGCGAAGCCGGTGAGCGGCGGCTTCAAGGTCTGTTACGGACAGGACCGCGAGGCGGCCGTCCGCACCGCCCACCGGCTCTGGGCCCCGGAGCAGCTCCCGGGCGAAATGGGCCAGGTCCTGCCCACGCCCCGGCACTTCGAGCAGATCTCCACGCTCGTCACCCCGGACATGGTCGCCGCGAACGTCGTCTGCGGCGACGACGTGGACGCCCACGTCGGCCGGCTGCGCGCCTACACCGGGGCCGGCTTCGACCGGGTCTACGTCAACCAGATCGGCCCCGACCAGCGGGGCTTCTTCGACTTCTACCGCACGAAGGTCCTCCCCCAGGTCCAGGAGCCCTGAGATGAGACTGACCCAGGCCGCCCACCAGCCGTCCCCCGCCTGGCGCGCGGCACTGCGCGCCCGGCTCGCCCACCTCCCGGCCCGGATCAGGTCACTCGCCCTGCGCCGCCGCGACGCCTGACGGGCGGTGCGACCCGATGAGCCCCCTGCTCCCCCTGGAACGTCTCGACGTGGCCTGCTACCTCGTCCCCACCGACGCCCCGGAGGCGGACGGCACGCTGAGCTGGGACCGTACGCCGGTGGTGGTGGTCGAGGCGCGGGCCGACGGGACGGCGTACGGCACGGGTTGGACGTACGCGCCCCGGGCGGTGGGCGCGTACATCGCCCAGGAGCTCTCCCCGCTCCTGCTGGGCCTGGACGTGCTGGACATCCCGGCGGCGCACGCGGCGATGTGCGCCGCGGCCCGCGACCACGGCCGCCCCGGTCTGGTGGCGGCCGCCGTCTCCGCCGTCGACATCGCCCTCTGGGACCTCAAGTCCCGTCTGCTGGACCTCCCGCTGGCCCGCCTGCTGGGCGCGGCCCGGCGCACCGTCCCCGTCTACGGCAGCGGCGGCTTCACCACGTACCACGACACGCACCTGGCGTCGCAGCTCGGCGGCTGGGTGCACGGCCAGGGCATCGACCGGGTCAAGATCCGGATCGGCGAGGCGTGGGGCCGGGCGGCGGTCCGCGACCTGGACCGGGTCCGGCTGGCCCGTGAGGTGATCGGCTCCCGGGCGGAGCTGTACGTGGACGCCGGCGGGGCCTACACCCGCAAGCAGGCGGTACGGATCGGGGGCCCGCTCGCCGAGCACGGCGTGGGCTGGTTCGAGGAGCCGGTCCCGGCGGACGACCTGGCCGGGCTGCGCCTGGTCCGCGACGCGGTCGTCTGCGACGTGACGGCGGGCGCGGCGGGCGACCTCGCGTACTTCGCCCGCGCGGCGGCGGACCAGGCGGTGGACTGCCTGGTCCTGGACGCGACGCGCTGCGGCGGCCTGACGGTGTTCCTGCGCGCGGCCGCGCTCGCCCAGGCCCACGGCCTGGAGGTCTCGACCCGGGGCGCGCCGCACGCCCACGCGCACGCGGCGGCGTCCGTCCCGAACCTGCGCCACGTGGAGTGGTTCCACGACCACGTGCGGGTGGAGTCCCTCCTCTTCTCCGGCGCCCTGGACCCGACGGGCGGCTCACTCCGGCCGCACGCCTCTCCGGGTCACGGCGTGTCCCTCCGCCACGAGGACGCGGAGGCCTACCGGGCCGCCTGACCGGGCGGGGCGGCGGCCGAAGGACACGCCCGCGCGGGACGACCGGCCATGACGCACCCGCGCGGCGAAGGGGCGGGACCGGCCGCCCACGACGTCCACACCATCCATACCGTCCACATGACAAGACACCCGTCTCACATGCCAACACCCCGGCATACGGTGTCCCCACCACACCCGGTCCCCCGGACGAAGGGCCCCGCCATGCCGGAAGAGACCGCCACCTACACCCACGGCCACCACGAGTCCGTGCTGCGCTCCCACACGTGGCGCACGGCCGCCAACTCCGCCGCCTACCTCCTCCCCCACCTGCGCCCCGGCCTGCGCGTCCTGGACGTGGGCTGCGGCCCCGGCACGATCACCGCCGACCTGGCCGCCCTGGTCGGGCCCGCAGGACACGTCACCGGCGTCGACTCCGCCCCCGCGATCCTCGACCGGGCCCGCGCCACCGCCGCCGAACGCGGCCTGACGAACGCCGACTTCGCCGCCGCCGACGTGCACGCCCTCGACTTCCCGGACGGCGCCTTCGACGTGGTCCACGCCCACCAGGTGCTCCAGCACGTCGGCGATCCCGTCACCGCCCTGCGCGAGATGCGCCGCGTCTGCCGGCCCGGCGGCATCGTCGCGGCCCGCGACAGCGACTACCGGGCGATGACCTGGTATCCCGAACACCCCGTCCTGGACGCCTGGTCGGCCCTCTACCGCCGGGTGGCGCGCGCCAACGGCGGCGAGCCCGACGCCGGCCGCCGCCTGCGCTCCTGGGCCCTGCGCGCGGGCTTCACCGACGTGACGTCCTCCGCCGCCACCTGGTGCTACGCGACCCCCGAGGAGCTGAGCTGGTGGACCGGTCTGTGGGCCGACCGCACCGTCGCCTCCTCCTACGCGGCCCGCGCGACCGGGGACGGCCACGCCACCGAGGCGCAGCTCCAGGAGATCGCGCGGGCCTGGCGCGCCTGGGGCGCCCAGGAGGACGCCTGGTTCATGGTCCCGCACGGCGAGATCCTCTGCCGCGCCTGACCGGAACGGATCACGTGCGCCGGCCGCCCCAACTACCCTCTCCGGCATGGAGATCCTGGGAACCACACTGCGCATCTACGTGGACGGCGCCGACGCCCTGGCCACCACGGCCGCCTTCTACGAGCGCATCACCGGCGTCACGGCGCAGCGCTTCGACCGCGGCGGGGTGTCCGTCGCCGCGGTGGGCTGCTTCCTCGTGATGAGCGGTCCGCCCGAGGAGATCGACCTGCTCCGCAAACTGACGGCGACGGTCGCGGTGGACGACGTCACCCGGGCCCATGTCACGCTGACCGCCGCCGGCGCGCAGATCATCGCGGGCCCGGTGCCGACCCCGGCGGGCCGCAGCCTGATCGCCCTGCACCCGGACGGCTCGGTCTTCGAGTACGTGGACCGCAACCCGGCCCGCTGACCTGCGGAAAAGGCCGGACGGCCGCTCAGGACGGCTGCCGGGCGCCGGACGCCCCGGGCAGCGGCCCGTCGGTGACCGTCGCCCACACCTCCCTCACCTCGGTCGACCCCTCCCGCAGGTCGGCGACCTCGAAGCCCGCCTCGAACACCGCCCGGGCCGCCTGCCGGTCGCCCTCCGCGACCAGCAGCCGGGCCTCGATCAGGCGGAAGCGTCCGGTCGCCCGGGTCCCGGCGTCCAGGCCCTGCCACACCGTCCGTGCCTCGGCGGTGCGTCCCACCGCGAGCAGGGCGTCGATCGCCTCCCGGCCCAGGGCGGCGGTGGCCGCCGTCCACTGCTCGCCGTCGCGGCGCTCCCCGCGGAGGTCGGCGAAGGCCTCGGCGTACAGGTCGGCGGCCCGCTCGCAGTGCTCCGCCTCGCAGTCGGCGAGGGCGAGGTTGCGCAGCAGGGGCCAGCGGGAGGCGGCCCGTCGCAGGCCGCGCTCCCAGCTCCGTACCGCCTGCGCGAGGTCCCCGGCGTGCCACTGGGCGACCCCGAGGTGGTACTCGGTGAGGGGTTCGGCGGGGGCGGTCTCCAGCATGTCGCGCCAGTGCGGGGCGACCAGCGACGGGCCGGGCGGGGCCGCCTCGCGCGGGGCCGGGAAGACCCCGGAGCGCAGCAGCTCCAGCCAGGGCCGCTGCTGTTCGCCGACGGTCGACTCGGGGAAGGGCGTGCCGGGCAGCTCGTGTCCGCCGCGCAGCACCTCCAGGGCGCCCCAGCCGGAACCGGTGTGCAGGATCTCCCCGGGTTCCTGGTCGGCGTGGGCGAGCCAGGCGGTGTACGCGGCCTCCACGGCGGCGCGGGGCAGGGCTTCGCCGAGGGCGCGCTCGGCCTCGGCACGGGCGGCGGCCCAGTCGTCGCCGTGCACCGGGGCCGGGTCGGCGGACAGGGGCCCGTACGCCTCCAGCCAGCTGACGTCGGCGCCGGGCTCCAGGGGCACGTGCTCCAGTTGGGTACGGGCAAGGCCGGCCTGGATCTCGGCGTAGCCGCCGGTGCCGGGCTCGGTGAGCCACTCCTGCCACCGGCGGCCGTCCGCGCCCGTGCCCCAGACGAACAGCTTGCGGCCGCGCAGCCGGTCGGTGGAGGTCTGGACGAGCCCGGTGCCGGAGGCGTCGAGGGAGGCGATCCACTTCCGGGCCTCCCCGGGGATCTCGTAGAAGTAGTCGGCGGGGTCGGCGCTGCGGGTGGGATAGGTGCGGTCCGCGCCGTCGGAGCGCGGGACCGGGACGCGGGCGAGGGTGTGCTCGTACCCGAAGCGCCAGGCCTCGTCGGCGGGGGCCAGGACGCGGGTGTGCTCGTCCTCGGGGACGGCGGTGTTGGACCACCAGTAGACGGGCGCGGGGCGCTCGTGCGGATTGCGGACGCGCACGCCCGCGTACAGGAAGTCGGAGTCGGCCGGCAGCCACAGGTCGATCTGGAAGGGCAGGTCGCGCAGCCGCTCCCACTCCCAGAGGCGGACCATCTCGCCGCCGTCGGGGGCGGGCACGACTGCCGCGTGCAGCGGGGCGCAGGTGAGGGCGGTGCGGCCGGTGGCGCCGATGTTCCACTCGATGCCGCCGGAGAACCAGGCGCCGTTGAGGGCGAAGCCGGCCGGTTGCAGGACGGGGTTGCGGTACACCAGCTCGCGGCCGGTGGACTTGTGGTGGAGGGAGTGGATCCGGCCGCCGAGGCCGGGGAGGACGGTCGCCCGCAGACGGTCGTTCTCGATGACTATCGCGTCGAACCCGGTGTCGGCGCGCTCGCGCCCGTATCCGTCGCGGGTGCGCACGGGAAGCGTGGTGCGCAGCGGCGCGTTGCCGATCTGCCGCTTCATGTCGCGCGGCAGCCCCTCCTTGGTCCGCTCGTCCAGCTCGTGCACCCCGCCGGGGGCGCACAGTCCCGGCAGCGGGTTCTCCGGGCCCAACGGGGCCGCGGGCAGGGTCAGTCGGTCGCGTCGCACGCTCGTGGCCACAGGAACCTCACTCGATCACCGGCACGCTCGGGCGCACGGGTCCGCGCACCCCTCTTCCGCGACCATCCGAACACGCTGGGTACCGGCCTGACCAGGGGTTCCGGCGAGCCGGATTAAGCGAAGGCGGAAAGTGGGCGCTCCCCGTAGCCTGCTTGCCGGGGTCCGCCACCGGGGCGGACGGACACAGCGGAGGGGCTGACGCCACATGGGCACGCAGCACACGTACCGGGTCATCGTGCGGGGCACCTGGGACGGGCTGACCGAGGAGAGCCGGACCCGGCTGCTCGCCGGGAAGGACGCGCACGGACTGGCCTCGATGCAGTTCTCGGCCGAGGGTTCGCTCACCTACGACGTGCCGCTGAAGCACTTCTCGATGCGGTACGTCGTGGAGTCGGACGCGGCGGAAGGCCCGGAGATGGCGGGCGCGATCGCCGAGGACCGCGCCGAGACGCACCTGAGGTCCCTGGGCCACGCGCACACCGAACTGCGCTCCACCGTGACCGACATGGACACCATGAAGATCAACCGGAAAGCGCGGCGGTGAGGTCGACCTCGACGAGCTGGCCGGCGAATCCGAGCTGTGCGACGCCCAGCAGGGTGCTGGCGCCGGTGAGGGCGGGGGCGAGCGGGGAGGCGAGCAGCCGTGCCCACACCGCCCCGAGCGCCGCCCGGTCGTCCGTGACGACGTAGACGACGCTGCGGACGACCTGCTCGGGCCCGGCGTCCACGGCGGCGAGCGCGGCCAGCGCGTTGACCACCACCTGGTCGGTCTGGGCGAGCACGTCACCGGGGCCGACCAGGTCGCCCGCCGTGTCGAGCGGGCACTGCCCGGCGAGGTGCGCGGTGCGGCCCGCCTCGACCACGGTGACGTGGTGGTAGCCGGGGGTGCGGTGCAGGGTGCCGGGGTTGAGCCGGGTGATGTGATCACTCATGGGGGTCATGCTGCGGGGCCGACTCCCCTGTCCGCAAAGGGTTTTGGGGCCGGTACTCGGGGGCGGTGACCGCCCAGCGTTCGTGGTCGCGCCAGGCGCCGGCGAGGAAGAGGAAGTCCGGCGAGTAGCCCTCGTAACGGAATCCGGCCCGGCGCACCAGCGCGAGCGACGCCTCGTTGCCGGGCTGGATGTTGGCCTCCAGCCGGTGCAGTCCGAGGCGGCCGAAGGCGTGCTGGACCACCAGGTCCAGGCCCTCGGACAGCAGGCCGCGCCCGGCGGCGTGGGCGAACGCGCCGTAGCCGAGGGCGCCGCTCTGGAAGGCGCCCTCGACGATGTTGTTGATGTTGACGAATCCGGCGATCCCGCCGTCGTCCCGGGTGCAGACGAGGAAGCCGACCCGGGAGGGGCTCCCGGCGAGGGCGCCCGCGTACCCGTGGAACGCCTCGACGGTCTCCGGTGCGGTCAGCCACCGCCCGTGCAGTGCGCGGCTCTCGCGGGCCCGTGCGGTGAACTCAGCGGCGTCCTCGCGGCGGAATGGCCGGATGCCCACCCGGGGGCCTTCGGCGAGGTAGGGGGCGGGGCTGGTGCGTGGTTCGGACATCCAGTCAGGCTACGACTGCCGGGCGGGGCACTTCTCGTTGGTCTTGACCACGCCCAGCTCAAGCGTGCCGCCGCGCAGCTTGGTGCCGGCCTTGGGCGACTGGGTGCACACCTTCCAGTTCGGTGGCCACAGCACCTTGCGGTGCTCGCCGCTGAGGTCGTGGATCTTCAGGGCGGTCTCCGCGCTGACCGTGCTGTAGACGCGGAACAGGTTCCGGCCGACGAAGTTCGGCAGCGGCTGCGGCTCCTCGGCCGCGACCGCCGCGACCGGCGCGGGGGCCGTCGGGACCGCCGGGGCGGCCGTCGCCGCTCCGGTCGTGACCGCCGTCAGGGTCAGTACCGCACCGGCCGCCGCCATCGCCGCACGCTTGCGTACCACTTGTGCCTCCTGCGTCACTGGGGGAAGGCAGACGTCCTCCCCTCTCGCCCCCCAGCATGGGCAGACACGGCGTGCTGACGGGCAGTCGAGGCAGCCGTACGGGTGATGCGCGCTGTTACGGTCCCGGCATGACCGACACCCCGAAGCGCATCGAACGCGTCCCGTTCGCCGGCGACGAGAAGGCGACCCTGCTCGCCTCGCTGGACCAGCACCGCGACATCGCCCTGTGGAAGCTGGAGGGCCTGGACGACGAGCGGTTGCGCCGCCCGATGACTCCGACCGGCACGAGTCTGCTGGGGCTGGTGAAGCACCTGGCGGCGATCGAGTACGGCTGGTTCTGCGAGACGTTCGGCTACCCGGCCGAGGAGCTGTGGTTCGCTCCCGAGGACGACCTGACCGTCGGCCCCGACGAGACGGCGGCTCGGATCGTCGCGCTGTACGGCCGGGCCAGGGCGGCCGCCGACCGGGTGATCCACGACCTGGACCTGGACCACCTGGGCACGTCCTGGGACGGCACGAGGGTGTCGCTGCGCTGGGT
The DNA here is from genome assembly GCF_055596485.1 of Streptomyces sp. NPDC039736. Lineage (NCBI taxonomy): Bacteria > Bacillati > Actinomycetota > Actinomycetes > Kitasatosporales > Streptomycetaceae > Streptomyces > Streptomyces sp. NPDC039736. The sequence continues at coordinate 740,806 of NZ_JBVIUQ010000001.1, read as the reverse complement.
GCTGGTGCACATGCTGGAGGACACCGTCCGGCACACCGGCCACCTGGACATCCTCCGCGAACTCGTCGACGGCGCGACCGGCGACTACCGCGACACCTGGGAGACCGGCGCCGCCTCGTGACGGCGGGTCACACCAGCGCGGGGGCGTCCAGCGTGAGCGTCCCCGCGTCGGCGTCCAGCACCGCGGGCACGCCCAGCGGCACGGTGAGCGCCGTCGCCGCGTGGCCGAAGCCCAGCTCCTCGACGACCGGCACCCCGAGCGCGCCGAGCCGGTCGAGGAGCACCGGGCGGATCTCGCTCTCGTACGGCCCGCAGCCGGCCCACGAGCCGAGGGCGATCCCGGCGATCCCGTCCAGCCAGCCGGAGCGCAGGAGTTGGGTGAGGAGGCGGTCCAGCCGGTAGGCCTCCTCACCGGTGTCCTCGACGGCCAGCAGGCCGCCGCGGGCCGAGGGCCTGGCGTGCGGGGTGCCGAGCTCGGCGGCGAGCAGCGAGACGCAGCCGCCGAGGGTGACGCCCGCCGCCCGGCCCGGCACCAGGGTGCGGGCGGTGGGCAGGCCGAGGACGCGCACGGACTCGGGCTCGAAGAGGGTGGCGCGCAGGCTGTCCTGGGTGGGCCCGTCCTTGACGAAGGCGACGGTGGCGGTCATCGGCCCGTGCAGGGTGGCGACGCCCATGCGGGTGGCGAACGCCTCGTGCAGCGCGGTGATGTCGCTGTACCCGATGAACGGTTTGGGCCGCCCGTACGCGGCGGTGGCCTCCCGCATCGCCGCCCAGTCGACCAGGTCGACCATGCGCTGGGCCCCGTATCCGCCGCGTGCGCACATCACGGCGGCGACGGCGGGGTCGCACCAGGCCTCGGTGAGGTCGCGGGCCCGGTCCGCGTCGTCGCCCGCGAGGTGGCCGAACTCCGGGTGCCGGTCGAGGACGTGCGGCAGCACCACCGGGTCCAGGTCCCAGCCGCGCAGGACGTCGAGCCCCGCGTCCAGCCGGTCGGCGGGCACCGGGCCGCTCGGGGAGACGATCGCGACGCGCGCGCCCGGGCGCAGCCGGGCGGGGCGGGACAGTTCGCCGAGGCCGGGAAGCCCGCGGGTCACTTCCGGAACTCCAGGGGCGGCACATCGTCCCGCTCGACGCCGAACACCTGGACGTACAGCCCGAGTTCCGCCTCCAGGGCTCGCCGCAGGGTCTCCGCCCTGCGGAAGCCGTGCCCCTCCCCCGCGAAGGCGAGGTAGGCGTGCGGGATGCCGCGGCCCGCCATCCGCCCGACGAAGCGCTCCGCCTGCACGGGCGGGCAGACCGGGTCGTCCAGGCCCTGGAGCAGCAGGAAGGGGGCGGTGATCCGCTCGGGGCTCGGGGAGCGTTCCGCGTAGACCTCGGGGCAGGTGGCGAGCGGCCCGACCAGGGATTCCAGGTACTGGGACTCCAGGTCGTGGGTCTCGTCGTCGGCCCAGGAGACCAGGTCCAGGACGGGGTAGATGATGGTGCCGCAGGCGTAGACGTCGGTGTCGGCGAGCGAGACGGCGGTGGTGAAGCCGCCCGCGCTGCCGCCCCTGATGGCGAGCCGGTCCCGGTCGGCGGTGCCCTCCTCGGCGAGCGCCAGGGCGACGGCCGCGCAGTCCTCGACGTCGACGACGCCCCACTGGCCGCGCAGCCGCTCCCGGTACTCGCGTCCGTAGCCGGTGGAGCCGCCGTAGTTGACCTGGGCGACGCCGATGCCGCGCGAGGTGAAGTAGGCGATCTCCAGGTCGAGCACGAGCGGCGCGTGGCCGGTGGGCCCGCCGTGCGCCCACACCACGTACGGCGGCAGCTCGTCGGCGGGGGCGATGCGGCCGGGGTGGTGCGGCGGGTAGAGGTGCGCGTGGATGTCGCGGCCCTCGGGGCCGGTGAAGGTGCGGATCAGGGGTTCGGGGTAGTAGGCGGGGTCGACCGGGTCGTCGTGCGGGGAGCCGATGACGCGGGCCCGGCCGGTGGCGGTGCACAGTTCCACGACCTCGTGACCGGTGCGCGGGCTGGCGGCGACGCCGACGATCCGGTCGCCCTGCACGGCGAGGGTCGCGGCCCACGCGGTCCAGGGCCCGGCCGCGTCCACGAGTTCGCCGGTCTCGGGATCGAGTATGCCCAGCGCGGTGGCGCCCCGGCCGTGCACGACGGCGATCAGCCCGGTGTCCAGGGGGTGGAACCAGCGCTGCCCGATCTGCCAGAGCGGCCCGCCGAACTCCTCCTCGCGGCCCATGCACAGCGCCCCGCTGACGCGCCCGCCGTCCCTGCGCAGCCGGTACAGCTCCCACCAGCCGCCCCGGTCGGAGGAGAACAGCAGCGTCCCGTCCCGGTCCCACTCCACCTGGCAGACGGACTCCTCGGGGCCGCCCGCCAGACATCGGGTCCCGACGAACCCCCCGTCGGAGACTTCCGCGACCAGCGCTTCGGTGCCGTCCCACGACATCCGGGGGTGGTCCCAGCCGATGTAGGCGACCTGGGCGCCGTCGGGCGAGATCCGGGGGCCGGTGACGAAGCGGTGCCGTCCGTCGCTCAGCTCCCGTACCGCGCCGCGGTCCGCGGCGGCGGTTCCGTCCAGCGGCACGGCGGCGATCACCCGGCGCACGTCGGTGGGGGCCTCGCCGGTGAACTCCTCCAGGACGCACCACACCTCGTCGCCGCGCAGCACCGGGTCCGCCCAGCGCAGTCCGCCGCCGACGGCGGAGACGGGGGTCAGCGGGCGCGGCCCGGGGGCGCCGGGGGCGTCCGGTTCGTAGGCGTAGAGGCGCTGGTCGGAGAAGTTCACGAAGACGACGAGCGGCCCGCCGGCCGGGCGGACGGCGCCGGTCCAGGGCAGGCCGCCGTACTCGACGACCCGGCTGCGCACGTCCCACGGCGCGGGCAGCACGACGTCCTCGGCGCCGCCCGCGCGCAGCCGCACCAGGGCCTGCCTGCCGTTCTCCTCGGGCCGGGGCGCGGTCCACCACACCTCGTCGCCGACGAAGCCGGCGAACTGCGGGGCCCCGCCGTGCGACGCCGCGAGCGCGGCGTCGATCGGCGACGGCCAGCTTCCGTAAGCCCCGGTGGGCACCATGCTGCCAACTCCCCCTGCTGCGGTCTGTGCTTCGGTACGGATCCGTACGGATCCACGGCGCGAGCGGTTCACGCGTGCCGTAGGTAATGGTCCAGGACGCGCACCCCGAAGTGCAGTGCTTCGACCGGGACGCGTTCGTCGACCCCGTGGAAGAGTGCACCGTAGTCGAAGCCCTCGGGAAGCCGCAGCGGCGAGAAGCCGTAGCCGGTGATGCCGAGCCGGGAGAACTGCTTGGCGTCCGTGCCCCCCGACATGCAGAACGGCACCACATGCCCTTCGGGTGCGAACTTCCGCACGGCTGCCGCCAGTTGGCGGTACGTCGCGGAGTCGGCCGGCGCTTCGACGGCGGGCGAGCGGTGGTGGAACTCCCAGTCGACGTGCTCCCCGGTGAGGGCGTCCAGGGTGGCCCGGAACTCGTCCTCGCCGCCGGGCAGAAACCTTCCGTCGATGTACGCGGTCGCGCTGCCGGGAATGACGTTGACCTTGTACCCGGCGTCCAGCATGGTCGGATTCGTGCTGTTGCGCACGGTTGCTTCCACGAGGGCCGCGGCCGGGCCCAGCTTGTTCAGGACGGCGTCGACGTCGTAGCCGGGGTCGTCCGGGTCGGGCACGTCCAGGTCGTGCAGGGCGGCCAGTTCGCGCAGACAGGCCCGTACGGTCGGGGTGAGGCGGACCGGCCAGTCGTGCTCGCCGATCCGGGCGACGGCGGCGGCGACGCGGCTGACCGCGTTCTGCCCGTTGACCTTGGAGCCATGGCCCGCCGTGCCGTACCCCGTCAGCTTGAGCCAGGCCGTGCCCCGCTCCCCCGCGGCGATGGGGTAGATCCGGCGGCCGGGGCCGGCGTGGAAGGTGTACGCGCCGGACTCGCCGATGCCCTCGGTGCAGCCGTCGAAGAGGTCCGCGTGCTCCTCCACCAGGAAGTCCGCGCCGTCGACCGCGCTGGCCTCCTCGTCGGCGGTGTACGCGAGGACGATGTCCCGGCGCGGGCGCACCCCGGCGCGCGCCCAGGCCCGTACGACGGACAGCACCATCGCGTCCATGTTCTTCATGTCGACCGCGCCGCGCCCCCACACCACCCCGTCCCGCACCTCGCCGGAGAACGGGTGCACCGACCAGTCGGCGGGCTCGGCGGGCACGACGTCCAGGTGGCCGTGGACCAGCAGGGCGTCGGCGGACGGGTCGGTGCCGGGGATGCGGGCGACGACGTTGGTACGGCCCTCGGTGCGTTCCAGGAGCCGCACGTCCAGGCCGGCGGCGGCGAGGCGCTCGGCCGCGTACTCGGCGGCGGGGCGCTCGCGGCAGTCGCCGCCGCCGCGGTTGCTGGTGTCGATGCGGATGAGGTCGGAGGTGAAGGACACCACCTCGTCCAGTGCCGTCTGATCCACCACGACGTGATCATCCATACTGCTCCTCCACGGCGGCCGAGACGATCGTCGTGACCGCCTTGAAGGTACGAATGCCCTCATACATCGTGGGGCTGGTGTAGGCGACACGCCGTTCACCGGATCGGGCCACTCCGGGGACGACGGTCGCGGCGTCCGACAGGTGGGCGGCGTCGAACTCCAGCTCCACGGTGAACGGGCCGCCGCGGACGGGCTCGTGGCGTACGGCCAGCGCGGCCGCCTCCTTGGCCGCGGCCCGGATGTCGGCGGCCGTGCGGGCGGGCGGGCGGCAGACCGCCGCGTACCGCGAGACGTGCTCCTTGACGGCGACCTTGCGCGCGCCCGGCGCGTACCCCTCGGCGTCCCGGCAGGTCAGGTCGTCGCCGGTGACCAGGACGACCGGGACCCCGTACTCCGCGACGACGTGCGCGTTCAGCAGGCCCTCGCTGGCGCGCCTGCCGTTGAGCCAGACGCCCGTGATGGAGTTGGCGAGGTAGGTGTGGGCGAGGACGCCGTCGTCGCCCGCGCCCGTGTGGTAGCCGACGAAGGCGATGCCGTCGACGTCGTCGTGCTGGACGCCCTCGACCATGCTGAGCGACTTGTGGCGGCCGGTGAGCATCCGGGCGCGTTCGTCGAGCCGTTCGAGCAGCAGGTTGCGCATGGTCCAGTGGGCCTCGTTGACGAGGACCTCGTCCGCGCCGCCGTCGTGGAAGCCGAGCACGGCCGCGTTCACGTCGGAGGTGAACATCGCCCGGCAGCGCTCCCACTGCGGGGTGCCCGGCAGCACGTCGGCGGGCCAGGTGACGCCGGTGGCGCCCTCCATGTCGGCGCTGATGAGGATCTTCACTTCCGGTCCCGCCCTTCGTCGCGCGGCGCGGGCCGGTCCTCCCGCCGCCGAGGTCACTTCGGCACAGCGGATTCACCGTACTCAACGGGGCGGCCCGGCGGCCGCCGCGGGCCCGCCGGGCCGCTTGCGCCGCGCCCGCGGCAACGATGTCACGGGCGGGTCACCCGCCCGGCCGCCCGACCACGAGCCATTGCGAGGGCAGTTCGATGCGGGTGCCGTCGGGGCGGTACTCGGTGGTCGTCAGCGGCAGTTCCCCGCCGGCCAGTACGTCGAGTCCGGCCGCCCGGAAGAGGTCCGGCACCTGGCCGTCCGGCATCACGCCGGGGGCGATGCCGTGCGCGAGGACGGGCCGGAGCTTGGGCGGCGGGCCGTCGGGGCCGAGGGCCAGCTCGCGCAGGATGCGCCCGGCGCTCTCGTCGGGCTCGACCACGAAGGCCCGGCCGCGCTCACCGAGCAGGACGGCCACCGCCGCGGCGAGCGGCGCCCGGTCCAGGGGTTCGCACTGGTGCAGGACGCAGCGCAGGTACACCTGGGCGTCGCCGAGTTCGCCGTGCAGCCGCTGGACGGCGGCGGGCTCGGTGGCGTCGGCGATGCTGAACGCCACCTGGCCGTCGGGGTCGCCGCGGCGGGCACGGGCGACGGCGGCCGGGGCGAGGTCCACTCCCGCGACGTGCTCGAAGCGGTCGGCGAGATAGAGGGTCTGGGTCCCGTTGCCGCAGCCGAGGTCGACGACGGGCAGGGCCGGGTCGGTCATGTGCGGCTCGAACAGGGCGAGGTGGATGCCGGCGGTGAGGGCGGGCTCGGCGTCCCACAGGACGGCCCCGGCCCGGTCCGGAACGTCCTGCCAGAAGCCTTCCCAGGCGTCCTTGTAGCGGCTCGTCACGCTCATGCTCAGCTCCCGGGGGTGCGATGGGCCAGGTGTGAAGATCGCTTCCACCGTCCCCCGCGCCGAGGCGCACGACAAGGTGTCGACATACACCTTTGTCGGCCGTTCGAGCTGCGCCGACGGCCGTGCACGCCGCGCACGCGCCGTGCGCGCTGGGGTTGACAGAACGGAAGCGGACGGTCCCCGGAGGGTGTCCGTCCGCTTCCGTCCGCCCGGTGCGGGACGCGGGGCCACGGGGGTGGCGCGGGGGTGGCCCCGGGGTGGCGCGGAGGTGCGTCGCCGACGTCAGTCCTCGTGGCCGAGCTGCAGGTCGCGCTCGGTGCGCCCGCCGCCCGCGACCTGCAGGACGGTGGCCACCGGCGGATAGCCCGCCGCGATCACCGTGTACTCGCCGGACGACAGGTCCACGAAGCGGAAGGTGCCGTCGGAGCCGGTGGTGAGTGTGTCCACCACGTTGCCCGCCGCATCCAGCAGGGTGACCCGGGCGTCCTCGACCGCCCGCCCGCCGCCCGCCCGCACGGTGCCGCGCAGCACCGCGCCGCCGGCCAGCTCGACGTCCTGCCGGGTCTCGCGGGAGGCCTGCACGCTCACCGGCAGCGCGGCGGGCCGGTAGGCGGGGGCACTGGCCGCCAGGGTGTACTCCCCCGCCACCAGCTCCGAGATGACGTAGGCCCCGTCACGGCCGCTGCGGGTGGAGGCGACCACCTCGCCCCGTACGTCCGTGAGCGTCACGGCGGCGTCCCGCACCGGGTTCCCGTCGGCGGTGAGCACCGATCCGGCGAGGCGGCCGGCGCCGCCGAGGACGACGTCCAGTTCCACCGGCCGCTCCCCCACGGTGACCGTGACGGCCTGCGGCTGGTGGCCCTGGGCCGCGGCGATCAGGACGTACGAACCGGGTCCGCGCACGCTCAGCGCGTACCGCCCGTCACCGCCGCTGGCGCCGCGCCCGACCTGCCGTCCGCCGACGTCGATGAGGGTGAGCGCGGCGCTCGGCACGACGGAGCCGTCGTGGTGCTGGACGGTGCCGCAGACCGGCACCCCTCCCGACTGCTGCACCGGAAGCGGGAGTTGGGGCGTGGGAAGCGGCGGCGCCACCAGGGTCTCGGGGGCCTCGGGTGCTTCGGCGGGGGCGTTGTGCGCGGACACCAGTGGTTTCTCCTTGAGGAAGCAGGCGATGAGCAGGCCGAGCACGAGCACCGGCACGAGGTAGAGGAAGATCCGCGGCATCGCCACGGCGTACGCCTCGATGTAGGCGTCGCGCAGCGGCGGCGGCATGGCGTGCACCAGTTGCGGGGTGATGGACGCCGGGTCCGGCAGGGTGACGCCCGACGGCAGCGAGCCGGCGAGCGCGTCCACGAGCCGTCCGGCGAAGAGGGTGCCGAAGACGGCGGCGCCGATGCTGCCGCCCATCTGCCGGAAGTAGTTGTTGGCGCTGGTGGCGGTGCCGAGGTCGCCGGGCCCGACGGAGTTCTGCACGGCCAGGACGAGCACCGGCATGATCAGCCCGATGCCGACGCCGAGCACGGCCATCCACAGGCTGTACTCCAGTTGCGAGGTGCCGATCTCCAGGCGGGACAGCAGCCACATGCCGAGGGCGGCCAGCGCGCTGCCGGCGATCGGGTAGACCCGGTAGTGCCCGGTCTTGCTGATCAACTGTCCCGAGACGATGGAGGCGATGACGACGCCGCCCATCATCGGCAGCATCAGCAGCCCGGACTCGGTGGCACTGGCCCCGTCGACCATCTGGAGGAAGGTCGGCAGGTAGCTGGCCGCGCCGAAGAGGGCGATGCCGACGACGGCGCCGACGAGCCCGGTGATGTTGAAGACGGAGTCGCGGAACAGCCGCAGCGGAATGATCGGTTCGGGTGCGTAGTGCTCGACGACGAGGAACAGCAGGGACGTTCCGGCGGCTCCGGCGGCGAGCCCGAGGATGACGCGCGAGTCCCAGTCGTACTCCGTGCCGCCCCAGCTCGTGATGAGGACCAGGCAGGTGGACGCAGCGGCGAGCAGGACCGCGCCCATGATGTCGAGCCGGGGCCGGATGGTCGGCTTGGGCAACTTCAGCACCACGGCGACGACGGCCAGGGTGACGAGGCCGAACGGCACGTTGATGTAGAAGCACCAGCGCCAGGAGGCGTGGTCGGTGAAGAACCCGCCGAGCAGCGGTCCCGCGACGGAGGCGAGCCCGAAGGCCGCGCCGATCAGGCCCATGAACCGGCCGCGCCTGCGCGGCGGCACGATGTCCGCGATGATCGCCTGCACGCCGATCATGAGCCCGCCCGCGCCCGCGCCCTGGAGCGCGCGGAAGGCGATCAGCTCGTCCATGGTCCGCGACCAGCCGGCCAGCCCCGAGCCGACGACGAAGACGACGATCGCGAAGAGGAAGACGCCCTTGCGGCCGAAGAGGTCGCCGAGCTTTCCGTAGATCGGCAGGCCGATGGTCGAGGTCAGGAGGTAGGCGGTGATCGCCCAGGACATCCGGTCCAGGCCCTGGAGATCGCCGACGATCTTCGGCAGGGCGGTGGCCACGATCATCTGCTCCAGAGCCGCGAGGAGCAGCGCGAGCATCAGCCCGAAGAAGACGAGCCGGATCCGGCGGGGGCTGAACTCACCGGCGGGGGCGCCCTGTCCGGGGCCGGGCGGACTTCCGTCGGCGGCCGTGCCCGACCGGTCCGGCCGTACCGCCTGCTCGATGTCGAACACGTCCTGCCCGGCGGGGACATGACCGGACGCCCATGCGTCCCGGTCGTCCTCCACCAGAGTGCTGCCGCCCACGTCACTGCTCCCCTCGTCGCGCCTCTCGTCACGCCTGCGCCGCCCATTTGTCGCATCGGGCGACAAGGCGGAGCAAGCGCGACGATTGACGCGCAGGGGGTACGCGGGGTGAATTCGGGCCGGTGGGAGCCCCTACGGCGTACAACGGACCGGCACGGAAGACCACTCGAACCGGTGAGTCGGCCTGCTGCCCGTAACGGCCTTGGCGGTGCGGGGAGTTACTTCTTCTCGACCTCGGCGGCGAGGTTGGCGAGCACCGCGTCGTGGATGCGGGCGAGGCCCTTGGGCGCGAAGGTGCGCTCGAAGAAGCCGCCGATGCCGGTCGCGCCGTTCCATACGGACGTGACGACGGCCTTGGCGGAACCCTCGCCGGCGGGGGTGACGGTCCAGGTGGTCACCATGGAGGAGTTGCGGTCCTTCTCCACGAGTTGGCCGTCGGTCGGCTCGGTGACCTCCAGCAGGCAGTCGCGGACCCGCTTGCTGGTGGCCTGGAGCTTCCAGTGCACGAGGGTGCCCTCGCCGTCGCCGCCCTCGCGCACCTCGTACTCGCTGAAGTGCTCGGGGAGGATCTTGCCGCGCGTGCCGCTGTAGTCGGCCAGCGTGTCGAACACCGTCTCCGCATCCGCCGCGATGATGCGCTCCGTCGTGGCCTCTACCTGCGCCATGCCTCTTCCTCCAGCACTTGAAATCCTCGGGGGGCGCCCGCCGGGGCGGCGGGCCCCTCTCAGTGGGTGCGCTCACCCAACCACCTCGGGGGCGGGGGCCAAAATCGGGACGACGCCCCGTCGGTACGGGGCTAGCGTTCCGCCATGGACACCGCAGCGCCGCCCGCCCCGCCGAACACCCCCGTCCGCGTACGCCCCATGACCCTCGACGACGTTCCCGCCGTGGCCGCCTGCCGGGTGCGCGGATGGCGGCACGCCTACGCGGGGATCGTGCCGCGGTCCTCCCTCGACCGCCTGGACCTCGCCGAGGAGGCCGCCTTGCGCCGCACCCACTTCACGCAGGCGGGCCCCCGGGTGGTGAACCTCGTCGCGGAGCGCGGCGGGCAGGTCGTCGCCTGGGCCTGCTTCGGGCCGTACCGGGAAACGGGCGGCACGCCCCCGCACAGCACCGCCGAGCGGCCGGCCGCTGAGCTGTACACCCTCTACGCGCTCCCCGAGCACCACGCGACGGGCGCGGGCCGGGCACTGATGGCCGCGTGCCGGGAGCGGGCGCGCGCCGCCGGATTCGCCGCGCTGAGCCTGTGGGTGCTCAAGGAGAACGCGGTGGCCCGCCGCTTCTACGAGAAGGCCGGATGCGTCCGGGACGGCGCCGAGGAGTCCCACGAGCTCGACGGCGTCGCCCTCCGGGAGGTGCGTTACGTCAGCCTGCTGAGCGCCGCCGCTGCCGCCGCCCCCAGCCGGGGGTGATCGAGCGCCGCGTCCAGCACCTGCGTCGCCCGTACGTCGCGGAGCCGCCCGAGGCCCTCCACGCAGGCCAGCGCCACCCGCCAGTGCGGGTCGTTCGGGGCGAGCAGACCGCGCAGGGTGGTGATCAGCGCGGGCACGGACTCGGGGGCGCGGAGCTCGGTCAGCAGGCGCACGGGCTGCATCGCGTAGGCGGTGCGCAGGGGGTTGGTGGCGAGCGCGGCCGCGGCCTTCGCCGTCCGCGGGTCGCCGAGCCTGGCCAGCGCGTACGCAGCGGAGACACAGCGTTCGGGGTCGCGGTGGTTGAGCAGGAGGACGAGGGACTCGAAGGCGCGCCGGTCGCCCGCGCAGCCGAGCCGGAAGGCGGCCAGCTCCCGTGCCCAGAGCGGCTGCTCCGGTGCGGTCAGGACGCGGGCGAGTATCGCGTGGTCGTCGGTGCCGATGAGTGTCTCGTAGGCGGCGGACTTCCCGGCCTCTTCGCCCAGCCGGTCGATCAGGGACCGCAGTTCCTCGTCCATGCGGCCAGCGTAGCCAGCGCGGGGGGACGACGGGCGGCGCAGATCACATCCGGCCACCCCCGCCGGGGGCTGGCGCGCTCGTTACTCGGCGGTTAGCCTCAAGTGAGCGGGCCGCCCCCACCACGGGGCCCAACACCCGCTGACAGATCGACTCTTGGCGGCCTGGTGACGCAGCCGCCCGGAGAGCCAGTCGGTTCGGCGTTCTCGCTCCACGCGTACGGCACCGGCCCCGGGACAGGGCCCCGCCGCTTGCAGCACCACCTCTCACGACGCCTGCCGTCCGCCCGCGCCCTCCTGTCGCGCGCGCCGACGGTCCGTCGGCCGCCCTTCGCGCAGACGCCCCTCGTCCCAGTCGTCACTCATCCCTGGAGTCCCGTGATGGACACCCCTGTCTCCACCACCCCTCTTTCTCCCCTCGCCACCGTCGCCGTCGTCGGCCTCGGCACCATGGGCACCGGAATCACCGAGGTCCTGCTGCGTGCCGGACGGACCGTGATCGGCATCGACCTCCACGCCGACGCCGTGCACCGGGCCGTCGCCGCCGTCGAGGCGTCCACCGCCCGCGCCGTCCGCAAGGAGCGGCTGAGCGAGATCGACCGGGCGCAGGCGCTGGCCCGGTTCCGTACCGCTGTCGACCTGTCCGCGGCCGCCGACGCGGACCTCGTGATCGAGGTCGTGCCCGAGTCGTACGAGGTCAAGCACCAGGTCTTCCGCGCCCTGGACGGCATCGTCCGCCCGGACACCATCCTCGCCACCGGCACCAACGCGCTCTCCGTGACCCGGCTCGCCGCGGACTCCGCGCGCCCCGAGCGCGTGCTCGGGATGCACTTCTTCAACCCGGCCCCGGCGATGAAGCTGGTCGAGGTGGTCTCCTCGGTGCTCACCGCGCCGACCGCCGTCGCCGCCGTCACCGACCTCGCGCACGACCTGGGCAAGGAGCCGGTGGCGGTCGGCGACCGCCCCGGCTTCGTGGCGGACGGGCTGCTGTTCGGCTACCTGAACCAGGCGGCCGCGATGTACGAGGCCAAGTACGCCTCCCGCGAGGACATCGACGCGGCGATGAGGCTGGGCTGCGGCCTGCCGATGGGCCCGCTCGCCCTGCTCGACCTGATCGGCATCGACACCGCGCGCACCGTCCTGGAGGCCATGTACGCGGAGTCGCACGACCGGCTGCACGCCCCGGCCCCCGTCCTCAAGCAGCTCGGCGCGGCCGGGCTGACCGGCCGCAAGGCGGGCCGCGGGTTCTACACGTACGAGGCTCCGGGCAGCGCGACCGTGGTCGAGGACGCCCTGACCCCTCCTGCCGCCGCCCCGCCCGCCGACGGCCGGGAGATCCGCTCGGTGGGCGTCGCGGGTTCCGGGACGATGGCCTCGGGCATCGCGGAGGTCTTCGCCAAGGCCGGGTACCAGGTCGTTCTGGCGGCCCGCAGCGGCGAGAAGGCGGAGGCGGCCAAGGCCCGCATCGGCACCTCCCTGGCCCGCTCGGTCGCCAAGGGCCGGATGACGGCCGAGGCCCGGGAGGACACCCTCGGCCGGATCGCCGCGGCGGGCTCCCTGGACGCCTTCGCCGACGTGGACCTGGCGCTGGAGGCGGTCGCCGAGGACCTGGAGGTCAAGCAGCAGCTCTTCGCGGCGTTCGACAAGGTCTGCAAGCCGGGCGCGATCCTGGCCACCACCACCTCCTCGCTGCCCGTCGTCGCCTGCGCCCGCGCCACCTCGCGGCCCCAGGACGTGATCGGGATGCACTTCTTCAACCCGGCCCCGGCGATGAAGCTGGTCGAGATCGTCCGTACGGTGCTGACCGCCGACGACGTGCACGCCACCGTCCGCGACCTCACCGTCAGGATCCGCAAGCATCCGGTGGACTGCGGCGACCGGGCCGGCTTCATCGTCAACGCGCTCCTCTTCCCGTACCTGAACAACGCGATCAAGATGGTGCAGGAGCACTACGCGTCGCTGGACGACATCGACGCCGCGATGAAGCTGGGCGGCGGCTACCCGATGGGCCCCTTCGAGCTCCTGGACGTGGTCGGCCTGGACGTCTCGCTCGCCATCGAGCAGGTCCTGCACCGCGAGTTCCGCGACCCGGGCCTGGCCCCCGCGCCGCTGCTCGAACACCTGGTGGCGGCGGGCTGCCTGGGCCGCAAGACCGGCCGGGGCTTCCGGGAGTATGCGCGCAGGTAGGCAGGCGGGTTCGTCCGGGTGGGGCGGGCTGCTGGAAGACGGCGGCGGCCCGCCCCCTCAGGCGCGCTCTCCTGCGCGGATGGGTTACGTTCAGGGCATGCCCCAGGCCCCCAGGACTTCCCGAACGAACTCCGCACCCGACGTGCCCGAGAGCGCGGCGGGTTCGCGCGCGGCCGCTCAGCGCCTCAAGATGCGCCGCGAGCTGTCCGCCGCCGCGATGGAGCTCTTCGCGACGAAGGGGTACGAGGCGACCACCGTCGACGAGATCGCCGCGGCGGGCGGCGTCGCCCGGCGCACCTTCTTCCGCCACTTCCGCTCCAAGGAAGAGGCGATCTTCCCCGACCACGACGACACGCTGGTGCGGGCCGAGGCGGTGCTCCACGCGGCGCCCGCGCACGAGCACCCGCTCGACACGGTGTGCCGGGGCATCAAGGAGGTCATGCGGATGTACGCGGCGGCTCCCGCCGTGTCCGTGGCCCGCTACAAGCTGACCCGCGAGGTGCCGACCCTGCGGGAGGCGGAGATCGCCTCGGTGGCCCGTTACGAGCGCCTGTTCACGCGCTATCTGCTGGGTCACTTCGACGAGCACGACCACCAGCCCGGCAACGACGACCCGCTGCTCGCGGAGGTCGCCGCCTCCGCGGTGGTCACCGCGCACAACCACGTCCTGCGCCGCTGGCTGCGGGCGGGCGGCCAGGGCGACGTGGAGACGCAGCTCGACCACGCCTTCGCGATCGTCCGGGACACCTTCGGCACCGGGATCGGGGCCGGGCGCACCGCCCGCGGTGAGTCCGCTCCGGCCGAGTCCGCTCCGGCGGCCGTCCGCCGGGACGGCGAGGTGCTGGTGGCGGTGGCGCGCACGGACGCGCCGCTGGACGAGGTCATGCGGACCATCGAGGAGGCGCTGAAACAGCGTTGAAGCAGCGCTGAAACAGCACGGAGAGCGCGCGCCGGGCCCCGGGCCGGGCTGCTGAGACGCACACCACGAAAGAAGCCGTTCCCCCTGGTGGGAGCGGCTTTTTTCATGCCCCAACGCGGCCGAACCGGACATCCGGCGGCCCGCTCTCGATCGATCATCGCGCAGATGCGCAGGCCAGTGACCAAGTGAGCGAATTTGTTGGCACTCAGTGCCTTGCGGCCTGTCACGGGGTGCCATACGTTGATGTTGTCCGGGTGGCCGGGACGCGGCGAACGCGCACCCCGGCTGTCCCCGCCCACCCCCGGTGGGCGCACCCGGACGCCTGCGTCACAGGCACCTCCCGCGCACACCCCCGCGCCGCCGAGAACACCGCAGCACCGCCGGACCGACGGCACACCTCCACCCCACCACCCCCTCACACCACCCTCAGCACCCCGACGACCCCTCAAAGCGCTCCTCTCTCAAGAGCCGCTCCGCCGGAGGCACACCGTGAAGGAAATCCTGGACGCGATCCAGTCGCAGGAAGCGACGGCCGCGGACTACGCCGCCCTCTCGCTCCCCGAGTCGTACCGCGCGATCACCGTGCACAAGGACGAGACCGAGATGTTCTCGGGTCTCACCACCCGCGAGAAGGACCCCCGCAAGTCGATCCACCTGGACGACGTGCCGGTCCCCGAACTCGGCCCGGGCGAGGCCCTGGTGGCGGTGATGGCCAGTTCGGTGAACTACAACTCCGTCTGGACCTCGATCTTCGAGCCGGTCTCGACCTTCAGCTTCCTCGAACGCTACGGCCGTCTCAGCGAGTTGACGAAGCGTCACGACCTGCCGTACCACATCATCGGCTCCGACCTGGCGGGCGTCGTGCTGCGCACCGGCCCCGGCGTGAACGCCTGGAACCCCGGCGACGAGGTCGTCGCGCACTGCCTGTCCGTCGAGCTGGAGTCCTCCGACGGCCACAACGACACGATGCTCGACCCCGAGCAGCGCATCTGGGGCTTCGAGACCAACTTCGGCGGTCTGGCGGAGATCGCACTCGTCAAGTCCAACCAGCTCATGCCGAAGCCGGACCACCTGAGCTGGGAGGAGGCCGCCGCTCCCGGACTGGTCAACTCCACCGCGTACCGCCAGCTGGTCTCGCGCAACGGGGCCGGCATGAAGCAGGGCGACAACGTCCTGATCTGGGGCGCGAGCGGCGGGCTCGGTTCGTACGCCACCCAGTTCGCCCTCGCGGGCGGCGCGAACCCGATCTGCGTCGTCTCCAGCGAGCAGAAGGCGGAGATCTGCCGGTCCAT
Organism: Streptomyces sp. NPDC039736; assembly: GCF_055596485.1. Taxonomy (NCBI): domain Bacteria; kingdom Bacillati; phylum Actinomycetota; class Actinomycetes; order Kitasatosporales; family Streptomycetaceae; genus Streptomyces; species Streptomyces sp. NPDC039736. The sequence goes on along the minus strand of NZ_JBVIUQ010000001.1, from coordinate 725,524 downwards.
GGGCGCGGAGGCGATCATCGACCGCAGTGCCGAGGGCTACAAGTTCTGGAAGGACGAGCGCACCCAGGACCCGAAGGAGTGGAAGCGCTTCGGCAAGCGCATCCGCGAGTTCACCGGCGGCGAGGACATCGACATCGTCTTCGAGCACCCGGGCCGCGAGACCTTCGGCGCGAGCGTGTACGTCACCCGCAAGGGCGGCACGATCACCACCTGCGCCTCCACCTCGGGGTACATGCACGAGTACGACAACCGCTACCTGTGGATGTCCCTGAAGCGCATCATCGGCTCGCACTTCGCCAACTACCGCGAGGCGTGGGAGGCCAACCGCCTGATCGCCAAGGGCAAGATCCACCCGACGCTCTCGAAGGTGTACTCCCTCGAAGACACCGGGCAGGCCGCCTACGACGTCCACCGCAACCTGCACCAGGGCAAGGTCGGCGTCCTCGCGCTGGCTCCGCGCGAGGGGCTCGGCGTCCGCGACCACGAGAAGCGCGCGCAGCACATCGACGCCATCAACCGCTTCCGGAACGTCTGATGGCCACCGACCGCCAGCCCGGTAACGAGCGCCGGAAGGACCGGCCCTGGCTCATGCGGACGTACGCCGGTCACTCGACCGCCGAGGCGTCCAACGCGCTCTACCGCAACAACCTCTCCAAGGGCCAGACCGGGCTGTCGGTCGCGTTCGACCTGCCCACGCAGACCGGTTACGACCCCGACCACATCCTCGCCCGCGGCGAGGTCGGCCGGGTCGGGGTCCCCGTCTCCCACCTCGGCGACATGCGCCGCCTGTTCCAGGACATCCCGCTGGAGCAGATGAACACCTCGATGACCATCAACGCCACCGCGATGTGGCTGCTGGCCCTCTACCAGGTGGTCGCCGAGGAGCAGGGCGCGGACGTCTCCCAGCTCCAGGGCACCACCCAGAACGACATCGTCAAGGAGTACCTCTCGCGCGGGACGCACGTCTTCCCGCCCGGTCCCTCCCTGCGGCTGACCACCGACATGATCTGCTACACGGTCAACAACATCCCCAAGTGGAACCCCATCAACATCTGCTCGTACCACCTCCAGGAGGCGGGAGCCACCCCCGTCCAGGAGATCGCGTACGCGATGTCCACCGCCATCGCCGTCCTGGACTCGGTCTTCGCCTCGGGCCAGATCCCCGACGAGCGGCGCGGCGACGTCGTCGCCCGCATCTCGTTCTTCGTGAACGCCGGCGTCCGGTTCATCGAGGAGATGTGCAAGATGCGCGCCTTCGGCCGCATCTGGGACAAGATCACCCGGGAGCGGTACGGAATCGAGAACCCCAAGCAGCGCCGCTTCCGGTACGGCGTCCAGGTCAACTCCCTCGGCCTGACCGAGGCCCAGCCGGAGAACAACGTCCAGCGCATCGTGCTGGAGATGCTGGGCGTGACCCTCTCGAAGGACGCCCGCGCCCGCGCCGTCCAGCTCCCCGCCTGGAACGAGGCCCTGGGCCTGCCCCGCCCGTGGGACCAGCAGTGGTCCCTGCGCATCCAGCAGGTCCTGGCGCACGAGTCCGACCTCCTCGAATACGACGACATCTTCGAGGGCTCGCACGTCATCGAGGCCAAGGTGTCCTCGCTGGTCGACGAGTGCCTCGCCGAGATCGACCGCATCCAGGACATGGGCGGCGCGCTGGCCGCCGTCGAGTCCGGCTACCTCAAGTCCGAGCTGGTCGCCTCGCACGCGCTGCGCCGGGCCCGCATCGAGTCCGGCGAGGAGAAGATCGTCGGCGTCAACTCGTACGAGGCGACCGAACCGAGCCCCCTCACCTCGGACCTCGACACCGCGATCATGACCGTCGACCCGGCCGTCGAGGCCCGCGTGGTGGCCGCCCTCGGGGAGTGGCGCACCACCCGGGACGAGGCCAACGACCGCCAGGGCATGGGCGACCCGCTGGTCTTCCCCTCCACCGCGCAGGCCGTCGAGCGCCTCAAGGAGGCCGCCGCCTCCGACGAGAACCTGATGGAAGCCACCCTGGAGTGCGTGCGCGCCGGTGTCACCACCGGCGAGTGGGCGGGGGCGCTGCGCGAGGTGTTCGGCGAGTTCCGCGCCCCGACCGGCGTGTCCTCCGCCCCGGTGGCGGTCACCGCGGAGCCCGGGACGCCGTTGGCCCTCGTACGCGAGAAGGTGCGGCGGACGGCCGACGAGCTCGGGGCCGGGCGGCTGCGGCTGCTGGTCGGCAAGCCCGGTCTGGACGGGCATTCCAACGGGGCCGAGCAGATCGCCGTCCGGGCCCGTGACGCCGGCTTCGAGGTGGTCTACCAGGGGATCAGGCTGACCCCCGAGCAGATCGTCGGCGCCGCCCTCGCCGAGGACGTGCACTGCGTGGGCCTGTCCATCCTGTCCGGCTCGCACGCCGAGCTGGTGCCGGACGTACTGGAGAGGCTGCGGGAGGCGGGCGCCCCCGAACTCCCGGTGATCGTCGGCGGGATCATCCCGGGCGCCGACGGAGAGGCTTTGAAGAGGGCGGGCGTCGCCGCCGTCTTCACCCCGAAGGACTTCGGCATCACGGAGATCATCGGCCGTATCGTCGACGAGATCCGCACAGCGAACAAGCTCCGCCCCCTGGACATCTCGGAGGTCCCCGCATGACCGTGAATCGTCTTCGTCCCCGCCGTTCGTGTCTCGCGGTGCCGGGCTCGAACCCCCGCTTCCTGGAGAAGGCCCAGGGGCTGCCCGCCGACCAGGTCTTCCTGGACCTGGAGGACGCCTGCGCGCCGCTCGCCAAGCCCGAGGCGCGGCACACCATCGTGAAGTTCCTCAACGAGGGCGACTGGACCGGCAAGACCCGTGTCGTGCGCGTCAACGACTGGACGACCGAGTGGACGTACCGCGACGTGGTGACGGTCGTCGAGGGCGCCGGCCAGAACCTCGACTGCATCATGCTGCCGAAGGTCCAGGACGCCCAGCAGGTCGTCGCGCTCGACCTGCTCCTGACCCAGATCGAGAAGACGATGGGCTTCGAGGTCGGCAGGATCGGCATCGAGGCGCAGATCGAGAACGCGCGCGGCCTCAACAACGTCAACGCGATCGCCGAGGCCTCCCCGCGCACCGAGACGATCATCTTCGGCCCGGCCGACTTCATGGCGTCGATCAACATGAAGACGCTGGTGGTGGGCGAGCAGCCGCCGGGCTACGGCGCCGACGCGTACCACTACATCCTGATGAAGATCCTGATGGCGGCCCGCGCCAACGACCTCCAGGCCATCGACGGCCCCTACCTCCAGATCCGCAACGTCGACGGCTACCGCGAGGTCGCCCGGCGTGCCGCAGCGCTCGGCTTCGACGGCAAGTGGGTGCTGCACCCGGGCCAGGTCGAGGCGTCGAACGAGATCTTCTCGCCGTCCCAGGAGGACTTCGACCACGCCGAGCTGATCCTCGACGCGTACGAGTACTACACGTCCGAGGCGGGCGGCAAGAAGGGCTCCGCGATGCTCGGCGACGAGATGATCGACGAGGCCAGCCGCAAGATGGCGCTGGTGGTCTCGGGCAAGGGCCGGGCAGCCGGCATGAAGCGCACCTCGAAGTTCGAAGCCCCGGAGGCCTGATCACCATGCAGTTCGGACGCACCTTCGAGGAGTTCGAGGTCGGCGCGGTCTACAAGCACTGGCCCGGCAAGACGGTCACCGAGTACGACGACCACCTCTTCTGCCTCCTCACCATGAACCACCACCCGCTCCACCTGGACGGCAACTACGCGGAGAAGACGACCGACTTCGGCAAGAACGTCGTCGTCGGCAACTACGTCTACTCCCTGCTGCTCGGCATGTCGGTGCCGGACGTGTCGGGCAAGGCGATCGCCAACCTGGAGGTCGAGTCGCTCAAGCACATTGCGCCGACCTTCCACGGCGACACGATCTACGGCGAGACCGTCGTGCTCGGCAAGACGCCGTCGAGGTCGAAGAACGACCGCGGGATCGTCCACGTCGAGACCAGGGGCTACAAGCAGGACGGCACTGTCGTCTGCGTCTTCCGCCGCAAGGTGATGGTCCCGACCGAGACGTACATCAAGGAGCGCGGCGGCGAGCAGCCGGGCCGCCCGGAGCCGAAGACGCAGGAGAAGTGACCATGGCCCGTCTCGCCCAGACCGCCGGACTGACCGACGTCCAGCAGGAAATCCTCTCCACCGTCCGCAGCTTCGTCGACAAGGAGATCATCCCGGTCGCGACCGAGCTGGAGCACCGCGACGAGTACCCCACGCAGATCGTCGAGGGCCTCAAGGAGCTCGGTCTCTTCGGCCTGATGATCCCCGAGGAGTACGGCGGTCTGGGTGAGTCCCTTCTCACATATGCGCTCTGTGTGGAAGAGATCGCCCGCGGTTGGATGAGTGTGTCCGGAATCATCAACACGCACTTCATCGTGGCGTACATGCTCAAGCAGCACGGGACCCAGGAGCAGAAGGACGCCTTCCTGCCCCGGATGGCGCTCGGCGAGGTGCGCGGAGCCTTCTCGATGTCGGAGCCGGCGCTCGGCTCGGACGTGTCGGCGATCACCTCCAAGGGGGTGCGCGACGGCGAGGAGTACGTGCTCAACGGCCAGAAGATGTGGCTGACGAACGGCGGCACCTCCTCGCTGGTGGCCGTCCTGTGCCGCAGTGACGAGGGTCACCCGGAGGGCACGGCCCCGCACAGGTCGATGACCACCTTCCTGGTCGAGAAGGAGCCCGGATTCGGCGAGGTCCGCTCAGGCCTCACCATTCCCGGCAAGATCGACAAAATGGGATACAAGGGCGTCGACACCACCGAGTTGATCATGGACGGACTGCGCATTCCGGCCAATCGTGTGCTCGGCGGGACCACCGGCCGAGGGTTTTACCAAATGATGGACGGTGTCGAGGTCGGCCGCGTCAACGTCGCCGCCCGTGGCTGCGGCGTCGCCCAGCGTGCCTTCGAGTTGGGCGTCTCGTACGCCCAGCAGCGCCACACCTTCGGCAAACCGATCGCCCAGCACCAGGCGATCCAGTTCAAGCTGGCCGAGATGGCCACCAAGGTGGAGGCCGCCCATGCGATGATGGTCAATGCAGCACGCAAAAAGGACAGCGGGGAACGAAACGACCTCGAAGCAGGGATGGCCAAGTACCTGGCCTCCGAATACTGCAAGGAAGTCGTCGAGGACGCCTTCCGCATTCACGGCGGTTACGGGTTCTCGAAGGAGTACGAAATCGAGCGCCTCTACCGCGAGGCACCCATGCTGTTGATCGGTGAAGGTACCGCCGAGATCCAGAAAATGATCATTGGGCGGCGTCTGCTGGAGGAGTACCGGCTGCAGGGCTGATTGTCACCTTTGCGTAGATTTGGACGCGAAGAAGATCACACCCTGTCATCAGCTTCCGGCCGCTGACTCGCTTTCCGGCTTGCCCAGTTGCGGCCCGCAACCGATAGCATCGCCGGAAAGCCGCCGTCCCCCGTCTCCGCGCGGCATCATCCGCTACGAAGGTCTTCCATGCCCCACAGCCAAACCTCTGCACCACGCGACGGCGTCCCCTCGGGTCTCATCCCCAAGGGCCGCCTTGCTCGCGGAGCATCGCCGTGGCTCCTGCCGACCGTCGCGACCGCAGCCCTCACGCTGGCCAAGTCGCGGAAGTCGGGTCGCTGGGCCGCCGCAGCCGTTCCCACCACCGCACTCGCGGCGGGGATGCTGTGGTTCTTCCGCGACCCCGAGCGCGAGATCGCCCAGGGCCGGGTGATCTCGCCGGCCGACGGTGTGGTGCAGAGCATCATGCCCTGGAAAGACGGACGTACACGCGTCGCGATCTTCATGAGCCCGCTGAACGTCCACGTCAACCGCGCGCCCCTGGCGGGCACGGTGACGTCCGTCGAGCACGTGCCCGGCGGTTTCGTTCCCGCGTTCAACAAGGAGAGCGAGAACAACGAGCGCGTCGTCTGGCACTTCGACACGGAGCTCGGCGACATCGAGATGGTGCAGATCGCGGGCGCTGTGGCCCGCCGCATCGTTCCCTACCTTCCGCAGGGCACCAAGGTGGAGCAGGGCGAGCGGATCGGCCTGATCCGCTTTGGATCGCGCGTGGACATCTACCTTCCGGAAGGTGTCGAAGTAGCGGTCGAGGTGGGACAGACCACTACCGCGGGGGTGACTCGAATTGACCGTGACTGATCCAGAGACGCAGGCCGGCTGGGTTCCTGAGGCCGAGGCCGACGGCGACACGGAGGACATGCCGCTCAGTCTGAGACTGTCGATAGCGGACACCCTCACGCTCGGCAACGCCACGTGCGGCTTCATGGCGGTGTACTTCACCACCACCGGAATCCTCATCCCGCACCTCCAGGGCAGTGCCGAGACCGGCATGGCGCGCAACAGCGCCGCCACCGCCGTGATCCTGATGCTGCTCGCCGCGATCTTCGACCTGTGCGACGGGCTGGTGGCCCGCAAGCTGCGCAGCTCGCCGATGGGCGCGGAGCTGGACAACCTCTCCGACCTGATCAGCTTCGGGCTCGCCCCCGCCTATTTCGTCCTCGTGTACGGAATGGTGGCGGACGACGCCCAGCAGAAGGTGGCGGCGCTGGCCGCGATCGTGGTGCTGCTGGCGGTGGTGCTGAGGCTTGCGCGGTTCAGTTGCGTGACCATGAAGGACGGCATGTTCCAGGGCATGCCGAGCCCCTTCGGAGCGCTCACGGTCGTCTCGATCGTGCTCCTCGAGCTTCCCTTCGTCGCCACCCTCCTCGCCGTGATCGGCGTGGCGTGGCTGATGGTGAGCCGGGTCGAGTACCCCAAGCCGCGGGGCATCCTCGCGGTCGCGATGCTCAGCTGGATCGTCGGGGCGATGGGCATGCTGGTCGCCTGGGCGTTCAACGCCCCCGGCGGTGAGCTGCTGCTCCAGACCGGCTGCGTGCTCCAGGTGGTCCTGGGCGCCGTGATCCCGCTGTTCGCCACGGCGCGCCGGGTGAACACCTTCCGCGGCAACCGCCGCGAGGCGCGGGCGGCGCAGCTCCCGTAGTCCCGTCTTTTTTCACGTCAGAGGGCCCCCGCCCGGTGCGAACCGGTGCGGGGGCCCTCTTTCGTGTGGCCCTCAGGGGCCTCAGGTGGACGTCTGAGCGCCTGCGGGGGTGAACCGGGCCCCTCGGGGGGGGGCGGTGCCCGCTAGCGGGGAGGAGGCAGCGCCCTGCACAGGGCCGCCAGGGCGGAGCCGTACGCGTGGTCGGCGGGGGTCGCATAGCCGACGACCAGACCGTCGGGGGCGGGTCCCGCGGCCCCGGGGTGGCGGAAGCGGGCCAGGCCGTCCAGGGCCAGCCCCTGGTGGGCGGCGGCCCGCAGGGCGTCCGGCTCGGTGCCCGGCGGCAGGCGCAGGACGGCGTGCAGCCCCGCCGCGATGCCGGTCGCGCGGATGTGCGGCGCGTGCGCGGCCAGGACCGACAGGAGCTGGTCGCGGCGGGAGCGGTAGCGCTGACGGGTGCGGCGGACGTGCCGGTCGTAGTGGCCCGACTCCAGGAAGTCGGCGAGCGTCAACTGGTCCGGGGCGCTCGCCCACGCCTCCCGTTCCCCCTTCACCGCCAGCACCGGCCCGACCAGGTGGGCGGGCAGGACCATCCAGCCCAGCCGGAGCGCCGGGGAGAGGCTCTTGCTGAGCGAGCCCAGGTACACGACCCGTTCGGGGTCCAGGCCCTGCACCGCCCCCACCGGCTCCCGGTCGTAGCGGAACTCCCCGTCGTAGTCGTCCTCCAGGACGAGACCGTCGTGGGCCCGCGCCCAGTCCACCGCCTGGGTGCGCCGCTCCGGGTGCAGCGGCCCCCCGGTGGGGAACTGGTGCGCCGGGGTGAGCAGCACGCCCCGAAGCCCGCGCACCGCGCCCAGCGCCCCCACGTCGGCCCCGGCTTCGTCGATCTCCAGCGGCACGGTGCGCACTCCCGCCTCGTGCAGCAGGTCCCGGTGGAAGGGCAGGCCGTACGCCTCGACCGCCAGCGGGCCGCGCAGGACACCGCGCGAGGGGCCGCCCACGCCCCCGTACAGCAGCCTCAGCCCGTGGGCGAAGCCGGAGCAGATGACGATGCGGTCGGGGGTGGTGCGCACGCCCCGGGCGCGGGAGAGGTACTCGGTGAGGGCGCGGCGCAGTTCGACGCGGCCCTGCGGGTCGCCGGGGCCGAACGCCTCGTGAGGGGCGGCGGTCAGGGCGCGGCGGGAGGCGGCGAGCCAGGCGGTGCGGGGGAAGGACGTGGCGTCGGGCACGCCCTGGCGCAGGTCGTGGGCGGGGCGCGGCGGGGTGGCCGTCCGCTGCGGCACGGACACGGGACGCGGGGGCGCGGCACGGTCGGCGACGCGGGTTCCGGAGCCCTGCCGGGCGGTGAGCCAGCCTTCGGCGACGAGCTCGGCGTAGGCGGAGGCGACGGTGTTGCGGGCGACGGCGAGGTCGGCGGCGAGGGAGCGGTACGGGGGCAGGCGGGTGCCGGGGGCGAGCCTGCCGTCGCGGACGGCGTCGCGCAGCGCACGGGTGAGGGCGGCCTGCCGTCCGCCCTTGCCCTCGGGGAGGTTGACGTGGAGGTCGACGCCGATGCGTTCGGCGGAATTGACCCATGACTCCGGCATGGAACGGCACCCTACCCAAGGTCACGGCGTGCCGTCCCATCGGCCGGGGCGGGCGGGGCGGGCGGTGGCGCCGGGGGCGCGGCGGACCCGGGGCTTCGGGACGGTCCGGGGAGACCGGACCGTCCCGGGGGGAGATCCGGTCGGCCCGGGGCTAGCGCTCCACGTACTCGCGCAGGTGGCGGGCCGTCAGGGTGGTGCCGGACGCGACCAGGTCCCCGGGGGTTCCCTCGAAGACGATGCGGCCGCCGTCGTGGCCGCCTCCCGGGCCGAGGTCCACGAGCCAGTCCGCGTGGGCCATCACCGCCTGGTGGTGCTCGATCACGACGACCGTGTTCCCGGCGTCGACCAGCCGGTCGAGGAGGGCGAGCAGTTGGTCCACGTCCGCCATGTGGAGCCCGGTCGTGGGCTCGTCCAGGACGTAGGTGGCGGCCTTCTCCGCCATGTGGATGGCCAGCTTCAGGCGCTGCCGCTCACCGCCCGAGAGCGTGTTCAGGGGCTGGCCGAGCCGCAGGTAGCCCAGCCCCACGTCGCCCAGGCGGCCGAGCAGGGCGCGGGCCTGCTTGCCCGCCGCGCCCCCGACCGCGCCGTCGTCCGCGAAGAAGTCGTGGGCCTCGGCGACCGACATCCCCAGCACCTCGTGGATGTTCCTGCCGTTGAGCGTGTAGGCGAGCACCTCCGCCGTGAAGCGCTTGCCGCCGCAGGTCTCGCACACCGACGAGACCTGGGCCATCACCCCGAGGTCCGTGTAGACCAGGCCTATCCCGCCGCACGTGCCGCAGGCGCCCTCGGAGTTGGCGCTGAAGAGGGCGGCCTTGACCCCGTTGGCCTTGGCGAAGGCGTTCCGGACGGGGGTCAGCAGGCCCGTGTACGTCGCCGGGTTGGAGCGGCGCGAGCCGCGGATCGGTGACTGGTCGGCGACCACGACGCCCTCCCGGCCCGGCAGGTTGCCGTGGATGAGGGAGCTCTTACCGGACCCGGCGACGCCGGTCACCACGGTCAGCACCCCGGTCGGCAGGTCGACGCCGACGTCCTTCAGGTTGTGCTGGTTCGCCCCGGTGATCGACAGGACGCCCGTCGGCCTGCGCACCCGCGCCTTCAGTCCGGCCTTGTGCGCGAGGTGCCGGCCGGTCAGCGTCCCGGACGTCGCCAGGCCCGCCACGTCTCCGCTGTAGCAGAGCTCGCCGCCTGCCGTACCGGCTCCCGGGCCGAGGTCCACCACGTGGTCGGCGATCCGGATGACCTCCGGCTTGTGCTCGACGACGAGCACCGTGTTGCCCTTGTCGCGCAGCCGCAGCAGCAGGTCGTTCATGCGGCGGATGTCGTGCGGGTGCAGTCCGGTCGTCGGTTCGTCGAAGATGTACGTGACGTCGGTGAGCGGCGATCCGAGGTGCCGGACCATCTTGACGCGCTGCGCCTCGCCGCCGGACAGCGTCCCGGCCGGGCGGTCCAGGCTCAGGTACCCGAGTCCGATCTCGACCAGGGAGTCCAGCAGTTCCCGCAGGTTCGCCAGGAGCGGGGCGACCTCCGGGGCGGCGAGCCCGCCGACGAACTTCGCCAGGTCGCTGATCTGCATCGCGGAGCACTCCGCGATGTTCACCCCGTCGACCTTCGAGGCGAGGGCGGCCCGGGTCAGCCTGCTGCCGCCGCACTCGGGGCAGTCGGCGAAGACCACCGCACGGTCCACGAAGGCCCGGACGTGGGCCTGCATCGACTCGCGGTCCTTGACCAGGACGGTGCGCTGCATCCGGGCGGCCAGGCCCTCGTACGTGAAGTTGTTCCTGCCGACCTTCACCTTCGTGGGCGGCATGTGCAGCAGGTCGGCCCACTCCTGCTCGGAGTAGTCCTGCACCTTCTTGTCGGGGTCGAAGAAGCCGGAGTTGACCGTGATCTGCCACGGCCAGGAGTCCACCGGGGAGCCGGGCACGATGATCGCGCCCTCGTTCAGCGACTTCTTCCGGTCGACGAGCTGGTCCACGTCGATGTCGGAGACCTGGCCCATGCCCTCGCACTCGGGGCACATGCCCTCGGGCACGTTGAAGCTGAACGCGCCGGCACTCGGCAGGTTCGGGGTGCCGAGCCGGCTGAAGACGATCCGCAGCATGGCGTACGCGTCGGTCGCGGTGCCCACCGTGGACCGGGAGTTGGCGCCCATCCGCTCCTGGTCGACGACTATCGCGGCGCTGAGGTTGTGCAGGGCGTCGACGTCGGGGCGGCTCTGGCTCGCCATGAAGCCCTGGAGGAAGGCGCTGTACGTCTCGTTGATCAGCCGCTGCGACTCGGCGGCGACCGTGCCGAAGACCAGCGAGGACTTGCCGGAACCGGAGACGCCGGTGAACACGGTGAGGCGGCGCTTGGGCAGGTCCACCGAGACGTTCCGCAGGTTGTTCGCACGGGCGCCGCGGACCTGGATGAGGCCGTGGCTGTCGGCCGGGTGCGGGCCGGAGGGCCCCTGTCCGGCGGCGCCGGGCCCGGCCGGCGGGTGTGAAGGCTGCTGCGAGAGCGCCGCGTCGGCGTTTTCCGAAGGCATGGCACGACCTTACGGGCCGCCACTGACAACGGGCGGTTCCCCGATGTCCGGCTCCCGGCGGGACCGCGGGGGGGCGGGCGGCGTCCTCCGGGTCCCGGCGGCCCCCGCGGCCGGGACCCGCCCGGTACGGGGCCGGCCGGTCCCGTACCGGAGGAGTTCCGCGACGTATCGCGCCGTCCGGCGGCTACTTCCCGAACGGGAAGCTCTCCGCCGCCTCCGAGGCCGTCGCCGGCTGGACGACCTTCAGGCCGCCGGGCGTGTTCGCGTCCGGCTGCATGACGACCGACTGGCGGGTGGAGGGGGCCTTGGGGTCGGTGAAGTCGTGGGTGATGCCGAAGCCGTTGTCGAAGGCGTTCATCGAGCGGACGGCCTCGGCCATGCCCTCGCGGGTGAGGTTCTTGTCCTTGCAGGCCCGGGTGAGGACCTCCTCGAAGATCTTGCCCGCCGAGTAGCCCGCCGCGACGCCGTTGTCCAGGGCGTCCTTCGGGTACGCCGCCCGGTACGCCTTGGCCAGGGCGGCGGGGCCCGGCTCCGGGGAGCCGATGGGCAGGGTCGAGGAGGCGATCCAGTAGTTCTTCTGGAGGGCGGGGCCCGCCGGAGTCGCCAGGAGCTGCGGCGAGAACGCCGAGTTGTTGCCGATGATCGGGACGGCGAAGCGGCCGGCCGCCGCCACGCCCACCAGGGAGGCCGCCTGGCGCGGGCCCGCGCTGAGCACCACGGCCTTGACGCCCGCCTTCTTCAGGGCGGTGACCTGGGCGGTCATGTCGTTGTCGGTGGGCTTGATCTTCTGCTCGACGATCGTCAGCCCGGCCTTCTCGGCGGCGTACCGCGAACCCTGGAGGGCGTTCTCGCCGTAGTCGCCCTCGAAGTAGACGTGGCCGACCTTGTCGCCCTTGGCGATCTTCTTGCGGGTGAGCAGGAAGTCCAGCGCGTTGACGGTCTCGACGTCGTACGTCGCCCCCACGACCCGGACGTACGGGCTGCCCAGCAGCGAGGCGGACCACGCCTGCGGGAGGATCAGCCCCTTGTCCTGCGTCTCGACGCGCTGCTTGACCGCCGCGACGAAGGGCGAGCCGATGAACTGGACGTACCCGGCGACCTTCGGCTCCAGTTCGGTGTAGGCCGAGACCGCCTTCTGGGGGTCGTAGCCGTGGTCGCGGACGGTGAGTTCGACGGTGCGGCCGCAGATGCCGCCCTTGGCGTTGAGCTCCTTGGCCCACAGTTGCTGGGCCTGGGTCAGGCTCTTGCCGAGGGAGGCGTACACGCCGGTCAGGTCGGTGAGGACGCCGAGCGGGATGACCTTGTCGGTGATGCCGTCGCCGGTCCGCACGCCCTGCGCGTCCTCCTCGCCCTGGCCGCCGGTGCCGGCCTTGCTGCTGCATCCGGCGGCGGCGAGGGCGAGGGCGAGGAGGGCGGCCGTCGCGGCGGTGGTGAACCTTCGTTCCGTCATGTGTTTCTCCTTCGGGTCCTTCGGAGGCGGAGGCGGGAGAGACCGCCGGGCAGGAACAGGACCACGACGACGACCGCCGCGCCGTACAGATAGCGGGACGCCTCCCCCGGCGCGATGCCGCCGCCGGTGCCGGGGGCGGCGACCAGGGGCAGCGCCTCGCTGTAGCGGGTGAGGAGCTGGGGCAGGAGCGAGACGAAGACGGCGCCGGTCACCGCGCCGCGCACCGAGCCGAGCCCGCCGATGACGATCATGGCGAGGAACTCCAGGGAGAGGACCATCCCGAAGTACTCGGGCACGGTCCGCTGGAAGACGAGCGCGAGCAGCACCCCGGCGAGACCGGCGTACATCGACGACAGCACGAACACCGACGCCCGGTAGCGGGCCACCGGCACGCCCATCACCCCGGCCGCGACGCGGTGGTCCCGGATGGCGTTCATGGCCCGCCCGGGGCGGCCGCGCAGGATGCCGCGGGCGAAGAGCGCGCACGCGAGGAGGGCGGGCAGGGCCGCGTACCAGAGCTTCTCGGCGGACTCGAAGGGCACGCCCGCGACGACGGTCCGGGTGTCGTCGAAGGTGACGCCGAAGAGGGAGAGGGCGGGCACCGCGCGGCCGTTGAAGCCGCCGGTGAGGTCGCGGGCGTTGAACAGGACGTGCTGCCCGATGAAGATCAGCGCGAGGGTGGCGATGCCGAGGTACGCGCCGCGCAGCCGTCCCGCGATGGGGCTGAACAGCCCGCCCGCGAGCCCGGCCGCGCCCACCGCGAGGACGGCGGCGAGCCAGCCCGGCAGGCCGAGGCCGGTGAGGCCGTGCCCGTTCTCGACGCCGGGCCGGGCGGCGAACACGCAGTACCCGTATGCGCCGACGGCGAGGAAGAAGGCGTGCCCCATGGAGAGCTGGCCGGTGGCGCCGGTGAGGAGGTTGAGCCCGATGGCGGCGATGGCGGCGGCCATGGCGAAGAGCCCGGCCTGGAGCCAGAACCGGTCGAGGTAGAAGGGCAGGGCCAGGAGCAGCACCACGAGTGCGGTCCAGAGGTACGTACGCGGACGGCTCAGGGCGGCCCCGGCCCGGCCCGCCCCGGTCCCCCGGCCGGAGCGGGCAGCCAGAACGGGCGGGGCGGGAGGCCCCGCGTCCGGGGCGACAGGTCCTGCGGCCGGGGCGGGCGCGTCGCGGGGCGAGAGGTCGTGGTCAGACACGGGCGAGCTCCTTCGTGCCGAACAGGCCCGCCGGGCGGATCAGCAGGACCGCGACCATCACCAGGTAGGGGGCGAGGTCGCCGATGCCGCGGCCGAGGAAGGACAGCTCGCCCTGGTACCCCGTGGCCAGGGATTCGACGACGCCGACGATCAGACCGCCCGCGAGCGCGCCCGTCGTGGAGTCGAGGCCGCCGAGGATCGCGGCGGGGAAGGCCTTCATGGCGGCGAGCGAGGTGGCCCGTTCGAGGCCGGGGGTCGGGAAGACGGTGAGGAAGAGCGCGGCGACGGCGGCGAGCGCGCCCGCGACCGCCCAGGCGGACAGCGAGACCCGGCCCAGCCGGACCCCCATCAGGGCGGCGGTCTGCGGGTTCTCGGCGGCGGCGCGCATCGCCACGCCCCAGGAGGTGAAGCGGAAGGCGAGGAGGAAGGCGGTGATCAGGAGCGCCGCCGCGACCAGGGCGGCGATGCGGGTGTGGGCGAGGGAGAGGGGGCCGAAGGTGGCGACCCGGTCCCCCCACGGGTCGCCCGGGGAGAGCACGCGGGTGCCGATGCGCCGGGTGAGCTCCGTGACCAGGAGGATGTCGACGCCGATGGTGACGATGGCCAGCACGCTGTGGTCGCCGCCCCGGTAGCGGCGCATGACGAGGAACTCGACGGCCGCGCCGACGACCGCCGCGCCCGCGACGCCGACGGCGAGCGCCGCCCAGAAGCCGAGGCCGTCGTGGAGGACGGCGGTGAGGTAGCCGCCGGCCAGCAGGAGCGAGGCATGGGCGAAGTTGACCACTTCGGTGGCCTTGAAGATGACGACGAAACCGAGGGCGATGAGCGCGTAGACGGCGCCCGTCGACAGCCCGCCGAGGAGGAGTTCGACAAAGGTCGTCATGGTGTGGGAGCCCCCAGGTAGGCCCGGACGACGGCGGGATCGTTCTGCACCTGGGCGGGGGTGCCGTCCGCGATGCGTCTGCCGAAGTCGAGTACGGTCACGGCGTCGGCGAGCCGCATCACCACCCCCATGTCGTGCTCCACCAGGACGATCGAGATGCCGAGGCCGTCCCGGACGCCCGCGATCACGGCGGCCGTCGCCCGTCGTTCGTCGGCGGTCATGCCCGCGACGGGTTCGTCCAGGAGGAGCACGCGGGGCTCCATGCACAGCGCGCGGGCCAGCTCGACGAGCTTCTGCTGTCCGTACGGGAGTGCTCCCGCGGGTTTCTCCAGGTCGTCCGCCAGGCCGACGAACGCGGCTATCTCGTGCACGCGCCGCAGGTGGGCGCGGGCCTCGCGGGCGGCCGACGGCAGCCGCAGCCCGGCGGCGAGGAAACCGGTCCGGGTGAGCCGGTGGCGGCCGAGCAGGAGGCTGTCGGCGACGGTCGCGCGGGGCGGCAGCGCCAGGTTCTGGAAGGTGCGGGCGACCCCGAGGGCGGCGACGCGGTGCGGGGGGAGGCCGGTCAGTTCGGTGTCGCCGAGGCGGACGCTGCCGGAGTTCGCGCGACAGACGCCGGACAGGACGTTGAAGCAGGTCGACTTCCCCGCCCCGTTGGGGCCGATGACGGCGTGCACGCTGCCGGGCTCGACGATGAAGGAGACGGAGTCGAGCGCGGTGAGGCCCGCGAACCGCACGGTCACGTCCGTCACGCGGAGGGCCGCCGCACCGTACGGGGGACGGTTCGTGTTCACGCCGTCCACCTGCTCAGCGTCGGCGCCGCCGCCCGGGCCCGGTCCGCATCCTCGGCGGCGGTCTCGTCCACCACCCCCAGGTAGCGGCGGCGGACCTCGTCGGACGCGGCCAGCTCGGCGGCCGGGCCGTGCAGGACGACCTCGCCGACGTCGAGGACGTACGCGGTGGTGGCGAGCCGCAGCGCGAGGGCGGCGTTCTGCTCGACCAGCAGGACCGAGGCGCCGTCGGCGTTGATCCGCCGGACGGTCTCGGCGATGCGGTCGGCCATCAGCGGGGCCAGCCCGAGGGACGGCTCGTCCAGCAGGAGCAGCCGGGGGCCGGACATCAACGCCCGTCCCAGGGCGAGCATCTGCTGCTCGCCGCCGGACAGCAGCCCCGCGCGCTGGTGGGCGCGGTCGGCGAGGACCGGGAAGAGTTCGTGGACGCGGGCCCGCGCCCGCCGGGCGGCGGCACGCCCGCCGCGCGCCCCGAGGGCCCCCGCGCGGAGGTTGTCGGCGACCGTCATCCGGGCGAACACCTGCCGCCCCTCCGGGACGTGGACCAGCCCGGCCGCCACCACGCGGGCGGCGTCCACGCCGCGCAGATCGCGGCCGTCGTACGAGACCGAGCCCGCGGTCCGGGCCCCGCCGTGGTGGCGCAGGGTGCGGGAGACCGCCCGCAGCAGCGTCGACTTGCCCGCGCCGTTGCCGCCGAGGACGGCGACCACCGACCCGGCCGGGACGTCCAGCGCCACCCCGCGCAGGGCGCGCACCGGGCCGTACCCGACGGACAGCCCGCGCACCTCCAGTGCGCCGGGGGGAGAACCTGACGAGGAACGGGGAGACCCCACGGGAGCGGCTCCTTCCACTGGGTCCTGTTGGGTGCGGGTCCCGCCGGGTTCGCTCCGGGCGGTTCGCCATGGGGGCACACACCAGCACCTGGCACGAGTAACCGTCCAGCGGGTACGGCCGAATCGCTGCCGATGACCAGTACCGGGCACGGCACGTTGTGCACGGGCACAGGAGGTCTGTCCACCGCGCCCCAGCGGTGGCATCCTCACCGGTCATGGACGGCCGCAGAGCACGCACGGACCAGGAGCGGACGGTGCTGGCAGCCGCGTCCGCGGTGCTGATCGAACGCGCCGGGCACCTCACGGACCTGCTGATCGGCGAACTGCGCGCGCACTCCCCGCACTACGACCTCGCGGTACCGGCGGACGAGCACTGGCAGCAGATCGACGAGGCGCTGCGGTACGGCATCGAGGCCATCACGGCGCCCCGGTCCGCGCCCCGCCGGGACCTGGAGTTCGCCCGGCAGCTCGGCCGGCGGCGGGCGGAGCAGGGCCTGCCGCTGGACCTGCTGCTGCACGCGTACCGCACGGCCGGATACCTGGTGTGGGACGAGCTGCTCGACATCGTCTCGGCGAAGGACCCCGGGGCGCTGCCGGTGCTCGTGCACACGGCGGCGCAGGTGTGGGCGGCCGTCGACCGGCAGGCCGCCACCGTCGCCGACGCCTACCGCAGCACCGAGGAGGACATGCGGCGGCGCAGCGACGAGCGCGTGCAGGCGCTGCTGGACGCCCTGCTGGAGGGGCGGTCCTCGCCGGCGGTGGTGGCGAACGCGGCGGCGGGCCTCGACCTGCCGGAGCAGGGCCGGTACGCGGTCGCCGTGCTGCGGGCGGACCGGCGGGAGCGGTTCCACCGGGTGACGGCGGCGGCCGGGCTGCGGTTCTTCTGGCGGATGCGCACGGACTGCGAGATAGCGGTGGTGGCGCTGGGGGACGACGCGGGGCTCGGGGAGCTGGCGGCGGAGCTGGAGCGGCGGTGCGCGGGGCCCGGCGGGCTGAGCCCGGTGGTGGACGGGCTCGCGGAACTGGGGCTGGCCCGGCGGCTCGCCGAAACGGCGATGCTCACCTGCGGGGCGGCCGGGCCGCCGGGCGGCTCCCGGATCGTACGGCTGGACGAGCGGCTGCCCACCGCGCTCGTGGTGGGGCAGCCGGAGCTGGCGGCGCGGCTGGTCGCGGAGGTGTTCGGGCCGCTGCTGGCGCTGGACCCGGGCGACCGGGCGGTGCTGCTGGAGACGCTGGACGCGTGGCTGGGGGCGGAGGGGTCGGCGGGGCGGGCGGCGACGCGGCTGTACTGCCACCGGAACACGGTGTTCAACCGGTTGAGGCGGTTGGAGCAGTTGACGTCGCGGTCGTTGTCGCGGCCGAGGGACCTGACGGAGATGACGCTGGCGCTGGACGCCTTCCGCCTCACCCCGAACTGACCACCCCTCCACGGCCCCGACGCCCCTCTCCCCCTTTCGCCCCCGCCCTCTCGGACCTCGCAGCCGCCCTTCGCCCCCGCTCCCCTGGGCGTCGCAGCCCGCCCTGCCATCCCCGCTCCCTTGGGCGACGGGGCCGCCCCAAGGGGGCGGAACGGGCGGGCAAGGGGGCGGCCCCTCCCGCTCCCGGCCCACCCGGGTGCCGCCCCCGCCCAAGCGCCTGTGCCGGACGCGTGGCCCGGCTCAGGCCGAGAGCCCAGCCCCGTACCGGACGCTCAGCCCCGCCCGGCTCGGGCAGGAGAGGCCCCGGACCCGCCCCTTCCCCTAAAGCGCTCGCCGCGCGGCTAGTGCACGGTTCCCGTGCGGATCCGTCGTGGCTGGGCGCGCAGTTCCCCGCGCCCCTGAAGGGGCGCACCGCAACGGCGCGGGAAGGCGGGGGTCCGAGCCGTCTCCCGGCCGGGGGGGGGAGGCGTGGGTCGGTCAGGTCAGGAAGTCGTGGGCGATGGACTCCGCCACCCGCTCCAGCAGCTCCCCGGCCCGCTCCATGCTCCTCGCCGGATCCGGCTCCAACGCACTCAGCGCGTACGCCCGCCGGATCCCCGCCCTGCCGAGCGCCTCCGCCGGCAGCGCCAGGCGGCCGCAGACCGCCACCACCTCCACGCCCGCTGCCCGGGCGGCGGCCGCCACCCCGGCCGGGGCCTTGCCGTGCAGGGTCTGCTCGTCGAGTGAGCCCTCCCCGGTGATGACGAGGGTGGCCCGCTCCAGCGCCGGCGCGAAGCCCAGCACGTCGAGCATGACCTCGATGCCGGGACGGAAGCGGGCCCCGAGGGCCGTCAGCGCCCCGTAGCCGATGCCGCCCGCGGCCCCCGCACCCGGCGAGTCCGCCACGTCCGGGCCGCCCGCCACCGGGCCGAGGACGGCGGCGAAGTGCGCCAGCGCCGCGTCCAGCGCGGCCACGTCCTCCGGCGAGGCCCCCTTCTGCGGGCCGTAGACCGCCGGGGCCCCCTTGGGGCCGGTCAGCGGATTGTCCACGTCGCTCGCGAGGATCAGGTCCACGCCCCCGGCGGAGCCGAAGCGCGGGTCGAGCCCGGACAGGTCCGCGCTCGCCACGTCCGCGAGCGGACCGCCGCCCGGGGCGACCGGGTTCCCGTCCGCGTCCAGGAAGCGCGCGCCGAGCGCGGCCAGCATCCCGGCCCCGCCGTCCGTCGTCGCGCTGCCGCCCACGCCGAACACGATCGTCTTCGCGCCCGCGTCCAGCGCCGCCCGCAGCAGCTCGCCCGAGCCGTAGGTGGTGGCGGTGAGGGGGGCGAACACGCCGGGCGGGAGGTGCTGGAGGCCCGAGGCCTCCGCCATCTCCACCACCGCCGTGCCGTCCGCCTCCCGGAACGCGTACGCCGCCGTCCGGCCCTCGCCGCGCGGGCCCGTGACCCGTACCTCACGACGCTCGAAGCCCGCGGCGACCGCCGCGGCCACCGTGCCGTCGCCGCCGTCCGCGACGGGCAGGGACTCGACCTCGATTCCGGGGACCGCCTTGCGGAGTCCGGCCGTGACCCGCTCGGCGACCTGTACCGCCGTCAGTGAGCCCTTGAACTTGTCGGCGGCGATCAGCACCCGTGCCTTCGCACCGGTTCCGCCACTCGCCGCACTCTTTGCTGCTCCGTCCGCCACCTTGCATCCCTTGCTTTCGAACAGGCAGTCGCGCCGTCCCGACCTTAACCGCCTTGTCCACCCCCTGCCCATGGCCGCTTCCGCCGGCGGAACCCCAGGCCGCCCCCGCCACACCCCTCCTGACGGCGCGCCAACCCCCCATACCACGACATTGCGCACCATAGGGTGTGCGGCATGAGTACGGAATCCCTCGATCCACCCCAGCCGCCCCCGGAACCCTCCGGGGGGACCGGGCCGGACACGGCCCATCCCGCCGCCGACGGCAGGCCCGACCACACGGTGATCGTCATCGGCGTGCTCGCCGTGGCCGCCGTCGTCGCCTGGGCCTTCTTCGGCAAGGACTCCTTCGAGAGCGCGTCGTCGACCGCCCTCTCCTGGGTCCTGGACAACTTCGCCTGGCTCTTCGTGATCGCCGCCGACGTGTTCCTGCTGATGTGCCTGTGCATCGCGTTCAGCCGCTTCGGCCGGATCCGGCTCGGCAAGGACGACTCCGAGCCCGAGTTCACGAACCTGGCCTGGATCGCGATGATGTTCAGCGCGGGCATGGGCATCGGGCTGATGTTCTACGGGGTCGGGGAACCCCTCCAGCACTACCTCACCCCGCCGCCGGGCAGCGGCGCCGAGGCCGGCACCGGGGACGCCGCGCGGGCGGCCCTGGAGTACTCCTTCTTCCACTGGACGCTCGGCCCGTGGGCGATCTACGGCGTCGCCGGCCTCGCCCTCGCGTACGCCACCTTCCGCAAGGGGCGCGGGAACAGGCTGAGTTCGGCCTTCGTGCCGCTGCTCGGCGAGAAGCGCGCCGAGGGCTGGCAGGGCAAGGTCATCGACCTGCTCGCCGTGTTCGCCACCGTCTTCGGCACCGCGACGAGCCTGGGCCTCGGCGCGCTCCAGGTGGCCCAGGGACTGAACATCGTCACCGGCATCCAGGACACCAAGGCCGTCGAACTGATCATCATCGGCTCGCTCTCGGCGGCGTTCGTACTGTCCGCCTTCTCCGGCCTGCACAAGGGCGTGAAGTGGCTGAGCACGGCGAACATCGTGATGGCCGCCCTGCTGATGCTGTTCGTGTTCGTCCTCGGGCCGACCGTGTACATCCTGGACGCGATCCCCGCCTCCATCGGCGGCTACCTCGACCAGCTGCTGCCGATGGCGACCCGTACGGGCGCGTTCGGCGACGGCGACTGGCTGGGCGCCTGGACGATCTTCTACTGGGCGTGGTGGCTGTCCTGGGCCCCGTTCGTGGGCACCTTCATCGCCCGCATCTCCAAGGGCCGCAGCATCCGTGAGTTCCTGATCGGCGTGCTGCTGGTGCCCAGCGGCGCGACGGTGGTGTGGTTCTGCGTGATGGGCGGCTCCGCCATCCGCCTCGACCAGACCGGCGTGGCGGACATGGCGGGCTCGGTGAAGGACGGGGCGGAGGCCTCGCTGTTCGCCCTCCTGGAAGCGCTGCCGCTGGGCACGGTCACCTCGGTCATCGCGATGCTGCTGGTCATGACGTACTTCGTCACCAGCGCCGACTCGGCGTCCCTGGTGATGGGCTCGCTGACCAGCCGCGGATCGCTGCATCCGCCGACCTGGCTGGTGGTGCTGTGGGGCGTGCTGATGGCGGCGGTCGCGGCGGGTCTGCTGGTCGCGGGCGGTCTGAACTCCCTCCAGACGGCGACGATCCTGGTCGCGCTGCCGTTCGTCGTCGTCATGCTCACCCTGTGCTGGGCGCTGGTGAAGGAGCTGCGCGAGGACCCGGGCGCGGGCCCGGCCCGCCACCACGCGCTGCACGGCCTGCGGGACGCGGTGCGGGCGATGGTCGGCGACGCGATCACCGAGCAGGGCCCCGACCGGCGGCACCCGAGGCTGCGCCGGGCGGCCAAGTCCCGCACCGACGACTGAGCGCGCGCCTGAGCACAAGGGGCGCGGCGTCGCGTGCCGCGCCCCTTCCGCGTGTCCGACGGGCGGGGTGCTCCGCCCGGCCGCCGCCCGCGCGGACGTACTACCGGGTGTCGCGGGGCGGTTTGTAGGGTGGCCGGATGACCCAGGAGACCCAGGACTACGCCACGTACATCGCCTCGCTCCCCCGCGTCCTCGCCGCGGCCGCGGTGCTCTTCCGGGACGAGGAGGGCCGGGTGCTCATGGTCGAGCCGAACTACCGGGAGGGATGGGCGCTGCCCGGCGGCACGATCGAGTCGGACGCGGGCGAGACCCCTCGGGAGGGGGCGCGGCGGGAGACGCTGGAGGAGATCGGCCTGGACGTCGAACCGGGGCGGCTGCTCGCCCTCGACTGGGCGTCGGCCCCGAACCGCCCGCCGATCGTGGCCTACCTGTACGACGGCGGGGTCCTGACCGGGGCCCAGTTGGCGGCGATCCGCCTCCAGGAGGCCGAGCTGATCTCCTGGCATCTGGTCCCGGTCGACGAGATCCCGGCCCATGCCCTGAACCACCTCTCCGGCCGCATCCTGGCAGCCCTGGCCGCGCTGGCCGACGGCACGGGCGCGGTGGAGCTGGAGAACGGCCGCAGGGTGCCGCAGACCTGAGCCGCACCTCACCCCGGGCCCGCCTCCCCGGCACGTGCTGCCTCCGAGGCCGACGCCTCCCCCGCGCCGGGCGCGGAAGCCGGCCCCTCGCCCGCGTCCGGCCCGGAGGCCGACACCTCGCCCGCACCGGACGCACCAGACGCACCAGACGCACCAGACGCACCAGACGCACCAGCCCCCGCCTCCCCGGCAGGGGCCCGCCGCACTCCTCGTTCCAGCCCCAGCGTCACCAGCACCGACAGCCCCGCCATCACCCCCATCGCCACCCCCACCGGCACCAACTGGGCCACCGCCCCGGCCAGCGCCGCCCCCACCCCCTGCATCGCCAGCATCGCCGACCCGTGCAGCCCCAGCGCATGCCCGCTCAGCTCGTCCGGCGTCAGCGCCAGCAGCCGCTCCTGGAGCAGCAGCGTCGCCGCGAAGCCGACCGAGGCGACGAACACCACGCCCACCGCCACGCCCAGCGGCGGCCCCAGGAAGAACACCAGGTAGGGCGCCGCGAGCAGCAGCCGCAGCGCCGGCCCGCCCCGCGCCCGCCACCGCGCCGGCACGAACCGTCCCACCAGCGTGTCCCCGACCAGCATGCCGCTCGCCGCGCTCGCGAACAGCAGTCCCGCGCGGTCCGGTTCGTACGGCACGTACAGGGACTCGCATCCCACGATCAGCCCGTTCGGCACGCACAGCATGAGGTACACGTGGCGGCGCGGCTTCGACGACCACAGCACGCCGTTCGTCCGCCAGGTCGCGGTGACCGAGGCCCGCCCCCGCGCCCTGGCCGGCCTGCGGCTCAGGCCGAAGCGCGCGATGCCCGCCGCCGCGAGGTACATTCCCGCCCCCACCAGCAGCGTGACGCGCGGCGACAGCAGCGCCACCAGGAGCCCGCCGGTGGCGAAGCCCAGGATCTGGGTGGCCCCGTTGGACATGTTGAGCACCGAGCGGCCGATCAGGAAGCCGTCCCGGGGCAGGATCTCGTGGAGCATCCCGTACGTCACTCCGCCGCCCAGGGAGGCGAACATCCCCAGCGTGAACAGGACCGCGAAGGAGGCCCCCACCGGCAGCCCGGGTATCGCCTGCACCGCCGTCGCCACCGCGAACAGCAGCCAGAGCCCGGTGAGCGCCGCGCGCGGGGGCACCCGGTCGGCGGCGCTCAACAGCGTGGTGGCGCCCACGAGTTGGGCCAGGGACGGGCCGAACATGGCGAGGGAGGTCAGCAGCGGGGAGCCCGTGGCGGAGTGGACGAGGACGCCGAGGGCCAGACCCGACACGGTCTGCGCCGCCGATCGCACGGAGGCGACCAGGAACAGCGGAGTGAACTCCGGCTGCCGGAGGAGTTCGCGGTAGGTGCGCATGGAAGGAGTCTGAGAGGCCCGTCGCGGCTCTCGTAATGTTTCGCACAGACGCGAAAGGACGGTACGCGGGGAAGCGAAAGGACGCCGCGCAGGCAGGCGAAAGGACGTTTCGCGGAGAACGCGGAGAACGCGGGGAAGCGAAGGGCCGGGAGGAAGGGAAGGGGCCGGGCATGGGCTGGTGGCAGGTCGACGCGGACACGCTCGCGCGCGGACGGTTCGTCGTTTCCCCGCTGTGCGAGACCATTTCGAGCCTGAAGGTGCTCCAGCGGCACGCTCCCGCCGCGCATCCGGGCGCGCGCGCCTGGCTGGCCGAGCACCTGCCCGCCTTCCAGGAACTCGTCCGCGCCGACCCGCTCACCCCGCTCCTGCTCGACGCGGCCTTCCGCCCGCACTGGAACGCCGACTTCATCACCCCGACGCCCGCCGCCGAGGGCGGGCAGAGCTTCGAGGAGGAGCTCGCGGTCCTGCGGGCGACGCCGCCGGAGCAGGTGCGGGACGACCTCACCGTCGCCCTCGGCGGCCCGCCGCCGCCCGCGCTGTGCCGCCCGGACCTCGCGGAGCGTGCCGCCGACCTCGTGGAGTGGGTGTGGCGGCGGACCGTACTTCCGCAGTGGCCGGTGCGCAGGCGGGTGCTGGAGGCGGACGTCGTGGCGCGGACCGCGCAGTTGAGCAGGGGCGGCTGGGCCGCGGCGCTGGAGGACATGCGGCCGGGGCTGCGCTGGCTGGGCGGCGACCGGCTCCAGATCAACACGCACGAGCACGCGCCGCGGGAGACCTCCGGGGCCCGGCTGCTGTTCGTCCCGGTCGGCTTCGACACGAGCTGGGTGTCGTGGGAGGGACGGCACCGGTACGCGGTGGTGTACCCGTGCGCGGGCGCGCTGGCCGAGCCGGACCGGCCGCCCGCCCCCGAGGCGCTGGGCGCCCTGCTGGGGCGGGGCCGCGCCCGCGTCCTGGTGCTCCTGGACGCACCGCGCAGCACCACGCACCTGGTGGCGCTGACGGGACTGCCGCTGGGGTCGGTGGGACGCCACCTGAAGGTGCTGCTCGACGCGCGCCTGGTCCGCCGCCGGCGGGCCGGCCGGTCCGTGCTGTACTACCGGACCGAGTCCGGGGACGTACTGGTCGGCTCGCAGCAGGACGACGCGACGGAGGACCGCGCCCCGGCCGGCACGGGAATCGCGGCGGCGCAATCCCGGTGACACTCCCGGGCGGGCGCGCATAACCTCCGGCCATGACACTCGTGGCGATCTTCAGCGGGGCCGGCATCTCCACCGACTCCGGCATCCCCGACTACCGGGGCCCCGCCGGCCTGTGGCGGCGCGAGCCGGACGCCGAGAAGCTCGTCACGTACCGCCACTACATGGCCGACCCGGAGATCCGCCGCAGGTCGTGGCTGATGCGGCGGGAGCTCGCGGCCCTGGGCGCGGCGCCCAACGCGGCGCACCGGGCGGTGGCCGAGCTGGACCGGCGGGAGGGGTTCGCGGTGCGGGTGATCACGCAGAACGTGGACGGGCTGCACCAGGCGGGCGGCATGCCGGACCGCAAGGTGTTCGAACTGCACGGCACCGCGCGGGCGGTGGAGTGCACCGCGTGCCGCGCGCGGTCGTCGATGGACGAGGCGCTGGAGCGGATCGACGCGGGCGAACCGGACCCGGCGTGCCGGGCGTGCGGCGGAATCCTGAAGGCGGCGACGGTGATGTTCGGGCAGGCCCTGGGCCAGGGGGTGCTGGGCGACGCGACGGCGGTGGCGAAGGCGTGCGAGGTGTTCGTCGCCGTCGGCTCCACGCTCCAGGTGCAGCCCGCCGCGTCGCTGGCCGGGGTGGCGGCGGAGCACGGGGCGCGGCTGATCATCGTGAACGCGGAGCCGACTCCCTACGATCCGCTCGCCGACGAGGTGGTGCGGGAGCCGATCGGGACGGCGCTGCCCGGGCTGCTGGCCGCGCTGGGCTAGAAGAGGGCGGCTTCCGCCGGGACGCCGCCCTCGAAGGCGAGGAGGCGCTGCTTGCGGTCGAGGCCGCCGCCGTATCCGGTGAGGTTTCCGGTGGAGCCGATGACCCGGTGGCAGGGCACGATGATGCCGACCGGGTTCTTGCCGTTGGCGAGTCCGACGGCCCGGGAGGCCCCCGTGTTGCCCATGTGCTGGGCGAGTTGGCCGTACGTCCGGGTCTCTCCGTACGGAATCCGCTGGAGCTGTTCCCACACGGACCGCTGGAACGGGGTGCCGTGGAGGTGCAGCGGGACGGTGAACTCGGTCAGCTCCCCCCGGAAATAGGCGTCGAGCTGCTCGACGACCTCGGGGAACGGTTCGGGGTCCGGGTCGCCGAAGGTCTCCTCGGCGGGGCGGTGGCGCTGGCCGACCATGTAGAGGCCGCACAGGACGCCTTCGGTGGCGACGAGGGTGAGCGGGCCGTACGGGCTGTCGACGACGGTGTGCTGTCTGCGGGACATGGCGGGTCAACTCGCTTCGCGCGGGAGGTGGTTGATGGGGTGGGAGTCGGTCGCCCACAGATACTGGACGGCGTACGCGCGCCAGGGGCGCCAGGCGGCGGCGCGCGCGGTGAGGGCCGCCGGGGTGTGCGGCAGGCCGAGGCCCCGGGCGGCCTTCTTGACGCCGAGGTCGGAGGGGAGGAAGGCGTCCGGGTCGCCGAGGGCGCGCATCGCGATGACCTCGGTGGTCCAGGGGCCGAAGCCGGGGAGGGCGAGGAGCTGGGCGCGGGCGGCGTCCCAGTCGCTGTCGACGCCCAGCCCGATCGAGCCGTCGGCGAGCGCGGCGACGAGGGTGGTGAGCGTGACGCGGCGGCTGCGCGGCAGGGCGAGGGTTTCCGGGTCGAGCCCGGCGAGGGCGGCGGCGGACGGGAAGAGGTGGGTGAGGCCGCCCTCCGGGTCCTGGACCGGGGTGCCGTGCGCGGTGACCAGGCGGGCGGCGTGGGTGCGGGCGGCGGCCGTCGACACCTGCTGGCCGAGGACCGCCCGTACGGCGAGCTCGTCGGTGTCGGTGGTACGGGGCACCCGCCTGCCGGGGGCGCGAGCCACCAGCGGGGCGAGCAGCGGGTCGGCGCTGAGGCGCTCGTCGACGGCGACCGGGTCGGCGTCGAGGTCGAGCAGCCAGCGGCAGCGGCTGATGGCGTGGGTGAGGTCGCGCAGGTCGGTGAGGGAGAGCCGGCAGTCGATGTGGCCGGGGCCCGGGGAGAGGGCCACGATGCCGTGCCCGTACGGGAGCCGGAGGGTGCGCCGGTACGCTCCGTCGCGCCACTCCTCGACGCCGGGGACGGCGGTGGCGGCGAGGTGGCCGAAGAGGTTGTCGGGGTTGAGCGGAGCGCGGAACGGCAGCCGCAGCGCGATCACCCCGGGGGTCTGCGGGCCGCCCTGGCTCCTTCTGCGGCGTTCGCGCAGTTCGCCCGGGGCGAGGCCGAAGACCTCGCGGACGGTGTCGTTGAAGGTCCGCACGGAGGAGAACCCGGCGGCGAAGGCGATGTCGGCCATCGGGAGCGGGGTCGTCTCGATGAGGAGCCTCGCCGTCTGGGCGCGCTGGGCGCGGGCCAGGGCGAGGGGCCCGGCCCCCAGCTCGGCGCGGAGCTGGCGTTCGACCTGCCGGGTGGAGTACCCGAGCCGGGCGGCGAGGCCGGGCACGCCTTCGCGGTCGACGACGCCGTCCCGGATGAGCCGCATGGCGCGGGCGACGGCGTCGGCGCGGGCGTTCCACTCCGGGGAGCCGGGGCTGGTGTCGGGGCGGCACCGCTTGCAGGCCCGAAAGCCGGCCTGCTGACAGGCGGCGGCGCTCGGGTAGAAGGTCATGTTCTGCGGCTTGGGCGGCACGACGGGGCAGCTGGGGCGGCAGTAGATGCGGGTGGTGGTGACGGCCGTGAACACCCAGCCGTCGAAGCGGGCGTCCTTGGACTGCACGGCACGGACGCAGCGGTCGGTGTCGGTGTGCATGGCGCGGATGCCGGCTTCCGGAGTCCCGGCCGGCGCTTCGGTGGGTGTCATGGGTCCAGCATCCGGCACCGGGGGTGCGGCGGCTGGCGGAAATCCGACATCAAGGTGCCGCGGCCAGGGCCTGCTCGAAGTGCCCGAGGGCGGCGTCGTCGAACAGTACGAACCTGATGTCGAGCAGGGGCTCGCGCGCGGCCTCCCGGACGGTGCGCACGGCGGTTCGGGCGCCGTCGGAGAGCGGCCAGCGGTAGACGCCGGTGGAGATGGCCGGGAAGGCGATGCTGCGGGCGCCCAGCTCGCCCGCCAGGCGCAGGGACTCGCGGTAGCAGGAGGCGAGCAGCTCGGTCTGGGCGCGGTCGGCCTCGCCGGTGAGCTGCGGCTGGTGAACGGGGCCGACGGTGTGCACGACGTACTGGGCGTGCAGATTCCCGGCGGTGGTGACCACCGCCCGGCCGGTGGGAAGGCCACCGCCGTAGTGGGAGGCGCGCAGCTTGCGGCAGTCGGCGAGGACGGCGGGCCCGCCGCGGCGGTGGATGGCACCGTCCACGCCACCACCGCCGAGCAGGGTCGAGTTGGCGGCGTTGACGATGACGTCGACGTGCTGGTCGGTGATGTCACCGCGGACGAGGGTGATGGTGGGCACGGGCTGTGTCATGCCCGCATTCTCCCCGCCCGGAACCCGTGAGGGGTACGGGGAGCTGCGCGACCAGCCACAACGTGTCCACACGTCCGCGCGTCCACGCAGGGTTTACGGGAAGGGGCGGGCGGAGGAAAATCCGCCCTGCGCCGGGCGCCGCCCCCCCCTACTCCCCCGCCAACAACCCCCGCACCCGCTCCACCACCTCCGCGTCCCTCCCCGCCGCGAACGGCAACGCGTTCCCTCCCCCGATCCGATACCGCTCCCCCACCCGCGTCCGGTCCGTGCCTCCCGCCTCCTCCACCAGCAGCAGCCCCGCCGCGTGGTCCCACGCCAGCTCCCACGAGAAGGCGACCGCCTCCAACTTCCCCCGGGCGACGGCCAGATACTCCAGCCCCGCCGACCCGCACGGCCGCACCTCCACCCCCGGCACCGCCAGCCGCAGCAGGGCGTGCTTCTCCTCCGGGGTCGTGTAGTCGGGGTTCGAGATCGCGACCCGCACCGGAGCACCGGCCTCCGGCGAGCCGGCGCGCAGGGGCCGCCCGTTCAGGGTCGCGCCCCGGCCCCGTACGGCGACGGCCATCTCGTCCAGCGCGGGGGCGAACGTCCAGGAGGCCTGGAGTTCATCGCCCCTCGCCAGCGCCACCAGCGTGCAGAAGGCCGGGTCCCCGGCCACGAACTGGCGCGTGCCGTCGACCGGGTCGACGATCCACACCGGGGCGTCGCCCCGTATCGCCTCGTAGACCGCCGGGTCCGCGTGGACGGCCTCCTCCCCGACCACCACCGACCCGGGCAACAGCCGGGTCAGGGCCGCCGTGAGGTGCTCCTCCGCCCCCCGGTCCGCGACCGTGACCAGGTCGTACGGCCCCTTCTTCTCCACCACCTCGTGCGCGGCGAGCTGCCGGAAGCGCGGCATGATCTCGGCTGCGGCCGCCTCCCGGACGGCCGCCTCCACTGCGTCGACAAGCTGTTCATCGATCATGCCTCCAGCAAAGCACGCCCCTCTGACAACTGATCCAAAAGCGGAGGAATGCCCGGACCCGGGATAGCGTTGTCGCAGGCCAGAGCCAGAACAGCAAGAACAGCCGGGAAGCCGTGAGGGGCGTGCCGGGCGGAGCAGCGGAGGCGGCAGACAGTGCACGGTGAGTACAAGGTTCCCGGCGGCAAGCTCGTCGTCGTCGACCTCGACACGGAGGCGGACGGACGCGGCGGCGAGGTGCTGCGCAATGTGCGGGTCGCCGGTGACTTCTTCCTGGAACCCGACGAGGCGATCGTCGCCATCAACGGCGCGCTGGAGGGGACGCCGGCGGACACGGACGCCGCCGGTCTTGCCGCTCGCATCGAGGCGTCGCTGCCCGAGGGGACGGTGATGTTCGGCCTCAGCTCCGAGGGCGTCGCCGTCGCGGTGCGCCGCGCCCTCGCGCACGCCACGGACTGGACCGACTACGACTGGCAGCTCATCCACGAGGCCCCGCAGTCGCCCGCCCTGCACATGGCGCTCGACGAGGTCGTCACCGCCGAGGTGGCCGCCGGCCGCCGCCCGCCGACGCTGCGCGTCTGGGAGTGGGCCGCGCCCGCCGTGGTCATCGGCAGCTTCCAGTCGCTGCGCAACGAGGTCGACCCGGAGGGGGCCGAGCGGCACGGCATCCAGGTGGTGCGCCGGATCAGCGGCGGCGGCGCGATGTTCATCGAGCCGGGCAACACGATCACGTACTCCCTGTCCGTCCCCAGCGCCCTGGTCCAGGGCCTGTCCTTCGCGGACAGCTATGCCTACCTGGACGACTGGGTGCTCGGCGCACTCGCCGACATGGGCGTCAAGGCCTGGTACCAGCCGCTGAACGACATCGCCACGGACGCCGGGAAGATCGCGGGCGCGGCCCAGAAGCGGATGGTCGCCGACGAGGGCGCGGTGCTGCACCACGTGACGATGGCGTACGACATCGACGCGGACAAGATGATGGAGGTGCTGCGGATCGGCAAGGAGAAGCTGTCCGACAAGGGCACCAGGAGCGCCAAGAAGCGGGTGGACCCGCTGCGGCGGCAGACCGGGCTGGCGCGGGAGGCGGTCATCGAGCGGATGATCGCCTCGTTCCGGGGGCGGTACGGACTCGCCCGGAGCAACGTCACGGACGAAGAGATGGCCCGCGCCCACGAACTGGTGGCAACGAAATTCAGCACGGAGGCATGGACCGCCCGCGTCCCTTAAATGCGGCGGCTTCGCCTCGAAGTCACGCACGGGGCGCCTGCACTGCAGGCATGCCCAGGCAGTACTCGGTCAGGCCTGAGGCCCGCCAGGCATGCGCGTACGTTCGCGGAGGACCGGTGGTGGAGCGACGAGGAACCGATGTGCCAGTGACAGGCCGGAGGCGGGTGCCGTCCAGGATCCGCAACCGTTCCGCCGCATCGGCAGGACTGGCTACGGCTCCAGTGCGAGCAGCGGGCCGAACCACCGGATCACCCGGCACACGGTCGAGAACGAAATCCTGAAAGCGGTGCCAGTTGCCGCATGACCAGCTTCGTGCGGTAGTACACGACCACCGCCGGACCCGGTTCGTCGAACAGAAGGCTTTACAGGCGGCCCCGGAACATGCCCCCCCGGACGCGGACTGCCCTGCGCATCTGGCCGATCTGCTCCAGTCACAGCCTGGTGAGCGTCTCCGCCCACAACGCCTGAGCTCTCAACACCTCCGCCTTACCCGAAAATGATCCAGCTCACGGCCGTGCACAGCACACCGCAGACCTCAGGCCGCAGAAAGCGGCAGTCACGCACGTACGCCGAGGCAGACAGCGGATTCGACAATAGTTGCAGCCACCCGACCGCACCGCAGGACCACTATGCGGTGTAGCGGGGGAATTCGTGAAAAAGCACTGCCTCGGCCGGGAATTAAAGACTGCCCTTTCAGGCCTCTTGAGCCGGCAGGGAGGTCGTACAGGTTGTCCGCCCGTACATGCCCGTGGCTGTCGCGCGTTGCTTGTGTTCGCCGCGAACGGCCAGAGCGCAGGTGGCCTCGCCCCCCTGCCGCGACAGTTGCACCTTGACTGACGGTTCTTGGCCGAGAGGTACCTGGACTGTCTTCTTCCAGGGAAGGTGCACGGCCTTCTCCGTGGTGGCGGCGCCCTGCTCGCTGGTGGCGAGGTAGGTGATGTCGACGGTGCCGGTGCCTGTGACGGAGTAGGTGACCGCAGCGGTGGGGGCCGGCGGTTTGGCCGACGTGTTCGGGCTGGTCAGGGTGTACACGCCGTATGCCGCAGCGACAGCTACGAGGAGTGCGGCTGCCCCTGCGAGAAGCCGGGGCCGACGGCGCGATGCGGGGAGTTTGCCGGGATTCGAGGAGCCGGCAGGCTCGGCGGGACCCTCGGCGGATCTGGGCTCGGCTACGGGTGCGGGCATGGGTGAGCCTCCTGTCGTCGGGGATACGCCGGGCAGTTCTACAGCAGGTGCACCGCGTGCGCCAGCCCTTGGCTTGAAAGGGCTGCAAGGGCTTCTCGAATTCCATGGAATACCCGGATGTAGACGCAAGTTACCGACATTCACGGCCCGTTGACGGTGTGACAGGAACATGCCTAGGTTTTCACTTCTTCATCACTGACGGGGAAATTCCCCGCCAGTGCATAGACCTGCCTGAATTCGGCCGCATCGGTGATTTCTGGCCAGGTGAGAGGAAGTTGAAGCAAGTGAGGACTCGGCACCGAAGATTCACCGCCGCCCTCGTCGTCTCGGCCGTGCTGGGCACTGCGTTACCGCAGATCGCCTACGCGGCACCCGTTCCCGGGGGCGGTGACGACGGAGACGGCAAGAGCATCGCGGACACCGTTTCCGGGTGGTTCGGCGGAGACGGCGACAAGGACGACAAGCCGCCGACGGGCGGCAAGCTGGAGGTCCCCAGCCGGGAGCGCCTCCCGCAGGGCAAGGACGCCCCGCCGGCTAAGCGCGTCAAGGAGCTGACCGGCGAGCGCACTTCCAGCGCCCGCTTCTGGCAGCTCTCCGACGGCCGTGTCGAGGCGGAGCTGTCCGCATTCCCGACCTCCTACCGTCAGGGTTCGGCCTGGAAGCCGATTGACACGGCGGTGCGCGCCTCCGGGCAGGCACTTGCCAACACTACGAACACCGCCAGCAGCCACTTCGGTCGCACGGCGGAGGAACTGCTGCGGTACGAGGTCGGGGGCGGCCGGTCGGTCAGCCTGGGCCTGGACGGCGCGTCCGGCGCGCTGACGCCGGCGGTCAAGGGCGACACGGTCACGTACAAGGACCCGAAGTCCGGTGCTGACCTGGTCTACCAGGTCGGTGCGGGTCAGGTGAAGGAGAACATCGTCCTGGCGAAGAAGCCGGACGCGCCGCTCTCGTTCATCTTCCGCCTGAGCACGGCCGGGCTCACCCCGAAGGCCCGCAAGGACGGGTCGATCGCGTTCTTCGGGGAGACGTCGAAGCATCCGGCGCTGGTGATTCCGGCTCCGTTCATGACGGACTCCAAGAAGTCGGAGACCTCCGCGTACGGGCAGGTCAGCAGCGATAAAGTCACGCAGAAGCTGGTCCGTGACGGCAAGGGCTGGAAGCTGACCGTCACTCCGGACGCCACGTGGCTCGCGGACCCGGCCCGCCAGTACCCCGTGACCGTCGACCCGACCCTTACGGTTGCTCCGCTTCCGGGCCAGTCGCAGGACACGATGGTCCTGTCCGACACCCCGGCGGAGAATTTCGGGACCTCCTGGAAGATGTCGGTGGGCCGGACCGGCGCGGGCGTGGCCCGCTCGCTCCTGAAGTTCCCGCTGGACCAGATCCCGGCCAAGGCAAAGATCGACTCAGCGCGTCTGGGCCTGTACTTCGACCAAGTGCACGCCTCCAACGCCTATGACGTGCCGCTGGCCGCCCACCGGGCAACCGGTGCGTGGGACGAGTCGACGGCGACCTGGACGAACACGAACGCCCTGGTGGGCGAAGTGTCCGGTACATCCGTGCAGACCGCCCCTGGTACGGCGGGCAGCACCGCCGCCGTCGGTGAGTGGCCGAAGGAGCAGGACGCCCAGAGCGGCGACTTCGCGTACAACCGCAACGCGGCCAAGGGCGAGTCGTACACCTGGCAACCGCAGGTCCCCGAGTCCGGTACGTACCGGGTCGAGGCCCGCGTCCCCGGTACGGACCTGGACGAGGCGGCCACCGCAGCCCCCTACACCGTCACCGGCAGCAAGGGCAGCACCAAGACCACGGTCGACCAGAGCGATGCCAAGCCCGGCGAGTGGAAGTCCCTCGGCAGCCCAGTGGACTTCGCGCGCGGCAACGCGGGCAAGGTGACTCTGGCCGGCAGCGGTGACGAGGACGAGCGCACGCTCGTCGGTGATGTCCGCCTGGTCGCCGATGCCCAGGTCGTGAAGACCAAGGGCCAGCGCAGCGCGTGGCACCGCTTCCCGGTGAAGGACACCGTGCAGAAGTGGGTCGACGGCGCCGCCGCCAACCACGGCTTCGTCGTCAAGGCGGTCGACGAGTCGGCCACAGGTCCGCTCGGCGGGCCGCGCTACGAGTCGGCGGACGGCAACTACGACGGCGAGACCGCGAACTTCCCCCGCCTGACCGTCACCTACGGCGCGGTGGGCACGGAGCTGCGTGAGCCGACCGTCGTCTACGGCAACGGCCCCGAGTTGTCCTGGGCCGCGTACACCAACACCACCGGCGATGCGGCGAACGACCTGGTCGAGTACCAGATCCACCGCTCCGCGACCCCCGGCTTCACGGTGGGCCCGGACACTTTGGTCGCCCCGGTGGCGAAGGGCGAGACGTCGTACAAGGACATCTCCGCAGCCCCGACCCCGGCGACCAGTGCGAACGAGATCGGGCGCACGCACTACTACCAGATCGCGGTGAAGACCAAGGGCGGCCAGCTCCTGGGCTCGCCGGTGCGGGACGTCGGCGTGCCGAA
This sequence comes from Streptomyces sp. NPDC039736, assembly GCF_055596485.1. Lineage (NCBI taxonomy): Bacteria > Bacillati > Actinomycetota > Actinomycetes > Kitasatosporales > Streptomycetaceae > Streptomyces > Streptomyces sp. NPDC039736. The sequence continues at coordinate 691,846 of NZ_JBVIUQ010000001.1, read as the reverse complement.
GGCCGGCCGGACTTTGCGCGTCCTGCCTGCCGCGGGCGACACCACGCTGTCGTCGTCGAAGCCGGACGCCAACCTGGACAAGCTGCCCGCCGACGGCGCGGACCAGTCCTGGCTGAGCGTCGGCAACAACTCCGACACCCATGGAACGACCCGCAGCGCGTTCAAGTTCCCGACCGATTCCATCCCCGACACCGCGACTGTGTTGCAGTCGCAGGTCCAGCTCTGGGGTGCGGAGACGACGACCGGCACCAAGGGCGCCACCTACGAACTCGCCCCGCTTACTGCGGACTTCGCGGAGACGGCCGCTACCTGGAACAAGGCGGACGCCACCACTCCTTGGGCCAAGCCCGGCGGTGACTTCGGTCCGGCGGTCTCCGACTCGGTGGGCGGGATCACCAGCGAGGTCGGCCGCCACACCTGGGACGCCACGTCGCTGACCCAGAAGTGGGTCGAGAAGCCGGCCGAGAACAAGGGCGCGGTGATCAAGCTCAACAACGAGGCTGCCACCGCCCCGCAGGAACGCACCATGTTCCTCTCCGGCGAAGCGGCCGAGGAGCGCCTGCGCCCCCAGCTCCGCGTCATCTACGTGGACTCCACGCCGTGGAACACGTACTACGCGCCGCACACCCCGCAGCGCATGACCGAGGACAACACCTACCCGGTCGACGTCACCCTCACCAACACCAGCGACAGCGCCTGGCCCGCCGGTGAGCGGAAGCTGTCCTACCGCTGGGCGCTGCCGGACGGCACCGAGCTGACCGACACCCCCACCCTGAACCTGCGCACCGACATCCCCGCCCTGCTACCGGGCGAGGAAGCGATCGTCAAGGCGACGGTCAAGTCCCCTCCCGTGGAGGGCAACCGGCGTGAGGGCCACTCCCTGATCTGGGACGTCTTCAACGCCAAGACGTCCACGTGGCTCTCCAAGACCGACAGTATCGGCGGTCTGGAGCAGCCGGTAGCCGTCGAGGACCCGACCGCGGACCGCCTGGGCATGGAGAAGTACCACTCCTACACCGGCAAGAACACCGGCGCGGGCTCCACCTTCATGTCCAACCTGGGCTCCGGCAACGGCGTGTGGTCCTACAACGCCTTCAACAACCCCGGCCGCGGCCTCAACACCTTCGTCCGCCTGTCCTACAACGCCCAGGACACCTCCAACACCCAGCTCGGCAACGGCTGGTCCGCGCAGGCGGCCGGTCCGATGCGCCTGGGCACGATGCTGGACTTCCATCCGGACAGCGCGCCGGGCGAGGTCTACATCACCGACGGCGACGGCACCCAGCACATCTTCAAGAAGCAGAGCGACGGCACCTGGCGCTCCTCGGCCGGCTACCACTACCTCCTCAAGCCGAAGGCCGGTGTGACCTGCACCGACGGTATGGACGAGGTGACGGACGCCTGGACGATGACCCGCCCGGACGGTACCCGCTTCCTGATCGACTGCGACGGCTACCTGCGTTCCGTGGTCAACAAGAACGGCAACACCCAGACCTACGTCTACGAGGTCCGCGACTCCGGCAACCGCTGGATCAAGTTCCTCAAGGAGATCAAGGACCCGGCCGGCCGCACCTCCCTGAAGCTGGACTACTGGCTGCCGGGTGACAAGACGTACGAGTACATCGAGTCCAACGGCGAGATCGCCGGGTCCGGGGACCTCTGGGACCCGAAGATCTACGACCGGGTGAAGTCGATGACCGACATCTCCGGCCGCAAGCTCATCTTCCACTACACCCGCCAGGGCACCCTCGGCCGTCTCACCGACGGCGCGGGCTCGTCGCAGCCGAAGGTCTTCAAGTTCACCTACGACGCAGCTCAGGGCGCCAAGAACGTCAAGCTGGCCAAGGTCACCGACCCGCGCGGCAACGCCACCACGATCGCCTACGACCGTGACCCGGAGTTCCGCTGGTCGACCAAGACGCTCACCGACCGCCTCGGCGGCCCCACCACCTTCGCCTACACCCCGACCGGCAGCGGTCGCACCACCAAGGTCACCGACGCCGAGACCCACTCCTCGACGTACGTCACCGACGGCCTCGACCGCGCCACCACCGTCACCAACGCCAAGTCCCAGACCACCAAGATGACCTGGGACGACGACCACAACGTCACCCTCATCGAGGAGAACAACGGCGCCAAGACGGCGTACTGCTACGACCGCAAGACCGGCTTCCCGATCTGGCAGCGCAGCGCCGAGGACAACAAGGCGGGCGTGCCCACGGCTGAGGAGTGCGCGGGCCCGGGGAAGTTCCCGGCCCACTCGGTCCGCTACGAGTACCAGACCCGGGCCGACGGTTACGCGGCCGATCTCTGGAAGAAGACCTCGGCGGAGAACCGCAGCTGGCAGTTCGGCTACGACTCCTTCGGCAACCTCAAGACGGTCACCGACCCGATGGGCGTCAAGTCCGCCGAGGCCGGCGACTACACCACGAAGTACGACTACGACGGGTACGGCCAACTCACCAAGGCCACGGACGCCAACGGCAACCCGACCCTGACCTCGGACTTCACCCCGGCCGGCTACCCGCGCAAGACCACGGACGCCGAGAATCACGTCACCACCGCCGACTACGACGCACGCGGCCAGGTCCTGTCCGTCGTGGACGCGCTGGGCAAGAAGACCACGCAGACGTACGACACGTACGGGCGTCCGCTGGTCTCCACGGTCCCCAAGGACCAGGCTGCGAACGTCGTCCTGAAGACGATCGCCCCGGACTACGATGCCAACGACAATGTCACGAAGTCCACGGCGATCAACGGCGCGGTGTCGCAGGCCGAGTACGACAAGGCCGACCAGATCGTCTGGGCCACGGCGCCGAAGGACACGGCCACCTCGGCCGAACGCAAGTCGACGTACACCTACGACAAGGTCGGCAACCTGAAGTCGACGACCGAGCCCAAGGGCACGGCGACGGCGACGGCGGGCGACTTCGTCACCACGAACACCTACGACGAGATCTACCAGCTCACCGACGTGACCAACGCGGCCGGTGACAAGGTCAGTTACCTCTACGACGGCGTCGGCAATCCCGTCAAGGTCATCGACCCGAAGAAGAACAAGACCCCCTCGCCGGACGACTTCACCTCCAAAACCGAGTACGACTCCAACCACCGGGTCATCGCGACGACGGACGCGGCGGGCAAGACCAGCCGTCAGGAGTACGACAAGGACTCCCTGCCGGTGGCGTCGATCGACGCCGAGAACAATCGGACCATTCAGCACTTCGACGACCGCGCCAAGCTGGCTTCGGTCGAGACTCCGCACGCCGCAGGCGTGACCCGGGAGACGAAGTTCGGCTACGACCAGGTCGGCAACCGCATCAAGGTCTTCTCCCCGCGCGGCGTCGCCACCACTGATGCGGACGACTTCACCTCGGAGACCACCTACGACGCCCTCAACCGTCCCAAGCGGCAGATCCAGCCGTTCGACCCGAAGGACGGCCGCTACAACCGCAAGGCGTGGACGGAGACGTCCTACGACGCGGTGGGCCGCGTCTCGAAGGTCTCCATGCCGCCCAGTTCCGGTGAGGTCACCCGTAACGACACCCTCTACTCCTACTACGACACCGGCTGGGTGAAGTCGGCCAAGGACCCGTGGGACATCCTCACGGAGTACGACTACGACAACCTCGGCCAACAGACCAAGCGCACGCTGACTTCGGCCGGCGGTTCCTCGTCGCGCACGATGACGTGGGACCACTTCCCCGACGGCAAGCTCAAGTCCCTCAAGGACGGCGGCATCCCGGTCGGCCAGTCGGTCGTCATGGTCAACAGCACCGACCAGCAGAACGTGGCCGCCACCGGCGGCGCCGACTGGAAGCGCACGCTCACCCGCGACTACGTCCACGCACCGGGCACCGGCACGGACGCGTTCCACTGGACGCTGGACATCCCCAAGGACGGCCGGTACGCGGCGTACGTCAAGTACCCGAAGGTCGCCGGTGCCTCCCCGGCCGCGACGTACTCGCTCTCCCACGCCAAGGGTGAGACGAACGTCAAGGTGGACCAGCGCACGAACACCGACGGCTGGGTCAAGATCGGCGACTACGACTTCAAGGAGGGCCAGCAGGCCAACCTGAAGCTCGCCGAATCCGGCGCGGGAACGGTCGCCGCGGACAGCGTCAAGCTCGTCCGCGACAACACGGCCGACGTCGACCAGGAACAGAAGAACTTCACCTACGCCTACGACCTCAACGGCAACCTGACCTCGGTCGACGACCTTTCCACCGGCCGCCGCGTCGACGCGTACACGGTCACCTACAACGGCCAGAACCAGGTCCAGACGGTCACCGAAGGCCTCGCCGGCCAGGAGGTCAAGAAGACCGCCTACACCTACGACGCGAACGGCCAGCCGGAGACCCAGACCCACCCCGACCAGTACTCCAAGTACACCTACGACCTGCGCGAGCTGGTCAAGACGGCGACAGTCGGCAAGTCCCCCACGGACCCGGCGGCGAAGGTCTCCACCTACGACTACACCGACCGGGGCCAGAAGAAGCAGGAGGTCAAGGGCAACAAGAACGTCGTCGACTACGGCTACTACCTCGACGGGGCGCTGAAGTCCCAGACCGAGAAGAAGCCCGACGGCACCCTCATCTCCAGCCACGCCTACGCCTACGACCCCAACGGCAACAAGGCGGAGGACGTCGCCCAGAAGCGCAACGCGGACGACGCGACGAAGCTCCTCTCCTCCACCACCAAGTACACCTACGACCCGGCCGACCGCCTCGCCAAGGCGGACAAGACCGGCAACGGCGCAGGCGTCGAGACGTACGTCCACGACGACAACGCCAACGTCATCTCCCAAACGGTCAAGGGCAAGACGACCACCTTCGGCTACGACCGCAACCGCCTGCTGAAGACCACCGTCGGCACGGCAGTCGCGGACCACATCTACGACCCCTTCGGCCGCCAGGACTCCGTCAAGGCCGGCACCAAGGTCATCGAGAAGAACACCTACGACGGCTTCGATCACGTCGTCAAACACGACAAGGCCGACGCCACCGGTGTTCTGAAGTCCACCACGTACGTCTTCGACCCCCTCGACCGCACCACCTCCAAGACCGAGGCCGGCAAGACGACTCAGTACAACTACCTGGGCATGTCCAGCGAGGTCCTCACCGAGGAAGTCGCCGCCAAGCTCACGGCGTCGTACCAGTACAGCCCGTGGGGCGAACGCCTGTCGCAGATCAAGCATGCGGCGGACGGCAAGACTGACGAGTCGTTCTACGGCTACAACAGCCACACCGACGTCGAAACGCTGACCGGTACGGACGGCAACGCAAAGGCAACGTACGGCTACACCGCGTACGGCTCCGACGACACCGCCGACTTCACCGGCATTGACAAGCCCTCGGCGACCAACCCGACCAAGGACGCGTACAACCCCTACCGCTTCAACTCCAAGCGGTGGGACGCCGCCTCGGGCACCTACGACATGGGCTTCCGGAACTACAGCCCCGGCCTGAATAGATTCACCAGCCGGGACATGTACAACGGTGCACTGGACGACATGGGAATCAGCCGCGACGGACTCACCGGAAACCGGTACGCATTCGCCGGTGGCAACCCCACGAGCTTTGCGGAACTCGATGGTCACAAGCCCATCACCTGTCTTGAGGCCGGCGTCAGGTGCCAGTTGACGGAGACTGGTTGGGACGAAAGGTCGACTCCCACCTCCGGGGGCGCGGACAGCACGCCCGTGAACCTCACCCCCGACTGCTCAAAGTATGCCTACCAAGTGAAGGACGCCTGCGGCGCCTCCGGTGTCATGGAGATGACGCAGGAGCACGTGAATCTGAACAAGACGGGCGGTGGATTCGACACTGCCGGACGTACGTCATGGTCGGACTGGGATGCTGCCCTCTACCTGGTCAAGCAGAAAGATGTATTCGCCTACAAGCGGGAATTCGTCGGCCAGTACAGCGACGTGATCAAGTCGGCAGCGAAAATGTACGATCTCCCTGCCTACCTGGTCGCTGGCACCGTGTATAACGAGGTCGGCGGAGACCCGCCCTCCATAGACGACGGAAAGAACATTCTGACCAATGACCCCAATACGTCCTTCGGTGAAGTGAGCATGCAGGTTGACACGGCAGGAGACCTGCTCGGTTACGGCTCGGGCAATCTGACGAGCTTCCAAAAGGGCAAGGTGATCGAATCGCTCAAGAACCCGGCAGAGAACATATTCCTCGCCGCCCGCTATCTTTCTGTGGCCCGCGACCAAATCGCAGGCACCAAGAGCGGAAACAAGCTGACAGCGCCCGACGTGAAGAACCTGGGCGCCTTCTATAACGGCGGGCCGGGCTACTACGCCACCGATCCTGGTGCTCGTAGTTACGGAAAGGTCATACTGGACAATCGAGGTATGCTGGAGGGGCTCATCCAATGAGCGAACGGCGCTCAACTTCCCTGATGAAGAACTGCGGGGCCGGGTTGCTGTACATTGCAGCAGCATTTCTGCTGTTGTTCAGTTTTGCGGCGACAGTGGAGCTAGATAATCCTTCAGTTTTTCCAGGTAGAAAGGATAACGACGGCGCATACGGCGCACTAATCTGTGTGGCCTTGGCCGGAGTATCCGCAGGAATCGCTTTTGGGGCACTCTCTCGAAGCATCATCTCGAAGGCGGTGTTTGTACTCATCAGCGCATTCTGCATCTACCGGGCCGTCAGCGCCTTGTTCCTCATGTAGGAACGTCCCGGAAGACATCATCGGTCGGGCTGGCCCGAGTCCCACTGTCAGGGACGGCCCAACGCTGAAGCAAGGCTGCAGTGGTTACCCGTCGGGGACTGGCGGATAACCACTGCAGCGGCATTTCGGTATTTCATGCCACCTGGCGGCGCGGCTAGGTTTTCGCGGACAGTGGCAGGTGCCAGATACCAGTCCCCCCACGCGGCAGTCGCCACCCTGCCAGCACACGCTGGAGCACCGAGGAAGGCCCACTGTGACGGCACGACGCAGCCCTGGGGTGGGTGGGGCAAGCCGGAGCCTCCTTAGGGCTCGCAGAGAATCAACATGTTGGTTTGATCTTCGTGGGGCTGCTGTTGGCGAGGAATGCGGTGACATCAGCCGGTGTGCGGAATCTGGCTGTCGAGGGTGGGATGGTGCAGCCGTGCTCGGCCAGAAGTGGCTGGACTTGGTGAACGGCCCTGGTGAGGGTGCTGGTGTTGACTCCGAAGAGCTGGGCGAGGAGGTCGCGGGTGCCGAGTTTGCGCAGGTAGAGCACGGTGGCCAGGGCTCTGTCGGCAGTGGTCAGCTTGTCCTTGGCTCCAGTGCCCCGAGCACGGATGCGTTCGCCTCTTCGCCGCCGGAGCCGTCCCTGCTCACGTAACTCGTGCATTTTTGGGGTCAGTTGGCCGATAAGTTCGTCCAGCGTCAGTTCGGGCATGCCGGTCAGCTCCGGGTTGCGCAGGCACCCGGGGCAGGGCTGCGGAGTGGGGCCGCCAGCCTGCTGTGGGGTCGTGGCTGCGCTGGTGGTGTCGCGAGGCTGGGGATGGAGGGTGTAGTTCCAGTCGCCGTGGAAACGGTGCCGGTGCATGGGCAGGGCGTCGATATCGCTGTCGGTGACCTTGATGCCGGTGTCATAGGTGCCCGGGTCGAGTTCTGCGTAGACCTTCAGGCCGGTGCGGGTGGTGGTCGCCGCGATGCTGTTCACGATGACGTCGTGGCTGGTCAGCGGGCGACCGCGCCAGTTCATGGAGATGTGGGAGAACAGCCGGTGCTCGACCTTGTTCCACTTCGAGGTGCCCGGCGGCATGTGGCAGACCGTGATGCCCAAGCCCGTCTCGGCGGCCAGGGCGGCGAGTTCGGTCTTCCAGGCGCGGGTGCGGTAGCCATTGGACCCGCCCGCGTCCGCGGTGATCAGCAGACGGGTGGCGGCCGGGTAGTCGTGCCGGCCCCGGGCCTGCCACCAGCGGCGGATGGAGGCGACGGCGAACGCGGCGGTGTCGTGATCAGTGCCGACACTGACCCAGCCGGTATTCGCGGCGATGTCATAGATTCCGTAAGGGATGGCCTTGCCCGGCCCCTGCCGGTCCAGGAAGTCGTGCGTCTTGACCAGGACCGGCTCACCGGCCGGCCGCCACTGGCGGCCGGCGTTCTTGTAGTCGCCGACCAGTTCCTTCTTCTTCGTGTCCACGCTGATCACCGGCTGGCCGGCACCCATGTGCCCCTTGGCCCGCTCGTTGATGTAGCGGAACTGGGCATCGCGGTCCGGGTGCTGCCTGCCCTCGAGGGTCTTGGCGCCGGCCTGCAGGCTGAAGCCCTCCCCCCGCAGCAGGTCACCGACCGTGTCCGCGCTCACCCGGTGCCCCTGACCGGTGAGCTCGGCCGCGAGGCTTCTGGTCGACTTCACCGTCCAGCGCAGCGGCGACATCGGATCGCCCCGTTCGTCAGGTTCTACCAGTGCCAGCAGCGCGGGCCGCAGGCCCGGATCAAGATCTGCGGACTTTTTCCGGCCACCGCCCGGCCTGCGTACCCGGCCCAGGGGTTCCTCGCCGGCCTCCAGCTCGTCCACGCCCCTGCGGACCGTTGTCTCGCTGACCTGGGCCGCCCGCGCGACCGCCCGGATACCACCGTGGCCCAGGATCCGGGCCTCGGCTCCCATCATCAGCCGCCGCTGCCGTTCGTCGAGGTGTGGGAACAACACCTGGAACTTCACAGTGAGTTGACTGCGAACCTCGCCGGAGACGCTCATACCACGACAACGAGCCGAACCGCAGGAAGCAACACCTTGATTCTCTGCGAGCCCTTACGAGTTGGTGCGTGATAGCGGGTGAGGCGTGCTGGCCCGTTGGCAGATTGCTGGTTCAGGCTTGAGCAGTGCGGTCGGAGACGAGACCGGCGATGGCGCGGTAGGTATCGGCCAGGCGGTCGCGGCGATGGGTCCAGCGCGTCAGTTGTTTCCAGCGTTGGTGACCGGCGAGGGCGTGTTCGACGGTGATGCGGTCAGAGGAGTGCCCGTGGCGGTCGCGTTCCCACTGTTCGACTCTGCCGGGCAGTGCTCCCGGGCGGGGTTTTCTAAGCGGTGTGATCGCTTGCTCCCGGTGGTCGCGGCTCAGGCCGAGGTAGCCGTCGTCGAGGAGGACCTCGACGTCGGGGAAGTGCTGGAAGCAGACAGCGATGCCTTCCTTGCGGGCGGCCGTGGCGTCGTGCATGCGTCCAGGCCGCAGAGCATCAGTCCGCCATGTGCGGCCCCGCCAGTCGGCGATCACGGTGACTTGCATCGTGTTCTGCTTCTTCTTGCCCGAGACGAACGCACGGCGTCCGTCACGGTTGGCCGGCGGCCTGCGGACCTGGATCCCGGTGGCGTCGAGCCGCAGTTCGACGCCTTCGGCCTGGGCGTAGGCACATACGTCCGTCAGTGTTCGAAGACGCAGACCAGGGCGGTCGGGGGCAGCGCACCCCCGCTCGGCAAGGAGCGCGCGAATCTCTGCGATCGCACGGGTGAGGGTGGAGCGGTCGACGCCGAACAGCAGGCTCAGCACCGAATGTGGCAGGTCGTGCCGCAGATGGATCAGCGTGGCCACCAGCGGGTCGACGAACACCAGCTGGTGGCGGGCGTCGGCACCCGCGGCCCGCTTCCGGGCCCCTCCTCGTGCAGCATGGCGTCGGCCCTTCGAGGCCGGTATGCCACGGCAGAGCCAACACCTCAACCAGGCACGCCAGATGCCGCCGAGAGATTCCCGTGACATGCCGATGCGACAGCACCGTCCGATCGACCACGATCGCCACACCCGGATCATGCCATCCGTCAGGCCCGACGCCTCACCCGCTATCACGCACCAATTCGTAAGCCCCCGCTCTCGGGTCCTCTGGCCAGCACCGAAGACCGGGTGTACGGCAAAGAGAAACCCATTGCCCGTGACCGGGAGGCCCAGGGGCAGATGCACCGGGTGAAGGTCGGCCCATGGATGAAGAACTGGGACAATGCCTACGATCTGCCGTCCCACTGGCTCGGAAACTCCGGCAAATCGCACAGAGTCGACCCAATGAGTATGTTCCGCGATTCAGGGAAGACGTAGCAAAGCAACTGGAAAGGGTCGAGATTGGTAGAAAAGCCGTTTTCGGCTCAGGTTGGCAAAAAACTCGGGCCGGCAAGAGGGACGGGAAATTGAGCCTGGATTGACATTACGCCCTGAACAACTTCCAGTACAGGGGAAGCGGAACCAATTTGCGGAAGCAGGGGATGACCTGCACCGTCCAGGTGCGCAAGCGGTACGACTGGGGCATCCCGAGTGAGAAGCGTAACGACCTGAAACAGAGCTTCTTCTGGGTCGACGTCAATGTACGGCTCGGCAACAATGAAGGGCGGCATGCAGTGACCACACAGTCAGGGCGCCGCGTCGGCCTTGCTGCAGGGCTGACTGCGGCGCTGATGATCTTGACGGCTGGGTGCGGGACCCAAAATGCTCCGGCGGGTGCCAGCTCAGGCGTGACGGGCGATGGCTCCACCGCCCGAGTGAAGACAACCACCATCTCTCCGGAACGTGTCGGAACCCCATCAGCTGCTCTCCTTCGGAAGTACGGCCTATCGCTGCCTGGGGGTGTACATGACTGTCACTACCGCGAGGTCCTTCCTCGAAGTGGTGGCACTCTCTACGTGCGCATGCGCGTTCCTGACTCTGCCGTCCGTCCGTGGCTGACCGCACTAGGCGGCTTCAGTGCGGACCTGACGAAGGGATGGAATCCGATCATTTCCCACGAGATGCGGGAATCAGGTTGGAAAATCCCAACCTCAGGCGCCTTGTTCGGTGCCACGATTCCCATTCCGAAGGATGGTCCAGAAACCAGTAAGAAGGTCGCGGCGGCGGAAAGCGCTGGCGACATCGCTCAGATCTTCTTGGTGGTGAATCTCTAGAGATCCCATGAAAGTGCTACTACACGCCCGGTTGGAACACGTCGGCTGGTAGTGCGGGAGGGCCAGTCACATCAGAGTCTGGTGTGGCGACGGATTATGCAAATGGTCGACTCGCAAGGACCGACAGTGAGACAGACTAGAAGCAAGGGACAACCCTCCTCGTAAATCAGTCGAATTTTCGTAAGGGGTGTTGCACACGACTGTGGGAGGGCGCAGGTAGAACCCATACCAACGGTCTTCTGGTCGTGATGCGAGCGCGAGGTTGTGCATGTGGGCAACGGCTTGGACGGCGTGGTGGAGGCTGTTGCCGTACTGTCGGCAGTCACGGAGGATCTTGTAGTTCTTCGTCCGACCGAACACATGATCCACCTGGGCCCGGACCTGGCGGTGGGCGGCGTTATCCCATCAGCAGGGGTCGACACGGGCGTTTGCGGTGGGGCACGGCCATGTCGCAGTTGAGGTAGGCGCTGTCGCCCAGCACGGTCACGCCCCGGCAGAACCCGACCAGCGCGGAGGCCCGCCATGCGTGCGCGTCCGCAGTGGTACCCGGCACCGGTCGGGTCGCGGCGATGACCAACCGCGTCTCGACATCTACGACGACCTGCACGTTTACCGAGAACCGGTAGTTCCACGAGGAGGCCGCGACACGCCGGTCACGAACCGGGGAGGGCACCACGTGACGATGGCGTACGACATCGACGCGGACAAGATGATGGAAGTGCTGCGGATCGGCAAGGAGAAGCTGTCCGACAAGGGCACCAGGAGCGCCAAGAAGCGGGTGGACCCGCTGCGGCGGCAGACCGGGCTGGCGCGGGAGGCGGTCATCGAGCGGATGATCGCCTCGTTCCGGGGGCGGTACGGGCTGGAGACGGGCGCGGTGTCGGCGCAGGAGATGGCGCGTGCGCAGGAGCTCGCGAAGTCGAAGTTCGGCACGCAGGAGTGGACGGCACGGGTGCCGTAGCAGGTCGCCTGGACCAGCGGCGGGTGAGGCCATGCCCGGGTTCACGGGGACGGGCAACGAACGCCGCGGAGCATGACGGCGTCCGTATGGAGCCCGCCCCCGGCCCTCACCCCTCCAACTTCGCCCGCACCTCCCGCACCAGCTCCGCCGCGTCCCGTACCCCGTCCTCGTCCGGCCGCCGCAGCGCCTCCGCCACCCGTGCCTCCATGTCCCGTGGCGCGCAGGGGAGCTGCGCCGCCGTGCGCAGCGCGCCCTTCTCGTTCACGCACCACACCCGCCCGTGCGCCAGCATCGCCTGCGCCAGCACTCCGAACGCCCTCGACAGGCACAGCGACACGTGCAGCGCGTCGCCGCCCCGTGCCGACTTCCGGGCGTTCGCCACCGAGAAGTCGGCCTCCCAGGCCGCCCCGATCAGCGCCGAGCGCAGCGCCCGCGGGTACTCCGCCGTCGCCGCCCGCAACGTCCCCAGCTCCCCCGAGGGGTCCGCCAGCACCCGGCACAGCGCGACCTCTCCCGCGTACGCCGGCGACCAGAAGCCCAGCGGGTGGCCCGCCTGCACGCCCACCTCGTAGCGGCCCCCGCGGCAGTCCTGCCAGACCCGCTCGACCCGGTCCAGGTCCCGCAGCACCCAGTCGACGGACACGCCGTCCACCTCCAGCCAGGCCCCGCCGTTCACCCACGGACCCCAGCCGCCGGGCCCGGCCACCTCCACGGGCCGGCCCGTGTGATCAGCGGCGAGTCCGGCCAGGCGGGGCACGTCCACCGAGCCCCGGTAGTACACGCCCAAGTCCCAGTCGGAGTCCGGGCGGTGGGCCCCCCGGGCACGGCTTCCACCGAGCGCGACGGCCACGACACCCGGGGTTCCCACGAGCCGTTCCGCCATCTCTGCGACGATCTTGTCCATCCTGTTCACGGGCCGGAACCCTACCCCCGCCGGAGTTGTCGGTGCGCGGGAATACCCTGGGGCCCTGAAGCACAGTGGCGTGAGGAGTCCGAGGTGTCGCCGATGCTTGACGCAGTCGTCGTGGGGGCGGGCCCCAACGGGCTGACCGCCGCAGTGGAGCTGGCCCGCCGCGGCTTCTCGGTGGAGGTGTTCGAGGCCAAGGACACCGTCGGCGGCGGCGCCCGCACCGAGGAGCTGACACTGCCGGGCTTCCGCCACGACCCGTGCTCGGCCGTGCATCCGCTGGGTGTGGGGTCGCCCGCCTTCCGGGCGCTGCCGCTGGAGCGGTACGGACTGGAGTGGCTGCACCCCGAGCTGCCCATGGTGCATCCCTGGGACGACGGGACGGCGGCCGTGCTGTCGCGCTCGGTCGCGGAGACGGCGGCCTCCTTGGGGGTGCGGGACGCCGGTGCGTACCGCCGCCTGGTCGCTCCGTACCTCGGGAAGTGGGACGGTCTCGCGCAGGACTTCATGTCGCTGCCGCTGACCGCGCTCCCCCGGCACCCGTTGCGGCTCGCGCACTTCGGGATCGACGGCCTGCCGCCGTCCACCTGGCTGATGCGCCGCTTCCGCGACGAGAAGGCCAAGGCGCTGATCGCCGGGCTCGTGGCGCATGTCATCGCCCCGCTCGACGGCCTGGCGACGAGTGCGATCGGCCTCCTGTTCGCGCTGGCCGCGCACGAGAACGGCTGGCCGGTCCCGCGCGGCGGCTCCCAGGCCATCCCGGACGCCCTGACCGCGTACCTCCGTGATCTCGGCGGGGCCGTCCACACCGGTTACGAGGTCAAGCGCCTGGACGACCTGCCGCCGGCCCGTGCGTACGTCTTCGACACCTCGCCGACCGCGCTCGCCCGGATCGCCCGTCTGGGCAACGCGTACGAGAACTACCGGTACGGCGCGAGCGTCTTCAAGATCGATTACGCGCTGGACGGGCCGGTCCCGTGGACCGCCGAGGAGGCCCGCCGGGCCGGGACGGTGCAGCTCGGCCCCACCCGGGGGGAGATCGGCAAGGCCCTGCGCCAGGTCGCGGGCGGCACGCCCCCCGAGACCCCCTTCCTGATCACGGCCCAGCCGAGCGTCGTCGACCCGACCCGCGCCCCCGAGGGCAAGCAGGTGTTCTGGGTGTACGGACACGCCCCGCACGCCTGGCAGGGCGACCTGACGGACGCGATCGAACGCCAACTCGAACGCTTCGCCCCCGGCTTCCGCGACCTCGTCCTGGCCCGCGCCACGGCCGGCCCCCCGGAGCTTGCCGCGCACAACGCGAACTACGTGGGAGGGGACATCGCCTGCGGCGCCTTCGCGGGCCTCCAGGCGCTGCTGCGCCCGAAGCCGTCCCTCTTCCCGTACGCCACGAAGCACCCGGCGGTCTTCCTGTGCTCCGCGGCGACTCCGCCGGGCCCCGGCGTGCACGGCATGTCGGGCCACAACGCGGCGAAGGCGGTCTGGCGGCACCTGCGGGCCGTCGACCGGGGCTGAGCGCTCCGGGCCCCTGGTCCCCGGCCCGGCAGGTCGCCCGCCGTCCGGCCCCGCCCACCATGGCCGTCATGGACCCGCTCGGCCCCGGACGGCGGGCCTACGACCGCCGCTCCCCGTGCCACGACCTCCACAGCGTCGCGTACGCCCCTCCGGAGGCCACGAGGGCGTCGTGGGAGCCGAGTTCGGTGATGCGGCCGCCGTCCATCACCGCGATCCGGTCGGCGTCGTGCGCCGTGTGCAGCCGGTGCGCGACGGCGATGACCGTACGTCCCGTGAGCACGACGGCGAGCGCGCGCTCGGTGTGGCGTGCCGTGCCGGGGTCCAGGAGCGCGGTGGCCTCGTCCAGGATCAGCGTGTGCGGGTCCGCCAGCACCACGCGTGCCAGCGCCAGTTGCTGGGCCTGTGAACCGTCGAGCCGGTGGCCGCCCGCGCCCAGGACGGTGTCCAGCCCGTCGGGCAGCTCGTCCGCCCACTCCGCGCCGACGGCGGCCAGCGCGGCGCGCAGGTCGGTGTCGGTGGCGGCCCGGCCCGCGATCAGCAGGTTGTCGCGGACCGTGCCGAGGAAGACGTGGTGCTCCTGCGTGATCAGGACCACCTGACGGCGCAACACCTCCGGACCGAGGTCGCGGACCGGGACGCCGCCGACCGTGACCGCGCCGGTGCGGGGCGCGTCGATGCCCGCGAGGAGTCTGCCCAGCGTCGACTTGCCCGCGCCGGACGGGCCGACGACCGCGAGCCGTTCGCCCGCGCGCACACTCAGGTCGATGCCGTGCAGCACATCGGGCCCGCCGTCGTACGCGTGGTGCACGCCCGTGACCTCGATGCGGTCGTCGGCGGGGGTGCGGGTGGTCCCGGCGGGTGCGGGGGGAAGCTGCCCGAGGCCCTCGACCCGGGCGAAGGAGGCGCTGGCGCTCTGGAGCTGTTCGAGGCGCTGGAGGATGGTGTCCAGCGGGGCGGACAGCTGGCGCAGGTACGCCGCGCAGGCGACCACCGCGCCCAGGCTCACCGTGTCGTGCGCGAGCAGTACGCCGCCGAGGGCCAGGACGCCGACGACGGGGACGGCGTACGAGACGTCCACGGACGGCAGGAGCACGGTCCGCAGGTACAGGGTGCGCAGGCGGGTGCGGCGGCACTCCTCGATCGCCGCCCCGCAGGCGTCGACGCGCCGCTGCTGGAGTCCGTACGCCTCGACCGTCCGCGCGGCCGAGGCGGTGGCCGAGAGGAGTTCGGCGAGAGCGGAGTTGGCGGCGCCCTCGGCGAGGTAGGCGCTGCGGGCCCGGCGCACGTACCAGCGGACGGGGAGGCAGATGCCGCTCAGGCCCACGACGGCGCACAGGCCGAGCAGCGGGTCGATGACGAAGACCGCGCCGAGGACGAGGAGCGCCTGCACGGCGGCGATCAGCACGTCGGGGCCGATGTCGCGCAGGGTGACGGCGACGGACGCGACGTCGTTGCTGCCCCGGTGGGTGACGTCGCCGGTTCCGGCGCGCTCGACGACGGAGGACGGGAGCGCGAGCACCCGGTCGACGAACCGTTCCCGCACCCGGGCCGAGGTCCGCTCGCCGAAGCGGTCGCCCGCCAGCCGGGCGTACCGCGTGAGCAGCAGTTGGGCGAGCGCGCATCCGGCCATGGCGAGGGCGGGCACGTCCACGGCCGACGCCCCGGCGCCCGCGCTGACGGCGTCGACGATCCTGCCGAGCAGCCAGGGCCCGGCGAGTCCGGCGACGACCGCCAGCGCGTTGAGGGCGATCAGCGCGGTGAAGGCGCCTCGGTCGAGGCGGATCAGCTCGCGTGCCGCGCGGCGCAGATGCGCGCCGTCGGCGACGGGCAGTTGCCCGTTCGTCGTGTCCGGGGACCCGGTGACCGGGGTGGGGGCGGTCATCGGGCCGCCTCCCGGGTCTGCCGGGGGTTGCCGTTTCCGGTGTCCGCCTCGCCCCGTGCGACCAGCCGCCGGTAGTCCGGGCTGCGGCGCAGGAGTTCGCGGTGGCTTCCGGTGGCGACGGCCCGCCCGTCGACCAGGAGGCACACGGTGTCCGCCCGGTCCAGCAGGACCGGTGACGTGGTGGTGACGACGGTGGTGCGTCCCTCGCGCGCGGTCCGCAGTCCGGCCGCGACGGCCGCCTCGGTGTGTGCGTCCAGTGCCGACGTCGGCTCCACCGCCAGCAGCACCTCGGGGTCGGCGAGCAGCGCCCGTACCAGCCGGACGCGTTGCCGCTGGCCGCCGGAGAGGCTGCGGCCCTGGGCGTCGACGGGTGTGTCGAGCCCGTCGCGCAGGCCGCGCACGACATCGTCCGCGACGGCCGCGTCGAACGCGCGGACGAGGTCCTCCTCGCTCCGGTCGCGGCGGCCGGCGACCACCGCGCGCAGTGGCCCGGCGAAGAGGTCGGCCTCGTTGTCGGCGACCAGGACGCGTGCGCGGACCTGCTCCGGGGCGATGGCGTCGAGCCGGGTCCCGCCCCAGGTCACCGCGGAGGCGGTGAACATGCCGAGGCGTTCGACCACCTCGGCGGTCTCCGACGGCCTGGCACCGACCAGCGCGGTCAGCTCACCGGGGTTCACCGACACGCCCGAGGCCGGATCGTGCAGCACCGACGGCCGTACGGGTGCGTCCACGCCGGCCGAGGGGTCCGCGGTGTCGGGCTCCAGGTCCAGGAAGCGCAGCAGCCGCCGTGCGGCGACCAGCCCGCGGCTGAGGTCGGAGCCGCCCTCGATGAAGAAGGACACCGGGATCGCCAGCACCGCCACGTATCCGTACACGGCGACCAGCTCCCCCACCGTCAGCGTCCCTTCCGCCGCCATCCGGGCCGCGAGCCAGGTGACCACGGCGAGGAACAGCATCGGCAGGCCGGCTCCGAGGGCGCCGATCCAACTGGTGACGGCGGCGACCCGGTAGCCCTGGTCCTGGAGCACCCGCGAGTCGCGCCGGTAGCGTTCGGCGTACACCTCTTTGCCGCCGAGCCCGGCCAGCACGCGCAGACCCCCGACGATGTCCCCGAACCGGGCCGCGAGAACGCCTTGTTGTTCCCGGTACGGCTCCTGCGCCCGCTGCACACGCCCCAGCAGCGGTCCGAGCGCAAGGGCGATCAGGGGCACGCCGACCAGCACGACCACCGCGAGCTGCCAGGAGACGGAGAACAGGAACCCGGCCACCACCACGCAGGCGACCGCCGCGCCGACCCCGGGCCCGGTGATGGTCAGCACGCTCGCCATCGCGGCCGCGTCGCCGAACCCGATGGTGACCACTTCCCCGGCCCCCGTCCGCCGGGGCAGCGCGGCCCCCAGCCGCACCGTGTGGGCGACCACGATCCGCGCCGTACGGAAGACGGCGTCCATCCTGATCCGGGTCATGGTGCGGTGCCGCAGGATGGCCAGGCAGGCGTTCAGCACCCCGACTCCGAGCAACACCGCGCACCACAGGGCCAGTTGGCGGCCGTTCCCCGGGGCCAGGCCGTCGTCCACCGCGCGGGAGAGCACATAGGGCGGCAGGGTCAGGCCGACCATCCAGGCACTGCCCCACGCCGCTCCCGCGGCGCACCGGCCTCGCTGGCGGAGGACCAGCCACCACAGGTACCGCCCCGGCCCGCGCCGGTCCGGACCCCCCCGGCCCGTGGGTGCATCGATCATCCACCGACCCTACGGGAGGGCCCGCGGGCGCCCGTCACCGGCTGCGGCCGCCCCGTACCGGAGCCATCAGCAGCACGTACAGCACCAGCGCCGCCGCGAACCCGACCGCCCAGCCGTAGTCGGCCAGCGGCCGCAGGAAGGGGATCAGGCCGTCCTCGGGGAAGGGCCCCTTGCCGGGAGCGGAGTGCGAGCCGCCGACGGCGAGAATCCCGCCGGCCAGGAAGACGGCCACGGCACGCAGGTTCCAGCCGCCGGTGTACCAGTAGCGCCCCTCGGGCCGGTACAGGTCGGCCAGTTCCAGGACGGTCCTGCGGATGATCCAGTAGTCGGCGATCAGGATTCCCGCGACCGTGCCGAGCAGTCCGCCGACCACGCCGAGCCAGGTGAAGATGTACAGCTCGGGAGTGGCCGTGAGCTTCCACGGCATGATGAGGACGCCGACGACTCCCGTGATGAGCGCGCCCGTTCGGAAGTCGATGAGCTTCGGCGCCAAGTTGGCGAGGTCGTACGCGGGCGAGACGACGTTCGCCGCCAGGTTGACCGAGACCGTCGCGACCAGCACCGTCACCAGCGCGAAGAGCAGCCCGAAGACGTTGTCGGTCTTCGCGGCGAGCGCGACCGGGTCCCAGACCGGAGCCCCGTACACCGCCTGCGAGCCGGAGGTGACGAAGACGGAGAGCAGCGCGAAGAGCGTCATGGTCGTCGGCAGTCCCAGCGACTGCCCCCATACCTGGGCGCGTTGGCCGGCGGCGAAGCGCGTGAAGTCGGGGATGTTGAGGCTGAGCGTGGACCAGAAGGCGATCATCCCCATCAGGGCGGGGAAGAACACCGGCCAGAAGTCGGCGCCCCAGCCCAGCGTGGAGGGCTGGTCCAGAAGCGGTCCCACTCCCCCGGCCTTGACGGTGATCCACACCAGCAGCACCAGCGCGCCGACGATGACGAAGGGCGCGGCCCAGTTCTCGAAGCGGCGCAGCGTCTCCATCCCCCGGTGGATGATGGCGAGTTCGAGCGCCCAGAAGAGCACGAAGCACAGCCAGAGCGTCCACGGCTGGCCGCCGATCCGTGACGCCTCCGCCCAGCCGCCGAAGACCTTACCCAGCAGGACGAAGACGCCCTGTCCGCCGATCCAGGTCTGGATGCCGAACCAGGCGCACGCCACCCCGGCCCGGATCAGGGCCGGCAGGTTCGCCCCGCGCAGCCCGAAGGAGGAGCGCGCCAGCACCGGGAAGGGGATGCCGTACTTGGGTCCTGCGTGCCCGGTGAGCAGCATCGGGGCGAGCACGATCACATTGGCCAGCGCGATGGTGACGACCGCCTGCACCCAGTCCATGCCGAGGGCGACGAGCCCCGACGCGAGCAGCCAGGAGGGGATGTTGTGCGCCATGCCGACCCAGAGGGCGGCGAAGTTGTACGTCGTCCAGCGCCGCCGGTCCACCGGCACGGGGAGCAAGTCGCCGTTGACGTAACGGGATGCGGGCGGGACCGCACCGGTGGGCAGCTCCACGCGGCCCCCTCGCGCGGGGTCGGGCACCGGGCTGCCGGGAGGGCTGCCGGGCGCGCCGGACGGCGGGCTTCCTGACGGGCTTCCTGGACCGGTGGCGGTCATGGGCCGACCCCTTCTTCGGAGAGTGCGGAGTGCCGGGCCTTTCGTCGGGGGCGCCTTGCCTGTCGTACGCGCGGACCGCCCGCACGTGGGTGGGAGGGGTTTCAGGAGGAGGCGAGCGCGGGGATGACGGACGCCCCGTACGCGTCGATGGTCCGCTCCCGGGCGTCGTGCATGTCGTAGAGGGCGAACTGGTCGACGCCCAGGCCGCGCAGGACGCGCAGCTTCTCGATGTGCGCCTCGACCGGCCCCAGCAGGCAGAACCGGTCGACGATGTCGTCGGGCACGAAGTCGGTGTCGGGGTTCCCGGCGCGCCCGTGGTGTGCGTAGTCGTACCCCCGCCGGGCCTCGATGTACGCGGTGAGCGCCGCCGGCACGAGGTCGGAGTCCGTGCCGTACTTGGCCACCAGGTCGGCGACGTGGTTGCCGACCATGCCGCCGAACCAGCGGCACTGGTCGCGGGCGTGCCCGAGGTCGTCGCCGACGTAGGCGGGGGCGGCGACGCAGATCGTGACCTCCGAGGGGTCGCGGCCGGCGTCGGACGCGGCGTCGCGCACGGCCCTGATCATCCACTCGGTGAGGACCGGGTCGGCGAGCTGGAGGATGAACCCGTCGGCCTTCGCCCCGGCGAGCGCGAGCGCCTTGGGCCCGTACGCGGCCATCCACACCGGCAGCCTCCCGTCCCGCACCCAGGGAATCCGTACCGACTGGCCGTCCACCTCGGCCTCGCGGCCCTCGGCGAGGTCGCGGATGACCTCCATGGCCTCGCCGAGCCGGGCCAGCGTGTTGGGTCTGCGTCCGGCGACGCGCATGGCGGAGTCGCCGCGGCCGATGCCGCAGACGGTGCGGTTGCCGTACATGTCGTTGAGGGTGGCGAAGGTGGAGGCGGTGACCTCCCAGGTGCGGGTGGAGGGGTTGGTGACCATGGGGCCGACGGTCAGCCGTTCGGTGTGCTCCAGGATCCGGCTGTAGATGACGAACGGCTCCTGCCACAGCACGGCGGAGTCGAAGGTCCAGCCGTGGGTGAAGCCGTTGCGTTCGGCTCGGCGCATCAGGCCGACGACCTCGGATGCGGGGGGATCGGTCTGCAGGACGAGTCCGAAGTCCATCGGCATGTGGGGCGTACCTCCCGGCTCAGGTACTGACGGCGCGTCGGCCGGTCAACTGCCGTGCGCACAGTGCGATTTCAGCCGCGGCGGCGCCACGCCGCCGGGGCCGTGAAGGGGTCAATCGTGGACCCCGCCGGGGACCTTGGCAAGAGGGACACCACGCGCGTCCACGTGCGGCGTCGCCGGGTTCGCCCGTACGGGGGAAGAACCGCCGCGGCTCCTCCCCCGCCTCGGCGGCGGCCGTCAGCAGGGTGGCCGGTGTCCGCCGTGCCGCAGGGCGCGCGGTCCGCCGGCGGTGAGGATCGCGGCGACCGAGGGCGGCAGCGGGCTGCCGTCCTCGCGCACCGGCACGGGCGGGTCGACGACCACGCCGACGCCGGGGCCGCGCAGGGCCGCGTCCTTCACCCGCACCCGGTCCAGCGGGGACGGGGTGAGCTCCTTCCGCTCGCGCACGAAGGCGATGAAGCTCTCGAAGTCCCGCTGGTGCCGGTAGGGCTCGCGGTAGGCGGTGAGCGCCGGGTAGCCGTCCATGCCGAGGAGGGTGTACGAGGAGGTGGCAAGCCGGTAGTCGCGGTCGACCCGCAGCGGGGCGCCGTCGATGCGGACGTCGGCGGGGTCGACCCGGTCGCCGACCGCGCCGGACGTGTCGAAGGCGTACCGGACGTTCCCGGAGACGGCCAGCGGCGCGAAGCGCAGCGTCCCGTCCGGTCCGGTGGACCACTGCTGCTCCAGGGCGTCGTGGATCTGCTGCCCGCTGACCCGCACGCACACCGTGGGACTGCCGTACCCGACCGCCCGCCAGGCCTGCCCGAAGGCGACCGCGCCGTCGGCCCCCGGCGTCAGGTCGCCCCGTACGAGCGACTGCCCGACGGTCGGCGCGAGCGGCACCAGGGCGAGCTGCGCGGGAACGAAACGATGGACATTCGAATCGTCGTACGACGGTACGGGCCTGCGCGCGGCCCACAGCGCCCAGTCGGCGGCGAGGTCGCCCATGGTCGACTGGCCCACGGTGTTGCGGGAGCGGGTGAAGGGGCCGCGCTGGACGGCGACGCGGCTGCGCTCACGGGTGGCGGCCTGCCCGGCCCAGTAGTCGGCAATGGCCTTGAGCCCGGGGTGCGGGGTGACGTCGCGGGTGTTGGGGTGGCTGGTGGAGACGGTGAGCTCGCGGACGACCCTGCCGGTGCGCGGGTCGAGGCGGAGGTTGATCTCGTTGACGACCTGTCCGTGGAACCCGGCCTCGACGAAGGGCCGCGGCACCCCGGCCGGGTCGGGGAGCATCATGTTGAACCGGGTGTGCCAGTGCCCGCAGACGATCGCGTCGATGTCGGGCGAGACCCTGAGCGCCAGCTCGTAGGCGGGCCCGGACGGATCGCTGCCGCTGTTGAAGTCGCCGCCGGCCACCGCGCCGTCGTGCATGCTGAGCACGATCGCGTGCACGCCGCGCCGCTTGAGTTCCCGGGCGCACCGGTCGGCGGTGGCGGCCTGGTCGAGGGTCCTGAGCCCCGGGTGGAAGGAGTTCGGGAACAACTCGCTGCCGAACACGGTGAGATGGATGAACCCGACCGGGATGCGCCGCCCGTCCGGGCCCCGTACGTACTCCACGTGATACGGCGGCAGGACGGTCCGGCCGGTGCGCGTCCGCACCACGTTGGCGCTGTAGTAACGGAAGTCGGCGCCGCGGAACCGTCTCCCGGTGGAGTCGCGGAAGCCGGTGTCACGGCCGACGACGGGGTGGGCGCGCCCGTCCTGCATGTGCTCCGTGAGGTGGGCGGGCGACTTGTCGAACTCGTGGTTCCCGGCGGTCGCGAAGTCGAGGCCCAGGGCATTGAGGGCCTCGATCGTCGGCTCGTCGGAGAAGGCGGCGGCGTCGAACTCCCAGCCGGAGAAGAGGTCGCCGGGCGCGAAGAAGAGCGAATTCGCCCGCCCGGCGCGCAGCCGCTCCAGGTGCGTCCCCAGGGCGGCCACTCCGCCCACGGTGTACGTCTTGCCGCCGTTGCCCCGCACGACGGCGTCGCTGCCGACGGGGCCCTGCAGGTACCCGTGCAGATCGCAGATGTTGAGGAGTTGCAGGTCGACGTACTCGTCGGCGGTGGCGGCGTCGCGGGCCGCGTCGGAGGCGTGGGCGGGAACGCCGAGGGCGGTGGTGGTGGCGAGGGCGCCGAACGCGGTGAGGAAGGAGCGGCGGCCCGTGTCGTATGACGAACGCTGTTGTCCCATGAGGAAGTTGACCGGTCCACTGGTGCGTGTCTGAGTCACCCGGCGATGGTGCGAATACGGAGGTGAAGCGGGCGGGTCGACGGGGCGTCAGCCGCGTGGCGGGGCCACGGCAGCCCCGTGAACCGCTCGGGTGCCGCCGTGCCTCCGTCCGTCCTGTGCTGCTACTTCTTGGGCTTGACCGGTCCCGCCTCGTTCGTCATCCGTACGACGACGCCCCGGTCGGCGTTGGCCCGGGTCAGGGCGTGCGGGCCCGAGACCGGGTTCCGCGGCAGGCGGTATCCTTCGGGGGCGACGGTCTCGCGGACGTAGTACGAGCCGAGCTTCAGATCCCCGAAGTCGCAGCGTCCCCGCGCGTCGGTGGCGCAGCCGCTGCCGATGCGGGTGTCGGTGCGGCCGGTGGTCTGGAGGCCGGGGACGCCGTTGGTCTCACGCCACAGCTCCACGACGGCGCGGGGCAGGCCGCGCCCGGTGCGCGAGTCGACCTTGTGGACGTGCAGGCTGCCCTTGACCTCGGGGACCACCGGTGTCCTCTTGTTGCGTACGGTCACGCTGACGCCCTCGCGGGCCTTGGCCTCGGTCAGGACCAGCGGGCCGACGACGCCGGGTTCCGGCAGGTCGTACCCGGCCGGGGCCTGGGTCTCCTGCCAGTAGTAGGAGTTGCCGGCCCGGACCGTGGCGCGGCAGACGCCCTGCGCGTCCGTGGTGCACGGCGCGCCGTGCCGGCGGTCGGGGTGCGCGCCGGAGGTCTGGAGACCGGAGACGCCGTTGGCCTCGTGCCAGAGCTGGAAGACCGCGCCGGGCAGCGGGGCCCCGGTGGCGTCGTCCACCTTGACGACCTTGACCTCGCCCTCCGACGGCAGCGGTGTGCCGCAGGTGGGCAGGTCGCCGTCGAAGGGGTAGGCGTGGAACTCCTGACCGCCACCGCCGGTGGGGAGGCTCCGGTGGGTGACGGAGCCGGTGGTGAAGAAGCGGCCGTTGACGCCGGGCAGGGTCACGTCGGTCTCGGATGCCTGGTTGCCGATCAGCACGCTGCCCTGGAACTGGCCGGTGCCCTTCAGCTCGACGGCGGAGGCGTCGGGGAAGTTCCACAGGAGGCGGTTGCGGAGCTTGTTGAAGGAGTCGCTGTCGTCGAAGGTGCCGCTGTAGGTGTTGACGGTGCGCCGGGCGCCGAGGACGTTGACCAGGACGGTCGCCCCGGCGGGGATGCCGCGGAACTCGATGCCCTGCTGGCCGCCGCCCCGTGCGACGAGGTCGAAGTCGGCGTTGAAGACCTGGAGCTTCGAGGAGCCGTCCCCGGTGAAGAGGGTCCGGCCGCCCTCGTTGACGGAGGTGCCGGTGGCCGGACGCGGCCCGGAGCCGGTGTCGGCGTAGCACTGGCTGGCGTCGGAGAGCTGCTGGCGCAGGCCCAGGTACGGGGTGGCGGCGCCCGCGTCGAGGGTGCTGGTGCCGACGATGGTGCCGGTGGCGGGGCCCGCGTGGCGCACCACGCCGTCCTCGGCGAGGAGCCGCTGGCCGGTGGCGATGGTGACGGCGCCGCCGGTGACGAGGTAGTCGGAGCCGACGGGCGGCGGGACCCGGGAGCCGACGCCCGCGACGCCGACGTTGTAGACCTGGCTGCCGTCCGGGGACTTGTTCATGTCGAACGAGCCGAGAACGACGACCCGCCCCTCGGCCTCGGCCGCCTTCCCGCGGACCCGGAAGTCACCGCCCGCGAAGACGTTGATGCCGTTGTCGTACCCGGCGATGCCCCCGTTGCCGACGGGCGGGAAGGGGTCGGGGCAGGAGCCGGGAACGCAGGGCCCGAGACCGCCGGGGAGGGGGTCGGCCGCTGCGGCTGTCTTCGCAGGCGCGGTGCTCGCCTGCGCCACCACGGGAAGCAGAACGGCCCCGGCCGCCAACCAGGCGACTGTCACCGCCCTCAACCCTCGGGATCCGCGTCCACCAGGTACTGTGCGCATTTCTCACTGCCCTCAGTCACGCCCCCTGACCCGTGCAGGGGTTCTCGGGATCACCCGCCCTGCGGGGCGGGCGCGCGGAGATCCTGCCAGCGTTCGCGCCCGGAAATTTGCTGACGCGCCGTCATGTGGAGTTGTTCATCTGGATGCCGATGAGGGCTCCGGCCGACACACCGGGCCCCGCCGCGCCTCTCGACACCGTCCGCACCGCCGACCGCCCCACCGGGCCCCGGCCCGACCAGGACGGCTACCCGAGGTACTGGGAGGTGGCACGCGCCAGATACAGGCCGTGGCCGGGCCGCCCGTGAAAACGGCCCCGCTCGATGACGACCTCCGCCCGGTTCATGTGGTGCGTGGCCGCCGACACCACCTGCTCAGCCACCGGGTCGTAGATCACCATGTCGGCGTACACACACGGTGCGACGGTTGCCTTCTGCCCGTACGGCCCGAACATCGGGGCCGGGGGCAGGTCTCGCCGAAGACCGGGAGGCCCTGGTGGGAGCCGCGATTTCGTTGCGGGCCTCCTGGCCGACACATGGAGCACGTACACCGGAGCACCGGCCGCCTGCGCCAGCTTGATCACCCGGTGGGTGGCCTCCGCCCCCAGGAGGGCCTTGCGTACTTCGCCGTGGTGGCGGGGATCGGTCTCACCGCGGACCGGGGCCTGCTCGGCGAGGACGTCGACGGCGAGGCCGTTCTCCGCATGCTTCATGGTGGCTGGACCCCGCAGTCCAGGCTCTTCACCCAGGACGCCGACGTCCGCAGTCTCACCGTCGTGGACACGCACACGTACTGTGCGCTGGCGCGGGCTACGCCGGTCCTGGTTCTCAACTGTGGTGGATCGCACCCCGGACGCTCCGAACTCTGCAGGTGCCAACCGGACAAACCTCGCAGCGAGGTTGCCCTGGATGCGGACTCGTTCGAATCGGCCAGAAACAAGGCCTTGGACACCGTGGGACTCATCGACACCGGTTCATAGCAGCGTCGGCAGGGGACGACGCGGTCTGCGGTCGACACCTTCGGCAGGGACACTGGATTCACCGCGGCCAGCGGTGGGGAATACAGGTCGTTCCGCCTGGATTCCGACGAGCGGATCGGCCCGCGCATCAATGTAATGACGGGTGAGGGTGCGTCGGTTCGAAAATGGGCGACAAGGCTTCTTGGGGAAGCAGGGGTGTTTCGACGTGGTTGAGGCGGAATGCATGACCAACGGTGGTTCTTATGGAAGTCATCCGGAATATCTTCCGGGCTTCCTGAACGACCCCCGTGACGATAACGGTCGGCAGGTGATGAAGCTGGATCTCGCCGAGAACCGCGTACTGGCGGCGGCGACGCTGAACAGATTCCCAGCTGCTACCGGTGACGTGATCGACTTCGAATCCACTCCCTTCGAAGACCGCCTCTGGTGGGACGACGAGGAGCACTGGACGAGGATGGCGGCGGAGCTGCTCTCCCCGTACGCACGGCGGAATGAGCGAATTGCCGTTGCCTGGGGCAACTATCTGATGCCGGCCGTGGCCATGCCTGCGGATGTCGCGGTGCGACATGCACGGGACATCCTGGACGCCGGACCGCACTTCTGGATCCACCCGTTAGGCAGCTCGGTGCTCATCGAATGCCTGATGGATGGACAGGTGACGGTCGTGACGATTCCGTCAAGCTAAGTACAGAACCAGCGAGAACGCCCCGCCGGAAATTCGGCGAGGCGTTCTCGCTGGCCTCGCATCATTGTTCGCAGCCAAGCACCCAGATTCGTTGTTGCCTGCGCAGTTGTCTCGCGTGGCAATGTTCGCGACCTTCTTGTAGCAGGTCAGGGCGGCTGCGCGGTCGAGGAGGGTGAGGGTGGTGTTCCCCCTTGCGTTCGTATCGGACGGTGGGACGGCGACAGCCGAAGAGCCGGGCGATGATGCGCTCAATGAGCTTTTTCAGAGTGGCCACTGATCGGGAGTCACCGGCGGGGCGCGCAACGCACGAGACTCCTGTGCCGTTGAGGAAGGTGTTCGAAGTCTCAACTCATCTGCTCAAAAGCCTCGTTGGTTCCGTACCCTGCCGCACTCGACCTGCCTCATGTGCTGGTCGGGTGGGTCACCATGTTCATCGTCACCCGTAAGGGCGACCGCCGCTGCAAGCTTCCTCCGCACCAGCGCGCGCCGGTCGGCCTGTACGGCTCCAGGATCTTCCCCGGGTCCCACGATTCGGCGTGCAGGCCGTACCTCCACGTGCTGGGATGAGACGCGATCGCGACTGCCCAGGGAGGGCTCAGTGCCGGACTTTCCGCTGAACAAATCCGTGGCCTCACCACTCACCGAGGAACTTCCGGCAGGGGCGGCCGCGGAATCGGAGGAGTCGCGGGTCGTGGTCCATCGGGGGCAGGTGTACCGCCTCATCCCCTCTCCGGGCACGGTCATCTGCTCGGTTTCCGGGGTTGCCCTGCATCACCGAGAGACCTGTCCGCATCTCACCGCCGCCGATCGCCCCCGTTGGGGTGTCTACCCCGACCCGGACGGCCTGACCTGGCAGCGACTCCTGGACGCCGGGGCGGACGGGGACGGAGCCGGCCGGTCCGCCTTCTCGCAGCGCCACGGACTGCTCAATGGCTCCGGTCAGCCGGTCACGCATCCCTGTACCAGCTGTGCGCTCGCGCCGCTCAACCTCGCCGACCCCCGTATCCGGGCCTCGCTGACGCTCAGTGAGGCGCTGACCGTGGTGGACCGGAGCCAGTGGATGTCCGATGTGGCCGCGGCGCACGAAGAGGCCAAGGACATCCTGACGGCGTTCCCTCTGGAGTCCTGGGCGGACCTCCCGTTGGAGCGCTACGCACTGGGCCACGAGCAGTACTACGGCTCCTTCTGCCACCTGGCCGAGTTCCAGACCCCGCACCTCGGCAGCATCTCGGGAGGCAGTGCGGGCAAGCACATCATCTACTTCGGCAGCGACGACGCCTGGCACTTCGATCCCCGCTACGAAGACGTCCAGGAGGCATGGACCGCTCTCCGTGCCGCGTTCCGGGCAGCCGTCGCCGCGGCGGGTGAGGGACGGGTCGTCGACATCGACGAGATCGAGCCGCTGCGCTCCGGCCCGGCCCTCGTCGCCAAGACCGTCTTCCTCTACCACCCGGACCGGACCCTGCCGATCTACAGCCGTGATCACGTCCGGCACTTCATCACCTGCCTGACCGGTGAGACGCCACCCCGCATGGAGGCGTTCGCGGCTCACGTCCGCCTCAAGGCGATCGTCGACCGTGAGCCGCGCTTCGCCGGCTGGGACCCGGTCGAGGTGATGCGCTTCCTGTACTGGTGGGCTCATCCGAATCCGTCCCGGTCCATCGTGAAGATCGCTCCGGGGGAAGGGGCGAAGTACTGGCAGGAATGCCTGGACGGCGGGTTCATCTGCGTCGGCTGGGACGCCATCGGCGACGCGGCCCGGTATCCCGACGAGAAGGAACTGATCGCCGCCTTCCACCTGGCGTATTCCGAGGAGTACCGCGGGCACAAGCCCACCCTCACCACCAAGGCTCGTGAGGTGTGGAGGATGAGCCGGCTGCAGCCCGGTGACCTCGTCGTCGCCAATCGCGGCACCAGTGAGGTCCTGGCCGTCGGCACGGTGACCGGCTCCGGTTACGTCTGGAGGCCCGACCGCGAGGAGCATCGGCACACCGTCACCGTCGACTGGGACGCCAGCTTTGCCCGGCACCTGCCCGATCCGGAGAAGCGCTGGGGGGTGGTGACCGTCGCCGACGTACCGCACCGGCTGTGGAGGGTGATCTCCGGCCGGGGCGGCTCCAGTACTCCGGCATCGGAGCCCGACTCCGTTCGGTCCGAGGCTGCGGCAACGACTCCGGCTCCCGCCGATCCCCTGCTGCTCCAGCTCTCCGACGCCCTGGAGCGCAAGGGTCAGGTGATCCTGTTCGGCCCGCCCGGTACCGGCAAGACCTACACCGCCCTGCGCTTCGCCCTGTGGTGGCTGGCCGGCCGTCTGCCGCACCTGCGTCTCGACCCGCAGGCCGACTACGGGTCCGCTGCCTTCCGCGAAGCCATCAACACTCTCTCCACCCCTTCCTCCGACGACGGCCCGGCCGCCCACCTCACCCAGCTCACCTTCCACCCCTCCTACGGATACGAAGACTTCATCGAAGGGTTCCGCCCCCGCCAAGGTGCCTCGGGCCTGGACCTGACCATGACCGCAGGAGCCTTCAAGAAGGTCTGCCAGGCTGCCGCGGACGATCCGGACCGCCCGTATCTCTTGCTCATCGACGAGATCAACCGCGGGGACCTGCCCAAGATCCTCGGCGAACTGATCACACTCCTCGAACGCGACAAGCGCGGGCTGACCGTCCGCCTTCCACAGAGCGGCGAGCCCTTCTCCGTCCCGCCCAACGTCGCCGTCCTGGGCACCATGAACACCGCGGACCGCAGCATCCGCCTCCTCGACTCCGCCCTGCGCCGGCGCTTCGCGTTCCTCGAACTCATGCCGGACGCAACCGTCCTGGAGGGATACCACGTGGGCGAGCTCCACCTCGCCGACCTCCTCAGGGGCCTCAACGAGCGCATCCGTACGGCAGTCGGCCGTGAACAGCAGATCGGTCACGCCTTCTTCCTCGACACGGGCACCCCTCTGGACACCGAGGCACACCTCGCCACGGTCGTCCGCAACGACCTGATGCCACTCCTCCAGGAGTACTCCTACGACGACTACGGAGTCCTGGCCGGCTTCCTCGGGACCACTGTCGTCGACGCCGAACGCCACACCCTTCACGACCTCGACGACGCCGAACTCGTCGCCGCCCTCTACGCGGAGCTGCAGATCGGCTTGGGCGACCAGCCGTGAACCCGCCGACTCCCCCACTCCGCCGACGCGTCGTCGAACTCCGCGAGTACGAAACCCGCGTCGTTCACAACGTCCCCCTCACCGCAGACGACCTCCGCGTCCTTGACGTCCCGGCCGTCGCTTCCTGCCTCCAAGTGCGTGCACTGGACCAGAGCCGCCTGGAAATCCGCGCCGACGCCCACATCGGTGTCCTCTCGCTCGACGCCCTCGACATCCACGTCGCCCCCAAGCTCATCGGCACGAACCTGGATGTCCTGCGTATGGCCGCCTACGCCGCCGACACCACGGCGTTCCACCACCTCGACGCTGCCCGCACCATGGCGACCGGCGGGCCCCACCTGCGCGACCTGATCTGCCGCCTCCTGACCCTCACCAGCGCTCGGCTCCTCCACGGCGGCTTGCGCCATGACTACCTCACCCGCACCCAAGCGCTCCCCGCCCTGCGCGGCCGGCTCCTCGCCGACCGCCAACTCCTCCTCCGCCACGGTCGCCTGGACCTCCTGGAGTGCCGCTACGACGAGCACTCCACCAACATCCCCGACAACCAGATCTGCGCCGCAGCCCTCGCTCTGGCGGCCCGCACCGCGTCCGACCCAGCGCTCCGGGCCACGGCCCGCCGCCTGGCCACCGACTTCGCCGCGCAGTGCGATCCCGCTGCCCTGTCCTCCGACGCCCTCACCACACCGCCCGCCTACGGCCGTCACAACTCCCACTACCGCCCCGCCCACCACTGGGCCCGGCTCCTCCTCACCGGCACCGCGATCCGTGACCTCTACTCACCAGGGACTGCAAGTTCCCGGTCCTTCTTCCTGGACATGAACGTCCTCTTCGAGGACTTCGTCAGCCGCCTCGTCGGCCAGGCGCTCGCCCCGCACGGCATCACCGTGCACTCCCAGCGCCGCCACCGGGGCATCCTCGTCCACGAGCACACCGCCGCCACCCATACCGAGGTCGTCCCCGATCTCCTGCTCACCACAGGCCACGGCCCGGCCGCCACCCGCCACCCCGTGGACGCCAAGTACAAGCTCTATGCCGACCGAAAACTCTCTTCCTCGGACCTCTACCAGGCATTCCTCTACGCCCACTCCCTGGCCGCCGAGCCAGATCCCCTGACCCCGCCCCAGTGCACGATCCTCTACCCGGGGCCCCCGAACACCCCGCCTCGCACCGTCGTCGTCCGGACCTCCGCCGGCCGCCCCGCCGCCCGCATCACCGCACTCGCCTTGGACGTCCCCGGCACCCTCGGTCACCTCGCCGACGGCCACGACCAAGCCGCCTTCGAGCCCCTCACCGAGTGGTTCACCGTGCCGGGACAGAGACACCCGCGCCTCTGGAGGAACAGTGTGGAAACCATCCGCTGACGGCCCGTCACAGGCAGGGCGGTCACCGTGAATTCCACCGCACCGTCATTTCTAGCGGTATCTCAGAAGCTGCTGTCTTTCCGGCCCTGAGGGCGTCGTTCTCCCTGGTGGGGAGCGTTACGCATACCTCCGACGCCCATCAGCCCGGCACTGCGTAGGTCTTCGAGGGCCGGGGGCACGACGCCGTGCCGGATCATCCTGCAGGCCAAGGGGACCAGGCAATTGACCGACGAGCCGTTCCTTGACGTGCTGCTCGATGAAGAGATGGTCCGCGCTGCCGGTCTCTTCCGACACCCTGTGGCACGACGTGCTGTTGCCGGAGCGGTCCGGGTGACGGGCGAAGTGGCAGAGCTTCGTCTCGTACCGCTTCGTCATCAACTTCTCACCGCAGCCGCCGAGTGCCGCACCAAAAGTTGTCCAGCCCGAATCGCCGGCGGAACTCATCCAGGTTGTGCGCCTCCTCGGGAAGGATCACGGGGCGGTGTCCGCCACGAGCGACCGCCCGATTGGCACTCGTACAGTCGAGTCGCCCGTACAGAAGCTGGGACCGATTGCCGCCGAGAGCGTCGGGAAGTCCGGAGAGGTATGACCCCGCCGGTCGACACCGAGGAGGGTGTAAGCCCGGGTGAAATCGTCATTGGTCATGCGCACATCGTGGAGCGGCCGACGAAGGCAGTGATCACCGGGGTCGGCAGAACAACCCTGTCAGTTGAGGTACTGAGTAGCAGCTCGGGCGAGGTACGTGCCGTGTCCGGCCCGCCCCTTGAACTCCCCTCGCTCCATGACCACTTCGCCGCGCGACAGCACGGTTTCCACCCGCCCGGAGACGCGCCGGCCCTCGTACGCCGAGTAGTCGACGTTCATGTGGTGCGTGGCCGCCGAGATGACCTGCTCGGCGGCCGGGTCGTAGACGACGATGTCCGCGTCCGCGCCCGGCGCGATCGTCCCCTTCCTCCCGTACAGGCCGAACATCCTGGCCGGTGTGGCGCACGCGATCTCGATCCAGCGGCGGCGGGTGAGGTGGCCGTCGACGACGGCCTGGTGGAGGAGGTCCATGCGGTTCTCGACGCCCGGGAGCCCGTTGGGGATCTTGGAGAAGTCGCCGCGGCCCCGTTCCTTCTGGCCGGTGAAGCAGAAGGGGCAGTGGTCGGTGGAGACGACCTGGAGGTCATTGGTGCGCAGGCCGCGCCAAAGGGCCGCCTGGTGTTCCCGGGGGCGCAGGGGGGTCGAGCAGACGTACTTCGCGCCCTCGAAGTCGGGCTCGGCGAGGTTGTCGGTGGAGAGGAAGAGGTACTGGGGGCAGGTCTCGCCGAAGACCGGGAGGCCCTTGTGGCGGGCCGTCGCGATTTCGTTGAGGGCTTCCTCGGCCGACACGTGGACCACGTAGACCGGAGCGCCGGCGACCTGCGCGAGCTTGATGACGCGGTGTGTGGCCTCCGCCTCCAACAAAGCCTTGCGGACCTCGCCGTGGTACCGGGGGTCGGTCTCGCCGCGGGCCAGGGCCTGTTCGACCAGGACGTCGATGGCGAGGCCGTTCTCCGCGTGCATCATGATCAGGCCGCCGTTGGACGCGGCCTTCTGCATCGCGCGCAGGATGTCGCCGTCGTCGCTGAAGAAGACCCCGGGGTAGGCGGTGAAGAGTTTGAACGAGGAGACTCCTTCGGCGACCAGGCCGTCCATCTCCTTGAGGGACGACTCGTTCACGTCCGACATGATCATGTGGAAGCCGTAGTCGATCGCGCACTTGCCGTCGGCCTTCGCGTGCCACGCGTCGAGGCCCGCGCGGAGGCTCTGGCCCGGGGACTGGATGGCGAAGTCGATGATCGTGGTGGTGCCGCCCCACGCCGCCGCCCGCGTGCCGGACTCGAAGGTGTCGGAAGCGAAGGTTCCGCCGAACGGCATCTCCATGTGGGTGTGCGCGTCCACGCCGCCCGGGATCACGTACTTGCCCGTGGCGTCGATCGTGCGGTCCGCCGTCCAGCTCTGGGTGCCGGGGGCGGCCAGAGCCACCACCCGGCCGCTCTCGATCAGGACGTCGGCGTGCGTCTCCTCGGCAGCGGTGATCACGAGACCGCCGGTGATCTGCGTGCGTGTCATGGCTGTGCTCTCCTTCGCTGCGGCCCGTCTGCCGGCTCGCTCCCACGGCGCGTCCGCCGCCGGGCTTCGCGTGCCGCGCGTCCGCCCTCGATCCGTGCGTCGGCGTGGTCTTCGTTGGGGGGCGGCCCACCGCGCGGAGGGCCGCCCCCGGGAGGGACGAGCTGGACTACACGCTCCGCAGGGCGCGTTCCAGGACGGCCGCGCCCTCCTCCGCCTCCGCCACCGTCAGCGAGAGCGGCGGGGCGATGCGCAGCACGCTGGTGTTGTGGCCGCCGCCCTTGCCCAGCAGGAGGCCGCCCTCGCGGGCCGCTTCCTGGACCTGGCCGGCCGCCTGCGGCCAGGCCTGGTCGGTGCCGGGGCGGACGATCTCGATGCCCGCCATCAGGCCCCGGCCGCGTACCTCCCGTACGCAGGGAGTCGCCGCGCCGATCGCGCGCAGGCGTTCCAGGAGGAGGCCGCCGACGCGGCGGGAGTTGCCCTGGAGGTCGTGCTCCAGGAGGTACGAGAGGTTGGCGAGGCCGGCGGCCATGGTGATCGGCGAGCCGCCGAAGGTGGAGATGGAACCGGAGTCGATGCAGTTCATGACCTCGGAGCGGGCGACGACACCGCCGATGGACATGCCGTTGCCGATGCCCTTGGCGAAGGTCATGATGTCCGGCGGGCCGTTCTCGGCGTGTGCCTGCCAGCCCCAGAAGTGGTCGCCGGTGCGGCCCCAGCCGGTCTGCACCTCGTCGGCGATCCACAGGATGCCCTCGCGGGTGAGCACCTCGCGGAAGGCCGCGTAGAGGCCGTCGGGCGGGGAGGTGAATCCGCCGACGCCCTGGATCGGCTCGGCGATGAGTGCGGCGACCTGGCCGCGGGTCTGGCCGAGCACGTCCTCCAGGTCGGCGACGCACGCCTCGATGAACTGGGCGTCCGAGAGGTGCGCGAAGGGGCCCCGGTAGCGGACGCCCCCGTGGACGTACAGCGTCTGGAGCGGGGAGAGGCTGGTCGGCGACCAGTTGCGGTTGCCGGTGAGGCCCACGGTGGAGAAGGAACGGCCGTGGTAGCTGTTGCGCATCGCCAGGAGCTGGTTGGAGCGGCGGTACGTCGTCGCCAGCATCAGCGCCGTGTCGTTGGCCTCGGTGCCCGAGGTGGTGAAGAAGACGCGGGCGTCGGGGATGCCGGAGAGGTGGGCGACCCGTTCCGCGAGGTCGATCATGGGTCGGTTGAGGTAGAGGGTGGAGGAGTGGATGAGGCGGGACGCCTGTTCCGTGACCGCCTTGGTGACCTCGGGGAGGGCGTGCGCGGTCATCGTGGTGAGGATGCCGCCGAAGAAGTCGAGGTACTTGCGGCCCTCGGCGTCCCAGACGTGGCGGCCCTCGCCGTGGGTGAGCTCGATCGGGTTCTGGTAGTAGAGGGCGAGCCACTCGGGCAGGACGGCCTGGTGGCGGGAGTGCAGGTCGGTCATGGCTGGGCCAGTCCTTCGTGGGGTGCGGACGCGTCGGAGTTCAGGGCTTGACCAGTCCTTCGTACGCGTCGGGGCGGCGGTCGCGGTAGAACGCCCACTGCTGGCGCACGTCCTCGATGAGGTCGAAGTCGAGGTCGCGGACCACCAGTTCCTCGCTCTTGTCGGACGCCGGCTCGCCGACGAACTGGCCGCGCGGGTCCACGAAGTAACTGGTGCCGTAGAAGTCGTTGTCGCCGTACTCCTCCTGGCCGACGCGGTTGATCGCGGCGACGAAGTACTCGTTGGCGACGGCGGCGGCCGGCTGCTCGAGCTGCCACAGGTGGGCGGAGAGCCCGCGCGAGGTGGCGGAGGGGTTGTAGACGAGCTGGGCGCCTTCGAGGCCCAGTTGCCGCCAGCCTTCCGGGAAGTGGCGGTCGTAGCAGATGTAGACGCCGACGCGGCCGACGGCGGTGTCGAAGACCGGCCAGCCCAGGTTGCCGGGCTTGAAGTAGTACTTCTCCCAGAAGCCCTTGACCTGGGGGATGTGGTGCTTGCGGTACTTGCCGAGGTAGCTGCCGTCGGCGTCGATGACGGCGGCGGTGTTGTAGTAGAAGCCGGAGGACTCGCGCTCGAAGACCGGGACCACGATCACCATGCCGGTCTCACGGGCCAGGTCCTGCATGCGGCGGGTGGTCGGCCCCTCGGGGACGGCCTCGGCCCAGCGGTAGTGCTCGGCCTCCTGGACCTGGCAGAAGTAGGGGGCGTTGAACACCTCCTGGAAGCCGATGACCTTCGCTCCCTGCCGGGCGGCCTCCCGGGCGTGCTCCTCGTGCTTGGCGATCATGGATTCGGTGTCGCCGGTCCAGGTGGCCTGGACCAGAGCGGCGCGTACGACGTGGGCCATGACTCGACTCCGTTCAACCCGTTCAACCCGTACGGCTCGCACGACCCGCACGGCCGGACGCCCCGGACGTCCGACGGGACGTCAGAGACCCTCTACGCCCGTAGAGTTGGGACGTGGATGCTTGAACGTAAGCCGCGGCGCGGGGCGGGGCAAGACCATCGCCGCGAACCGGCGGAGTCGATCATGTTTCACACCCGCAGGGGTGAAGCCCCCCGCTCCGCGCCTTGACCGCAGGGCCCCTCGGCGAGCCGCCCGAAGCCTCAGGGCGCGAGCTCGATCCGGATGCCCACGTGCGGCCGCCGGCCCCGGCGCACGAGCCGCGCGGGCAGGTCCGTCATCCAGTACTGCCAGGTGTACTTGCGCGCGATCATCCCGCGCACCTCGCGCAGCCCCTCCGCGTCGAGCACGGCCGCCCGGCCCTCGACGGTCGGGGCGCCGGGAGTGAGCCTGCCGCGCAGGTCGCAGGCGGTGACGGTGACCCGGCCGTCGCGCCGGATCCGCTTCACCTTCCAGGACTCCTCGTTGGTCCACACGTACAGCGCCTCGCCGTCGCCCGCGACCCAGACGGGAGTGGCGACCGGGGTGCCGTCCTTGCGGAAGGTGGTGAGGCTGATGTAGCGGGTGCGGGAGAAGGCGCTCAGGAGGTCCATGCGCCGACCCTACGCGCGGCCCCCCGCCGCGCGGAGTCCGCTTCCCGTTTACGCCGTGCCCACGACCGGCATCAGTTCGCACTGCACCAGCAGCCCGTCCAGGGACAGGCCGAGCGTGCCGGCGAGCGCGGCGACCGTGAAGAAGGCCGGAGTCGGGGCGCGGCCGGTCTCGATCTTCCGCAGCGTCTCCGCGGAGAGCCCCGCGGCGGCGGCGACCTCGACGATCGTGCGGCCGCTCGCGGTGCGGGCTTCGCGCAGCAGCCGGCCGAGGCGTTCGCCGCGCTCGTGCTCTTCGGGGGTGAGGGGTGTTCGAACCATGGCGTTATTCTAATACCTCTCCGACCGGTATAGTAATTGGCATGGTGGAGATCAAGACAGACGCGTCCGTGGACGCGATGCGTGAAGCGGGCCGCGTGGTGGCCCGGGCCCTGGCGGCGGTCGAGAAGACGGCGGCGGTGGGGGTGTCCCTGCGGGAACTGGACGAGGTGGCGCGGGAAGTGCTGCGGGAGGCGGGGGCGGGCTCGCCGTTCCTCGACTACCACCCGGACTGGGCGCCGGTCCCCTTCCCCGCGGTCATCTGCGCCTCCGTGAACGACGCGATCGTGCACGGCATCCCGACGGACTACCGGCTGCGGGACGGCGACCTGGTGAGCATCGACTGCGGGGCGAGCCTGGACGGCTGGGTCGGCGACTCGGCGATCAGCTTCACGGTGGGCCGGGCACGGGAGGCCGACGTGCGCCTGATCGAGACGGCCCGGGCGGCCCTGGAGGCGGGGATCGCGGCCGCGGTCGTCGGCAACCGCACGGGCGACATCGCCCATGCGGTCGGCACGGTGTGCCGGGCGGCGGGCTACGGCATCCCGCAGGGCTTCGGGGGCCACGGGGTGGGCCGCACCATGCACGAGGGCCCGGAGGTCCCGAACGAGGGGCGCCGGGGGCGGGGCATGAAGCTCCGGCACGGGATGGTGATCGCGATCGAGCCGATGCTGATCGGGGGCGGCGGGGACGGGTATGGCTCGGCGCCCGACGGCTGGACCCTGTGCACGACGGACGGCAGCCGCGCGGCGCACGTGGAGCACACGGTGGCGGTACGGGAAGGGGGGCGGGCCCGGGTCCTGACGGCGCTCTGAGAAGCACCCCGAACCGGCCGGGCGGCGTGCCCCTTCAGGGGCGCGGGGAACTGCGCGAGCAACCACGACGCGCCCGCACGTTTCCCACCCGGGGGTGGTGCCCCTTCAGGGGCGCGAGGAATTGCGCGACCAGCCACGACGGACCCGCACGGGAACCGTTCTCCTTGGCCGCGCGGCGAGCGCTTTAGGTGGAGGGGCGGGTCCGGGGCCTCTCTGCCCGAGCCGGGCAGGGCTGAGGCGTCCGGCACCGGGGCTGGTATCCCGGCCTCGGCGGAGGAGCGTGCCCCGCACAGGCGCTCACGCAGGGGGCGGCACCCGGGCGGGCCGGGAGCGGAAGGGGCCGCCCCCTTGCCCGCCCTCCCCCAAGCTCTCGGCTTCGCTCGAGCAGGGGGCACCCCCCTCGCCCCCTCGGGGCGGCCCCGTCACCTAAGGGGGCGGGGGCCGGTGGAAGGGGAGGGAACGGGAGCAAAGGGGGCCACTCAGCCGGGGCACGGACCCAGCACCGGCCCGTGCAGCTCCGCCCGGCTCGGGTAGGGAGGCCCGAGGAGCCGTCCCACGGCCAGGCAGGCCGTACCGGACGGCCCCGGCGAGCCCTACGGCCGGACCACCATCGCCGAACCACCCCCCCGCCGCACCCTCTCCGCCGCCGCCAGCCACCGGCCGTCGCCCAGCCGCTGCACCCCCGTCGCCGCCCCGATCTCCGGGTTCAGCTTGAAGACGTGCCCGAGCCGCTCCAGCTCGCCCCGCACCGCGCTGTCCCACAGCCCCGGCTCCAGCTCGGTCGCGGCGGCGTTCCGCTGGCTGGCCCGCGGCGCGGCGATCGCGTCGACCAGCGGCAGGCCCCGGTCCACGTGCCCGATCAGACTCTGCAGCACGGTCGTGATGATCGTCGCCCCGCCCGGCGAACCGAGCGCCAGCACGGGCCGGTCGTGCCTGTCGAGGACGATCGTCGGCGAGATCGACGACCTCGGCCGCTTGCCCGGACCGGGCAGGTTCGGGTCGTGCACCGCCGGACTGGCCGGGGCGAAGGAGAAGTCCGTCAGCTCGTTGTTGAGCAGGAAACCCCGCCCGGGCACGGTGATCCCGCTGCCGCCGGTCGACTCGATGGTCAGCGTGTACGCGACGACGTTCCCCCACTTGTCCGCCGCCGTGAGGTGCGTGGTGTTCTCGCCCTCGTACGTCGTCGGCGCGGCCTTGCCCGAACTTCCGCACGTCCGCGACGGGTTGCGCGGGTCGCCCGGCGGCAGCGGGCTCACCAGCGCCTTGTCGTCCTTGATCAGGCACTCCCGCGAGTCCGCGTACTTCTGCGACAGCAGCCCCCGCGTCGGCACGTTCTCGAAGGCCGGGTCGCCGACCCACCGCCCCCGGTCCGCGAACGCGATCCGGCTGGCCTCGATGAACCGGTGCAGGTACTTCGCCTGGGACGCCTTGCGCAGGTCGGTCCGCTCCAGGATGTTGAGCGCCTCGCCGACGCTCGTGCCGCCCGACGACGACGGCGCCATCCCGTACACGTCGAGCCCCCGGTAGGAGACCTTCGTCGGGGCCCGCCGCTCGGTCTCGTACGCGCGCAGGTCCCTCTCCCGCAGGTCGCCGGCGCGCACCGTGCGGGTGGCCTTCGGGTCGACGGGCGGCTTCTGGACCGTACGGACGATGTCGCGTGCGAGGTCGCCGCGGTACAGCGCCCCGACTCCGTCCCTGCCCAGTTTCTGGTACGTCCGCGCCAGATCGGGGTTCTTGAACGTCGAGCCGACGACCGGCAGCCGCCCTCCCGGCAGGAAGAGCTTCGCGGAGTCCGGGAAGTCCCGGAAGCGGGCCTCGTTGCCCTGCGTCTGCGAGCGGAACGTCGCGTCGACGGTGAAGCCGTCCCGCGCCAGCTTCTCGGCGGGCTTCAGCAGGGTGCGCAGCGGCTTGGAGCCCCACGCGTCCAACGCCCTGTCCCAGGTGGCCGGCGTGCCGGGGGTGCCGACGCTGCGCCCGCTGGTCATGGCCTCCTCGAACGGGATCGGCTTCCCGTTCTCGACGAAGAGGTTCTTGTCGGCGCTCTTCGGCGCGGTCTCGCGCCCGTCGATGGTGCGCACCGTG
This sequence comes from Streptomyces sp. NPDC039736, assembly GCF_055596485.1. Classification (NCBI taxonomy): domain Bacteria; kingdom Bacillati; phylum Actinomycetota; class Actinomycetes; order Kitasatosporales; family Streptomycetaceae; genus Streptomyces; species Streptomyces sp. NPDC039736. Next base: position 652,617 of record NZ_JBVIUQ010000001.1, on the reverse strand, counting down.
CGGGACTCGGCGTCGTAGTAGACGAAGTAGCCTCCGCCGCCGATGCCCGCCGAGTACGGCTCGGTGACGCCGAGCGCGGCGGCCGTGGCGACGGCGGCGTCCACGGCGTTGCCGCCGTTCCGCAGCACCTCGATGCCCGCCGCCGACGCGTCCGCGTCCACGCTGGCCACCGCCCCGCCGTATCCGACGGCGACCGGCACCTTGGCGGGCGCGGCGTCGGCCTGCGGCGGACTCGCGGCGCCCGGCGGGGCCGCCCCGCCGACCGTGACGACGACGGCTGTCGCCGCCAGCAGGGTCAGCGCCCGAAATGCGGGCCGGGTGGACCGGGTGGGTCGGCGCATGCGTACCTCCAGGCGTGAGACGTCCGCGCAGCGTAGCCCCGGCGCCAGGCCCCCGCCAGGTGCCACGTGGTACGTCTCGCCCCTCGGGCCGGAACGTCATCCGTACGCAACAAGCCCGCCGGACCCGGCTGCCGCCACGACGCCTCCCGCCCGCCTCGCACCGGGGGCCGCCGCCTAACCCACCTCCAGTTCCAGGGACTTGACCCCGTTGATGAAGTGGGAGACGAGTCGCCGCGGCGGCCCGGCCGTCCGGTAGCGCGGCAGCACCCGCAGCGCCTCCTCGTGCAGGACGCGCAGTTGGAGGCGGGCGAAGTGCGCTCCGAGGCAGACGTGCGGGCCGTCGCCGAAGGACACGTGCGGGTTGGGCGAACGGGTGAGGTCGAGGCGGTGCGGGTCGGCGAAGACCCGCTCGTCGTGGTTGGCGGAGGCGTGGAAGACCACGACCTTGTCGCCCGTACGGAGCTTCCTTCCGGCGAGTTCGGTGTCCTCGGCGACGGTCCGCCGGAAACTGAGCACGGGCGGATGCCACCGCAACAGCTCCTCCACGGCCCGCCCCGTCTCCACGTCCCGCATGGCCTCTTGAGCCACCGGGTTCTCGGCGAGTGCCAGGAAGCCACCGGGTGCGGCACTGCGGACGGTGTCGTTGCCCGCGACGGTGAGCAGGAAGAAGAACATCTCCAGCTCGGCGTCGCCCAGCCGGGCCCCCTCCCCCGCCGTCCGCGCCGTCGCCAGCGCCGTCATCAGGTCCTCGCCGGGCCGCTCGCGCTTGTACGCCGCCAGCTCGCGGGCGTACGCGAACATCTCGCCCAGCATCGCGGGCGAGCGCGGGTTCACCGGCCGCCCGTCGGGCCCGCGCACCAGCCGGTCGGCCTCTTCGGGGTCCTGGTAGGCGATGACGCGTTCGGTCCAGTCCAGGAGCAGGCCGCGGTCGGCCGCCGGGACGCCGAGCAGGTCGGTGAGGTTGAGCAGCGCGTACTCGTCGGTGACGGCGGCGACCAGGTCGAAGACGCCGTCCTCGGCGTCCCGTACCGCCGCTTCCAGCAGCGTACGGGCCCGTTCCCGCACCCGGGCCTCGAACCGGTCGACGCGTCCCGGCGTGAAGGCCCGGCTGACGATCCGCCGCAACCGCCCGTGCTGCGGCGGGTCCTGATTGAGCATCATGCGCCGCACGAAGGGCAGGTCGGCCGGATCGGGGTCGCGGATCTGGGTGGCCCCGAGACAGGACGAGAAGACCCGGGCGTCCTTGAGGACCCGTACGACGTCGGCGTGCCGGGTCACCGCCCAGAAGCCGGGCCCGGCGGGCCAGCCGAGCACCTCGTACTCGTCCTGCCAGGCGACCGGCGCCACGTCCCTCAGCCACCGGTAGTCCTCGTGCGGGACGCCCCGTGCGTACCGGCGCGGGTCGTACACGTCAGGAACGTCCCGCACGTCCTTCACTCCGCCCCGGCCCCGGCCTCGTCCCCGTCCGCGCGCAGGAAGTCCTCGACCGTCCGCACGAGTTCGAGGGGCGTCTCGTCCATGGCGTAGTGCCCGGCGCCGCCGATCTCGGCCAGTTCGGCCCGCGCGTACCAGCGCATCCAGGTCTCCCGCGTCAGGGCGGCCCCCAGTGCCGGGTCGAGCGCGCCGACGACCGCGAGCGCGGGCACGGGCGACCCCATGACGTCCTCGTGGAAGTCCTCCCCGGCCCACGAGTCCAGCCACGCCCGGAACGCCTTGGCGTCGCTGCGGCCCACCGACTGCTGGACCATCCGGTCGAGCCAGGCGGACGGCCGGTTGCCGCCGGTGGTGAGGTCGAGGATGACCCGCCGGTTCTCGGGCCGGTCGGCCGCTTCCGCGAAGAGTTCCCACTGCTCGGGGGGCATCGGCAGCCCGCTCGCCGGCACCGGCGACACCCCCACCAGCCGCCGCACCCGCTCCGGAGCCGCGGCCACGACCCGCTGGACGACGCTGCCGCCCATGGAGTGCCCGACCAGCGAGAACCGCTCCCAGCCGAGGTGATCGGCGACGGCGAGCACATCGGCGGCGCCCTCGCGGGTGGTGAAGGACCCGCCCGTGTTCAGCGACTCCCCGTACCCCCTCAGGTCGACGAGGGCGTACCGGAAGGTCTCCAGATCGAGGTCGGGCAGGATCGCGGCGTAGGCGCTGCGGTCGGCGAACCACCCGTGCACGGCGAGCACGTGGTGCGAGCCCTCGCCGACGAGGGTGTGGGGCAGGACGTGAGGGGCCATCGGGTCTCCGATCGGACACTGCCGAGCACCCGGCTCGGCGGGCCTCCACGGTGGCCCGGCGGGGCCGGGGGGACAAGACCGCGTCGCAGCGGAACGGTTCCTGGTCGGCAGCCGAATCGGAGTTGCAGCGTCCGTTTGCTTGCATGGGCAGTTGCACGCCAGAGATGTTCCATGATTTTTTTCTGGGCCCGCCGCCCGGCTCGGCAAACGCATCGCCGAAGTGCTTCTGGCATATTCGGCCCCATCGGCTCTCTCTGGACGGTTTCTGACCGAAATCCGTCCTCACGCGCCATGGAACGAGCTCGACGAGTTCCCTTTCTGAACGCTTCACCTTTCCGTCTGCCGCACGTCCGTGCGAATTCTCCGAGTGCATCGCGGACGCAAAGAATTCCCACCGTTTGCAGGAGAGGAAAAGCCCAGGGGAGAGGAAGCCAAGGGGGTTTCGGGCGGGCTAGGGTGACGGAAATAGGGCCTTGAGGCATGCACCGCCTCAAGGCCCACTCCGGAACTGCACCGACAACCAAGGAAGAGCCATGTCCAATTCCGACAGCACGGACCCGTTACCCGAAGACCCGGCCTCCGGTGAAAATACCACTCACCCTCCACCGGCAACCCCGCCCCGTCGACGGAATCCGAACCTTTTCGAACGGTTCGGAAGCCCCGCCCTCTCTCTCGCCTGCGCGGCGTGGTCGGCGTTTCACCACGCGGGACCCGACCTTGCCGACCTCGCGAGCCTGCTGCCCCCTCTGTTCCAGATCACGAGGGGGCTCTTGTCCCGCAGGCGCGACTCCGACGCCTAGGCGGCAACGGGCGGCCGGCCCGGCCGCCCGCCCCTCGTGGGTCTCGGTCTCGCACACGTCGTCAACCCCACTGCGACATCGCCCGATTGTGGTCTGTCCCACCGCTCGACCTGTCCCTAGCATGAGGCCACACCCGCGGCCGTGCCGGAACGGCCGCGGACCCTGGGAGACACATGAATCAACAGAAGACGGTCGGCCCGCACGCGATCGACGTCGACACACCGAGCGTGGCCCGCATGTACGACTGGCTGCTCGGCGGCATCGAGAACTACCAGTCCGACCGCGACGCCTGCGTGGAACTGCTCACCATCGCGCCCAGCACGAAGGAACTCGCCCTCAACAACCGCAACTTCCTTCGCCGGGTGGTGCGTGTCCTCGCCGAGGACTACGGAATCCGGCAGTTCGTCGACCACGGCTCCGGCCTGCCGACCCAGGACAACGTGCACCAGATCGCCCAGCGCGTCGATCCCGCGTCACACGTGGTCTACATCGACAACGACCCCATCGTCCTGGCCCACGGCCGCACGACGCTGGAGGAGAACGAACAGACCGCCATCATCAAGGCGGACATGCGCGACCAGGACTACATCACCGGGCACGCCGAGTACCGGCGGCTCATCGATCCCACCAAGCCCACGGCTGCCCTGTTCGTATCGGTCCTGCACTGTGTCCCCGACGAGGACGCGCGCACCCTCGTCGACACCGTGCGCGCCCACCTCAAGCCCGGCGACTTCATGGTGATCTGCCAACTGGCCAGCGAGCAGGCCGACGTTCGCGAGCGGGTGACCCGGCTGATGGACGTCAGCACGGGCGGCCACTGGGGCAGGGTGCGGAAGCCCGAGGAGGTGGAGGCCTACTTCGAAGGGCTCCGCATCCTCGACCCCGGATTCGGGAAGGGCGACGGCAAGGCGCCGCTCTGCGATGTCACCGACTGGCGGGCGGACTCCCAGGTGGTGCCCCGGCAGAAGAGCCAGGAGTGGATCGAGTGGGGCGGCGTCGGCGAGGTGCTGTAGCCGTCGGACGCGGTGGCCGTCAGGCACGTTCCTCGTCGGCCGCCGCGCGCTGCGCCGCCCCGAGGCGGGCCTGCTGCCGCGCGATCGCCTCATCGAGCATGTCCGCGCTGTCCCGTCGTGACGCCGCGACGTAGCTCAGCTCGTTGAGCACATGCCGGTACAGGTCCACCTGCGGCGGCTTGCTCAGGTAGAGCGCGCTGTCGATGAGCTCGACGTACACCAGCTCGGCCGGACCGCCGTCATGGAACTTCAGATGGGTGATCGGATAACTCGGCGCGATGCTCGCGCTGACGTCAGTGTCCTCGAAACGCACGATGCGGACGTGGATGCCGCCGCCGTTCGCCACTCTCTTCAGGTGCAGCAACTGCTCCAGCATGACCCGGGGGCCGCCCACCGGGCGCAGCAGGACACTTTCGTCCAGCAGCGCCACCATCATGGGCGACTGGGCCCCCCGCAGAATGCGCTGCCGGCGAAGGCGCAGCTCGACGCGTCTCTCGATCTCCAGCACTGTCGCGCCGGGCACGGCGGCGCCGACCACCGCCCGCGCGTAGTCCGGCGTCTGGAGGAGCCCCGGAACTATGTGGTTCTCGTACGTGTAGATGCGTTCCGCCGCACCCTCCAGCCCGATCAGCCGACGCAAGTACCCGGGAGTCACATCGGCGTACTGGCTCCACCAGTGGCTCTCCTGCGTGTGCCGCAGCAGGCTCTCGATCTCGAACGTCTCCATCGGGCTCAACCGGTAGTACTTCATCAGGTCCCGGACGTCCCGCTCCTTGGGAGGGCTCTCGCCCCGCTCCAGGCGGCTGACCTTCGAGACCGACCCCCTGATCACCGGGGCGACGTCCTTGAGCCCGAGCCGGCGCTCCTGGCGCAGTTGGCGCAGATGCTCGCCGAGCACCCGGGCGGCGGCCTCCGACTTCCCCCGGAACGCCCCGTCCCGTGCGGCTCCCCGGCCGATCCGCTCCTCCGGCACGTCGTCTCGGAAGCGATCGGCAGGCATGCACACTCCAGGGGAAGGCGACACGAAGGGCCAGCGTCCCAGACTGGGGCTGCCGCACCCGCCGGGACAACCTTTGCCCAAAGCTGTGCGGGGGCCGGTGTCCCGGCCCCCGCACAATCCCCTTCACCGGGACGGAGTCAGTTCCCGAATCCGTCGAACTCCCCGGCCTTCGCTCCGGCCACGAAGGCTTCGAGTTCCGCCCCGGTGTAGATCAGGGCCGGCCCCTCCGGGTCGCGGGAATTGCGCATCGCGACCGATCCCCCGGGAATCGCCGCCAGTTCGACGCAGTTGCCGCCCGCGCTGGCGCTGCTCTTGACCCACGTGACGCCCGGGATGCTGCTCGCGGCAACACCGTTGCACATCTGCATTCGGCCACCTCTCTCGAGTGCGAAGACCCTCGTGAAATCCCATATGCAATTGCACGGGCGAGGGATACGAGGAGCGTAGACCCGCGTGCCGCAGGCACGTAGTCCCCAAAAGAGTGTGGTTGAGCGGGAATTGACCCCGCGATGCGCTGCCTCGTTCGAGGAATCGTCACTGCCGGGCCGCATACGCACGGCGCCCCGCGCCGCCCGGCTTCAGCGCCGCAGGTCCTCCACGTACAGGGTGGGCGGCGCGTACGCGCGCAGCATGCGCAGCGCGTCGTCCAGGGCGAAGGCGAAGACGTACGTCTCGAAGCACAGGCCCTGCTTCACGCGCGGCGCGCTGCCCGTCATCAGGGAGAACCTGCGGTACGCGGCCCGCGGGCGCGAGACGTACGGCAGCGCGCCCGCCGAGGACGCGCGGGCCTCCACGATCAGGAACTGGCCGGCCCGCACACCCGCCACCCGCACCGCCAGGACGTCGTCCCAGGGGATCGTGCGCTCGGCGAGGAGGGGCAGCCGCACCGAGACCCCGTCCCGGTCCGCCCCCAGGGTCAGCGGGCGGACCAGGTAGCCGCAGTAGGTCACGGTGACGAACAGGAGCAGCAGGCCGAGGAAGGACATCAGCGCACCGGAGAGCGCGGCGTTGTTGCCGCCCCGGACGACCGCGAAGACGGTGTAGCCCCACATCACGGTGACGACCACCGCCGCGATGGGCATCGCCCTGACGACCCCGCGCAGCGGCAGCTCCATTCTGGTGTCCCCCGCCGGGACCGCGTCCTGCGGATCCTGGGGGCCCTGCGCCTCCGACGGGTACGGCGGGTCCTGCGGGTCCTGTGCATGCGTCATGGTCAGAGCTTCGGCGCTGTGCGGTCCCGGCACCAGTACCCGACGGTGATCGGCCCGGTCCGTCCACCGGACCGCCGCGGTCCCGGCCCGTGACCGCCTGCTGCGGCGTCCGGCCGGCGAACCTGCCCGGCAGTGGCCGACGACGGGGGTGATCATGATCCTCCCCGTGGTGATCCGCCGCTGGAAGTCCGGCACACACCACGGAACCCTCCACGAGGACACGGTTCCTTCGCCGTCGCAAGGGGCCGCAGGTCCCGCTGTCCAGGGACTTTCGTCCGCGGCCGCTGCGGGACTTGTCACAAACCCCCTCCCCCGTTTGGTGCAACCGGGGCCTTCCGGATTACCTCCTACAGAGAGGACGAACGACAGGCAGACGCACCCGCACGACCACGCACCGCCACGGAGGTTTTCCAGTTGACCCGCATACGCCGCCCGCACGCCCGGCTCCGTACCGTCACGCTCGCCGGTACCGCCGTGCTCGCCGCAGCCGCGCTCACCGCCTGCAACGGCGACGGTGGCAGTGCGGCCGCCGCGGCCGCCAAGGAGACGCCGCAGACCAAGGTGTCGGTGAGTGCCTCCGGCAAGCAGGCCAAGGCGGGCGAGCCGGTCAAGGTGACCCTCACCGGGGGCGGCAAGCTGGACTCGGTCACCGTCAAGGACACCAAGGGCGGCACGCTGACCGGCCAGATATCCGCCGACGGCACGTCCTGGACCTCCGCGCGCACCACCTCCCCCGGCACCAGCTACACCGTCGAGGCGAAGGCCGCCGGCGCCACCGCGACCAAGGCGGACTTCACCACGCAGGCCGCCGACAAGGTCAACAAGCTGACCATCGCCCCCGGCAAGAACACCACCATCGGCATCGCGCATCCGGTGTCGATCGTGTTCGACAACCCGGTCAAGAACAAGGCCGACGTCGAGAAGCACCTCAAGCTCACCACCTCGAACAACACCGAGGGCTCCTGGGGCTGGATGACCGACTACTCCGGCAAGGACCGCGTCGACTGGCGCCCCAAGGACTACTGGAAGTCCGGCACCAAGATCACCCTGAACGCCGACCTGAACGGCGTGGACTCGGGCAGGGGCGGCGGCTGGTTCGTCCGCGACTACACGACGAACTTCACGGTCGGCAAGAACCAGATCGTCAAGGTCGACCTCGACAACCACCGCCTGAAGCTGATCCGCGACGGCGAGACCGTCAAGGACGCCCCGATGTCGGCGGGCACCCCGGGCGGCGACAAGGCGTCCTGGCGCGGCAAGACGGTGCTGATGTCGAAGGAGGGCACCATCAACATGCGCTCCGAGACGGTGGGCCTGACCGGCAGCGACAGCTACGACAAGATGGTCGACTACTCGATGCGGCTGACCTGGTCGGGCATGTACGCGCACGCGGCCCCGTGGAACAGGGCCTACTTCGGCAACACCAACCACAGCTCGGGCTGCATCGGCATGAGCGACTCCGACGCCAAGGCCGTCTACGACGCCGTGCAGATCGGCGACCCCTTCGAGGTCACCGGCTCCGGCTCCAAGGGCACCCAGGCCCTCAACAACGGCTACGGCAACTGGAACGTCTCCTGGGCCGACTGGCAGGCCAAGAGCGCCCTGAAGAGCTGACGGCGGCACGGCCCTGATCCCCCGGCCCTCGGCGGGCACCACCCGTCCGGCACGCAGCTGACCTTCTCGTCCCCGCGGCCGACGCGCGTGACGCGTCGGTTCCGCTTCGGCACGAGTGATCCCCGGCTGCTGCCGGACAGGCGTGCTCCCGCCATCGGGCTACTGCCTGCTGGGCAGCAGCGTTCCCGCCTCGGCCGGTCCGATGTCCACGGCCTCCGTCTTGGGATTGCGTCGCTGACGCCTGGCCACCCAGTTGGCGAACCAGGAGAGCAGCATGCACATCCCGATGTAGATCGGCGAGATCACCAGAACTACGGGGATGAAAGGCAGATCGTAGTCGAGGTTGGACGCGATGAGCTTTCCGGCATGGAGGAACTCCTCATAAGTGATCAGGTATCCGAGGGAGGTGTCCTTCAGCGCGACCACCAACTGGCTGATGATGGTCGGCAGCATCGCCCGGACCGCCTGCGGCACCAGTACATGCGTCATGACCTGCGTCTTGCGCATGCCGAGCGCGTAGGCGGCCTCCCGCTGGCCGCGGTCCACGGAGGCGACCCCGGTACGGAACACCTCCGCGAGCACCGAGCCGTTGTAGAGCGTCAGCCCGGCCACCAGCGCGGGCAGCGGCTGGACCTGCAACGCCACGAAGATGAAGAAGATCATCACCAGTACGGGCATGGCGCGGAAGAACTCCACGCACAGCCCGGCGAGCCGGCGCAGCGGGCGGTGCTCGGACAGACGCCCCACCGCGAGCAGCGCGCCCAGTGCGAGCGAGAGCACCGCCGCGTACGCGAACGCCTTCAGCGTGTTGGCGAGTCCGTGGAGCAGCAGCTCCTGGATGCCCTTGTACTGGAACGGGGTCCATTTGGCCGCCGTGAACTGGTCGGTGTCGAACAGGAGATGCACGATCCAGGCAAGCAGCGCGAGTAGCAGGACCGTGGAGGCGATCCCGTACATCAGGTGCCGTCGCCGGGTCCTGGGGCCCGGGATGTCGTAGAGGGCGGTGGAACGGGTGGACAGGGCGCGGCTCATCGGGCGACTCCCCAGCGCTTCTCCAGCGCGTGGAAGAGCGCGCTGATGGTGAGGGTGACGATCAGGTATCCGAGCGCGATCCAGACGAAGGACCAGATGACGCTGTAACCCAGCTCGTTGAGGGTCTTGTACGTGCCGAGCAGCTCGGTGACGGAGAACGCGCCGGCGATCGCCGAGTTCTTGGCGAGCGCGATCAGCGTGGACCCGACGGGCGGGATCACCGACCGGAACGCCTGTGGCAGCACCACGGTCGACAGCGTCTGCCCGAAGGTCATGCCGAGGCTGCGGGCGGCCTCGCCCTGTCCGAGCGGCACGGTGTTGATGCCCGAGCGCAGCACCTCGCAGATGAACGCCGAGGTGTAGCAGCCCAGTGCGAGGACCGCGAACAGCTGGAAGGGCAGTACCAGTCCGAACCGCGGCAGCCCGAGCAGCACGGCGAAGAACAGCAGCGTGAGCGGGGTGTTGCGCAGCACCGTCACCCAGGCCGTGCCGAGCGCCCGGAAGGAGCCGACCGGGGAGACCCGGCAGGCGGCCATGGCGAAGCCGAGCACGAGGGCCAGCAGGGAGGCGTAGACGGTCAGCTCGACCGTGCCGAGGAATCCTCTGCCGTACAGGGCGAAATTGTCGGTGAGTACGTTCATCGCGGGTGCCTCCCTCAGTTCGCCGGGTAGCGGTCGATGGGGGGTGCCGGGGTGGCTTTTCGGCCCGAGAGACCGAGCGTGACGTCGTAGGCCCTCTGCCAGTCGCCGTTCTTCTGGCGCGCGGCGAGGGCGTCGTCGACGGCGAACCTGAGCGCGTTGTCGGGGCGGGGGACGCCGATGCCGTAGGGCTCCTCGGAGAACGGCTCGCCGACGACCTTCATCTCCTCGGGGACCTTGGCCGCGTACCCCATCAGGATCGTGTCGTCGGTGGTGACGGCGTCGACCTGGTAGGTGAGCAGGTTGTCGACGCAGACCGAGTAGGTGTCGTAGGCGACGAGGTCCGCCTCGGGGTGTTCCGCGTCGATGCGCTGGTACGGGGTGGAGCCCGCGGCGGAGCACACCCGCTTGCCCGCGAGGTCGTCGGGGCCGTTGATGTCCTTCTCGTCGGTGCGCACCAGGAGGGACTGGCCGGCCAGGTAGTAGGGGCCGGCGAAGCCGACGAGCTTCTTGCGCTTGTCGTTGATGGTGTAGGTGCCGACGTAGTAGTCGATCTGCCCGTTCTGCAGGGCGGTCTCGCGGTTCGCGGAGGCGATCGTGCGGAACTGGACGGACGCCGGGTCGAAGCCCAGGGACGCCGAGATCATCTTGGCGATCTCGATGTCGAATCCGGAGTAGCGGCCGCTCGCCGGGTCCTTCTCGCCCATGTACGGCTGGTCCTCCTTGGCTCCGACGACGAGGTGGCCGCGGCGTTTGGCCTTCTGCCAGGTGGCCGACTCGGGCAGGGAGAAGCCCGGGACGACCCGGTAGCGCGGGAGCTGGTCGGGACGCGGGCCCTTGACGGGCGGGCTGCCCTCCTTGCCGCAGGCGACGGCGAGGAGCGCGAGGCACAGGACGGCGAGGAGCTTTCGAGTGTGCGACATGTCTCCGGGCCCCCTCAGTGCTTGAGGATCTTGGAGAGGAAGTCCTTGGCGCGGTCGCTCTCCGGGGCGGTGAAGAAGGCCTCGGGGGTGCGGTCCTCGACGATGCGGCCGTCCGCCATGAACACCACGCGGTTGGCGGCGGAGCGGGCGAAGCCCATCTCGTGGGTGACCACGACCATGGTCATGCCCTCGCGGGCGAGCTGCCGCATGACCTCCAGGACCTCGTTGATCATCTCCGGGTCGAGGGCCGAGGTGGGCTCGTCGAACAGGAGGGCCTTGGGGTCCATGGCGAGCGCGCGGGCGATGGCCACGCGCTGCTGCTGGCCGCCGGACATCTGCGCGGGGAACTTGTCGGCGTGCGCGGCGAGCCCGACGCGCTCCAGGAGTTCCCGGGAGCGCCGGTCGGCCTCCTCCTTCTTCCGGCCGCGCACCTTGATCTGGGCGAGCGAGACGTTCGCCAGGACGGTCTTGTGCGCGAAGAGGTTGAAGGACTGGAAGACCATGCCGACCTCGGCGCGCAGCTTCGCGAGCGCCCTGCCCTCCTCGGGGAGGGGGCTGCCGTCGATGAGGATGCTGCCCGACTGCGTCGTCTCCAGCCGGTTCATCGTCCGGCAGAGCGTTGACTTGCCCGAGCCGGACGGGCCGATGACCACCACCACCTCCCCGCGGCCGACGGTGAGGTCGATGTCTTGAAGGACGTGCAACTGTCCGTAGAACTTGTTGACGCCACGCAGCTCGATCAACGGATCGACGGCCATACGCTGCCCTACCCACTCTCAGCTGTGTCGAGGTCAGCGCAAACTATCCAGCCCGGAAAGGGACTTCACGCCCGACACGCACAAGTGGGACCAATCACCGATAACCGTATTTACGCGGTTGACGCGGGGGTTGGCGGCGCCGCGCCCGGGAGGACCGCCGTCGCCGCCACAGGCGTCGCACGGGTCACAACTCGGAGGCCTCCGCGTATACCTGTGACAACTCGGGGGCTCCGGTGGCCACCCAGTCGTGACCCGCCTTGACGACATCGAGGTCGCGCCCGGAGGCCAGCACCACCATGGGCTGCCCGTTCGGCCACAGGTGCCAGTGGGCGCCGGGCACGGTGCGCACGACGACGGTGCCGAGATAGAGGCCGGCGTCGTTGCCCAGCCAGGGCAGTTCCTCCCTGCCCTCCAGGTCGTCCGGGTCGTCGCGCCAGCGCGGCGGGAGCTGGTCGAGGGCCTCCAACGAGGCCGGGCTGTCGTCCAGTTCGAGGCCGTACTGCTTGACGCGGGCACGCAGGAGCTCGCACTCGGAGAGCAGCTCCGCGATGCCCTCTTGGTCGGCGCCGTCGGCCGCGTACACCGCGAACCCGCGTGCCGTACCGTGGCGCTTGCGCCAGGTGTCCAGGAAATTCATACCGCTCAGGTTCGCACCCACATGGCTCTGCACACCACAGGCGCGCGGGGTTTGACGCGCGCCCGGGGGCCCTCCCGGGGCCCGGCCGGGGCTCCGGGAGGGTACTGCGGCCTCAGAGGTTCAGGTCGACCACCACGGGGGCGTGGTCGGACGCGCCCTTGCCCTTGCGCTCGTCCCGGTCGACATAGGAGTCGGTGACCGCCTCGGTGAACGGCTTGTTGCCGTATACGAGGTCGATGCGCATGCCCTTGTTCTTGGGGAAGCCGAGCTCGCGGTAGTCCCAGAAGGTGAAGGGGTGGTCGTACTTCAGCGGACGCGGCACCACGTCGGACAGGCCCGTCTCGCGCAGGGCCGCCAGGGCGGCGCGCTCGGCGGGCGTGACGTGCGTGCCTCCTTCGAACAGGGCCGGGTTCCAGACGTCCGCGTCGGTCGGGGCGACGTTGAAATCACCCAGAACGGCGAAGGGCCGTGCGCCCGCCGCGTCGTCGGCGACGGCGGCCTTCAGCGCCTCGAACCAGGCCAGTTTGTACGTGTAGTGGTCGTGCGTGACCTCGCGGCCGTTGGGCACGTAAACCGACCACAGGCGCAGCGGGCCGCAGGTCGCGGAGACGGCGCGGGACTCCTGCGCTCCCCCGTACTCCGGGCCGCCGGGCAGGCCCTGCACGACGTCCTCCAGGCCGACCCTGGAGACCAGGGCCACGCCGTTCCACCGGCCGTCGGCGACGACGGCGGACTCGTAGCCGAGTTCGCGCAACTGGGCGGCGGGGAACTGCTCGGCGGTCGACTTGGTCTCCTGGATGCACAGCACGTCCGTGCCGGTGTTCTCCAGCCAGGCCAGCAGCCGCGGCAGTCGGGCGGTGATCGAGTTGACGTTCCAGGTGGCGATGCGCATGGGTCCCAACCTACTCGTCGGGTCTGACAGTCGGCGTGCGTGTCGGTGTCCGAGCAGCTCAGAGCCTTGTGGAAGCGCCCGGTGCGAGGTGGTGGTGGTTCGTGGCGCCGAGGTTGCCGATGTGCTGGCCGTACAGGGGCAGGGCGAGGTCGGTCAGGAGCGCGTCGTGGATGTCGTACGCGTGGCGCGGTTTCACCTCCCGCACGTAGTCGATGACCTCGGAGACCTTGTTCCACGGCGCCATGACCGGCACGAGGAGGGTCTCGACGGGCTGGTCGGGGACGGTGAGCGCGTCGCCCGGGTGGAAGACCGCCCCGTCCAGCAGGAAGCCGACGTTCGTGATGCGGGGCAGGTCCGGATGGATGACGGCGTGCAGCTCGCCGTGCACCTGGACGTCGAATCCGGCGGCGCTGAAGGTGTCGCCGTGCCCGACGGTGTGCACCCGGCCGGGGAACGCGGCGGAGAGCTGCTCGGCGACGCTGCGCAGCGTCCAGATCTCGGCGGCCGGGTTCGCCTCCAGGGCGGCCCGCAGGTGCGGCTCGCTGAAGTGGTCGGGGTGCTCGTGCGTGACGAGGACCGCGTCCGCCCCGAGCGCCGCGTCGTCCTCGCTGAACGCGCCGGGGTCCAGCACCAGGGTGCGCCCGTCCTTCTCCAGACGGACGCAGGCGTGGGACTTCTTCGTCAGTTCGATGCTGCTGTGGGTGTCGCTCATGGCTTCCATCCTGCTACGGCTGCGGCGTGGTCTCCTGCCGGACCACCTCGCGGGCGGTCTCGAAGGCGGCCTGCGCCGCCGGGACACCGCAATAGACGGCGCTCTGGAGCAGCACCTCGCGGATCTCGGCGGGGGTGAGCCCGTTGCGCAGGGCGGCCCGTACGTGGGTGGCCAGCGAGGCCTGGTGCCCGCCCGCGACGAGCGCGGTGAGGGCGACGACACTGCGGGTGCGCCGGTCGAGTCCCTCCCGGGTCCAGACCTCGCCCCAGGCGTACCGGGTCAGCAGCTCCTGGAAGTCGCCGGTCATCTCGTCCGCGCCGGCCAGCACCCCGTCGACGTACGCCTCACCGAGCACCTCGCGGCGCACCTTCATTCCGGCGTCGTACGGGTCGGGCCGCCCGGCGGCCGCCGCCTCGGGCGGGCCCTCGGGGGCGGCGGGCGCGGCTTCGGGGGCTTCCTCGGGGGCGGGCGGCACCGGGGCGAGCAGGGTCGTGCTGCCGTCCTCCCAGTCCGAGGAGAAGTGCCGTACGAGCAGGTCGGTGACGGCGGCGGGCTGCTCGACGGGCGTCAGGTGGGCGGCTCCGGGCACCAGCGCGAGGCGGGCGTCGGGAATGCCCGCGACCAGGGTGCGGGCGTCCCCGGGCCCGGTGACCTGGTCCTGCTCGCCGACCACCACGAGAGTGGGCACGGCGATCCGCCCCAGCTCGGGCCGTACGTCGAAGGCGGCCAGCGCCTCGCAGGCGGCGATGTAGCACCCGGGGTCGGTGGTGCGCACCATCTGCACGGCCCACTCGACTATGGCGGGCTGCGCCGCGGCGAAGGCCGGCGTGAACCAGCGCGCGGGGGCGGCGGCGGCCATGGGCTCCATGCCGTTGGTCCGCACGATGACGCCGCGCTGGCGGAACTCGTCGGCGGTGCCGAACCGGGGCGACGCCGACACCAGCGCCAGGGACGCCACCCGGTGCGGGTGCCGCAGTGCCAGCTCGGCTCCGACCGCGCCGCCGATCGAGCAGCCCGCGTACCCGAACCGCTGCACGCCCAGCCCGTCCAGAACGGCGAGCAGCCGAGCGGTCAGCTCCCCCACGGACGCCACGGGCCCGGCGGGGGCGCCGCCGTGCCCGGGCAGGTCGTAGCGGAAGACCCGCCAGGTGCGGGTGAGCTCGGGTATCTGGCGGTCCCACATGTGCCAGGTGGTGCCGAGGGAGGGGCCCAGGACGAGGACCGGAGCGTGTTCTGGTCCGTCGAAGCGGTGCTGCAGGGTTTCTGCCGTCGTCTGAGTCACCCGTCCAGGCTGCCATCTCCCGCCTCCAGTCCTACCGGCAGGGGCAGAAGGCGTGGGGGGGGAGGGCCCGGACCCGGAGCGCGGAGGCCGCAGGCGGCCGGGGCACGGCGGACCGACACGGCGCAGCGGACGGCGGGGCCCGGGTGGTCACGGCGGAGCGCACGGTGGGCGGGTCGGGGGCGGCCCGTACAGGCGGGCTGCGCGCGGGCGGCGCAGCGACGCGGTGGTGGCAGCGGCCCGGCGACGCGGTGGTGGCGGACGGCGGGGGCGGTGGCCGGGGCGCGGCGGCTCAGCGGCGGGGCGGCCGGAGCGCGGCGGGAGTCGCACGGTCGAGAGCTCGAACCCGCCGGAGCCGCGGCCCCGGCGGCGAGCAGGCCAGGCCGCGGACCGAGGGGAGGCTCGGCTGCCGGGGCGCAGGTCAGGGAGTTCCGGGAGGAGGTCCTGACGTGGAGGTCCGGGGACCGGGGTGTCCAGGGTGGTGTCCACGGGGCGAGACGATTGTTGACACGGGGACGCGGGAGCCGCCAGAGTCACGGGCCATGCAGCCCTCCGGTGACCGCTCGGTCCCGCTCGTCGCGCGCCGACACGTAGACCTGGTCCGTGTCGCCAGCGCCATCTGTCGCTGCGCCTAGTCACTTCGCAAGCCCCCTTTCTCACAGGTCGCCGAACTCTGTCCGGGTTCGGGCGACTTGGCCTGACTTCTTCCGGAGAAGCCGTGACTTCGCGCACCCCCCTGTCCCGCCGCACCCTCGTCGGTGCCGCCGCAGCCGCCGGGCTGACCGCCGCCGCCACCTCGCCCGCCGGGGCGAGCACCCCCGAGGAACGGCCCTTCCGCGCCGCCGGTCGCCGCAGGTCCAGGCGGCCCAACATCCTGTTCATCCTGGGCGACGACCTCGGCTGGGCCGACCTGTCCTCGTACGGCTCGCCCCACATCCGTACGCCGAACCTCGACCGCCTCGCCGGGCAGGGGGTGCGGTTCACGGACGCCTACTCCGGGTCCGCGACCTGCTCCCCGACCCGCTTCAGCCTCTACACCGGCCGCTTCCCGGGCCGTACGAAGGGAGGGCTGGCCGAGCCGATAGCCGACAGGGGCGTCGGGCTGGAACCCACCCACCCGACCCTCGCCTCGCTGCTGAGGGGGGCCGGGTACGCCACCGCCCTCATCGGCAAGTGGCACTGCGGCTTCCTGCCCGACTACAGCCCCACCCGGTCCGGCTGGGACGAGTTCTTCGGGAACTTCGGCGGGGCGCTGGAGTACTACTCGAAGCTGAGCGGCGACGGCGAGTACGACCTCTACGAGGGCGACGCCACGTACAAGGACCTGCGGTACTACACGCGGATCCTCACCGAGCGGGCGAGCGACTTCGTACGGAGGGACCACGGCGACACGCCCTGGCTGCTCAACCTCAACTTCACCACCCCGCACTGGCCGTGGATCGCCGACGGCGACGAGGAGGCGAGCGCCGAAGTCGTACGGCGGATCAAGGCCGGGGACAGACGCGCGCTGTGGCACCAGGACGGCGGTTCGGTGGAGAAGTACGCGCAGATGGTCGAGGACCTCGACCGGTCGGTCGGCGAGGTGCTGAAGGCGCTGAAGAAGTCGGGGCAGGAGGAGGACACACTCGTCTTCTTCGCCAGCGACAACGGCGGTGAACGCTTCTCGTACAACTGGCCGTTGAGCGGTCACAAGGGTTCCCTTCAGGAGGGCGGCATCCGGGTGCCGACCGTCGTGCGCTGGCCCGCGCGGATCGACGGCCGGCAGGTCAGCCGCGTACCCGTGTTCACGCCGGACTGGACGGCGACGCTGCTGGAGATCGCGGGCGCGCGCCCCGACCGGGCGCACCCGCTTGACGGCACCTCGCTCGCCGGATACCTGCTGCGGGGCGAGCGCGTGCCGGAGCGGGACCTCTTCTGGCGGGTGCGGGGCGAGCGGGCGCTGCGGCGCGGGGAGTGGAAGTACTACCGGGGGAAGGCCGGGAAGGACCAGCTCTTCCGGCTGACCGCCGACGCACGGGAGCAGGCGGACCTGGCGGCGGCCGAACCCGCGCGGCTGGCCGCGCTGAAGGCCGCATGGGAGAAGACGGACGCGGGACTGCTGCCGTATCCGGGGGTGTGAGGCGGGGTGAGCCGGGTGAGCCGGGGTGGCGTCCGCGCCGTGAGGGCCGGGGCCGTCGCCCCCACGGCATCACCCCGGCTTCGGACCCGGTCCCCTGGTCCGGGCCCCGGCGGCGGCGTCGGCGGCGGTCGAGCTGCGCCGTCGTCGTGCCCGCCTTCCTCTCGTACGGGACCTACTGGGCGGCCGTCGCCTCAAGCCCCACCCCCGCCGGCCCCGTGAGGGACAGGCTGCGGCCGTCCACCGTGTACGTGACCTTGCCGGTCAGCACCTTCAGCATCTTCTTCTCGACCTCGCCCGCACCGCCCTGGCACATCATCCGCGTGGTCACGACGCGGCCGACGTCGAGGTTGCCGCGGCTCTCCTCGGCGGTGCCGTTGAGGGAGTTGCAGCCCGTGCGACCGCGCAGCGAACCGTCCTCGCCGAAGGTCAGGTACGCCTTCCCGGCGGTGTCCTTCGGCACGGTCGAGGCGGTGGCGTCGCCGCCCACGGTCTTGCGGTCGGTGAAGGAGGTCACCGTCCACTTGGTCCCGGTGAGCGGGGCGGCCGCCTCCTTCTTCGGGGCGGAGGTCAGGGCGAGGGTGTCGCCCTTCGCCGTGGTCAGGGTGAGCCGGTCGCCGTCCACCTCCGCCTTCAGCGGCTCCTTGAAGGTCTTGCGCATGGCCAGCTCGAAGTCCTGGACGTCGCAGACCATCTGGGTGGACATGAGCTTGTCGAGGTTCACGGCGTCGCCCTTGACCTTCGCCCTGCCGGTGAAGGTGTTGCAGCCGTAGTTGCCCTTGACCGCGCCCGTGTCGTCGATCTGCACGAAGGTGTCCTTGGGCGCGGCGGCCTTCTTCCCGCCCACCGTCGAGCTCTCGACCGTCCAGCGCACTCCGGTCAGCGCGAGGTCCGTCTGCACGGTGCCCTGCCCCGCTTCCTGCCCGGTGCCCTTTCTGCCGCCGTCCGTCTTGGCGCCCGGGGTCGTCTCCGTACCGCAGGCACTCAGTGCGAGGAGGGCCGCGGCGGTGACGGGCACTGCCAGCAATTTCAGCGGCGTGAGCTTCGGCGTCTTCTGCATGCCGGTGTGACGGAACGGGTGGCGACTCCGGTTCCACTTCCCTCGCGGCGGGCGTTCCCATTCATCCCGGAATCGGCAGCACCTCCACCAGATCAGCACGCTCGCCACTGGCTTTGACCTGCGCGTTCTCGACCGCGGCGGCCCATTGTGCACGTCCTGTGGCCAGGCGCACCCAGGTCAGCGGGTCGCTCTCCACCACGTTCGGCGGGGTGCCCCGGGTGTGCCTCGGGTCCTCGATGCACCGCACCACCGCGAACGGCGGAATCCGCACTTCCGTGGAGGCTCCGAGGGCCTCCACGGCGAGCGCGTCGGCGAGGAGGCGGGTGCGGGCGGCGAGGACCTGCCGGTCGAACGGCACCTCGGCCCTCGTCGCCCGCGCCGGACGACGGCTCCCCCAGGCTCCGTACGACCGAACCGACCGCCGTCGACACGTGCGCGGCCGGCTCGCGCACCGACCACTCCCCCAGCCCGCTCGGGCGCGCGGGCTGCTCGTCGGAGAGCCCCCCGACGACCTCCCGGACCAGCCCGAACCGGGTGAGCACGGCGGCACGGGTCTTCACCGGGTCGTGCGCGCGGGGCTTCTTGCGGCCGGTCGCGGAACGCGGGTTCTGTGCCATGTCCTTGAGGTTGGAGGAGGCCGCCGACAACGGCATGTGTCAGCGGAGGCCATCGGCGACGGCCGCCGCAGGGTTCGCCCCCTCCCGGCTGTCGCTCCCGCCCACCGTCATGGCGACGACCAGCGCGTTCTCACCGACGGCGGTGTCCGCCGTGTCGCCGGGGGGCAGCGGGTTCAGGAGGGACAGCAACGGCAGGCACGACTGGAGGACGGCGATCTCGGCGCCCTCGGCCAGGACGCCGTGGACGACCGCCTCCCCGCACCAGGCGGGGTGCTCGCCGTGGTCCTCCTCCTCGTTCTCCGCCCCCTCCTCCCCCTCCTCGTCGGGCCCCTCCTCGGGCTCCCCGAGCACCCACACCACCTCGCCGTACGCGAGCGCCGCGCAGTCGACCGCCGCGCCCGTCAGCTCCCTGTCGGTGACCGCGTGCAGCCGCTGCCACATGAAGTGCCCCGCCGCGAACACCCTCAGCACCGGCTGCTCGCCCCTGCGCAGTGCCCGCCGCGCCAGGTGCAGTTGGAGACCCTTGGCCAGCAGGAGAACGCCGGTGACCAGGAAGGGCAGCGCGCTCAGCTGCTGGCCGACGGCGTCGTACCGTTCGACGGCCAGGCGCGGCGGGCCCTCGTCGCTCAGCACGGTCACCCGCGAACCCACAGGGTGGTCCAGCGGATACAGCGAGGTCAGGGTCTGCTCCCCGCCGGCCGCCTTCCGTACGCGTACCGTTCCTCCGTCGCCCTCGTCCAGGTCGACCGCTTCGAGGACGGTCGCGACCGTACGGATGGCCTTCGCGTCCCGTGCGTCGGACGCCGACGTGACGATCGCACCCCAGGCCAGAAGTCCACCGGCCACTGCCAGCAGTACGGCTCCTGCGCACAGCCTGCGGACCGCCCTCCCGTCGCGGCCGAACCCCTGGGGCAGCGGCGCGGTACGCCCCTGCGTCGCCTTCAGGAACAGCGCACGCCGGCGGCGTCGCGCCCGCAGGCGCACGACCACCGCGACGAGGGCGAGCAGCGGGGCGGCCACCATCAGCCACGTGCCGACCAGGTCGGCGGGCGCGTCCGGCATGTCGGCGTCGAACACCCCCGTCAGCGCCAGCGCCGAGGCCACGGGAAGCGTCCAGACGGCGACTCCGGGCAGCCTGAGGCACCAGTACGGCAACGCCACGAAGAAGGCCACCACCGCATAACCGACCCACTCGGTCCCGCACGGGGCCGTCTCCGTGCACACGGGCCCGCTGTCCGCCGCGACAAGAGCGAGGATCAGACACACCAGCAGGACGAGCGTCATCCCCCACGCCACCACGCGCGGCCGCGCCCAGCGCGGCGCGCCCGCGGCACGCCAGGTCTCGGCGTCCTCACTGCTCCAGGGCGCGGCGTCGGGAGCCTGCGCCCCCGGGGGCAGGAAGGAACACGGAGGTATCGGGGCAGGGGTGGGCATGGACGAAGTATCGGCGTGTCGGCCCTCTCCTGTCGCCCGAGTTGATCACCCCGCAGTCACCCCTCAGAACAGCCAGTACACACACGCCCCCCACAGCAGCAGCCCCACCACCAGCACCGGCCCCAACGGCATCCCCTGCTCCGCCGTGGTGCTCTCCCGCGCGGGCCGCAGTTCCGGATCGGCGAGCATGGCGCGCACCGCCTCCGCCGCGTGCCCGGCCGTGTGCCCGGCGGCGGTGCGGTGGTCCAGCCGGGTCCATCCGGTGGGCCGCAGCGCGACGGCTTCGCCCTCACTCCCGCGCAGCACGAAGCTGTCGTTGGCGGTGTCGACCTTCTCGATCTCCTGCCAGCGCACCTGCTTCACCCGCCAGGCCCCGGCCGCCCAGACCCCCGAACGGTCGGCGGTGACGCGCCAGTTGAACGCCGTCGCGGACGCCGTCAGCCAGAACGGCAGCGAGGCCACCGCCATCCACCACGACCAGGTCATCTCCCCGGTCACCAGGTTGAACACCGCCCCCGCCGCCATGGCCAGGAAGAAAGCGCCCAACCCCCGCCCGACCGTCCCGGCGCCCCACTGCCGGGGCCCGGTGGCGACGGCCTCCGTCGGGTGCTCGATGTTCTCCACAGTGCTTCCGTCCCTCTCCGTGCTTCTCGTACGAGTCGTACGCTCCGGCCTCGCCGGAACCGCCGTCCCCCGCTCCACCGAGACCCGTCCCTCGGGCCCGTCGACCGCCCCGACACACACCAACTCCGCGCCGGGCGCGGGGACTCCGTACAGCACGGCCTCCCGCATCGGACGCGGCCCGAGGTCCTGGGAGCGCGAGACCGCCTCGCCCTCGTACCCGCCCCGGCCCCGGAACCCGAGGAGCGGCTCGGCCTCCGCCGCGTCGTCGGCGGCGTACACCAGGGTCCTGCCGTCCACATCCTCCCGGACCAGGACCCGCAGGACGGGCTGAGGGTGCCTGCGCAAACGGGCGGCACTGCGCCACTCGGCCACGGCGTGGACCAGCAGGGCGGTGCCGAGGGTGCCGGAGACCAGGAACACCCCCTTCGACTCCGCCCGCCAGTCGGCCAGGCAGACGTACGCCGCCGCCGCGAGCAGGACCGCGCCCGCGCCCGGCACCAGCAACGGCCGGCCGCGCACCGGCACGGCGGGCACCGGGTGGCGCCCCGGACCGGCGGCCTCGACCGCCGACGTCCGCTGCCGCGCCCGTGCTTGAACCCGGTGCAACAGGTGGAGCCCCACCAGCACGGCCGCCATCCCCGCCGTGATCCGCGCGGCCGGCGCCGTGTCCGCGATGCCCTCGTCGAGGAGCAGCGCGGCGGCGGTCAGCGGGGCGAGCACGGCCAGCGCGAGGGCGGGACGACGCCGGATCCAGTACGCCTCCAGGAGCACGAACCCCTGGAAGACCGTGGGCGGCAGCCATGCCCAGAGGGCCCCCACGGGCCAGGAACCTCCCCCGGAGAATTCCTCGGCGTAGTACGAGGTGTCCACCTGTGACTCCACCGTCAGGACGATGGCCCCGCGCGAGACCGCGCTGTCCGGCGCCGTCCCGAACACCGCGGTGATGTCCGGTTCCGACGCCGCTGTGGGCAGCAGCCACACCGCCGCCCCCGCCAGCCCCAGCACCACCAGCGCCCACACCGGACGCGCCCACCACCGCACGGGCACCGCCGTCGACCGGAGCCGCGCTTCGGTCGACCGCCACAGGGCCGCGCCTTCGGGTATGCGCCCACCTGGAAGCCGTACGGGGGACGGAATTCGATCGTTCACCCGCGCATTATGACCACGAGCCCACGCCAGCCGAGGAGTACGGTCCGGAGCCCGCCCGCGCTCACGCCCGGCTCCTGGCGCGCGCCTGCCGTTCGGGAAGGCGCCGGGACGCACACGACCTGAGCACCGCAGCCACCGCACACGGATGCGGCCCCGCCCCGGCCTCCCCGGGGTGTTCCCAAGAGGAGCTGACCAGTGGGGTGACGGGTTGGTGCTCCACAATCAGCGGTCGTACAGAGCCGCCGACCGTGGCAGCCGCCGGGTGGGTACAGAGGGACATTCACCAGTGTCCAGGGACGCGGATGGACGCTACGGAACTCGGCGGGGTGTTGTTGGTGCGGATCCGGGCGGACAGAGGCCGAGCACGATGTCGAGTCCCAGGGTGCCCACCTCGTTGAGCAGGCGAGCAGCCAGGACATTGCTTCCCGGGCCGTTTTCACTGCCGAAGCCGAGGTACAGCTCAAGCTCGCAGTCGGCGGACAGGGCCATAAGTTCCATACGCCGCCCGACCCGTCCAGTTCCTCACTGCATTTCGGTACCGGACTTCCGTGACTTGGCCCTTGGCTCACTGAAGGGCAGAGTAATCACCAGGCCGCAACGGTCGAACCCAAGGGCACTGAACAGTGTCCACCACCAGGAAAAGGAGTGCGCAATGAAGAAGATTGAGCTTGCCGCCAAGACGGTCGAGACCCGTTCGATCAAGATCCACTACCAGCGCTGATCGATCGCGAATACTGATCGGGGGCCGGTGTTCCCGGCCCCCGATCGCCAAGGAGAAGCCATGCTTTTGCGGCGCGCGCACAACCTTGTCTGTTATTGGCGTGACGGGTCCTTCGTCATCCAGAACTACCTGGCCGGTCCGGAAGTCTCCCTCGCGCCGGTGGCTGCCGAAATCCTCGCAGCGTTCAGCGAATGGGCATCCGTCGACGACGTCGCGGCGAGCTTCCCGGACAGTGACCCGGACTCCTTCCGGGCAGCCGCAGGGGAACTGCACAAGTACGGATTCCTGGTGTCCGCCGAGGACGGCGACCGGGACGCCGAGTTGGCCGAGACATGGCAGACGTGGTCGCCGGAGGCCACAGCCCTCCACTTTTCGAGCAAGGACGCCGACTACACCGAGTCCGCCGAGGTCAACGAGGACTTCAGGGCCGGACGTCGTACCGCCCTGTTCAAAAACTATCCCGATGCGGACCGCATACTCCTGCCCCGGTCACCGATCGACCTGGACGCATCCTTCGTCCGCACGCTCTACCAGAGGCGCACCCACCGCAGTTTCAAGCAGGTGGATCTTCCGCTGCCGACTCTGTCCGGGCTCCTCTCGATGGTGTTCGGCCCCAGCGAGTTCCTGGACGGGCAGGATTTCGGCGCCCTCATGAAACGCACCAGTGCGTCCGGTGGCGCGCGTCAAGAACTGGAGGCCTACGTCGGCGTCTTCGCCGTCGACGGCATTGCTCCGGGGCTTTACCACTACAACTGCCTCGAACACTCGCTGGAACTGCTGGACGCCGAGTTCACCCGCGAGCAGGCGGCGCACCTGTCCTTCGATCAGGCCGCGGTCGGCGAAGCAGCGATAACGGTTTTCGTGACTGCCGTTGTCGAACGCATGAGCAGCAAGTACCGCGCGCCGCGCGCTTACCGGGTGATGTTGATGAACGCGGGCCACCTTGGGCAGACCTTCGCCCTCACGGCCACCGCGTTGGGACTGGGGCCGTTCCAGACACTGGCCTTCCGGGACAGCGAACTGGAGGACGCCCTCGGCGTGGACGGAATCCGCGAGACAGCCCTTTACGTATTGGCCGCCGGCCTTCCCGACGGCCGTGGCGAGCCCCACTACACTGCGGGGCTCGCCGCGTTCCAAAAGGCGGAACTCTACCCGTCGAAGGAACAGCGCCGCTGATCGGGATTGCCTTGGTGACTTGACCTGCCCCCAGGCCAGTCTGCTCCTGCTGCCCCCTCTGCCCCTCTTCTGTCCTCCTTCTGCGAACCTTTTGATCTGCGGATTGGCCGAAAAAGCCCAGGCTTCGACCGGAAACCCCGGTCGAAGCCTGGGCTTTTTCGGTTCTGTCTTTCCTGTGCAATGAAGACGCGCTTTGCGGTGACGGGCACAACACTCTCCCTTTCCGTCCCGGAATCCCGTGACTTGGCCGGGGAATTCAAAAGAGGCAGAGTAATCACCAGGCCGCAACGGTCGAACCCAAGGGCACTGAACAGTGTCCGCCACCAGGAAAAGGAGTGCGCAATGAAGAAGATTGAGCTTGCCGCCAAGACGGTCGAGACCCGTTCGATCAAGATCCACTACCAGCGCTGACGCATCACGCATGCCGATCGGGGGCCGGGCGTGCCGGCCCCCGATCGCCGAAAGCCCCCGAACCGCTGCGGCGGAGATGGTGATTGAGTGCTGTGGGACTGGACGAGGTAAAGGCCCGCATGGCGGCCGGGCAGCCGTACCTGGCCAATGATCCGCTGCTGCGGCCCCACCGCAAGCGATGCGAGAACCTTCTGGACCGGTTCAACGCGACTGCCCTCGGCGACCAGCGGGAAAGATCCGTGATCCTTCAGGAGTTGCTGGGGTCCGTGGGGACAGGCGTACGTGTGATGCCTCGGTTCCTCTGCGAATTCGGGTTCTTCATCGAGATCGGCGAACGGTCCCGGATCAATTTCGATGCGGTGTTCCTCGACTGTGCGCCGATCACGATCGGCGCAGATGTCCGGATGGGGCCACGCTGCCAGCTGTACACCGCGAATCACCCCGACTCCGCGGCTCTGCGGCACGGGATGTGGGAGAACGCGAAGCCCGTCGTGGTGGAGGACGGTGCGTGGCTCGGCGGAGGGGTGATCGTCCTTCCGGGCGTCACGATCGGGGCCCGCACGATCGTCGGTGCGGGCAGCGTGGTCGCCAAGGACCTTCCGCCCGACACGGTCGCCGTGGGCAACCCCGCGCGCGTGGTCCGGACAGTGGCTCCTGACGTGCAGTAAGACCCTCACTTGGTCGGAAGCGGCCCCGGTGTGCAAAGGATGTTGATGGTGGGTGCGGAGCGGTCGCCCGAGTCCCCGCGCGGTTGGTGGCGGGACGCAGTCGTCTACCAGGTCTACTTGCGGAGCTTCGCCGACGGCAACGGCGACGGCCAGGGAGACATCGCCGGGCTGCGGGCCCGGCTGCCCTACCTGGCAGAGCTGGGTGTCGACGCGCTGTGGCTCACGCCGTGGTACCGCTCCCCCATGGCGGACGGCGGCTACGACATCGCCGACTACCGGGAGATCGACCCCGTGTTCGGCACGCTGGCGGAAGCGGAGCTGCTGGTGGCCGAAGCCCGGGAGTACGGGCTGCGCCTCATCGTCGACATCGTGCCGAACCACCTCTCCCACGAGCACCCGCTCTTTCGTGCGGCGCTCACCGCTCCCGCGGGGAGCCCGGAACGCGAGGTGTTCCATTTCCGCTCCGGTCGGGGCGAGTCCGGCGAGGAGCCGCCGAACAACTGGCGTTCGGAGTTCGGCGGGCCGGCCTGGACCAGGACCACGGACGCGGACGGAAAACCGGGCGAGTGGTATCTCCACCTCTTCTGCCCCGAGCAGCCGGACGTGAACTGGGCGAACCCCTTGGTGCGGAGCGAATTCGACTCGGTTCTGCGGTTCTGGTTCGACCGTGGTGTCGCCGGTGTCCGGGTCGATTCGGCGAGCCTCCTGGAGAAGGACGCGCACCTGCCCGACCTGGTCCGTTCCGGCGGGCCGCACCCTTACGTCGATCGTGAGGAATTGCACGACGTCTACCGCTCCTGGCGCCGGACGGCCGAGTCCTACTCCGAGGAACGTCTCCTCGTCGGCGAGATCTGGCTCGACGACAACGAGCGCCTGGCACGCTATCTGCGCCACGACGAACTGCACGCCGCCTTCAACTTCGCTTTCCTCAAATGCGCTTGGGAGCACGCGGAGCTCACCGCGGTCATCGAGACGTCCTTGGCCACCAGCAGGCGGACCGGCGCACCGGCGACCTGGGTGCTCTGCAACCACGACGTGACCCGGACCGTCACCCGGTACGGCAGACAGGACACGTCCTTCGACTTCGGCTCGGTCGCCGCCGGCGTGCCCAGCGACCTGTCCCTCGGGACCAGGCGTGCCCGTGCCGCGGCACTCCTCACTCTCGCGCTGCCGGGTTCCGTCTATCTGTACCAGGGCGAGGAGCTCGGCCTGCCGGAGGTGGAGGATCTGCCGCCCGGGTCGCGTCGCGATCCGGTGCACTTCCGCTCAGGCGGCAGCGATCCGGGGCGTGACGGCTGCCGCGTGCCGATGCCGTGGTCCGGTGAGGCCCCGCCGTACGGATTCAGCGGCGGCGGTGACGAGACGTGGCTCCCGCAACCGGACGGCTGGGCCGGGTACGCGGCATCGGCCCAGGACACCGACGCGGATTCCGTGCTCAACCTCTACCGCCGGGCCGTACGGCTGAGGAATTCGCTGCCCTGCCTGAGGAGTGACGCTTTCGACTGGGTCCCGGCCGGGGCCGAGGTCCTCGCTTTCCGGCGGGAGGACTTTCTCTGCATGGTGAACTTCTCCGGCCGCCCGGTGAGTCTGCCCCCGGGGCACGCGGTGTTGACAGCGAGCGACACGTCAACGGGGAACGTGCTCGCGCCGCATGGCGCCGTGTGGCTCCGCCGCGACCGAACGGCGAGCGGGCCGACCCGCATTCCCTCCGGGCACACGCCCGGCACGTGAACGACATCAGTAAAGGGTGACAACAGATGGTCCGTGGTCATGTCGCGCTCGTCGACGCAAGTCCCGCCTGCCTCTCCGGCGGTCTCGTCGCAGCGTTCAAGGAGGCCGGGTACGCGTGTGTCCATGTGCAGAGCACAGCCGTGCGGCCCAAGCTGTACCAGAAGGTCGTGCCCACCGGATTCGTGGCCGAGGTCGTCCACCGGGGCGACCTGGACGAGACGCTCCGGGAGCTGTCCCGGTACGACCTGCGCGCGGTCATACCGGACAGCGAGTACGGCGTCGGCTTCGCCGATCTGCTGAGCGAGCGCCTGGGCCTGCTGACGAACGGGACAGCGGGCTCCCTCGCGCGGCGCGACAAGTACGTGATGGTCGAGAAGATCAAGGCGGCCGGGCTGCGCGGCGCCCGCCAACTGCTGGTCAAGAACGCGGAAGAGCTGGAGCGCTGGCACCGCGAGCTGGCCGAGAAGATCGTGGTGAAGCCCGTCAGCAGTGCGGGCAGCGACGGCATCCACTACTGCGACACCCCCGAGGAGGCCGTCCGCGCCTACCGGTCCCTGGCCGGCACGCAGGACGTCTTCTCGCTGCGCAATGACACGGTCCTGGCCCAGGAGTACCTCGCCGGCCCGGAGTACGCGATCAACATGGTCAGCCGGGACGGGAAGCACCACGTCTGCGACGTCTGGAACGCGACCCACATCACCGCGAACGGAGTCCTCGACCTCTGTGACGGTCTGGTCCTCCAGCCCTACGAGGGCGAGAAGATCGAACAGGCCGTCCGCTACGCGGAGCAGGTACTGGACGCGCTGGACATCCTCCACGGCCCGTCCCACGTCCAGATCAGGATGACCCCCAGCGGACCGTGCGTGATCGAGGTCGCGGCACGGATGGGCGGCGGAAACACCGCGCACTACGCGCGGATGGGCACCGGCGAGTCCCAGCTGAACTGGACGGTGTACGCCTACGTCGATCCGGAGACCTTCCTCGCGCGCCACCAGGAGCGCTACCAGGTGAAGCACTTCGTCGCCGGCGCGCCGATGATCTCACCGGTCGAGGGAACCCTACGGGCCTACCGGGGCCTCGACCGGGTGAAGAGCCTGGAGAGCTACCACGGGCTTCGGGAGTTCGTCCGCGGCGGCGAGCCCATCGTTCCCACCGTCAACGACTTCACGTACGCCCTGCTGGTCGAGTTGCGTCACGAGGTGCAGGAGACCGTGCTGCGCGACCTCGCGACCGTCCGCTACCTCGACGGCGCCGACTTCTACGACGTGGGCCCCCGATGAGGGTCCTCGCCACAGGAACGGAGCAGTGGGTACGCCACGTCCTCGCCACCCACTGGGGTGCGCCGTGGAGCGACGCGAAGCTGCGCCCGCTGACCGTCGGGGGATCGGCTCCGCTCAGCCACACGGCGGGCCTGTGGCTGGTCACGGCAGCCGGCGGCGACCACGTGTTCAAGGCCCAGCTGAACGCCGAGGCGCTGCGCCCCGGGACCTTCCTCCCGCTCAAGGACCGTGTCCTCGCGCACTGCCGCGGGGAGGGGGTGCCCGTGCCGTCCGTCGTGCCGGCCGCCGACGGCCGGGCCACCGCCGTCCACGACGGCCTCCCGTGCGAACTGACCCGGTACTGCCCGGGAGTGGGGGCGAACGGCGGACCGGAACAGGCGCGAGCCGTCGTCGCCACCGGACTGGACCTGCGGGAGGCGCTGGACCGCCTGCCACCGGACGTGGCCGACGCCTTGGCCGCCGTCCGCCTGCCGCTGATGGTGGACGAGGAGCACTGGCCGGCCGCCCTCGCCGACGCCCAGCGGCGCCTGCTGCCTGCGGCCGAGCGCGGTACGGACCGCTGGCACCGCGCCGCCGCCCAGGTGCTGCGCGAACTGCGGTCCAGCGCACCGGTGCTGGCGCGCCGCCCCGCCGGCCTGGCCCGGCCGGCCGTGGTCCACGGCGATCTGCACGCCCACCACTTCCTGCTGTCCGAGAGCGGCCCGCCACGGGTGCTGGCCGTACTCGACTTCGACAACCTCCAGGTGGCCGACCGGCTGCTCGACCTCGCCTGGATCGCCGACACGGCCATGCTCGCGTGCCGCGGGGACGACGACGCCGCCCGGCAGGTCCTCGGCGGGTTCCTGCGCGACGCGCGCCACCGCGGGCTGCTGTCGCCGGGCGACGAGAGCCTGCTGATGCCCGTCCTGATGGCGCACTCGCTGCCGGTCATCGTCGACATCGCCAAGGACATCCTCGACCGGAACGTCCTGACCCCGCAGTGGCTCGCCTACTTCGAGCTGCTGTCCCCGGCGCGGCGCCTCGCCGCCCACCGTCTGCTCACCGCCCCCGCGGCCCGCTGACCTCCCCCGGCCCTCAGCATCCCTGCGCGCCGTGCCCCGTTCTCGCCAAGGAGCCCCGTATGACCACCGAGACCCCCGCACCTCTGTCGTCCTGGCCCGCCGACCTGTCGGCGTTCTGCTTCGAGGTCCCGCACGGGCCCGAGGCACTGCTCTTCGAGTCGGCCAAGGGCGTCCGGTTGTCCGACGCCGCGGGCAACAGTTACCTCGACGCCCTCTCCGGCGTCTTCGTGACCTGCTTCGGCTACGACTGCGAGCCCATCGTCAGCGCGGTGACCCGCCAGTTGCGGACCCTTCCCTTCAATCCGCCCCTGCACGGCACCAACCGATCCGCGCTGGAACTCGCCGACGCCCTGGTGGAGTTGGCGCCCGACGGCATCACAGCGGCCAAGCTGGTCAACGGCGGGTCCGAGGCCGTGGAGGCGGCGATGCGCCTGGCCCGCCTCTACCACCGCGCCGACGGCAACCCGGGGAAGGTGAAGATCCTCAGCTATTACCACGGCTACCACGGCGCCACCTTCGGCTCGCTGTCCCTGACCGGGCGTCCCGACACCACCCGCTTCGGCCCCGGGCTGCCGGGCGTGGTGCACGTGTGGCCGCCGGACTGCCTGGAGGACTTCTGGGGTGTCTCGCCGGACGAGTCGGGAGCCGTCGCCGCCTCCATGATCGAGCGGACCATCGAGGCCGAGGGACCCGACTCGGTGGCCGCGATCGTGCTGGAACCCGTCATCCACCTGCGCGGCATGGCCATTCCCCCCGCCGACTACCTCGCCCGGGTCAGGGAGGTCTGCGACCGCCACGGAGTCCTGCTGGTCCTCGACGAGATCGTCACCGGCTTCGGCCGCACGGGAGAGGCGTTCGCGGCCCAGACCTTCAGCGTCACCCCCGACATCCTGTGCGCGGGCAAGGGCCTCTCCGGCGGATACGCGCCCCTGGCCGCCGTGCTGATGGGCGAGCACATCGCATCGGTCCTCGGCGAGAGCGGCGGGCCGGTGTCGTTCGCCCCGTCCCACACCTACGCCGCCAATCCGCTCGCCGCCGCTGCCGGACTCGCCGCCGTCACGATGTTCCGCGAGGACGGCTACCTCGGCCGGATCCGCGAGCTGGCCGCGTACACCGAACCGCGGCTCCGCGCCGCCGTCGGCACGCGCGGCACCCTGCGCGCGCTGGGCCTGCTGTACGGCGTCAAACTCGCCGGCGGCGGCGAACGCCTCGGCGAGCGGGTGGCCTCCGCCTGCCTGCGGCGCGGACTGATCATCCGGGGTCAGGACGACTGGGTGGTTCTGGCGCCCGCGTTCGTCACCACCACGGCAGAGCTGGACGAGATCGTGACGATCCTGGGCGCAGCCATCGACGAGGTCTGCGGTGACGAGCGGTGAGGGGCCCCTACGAGCGCTTCGCCGCACCCGCCCGTGCGGCGATGCCCCACCTCACCGACGCGGAACGCGCCGTGGTCACGCGTGAGTTGCACGAGATGAAGCACCGCGGTGCTCCCGGTGAGCCACTGCTGGAGAGCCTGCGGCACGTCGCCGCCGAGGTGCCGGAGCGCCTTTACACCGACAGCGCCCACGTCCTGCTGCGGATGCACGAGATCGCCGGCTCCGGGAACCTCCAGAGCAACCTGTCCTCGCTGCCCCTGGTCCGCGCGTGCTTCGCCCACGAACTCGTCGACCACGGCGGCCGGGCCGAGCTGGTGGTCGGCCGGGGGCACATCGCGCCGGCCTTCTACGCCGAACGCTACGTACGCGGCTCCCTGCCCTTCGCGCCGCTGACCACCCTGCACCAGGGCGGACTGACCGGGGTCGTGCACCGCGAGCTCGGATTCCGCAACACGATGCGCTACAGCCTGGGCGTCGGCGTGGTCCAAGCGGTCAGTCTGGCATGGGAGTTGACGCGACGAGGAGAGAGCCGCAAGGTGGTCTGCCTCGCCGGGGACGGTGAACTCCACGAAGGCGCCGCCTTCGAGGCGCTGCGATTCGCGTACGACGCCGGGCTGACCAACCTGGTACTGGTCGTCGACGCCAACGGCAAAGGCATCGAGCCCCTGGCCAAGCCGCTCAACACGCGCTACCTCGCCTCCTACCTGGGCACCCTCACGGAAGTGGACGGGTGCGACGGCCCAGCCGTCGAAACGGCCCTCGGGGACGCGCTGGACGCGCCCGGCCCCTCCGTGCTCGTCTGCCGCACCCGCAAGGGCGAGCACAGCTTCAAACCGGCGGGCGCACAGCCCGCGCCCCCGGAGCGGCCCGTGTCGTTCGTGACGACCGCCGGCCGGATGCTGGCCGCCCACCAGGACCTGTCCGGCGCCGAACTCGCTGTTTTCACACCGGACATGGCCGCCAGGTTCGGTCTGCGCGGACACCTCCCCTACACCAACACCGGGCTGGCCGAGACCCTGACGGTCGGCATGCCTCTCTCACTGCCCGACCACATCACCAAAGTCGTGGCCACCGACGCCATGTACTACATGGACTCGCTGAGCATGCTCACGGAGGCGACCACCAGCGTCCGCAACCTGCTGGTCCTGGCCGGGCGCAGCTGGGGCGCGTGGGGCGGCGCGCACAACGCCACCAACATGCTCGGCCTGCTGCTGCACACCCGGGTCTACGAGCCCGTGACCGCCGCCGAGTTCCACGCCTGCCTGGACCGGCTCGACGGCGACCCGGTCACCACCCACGTCCTCAGCATGGTCGACGCCGTCTTCGAACCGCTGCCGCAGGACTGTTCGGCCGACATCGACGGCGGCGTGTGGCTCACCCCGCCCGGTGAATCGCCCGACGCCGCAGTGGTGACCTTCGGTTACGCGAGCGCGCTGGTGGCCGCCGCCAACCAGGGCCTCGCCGTCCCGCACCTGCACTGCGCCTCGCTCACCCCCCGGCTCGACCCCGGCGTCCTCGGCGTCCTCGCGCGCACCCGCCGCGTCCTGAGCGTCGAGTACAACGGCGCCGACGGAGGTTTCGGGGAGCGGCTGCGCTCGGAGTACCTGCTGCCCGTCGACGTGCACGCGGTGCGCCGGGACATCGCCACCCGCGCCCACCACCACCAGTTGCCGCTGCACGGCATGAGCACCGCCCAGCTGCGCGACCGGCTCGTCCGACTGCTGGAGCGCCGGGAGGAGGCCGTGCATGCGCCTGCATACGCATGACTACCAGTCACCGGACACGTCGGGCATCGTCGACGGTGCCGTCCTCATGCACCGCGAGATGTCCCACCTCCTCGCCCGGCGCGGCTCCGTCGTCCTGCACGACGTCACCGAGGGTCCCGGCTGCGTCGCCGGACTGGACCCGGACGACGTCGTGTACGCGGGCTCCGGCCCGTACGCCTTCCTCTACCACCACTGGCGAGAACGGACCGCCGGCCGCTTCCGCATCGTCCGTGAGGTGCACACCGCCTTGTGGTCGGGCTACTGGGCCCAGGAAGAACTGTGTGCGCCGCTGGTGCGCCCCGGTGACCTCGCACTCTTTCCGACCGAGTACACGCGTCGGCTGTTCCAGCGCAACTTCGCCTCCGCCGCCCGGTCCGCCGTGGCCTACCCCATGCTGGACCGCCTGCCCCGGCGGGCCCCTCGCGCCCTCCCTCCCGTCGGGGGACCGCTGCGCATCGGCTACCTCGGGGCCCTCTCACTGGCCAAGAACTTCGACCAGGTCCTGGCCGTGTTCGCCCGGTGCCACCAGGCGGACGGCGGCGTGAGCCTGGTCTGCGCGGGCAAGCCGAACGACCCCCGCTGGGAGGCCGCCCGCGTGCACGACGCGCTG
Source organism: Streptomyces sp. NPDC039736 (assembly GCF_055596485.1). Lineage (NCBI taxonomy): Bacteria > Bacillati > Actinomycetota > Actinomycetes > Kitasatosporales > Streptomycetaceae > Streptomyces > Streptomyces sp. NPDC039736. The sequence continues at coordinate 619,739 of NZ_JBVIUQ010000001.1, read as the reverse complement.
CGCCGGGCAGGGGTGCCCCCGAGCGCGGTGCGGATGGCGGGCGTCCGTCCCCAGGAGGAACTCTCCGCGTTCTTCGACGCGATCGACGTCCTGCTCTTCCCCAGCACGGCCTCGCGCGAGACGCTGGGGCGCGTGGTCCTGGAGGCGCTGGCCCACGGAGTGCCGGTGGTCGCCGCAGACGTCGGCCCGGCCGTCGAGCTGCTGCCCGCCCGGAACCTGGTGCCCACCGTCCTCGACACGCGGACTTCCTTCGACATGGGCCGCGTCGGTCCGCTGGGCAGAGTCGACGAGGACGTCCTGACGGCGAAGCTGCTCACCCGCGACTTCGCCCCGGCCTCCCTGCCGGCCACCACGGCGTACACCGACGACGCCTTCCTGGACACCCTCGCCGGCCGCCCCGCACCCGTCCCCGCCGGCCACGACCGGGTGCTGCCGGACGCCGTCCGGGTCCAGCCGCGCCGCGGGCCCGCCCCGGACGCGGCAGCCGCCGCGGCCCTGTTCCGTGACTTCTTCGGACGACGTGACGGAGTCCTCTCCGACGCCCTCGACGCGCGCGCCGCACGGACCGGGCACGACGACGCCGCCCTGCGCCGCATCGTCGCGGCACCGCACCGCAATCTCGCGGACTACCGGGCCTTCCCCAGACTGCTGGACGCCCTGGTGCTGCCCCCGCTGGCCTATGCCCTCGCGCCCGTCGGGGCGGAAGCCGCCCCGGCCGGGAGGGTCTCCGCGCGAGGTCCGCACCACGTGAGCCCACCCGTGGCCGGAGCGGTCCCGGGGCACTGAGCGGCCCCGCGTCCCGAACCGTCGGCAGCACCCCCGTGACCTCCGCACCCGACGTCTTCACGTCGTCGAACGCGACGACGTCCCCATCCGCCCACACGAAGGACAGCACCCCATGACCAAGGAACACGACACGAATGCGACCGGACAGGTGGCCCTCGTCATCGGCGGCGGGCGCGGCATCGGCGCCGCCGTCGTCGAGGCGTTCGCCCGGTGCGGCGCCCAGGTCGTGGCAGCCGACACCGACCGGCTGCCCTCCACCTTCAACCACTACCGCTCGACGGCCGTCACCGGCTTCACGGAGGCACGCGAACTGGCCGCCAAGCTCACCGCGGACGGGCTGGACGTGAGCGCCGCCGAGGTGGACGCGACCAACGAGGACGCCGTGCGCCGTCTCTACCAGGAGATCGCCGACGGCCCCGGGAGGCTCGACACCGTCGTCAACGCCTTCGGGGTCACCCACGTGAGCCCGGTCGAGCGGATGGAGCTGGCCGAGTTCCGGCACGTGGTGTCCGGCAACCTCGACGGTGTCTTCCTCTCCTCGCGCGAGGCCCTGCCCCTGCTGCGCGCCTCCGGCGGCGGATCCATCGTCAACTTCTCTTCTGTTTCCGGGCGTTCGGGATTCGCCAAGGTCTCCCACTACTGCGCGGCCAAGTTCGGCGTCGTCGGCTTCACCGCCGCCCTCGCACAAGAGGTCGCGAAGGAGAACATCCGTGTCAACGCCGTCTGTCCGGGCATCGTCCGCTCCAACATGTGGCGCTACCTCCTCTCGGAGTTCGTCCGGCCGGGCGAGACCGAGGACGAGTGCTGGGAGCGCATGCGCACGATGGTCCCGCAGCGGGAGTTCCAGACCCCCGACGACATCGCCGGCCTCGTCCTCTACCTGGCGTCGGCGCGCCGGGTGACCGGGCAGGCGATCAGCGTCGACGGCGGGATGTCGGCGCCGTGACCGGGACGCCAGTGGCACAGGCAGACCCCTTCGACGGTCCGGACTGGTCCTTCACGGGCCCCGGGGACGCGTGCACCCGGGACGCGGCCTCCCTCACGATCCGCGCCGCGCGCGGCGCCGACCTGTTCGCCATGCCCGGCCACTACGAGGCGTCGGACGTCCCACGGCTGGGGCGGACGGTCACCGGCGACCACACCCTCTGGACCGGGGTCACCGTCGACGGCCGCGGCTTCGGCGACGCGGGCGGCATCCTCGTGCGCTGGGCGGACGGCTGGTTCAAAGCCTGTGTGGAGCGGACCAGGGCGGGCGGCTGGGCGGTGGTCACGGTCGTCTCCCGGCCGGTGTCCGACGAGGCGGCGGGCCCGGAACTGGCAGGACCAAGAGCCGAGTTGATGGTGACGAGGGAGGGGCGGCGCCACGCCGTGCTCTGCCGTGAGGACCCGGACGACGAGTGGCGTTTCGTCCGTACCTTCTTCGGCGCCCCGGCGGCGGACGTACGGCTCGAACTGTTCGCGCAGGCGCCGTTCTCCGACGCCTGCACGGCCGCCTTCGCGGTACCGCACCGCACGTCGGCCGCGCTGGCCGACCGACGCTGACCGCTGCCCGACCCGAAGGACAGCGCCAAGCACCACTCACCGGCCCCGCCCCACCGAACCGGAGGCTTCCCATGATTTCCCCGTTGCCCGTGACCGACCTGCTCTGGGCGCACTGGAAGACCAGGACCCTGCTCGCCGCGGTCGACCTGGGTGTCTTCACCGCACTCGCCGAGGAGCCGCTGCCCGCGCCCGCCCTGTGCCGACGCGTCGGCCTGCACCCCCGGCCCGCCGCCGATTTCCTCGACGCCCTGGTCGCCCTCGGCCTGCTGCGACGCAGCGGAGACGTGTACGCCAACACCCCCGAGGCAGCCGAGTACCTGGACGCCGGCAAACCGGTCAGCTACCTGGGTGACAGCTTTCTCGCCCGCTGCGCCGGGATGGCCGACGACCTGGTGGGCGTCCTGCGTACGGGGGAGGCGAAGGGCGACGCGCGGGACGGCCGGGACTTCTACGCGGGGCAGTACGCGTCCTCGGACTCCGTGCGCGCCTTCCAGCGGGACATGACCGCGCTGAGCATCGGATCGGCCCACGCCCTTGCCGAACGGTTCCCCTGGGACCGCTACCGCACCCTCGTCGACGTCGGCTGTGCGCAGGGGGCACTGCCCGGCTGGCTGCTGCGCCATCACCCCCATCTGACCGCCGTGGGGTTCGATCTGCCGCCCGCTCGCGAGGGCTTCGAGGAGTACGTCGAGGCACTCGGCGTGGCAGACCGGCTGGAGTTCCGGCCCGGCGACTTCTTCAGCGACCCACTGCCCTCGGCGGATGTGATCGTGTTCGGTCACATCCTGCACAACTGGGGGGAGGAGGAGAAGCTGCGGCTGCTGGAGAAGGCATACGCCGCGCTCCCGCCCGGCGGGGCGGTCCTGGTGTACGAAACGCTCATCGACGACGACCGCCGCAGCAACGCCGTCGGCCTGATCCTCAGCCTGATCATGCACGCGGAGGTCCCCGGCGGCTTCGACTACACCGGTGCGCAGTGCCGCGAGTGGTTGCGGCGCACCGGATTCCGCGACATCTACGTCGAGCACCTGGACGGGCCCGAGTCGATGGTGGTCGGCGTCAAGTGAGCACCGCACACCCCCCGACGCCCGGCACCGACCTGGTGATGTTCTGGAATCTGCACGAGGCCGGGATCGAGCGGCTGCACGGCCGCGACGAACAGTGGCTGGCCCAGTGCGCACTCGTCGGAGCGCTCCGCCCGCGCGTCCTGCTCACCACCGAGGGCTGGGGCTGGCACCGGGACGGCGGCGCGCGCTTCGAGGACGCCAAGGCGGCGTTCGGCATGGACGGCGCGCTGTTCCTCGCGAAGACCGGCTGCCACCAGGCCGTCTTCTGGCAGCGCGACATCGAACCGGTGGACACCGAACACCCCGGGCACGCACTGACGCACTGGCACGGCCACGGCCTGGCCACCCTGCGCCTGCCCGGCTGGACCACGCCCTTGCGCTTCCTGGTGGCGCACCTCGACCCCTTCAGTCCCACCGGCCGGCGCATCGAGGCGGATCATCTGCGCCGGTACGCGGACCCGGCCCTGCCGCCACTGGTGATGGGCATGGACGCCAACAGCCTCCCGCCCGGCGATCCCGAGCCGGACTGGGGCCGGGTGCCGAAGCACCGCAGGGCCGACCACCTGCTCGACGGGCCGGGCGGCTCCGACCGCGCCCCGGTGCGGCTGCTCCTGGGGGACCCGTCGGACCCCCTCCTCGTGGACGCGGGCGCCCACCTGGGCGACCGGTCACCGACCTTCGGGACGGTGCCGCCCACAGAGGCGGAGCGCCGTATCGACCTGTTCCTGATCTCCCCCTCACTCGCCCCCGACCTGGTCGCCTACGCGTCCGCCGACCCCCACCCCGAACCGCGTGGCGACCGGCCGCCCGCCTCCGATCACCGACCCGTCACGATCCGGCTCCGCCGCCGGTGACCCCAGGAAGGGTGTGGCCCCACGTGCTTCCGGCCCGCCACCACGACGCCGTGGTCTTCGACCTCGACGGCACGCTCATCGATTCCGTCCGCCCCGACTTCCTGGCGTGCACCGCGCTGTTCGCGGAGTACGGCCTGCACCTGCCGCACGGGGTGTGGGCGGCCGAGGTCTGCGGCCGCCCCGAGGGCTATCCGCACCTGTTCGCCGTGCTGCGGCGCTGCCAGGACGGTGGTGCGCTGCCGGGCGACGACCTGCTGCGACAACGGCTCGCGGCGCTCTGGGAGGTCTTCATGACACCCGAACACGTCCGCCTGCTGCCCGGTGTGCGCCGCGTCCTGGAGGGTGCTCGCGCAGCCGGACTGCGCCTGGGGGTCGCCTCCTCCTCCGACCGCCGCTGGGTGTGGCGGTGGCTGCGGCACTACGGCCTCGGCCACTACTTCGACACGGTGGTCACCGGCGACGACGTGACCCGCCGCAAGCCGGCCCCCGAGGTGTACCTCGCGGCAGCGGCAGCCCTTGCGGTCGAACCGGCCCGCTGCCTGGCAGTCGAGGACTCGGTCACTGGCGTCACCGCCGCGCGGTCCGCCGGCATGACGGTCGTGGCGGTGCCGACGGCCCTGACCCGGAGCCTGGACTACGGGGCGGCCGACGAGATCGCCCGCGACCTCTCGTCGGTCGACCTCACCGCGCTGGAGCCCGGGAAGCCGACGCGTACGACATGACGTGCTCCGGCCCCGCAGCGGTCGGGCTGCGGGGCCGGAGCGGGCACCACGGACGTGGGCGGGGCGGGACCTCGGGCCGGGGCCGGGGGGCTCGGCGGGGTCCGGCCGAGCGACTTCCGACGGCAGCGGACCCGGGCGCCGACCGCGCCGTCAGAGCGTTCCCACGTATCCGTTCTGCACGGCGAAGACGGTGAGCTGGGTGCGGTTGACCGTTCCGGTCTTGGTGCGGAGCCGGCGTATGTAGGTGTCGACGGTGTGCGGGCTCAGAGACAACTGGCGGGCGATGGAGGAAACGGTGTCTCCTGTGCTGAGCAGTCGGAGGACCTGGGTCTCGCGACCGGTCAGATTGGGTGTGGCGTCCCTCATGCTGCCTCCTGGTGTCTGGGCCTTCAGGTGGTGTGCGGGCACGGTCACGGAGTTCCTAGCCCCAGGACGTGTCGTCGTTGGGGTCGGCGCACCGCCCGCCGCACGAGGACGGGCGCGGCAGGTCCCGAGCCTCGGAGGGACCCGCCGACGTGCTGCGGTCGTGACCCTGCCAGACCGGATGCGAGACGGCGGGCAGGGCGATCAGCGCAGCGGTCGCCACGGTCAGCAGAAAGCGCTTCACAGGAACTCCCGAAGATGTGAAAGATGCATTTTGTGCAGTTCATCGAGTATTCGGCCATGGGCGGATCCTGCCGGACTTCCGGCGTAATCCGGCTATGGGTGGAGCCTGCCGGACTCCATGAGGCCCCCACAATGGATCATGTACCTCACCAAGTTGCATGGCAGTTTGAGGCCGGGGGGACGAGATGGACCTAAAGGGGCGGAACGGCGGTGAATTCTGCCGCGACGGCGACCCCAGCGAGACGGAACTGGCCCTCTACGACTGGGTGCTGGAGCACCAGGAGGTCGACACGGAGCGCGCAGCCGCGCACCTGGGGCTGGATCCGGACGCGGTTCGGGACGCCCTGGACCGGCTGCGCAGGAGCGGCCTGGTCCAACGCATGGCCGGCGATCCGGCGCGGGAACTGGCGGTCGGTCCGGAGGTCGCCACCGGTGCACACATCGCGTTACTGGAACAGGACATCCGGGAGAAGCAGCGTCAGATCGCAGGCATCCAGGCGGCCGCGGCCCGCTTCGCCCCCGCCTACCAGCGTCACGCCGCGTGCGGCGCACGGGGGGTGGAGGTGATCTCCACCCTCGACGAAGTCCGCGCCCTGCTCAACCGGCTCTCCTTGCAGTGCCGGGACGAAGTGCTGTCGTGCCAGCCCGGCGGCGGAGCCCGGGATCACGAACCCATGGAAGACGCCCTGGCCAGGGACCGTCCGCTGCTGGAACGCGGCGTACGGCTCAGGACCCTGTACCACCACACGGCGCGCTTCCACGGCCCGAGCCAGGTCTACGTGGCCGCTGCCTCCGCCCTGGGGGGCCAGTACCGGACCAGCCACGAACTGTTCGGCAGGATCATCATCTTCGACCGGGAGACGGCCTTCCTCCCGACCACCGACGGCGCCTGGGGCGCGGTCGTGATCCGCGAACCCAACACCGTGGCCTTCCTGTGCGGCCTCTTCGAACAGAAGTGGGAGACGGCCACGCCGTACGCCAACGCCGGCGACGAGGGCTTCGCCAAGGTGGCGGGCGAACTCGACCGCACCATCCTGCACCTGCTGTCAGCAGGGCTCAAGGACGAGTCGGTGGCCCGTCGGCTGGGTATGGCGCTGCGTACCACCCGGCGGCACATCGCGGACATCATGGACCAACTGGGGGCCGAGAGCCGTTTCCAGGCCGGGGTCGCCGCTGCACGGAGCGGGCTGCTGGACGACTCATGACACATGGACCTCGCCACCCGCAACACGGGACCGCGGGCCCGCCCGACGGCGGCAGGTCGCACAAAGCAGTGACTTTTCACCGGAACCCGTCTGGGACACGCTGGGTCGGATCATTCGCGCTCCAGACGAACCGCGTGCGCCAGAGGGGGATACCGATGCCGAATCCGTACGGATCGGGTGGCTTGGACGGCCATCAGCTTCAGGAACTCGCTGTCTTCGTACGGGCGCACAGCGGCAAGGGCGCCGGAATCCTGTGGCCCGAGCACGCCGCTCCCCAGGACTGGCGAGGCCGTCCGGACGGACTCGCCGCAGGGCTCGCCCTGCTCCTCGACCGCCCGGTCGCCGCCGCGTCGTGTGCCGCGGTGCCCTTCCCGAACCCGGACGACGTGCTGGTCTTCCAGCTGAGGGGAAGCAGCGGGTGGCAGCTCACCCCGCCGGGCACGCGCGCGGAGGCGTCACCCCGGAAGCTGCGACTGCGGACGGGAGAAGCCCTGTTCGTACCGCGTGGCTACTTCGCGCAGAGCGAGCAGACCGACTCGTCCCGCAGGCTCTGCCTCGTCGTCGGAGCGGCCCGCACTGCCTGAGCTCGACTCCGCGGCTTGCACAGATCGTCAAGCCGCGGAGAGAGGGGCGCGGGTGACGTCGACGGATGCCCCGCCGGTGGGCATGCCGAGGAGTTCATGCAGCTCACGGGCACAGAACGGCTGGTCGGGCTGTTGGTTGAAGGCGGACACGACGGCTTGGCAGGCGGTGTCCGTCCCGGGCGGCCCGCTTTCGCTTCCTCCGACCGGTGCGAGTTCGGCAGTGGCCTTCCGAGTGGTGTCCAGGTCCGCGAGCCGCGCTTCGGTCTCGGCCAGGACGGCGGTCGAGTGCGCCGGCTGGGCGCGTAGTGGGCCGGTCCGTGTCGTGGGACGCGTGAGGGGGAGGTGCCGGGCCGGTGGTCGTCCTCGCGGGCCGGCCGGCGGTGCAGCACCGACGTGCCGTCGGCCTGCTCCACGATCCGCCGTTTCGGCTGTGGGACGAAGCCCGGCACGTGCGACGCACGACCTGGACGACGACGGTCTCCGGAGCAGGATCACGCCGCCGTCGGTGCCACGGAGCAGCCCTCCCCCGGGCCCGGTCACCGCGAACGGCGCCTCGGGGCACGACGGGAACGTGCCGGGTTCCTGGTACGGGCGACCCCGCGTGCCAACGGCGCGACGGCACCTGCGTGCGCACCCGCTCCCCGCAGTGGTCAGGAAGCGGGGTAGGGGCGTTCGTTCAGCAGCCGCGCGAGGTGGACGGTGTTCACGGCAAGGGTGTGCGTGGTGGAGGCGACGGCTTCCGGTGTGGTGTCCAGGTCCTGGTAGTCGGTGCCCTGCATGGCCTCGCCCACCCAGTAGGTGACCGCCCCGGGGGCGAGGGTGAATCCGACGTCGTTGAGGCCCTGGAAGAGGTCGGCGCTGACCTTGTGGGCACCGTCCTCGTTGCCCACCACGACGACCGCCGCGACCTTCCCGTACGTCAGCAGCCGGCCCTGCGCGTCCTGCTCCGAGAGCTCGGCGTCCAAGCGCTCCAGTACTCGCTGGCACACGCTGGAGGGATGGCCGAGCCAGATCGGCGTGGCCAGCAGCAGGATGTCGGCGGCGAGCATCTTCTCCCTCAGCGCGGGCCATGCGTCTCCCTCGCCCATGTCCAGGCCCACGCCGGGGTGCACGTCGTGGTCGACGACGCGCACGGTCTCGACCTGCGCGCCGAGCTTGCGGAACTCCTCCCCCGCCTGGTGGGCGAGGTGCATGCTGCTGGACGGCTTCGGCGACGGGCTCAACGTGCAGACAAGTGAGAGAACACGCATCGGGAACTCCTCGTGGTTCAGGGGGTCATCCACCCATGCCCTCTCCCATCCGGTTCTACCGTCCAGCCCTCCGCAGTCACCCCCTGGCGCAATCGGACAGACCCGCGGAGGCGAACGTGCCGGACGCCGGGTGCCGAGGGGCGGGCGGTGGACGGCCCGCCGGGGTGTGTCCGCCCCGCCCGCGGCTCCCGTCCTGAGCGGCTCGCTCGTGCCAGGCCGTGCGGGAAGCACGTCCGCGGTTCGCGGAGTCGTCTGCTCCCTCGCCAGGACGGGGGTGGAATCGGCCGAGGGGGTCGTCATCGCCGTGCCGGGCGAGCCTCCGAGCACTGCCCAGCAGACGACTCGTACGCCACCGCATCCCTTCTGACCTGCGAAATCGCAGGCCGCTGCGGGGTACGGCGGTGCCTCTGGGACTTCGGGGCGCCTCCTGGCCCCCGTACACCCAGGGCGGGGCCGTCCGAAGACGGCGTCGACGGCCGTGCCGCCTCGGGACCCAGCGCGGGGGAGGAAATGACACCTGCCTCCGTGATGGCACGGCTTCCGGACGGAGGGGTCGAAGCAGTTCCTGTCGACCGCCTTGCATTCACGGCCGGTGACGATCGGGTCATACGTGCGAGGGCGGCGGCGTTCGGCCTCCACGGGCGTCTGCGACGGCCTGGAGTCGCCCCGTGCCATCGGGACCGGCACGGGTGCGCACGCCTCTGCGACGTCTCATGCGGGCATGACAGGTGACGACGATTCCTGGCAGGACCCTGTTCGCCGAAGTCGATCACCTTGCAACGTGACGGTTGTCGGCTCACGCGGGCCGGCGACCGGGCGCAGACGTAGGGTGTGTCTCAAGAGGGCATCCCGCAGAAGCGGCGCAGGCTCCCGCATGCCGGTGGTGGAGGGTCCTGACGGGGGGCCGAGGGTGCGGCGTGTTCGGGACCGACCGGAACAAGCGGCGTGTTCGGCCCCCGGGAGGTGTTCGGCCCACGGGAGAAGGAGAGCGAGGGTGACAGCGTGATCGCGGCGCCCGAGTCCGTCTTGCGGACCCTGACCCGCGCCCTGGCCCCTGAGCGCGCCGGGGCGACGCTGTTGTTCGTCGAGGGGGTCGCCGGCGGGGGAAAGAGTCACCTGCTCCGGCAACTGGCCGACCTTCCGGGAGCGGCGGGCGCGGTCCCCCTGTGGTGGCGGTGCGGCGTCGGCGACCCGCCGCCGGAGGCGGGCGGGAACCGGCGGGAACCGACCCTGTGGCTGGTGGACGACGTCCACCGGGCGGACGAGGACGAGCTGCGAGAGCTGCGCCGGGTGCTGGCACGGCTGGAACCGGGTTCAGCGGCCGCGGTGGCCTACCGCCCCGAGGAACTCGGCGTTCCCGGTCTGCCGCTGGGCGGCTCGCCGGTGACGTATCCGCACCGTCTGACGGTGCTCCGGCACCGGCTGACGCCCTGGGACGAAGAACGCGTCCGCCGCGCCGCCGTGGCGGCGCTGGGCGGAGACTGGTCGGGCGAGTCGCTGAGTCGGCTGCACGAGCGCACCGGCGGAGTGCCGCGGGTGGTCGTCGACCTGCTTGCCGTGCTGCGGGAACAGCAGCCGGCGTTCGCGGGCACGGCCGCGGAGATCGACGCGGCCGGTGTGCCCACCCGGCTGGCGGAACTGGTGCTGAGTCGCACGCACGCCTTGGCCCCGGCGCACCGGCCGCTGGTCTGGGCGGCTGCCGTCCTCGACCGGCCCGTCGGCCGTGCGGAACTGATCGCGGTGTCGGGGCTCGGCACCGAGACGGGGAACAGCGCCCTGTTGCGGGCATTGGCGGGCGCGGCCCTGACGGAGCGGGGAGAGGGCCGCTACGGCTTCGCCGTCCCGTTGGAAGCTGCGGCCGTACGCGACTGCGTACCCGGGCCCGTCCGCCAGGACCTGCACAGGAGGGCGGCGCAGGTCTGGAGCCGCCAACAGCCCGTGGCATGGGACGCGGTGGCCGAACACCACCGGGCGGCCGGCGACAGCCGCGGGTGGCTGAGGGCGGTGGAGAAGGCGGCCGGGACGGCGGCCGCGTCCGGCCGGCACCAGCAGGCCGTCGCACTGCTGGAGCGGACGCTGGCCGCCCCGGGGCTCCCTCCGCGGGCCCGCGCCCGGCTGGCACCGCTGCTGGCCCGCAGCGCGGTCACCGGACTGCGTTCGGACCAGACCGTGGAGGTGCTCGCGCAGATCGTGCAGGACGCGTCCCTCCCCCCGGCCGTACGTGGGGAGTTGCGTCTCGACCTGGGGCTGATGCTCTGCAACCAGATGGGCCGGTTCCCCGAGGGGTGGCGGGTGTTGGAGGTCGCGGCGGCCGAACTGCGCGAGGTGCGCCCGGGCCTGGCCGCACGCGCCATGGCGGCCCTGTCCAGCCCCTACTGGCCGGGCAACTCGCTCGACGTCCACCGGAGGTGGCTGGTCCAGGCCACCGCCGCCGCGGACATCAGTGGGGACGAGGCCATGCGCACGGCGGTTCTGGCCAGCCGGACGGGCCTCGCCATGAGCTGCGCCGACCCGCACGCCTGGGACCTGGTGAAGGAGTTGCCCGCGGAGAGCACGGACCCCCTCCGCGCCCGGCAGGCGGCCCGCGGTCTGTGCAACGCCGCCGACTTCGCGGTCTGGCTCGGCTTCTACGAGCGGGCGGAGGACCTGTTGGCGGCGGGAGCCGACCTGTCCGCGCGGAGCGGCGCACCGTACACCGAGTACAACGCGCTGGGGACGCGGCTGCTCCAGGAGTGGTGGACCGGCCGGTGGACCGGCCTTTCCGAGCGGTGCGAGGACTTCGTCGCCGCGACCTCCGACATGCCGTTCATCGCCTCCGACGCCTACGTCGTGCGAGGCCTGCTGGCCGTCGCCCAGGGCGACTGGGCAGAGGCGATGTCCTGGCTGTCCCAGCGAGGGACGTTCGGGACGGAGAAGCTGCCCGTGCCCCTGGTGGCGACCGCGGTCGGCGCGGTGATCCGCCTCGCCCTGGCCCGCCAGGACGTGACGGTCGCGGCGGAGCACGCGCATGCCGCCTGGGCGGTGGTGGCGGAGAAGGGCGTGTGGCCCTGGGCCGCGGAGCTCGCGCCGTGGGCGGTGGAAGCGGTGGCGCGCGCGGGCGACGGGACCGCCGCTCACGCCATGGTCCGGGACTTCGCCCAGGGCCTCGGCGGGCGCGACGCGCCCGCCGCGCGAGCCGCGTTGGTGTGGAGCAGGGCCGTACTCGCCGAAACGGAAGCGCCGGCCCGGCAGCGGCAGGACGAGCTGCTGCGGGCCGCGGAACTGTACCGGGAGGCCGCGTCGGCCTACGGGGCACTGCCTCGGCCCTACTCCCAGGCACTGGCTGCCGAGGGCGCCGCACGCTGCGTGCTGGCGGCGGACGCCGAACCGGATGCCCAAGCGGATGCCGACCCGGACGTGGACGCCGACGCGGACTCCGGCCCGGCCGCGGCGGCCGGGGGACCCGCCGGTCGTCCGGACCGGCTGCCCGGCCGTCCCGCCGCCCTCGCGGCGATCGGCGAACTGGAGTCCTGCATCCAGCGCTTCACCGAGCTGGGGGCCGTCTGGGACGCGGCGCGGACCAGAGCCCTGTTGCGCACGCGGCGGCCGGTCAGGAAGGGCCGCCCTCCCGGGCGCCCCTCGCACGCCGACGAGTTGTCCCCCCGAGAGACGGAGGTGGCCGAGCTCGCGGCCTCCGGCCTGACCAACCGGGAGATCGCCGTGACCCTGCACCTGTCCCCCCGGACGGTGGAACAGCACATCGCCCGCGCCATGCGCAAGACCGGCGCGCTGTCCCGCCGCGACCTCGCCCACCGCCTGGGCCGCACCCTCTGAAACGACGGGACGAGCATGCCGGGCAGGAAGTGAACGCCGAAGCAGCACGGAGCACGGACCGCGTCAGCAGTGCCCCTCTCGGCTGTCAGGGACGCCCGTACTGGCGGGACAGGGAAGACCGGTTCGCCCTGAGCATCGTGTCGGACTCCCACGCGTCCACGGTCGCGGCCGACCAGTCGAACACCCAGCCAGGGCGCAGCCCGCGCGCTCCCCAGCCGCCCGAGCGCCGACGCGGGAGAGCGTCACCCGCTCTCTGGGCGGCGATCGCCGAGTCGCAGGCCTCGCGGGCGATGCGGAGGGCTTCCGTCCAGGTGTCGGCCGGCCCGGTGAAGACGTGCAGTCCGCACTGGTCGGGCTGTGCGGAGTTTCTTATGGGGACATTGACCTGGAAATAGACCTTGGTCATGGCGCTGTCTCCTTGGGTTCGCGCTTTCCCGCTCTGCCGGTACGGACTGCAGTGGAGGTGCGGGGGGGGCCGCGCCGCTGCCGCACGTCCGCTCGACCGCTGATCAGATCGCATCACGTTACGAACCGGTCCGGGCTCTGAATATCCGGAATCGGCCAAACACCTATACGTACCCCGGCCGTCATGGGGGCGCGGGCCCCACCACCGCACGAGAACCCGGCCTGGAGGGGGCCGTGGGTGCCAGGATCCGGCCACCGAAGCTCCGGCCGCACGGCCCCGCGACCGGGAGGTCGCCCACCGGGGCGGCGGTGGGCAGCGCGCCAGGCCGGCTGGAGGCCGGTGACCGGCGGAAACGGCATCGGCCGACGAACCGGCTCACCACCCGCCGGGTTCCGGCGAACAGGAACGAACCGTCCTGACGGTCGGCGCCCGCAGAACCCCGGCACGCGTCGGGTTTTCTGCGTATCCGTGAAAGAGGCCGCCTGATACCACCGCTCACGCGGCGCCCCTATGGTTCCGGGCAGGCGGAACTCCTTGGCATGACCGGCTCAGAGTTCCGGCCGAACCCCCCACCGCACTGGAGTCGACGCATGGGCCGGACAGCCCCGTACAGAGCTTTCGGCGGCACAGCGGCCGCCGGTGGCCCGCCGGTGACACCGCACGTGCGCGCCGTCGCACCGGGCGCGTGGTCGCCTCCGGCGACGAGGACGCCACGGGCGCCGACTCCAGCGTTACGACCGGCCCGCTGACGAGACCGCACGAATGCTTCCGCCTCCCCCTGTCCGCTTCCGCGGCAGTTGACGGATGCGGTCGCAGAGCGGAAATCGAGGCACGATTTTCCGTTGCGTGCGGGGTCACCGGGAAATGACGGCAGAGTGCCGTTCGCTCCGGTCCTGGCGAATTCTTCGGAGTGGATCGGCGCACCCGAATGCGGGGTTCGTCGCGCCCCCACGCCCGTACAACTCCTTTCCACGGCGGGTCACGCCGGCCCGTGCCCGGGTGCGCGCACGGGCAAAGGCCGGCGCACCCCGCCCGACCCGCTCTTCGCCCACCCTGACGACCGGCCCGACACCTCCTGAAGTGCTGTTCAAACCAAGCTTCTTGACGTTCCGCAGGGCGCGTTCCCCTTCAACAGGGACGTCGCTGTTTCTGTTAAAAACTGCCTCCCGCACGCGTCTTGAAGTTCATTCAATCGCTACGCAATAGTTCGGGGCGCGGCGAGTTCCGAACTCTCCGCCAGGCAGGAACCCCCTTTCGCCGCGGCCTTGTCGGTGTATTCCGGCGAAACCCCCCATCGAGTTCCTGACTGTCATCCGAAAGGAATATGCGTGCGTAACTCTCGTACCTACCGCCGCCTTGTCGCAGTGGGCATCGCTCTCTCCGCCTCCGCCCTCCTGGGGACCCAGACCATGGCGCAGGCCCAGGACACAGAATCCGCCCCCCGCTACCAGCCCGACATGGTCCGGGCGCTGGCCGCTTCGCTCGGTGTGACCGAGGAAGCCGCGACCGACCGTCTGGACCGGCAGGATGCCCAGCAGGCCAAGCTCGCAGGTCTCCGGGCGAGAGGGATATCCGGCGACGGAGCCTTCTTCGACACCGCCGGCAAGCTGACCGTCAACGCCGACGACACCGCCGAAGCGGCCGAGATCGAGAAGGCCGGACTCGACGCCCGGGTGCCCGGAAGAGGCCAGGCCGCACTCGACAAGATCAAGGCCGAGCTGGACGCCGTCGCCGCCAAGGAGGTTCCCTCCGGTGTGGTCGCCTGGTCCGTGGACCTGGCATCCGACAAGGTGACGGTCAAGGTCAACAACGAGCGCGGAGCCGCCGCCAAGGCGTTCCTCGCCAAGGCCGCCAAGTACGGCGCCGCCGTCCAGATCCTGCGGGGCCAGGAGAAGGTCGAGGCGAAGGCCGCGATCTACCCCGGCAGCAAGATGACGTTCAACAACACCAGCCAGTGGTGTTCCGTCGGGTACGGAGCTCGCGACGGGGCGGGCAACCAGTACCTGGTGACCGCGGGCCACTGCGTCACCAACACCCTGCGCTACGACGGGATCGCCTTCGCGAAGGGCTACAAGACCCGCTACGCACTCGGCACCCGCAGCGTCGACATGGGCATCGACACCATCAACCCCGGCCACTCCATCGTCACCAGCGTCGGCACCTGGGGCAACAGCAACCCGGTCGCCGTCAGGGGCAGCAGCCGCGCCTCGTCCGGCGCCGCACTGTGCAAGTCCGGTGCCACCACAGGCTGGACCTGCGGAGCCATCGGCTCGTACAACAACACCGTCACCTACACCGACCCGAACGGAGGCCCCGAGACGGTCGTCAGTGGCCTGGCCACCTCCAGCGTCTGCGTCGAGGGCGGCGACAGCGGCGGCGCGTACATCTCCGGCAACCAGGCCCAGGGCATGACGTCCGGCGGCCCGACCAACCAGCGGTGCACCGGCGGCGTCAACTCCCGCGGCTCCTCCTACTTCCAGCCGCTCGACGACACGCTCCGGTACTACGGGCTGACGCTCAACACCAACTGAACACACCCGCAGCAGAACCGTCGGGGGCCGCTCGCGAGACAGGCGAGCGGCCCCCGGCCCACCCCCCGGTACCTCCCGTCACCTCCCGACGGAGTCCGGCCCTCGCACCGACCACAGATCCGCCTGTTGGAAGACGCCATGCCGAACGCCCCCCACACCGACGACCCGGACGTGATGTTCGCGGCCGTGTTCAAAGAGGCCCTGCGGCGGCGGGGTCTGCCGCTGGACCGCGTACGCGATCACCTCCAGTCGCAGGGAATCAGCCTCAGTCTCGCCACCCTCAGCTACTGGCAGAGCGGTCGCAGCCAGCCGGAGAAGTCCCAGTCCCTGCGCGCCGTCGACATCCTGGAACCCTTTCTCGGCCTTCCGAACGGCACCCTGCGATCGCTGCTGAGGCGCAGGCCCCGCGGCTGGGTCCCGGCGCACGACCTGGCCGCCGTCCGCGGGGTGTACGGCGAGAACTCCGACGTCGAACAGGTCCTCGGCGACGCCTTCCCGTACTTCAACGCCGACCTGCGACGGCTGGTCGTCCACGAGGCGGTGAGCGTGAACGAGCACCGCCTCGTCGACGAGATGCGCGTCACCGTCGTGGTCAAAGCCGTCCGCGGCGGCGTACGACACCTGACCGTCCTGCACACCCTGGACTCGCCGAGGACCGGCACCGCCGACATCACCGTCCCCTGCGGCCCGCCCCCGGTCCTGCGGTTCGCGCCGGAACGCAACTGCGTGATCGCCGACATCCCCTTCGGCCGCCGCCTGGCACAGAACGAGACCGCAGCAGTCGAGTACACGCTCCGCTCCGTCTCCACCGCGGGCATCTCCCACCAGCACGAGCGCCGCATCACCACCCCCCTGCAGACCTACCTGCTCCACGTACGCTTCCACCCCTCGGCGGTGCCGTCGAAGTGCTGGCACTACTACTGCAAGCAGCTCGGCGCCCCGCCGCACAGCCGACACCTCGTGCCCCCCGACAGCTTTCACTCGACGCACCTGCTGCCCACGAAGTGCACGCCCGGCGTGTACGGCGTCGAGTGGGAATGGCCGGACTGAGGCGCGAGGGAGACCTTGCGCAGGACGGAACGTGCGCCTGCGGGTCGTGTTCCTCACCTCCGTGGTGGGCGCCCCGGCCCTTGTCGCGACCCACTCGCTGCCGGGAATCCTGGTCTTCGCCGGCCTGCTCACCGGGGGCGGCGCGCTGGTCCGGCTCGCGCCGGAACGCGAGGGCAACGCGTCCCGGCGCGGACGCCGGCTGCTGGCGGGCCCGAACGCCCAGGGGTCGCGGCCGGCGATCGTACCGGGACCGGTCCTTCACGACGCACAGCACCGGGCGTTCACCCTGATGGTGCCGCACCGCACACCGGCCGCGGGCGCGTTCCGGTCCGGTGATGGTTTCGCCGACACCTCCACGGCCGAGGACCCGACGGTCAACGAGGGTCCCGGCTGGGAGGGCTGTGAGGAACGGGATTCCGGTGCGTCGGCACCGCGGGCCGCGCTGCCGCGTCAGGCACGCGGTACTCGGCGAGCGCCTGCTCGAACTCGTGCTCCGCGTTCGCCCAGTCGTCTCCGAGGCCGAGGGACCGGGCCGCAGGCAGAGCCACCACCCGTCGCGGACAGGCCGCCACGGGTACGGGCTGCCGCCCCCGAACCCCGAAAGGCCCCCACCTGTGTGCCGGGTGGGCGCTACGTGCGTACTTCGGCGTACGCCGCCCCTCTCCTTGCGGACCCCGCCGTCCCACAGCACCGTCCCGGTGCAAGCATCCGGCAGCCTTACCCGATTGGGTGACTGCGCCCCGGGCTTCCCACGGGCCAAGATCACCGGGTGAGTTCCTCTCTGACGCGCCGCGCGTGCGCCCTGACTCTGCTCCTGACCGCCGTCCTGTCCCCCGCGGTGTCCGCCGCCCAACCGGGCGACCCCGGTGAGGGGTCGGGACGCGCCGTACAGGCCCGCCTCCTCGGCGAAAGGACCGTTCCGCACAAGCTCGCCTTCCAGAACACCACGGTCGGCGGCCTCTCCGGCATCGACCGCAACCCGTGCACCGGCGAGTACGTCTTCATCAGCGACGACCGTTCCTACCTCCAGCCCGCCCGCTTCTACACGGCCAGGCTGGACGTGGACGCCGACGGAGTGCACGCCGTCGACTTCACCGGCACCCACCCCTTCTTCCAGCCCGACGGCTCCGTCTACCCGGCGCCGACGGCCGGGGACGGCAAGGCCGTCGACCCGGAGGAGATCCGGGTCGACCCGCGCAGCTGTGACTACTGGTGGGGGCAGGAGGGCGACCGGCCCAAGTCGGCCGGCCCGCCGGTGATCCAGCCGTCCATCCAGTACGCGTCCCCCACCGGCGACCACCTCGGGCAGCTGAAGCTGCCCGCGAACTACGAGATCACGACGGAGGAGCGCGGCCCGCGCCGGAACCAGGCGATCGAGGCACTCACCTTCGGCTCCAAGGGCAAGGTGGTGACCAGCGCCGTCGAGGGCCCGCTCCTCCAGGACGGCCCGGAGCCCGACACGAAGAACGGCGCCCTGGTCCGCGTCACGCAGCAGAACCGCGCCGGGAAGGTCCTCGGGCAGTTCGCCTACCCGCTGGAGAAGATCTTCGCCGAGAACGACCCCGACAGCCCCTGGGGCCCGGACACCGGCGTCCCGTCCCTCCTCGCCTTCCCCGACCAGCCCCACCGCTACCTGGTGCTGGAGCGCACCTGGGTCGCGGGCGCGGGCTACAAGATCCGCCTCTTCGACGCCACCACCCGCGGGGCGACCGACGTGCAGGCGATGGAGTCTCTGGCCGAACGGACCGTCACGCCGATGCGCAAGAGGCTCGTGGCGGACTTCGACACCCTGGGCCTCTCGGCCGTCGACAACACCGAGGGCATGACGTGGGGCCCGGGCCTCCCCTCCGGTGAGCGGCTGCTGATCCTCGTCAGTGACGACAACTTCGCCCAGGAGGCGATCACCCAGATCATCGCCCTCGGCATCCGCTGACCGGGGTTCCATTCGCCATCCGTGAAGGGGCGCCTGCCGGGCGAGGTTCAAGGCAGGCGCCCCTCCTGCTCGGTCCTGCGACCGCCCTGCCCGCCGGTGCGGAATCCAGGCCCCCGGCGTGGACCACGAGCTCGGCCCGGCCGGCCTCCGGCCCACCGGGCTGCGCCGCACGAGCGACGCCCCGGTGCGTTCCGTCCGAGGAGGGAGCAGCCTCATGAGCGTTCCCGGTCGCGGTATCCGCCTTCTCCGGTTGCGGAGTCACCGTGGCCGGGCCGCCTGGCGGGGCTCCCTTGCCGTCGTAGAGGGGGCCGGCGGCCGGGTGGTTGGCCGAGTGGTCGCGGGTGACCCGGCGCTCGACCTCGGCGGTCGCGGTCGGTTCGACGCCGACGACGCCGGCGAAGGGCGGTCGACGTCGCGGATGATGCGCGGCGCCGTCGTCAGGGGTGCGGTGACCACGACGAGGGTGACCAGCCGGCCGCGGTTGTCGCGGCGGGGCAGGCGGATGCCGAGGGCCGTCACCGTGATGACCAGGGTGGCCAGGAGGAACCAGCGGATGGTGCTGGGAGTGCTGGCGGTGGCCTGGGTGAGTCGTTCCCCGTGGCCCTCGTGATCAGTTGGCCGTGCCGGCCGATCACCGCCGCCGCCGCTGGCTCTCCGGACGGCCCGCTGCGACCCTGGCAGCAACGCGATTCCGTGCACCGGTCCCTGAGCCACCGTCCGCCGCTGCCTCCGCGCGCCCCGTTCAGCCCGCGGCGGGCAGCGGCAGGGTGAGGGCGCAGTCGCGGAGCAGGCGGTGCAGGGCGTAACGGGCCGGGGCCACCTCCTGGACGAGGTTGTCCTCCACCAGGGTTTCGAAGCAGCGCTCCACCTCCTCGTCCGGCAGCCCCGTGAGGGCTGCGGCCTGCGCCACGTCGCAGGTGGGGGCCGGGCGCAGGCCGAGTTGGCGGCCGAGCCGCCGCTGGGCCGCGGGCAGGCGCTCGTACGACACCCGCAGGACGGCCATCAGGTCGCGGTCGGCGGTCCGCAGGAAGCGGATGCGCCCGTCCGTGCCGGAGAGCCTGCCGATCAGGTCGGCGAGCGTCCAGGCGGGGCGGTCGCGCAGCCGGGTCGCGGCGATCCGTACCGCGAGCGGCAGCCGTCCGCAGAGTTCGACCGCCTGGGCGGTCCTGGCGGGTTCCGGGGCGGTGCGCCGTTCCCCGGCGATCCTGCGGAACAGCGTCTCGGCGTCGGCCCGCGGCAGTACGTCCAGGTGCAGCGGCAACGCTCCGTCCAGCGCGGTGAGCCTGCGTCGGCCGGTGACCAGGACGAGCGTGTCCCCGACGCCCGGCAGCAGCGGTGCGACGTGCTCGCTGTTTGCCGCGTCGTCCAGTACGACCAGACAGCGCCGCCCTGCCAGCCGGGCCCGCCACAAGGCGCTGCGTTCGGCCAGGCCCTCGGGGATCCGGACGGGTTCGAGCCCGGAGGCGCGCAGCAGCACGCCGAGCGCCTCGCGGGCGGGAAGCGGCTCCTGGGTGGGGTGGTAGCCGCGCAGGTCCACGTAGAACTGGCCGTCGGGGTAACGCGCGGCCACCCGGTGCGCGAACCGTACGGCCAGCGTGGTCTTGCCCACTCCGCCCATGCCGTCGATCGCCACCATCACCGGGGTGCCCCCAGCGCTCCGTCCGGCGGCGGTCATGCCGTCGAGGCGCGCGAGTTCGCCCGCGCGGCCGGTGAAGTCGGCGATGCTGTGCGGGAGGCAGTTGCCGCCCCCCGAAGGGGCGGCGGCGGATGCGGTGTGCTCTGCCGGTCCGCTCGGGGTGTCCGGCCCGGCCCGACCGGTCGGTCCGGCCTCCGCGGCCGACTCCCCCACGGCGCAGGGCCCGTCCGGTCCGCTCGCCGCGTCGCCGCGGCAGGACTCGTCCGCCAGCACCTCGGCGTGCAGGCGGCGCAGGCGCGGGCCCGGTACCAGCCCGAGTTCCTCGGTGAGGAAGCGGCGGGCCTCCTCGTACACGCGCAGGGCGTCCGCCTGGCGTCCGCTGCGGTGCAGCGCGGTCATCAGGCTGCCGCGCACGTTCTCGCGCAGCGGGTGTTCGGCCACCAGCTCGTAGAGGTCGCCGACCAGAGTGGCGCTCTCGCCCAGGCGCAGGCGCAGTTCCATGAGCGTTTCCACGGCGGCCAGCCGCTGCTCGCCGAGGCGGATCGCGGCGGCGACGACGGACGGACAGTCGATGCCCGCCCAGGCTTCGCCGCGCCACAGGCCGACGGCGTCCTGGAGCAGCCGTACCGCTTCGCCGGTGCGCCCCTCCCGGTCGGCCGCGTCGGCCGCCCGCACCCGGTCCGTGAAGCGGTGGGCGTCCACGGCGTCGGCGGGGACCTGGAGCCGGTAGCCGGCGTCGACGGTGACCAGGGCGACGTCACTGGCCCCGGCGAGCGCCCGGCGCAGGTCGCGGACCGCGTTGTGGACCTGCTGGCGGGCGGAGTGCGGCGGGTCCTCCCACAGTTCCTCCACCAGCACCCGCAGCGGGACGACCCGGTTGGCGTGCAGCAGGAGCAGTGCCAGCAGTCGTTGCCTGCGCATGCCGCGCAGCGGGACGGGCACCCCGTCCTCGCATGCCTCCAGCGTCCCCAGGACCTGGAATTCCATGGCCTTCTCCCTCTCCCCCATCGCCGCCGTCCGGACTCCTCCCGGACTCGTCCCGGAGCGCGGGCCGCGACGTGGGCCGGGTTCCCAGGACATCGGTGACGCTAGGCGGTCACGGCGCTCCCCTTGCACGGGCCTGCCTCGCAGGACACATGCGCGTACCTCCAAAGAGGCACGTCGGAACCACCGGTTCCACACATACGTTCACATCATGTCCCACATAACGCTTCCTCAGGCATCGCTGGCGCAGCCGCCCTTGCCCCTTCCGGCCGCTCGTCCGACGGCGCGACCGGCTGCCCGTGCGGGGGCGTTCCCTCCCGCCCACCTGAGGCACTGCCTGGCGGAGGCCCGCCCGCTGGTGCAGGTGATGTTCGTGCTGCGGTTCACCACCGGCGCGCTGCTGGCCGCCTCGGAGGCCCATCGGCTGCCGGACGTGCGGCACCTGCTGCCGGGACTGCTCTGCTGGTGGGCGGCGACCACGTGTGTCTACCTCTTCAACGGGGTGACCGACCTCCCCGAGGACCGGGCCAACGGCTCCGCCAGGCCGCTGGCCAGGGGCGTGCTGCCGGAGCGCACGGCTCGCCGGGTGGTGGGCGCGCTGGCCGCGACGGCACTGCTCGCGGCGTGTGCCGCGGGTCTGGTGGTGGCCGAGTCGGCGCTGGTCTTCCTCGCGCTGGGGTTCGCCTATTCCGCGCCCTCGGTGGCCGCCAAGCGCCGCACCTGGTCGGCCTCGCTGGTCACCAGTGCCGCTGCCGCGACGACGTACCTGGCCGGGGCGTCCGCGGCGGACGGCGCACTGACCGCGGAGGTCCTCGTGTTCGCCATCGTGCTCTCGCTGGGAGTGGGGCTCATCGCCGCCGTGGCGAAGGACCTGGGCAGCGCGGAGGGTGACGCGCTGGGCGGCAGGCGGACCCTGGTGGTGGTGCGCGGGGAGCGGGCGGCGCGGGTGTTCTGCGCGGTACTCGGCGGGCTGCTGGCGCTGGGGCTCACGGTGGCGGCCGTCTTCGTGCACCGGCTGCCGCTGGACCTCTCGGCCGCGGTGCTGGTGGTGGGAGCGGGGTGGCTCGCGGTCCGGTGCCTGCACGTGTCCGACCCGGAGGTCAACGCCCGAGCCCCGTACCGCACCTGGATGGTCACGCAGTACGCGGTGCACCTGGTCGCGCTGGCGGCGTTGCTGCTGCCGGAGTGAGCCGGGTGGGCCGCCCGCCCCCGCTGCCGGGGCGCACCGGGCCCGCCGCCTGCCGCCGTCGCCGCCCGACCGCTCCCACCTGCGGAAAGCCGCGAACCGTCGGTTCGTACACCGTTGCTACGATCACCCCAGATGTCTGACCGAGGGAGACGGGGACCGTGGGAGCATCCACCGAGCAAGGGACGCGTGCGGGCGAGCAGCCGCCCGCACTGGAACAGCTCGTCGACACCGCACTCGGCGTCTACGCCGAGGCGCTCCGCGAGGCCGGCAGCCCGCTGGTGCTGCGCTCCGAGCTGTGGCCCTCCTGCGAGCGGCAGGGCCGGGAGATCCTCACCGAGTGCCTGGGCGCGCTGTACGGGGCGGACGAAGACGTGTCCCGGGACGCCGAGTTCGTCTCGATGGCGCTGGGCGTGCGGCGCTCGCACGACGAGGTGTCCCCCGTCGACTCGGTGCACGCCGCCCGGGTCCTGTTCGACGCCGCGGTGACGACCATGCAGGAGGCCACCGCCGCCCTGCCCGCCGAACTCGCCCTGCCCCGCCTCATGATCGCGGTGCGCACCCTGCACCGCGCCGTCTCCACCCGGGTGGGCGCCGCCGCCATCGGCTACGACTCGGCCACCCTGCGCGGAGTCGGCGAGGTCAGCAACCAGCGCCGCCACCAGCTCGCCCGCGATCTCCACGACCACGTCGGCAGCAGCATCGGCCTCGCCCTGCGCTGCCTCGACCTGTACGCGATGGAGCAGGAGACCGGGGTGCACGGCAGCCGGGACCGGCTCGCGGACGCCCGCCAGGCCCTGCGGGACGTGTTCCGCCTCACCCGGTCGCTGGTCAGCGGTCTGCGCGCCAACGAACTGCAGGACAACCTGAAGCAGGAGATCGACTCCTACAGCGCCGCCGCCTCCACCGGGCCGGTCGACGTGCGGACCCGGATCCACGGTGATGAGACCTGGCTGCCCGAGCGCTTCCGCCAGGAGGTGTTCCTGGTGGTACGGGAAGCCTTGCGCAATGCCTTCGCGCACGCGGCGGCGGAGCACATCGACATCTCGGTCAGCGTCTTCCCCGACGCGGTGCACGGGGTGGTCGCGGACGACGGGGTGGGTCTGCCGGACGGCCTGGCGTCGGCGGACGGGACAGGTCACCGGGCACGCTCCGCATCCGACGGGTCAGGTCTGATCGCCATGCGCCAGCGGGTGACGGGGCTGGGCGGCACCCTGGAACTGGCCGGCGCCCGGGGGCAGGGCACCGAGGTCCGGTTCCGGATACCGCTCGCGGCGAAGGGCGCGCCCGCCGGGGCCGCTGGTTCCGCCGCCGAGCGGACGGTCTGACCCATGGGCACCTCCGCGGGTTCCGAGACCATCCGCATCCTCGCGGTGGACGACCACCGGCTGATGCGCCAGGCGCTCAGCGAACTCCTCGACCTGTACCACGGGCTGACCGTGGTCGCCCAGGCCAACGACGGCGAAACCGCCGTCGAACTGGCCGCCCTGCACCGCCCCGACGTCGTCCTGCTCGACGTGGAGATGCCGGGGCCCGGCCCGATGGCCAACCTGCGCAACATCCGGCGGGCCGCCCCGGGCACCCGGGTGGTGTTCCTGACCATGCATGACGACCCCCGGCTGATCGAGGCGCTGCTCGCGGCGGGCGCCGCCAGCTATCTGCACAAGGAGGTGGACCGGGAGATCCTGGTCTCCGCCATCCGCAGTGCCATGGCGGGCGGCACCACCACGTTCCTGCCCCGGCCGACGGCGCCCGGCCCCGGACACCAGCCCGCCCCGCCGCCGCTGACCCCGCGCGAACGGGAACTGATGGAACTGGTCGCGCAGGGACTGAGCAACCGTCAGATCGGCAGTCGTCTCGGCATCACGGAGGGCACCGTCAAGCGCCATCTGCGCAATGTGTTCGAGAAGCTGGGCGCCAGCTCCCGGCTCGACGCCGTCAACCGGGTCCGTTCCACCCGTACCTACTGACCGCTTACTGACCGCGCGGCCCGCCGGCGGTGGAACGCTGCTGTGCGCGGTCCGCCGCATACAGCGCCAGAGCGGGCAGCAGCGTCGCCCCGTACACCCACAGGAGCCAGCCGAAGGAGCGGGCGAAGGCCTCCGCCACCAGGCCGTGCGTCTCGTGGGCGGCGCTGCCGAGCACCACGGTCACGACCGCGATGGCCAGGGCGCCGCCGATCCGCTGGAGCAGGTTGAGCTGGGCGGAGGCGTCCGGGATGGACTCCGGGCGGATCGACTCGAAGGCCCGGGTCATGGCGGGCACGATCGTCAGCCCGGTGCCCAGGCCCCGCACCACCAGGGCCCCGCACATCAGCGGGTAGGAGGTGTCCGCGGTCAGCGAGGTGAGCGGCCAGGTGGCGAGCATGGTGAGCAGGATCCCGAGGACGACGGTACGACCGCCGCCCAGGCGCTTCATGACCGGTCGGCAACCGACTCCGGCGATCACCACGCCGATCCCGCCGACGGACATCAGCAGCCCGGTGGCCACCGGACTCTCGCCGCGCGCCGACTCGAAGTACAGCGGGATGAGCATCATCGGCGAGTACAGGACGAAGCCCAGGCAGAAGATGGTGACCGCGGCCGTGCGGTAGACGCCGTGCCGGAAGAGCCGCAGGTCGAGCAGGGGGTGCGGAGTGCGCAGTTCGCGTACGACGAAGACCGTGCCGCTCAGCACGGCCAGGGCGAGCGGGGTGATCAGGGCGGGGTCCGCGCGCGTGCCGGTCTCGGAGAACGCGTGCACGGCGAGGACCGTGCACACCGTGCAGGCAGCCGCGCTCAGCAGCCCCAGCACATCCAGCGGCTTGCTCCGGCCGGCGGCCGGAGCGTCGGGGCGCACCCAGCGCGCGGTCGCCGCCAGAAGCAGCACGCACAGGGGGACGTTGACGGCGTACACGGAGGACCAGCCCCAGAAGTTCACCAGGAGCCCGCCGATCGTCGGCCCGAGCAGCGGGCCGATCAGCATGACGCTGCCGTTCAACGCCTGTACCCGGCCCAGGTGTTCGCGGGGCATCCCGCTGGTGAGCAGGATCGTCGACACGGGGATGAGGAGACCGGCGGCGGCTCCCGACAGACCGCGGGCGGCGATCAGTGAGGGAAGGTCCGGGCTGAGCGCACAGGCCGCGGAGCCGATCGCGAACACCGCCACGGAGGTGGCGAAGGCCCTGCGCACACCGAACCGGTTGGCCAGCCAGCCGCTGGCGGGCATCGACGCGGCCAGTGCGACCAGATAGGCGGTGACCACCCACTGCACCTGGCTGAGCGCCCCGAACCGGGCGGTGGTCTCCTCCAGGGACACGTTCACGATGGTGGTGTCGAGCAGCGCGAGGAACCCGCCCGCGACGGCGACCGCGATCGTCGGGAATGGTGAGGGGCCGCCCCGGGGTGCGGCGACGGGCGTGGCCCCCGGCTCCTCCGGCGGGGCGGGTGCGGTGGGTTCCGTGTCGTGGGTCAGGGACATGGCAGGCGATCGTCCTTCGAGGTTTCGAGGTGGGGCGGGGCAAGGGGGGCGGGGCCGGTGGCGCGTCAGGCGTCGGCGGTGAGGGCGCGCTCGACCGCGTCGAGGACTCGCTCGGCCGCCGCACGGGCACCGGCCCGGTCACGGCAGGAGAGGGTCACCTCGGTCTCGTCGCCGATCCGGCAGGTACTGAGGAACATCTCGGCGTACGGAACGAGCATGGGCAGGGTGTGGAAGGCGGTGGGGCGGAAGCGTCCGGTGGAGAGTCCGTCCAGGTCGATCCGGCCGTGGTCGGTGACGATGGCGGTGCACGGGAAGCGGGTGCCGTCCAGCCCCCGTGCTTCCGCGAGAGTGTTGGCGAAGGGGTTGCGGCGCAGGAAGTCGCGTTCGAGGGAGGCGACGTCGGCCTTGCGCAGCAGGGCCCGCACGAGGCGGCCGTGCAGGACGCTCCAGGTGTCGTCGCGGGCGAAGTCCAGCACCAGCTGGGAGGTCAGGTTGGCGCTGGAGCGCACCGCCGGGTCGTGGCGCCGCAGGTCCACGGGGACGATCAGGCGGCCCTCGTCGCAGGGCAGCACGCCCGCGAGGGCGGCCGCGACGCGGGCGGTGACGGCGGGCGGGCAGGCCGCCACCCGTCGCCGGACCCAGAGCGGCACGCCGTCCGCCGGGCCGTGACCGAGGGCCGCGGGCAGCCCGGCCCGCCTGGCGGGCGGCTCCAGCGGCGCAACGCGTCCGGCGGCGGTACGAAAGTGGGTGTCGTCGACGAGGGAGTCCGCGCCGACGGGCTCCTCGCCGCGCAGCACCCGGAAGACGTCGGCGATCCACTGCCTCAGCCCGCGCCCGTCGGTGACGACGTGGCTGGCCCGCACCACGAGCCGGACGGGGGCGGGGGCCGTGGCGTCGGCGGGCTCCGGCGCCTGTCCCGTCATCAGGGCGACCTCGCAGACCGGCCCGGTGACGACGTCCAGGTCGCCCCGAAGGAACGGCAGGTCGTACCCCGCGTCGTACGGCAGCTCGGTCACGGACGGCGGCGGGCCGTCCGCCCGCCAGGTCGCCCCGCGCCGCCGCACGGCGAGCCCGGGACCGGCGAGGGTCGCGGCGCGTACCGCCTTCCGCAGTTCCCCGGCGTCGATCCGGCCCTCCCCCTCGACCACCATCTGGATCAGCTGGGGCACACCGGTCGCGGCGGCGTTCAGGTATCCGCGCTCGATCTGCGAGATGCGCCGGACGTAGGTGTCCGGGGTTGTCGCCCGCCCGGTCGGGTGCACGGCGGCGGTCATACCGGCTCCGGGGTCGGGGCGCCGAGGCGCAGTACGGGTTCGTCGGGGCCCGGCTGCCACCACCGGCGCACATCGGCGGCGGCGTCGGCGGCGAGGGCGAGGTGCAGGGCGGACGCGGGGGTGCCGCCGGACGCAGCGCGGAATGCGGCGGGTACCGGCAGTGCGCCCAGGTGTGTCGAACTCACCTGGTAGGCGCGGACGTTGGTCGGGCGCCAGCCGGGCCGCCAGCCGGGCAGGCGGGTACCGGCGAAGGTCTCCTTGGTCAGGTGCGAGGCCTTGATGAGCGCTTCGCACTCGGCGAAGTCCCGCAGTGCGGCCGGCTGTTCGCGGCCGAGCAGGGTGCCGAGCCAGCGCATGGCGTGCGGCCGGTCCCGCTCGTCCTGGAGGTCCACTCCGACGTGCGGCCCGGCGGCGAAGGCCACGGCGCTGTACGCGTCGCAGTGCGCCACCGAGACCGCCAGCCCGTACCCGGGCAGCGACCATCGCTTGTGCGCGTCCCGCACGAGGCCTGCGCCCGTGACCGGAACCCGGTAAAGCGTGTCCAGGGCGGCGACGATCAGGGCGCGGCCCGAACCGTGGAGGCGGCGTCCCGTGCGGTCGCGGGGCAGCCGGGGGTGGTGGGTGATCAGGAGATCGATGCCGGGGCGCCCGAGGAGGGCGGGGGCGGGGCCGGCCGTGCCCGCTCCGGCACCGGCCGCGTGCCGCGCTCCGGCGCCGCCCCGGATCACCGGATCGGCCACCAGGCTCATCAGGGTGCCCATCACACTCTCCCGTCGAACACGGCCGCCGCGTAGCTGCCGCCGTGGGCGAAGGAGGAGAGGAGTACGGGACCGGGGACGGCGGGAGCGGTGAGCGCGGCGATCAGGCCGAGCGCGCCCGCGCTGCCGTACGTCTCACCGAGCACCGCCTTCGGGGCCAGCACCGGGCGGCCTTCCAGACCGGCGGCCCGCAGGGCGCGGGTCTGGTTAAGGTCCACCAGAGGGTGGCCCGACGCGGCGGAGACGACGGTGCCGATCTCCTCGGGGGCAGCCCCGGCCTCGGTCAGCGCGGAGCGGACCGCGCGGGCCCACGCCAAACCGTCGCGGCCGAGCCTTCCGACACCGACCGATTCGCCGGAGGCTCCGAAGCCCCGGACGGTGGCCAGCCGCTCCGCACCCCGCGCCCGCGCCGCCGTGCCGCTCTCCAGGAGGATCGCGGCGGCGCCCTCGCTGAGGACGGTTCCGGTACGGCCACCGGGCACGACCGGCAGGGAGCGCGCGTATCCGGGCAGGGCCGCCTGGGTGGCGAGTGCCTGGGCGGGGAACTCGTCGGCGACCACGACCATGATCCGCGTCGCCGCGCCGCGGGCGATGACCCGCGCCGCGAGCTGGAGCGCGAGGACCGAGCTGGTGCCGCCGCCCGCGATGGTGGCGGTGTAGCCCCGGTAGCGGTGCAGCATCGCTACGTGTCCGGCCGCCGCGTTGACGACGGTGTTCGCGAAGAGGGAGGGGTTCGCGCCGGTGATGCCCCGGCGCAGTACGCCCTCGTGGAACTGGAGCACCGAGGTCACCGGGCCGTACCCGGTGGCGAAGACGATGCCGGTGCTCTCCGCCTCCGTACGGGACGGCTTGCCGTGGCGGGCGTAGAGGTCGCCGACGGCGGAGGCGGCCAGCAGGCTCAGCGGGTCCATCCGGCGGGCCCGGCTGGGGTTGGTGCCGCGCGCGGCGGCCTTGAGGTCGGCCCGGCCGACCGGGACGTCGCCGATGCCCGCCACGTGCTCGGTCGCACCGAAGCAAGGGCGGCCCTCACGCAGCGCTTCGAGGAGGGACGCGGTGTCGCCCGCGGAACCCGCGAGACCGGCGACGCCGGTGACGACCACCTGGTGCTCGACCGTGGGGCGGCGGGCCGGACGCGCGGCCCTGCCGGGCTTGTTGAGGACGACGGAGGCGTTGTTGCCGCCGAACGCGAAGGAGTTGGAGAGCACCACCTCCGGCCGGCCCTCCCGGCCCGCTTCCGGTACGACGTCCAGGCCGAACGGCGAGGCCACGCCGCGGGTGTTGACGGTCGGCGGCAGTACGTCCCGGTCCAATGCCAGGGTGCTGACGACGGCCTCCACCGCGCCCGCCGCGCCCAGCGTGTGTCCGATGATCGACTTCGTGGAGCTGGCGGGCGGGATGTCGGGACCGAACAGCAGCTTCAGGGCCTTGGGTTCGGAGGCGTCGTTGGCGGGGGTGCCGGTGCCGTGCAGGTTGAGGTAGTCGACGTCCTCCGGGGTGAGTCCCGCGGTGTCCAGGGCCTGCGCCATGGCGGAGCAGGCGCCCTTGCCGCTGGGGTCGGGGGCGGTCTGGTGGTAGCCGTCGCAGGAGAGCCCGTACCCGCCGAGTTCGGCGAGCACCCGCGCGCCGCGCCCCGCTGCCCGCCGCACCGATTCCAGCACCATGAACCCGGCACCCTCGCCGAGCGTGAGCCCGGTGGAGGCGGCCAGCGGCGAACAGGGCTCCTCGTCCAGTGCGCCCAGTGCGCTGAAGCCGTACGCGGAGAGTTCGGCGAGGGGGTCCACGCCGCCGCAGACGACGTGGTCCACCTCGCCCTTCCACAGCAGTTCGGCCGCGTACCCGAGCGCGACGGCACTGGCGGCGCAGGCGTTGGAGAGGACCACGCGGGGGCCGCGCAGGTCGAACTCGGCGGCGATGTGGTCGCCGACGCAGGGGAGCTGGGCGGCTGCCGCCCGTGCGGCGTCGAGCCGCCCCTCGTGCACCAGCTCCCGGTGCACGCTCTCCAGGGTGGGCATCGCGCCGAGGCTGGAACCGACGACGACGGCCACCCGGTCCCGGTCGACGGTGTCCAGGTCGAGTCCGCTGTGGTGCAGGGCCTCCCGGATGGCGGCGGAGGCGAGGGCGTAGCAGCGGTCGAGCCCGGGGGGCTGTCCGCCGGTGACCATGCCCGCCCAGCCGGTCAGCAGCTCGGAGGTGTCGAAGAGGGTGTTGGTACGGATGCCGGAGGTGCCGGAGGCGATGGACGCCCAGCTCTTCTCGACGTCGTCCCCGGCGCCGGTGATCAGACCGAGGCCGGTGAGGGCGATGGTCCGGTCGGCCTGGGCGCCGGTGGCCGGGCCGGTGCTCGCGCCCGTGCTCATGGCGGTTCTCGCTTCCTCGCCCGTCGGAGCGTACGTGTTCTCGCGTCTCGGGGCGTACGTGCCGTCGCCCATCAGGCGATCTTCATGGTGAGCGAGCGGGCGACGACGCGGGGCAGTGTGACGGTGCGCACCGGGCGGTCGGCGTCCTGGTCGTCCCGCACGGCCAGGTCGAGGCCGGGGACGCCGAACGGGCTGTCGAGGACGGCCAGCAGGAGTTCCTCCTCCGGATTGGCGGAGGGGGCCTGCCACAGCACGGTGCCCACGGTGCGGCCCGCGACGGTGACCGGGGTCCCGGCGGTGAAACCGGCACCCGCCGGAGCGGCGACGGCGGCCAGCTTGGTCTCGCTCGCGCCCGGGGCGACCAGGTCGTCCGAGCCGTGGAACTCACCGATCCGG
This sequence comes from Streptomyces sp. NPDC039736, assembly GCF_055596485.1. Taxonomy (NCBI): domain Bacteria; kingdom Bacillati; phylum Actinomycetota; class Actinomycetes; order Kitasatosporales; family Streptomycetaceae; genus Streptomyces; species Streptomyces sp. NPDC039736. The sequence continues at coordinate 589,340 of NZ_JBVIUQ010000001.1, read as the reverse complement.
TTCCAGTCGACCAGCCAGGAGAGGTCGGCCCGGTTCACCGTGAGGCCGCCGAAGCCCGACCCGAAGACGCCCATGCCCGCCTCCGCCTGCACCCTGGCCAGCGCCTCGGGGCCGACCGGCGCACCGCCCTGCGCCGCCACGGCGGCGAGTACGGCCTCGTGGGCGGTGTCGGGGGCGTTGGTGAGGAGCAGATAGCCGTACTCGCCGGTGGTGCCGACCCGCGCGAGGTGGGCGAGGGCGGCGGGCTCCCCGGGCAGTTCGGACGCGGCGATGCCGTGCAGCGGCAGGCCGGAGATGTCGTAGTCGAGGAATCCGGTCGCCGCGGACCAGGCGGTCGGCCCTTCGAAGGCGCTCGCGCCCCAGCCCTCAGGCTCGACCTCGACGTGCGCACCGACCGGAACGCCGACCGTCTCGAAGTGGGCGCGCAGCGCGTCGGCGGTGACGTGGGTGCGCGGCAGCAGCCAGGACTCGTCGGCGAGTTCGAAGTGCAGCAGGAGCGCGAACGGGCTGCCGTCGGCGTTCAGCGCCAGCACCTCGCGGACGGTCTCCGGCTCGACGAAGTCAGCGGATTTGGCCAGCAGCCGGTCGAGCAGCGTGAGCCGCTCGTCCCCGGTCAGCCGGACCAGCGGAGCCTGGACGCGGTAGGCCCCGACGGCGGTGCGCAGGGTGGCGTAGTCCTCGGTGAGGGTGCGGGCGGCGGTGGTGGTGAGCGTGGTCATGATGAGTGGTTTCCTTCGGGAGGTGAAGTACGGAACGGCGGTTGTCGAAATCGCCGGACACGACGGTGAGTCGAGACGGCAGTGAGTTGGGACGAAGGCGAGCCGAGGGAGCGCGCGGCGCTTCAGGTGAGTGGCGCGTCGTGCACGGACAGGTGCCAGTCGGCGTCCGTGCCGGTCGGCGTCGCACAGCCGACGAGGAGTCCCGCCGAGGTGGTGCGGAGGACGAGTTCGGCTGCCCGGGGCGCCCCGGGGGCCGGGCGGCAGTGCAGCCAGCCGCCGTCGGTGAGCCGCAGCGAGAGCGCGTCGGCCCACACCTGGCGGAACTGTGAGGAGTCCCGCTCCCAGCGGGTCCCGGCGGACTCGAAGACCACGGAGGTCCGCTGCGGGGTGTGCGGGGTCAGCCACAGGACGGTGTCCCGCGCCTCGTCCGCACCGGCCCCGCGGCGGTCGCCCGGTTCTCCGCCGGACAGGCCCTGCGGGCGGCCGCGGACGGCGACCCGTACCGGCTCGACCGGGTCCTCGGGTGCGTGGACCTCCCAGCCGGTCCCGTCGGCCGGGGCGTACAGGGCGCGGGGGCCCTTCTCCTCCCAGCCGCCGGACGGTCGCACGCCCCATCCCAGGCCGCCGGCCCGGTCGGCACGTCCGCGTTCGCCGGTCACCCACATCCCGGCCGTCCAGCGCGGGTTGCAGCCGAACACCCGGCTGCGGGGATACGGGCTGCGCAGAACGCGTACCGCCCCTTCCTTCCAGGCAGTGACGCCTCCGGCGGTGACGCGCAGTTCCAGCGTGCGGGGGCCACTCGGGGCACAGGCGGCTCCGGCAGCGGCGGCTGTTCCCGCGGGTCCGGTTTCCGTCGAGGCGGCAGCGTTACGGAACACCGTCCGCAGCCGGGACACCCCGACCGCGCCCGGCACCGCACGCCGCTCCAGCAGCGTGCCGTGGACCAGCCGCAGCGGCGCTTCGGCCGTCAGGCCGACCGTCCAGTGCGCACCGCCCCAGGTGAGCCCGGTGCCCGCAGGGACCTCGTGCCCGGCGGCCACCACCTCCGAGGCGTCCCGCACCCCGAGGTCGGTGCCCAGGGGGTGGCGCTCCCCGGCGGCGTATTCCAGGTACCCCTGCCGCAGGCCCACGTTCTGGAAGATCCGGCCGGGCGTACGGGTGTGGGTGAACGCCTGCTCCAGGACGCCGCCCACGAGGGTGATTTCACCGGTGACCCGGTCCTCGCCGCACCGCTCGACGACCCGCAGACCGGCTTCGCGCGGGGTGATCTCCAGGTCGCGGGGTTCACCCTCGCGCCACCCCGCCTCGCTCCCGGCCCGGCAGGCGGGCCAGGTGGAGACGAACACCGGCCCGTGGTGGCCGTCCGCCCACACCCGGAGCGTGCCGTCCGCGGCGTCGAGTTCGGCGCTGAGCGCGCCTTCCCCGAAGCGGTACGGAGCCGCCGGGACGGCGGTGCGGGCGTACTGCGGGGGCGGGGTGAGCCGCAGCTCCCGAACGCTCCCGCCGGGCCCCGTGAGGGTGGCCGCGCGGACCGCGCCCCGGTCGACGTCCACGCACGCGGCGAGCCGGAAGTCCCCCAGGGAAAGGGTGTGGGCGACGGTGCGCGCCCCGTCCAGCACCGTGATGTCGGTGCGCAGTTCGTCGTCCCGGCCGCCCGCCACGGTGGCGAAGCTGCTCAGGCCGCCCAGGGCCGCCTTCGCCTCGTCACCGAGGTCGGCGAAGACGCTGCGCAGGATCAGCGGGATGTAGTTGTGGAGTTCGACGTTGCCGTCCTCGCCGGGCACGGTGCGGCCCACCGAGACGCAGCCGACCCGGCGGTAGAGCCGGAAGGCGACGGAGTTCGCCGGGTTGACGGTCAGCCGCAGCACCAGGCAGCCGGAGCCCACCATCCATTCGACCGCCTCGGTGAACAGCCGTCCGGTGAGGACGCCGTTGCGGTGGGCCGGGGCGACGAAGAACATGTCGGCGATGAGCTCGCCGGTGCGGGCGGTGCGGCGGCCGGTCGTGTGGAACAGGCCGAAGGTGCCGACCAGTTGGCCGTCCTCGACGGCGACGAGGAACAGCGCGGTGTTGCGTTCGGCGAGCTCCCGCCCGAGTTGGGGGCCGGTGATGCCGCCGGCCACCGGGTTGGGGTTGTCCCGGTGCCGGTTGTAGAGCGCCGCGATGTCGGGCGCGTCGGTGTCCTGGTAGGGACGGATCGTCAGTGACATGACGTATCTCCTTCTCGGTCTCCTCCTTCTTCCGTTCCGTGTCAGCCGGTGCGGCCGGTGCTCACGATCAGCGAGCCGGACGCGGCCCTCTCGCCGTCGACACTCGCCTTCACCTGCACCTGTCGCAGTCCACCGAGCCGTTGGCCGAGCCGGGCCTCCAGGGTGAGCCGGTCGCCGGGGACGACCAGCCGGGAGAACTTCATCGAGCTGATCGACCCGAGGTAGCCGACGCTGTCGGCCGGGTCGCCCTGGACGGGCTCGGTGGACTCCAGGAGCTCGGCGACGTACACGACGGCCACCAGCTGGGCCATCGCCTCGACGATCATCACGCCGGGCATGATCGAGTGGTCGGGGTAGTGGCCCGCGAAGAACGGCTCGTTCACCGAGACGTTCTTGATGCCGCGTCCCGAGACGCCCGGTACGACGTCGTAGGCCCGGTCGATCATCAGCATCGGCCAGCGGTGCGGCAGCATCCGCTTGATGTCGTCCGAGGAGTAGTCGAACTTCCGCACCGCAGGCTTCTGTACCGCGGGCTTCCGCGCCGCGGCGGCCGTGGGGCTGAGGGCGGTCGTCACGCCGCGCTCTCCCGGTCCTCGACGAAGTCGACGAGGGCGTTGATGGAGCCGAACGCCTCGAAGTCGTCGTCGCTGATCAGTACGTCGAACTCGTTGTTGACCATGACGACGATCTCCAGGGTGTCCAGCGAGTCCATCTCCAGGCCCCGGCCGAACAGGGGCTGGTTGTCGGAGACGACGTCCGGCGCGACGTCCAGGCCGAGCCGGTCGATGATCATCGACTTGATCTTGGTGTTCCGCTCCAGGCGCGCCTCGGCGCGGGTACGGACGTCCTCGAAGGTGGCGACAGACACGGGGATACCTCTCTCATTTCATTGGCTTGCTTGACTGACACATCGTCAGGCACTTTGCAGAACAGGTCAGTTGACGGGGATCATGCCGCCGTCGACGGTGAGGACCTTGCCGGTGATGTACGAGGCGGCGGGTCCCGCCAGGAAGGCGGTGGCCTGCGCCACCTCCTGCGCCGTACCCATCCGGCCGAGCGGAATGGCCCGCACGGCCTCCTTCAGGTGCGCCGGGGGAACCTTTCTGGCCATGTCCGTGTCGATGAACCCGGGCGCCACGACATTGACCCGGATGCCGCGCGGGGCGGCCTCCTGCGCCAGGGACTTCGCCAGGGAGATCACGCCGCCCTTGCTGGCCGCGTAGTTGGCCTGCCCGGCGCGGCCCGCGATACCGCTGGTGGAGGCGATCAGGACGATCGACCCGCCGGTCGCGTACATCTGCTTGGTGGCCTCGCGGGCGGTGAGGAAGGCGCCGGTGAGGTTGGTGGAGATCACTTCCTGCCACTTGGCGCTGCTCATCGCGGCGAAGTGGCCGTCGGAGGTCACCCCGGAGTTCAGCACGGCCACGTCCAGCCGCCCCCACTCCGCCCTGATCCGCTTGTACATCGCGGTCACGGCGGCCTCGTCGGACACGTCCGCCCGCACCAGCAGGGCGTGCCGCCCGAGCGCCCGGATCCGCCCCGCGACCTCCTCCGCCTCCTCGGTGCGGGAGCGGTAGTTGAGGGCGACGTCGCAGCCCTGGGCGGCCAGGGCGAGCGCGACGGCCGCGCCGATTCCGCGCGAGGCGCCGGTGACCAGGGCCTTGCTGCCCTCGGGGAAGCGACCGGGCACTCCTGAAGTGGCGGGCGCCGCGCCCGTACCGGCTGCCAGTGCCTCACTCATGCCGTCACCCCCGCGCCCCGGCCCCCGGCCCCCGAGGTGGCCCGATGGTCCCCCGGGTCGAAGCCGTCGGCCTCCGTGCCCAGGCCCGCCCGGTCGGCGGCCCGCAGCACGGCCCGTGCGACCGCGAGGTCCAGCACGCCGAGCCCGAACGGGGAGAAGACGACCGTCTGGCCCGCGGAGGCGGCCGGCGCCTCGCCCCCGAGCACGGCGGCGATCTCCTGGTGAACGAACTCCCGGTGTCCCACCGCCTGTTCGGCGCGGTGCAGCGAGGTCTGCTCGCGGATGGCATGGTCGGCGTCGTCGACCACGTTGTACGCGCCGAGCACGGAGTCGACGCTCAGGTCACGCAGCGACAGGTGCAGGATCACCTGGCCCGCCGGGCGGTCCCGGTGGTCGGCCAGATCGAGCCAGTAACCGGAGTCGGTGGTGGCGACGGACACGACGGGGGCGGCGAGCGCCTCGTCGAGACCACCGGCCCGGAAGGTCAGCCGCGGGTGCTCCGCGGCCAGTTCGGCGGCCAGGTACTGCGCCCGGCCGGGTACGGCGTCCTGGAGGACGACCGTCTCCAGCTCGGGGTGGGTGAGCGCCAGGAAGTCGAGGACGCGCAGGTTGATGGTGCCGCAGCCGACCAGGGACGCGGTGCGCCCCGGCCGGTCGCCGCGCAGCGCCCGGGAGGCGAGCGCGGCGCTCGCCGCGGTCCGCGAGGCGGAGATCCGGCTGCCTTCGAGCAGGGCGACGGGGTAGCCGGTGGCGAGGTCGTTGAGAATCTGCACCGAGGAGGCCCGCTGGAGGCCCTGGGCGACGTTCGCCGGGAACGACGAGATCCACTTGAGCCCCATGACGGGCTCGTCCCCGCCGAGATAGGCGGGCAGCGAGATGATCCGGGACCCGGCGGGCCGGGGAGGCCGCAGGAAGCTGGAGAACGGCAGGTTCGAATCGCCCCTCCCGTGCAGGAGGTAGGCGTCCCGCACGGCGTCGAGTACGAGTGGATCGAGCCCGTCGAGCGCGGCCCGGACGTCGTCGCGGCCGAGGATCCTCATGACTGGTGGCTCCTTTCCGGAGAGGTGGCGTGGGCGGGGGGCGGAGCGGGCGTGTGGAACGACGCGTCGGGAGCGGTGCCGAAGCGGGATGCCACCCAGGCGTCGGAGTAGACGGTGTCGAGGTACCGGTCACCGCCGTCCGGCAGAATCGCCACACACGTCGACCCCGGTTCGATCCAGGAGGCGGCGCCCAGCAGTGCGGCCACCACCGCCCCGGAGGACCCCCCGGCCAGGACGGATTCCTGGGCCAGCAGTCGGCGGCAGCCGCGTACGCAGTCCAGGTCGGTCACCTTCACCACCCGGTCGGCGAGCCCGGGGCGTGCCAGCGGCGGCACCACGGCCGCCCCGTGGCCGGGGATGCTCCGCCGGTGGCCGTGTTCCCACGGCGCGGGCGGGCCGAAGATGACGCTGCCGACCGCGTCCACCGCCACGACCTTCGTCGTCAGGCCGTGCCGCTGGATGTACTCGACGCAGCCGCGCAGCGTTCCAGTGGTTCCGGCCGCCAGGAAGAGGTGGTCGGGGCCGCCGGGCAGCACCTCGCAGATCTCGCGCATCGTGTCGTGGTGCGCGAGCGCGTTGCGCTCGTTGGCGTACTGGTTGGGCCAGTACGCGTCGGGGACGTGTGCCAGCAGGGTGCGGACACGTTCGATGCGGGCCGGGAGGTACTCGCCGGTGGCCGGGTCCCGGTCGACGACCTCCACCCGTGCCCCGTACGCCCGCATCAGCGCGAGGTTCTGGGCGGTGGTGCGGGGATCGACGACGCAGATCAGGGCGAGCCGGTAGAAGTTGCAGAGCTGGGCGAGCGCGATGCCGAGATTTCCCGAGGACGACTCGACGACGGTGGAGACGCCGGGCACCAACTCCCCGGTGGACAGGGCGTGTTCGATCATCGAGCGGGCGGCGCGGTCCTTGATGCTGCCGCCCGGGTTGAACCGTTCGCACTTGCCGTACACCTGGAAGCGGGCGGGCGGGAAGAGCCGGTCGAGGGCGACGAGCGGGGTGCGGCCGATGGTCGCGACGATGTCGGGGGCGGGCGCCCGGGAGCGCGCGGGCCGGTCCGCGCGGACGGCGGCGCCCGTGCCGTCAGGGGCGAGCAGGGTCATCACGGTGTCTTTCTGCTGATCTGGAGCCGCAGCTCGCTGACGTAGCGCCCGCCGTCCGCGTCGGGCAGCCAGGCCCCCTCGGGAGCGGGCAGCGGCTCGCTGACGCCGATGTGGGCACGGGGGTCGAGGCGGCACGTCCGGCGCACGAGGTTGGCGAAGGAGAGCACGACGGTCGGGCTGGTGAAGTCGACCAGCGAGGGTTTGGTCTCCTGCGGAAACTTCACGAACGCCCGCTCGGGCAGCGCGTGTTCGGCCACCCAGCGGCGTACCGCCAGGTAGTCGTCCTCCCGGTCCGGCTTCGCGGGCAGCGGCACGGACCCGGCCGGCAGCCGCCAGGACTCCCGGAAGAGGACCGTCCCGTCGAGCGTGACCCGGGGCGCGTGCGCCCGGTCGAGGCCGATCTTGAACGCGTCGGCCGCGATGATCGAGACCGGCACGGCCAGCAGTTCCGGCAGGCTCCACGCACGCCCGTCGGGGGCGCTCGCGGTGACCTTCCCTCCGGCCTCCGCCAGAGTGAAGGAGACCACGGGGTCGATCCGGGAGCGGTCGTCGTACGGGGCCCTGGTGAAGCCGATCAGGCGGTCGCCCGCGCCGATCGGGGCGGGCACCATGCGCCCGCTGTTGCGCTTCCACTCGACGGGCAGCAGCGGCACCAGGCGGGGCGCGCCGACGGCCGCGTTGACCTTGTCGCGCAGCGACTGCCCGTCGTCCGTCGTCCAGTCCAGGAAGGGCAGGTCGCAGGTGGCCAGGCAGGCGTGCAGCTCGCCGAGGACCACCGTGTACTCCCCGGCGTCGAAGGCCTCCACGGAGTCCGCGACGACCTGGAGGTCGGGACTGTGCACGGCCAGGTGCGCAGAGCCGACGGGCCCGGTGGCGAAGACCTCACGGGCCCGCCCGGCGAGCCGGGCGGTCGTCAGGTCCAGCCGCCGGGGCAACGGGGCCACCGGATCGACGTCCAGCAACTCCCGCCACTTGGCGGCCAGTTCCCGGGTCGCCTGCTGTACGGGGGTGGCGTTCTCGCCCCAGAACAGGCCCAGCACCCTGGTCCAGACGTCGGCGAGGGTCACCGCGCGTCCACCCGGTGTGCGGATCTCGCGCACGAAGGCCGCGACCTCCGCCTCCACCAGTGCGGCCAGCCGGTTGCCGAACCAGTCCGCCGCGTCCGCCACCAGCGACAGCGGGCGGGCGATCCGGTCGAGGAAGTCGCCGCCCAGCGCGATGCGGCAGTCCCGCAGCGCGTCCTGGTAGACGAGGGTGCGTCCGGCGTAGGCCTTGCCCTCCTCCCGGGAGGCGTCGAGTCCGGTCGCCCGGACGAAGTACGCGTCCAGGGCGTCCAGCGCGGCGACGAGCCGCCCGGAGTCGGGGGCGGTGTGCACGGCGTCCCGCAGGGCGTCCAGTTCGGCGAGCGTGGTCTCGAAGCGGGACCGCAGTTCCGCGTCGCCCACCGCCGCGATCCGGCGCCGCAGCACCGCTTCCGCCCGTACGTCGACGGGGATGTTGGCGTCCCAGGACAGCACCCGCTGCTTGACCAGCCTGGCCAGGGTCCTCTCGACCCGCGCCCGCGCGCCCGCCGCCTCCCACCCGTCCCGTTCGACGAGTGCGTCGGTGACGGCCTGGGCGCTGCGGTCGCCGTCGGCGTACGCCAGCACCCGAACGTCGTCCGGACGCAGGGTGAGGGTGCGTCCGCCGGGCAGCACCAGCCGGTCGCCGTCGAGGTGCACGTCGGGGCGCAGCACCGGCGGGAACCACCAGCGTGCGCCGGGCAGCGCCGCCATGGTGTCGGCCAGCGCGGCCACCGCCCATCGTTCGAAGGAGGTGCGGCTGCGGTGGGTGAGGCCGGGTCCTGGCTGGAAGTCCAGGGCGCGCCTCTCGCTGCCGACCTCGATCCAGGCGGCGGGGCCGAAGAAGCCGATCGTCTCGGCCTTGGCGCAGTAGCGCAGCCAGTACATGGCCAGGGTGCGTTCGCGCTGCTTGCGCTTGGAGTCCTTGCCGGTGCCCGCCGCGAGTGCGTCGAGGACGCGGTGGACGGTGCGGTTCTGCCAGGCGATGGCGGTGCGCAGCCGCTCGTCGCGGGCGAGTGCCGCAAGCTTGGCGGACTCCGCGGCGGCGTCGGCCCGGTAGGCCTCGCCGAACGCGGCCCGCGCGTCGGGGCTGTCGGGGAGGGGCTCGGCGGCACGGGCGGCGTTCGGCCCGCCGAGCAGTTCCAGGCCGGCGACCGGGAATCCGGCGCTGCGCAGCAGCCCGCGCCCCCATACCTGCCAGTCCCCGCCGTCCAGCGGGTACGCGGGCCCGAACGGGGCGGTCATCCGCTCGTCCCGTCCCGGAAGGCCGCCGCCAGGCGTGCCACGCCTTCGGCGATCCGTTCCTTGGGCGCGTTGCTGAAGCACAGCCGCAGCGCGTCCGCGTGTTCCCCGTCGATGCCGAAGTGGCTGCCGGGGACGAAGGAGACGCCGTGGGCGGCGGCCGGTGCGGCGAAGCGCGCGGTGTCAGCGCCGTCGCGGTGGCGCAGCCACAGGTAGAAGCCGCCGCAGGGCCGCTCCCAATGCCAGTCGCCGCCCCGGCCGAGCGCGCTCTCCAACGCGTCGGACATCAGGTCGCGGCGCTCCCGGTAGGCGGCCCGGTAGCCGTCGATCAGGCCCGTCCAGCCGGTCCTGGCGTGGAACGTGGCCAGTGCGGCCTGGGCCAGCGGGGACGGTGAGAGGGTCATGACCTCGGTGGTGCGGCGCAAAGCGTCCGCGAGGTGTTCGGGGGCAGCGATCCAGCCGCAGCGCAGCCCGGGGGCGAACACCTTGGAGAAGGTGCCCAGGTAGACGACCCGTTCGGGGTCGAGGCCCTGGAGGGTGGGGGTGGTCCGGCCGTCGAAGCCGAGCAGCCCGTAGGGGTTGTCCTCGATGATCAGCAGCCCGAGTTCCTGGGCGACTTCCATGAGCCGGACCCGGCGCTCGGCGGAGAGGGTGGCGCCGGTCGGGTTCTGGAAGGTGGGGTTGCAGTACAGCAGCCGGGTGGTGCGGCCCTCGGCCGTCAGGCGCAGCACGGTGTCGCGCAGCCCCTCGGGGTCGAGTCCGTGGGCGTCCTCGGGGACGGCGCGCAGGGTCAGGCCCGCGGTGCGGAAGGCGGCCGCGGCGCCCGGGTAGGCGGGGGTCTGGCACAGGACGGTCTCGCCGGGCTCCGCCAGGGAGAGGCCGACGGCGAGCAGCCCCATCTGGGAGCCGCCGGTGGGCACCAGGTTCCGTGCGGTGGTCCGGCCGCCCTCGCGGGCCATCAGGTCGGTGATCGCGGGGACGAGGGAGGTGGCGACGTGCGGGGTGCTGTACTGGAGGGCCACCCGGCCGCCGACGCGGACCAGCCGGGAGAGCTGGGCGGAGATCTCCTCCAGCGGCAGCAGGTCCAGGTCGGGCAGGCCGCCCGCGAAGGAGATCACGTCGTCGGCCCGCTCGAAGAGCTGGGGCATCTCGGCCGTCGGCCGGGGGTCGGTCCACATGGCGGTCAGTTCCCCGTCCCGACGCGTGGAGTGGCGGCCGCTCGGTCCTCGGCGGCCTCGCGCAGCGCGGCGGACGAGGCGAGGGCGAGCCGGGTGAGGGTGTCGGGGTCGAACTCGATGCCGTATGCCTCCTCCACGGCCATCACCAGGGCGATGGTGTGGAGCGAGTCCACGCCGAGGTCGACGAGCGGGGCCGTCGGGTCGGTGACCGTGACCGAGCAGGTCCGCTCGACGAGCCGGTCAAACTCTTGCTGCTGCATGGAGGGTCCTCGTCGTGTGGGTGGCCGGACGGCCCGTCGGCGGTGCGGCGGGCTGCGGGTGGGCAGCGGCCGAGGCCTGTTCGAGCGCGTCGGCATGCCGTTCCGTGGCGGCCCGGTCGGGCTTGCCGTTGGCGGTCAGGGGCAGGGAGGGGAGCGGGACGATGCGGTCGGGCAGCCGGGCCGCATCGAGGTTGCGGGCCAGCAGTTCGCGCACCTCGTGCGGGGCGAGCGCGGTGCACACGGCCAGCCGCAGCGGGGCGCCCTCGTGGGCGGGGCGCAGGGCGACCGCGGCACTCACGCCGGGTATGCGCTCGGCGGCGTCCTCGATCTCGGTGAGCCCGATCCGGGTGCCGAGGCGCTTGATCATGTCGTCGTCGCGGCCCGCGAAGTAGAGCAGCCCTTCGGCGTCCAGGTGGCCCTGGTCACCGGTGTGCAGTTCGAGGGAGCCATCGGGGCGGCGCACGAACCGCCGCTGGTCCTCCAGGGGCACACCCCAGTAGCCGGCCATCACGGTGGCGCCGTGCACGACGATCTCACCGCGCTGCCCGGCGGGCAGGGTGCGCCCCTGCGCGTCGACGACGCGCACCGTGTCGCCGGGGACGGCCGGGCCGACGGAGTCGGGGCGCTCCTCGTACCGTGCGGGGTCGAGGATCGAGATGCGTTTGCACTCGGTCATGCCGTACATCGAGGCGAACGACGATCCGGGGAAGGCCGCGAGGAGTTCGGCGGTGACCGAACGCCCGGGACGGGCACCGGTGTTGGTGAACAGCCGCACCTTGGCGGGATACCGCTTCCGGCGCTGGAGGAGGGTGAGCAGCTGGGCGAGCGAGGGGACGAGCGGGACGACGGTGACACCGTGGTCCGCGATCACCTTCAACAGGCCGTGGTCCTCGGCCCGTTCGGCCAGGACGAGGGTGCTGCCGGTGCGGGCGCACAGCAGGGCCTGGTAGAGGCCGTAGTCGAAGGAGAGCGGGAGCCGGCAGAGCACCACGTCGTCGGGGCGGTAGCCGAGACGGGCGTTGACCGCCTCGACGGCCGCGGCCGTCTGCCGGTGCGGGCACACCACGCCCTTGGGGCGACCGGTGGTGCCGGAGGTGTAGATGAGGGTGGCGATGTCGTCCTCATCGAGGTGCGCGGTGAAGTCGTCGGGGTCGGTGTCCCGGATCTCCCGGCGGGCCCGGTCGACGTCCACGGTGCGTCCCGCGCCGTCGCCCGCGCCGGGCGGGCAGACGGCCAGGGCCGCGGTGCAGTCGGCGACGATGTGGGCGATCTGCGGCACGGTCAGGCCCGGGTGGACGGGGACCAGTACGGCGCCGGTGCGGAAGGCCGCGTGCAGCAGGGTGACGAAGGTACGGTCGTTGCCGCCCGCGTACACCACCCGCTGTCCTGCGGTGACGCCCTGCGCGCGGAGCCAGCCGACGGCACGGTCGGCGGCGGTCCCGAGTCCGGCGTAGCTGAGGCTGCCGTCGGAGTCGATCACCGCCGGGTGGGCGGGGCGCTCGGCGCGGGCGCGGTCGAGGAGTTCATGCAGAGGCATGGGCCGGCTCCTGCGTGCGTACGGGGACGGGCTGAGCGGGAAGGGGCCGTACGGGAGCGGGCGGTACGGAATCGAGCCGGGTCCGGAGCTCGGCCAGGTCCCTGGGGGCCTGGACCGGGAGGACGGCGAGGCCCGGGAGCTGGCGGCGCAGGATGGCGGTCAGCGTGCGGGCGGGCGGCAGCGAGACCACCAGCGCGGGGGCGAGAGCGCCCAGGGTTTCCAGGCACAGGTCCCAGCGGACCGGGCGGGTCACCTGGCCGACCAGCCGGTCACGGATCTCGTCGGCGCGGGTCACCAGGGCGCCGTCGGCGTTGGAGATCAGCGCGCCGCGCGGGGTGCGGAAGGCGGTGGCGGCGAACGCGTCGGCAACGGTGCGCCGCGCGGACTCCATGTGGGCGGTGTGGAAGGCCCCGGCGACCGGCAGCGGCTTGACGGCGGCACCGGGCGGCGGTGCGGTGACGAGCCGCCGCAGGTCGCACACCGGGCCACCGGCCACGATCTGGCCGGGCCCGTTGAACGTCGCGGCGCTCAGGCCGAGTTCGGCGAGCCGGTCCAGCACCTGGTCCTTCTCGCCACCGACCACGGCCGCCAGCCCGGTGGGGGCTTCGGCGCAGGCCGCGGCCATGGCCCGGCCCCGTACCGCTGCCAGCCGGATCGCGTCGGCCGGGTCCAGGGCTCCGGCGACGGCGGCGGCCGCCAGCTCGCCGACGGAGTGACCGGCCGCCACCGGGCGCCCGGCCCTCGCCCCGGCCAGCGCGGTGTGGGCGAGCAGGGCGTGGGCCACCAGCAGGGGCTGGGTGTTCTCTGTGCGGGCGATCTCGGCCGCGGAGGCCCGGGTGCCCAGGTGGGCGAGGTCGACGTCGGCCGCCTGCGACCAGTCCCGTACGCGTGCGGCGTGCTCGGGGTCGCGCAGCCAGGCGGCCAGCATGCCGGGGGTTTGGGAGCCTTGCCCCGGCGCAATGAATGCGAACATGTGTTCTACCTCCTTCGGGTGAGGTGCCCACCGTCCGGCCGGGGGCCGACGGGAGTTGCGGATACGGGGGTACGGGATGCGGGGTTGCGCGGGCGGGACCGCGGGCCCCCCGGCGGGGCCGGAGTGCGGCCTACAGACGTCCGGTGCTCTTGCGGAAGCGGCGTACCGCCATGAAGGAGAAGGCGGCGAACCACGCGGCGACGTTGACGACCGCGCCGGTCAGCGAGGAGTGCGTGCCTTCGAAGGAGTAGCCCTCGGTGAGCGCGTAACGGGCCAGTGTGGCGACTCCGTACATCGGGGAGTACCGGGAGACCTCCAGCATGATCCCTTCGAGCGGGATGAACAGGTTGCCGAGGAAGGCCAGCGCGGTCATCGTCAGACCCGGCATGTGCATCACGACCTCGGGCTTCATGGCCAGGCCCAGCGCGATGCCGAGAGCCGCGAAGACGGCGGCCCCGAGCCAGGCGACCAGCAGCGAGGACACCCACACGCCGGTGTCGGCCCGGGCCCCGGTCAACGCTCCGAGCCCGCCGACGACGACCACGGGCACGGCCGCCATCACCACCGAGCTCACCACCTTGACCAGCAGATAACCGGGCGGAGTGAGCGGGCTGAGCGCGATGGTGCGCATCCACCCCGCCGACTTCTCCACGGAGATGGTGGCCGCCGAGCTGATGGCGGCCATCGCGGCGCCGTAGACGGCGATGCCGGTCATCATCCAGGCCGCGAAGTTGCCGTGCGGCAGGGTCGCACCGGTCGGGGCGGTGCGGAAGAGGGCCAGATAGAGCACTGCCGGGAGCAGCAGCGTGAAGACCGTGGTCTGCCGGTTGAAGCGGCGGGCCAGCTCGTGGCGGAGGAAGACCGGGTTCACCCCGGCGAACGGCGAGGTGCGGGTACGGCCCGCCCCGGCGGCCCGGCCGGCCCGTTCGGAGCGGTCGGTGGTGGCGGTCATCGCGACCCCTCCTGGGTGGTGAGGGCCATGAAGGCCTCTTCGAGGCTGCGCGGAGCGACTTCGATCTCGGTGGCCGAGGTGCGCTCCAGGAGCACCCTGAGCAGAGCGTCGGAGTCGGCGCAGTCGAAGTAGTGGCGGTCCCCGCGCGGTGCGCAGGAGCGGACCTGGGGGTGGGCGGCGACGGCGGCGGCCTCCTGCGGGGCGATCCGCGCGGAGACGGTACGTCCGCTGAGGGAGGCCCGCAGCGCGGACGCCGACCCGTCGGCGACGACGTTCCCCCGGTCGACCAGGACCACCCGGTCGGCGAACTGGTCCGCCTCCTCCATGTAGTGGGTGGCGAACATGACGGTCATGCCGCGTGCGGCGTCCTCGCGGACGGCGGCCCAGAAGTTCCGCCGCGCGACGACGTCCATGCCCGCCGTGGGCTCGTCCAGGACCAGGAAGTCGGGGTCGCTGAGCAGCGCGAGGGCGAACCGCAGCCGCTGCTGCTCGCCGCCCGAGCACTCGGCGACCCGGCGGTCGCGCAGTGCGGTGACGCCCGCCCTGGCCATCACCTGCTCGATGTCGGCGCCGGGGTGCAGGGAACCCAGCATCCGGACCGTGGCCGCGACGGTCAGGTCGGGCAGCAGTCCCCCGGTTTGCAGGACGGCGGCCACCCTTCCCGCCCGTACCGCCTGCTGGGGCGGGAGGCCGAAGAGCTCCACCGTGCCGGAGTCGGGGCGGGACAGCCCCAGCAGCATGTCGATCGTGGTGGTCTTGCCCGCGCCGTTGGGGCCGAGGAACGCCACCACTTCGCCGCGCCCGACCCGTAGGTCCAGCCCGTTCACGGCGGTGAATTCCTCGCCCTTGGCGCTGGTGTACCGCTTGACCACCTTGCTGAGCACGGCGGCATCCGGAGACGTCACCTCCTTCTCCACCGGACTCTGGGGGGTGTGCAGCATCGAAATTCCTTATCAGGAGTGAGGGGCCCGGTCCGGACAGGTCCGGACCGGCGAGAACCACTCTCCCGCCCGCCGCCATCCGCGCCCTATCGCGTCACTACCCTCACTCCACTGCACCAGGACGCCCGCCACCAGCAGGGCGAAGCCCGCGCGACCCCGAAGAACGCGCGGGCCGCGCCCAGGCGGTCCCAGCGGCACTCGAAGGCGACCGCGCCGCGATGCCCGATCTGCGGCCCCGGTACCGCCCACCGGTCCCCCCGGTCCGGGGCTGCGAGCACTCGGCCTCCCGCCGGGCCCCCTGTCGTATCGGCGCCAGGCAGGAACCCGAGGCTGCCGGATCGAGGCGAACCGATCGTGCTCCTGCAAGAGTTGCGGTGTTCGAGGCCGCGCCCGCACCGGGCGCCATGTTGATGACCGGCCTGACAAAGGCTTTTCATGGGGGAATGAGATCGTGGCGACTAAACACGTGGTGACCTGGATCTGCCATCCGGACGACTTCCTTCCGGAGTACGTGGAGAAGATCACGGCACGGATGGAGGAGCGCTGGGCCGAGCCGTGCGCGAAGCACGGTTTCTCCTTCCGCTTCATCTCCGCCAACGAGCTGGTGCCCACCTGCGGCGACCGGCCCCGGCTGTGGCACAACGGCGTGGACCTGCTGGAGACGCGCCAGGCGTACATCGTCGACGACGTCAGCGGCGACCCGCAGGCCACGCACTTCCTGCGGGGCGTCTACCGCGCCATCGACGCGAGCGATTCGGTGTTGCTCAACCGCTCCCTCGTCGGCTCCGAGAGCCTGGAGCGCGACAAGCTCGCCATCCTGGCGCGGGCGTCCGTACTGGGCATCAGGACGCCGAAAACGGTGGCCCTGCCCTTCGGCCGCTACGCGAGGAGGGGTCTGGACGTCGTCCGCGAGGAGATAGGCGAGGGTCCGTACATCCTCAAGGCGCGCGAGATGGGCACCGGCGTCGGAGTGCTGAAGCTGGACGGCTTCGCGCAACTCCGTGCGGCCGTCGACATCGTCTCGCAGACCGGCCAGAACTACATCGTGCAGGAGTACCTGCCCAACCGGGGCGACCTGCGGGTCGCGATGGTGGAGGGCAAGTTCGTCGCGAGCATGCTGCGCACTCCGGCCGAGGGTTCCTACCTCGCCAACGTCGCCCAGGGTGCCACCGCCACTGCCAACCCGGATGTGACCGCGGTCATCAGCGACGTCGAGCGGATCGTCGCGGACCTTCAGGCCGACTATCTCTGCGTGGACTGGCTGCTCACCGAGAACGGCCCGGTACTCGGGGAATGGGGAACGGCCATGGCCGAGTTCTCCACCCTCCCCGAGCCCGCCCGGTCCCAGCTCGCCGACGCCTTCTTCGCCTGGGTCGACCGGCTGCTCTCCGAAGGCGGGGCCGTCACCGCCGCCGATGAGGCCCGGTGAGCGTGGAGCCCACCGGGGTGACGGAGAGCGCCAGGCCGGCGACGGGGCACCCGCCCGCGGTCGCCGCGGGGCTGGGGTTCACCCTGCTGTCCAACGCCGGCCTGGCCATGGTGCTCACCCTGCTGCCCGTGGCGGTGCTGCACGGCGGCCGGATCGACCCGACCGTCTTTTCGTTCGCGCTGTCGGTCCATGTCGGTTCCGCGCTGGTGGGTGCGGTGTGCACCCCGCTGGTGTTCGGCCGGCTCCACCCCGCCTGGACGCTGACGATCGCGTCCGCGTTGAAGGCGGCCGGCTTTGCCGCCGTCGTGGTCACTACGGCGGATCCCGCTCTCTTCCTCTTCGCCGTGCTGGCCGGTCTCGGGGTGGGCGTGTCCCGCCCCGCGGTGCGGTCGCTCCTGACGGGCGCGGCGGGTGAGCGCCGGCGCAGCCAGGTGTTCCAGGTGTTCTTCATCTTCCTGAACGTGGCCTACGTGCTGGCACCCGTCGCGGCCGGACCGGTGGGCCGGGTCGGGGTCCCCGCCCTGGTGGTCCTCGTGGCGGTCGAACTCGCTGTCGGCGTGACGGTGGGTCTGCTGGGCCGCGGCCTCCTCTTCGAGGCGCCCGCCCGCGGCACGCGCGGCTTCGGGGCGAGTCTCACCATGCTGAAGAACCGCGCCGTGGCCGTCGTGCTGGCCTATACCTTCGCGATCTACTTCGCGATGGGGTTCCTGTACGCGATGGTCCTGCTCTACGAGGTGGTCAATCCGGCGCAGGCCGAGCACCGCACCCTGTTCCTCAGCTATCAGCCGCTGGCCATCATCGCCATCCAGCTGGCCCTGCTCCCCTTCTTCGCGCGACTGCCACGGGGCGCGCTCTACATGACCGTGGCCGTCGCGGGCGGCGTCGGGCTGGTGCTGTCGTTCACCAGCGGGCTGGTCGTGATCCTCGCCGGACTCACCCTCTTCGCGGTCGCGGAGTGCCTGGCCTTCCCCAAGATCCAGGTGGAGGCCGCGGACACCGTTCCCCCGGGCCAGCTGACCCAAGTCTTCGCCCTCGTGAGCGTGGTGACCGCGGTGGGCGAGATCATCGGCAACATGACGGCAGGTCTCCTCGTCGGCGGCGCCGCCTCCGGGCTGCCCGCGCCCGCCCACTCCGGGATGGCCGTCGGCCTGCTCGTGGGCCTCGTGCTCCTGGCCGCCGGCATCGGCGTCACCCGCTGTGTGGCCCCGGACCGCCCGCCCGGCATCCCGCAACACTGAACTCGGAACCGGTACGCGGCAACTGACGGCTCGGCAGACGGTTCCGCCGGGACCCGGTCGACGAGGGCTCACCGCGGGTCATCGATGACCTTGCTGAGCAGGTAGCCCGCGTGCAGCCGGTTGCGCGCTCCGAGCCGCGCCATGACGTCGGAGATGTGACGCTGGCAGGTCCGCAGGGACATGCCCAGCCGGCGGGCGATCACCTTGTCCTCCACTCCCTCGACCAGCAACTGGGAGATGGCGAGTTTGATCTCCTCGGAGGTGCTCATCACCTGGTTCTGGTCGTAGGAGACCGGGAAGGGGCTGGCCGCGGGCCAGACCCGCTCGAAGGCCTGGACGACGAAGTCCACGATGCTCCGGTCGCTGACGATCACCGCGCCCTGCGGATTGCCGTGCAGTGGCAGCACCGCGGTTTCCCGGTCGAAGACGATCAGCCGCATGAAGGCGTCACTGAGCGTCCGGACCTGGGCTCCGAGAGCGACGACGTGCTTGACGTAGGCCCTGGTGGCCGGGTTGTACTGCGCGGTGTGCTGGTAGACGGTCCGCATGGTGACGCCGCGCCCGAGCACCAACTCGGTGCGCTGGAGAGCCTCTTCGAGTACCTCGGCGGGGCGCGGGCCCCCGGGCTGGGAGGTCAGGATCTCCTGGCCGGCGTCCGCCGACAGGCCGTTCAGCGCGCTGCGCACGGAATCGATTTCCGGCAGGACCTCGATCTCGGGACGACGGAACCGTTTCGCGGGGCTCTGTTCGTAGAGCTCGGCGAGGGAGTCCAGCTGCTCCATCATGTCCATGATGTGCTGCTGCCTCTCCGTCAACTCCCGTACGGCCGGGGCGATGAGCTGGGCGCCGAAGATGCGTGGGGAGCTGGCGGTGTAGCCGCCACCGGCGGTGGGCCACAGGAGATGGCGGTCGCACAGTGATCGCATCAGCGCCTCCGCTTCCGCCAGGTCCGAACCGATGCCGGCCGCGACCTCTGCCGAGGTGACCTTTTCCCTTTCACACGCGTACTCGTACGCCCGCAGGGCGCTGCCGTTCAGGAGGAGTGGTGAAACGCTACCAGGGGTGCCCGGTATGTCCATTTGAAATCCTTTTGGGAAATAAAGCGCGAGCGGTCAGCCCGTTCGGCTGGCCATCATATCCGCGCCTGGCGGTGATGCGACGTGCTGAAGCCCTGGTTGTGGGGGGCAACACAATGGCAAGGTGAGGCCCGCCGATAAATCACGACTTACGGAAATGGAAATACAGTGTCGAGTTCCGCCATGAGACTCTCCGCCGCAGCCGGACTCGCTTTTGCTGCGGCCCTTTTCACTCTCGCCGCACCCGCCGCACCCGCCGCCTCCGCCGCGCCGGTCACCGCCCCGGCCGGCGGCGAGCCGGACGTCACCCGCTCCGTGTCGGTCGTGCCCGAGGCGCGTCCGGACGATCTGGGGTGGGGCCGGTGATCGAAGGCAGGTTCGGTGAGTCGATCGTCGTCCGCAGGCCGGGACAGGGACGGATCGCGGAGCTGGTGCTGGACCGGCCGCACGCGATGAACGCGGTCTCCATGGAGTTCGGCGCGTCACTGGCCGCCGCCACCACCGCCCTCGCGGGCGACCGGTCCGTCGGCGTCACGGTGATCACCTCCACGGCCGAGCGGGCTTTCTGTGTGGGCGCCGACCTCAAGGAACGCCGGAGTTACACCGAGTCGGACCGGGCCCGGGCCCGCCCCGTCAGCAGGGCTGCGTACGCCGGCGTGCTGGCGCTGCCGATGCCCGTGATCGCCGCGGTGCACGGTTACGCACTGGGCGGCGGCTACGAGCTGGCGCTCTCCTGCGACGTGATCGTCGCCGATCCCGGCGCGGTCATCGGTCTCCCCGAGACCGCCGTCGGCGTCATTCCGGGCGGCGGGGGGACCCAGCTGCTGCCGCGGCGAGTGGGTGCGGCACGCGCCGCCGACCTGATCTTCAGCGGACGCCGGGTCCCCGCGGTGGAGGCGCTCGAACTGGGTCTCGTGGACACCCTCTCCCCCGCGGGCGAAGTACGTGCCTCGGCCCTGGAAATCGCCCGCACCTACGCGGCGAACTCTCCGGTGGCGCTGCGGGCGGCCAAGCGCGCCCTGCGGCTCGGACACGGCGGGGACCTCGCGACCGGCCTGGAGATCGAGGACGCGGGCTGGTATGCCGTGGCCTTCTCCGCCGATTGGGTCGAAGGGGTCGAAGCGTTCAACGAGAAGCGGCAGCCGAAATGGCCCGGTTACCGCGAGACGGAATCCGTAACGGAACACCGATGAAAGCTGGAAGAAAATTGCTGCGGGAATCCGAATCATTCGCAGAGCTGCGGAGGAAGACACTCGGTGAAGCCTCCCGGATTCACCTGGCAGCCGATCTCCAGGCGTTGAGCAGAAGGCAACTGGAAGAAATCCAGCAGAACAATCTGGCGCGAACCGTAGAGGCCCTCGGAAAGAATCCCGCCGCAGCCGCCGGATGGCCGGGGGCGCTCGACATCCGGGTGCCCCGCGATCTGGCCAGGATGCCGCTCTTCTCACCGGTGGACCTGCAGAGCACCTGCCCGCCCAGCACGGAGGACCTGGTCCTGGGCGACGGCGGTTCCGGGCTGGCTCTACGCTCCAGCGGTACCTCCGGGCGGCGCAAGGTCCTCTACCACTCCTGGGAGTTCACCGAGAGGGTCGCCTTCCTCGGGGCCCGCGGCGTGGTCAGCGCCCTGGGGACGATCCCCCGCCGCGTGGCCAACTTCCTCTACCCGGCAGAGCTCAACGGCGCGTTCAGCTTCGCCCAGGACGTGACGCGGCTGCTCGACGCCATGTCCTTCCCCATGGGCAGCAGCGCCCTGGCCTCCCGGGAGACCCCCGAAGTGCTGCGCGACCACGCGGTGGACACCGTCATCTGTTCGCCCTCCGCCGGCCTCAAGCTGCTCACCGAGGACACCGCCGGTGCGCTGGCCGCCGTACGCAACTTCCTCTACATCGGGGAGATCCTCGGGGAGAGCCGGGAGCGGCAACTGGCCGAGGCCCGCCCGGAGCTGCGGGTGCGGTCGCTCTCGTACTCGACCAGTGAGACCGGTCCCATCGGCTACCAATGCGCCTACCAGACCGGCTCGACCCACCATCTGCACGAGGACGCCCTGGTCGTCGAGGTCATCGACACGGCCGCCGAGCGCATCCAGCCCGACGGCCGGGTCGGCGAGGTCGTCGTCACCACGCTGACCGACTCCGGGATGCCGCTGTTGCGCTACCAGGTGGGCGACGAGGGGTACATCGAAACCGGCCCCTGCCTGTGCGGCAGCGCCGCCCGCCGCCTGACCCTCGTCGGCCGGGTCCGCCAGTCCGTCAATGTGGACAGCACCACCATTTCCCAGGAACTGGTGATGGACCGGCTCTCCGTACTGGGCATCACCGACCCGGCGGACTGCCAGTTCCAGGTGCGGACGCACGAGACGGGCTTCTCGATCCGGCTGCTCGTCTCCGACCGGACCCCCTCCGGACTGACGGCCGATGACGCCGTCGCCGCGCTGCGCGGCGCCTACCACATGCAACGGGTCTTCACGGCTCCCTCCTACCGGGGGTTGACGGTGGAGCGGGTCGACAGCTCGCGATTCCACCACACGGACCGCGGAAAGGTGCCGTTCTTCCATGAGGAGCACGCCGGCTGACGGAGTTTCCGTTTCCAACCTCCACACATCCTCATTCAGGAGACGCTTCGATGCCTCAAACCACAGAACCCCCCAACTGGGTCGCTGCCCGTGTCAGCAAGACGTCGGACGCGTTGTCCCGGGCCATCGCGCATGACCTGACGGGCCATGTCTTCACCGCGAGGGAAGGCAAGGAGGTGACGCTGAGCAACGGCAGCCGCGCCATCGAGTTCATCTCCTGCTCCTACCTCGGACTGGACACCCACCCCGCCCTGGTGGAGGCCGCGGCCCGCACCGTGCGTCAGGTCGGCGTCCAGTTCTCCTCCTCCCGGACCCGTATGCGGTTCGAGGACCTGGAGGTCCTGGAGCACTTGCTCGGCACCGTCTACGGGGGCCGCCACGTCACCTGCTTCACCTCAGTCGGCAGCGTCCACCTCGGGGTGCTGCCCCTGCTGGGCACCGGCGTACTGCCCGGCTACCCCGTCTCCCCGGGCGGCGTCGCCTTCTTCGTGGAGCGCACCGCCCACGCGTCGATCCAGGTCCTGCGCGGCGTGCTCGAACAGATAGGCACCGTGGCCCGGTTCGACTTCGAGGACCCGGACGGCCTCGCCGACGCCATGGCCGGGGCACACGCCGCCGGACGCACGCCGATCGTGCTGGTGGACGGTGTCGGCTCCATGGGCGGTCTGATCAACGTCCGCCAGCTGTCCGAGCTGTGCGCGGCCGTCGACGGATACCTCTACGTGGACGACGCCCACGGCGTGTCGATCACCGGCCCGCGCGGCGCCGGCTTCGCGTACGAGGAGTTCGGCGGTGCCGACGGCGACCTGCCGGAGTCCGTCATCGTGGTCGGATCCCTCGCGAAGGCCTTCGGCTGCAGCAATGGCGGCTTCGTCGTGCTGAACACCGAGCAGGACACGGTCAAGCTGCGCAAGTTCGGCAACCCGCTGATCTTCGGCGGTCCGATCGCCCTGCCCGTGATCAGCGCCTGCCGGGCGTCCGCCGAGCTGCACCTCGACGGCACCGTGGCGCGGCTCCAGGAAGACCTGTGGCGCAACACGGAACTCTTCGACTCCCTCACCGGCAACGCCCTCTTCAACGCCGGCACCCGGTCGCCGATCCGCGGTGCGCTCTTCTCCACGGAAGAGGACGCGCTCAGCACCGCCGCGCGTCTCCGCAAGGCCGGAGTCATCGTCACACCGGCGTTCTTCCCGACCGTGGCGAAGGGGAGCGGCCTGATCCGGATGGCCGTCTCCGCCTCCCACACCACCGAGCAGATCCAGCTCGCCACCAGCGAAATGAGGGACGTGGCATGACGATGTCCGCCATGGGGGGCCTGCCCGTCACCGGACAGGAGCGGATGACAACGGCGAACTCCGGTCCGAGGCCGACGATCGTCGGATTCGGCACCGCCACACCCGTCAACTCGTACAGCCAGCGCGAGATGCTGGACCTCTTCGCCATCGAGGACCCCAAGGTCCGATCGGTCTTCCTCAACAGCGCCATCGAACGCCGCTACCTCGTCCTGCCGCCCGAACTCCCGGACGGAACGCGCGCGACGGAAACGCAGGGTGGACTCCTCGCCAAACACAAGGCGCACGGGATACGTATCGGCGCGCAGGCCCTGGAGACCGCGCTCAAACGGTCCGGCTTCGCCCTGTCCGACATCGGCTACCTCGGCTGCGTCTCCACCACCGGCCTGCTGACGCCCGGCTTCTCCGCCCTGCTGATCAAGGAACTGGGGCTGCCCACCTCCACCAGCCGGCTCGACGTCGTGGGCATGGGCTGCAACGCCGGTCTCAACGCGCTGAACGCCGTGGCGAGCTGGTCCATGGCCAACCCCGGCCGCCTCGCCGTCATGGTGTGCGCCGAGGTCTGCTCGGCCGCCTACGTCTTCGACGGCACCATGCGCACCGCCGTGGTGAACAGCCTCTTCGGCGACGGCGCCGCCGCCGTCGCGATGGTCACCGGCCCGTCGCAGGAGGAATCCGCCGAGGACAGCCCCCGGCCGGCCGGCACCGTGCTGAAGTTCGCGAGCCGCATCATTCCCGACGCGGTGGATGCCATGCGGTACGACTGGGACGACGAGCAGGGAAAGTTCAGCTTCTACCTCGACCGCGACGTCCCGTACGTCGTCGGCGCGCACGCCGAGGGCGTCGTCGACCGCCTCCTCGACGGCACCGGCCTCCGCCGCGGCGACATAGACCACTGGCTCGTGCACTCGGGCGGCAAGAAGGTCATCGACTCGGTGAAGGTCAACCTCGGCCTGTCGCCGCACGCGGTGCGCCACACCACCGGTGTGCTGCGCGACTACGGAAACCTCTCCAGCGGCTCCTTCCTCTTCTCCTACGAGCGGCTGATGGAGGAAGGCCGAGTGCGCCGGGGCGACTACGGCGTGCTGATGACGATGGGGCCCGGCTCCACGATCGAGACGGCGCTCGTCCAGTGGTGACAACCAACCCGACCGAAGGAAGTACGACTGTGCCCACCACTCCCCTCGCCCACAGCCTCACCGACGAGGCCGCCGCCGTCCTGACGGTCGGCGGGAACGAGCGACTCACACCCGAACTCGTGTCCCGTGTCGCGTCCGCGGTCACACGGGCCGAGAGCGCCGACGGCGGAGTCGTCCTGCTGCTCCTGGGCGGCGACAGTGCCCCGACCGCGCAGGACCCGGCCGACTTCGCGCCCTCCGGCACCGGTATCCACCTCGTCAACACCTGGGAACGCGTCCTGCGACGGCTGGAGAACGCCGGCCGTCCCACACTCGCCGTCGTCGAGGGCGCCTGCACGGGCCCCGCGCTCGAAGTGCTCCTCATCGCCGACTACCGGCTCGCCGCCCCCGACGCGCGGCTGAGGCTCGCGGGCTCCGAGGACGGGGCCTGGCCGGGCACGGCGGTGCACCGGCTGGCCAACCAGATCGGTACGGCCCGGGCCCGCCGCCTGCTCCTGCTGCGGCCCTGGCTGAGCGCCGCCGAGGCCGCGGCCTACGACCTGGTGGACGAGACCGTCGGAAGCGCGCGGGAGGCCCGTGAGCGCGCCGCCGCCCTCGTGGCAGAACTGTCCGCGCTGCCCGGCCAGGAGTGGTCGATCCGGCGCCGCCTGCTGTTCGACTCCGGCCTCAGCTACGAGGAGGCACTCGGTGCCCACCTCGCCGCATGCGACCGAAGCCTGCGACGGCAGCAGCCGCTGCCCGCCACCCGTCCGTGACCTCCGGGGGAATCCTGTGCTGACCAACGAATCCCGTCCCACCCCCGCCGCCGGTCCACTGCCGGAAGGAGCCTTCGCCGAGGCCGCCGCGGCACTCGCCGCCGACATCCGTGAACGCGAGGCCCCGCTGGCCGGGCTGCCGCCCCGGACCGGCCGCTCGGCCGAACAGCAGCAGCAGGCAGCCCGGATCCACGAGGCGTGCCGGTCCCTGCGGGCGGGCTTCCTGCGCGCCCACGCGGAGGACGTCTACGACCACCTGACCGCCGGACGGACCCTGCGGCTCGGCCTCGCGGAGCTCGCGGCGGCAGCGGCACAGGCCTTTCCCGGCCTCGTCCCCACCACCGGGCAGCTCGCGCAGGAACTGAGCCACGTCCAGGAGGACAAGGAAGGCCGGGAGATCGACCAGGGCATCCTCTTCCGGGAGATCCTGCGGCTGCCCGGAGCCGGGGGGCACCTGGTGGACGTCCTGCGCGACCCCACCGCCGAGGCACTGGCGCTGCTGGACGGCTTCCGCGCGACGGGACGCGTGGACCTCGGCAAGGTCACGCTGGAGCGCCGCGGCGCGGGCGGACACGTCACGTTCCACAACGAGTCCTGTCTCAACGCCGAGGACAACGAACTGATCGCCCAGCTGGAGGTCGCCGTCGACCTCGTCCTGCTGGACGACGGAATCAAGGTCGGTGTCCTGCGCGGCGCGCCGATGACGCACCCCCGCTACCGGGGACGCCGGGTCTTCAGCGCCGGCATCAACCTCGCCGATCTGCACCACGGCCGGATCTCCTTCGTCGGATTCCTGCTCCAACGCGAACTGGGCTACATCAGCAAGATGCTCCGCGGCCTGTCCACCCGCGGGCGGGGGGACGCCTACCCGGCGCACGGCATCGAGAAGCCGTGGGCCGCCGCGGTGGACGGCTTCGCCATCGGCGGCGGGACCCAGCTCCTGCTCGTCATGGACAAGGTCATCGCCGCCGCGGACTCCTACCTCAGCCTTCCGGCCGCCCAGGAAGGCATCGTCCCCGGCGCCGCGAACTTCCGCCTCGGCCGCCTGGCCGGCGCCCGGGTCGCCCGCCAGATCGTCCTGGGCGGGCGCAAGATCTGGGCCGGCGACCCGCAGGCGGGACTGCTGATCGACGAGGTCGTGGACCCGAAGGCGATGGATCGCGCCGTGGAGGACGCGGTGGAGGAACTCGCCGCGCCCGCGGTACTGGCCAACCGGCGGATGCTGCACTTGTCCGAGGAGCCGGAGGACGCGTTCCGCGCCTATATGGCCGAGTTCTCGCTGGCCCAGGCGCTGCGGTTGTACGGGGACGACGTACTGGACAAGGTCGGCAAGTTCTCGGCCAGGTCCGGCGCCGCGGCGAACGGGGCCGCGCCCGCACCCGCACAGGCGCAGGCATGAGGCCGGTGACCGGGAGAGTGCTGGAACGCGAGTCTCTGCACGCCTGCCTCGACTCGCCCGTCATGGGGTCGATCACCTTCCTCAACGAGGTGATGGGCCGCTTCCCGGACGCCGTCTCGTTCGCGCCCGGCGCCCCGCACACCGCCTTCTTCGACGAGATCGACATCCCGCGCCACCTCGCCCGGTACCGCCGCTACCTCGAAGAGGAGCGCGGCCTGGCCTCCGCGCAGGTGGACCGGCTGCTCTACCAGTACGGCCCCAGCCGCGGACTGATCAACGAGCTGGTGGCGCAGGCCCTGAAGGCCGACCAGGGCATCGACGTCCCCGAGGAGTCGATCGTCGTCACGGTGGGCTGCCAGGAGGCGATCCTGCTGGTCCTGCGCGCGCTCTTCACCTCTCCCCGGGACGTGCTGGCCGTGGTCAACCCCTGCTTCGTCGGCCTCTCCGGGGCGGCGAACCTGCTGGGCATCGACACGGTCGCGGTGGACGACACCGAAGAGGGCCTGGACTTCGCCCAGTTGGACGAGGTGTGCCGCCGGGCACGCGAAAGCGGCTCCCGGATCCGGGCCATGTATGTGGCGCCGGACTTCTCCAACCCGTCGGGCAGCTGCCTCAGCCTGGAGGCACGCCACCGGCTGCTCGCGGTGGCCGAGCGGGAGGACCTGCTGCTGCTGGAGGACAACGCGTACGCCTTCACCACCACGGACGCGGCAGCCCTGCCACCGCTGAAGGCGCTGCCCGGCGGCGAGCGGGTCGTGCACCTGGGCACCTTCGCCAAAACGTGCATGCCCGGTGCCCGGGTCGGCTACGTGGTCGCCGACCAGCCGGTCCGGCAGGTCTCCGGCGGCACCGGCATGCTCGCCGACGAACTCGCCACCGTCAAAAGCATGGTGACGGTCAACACCTCGCCGATCTCCCAGGCCGTCATCGGCGGCATCCTGCTGGAGCACCAGGGGTCGGTGGCCAAGGCGGCCCGCGCCAAGGGCGAGCTCTACCAGCGGAACCTGCGGATTCTGCTGGACGCCCTCGACCGCCACCTCGGGGCGGGTACCGGCGCCCCGGCCGGAGTGTCCTGGAACCGGCCCGACGGAGGGTTCTTCGTACGCCTGCACCTCACCGTGCCGGCCGACGAACCGTTGCTCCAGCGCTCGGCCCAGGAGTTCGGTGTGCTCTGGACCCCCATGTCCCCCTTCTACATCGGGTCCGGCGGCGACCACCAGCTCAGGCTCGCCTGCAGCTATCTCGACCCGGAGCAGATCGAGGAGGGAGTCCGCCGCCTGGCTCGTTTTCTGCGCGCTGTCTGCCCCTGAGCAGCCCCGTTCACCGAACAGACCGATGGGAATGACGATGGATCACACCGATGGAAAGAGCGTACGAATCCAGGGGGCGCGGGGCCCGGCGAGACCCAGCCGGCGCCGGATCCTGATAGGGAGCGGCGTGCTGGCCGCCGGAGCACTGGCCGGTGCGGGACAGGCGGTGGCGGACGACGGGACGCCGGAGGGTGGCGAGGACGCCTCGGCCGGCCGCAAGCTCACGGTCTCGGAGGGGACCAATGTCGCGGCAGCCCTCTCCCCGGACCGGACCGCGCTCGCCGTCGACGTGCTGAGCGCGATCTGGGTGCTCCCCGCGGCCGGGGGAAACGCCCGGCGCCTCACCGACGAGCTCCAGGACGCGACACAGCCGCACTGGTCGCCGGACGGCAGCGCCCTCGTCTTCCAGTCCTTCCGCGACGGTGCGTACCAGCTGTGGACGGTCGGCCGCGACGGTCAGGGCCTCAAGCAGCTGACGAAGGGCGACTACGACAACCGTGAGCCGCAGTTCGCCCCCGACGGCAAGCGGATCGCCTTCACCTCCGACCAGTCGGGCAGCAACGACCTGTGGCTGCTGGACGTGGCCACCGGAGTGCAGACCCGCGTCACGTCGGGCGACTCCGAGGAGGGCACGCCCGCCTGGTCCTCCGACGGCAAGCGCATCGTGTGCACCGTCGACGATTCCGCCATCGACGTCGTGGACGTCGCCACCGGCGAACGCACCCGGCTGGTCGCCCCCTCCCCGGGCGCCAAGCTCTTCGGCCCCGCGCTGAGCCCGGACGGCACCCGCGTCAGCTACGTCCGCTTCCTCGGCACGCGCGCCGACGTCATGGTGGACGACGAGGTCGTCGCCTCGGGCGAGGACGTGCACGCCGTGCGCACCTCCTGGGTGTCGGCCGCTGAACTGCTGTACACCGCGGCCGGCGGGATACGGCGCCTGCGCCTGAACGAGACCCCGCGGCAGGTGCCGTTCACCGCCACGGTCTCCATCGCGCGCCCGGCCTGGCGTCACACGGTCAGGGACTTCACCGCGCCGGGGGCACAGCCCGTCAAGGGCATCGCGGGACCCGTGGTCTCCCCCGACGGCCGGCAGGTCGCGTTCCGCGCCCTCAACGCCCTGTGGGTGATGCGGATCGGCCAGGCTCCCACTCGGCTCGCCGGCGACGGGTACTTCAACTCCGACCCGGACTGGTCGCCGGACAGTGCCTCGCTCGTCTACGCGAGCGACCGCTCCGGAACCGCCGCCCTGTGGCGTCAGGACGTGAAGGGCGGCGCACCCGTCCGGCTGACCAACCGGAGCGGCGCGCAGCTGACCCCCCGCTGGTCGCCCGACGGCACGAGGATCGCCTACCAGGACGAGAACGGCGGAACGTGGGTCCTGGAGCTCGGCTCCGGAGCCGTCCGCCAGGTGCTGCCGGCCGTCTTCCAGCCCGGACGCCCCTCGTGGGCACCGGACGGCCGGCGGATCGTGCTCGCCGCCAACAAGCCGTACTCCAAGCGGAACCGCGCCGGGCTCAGTGAGGTCCTGTCGGTCGACCTGGAGACGGGCGCCACCCGCTCGGAGCCGGTGGCCGCCCACCGGTCGGTGGCCACCCGCGGGGACGACGGCCCGGTGTGGACACCGGACGGCAGGTACTTCGTCTGCGTCATGGAGAGCACGGCGTGGCGGGTTCCGGTGGACGCCACCGGACGGATCACCGGCGGACCCGAGCAGATCACCACCGAAGTCACCGACTCCGTGTCCGTGGACGGCTCCGGCACCCTCTTCTACCTCTCGAACGGCAGGTTGCGGAAGGTGCCGGTCACCGGCGGGACTCCGCGGACCGTGCCCGTCGACCTCTCCTTCCGCCGGCCCGTCGCCGCCGGCACCACGGTCTTCCGGGCGGGCGCCCTGTGGGACGGCCGGAGCACCGGCCTGCGCCGCCACGTGGACGTCGTGGTCAAGGAAGGCCGCGTGACGGAGGTGGTCCCCGCGGGACAGGGCCGCGGGGACAAGGTGGTGGACGCCTCGGGCCTGACCCTCATGCCCGGACTGATCGACGCACATCTGCACTGGCACATACGCGGCAGGCAGTGGGGAGACCGCACGGGACGCCTCCTCCTGTCGTACGGCATCACGACCGTCGTCTCCCCGGGCGATCCCGCCTACCAGATGGTGGAGACCCGGGAGGCCCTGGAGTCCGGCGCGAAAGCCGGGCCACGATTCTTCGGGACGGGTGACGCCCTGGACGGGGCCCGGGTCTTCTGGAACTTCGCCCGCCCGGTGGTCAGCGCCCCCCAGCTCCGGCTGGAGATGGGGCGGGCCCAGGCCCTCTCGTACGACCTCGTCAAGACCTACATCCGGCTGCCCGCCCCGCTGGAGGCCGCCGCGACGACGCAGGCACACCTCAGGGGCATGCCGGTGACCTCGCACTACGCCTACCCCCAGGCGACGTACGGCATGGACTTCATGGAGCACACCGGCGGCGGCAACCGCGTCGGCTATTCGCAGACACAGACCCGGCTCGGGCGGGCGTACCAGGACGCCGTCGGCGTCCTGACGACCGCCGGGATGCCCGTCACCTCGACCCTCATGAACTCCTCCGTGCTCCTCGCCGATGACCGGTCACTCGTCGACGACGAGCGCACCAAGTGCTTCTACCCGGCCTGGGACTACGGCGCGCTGGTGGCCAAGGCAGAAGCGGCGGGCGGCCCGACCGCGGAGCTGAACCGGGTTCTCCTGGCGGGCGGTGTCGACATGCTGCTGCGCGTCCAGCGGGGCGGCGGAAGCGTGGTCGCCGGTTCGGACGCCCCCCTCGACGACCCGGCGATCTCCCTGCACCAGAACCTCCGGGCGATGGTCAGGGGCGGCTTCACCCCGTACGAGGCCCTGCGCACCGCGACGGTGAACCCCGCCCAGCGGCTGGGACTGGGCACGCAGCTGGGCACGGTGTCGGTCGGAGCGCTTGCCGACTTCGTGTGCGTCGAGGGCGATCCGCTCAGCGACATCGACGCGGCAGCCAGGGTGCGCAGCGTGGTGGTGGGCGGTGTCGCCCGCACCGTCGCCGCCCTGATGGAGCCCTTCACGTCCACACCGGCCGGCGCCGCGGCCGCCCCCGTCAACCGCGTCGCCCGGTCCCTGGTCTCCGCGGAGGCCCAGCGTGCCCACGGCTGGCACGATCCGCGGCCGAACTCGACGGGCTGCCTCTGCTGAGGCGAGCGGCACGGCCCCAGAAGCGAGCGGCACGGCCCCGGAGCCTCACCGCAGCCGTGCGCCACCCGTCCGCCCGCCCCCCCTCGGCACGTTCGGAGCCCGTGCGGCTCTCAGGTGGCGAGGTAGCGGGCGGGGCGTCGGCGGGGGGCGGGGCGCCCCGGCTGCCCGGCCCCCGCCCCTGTTCGCGGCGGGGGCCGGTCGGTCAGCTCGTCGCCCGTACCGCGTCCCTGATCAGGTCGGCGACCCGGGTGGGCTCGGACAGGGCGACGGCGTGGGAGGCGTCCGGGAGTTCGACCACGACGGCTCCGGCCCGTACGGCGCCGAAGTGCTGGACCTCGGGGCTGATCGTGCGGTCCGCCCCGGCCACCAGGGCCCAGGACGGTTTCGTCCGCCATGCCGCCGCGGACGCGGTCTCGGTGAAGGCGGCCGTGGCGAGCGGGCGTTGGGCCGCCGCCAGGACACCGGCGACGTTCTCGGGCACGTCCGCCGCGAAGACAGCGGGAAAAGCCGTCTCTTCGATGGTGACCTCGACCGCCGAGCCGCCGTCGAGGAGCGGGTACGTCCACTCCTTCAGGTGGCCCGTCAGCGGGGACCCGGGGAAGCCCCCTTCGAGCCGGCCGAGGCTCTCGCCCTCACGGGGCACGTAGGCGGCCACGTAGACGAGCGCGACGACGTTCTCCGCGGTGCCGGCCACGGTGATCAGCGCACCGCCGTAGGAGTGTCCGACGAGTACGGCCGGGCCGTCTACCTGTGCGAGGACGGAGGCGAGGTAGGCGGCGTCCGACGTCAGGCCCCGGAGCGGGTTCGACGGGGCGATCACCGGGATGCCGCTGCTCCGCAGTTCCGAGATCACGCCTATCCAGCCCGTCGCGTCGGCGAAGGCGCCGTGCACGAGGACGACGGTGGGGTTGGTCATGCAAGTTCTCTTCTCGGTGTCGGGCCACGTGGGGGCGTCGTCACGACGGTCGGGTCGCGGACCGGAATCCGGAAGGAGGCCCGAGCGAGGGCTGCTCACGGTAGAGCCGTGGAAGCGGCCCCTCTGGTACGTGTGCGCAGCCGCGCTGTCACGCCGGCGCACACACGTCCCGGCGCCTTCACTCGTCCTGGGCGCCGGCGGTCGTCGTCGCGGAGGCCGAGGTCGCCAGTGCCTGCCATGCGCTGGGGCTCATTCCGTACGCCCCGCGGAACGTGCGGCTGAAGTGCGAGGGGCTGCTGAAGCCCCAGCGGTGCGCCACCGCGGCCATGGTGACCCTCCGGTTGGAGCGGCCCAGTTCGAGGCGGCAGAACTCCAGCCTGCGCTGCCGCACCCAGTGGCTCACCGTGCTGCCGTCGTTCTGGAAGAGCTTCTGCAGGTACCGGACGGAGATGTGGTGGGCGCGTGCGATCGACTCCGGTGAGAGGTCCGGGTCCATGAGGTGTTCTTCGATGTAGCCGTGGATACGGGACAGCAGTGCGTTGACGGCCCCGGACGCGTCGTCCGCCTCGTTTGACGTATCCGCGTCGAGGAGCTCCATGACCAGGACGGAGAGGAGGTGTACGGCCGTCCGGGCCCGCCGGTCCCCGATCGTGGACCGGCGGAACTCCGCCCTGGCGGCGAGCGCGGTCAGGAAGTCTGACGCCAGCGCCCCGATCCCCTCCCCGCCGCGTACGGGCACGCCGAGCACCTTGTCGAGTTCCGGCTCCGTGACGCCCAGATAGCAGCGGGGCACCCGGAAGAAGATCATCCGGCAGTCCTCGCCGAACCGCAGCAGGTGGTGGCGGGCCGGGTCGCAGAAGACGAGGTCGTTCGGCTCCAGCGGGGCCCTGGCACGCCCGTGGACGACGGTGACGGGCCCACGGACGTGGACGCCGAGGTAGACGTGGTTCGGGTCGTTCGTCTCCGGCATCTCGGAGAGCATCTGGACCAGCCACTCCGAGGAGGAGGCGGACGGGGCCGGTGCGGGCGCCTGCCGGGGCGCCCGTTCGGGCACGCGGGACATCAGCGTGAGGGTCATGGGGTGTCGTGTCCTAGCCGTAGGTGTGTGGGGGCGGGGAGCGGATTCAGGCCCGGTTCGCCGGCTCCTCGGCCAGGAACTTCTCCACCACGGCGTTGAAGGCCGGCGGGTTCTCGAGGAAGGGGAAGTGCGAGCTCGCCACGTCGGAGGCGAAGACGTGCAGGCGTGCGCCGGGAATCCGCTCGGCGACGAAGCGCTGTGAATCGGGGTGCACATGGCTTCCCTCGCAGCCGATCACCAGGGTCGGCACGTCGATCCGGGGAAGCACGTCGCGCCAGTCCTGCGCGCAGTGGTCGAACAGAAGCGGTACGCCCGCGTGCGCGGGTGTCGACCTGATCTCCTCGGCGACGAAGGCCAGCACCCCGGGGTCGGGCTCACCGGAGAACATGCCGCGCACGAAGTCGGCGCGGACCGTCCCGCCCTCCGGGCCCGCGAGAGCCGCGCCCAGGTACAGCAGCCCCGACACATCGAAGATGGCACCGGAGTCCCGCTGTTCCCGCTCGGTCATCCAGGGCACGGCGGCGACCGCCGCGGGCTGGTCGACGGCGACGAAGCGCCGTATCCGTCCGGTTCCGTACAGGTCGATGAAGCTCCACCACACCGAGACCCCCATGGACCAGCCCAGTGCGTCGAAGCGGTCGAGGCCGAGGTGGTCGACGAGTTCGAGCACATCGCGGGAGAGCCGGGCGATGCGGTAGCCGTGACGGGGCTTGCCGGACTTCCCGTGGCCGCGGAGGTCGACGGTGACGACGCGACGGCCGGGCGCCAGCCCCTCGGTCTGGTGGCGGAACATCGCCTGGGTCTGCCCCCAGCCGTGCAGCATCACCAGCGGGACGCCCGCGCCGCCGGTGTCCTGGTAAGCGAGCCGTGCGCCGTCCGTCGTGATCAGTTCCTTCATGACCTCTCCCCTGGTCAGAGACGGTACACAGCCCCCGCCCGTCCCGGACATCATCGAATGCGGCCCGCCGCCCGCACCACCGCGAGCTGTAGGAATCGGGCCGTGAATCCTCCTCGCTTTGTCGAAGCGCGCCCCTGGCCGGAGAGGCATCGGTCAGCGGGGCGGCGATCAGCGCGGCAGCGGTCGGGCGGCCCCGTCGCCGCCCGCGGCGAGGAGTTCCTCGACCCTGAGGCCGAGGTGCAGCGTGAGCCGGTGGGCGCCGTCGTCGAGGTCGAGTCCGGTGATCTCCTGGATCTGGCGCAGCCGGTAGTAGAGCGAGGTGCGGTGGATTCCCAGCGTGTCCGCGCTCCGGGGGACCGATCCCGCGTGTTCGAGGAAGCAGCGCAGGGTGTCCCGCAGGCGTCCGCCGCCGTGCGTGTCGCTCAGGGCACGGAGCGGCTCGGGGACCAACGACGCGTTCAGGGCGTGCTCGGGGAGCTGGAGCAGCACCGCGAACTCCCCGAGCAGCTCCCAGTCACCGGTGCTCTTCAGGCTGGGCAGTCGGCGTGCCGCGCGTGCCGCCACGAGCGCCTGCTCGTACGACGTCCGTGCGCCGTCCAGGCTGCGGTGCCGGCCGCCGACGCCGACCACGGGGTCCGCCGACGGAGCCAGGAACGTGCGGAGTTCGTCCAGGATGCGAGCGGACTGCGCGGTGATCTCGTCCTGGCCGGGTGGGCGGTCGCGCAGCTGGAGCAACGTCGCGCGCTCCTTGCCGACCGCGATGAGGCCCTGGGCCGAACGCGTCTGCCGGTACCCCTCCAGCGCCCCCCACAGGGCCGCCTCGGACTGCCGCACGAGTTCGGTCGCACAGCTCAGTTGGACGACCGTGACCAGGACGTGTCCGGCCGCTCCGAGCAGTCCGAGTTCCTCGGCCCGCCGCCGTGCGGCGGTACGGGCGGCGGCGTCGGTGCCGACGAGTTCGAGGACGAGGTCGCGCTCGTCGGCCTCCCGGGTGTCGGTGGCGATGTGCTCCGCGTGCAGTTGGGCGGCCATGGCGTCCGCGGCTCGGTCGACGGCGCGTGTCTCGTGCTCCGTGAGCGTCTTCTCGGGCACGACCACCAGGAGCAGTCCGAGGAGGCGCCCGCGCTCGCGCAGGGGCACGACGTAACGGGGCCGCAGTCCGAGGTCGTCGCGGCCGTCGATGAATCCGGCCCGGGACCACTGGGTCACGCCCTGGGCGAGGACGTAGCGGATGGCCGCGGTGTCGGCGCGGCCCTGCAACAGGGTGCCGATGCGGACCGGGTCCTCGTCGCCGAAGTGGCGGCTCGTGCAGACCATGCGGACCAGCGGGTCGTCGACGGCGACGGACCGTCCGAGCCGCTCCGCGAGCTCGTCGACGAGCGCCTGGAGCTCGGGGCTGCCGGGGCGGGCTCGCTGGAGCCTTGCGGTCATGCGCTGTTCCTCTCTCGACCAGGGGTTCCCCGCGGACTTCTCCTTCCGCGGCCCTTGATCATTCTGAGGAGGCGACGACGTCGGCACATCGCACGAACCGTCCATTGCGACGACACCGGCGGGGGATACGAAGCGACTACGCTCCGCTGTCGCGGTCCCTCGCCAGCCGGGTCAGCTCCACGCGCGAGGTGAGGTCCAGCTTGGTGAAGGCGCGGCGCAGGTGCGAGCCCACGGTGTGCGGCGAGAGGGAGAGGTGCTCGGCCGCCTGCCGGTTGGTCAGCCCCCGGGCCACGAGCCGTACCACCCGTGTCTCCGCCGCCGTCAGCTCGGGCCACGCCCCGGAGAGGCCGGGCGCCGAGGGCCGGCGGCGGACACCGGCGGCCCGCAGGCGCCGGCGGACGCGCGCGGCGTCCCGCTCGGCGCCCGCTCGCGCGTAGAGCGCGAGGGCCGTGTCGAAGTACGGCACCGCTTCGGGCCTGCGGGTGGCCGCGAGCTTGCGTCCGGCGTCCTCCAGTGCCGACGCCCGGGCCAGCGGCCGGGGGCAGTCCTCGTACAGCCGGACGGCGCGCACGAGAGGGGCGAGGTCGTTGTCGAGGAGCCCGCGGGCGTGCGCGGCGGTGGCGGCCAGGAACGTGAGGCCGGGGTTGAGCACGGCCAGTCGCTCGGCCAGGGCCACTGCCTGCGCGGCCCGTTCGAGTGCGCCGGCACGCAGCGCCAGGCGGACGAGGACCGGGGCGTCGGCGGGGTCGACCAGGCCCGCGTAGGCCGGCCGGTTCGCGGCGGGCGATGCCATCACCCCGTCGAGTTCGGCCATGGCGAGGTCGGGCCGGCCCTCGAAGTCGGCCATCAGCGCCAGCATCCAGGAGCCGAAGTGGCGGACGACGGGTGCGCCGTCGTTCCGCATGCGCCTCGCCTCCGCCGCGTACGCCCGTGCGGTCCGCCGGTCGCCGGTGTGGAGGGCGACGCGCATCAGCACGTACCGGAGCGTGACGTCGGAGAGGTTGCCCGGGGGGAGGCCGTCCGACGTCGCGGACGCGGCTTCGGCGTCGGCCCGGGCGTCGGTCAGCCGTCCGGCCTCCAGGAGGACGCGGGAACGGGTCATGAGCCACATGCCGGTGGCCGCCGTCCGGCCCTGCTCCCGGGTGATCCGGATGCCTTCGTCCGCAGCGGCGAGCGCCTCGGCGGAGCGTCCGGTGGTGTTCGCCAGGAGAGCGTGCCACAGGGCCTCCGGAACCCACAGCGAGGTGCTGACGCCCAGGGCGTCGGCCAGCGCGGCGGCCCGTTCGGCCTGCCGGAACGCCTCGGTCAGGTCCATGCGGTGGAAACTCGCGGCCGAGCGGACCGTCGTCAGCGTGGCCTCGGCGGAGCGGTCCCCCGCTGCCGCCGCGGTCTCCCACGCCTCCGCGGCGACCTGCTCGGCCGCCGCGTGCTCGCCCGAGATCGACAGGCCGACGGCGAGCACGGCCAGCAGTCTCCCCCTGACGTCCAGGGGAATCCCGGGCAGTGCCGCCCCGGCGCGGGCCTGGCGGACCGCCTCGGAGAAGTCGAACGGTGTGGCGAGGCGTGCCAGGGCGAGGCGGAGGTGCGCCTCGTCCCCGGGTCCGAGAGCGCCGGCCGCCAGGGCGGCGGCTCCCAGCTCACGCGCCTGGGCGGCCCGGCCCGTCTGCCAGAGCAGCGGGATCGTCTCGGCGACGACCCGCGGCTGCTCCGGAGCGGCCGCGGGGGTGAGTTCCAGGGCCTTGAGGCTGCGTTCCGCGGCGGCGCCGGGAGCGGTGGCCGCCAGTTCCGCCGCGGCGGTGCGCAGCCGGTCGGCCTCCGTCGCGCCTGCCAGTGCTCCGACGGCCGGCGGCCCCGGACGCCCCACGGGGGAGGCCGCGCTCCCGGGCGGCGGCTCGGCGGCCTGACCGCGCAGGGTCTGACGCGGGGACACGGGGAGGCCGGCTTCCACCACCTCGCGGATCAGGTCGTGGCGGAAGACGAGGTGATCGCCGCTTTCGACGAGCAGATCGGCGTCGATGGATTCCCGTACCGCTGCGATGAGCGCCGCCGAGGACCTGCCGAGCGGTTCGGCCGGCAGCGCGACGGTGACCGAGCCGCCCGCGGCGGCCGCCCGCTGCACCAGCGCCCGTGCCCCGTCGGACAGCCGGCCGAGGCGGCGCACGACAGAGGGGATCTCCGGTGGGGCGGGGGGTCCGGCCGTCAGTCCGGCCGTGCCGTTCTCGATCGTCACCGCCTCCCGCAGCGAGCCCAGCAGTGCGACCAGCAGTTGCGGGACCCCGTCGGCGCGACGGACGACGCGCCGGACGTCCGGGCCGGGAGCGGCTCCGAGGACGTCCTCGGCGATCCGTGCGGTGGCCCGGTCGTCCAGCGCTCCCAGCGCCAGCTCGTGCGCGCCTGCCTGCCGGATCCGGTCCAGGGTCGTGCGCACTCCCGACGGCACGCTGCCGCCGCGCACGGCGACCAGCCACAGGATGGCGTGCGACGAGAGTCCGGCCGCGAGGGTGTTGAAGGTGAGGAGGGTCAGGTCGTCGCACCACTGGAGGTCGTCGAGGACGACGAGCAGCGTTCCGTTGCGAGCCGTCTCCCGCAGGCGGTCCCCCAGTTCCTGGAGCAGCCAGAAGCGCCGGCCGGGTGTCGTGGCGAGGTCCCTGAGGCGGCCGGCGTCCGACAGCGGTTCCTCTCCGGAGAGCAGACCGCCGAGGAGCGGGCCGAGCGGGACGAACTGTTCGTCGGGGTCCGCCGCTCCCTCGAACACCCGCGTTCCGCGCCGCCTCGCGGCCGCCGCGGCCTCCGCGAGGATCCTGGACCTGCCGATGCCGGCGGGGCCTTCCACCCGGATGATCCCGCCCTCACCCCGGCCGAGCGCGTCGAGCCGCGCCTCGATGAACGCCAGTTCGGCGTCCCTGCCGCGCAGGGGCGTCCGTACGCCCCCGGGTTCCTCGGGCACGGTCCTCGTCGTCGCTCGGTTCACGCTCATCCGGCGGAACAGTATGAACCACATGAGCGTTCCCGCCGCCGCCCGGCCCGGGGGCCCGTCTCAGTCGAAGCGCAGGTCGGCGAGTTGCCGTTCGAGGGCGGTCACGTCGTCCTCGGGCTCTTCGCCGGCCGGGCGGGCCGCCATGAGCGCGGCCAGCTCGGCCCCGGCCCGGCGGACGCGGCCGGGCAGGCCGTCGGTGTACTCGTCCCCTGCCGAGCCCCAGTCCTCGGAGGCCGCGTACACGGCGGTGGGGACGACGACGGCGCGGAGGTAGGAGAAGAGCGGGCGCACGGCGTGCTCCAGGGCCAGGGAGTGGCGGGCCGTACCGCCCGTCGCCGCGATCAGGACCGGGTGCCCGGTCAGGGCAGCCGGATCGAGCACGTCGAAGAAGGACTTGAAGAGACCGCTGTAGGAAGCCGTGAACACGGGGGTCACCACGATCAGGCCGTCAGCGGCCGTGACCGCGTCGATCGCGGCGCTCAGCCGCGGCGGCGGAAAGCCGGTCACGAGGTGGTCGGCGATGCCGCCGGCCAGTTCCCGCAGCTCCACGACCTCGGTCGACGGCGCCCGCCCCCGGGCGGTGAGTTCGTCGCGGACCGCCGCGGCCAGCCGGTCGGCGAGCAGGCGGGTGGAGGAGGGGGTGCTCAGCCCCGCGGAGACGACGGCCAGTCTCATGCGGCGGACACCTCCCGGACGGCTCGCAGGGACGCGTGCGTGGGGGCCTGCGGCACGTCGGCCGGTCGTCCCTTCGCGAACTCCCCGCGCAGGACGGGCACGACCTCTTCGCCGAGGATGTCCAGCTGCTCCAGGACGGTCTTCAGGGGCAGGCCCGCGTGGTCCATCAGGAACAACTGGCGCTGGTAGTCGCCGACGCTGTCCCGGAACGACAGGGTCCGTTCGATGACCTGCTGGGGAGAGCCCACCGTCAGCGGCGTCCGCTCGGTGAAGTCCTCCAGCGACGGGCCGTGGCCGTACACCGGCGCGTTGTCGAAGTAGGGCCGGAACTCCCGTACGGCGTCCTGGGAGTTCTTCCGCATGAAGACCTGTCCGCCCAGGCCGACGACGGCGTCCTGGGGGCGGCCGTGGCCGTGGTGGGCGTACCGGCGCCGGTAGAGCTGGACCATGCGCCGGGTGTGGTCGGCCGGCCAGAAGATGTTGTTGTGGAAGAAGCCGTCACCGTGGAAGGCGGCCTGCTCCGCGATTTCGGGGGACCTGATGGATCCGTGCCAGACGAAGGGCGGGACGCCGTCCAGGGGCCGGGGCGTCGAGGTGAAGGCCTGGAGCGGGGTACGGAACGTCCCCTCCCAGTCCACCACGTCCTCGCGCCACAGCCGGCGCAGCAGCGCGTAGTTCTCCTCGGCGAGGTCGATGCCCTGGCGGATGTCCTTGCCGAACCACGGGTAGACCGGGCCGGTGTTGCCGCGCCCCAGCATGAGGTCGACCCGGCCGTCGGCCAGGTGCTGGAGCGTCGCGTAGTCCTCGGCGATCTTCACCGGGTCGTTGGTGGTGATCAGCGTCGTGGACGTGGACAGGATCAGCTTCTCGGTGCGGGCGGCGATGTGGCCGAGCAGGGTCGTCGGCGAGGACGGGACGAACGGCGGGTTGTGGTGCTCGCCGGTCGCGAAGACGTCCAGGCCGACCTCCTCGGCCTTGAGGGCGATGGCGACCATCGCCTTGATGCGCTCGTGTTCCGAGGGAGTACGGCCGTTGACGGGGTCGGGGGTCACGTCCCCGACGGTGAAGATGCCGAACTGCATGGGTGTCTGCTCTCCTGGGCTCGTCCGGTTCCCGCGCGCGGGAACCGGGGGCCCGGGGACGCCGGGGCTCCGGCGTCCCCGGGTGGGTCGACGGGTCGGCGTCACTTCGCCAGGAAGGCGAGCAGGGCGGTGTTGACCTCCTCGGCGTGGGTCCACAGCAGACCGTGCGGGGCGCCCTCGATCTCGACGTAGTCGGCGGACGGCAGCGCCTTGTGGAAGGGGCGCGCGGTGCCCTCGGCGGGCAGGATGCGGTCGGCGGTGCCGTGCAGGATCAGGGCGGGCACGTCGACGGCGGGGATGTCGGCGCGGAAGTCGGTGTACCAGGTCGCGGGCGCGGCGGACGCGGCGAAGGAGCCGCCGCGGGCCGCGGTGTTCCAGCTGTGGCGGACGGCCTCCTCGCTGATGCGGGTGCCGAGGTTCTCGTCGAGGTTGTAGAAGTCGTGGAAGAAGGCCGTGTAGTAGGCGTAGCGGTCGGCCTTGACGGCGGCGACGACGTCGTCGAAGAACGCCTTCGGGGCGACGCCGTCGGGGTTGTCGTCGCTCTTGAGCAGGCAGGGTTCGAGCGAGGCCAGGAAGGCGACCTTGGCGACGCGGCCGGAGCCGTACGTGGACACGTAGCGGGCGACCTCGCCGGTGCCCATGGAGAAGCCGACCAGAACGGCGTCCTTCAGGTCGAGGGTCTCCAGCACGGTGTTCAGGTCGGCGGTGAAGGTGTCGTAGTCGTAGCCGGTGGTCGGCTGCGAGGACTGCCCGAATCCGCGGCGGTCGTAGGTGATCACCCGGTAGCCGGCGTCGAGCAGGGCTGCGCTCTGGCGCTCCCAGGAGTGCCCGTCGAGCGGGAAGCCGTGGATGAGGACGACGGGCTGCCCGCCGCCCTGGTCCTCGAAGTACAGCTCGACGGGGTTGGTGTTCTCCTGGCCCACGGTGATGTACGGCATGGGGGTGCTTCCTCGATCCGGGTCGGCTGGTCCGCGCGTCGGAGCGGCGCGGCATGCCCGTCACGCTAGGACCGCTCCCGCACCCGCTGTTGCCGTGGGGCGCACCGCACCTGGCACGGGGGCGCAGGGGTCATTCGGCCGCGGGTGGCTTTCCGGTGTCGCCCTCCGCGAGCACGATGCGGGCCAGGTGGACCCGGGAGCGCACCGAGAGCTTGCGGAAGATCGACGCCAGATGGGTGTTGACCGTGTGCGGGGAGACGACGAGGGCCTCCGCGGCCGACCGGTTGGTGTGACCGGCGGCGATCAGCCGGGCCACCTTGCGTTCCGAGGCCGTGAGCGCGTCC
Organism: Streptomyces sp. NPDC039736; assembly: GCF_055596485.1. Lineage (NCBI taxonomy): Bacteria > Bacillati > Actinomycetota > Actinomycetes > Kitasatosporales > Streptomycetaceae > Streptomyces > Streptomyces sp. NPDC039736. Next base: position 548,641 of record NZ_JBVIUQ010000001.1, on the reverse strand, counting down.
CAGCCCTGGCCGTGGCGCGGCCGGAGCCCTCCGGTGCGTCGGCCGGAGCGGCCGGCGGCCCGTTCCGGATCGGCCCGGACCCGGTCGGCCTCGGCGTCGGCCCCCGCCCGGGCGTAGATGTCGTGGGCCCTGGCCAGGGCGGGCGCCGCGGCGGGGTCGCCCGCGGTGAGGAGCGCGCGCCCGAGGTCGGCGGACGCGGCGGCCAGGGGCAGCGGCCGGGGGCCGGTGAGGAGGACGCGGACCGACCGCTCCAGGAGTCCGGGGTCGGCGTCCACCAGACCGGCCGCGTGGGCGGCCGCACCCCGGGCGGTCGGCACGGAGGGGTTGCGGGCGGCGTGTTCCCCGGCCTGGGCCGCCAGGTCTTCGGCCAGGTTCCGGTCGCCGCCCCGCAGGGCGATCCCCACGGCCTGGACGACGTGGGGGCGCAGCAGCCGCCACCGGAGGAGGGGGTGGTCGCGCTGCGCGGACCGGACCAGTTCGGCCGCCGCCGCGTGGTCGCCCCCGGCGTCGGCGACCACGGCCTCGAAGTACTGGTGCGCGGCCTGGTTGCCCGTGTTCGGCCGCGCGGCCACGGCCGCCCGCACGACGTCCAGGTGTTCCCGCGCGGCGTCGCGGTCGCCGCGCAGCATCGCGAGGAGGCCCCGGTTGACGCGGATGTTGACCAGGTTGCCGGGGACGTGGAGGTCCGCTTCGAGGCGCTCGGCGGTGACGAAGTCGGCGTCCGCGTCGTCGAGCCGGCCGAGCCCCATGTTCAGGGTTCCCTGGGCCCAGATCAGCATGGCGGGACGCAGCGGAGCGTCGCCCGCCGTCCCGAGCAGCCGCCGTACGGTGTCGAAGTCGTCCGTGTGGATCCGGGCGACGGCCTCCTCGGGGAGGAAGGCCGTGTCGAACACGCTCAGCGCCGTGTGGTGTTCGACGGCGGCGGCGCAGTCGCCGGCGTTGAGGGCGATCTCGCCGAGGGCCCACAGCGCGAGGACGCGCGCCTCCCGGTCGCCGGCCCGCTCCGCCTCGGCGAGGGCCCGCTCACCGGTCTCGCGCGCGGCCCCGAGGTCGCGCCCGCGGGACCGAGCCATGGCCAGCCGGGCGGTCAGCCGGGCGCGGACCACCGGGTCCGTGACGGCTGCCAGGGCCGCCGTCGAGCGGCGGGTCAGCTCGTGGACCTCGTCGAGGTGCCACAGCGTGTCGCCGAGCACGCACTGCAGACGCGCGAAGACCTCCAGGGGCGGCCGGCGGGCGAGCAGTGCGTCGCCGGTGTCCCGTGCCCGGGTGTACCGGCCCGCGCGGGTGAGCGCGACGACGGCCCGTTCTCCCACGTCGAACATCATGGGCGCATGCCGCGGTACGAGTTCCAGGGCGCGCGTGGCCAGGTCGGCAGCGCGCTCGGGCATCACGGCGATCATGTCCGTGGCGGCCGCGCCGAGCAGTCCGACCGCCTCCAGGTCGCCGGGTTCGGCGCTCTTCAGCAGGTGCGGGACCGCGTCGACGGAGCTCCGGCCCGCCGCGACGAGCCGGCTCGCGGCCTCCCGGTGCAGCGCCCGGCGCACGGAGGGGGTGAGGTCGGCGTACACCGCCTGGCGGAGCAGGTCGTGGCGGAACAGGAGGCGTTCGCCCTCGTCGTGGAGGAGCCCGGTGGAGATCGCCTCGTCCAGTTCGGCGCCGAGTCCGGAAGCGGGCCTGCCGCACAGGGCCGCGGCGTCGGCGAGCGTGAACGCGCGGCCGAGGACGGAGCCGATGCGCAGGAAGTGGAGGGTGTCCGGCCGGAGGCCGGCCAGCCGGTCGCGTACGCCGAGGACCAGCCGTTCCGGCGGTTGCGGCCCGTCCCCGCCCGACGCCGCGATGCCCGTGAGCATCTCGGATGCGAGGAAGGGGTTGCCTGCCGCCCCGTCGAGGAGCCGGGCGACCCGCTCCGGGACGTCCTCGCCGAGGACGTCCCGTGCCAGCGCGGCCAGGGCCGTGCCGGAGAGCGGCCGGAGGGGGAGGGTCGTCGTCCGCGGCCCCTGCCCGTACGGCTCCGGGGCGTTCCGGCTCGCGAGCAGCCAGAGGACCGGGGAGCTGAGCAGCCGTGCCGGCAGGACGCCCAGGGCGAACCGGCTCAGCGGATCGGCCCATTGGACGTCGTCGATCGCGATCAGTACGGGCGTGGCCGCCGCGCGTTCCTCGATCAGCTGGGCCAGCCGTTCGACGAGCCAGACGCGCTGGTCGTGGTGGCCCGCGAGGTCCGCGAAGTCCGTGCTGGACAGCAGCGGCGGGTCGCCGTGCAGGAGGCCTGAGGCCAGTGAGGCGAGCGGTGCCAGCTCGTGCAGTTCCTCGGCGCGTCCATGGCTGACGGCGAATCCGCGGGCCCGTGCGATCGAGACGGTCTCCTCCAGCAGCACGGTCTTCCCGATCCCGGGCTCGCCCCGGAGCGACGCGACCGCTCCGCCCTCGCCGTCGCGCACTGCCTCGACCAGGGCGCGCAGCCGCTCCAGCTCGGCTTCGCGGCCCCGCAGCCCGGGGCGGCTCAGCCCCGCGCTCCCGGGTGTCGCGACGCCTTCTCCGTCGGGCCGGCCGGGGGTCATCCCTTGACCGATCCGGCGGCCAGTCCCCGTGCGACGTGCCGCCGGAGGAGGAAGAGGACGAGCAGCGGCACGAACGCCGCCACGAAGGCTCCTGCGGTGAGCCGCTGCCACTCGTTGCCGTACGTCCCGGCCAGGTTCGCCAGCCCGACCGTCATCGGCGCGGTCTCGGCCGTGCCGCCCGACAGCGTCAGTGCCACGAGGAGGTCGTTCCACACCCAGAGGAACTGGATGACGGCGAGGGAGGCCAGGGCCGGGCGGGCCAGGGGCAGCACGATCCGCAGCAGCAGCGTGCCGTGCGAGGCGCCGTCGACGCGGGCGGCCTCGATCAGCTCCCGGGGCAGCCCCGCCAGGAAGTTGTGCAGGAGGAACACCGCGAACGGCAGCGCGAAGACCGTGTGGGCGAACCAGACCTGGCCGAAACGCGCGGGGCCGGCAAGGTTCCACGCGGGCAGGAACAGCCACCCCTGGGAGAACAGCTTCAGGAGGGGGACGAGCGCCATCTGGAGCGGCACGACCTGGAGCGCGAAGACGCCGACGAGGAGCGCGTCCCGGCCCCTGAAGTCGATCCACACCAGGGCGTACGCCGCGAAGAACGCCAGCACGAGCGGGAACAGCACCGAGGGAAGGGTGATGACGACGGAGTTGACGAAGTACTCCGCGAGCCGCCCCGGCCCGTTCCCGCCTCCGGCCAGCACCTCGCCGTAGTTGTCGAGCGTGAGCCGCGGCGTGCCGAACACGGTCCACCAGCCCGTCGTCTTGACCGCCTCCTCGGGGCGGAACGAGGAGAGCAGGAGGCCGAGGGTCGGCGTCGTCCAGAGGAGGGCGATCACCACGGCGGTCGACGTGAGGGCGCGGGAGGCCAGACGCTCCCGGACGCCGCTCATCCCGTCCTCCGGCGCGCCCGCGCCTGGACGGCCACGACGGGGACGACGAGGACGAAGAGGAGCACGGCGAGCGCCGCGCCGCGGCCCGTCTCGCCGTAGCGGAACGCCTGGTCGTACATCTCGTGGGCGATGACGCCCGTGTCGAACTGTCCGCCGGTCATGGTCTTGACGACGTCGAAGGCCTTGAAGGTGCCGATCGCCTGGGTGAGGACCACGACGAGCAGCGTGGGCCCGATCGACGGCAGGGTGATCCACCGGAAGATCTGCCGGGGGGACGCGCCGTCGAGCCGGGCCGCCTCGGTCAGCTCCCGGGGAACGGCTCTGATCGCGCCGGTCAGCAGGACGGCCGCGAGGCCCGCCTGCGTCCACACCATCACCACGACGAGGAAGAGGACGTTCCAGGGGGAGTCCACGAGCCATTGCCTCGGTTCGCCGCCGAACGCGACGACGAGCTGGTTCAGCAGCCCGATCTGCCCGGTCTCCGCGGGACGGTAGGCGTAGACGAACTTCCAGACGACCCCCGCGCCGACGAAGGAGACCGCCATCGGCATCAGGAGGAGGGACAGCGCGAACGTTCTGAACCGCGACCGTGCGACGGCCGCCGCGTAGAGCAGGCCGACCGAGGTCGCCGCGAACGGCACGAGCACCACCCACGCCAGGGTGTTGCGCAGCGCGACCAGTGCCCGGGGGTCGGTGAGCATCCACGCGTAGTTGTCGAAGCCGGCCCACGCCTCTCCCCCGCTGCCGGTGAACGACAGCGCCACGGTGCGCAGAGCGGGAAGGAGAAGACCGGCCGTGAGCAGCAGCAGCGCGGGGGCCAGCAGGATCAGGGCCGCGCCCCGCCTCCGTGCCGGCCCGCGGTGCAGCGCCCACAGGATCGCGCAGACCACCGCCGCGAAGGCGGCGACGCCCTGGAACAGGTACAGCAGCTTGGGCTGCTGGGCGACGACGTCGAACGGCATCAGCGACTCGGCCAGGACCGTTCGACGGAGCCGGCCGCCTGCCGGGTCTCCTCACCGCCGATCCAGTCGACGGCTGCCTTCCAGAACGTCCCGGCGCCGACCGACGCGGGCATCAGGTCCGAACCGTCGAACCTGAACCGTGTCCTGGGATCCTGGAGCAGCCGGATCGCGAGTCCGTCGACCGGAGTCGCGGCGTTCGCCGGGTCCACTCCCCTGTTCGCCGAGACGAACGGGCCCTTCCTCATGCGCGCGTTCGCGAAGTCCGCGGAGGCCAGGTACTCCTGGAAGGCCCGCACTTCGGGACGGTCGGTGAACGCCGCGGTGAACACTCCCCCGCCCAGTACGGGGCGGCTGGCCGGTTCGGTCCCCGGCAGGAGGAAGGCGTAGACGTCCTTGTCCGGTCCGATCCGGGTGCCCTTCGGCCACAGGCCGGCATAGAACGAGGCCTGGCGGTGCATCGCGCAGTCGCCGGAGAGAATCGGTGTGCCGGCCTCCTGGTAGGAGATCGACGCCATCGAACGGGCCGGGCCGAACCCGCCGTTGGCGTACCGGTCCTCCTTGAGGACGGACCCCACGGTGTCCATGGCCCTGATCACCCGGGGGTCGTCGAACGGGATCGTGTGGGCGACCCACTGGTCGTAGACGGCCGTGCCCTGCTGGCGCAGCAGGACGTCCTCGATCCAGTCCGTCACGGGCCAGCCGGTCGCCTCGGCGGACTCGATGCCCGCGCACCACGGCTTGACGCCCGACGCCGCGACCTTCTCCGTCACGGCCATCAGCTCGGACCACGTACGGGGAACGCTCAGCCCCCTGTCGCGGAAGAACCTCGGCGAGTACCAGACGAACGACTTCACATTCGCGACCAGCGGCGTGCCGTAGAGGGTGCCGTCCACGGTCGCGTAGCTGTTCCAGTCCGCCGACCAGCCCTTCTTCGCGAGCGCCACGACCCCGGCGCTCGCGGGCTTGAGCCTGCCCGCCCGCGCGAAGCGTTCCAGGAGCCCTGGCTGGGGGAAGAAGGCCACGTCCGGCGCACTTCCACCGTCGACCCGGAGCTGGATCCGGGCCTCGAACTCCCCGTCCCCCTCGTAGCGGACGTCGATCCCCGTGCAGTCCGCGAAGTCCGCCCAGGTCTCTTCGAACAGGTCGGCCTCCCGGTCCCGGTTCTCCGCGTAGACGGTCACCGCGGTGCCGGGGTGCCTGCCGTATCCGGCGTACGGCCCGCAGTCCGCGGCGGTGTGCGACTGCGCACCGCCGTCCCGCGGAACACCGCAGGCGAGGGCAAGGGCGGCGAGGACGATGACGGCGAGCGCGGGCCTCGCGCCGAACCTCATGGGTGTAGCTCCTCCGATCGCCCGCCGAAGGATTCTCGGGGGGCGATCAGAAGCTACCAGCGCTCGAACATTATCGACTAATCGTTCGATGTTGAACGATCGGATCAGTGGGCGGTGGCCCGCACGGCTTCCTGGATCAGCTCCGCCACGGCCTCGGGCTGAGCGAGCATGACCAGGTGGGAGGAGTCGACCTCGACGGTGTTCATGCCGGCGCGCTCATAGCCGTAGCGCTCCACATCGGGGTTGATCGTGCGGTCGCGAGAGGCGACCAGGCCCCACGACGGCTTGGTCCTCCACGCCGCGACAGGCGCCGCCTCCGAGAAGGCACGTGCGGCCAGCGGACGCTGGGAGACGGCGAGCACCGCGGCGAGGCCGGGGTCCACGTCCGCCGCGAAGAGGGCGGGGAACTTCTCGGCCTCCACCGAGACGTCGGTGCCGGTCCCGGTGGAGCCGGCCACCGGGACCGGGGTGTGGACGAGCGCGTCGGCGAGACCGGAGTCGGGGAAGCGGCCCTGCAGCTCGCCCAGGCTCTCCCCCTCCTCCAGCGCGTATCCCGCGAGGTACACCAGTGCGCGGACGTTGTCCTCCGTGCCGGCGAGGGTGATGACGGCACCGCCGTACGAGTGCCCGACCAGGATCACGGGGCCCTCGACGGCACGGATCACCGAGGCGACGTACGCGGCGTCGTCGACGAGGCCGCGGTTGGGCACCGCCGGGGCCACCACGTCCAGGCCGGCGGCGGTCAGTTCGGGGATGACGCGGGCGAAGCTGGAGGCGTCGGCGAAGGCGCCGTGGACCAGGACGACGGTGGGGCGGGCGGGTCGGGACATACGAGAACTCCTCGGGGCGTGACGGGAGGGGTGGGTCTGGTGGTACGGGAGAGGGGTACGCGGTGCTTCACAGCCCGAAGCGGGCGCGCTTCGCCTCGGGAACCAGGTCGGCGTACTCGGGGTGCTTGCCGATCCAGCTCCGGATGAAGGGGCAGTACGGCAGGACGTGCAGCCCGCGGGCCCCGGCGTCGTCGAGCGCTCCCCGGGCGAGGAGACCGCCCAGGCCCCGGCCGGCGAACCGGCCGTCGATCTCGGTGTGGAGGAAGGCGATCTCGCCCTCCGAGAGGTGGTACTCGGCGAAGCCCGCGGTCTCCGTGCCCTCGTCGCCGGTGACGATCTCGTACCGGGACTTCTGGGGCCGGTCCGTCGTCTGCGGTTCCATGGGGTGCTCCTGTGCGGTCGTGGTGGGGTGGGCAGGGCGCGGTCAGAGCGTGCGGCGTACGCCCGCCTGGCGTTCCAGGTTGCGGAGCTGGACGGTCAGGTCGCCTTCCACGGCGTGGTGGGCGGGGCCGCTGCGGCCGATGGGCAGGACCTGCTCGTTGCGCATGTCTTCGAGCATCAGGGCGAACGCCGTGTACATCGCGACCAGCGCCACCACCAGGCCGAGCGCACCGGACGTGCGCGTCAGCCATTCGGCGCCGGTGACGCCCCCGAGACCGGTGGCCGCCCAGCGGGGCAGGGAGACCGCGAGGACGAGCCACAGCGCGCGCTTGGGCCGGGTCACGGCGGTCATCAGGGCCCCGAAGCACAGAAGCGCCAGGTTGAGCACGCCGAGGACCCGGAGGCCGTCGGCCGCGCCGCTGAGCATGATGAGCGAGTAGGGCAGCCAACTGCCGGCGAAGACCGCCATCAGCGTCGCCGCGATCACGTCACGGGCGCCGAACGCCAGGAAGCTCACCAGGAGTTGCAGGACGAAGGCCGGCAGCACGGTGCAGGCGACGGCGGCGCGGGCCGTCTCGTCGAAGATCCCGAGCTGGAGGCAGCCCGTCATCACCGAGGCGATGGCTATCGTGAAGAAGCCGAGCGGCATGGGTGAGGCGATGGGGTGCAGGTTGATCCGGGTCATCGACCGCAGGTCCGGTTCGAAACGGCGTCCCGGGGGCGCTTCCGGCGAGGTCGCCGGGGTGTCGCCGCTGTCGGTGTCGGGGGAGGCTGCGGACATCGGGGGCATCTCTCTTTCGGTGCTACGGACTTTCAGCGCTCGAACTTCCAGCGCCCGAACGCGCAGTGCTCGTACGTTCAGCGCTCGCACGTCAGTGCTCGTACGTCAGCGCTCGTACGTTCAGTGCTCGTACGTCAGCGCTCGTGCGTTCAGTGCTCGAAGCAGGGGTCGACGAAGGACGGCGTCGTGTCGGGGACGGAGCCGCGAGCGACGCGCCACCGGCGGTGCTGCTCGGACTCGGCGACGGCCTCGGCCACCAGCGACGCCTGACGCGCACCGCTCTGGTAGCCGCCGAAGTGGGCCACGGGGCTCCAGGCCGGGCTCACCGGCGGGACGGCCTCGTCAAGACCCGCGTACTCGGCGGAGGCGTGGACGATGCGGCCGCCGACGACGGTGAGGACGGACTCGATGTCGGGGATGACGTCCTCGGGCACGGCGAGATAGTCGTCGGACAGGATCGCGAGGTCGCCGTAGAAGCCCTCGCGGAGGATTCCCTTGACGTCCTGCTCGCCGGTGAGCTCCGCCCCGCCCCGGGTGTAGAGGCCGAGGGCGGTCTCCCGGTCGATCAGGTTCCCGGCCGGACGAAGGGCCGTGCCGCCGACGGTGCGCCCGGTCACCAGCCAGTGCAGCGCGACCCACGGGTTGTACGAGGAGACGCGGGTGGCGTCGGTCCCGGCGGCGACGGTCAGGCCCCGGTCGAGCATGGCCCGGACCGGCGGGGTACGGGCGGCGGCCTCGGCGCCGTAGCGGTCGCGGAAGGCGCTGCCCTGGAAGGACATGCGGTTCTGGACCGAGAGGGCGCCGCCGAGGGCCGCGATCCGGTCGAGGCTGTCGGCCGAGACCGTCTCCGCGTGGTCGAAGAGCCAGCGGTTGCCGCCGGGGAACAGCCCTTCGGCCGCGAGCTTCTCGAAGACCGCCAGGTCGCGGCGGATCGTCTCGTCGTAGGTCGCGTGCAGCCGAAAGCCCCAGCCGTTCTCCACGAGAAGACGGACGGCGCTCTCGAATTCGGCCTCGTAGCCCGCGACGAGCTCCGGCCGGGGCTCGGAGAAGTTCTCGAAGTCGGCGGCGGCCCAGGTCAGGTTCTCTCCCGCGCCGTTGAGCCGGAGCCACTCGTCCCCGCTCCCCGGCTCGACCGTCTCGGTCCACCGCTTCAGGTCGGCCAGCTCCTGACCGGCCGTCTGCGGGAAGAGGTGGTAGGCGATCCGCAGGGTCAGCTCCCCCGCCCCGGCGAGGTCGGCGACCGTGGCGTAGTCGTCGGGGAAGTTCTGGAACCCGCCGGCGGCGTCGACCGCGGACGTCAGTCCGAAGCGGTTCAGCTCGCGCAGGAAGTGGCGCGTCGACGTCCGTTTGTCGGCCTCGTCCAGGGTGGGCGCCTTGGCCAGGGTCGAGTACAGGATGAGGGCGCTCGGGGCGGCGAGGAGGACACCGTTCGGTTCGCCGTCCCTGCCGCGGACGATCTGCCCGCCGCGCGGATCGCGGGTCTCCCGGGTGAATCCGGCGGCCTTGACGGCGGCCCGGTTCATCAGCGCCGACTGGTACAGATGGAGGACGAACACCGGGGTGTCGGGGGCGGCGGCGTTCAGCTCGGCGACGGTCGGCATCCTGCGTTCGGCGAACTGCTCGGCGGTCCAGCCGCCCACGACGCGGATCCACTGCCCCTTGGGAGTGCGGCCGGCCTGCTCGCGCAGCATGGCCAGGGCGTGGCGCAGACTGCGCACCCCGTCCCAGCGCAGCTCCAGGACGTAGTTCAGGCCGCCCCGGATGACGTGCAGGTGCGAGTCGTTCAGGCCGGGGACCACCCGGCGGCCGAGGGCGTCCACCACCTTGGTCCCCGGCCCGACGAGGGGGGCGAGGCCGTGGTCGTCGCCGAGGGCCGCGACCCGGCCGTCGCGTATCGCGACCGCGCTGGCCTCGGGCCGGCCGGGGTCGCCGGTGAAGACCTTGGCGTTGCGGACGAGGAGGTCCGCGTGCCCGTGTTCCCGGCGCGGGGCGGGAACGAGGCCCGCCACCGGCATGCCGGCCGACGGCCCGGTCATGCGAGGGCCTTGCGCAGGATGTCGACGGCGAGACCGATGGCGAGTTCCGCGCCCTGCGTCTCGCGCAGCGCGTTCAGCATGACGAAGTCGTGGATGACGCCCTGGACGCGCAGGGCGGTGACGGGGACGCCCGCGGCGCGGAGCTTCGCCGCGTACGCCTCGCCCTCGTCGCGCAGGACGTCGGCCTCGGCGGTGACGACCAGGGCCGGCGGCAGGCCGGTGAGCTGCTCGGTGGTGGCGCGCAGCGGCGAGGCGGTGATCCGGGCCCGCTCGGCCTCGACGGTCGTGTACTGGTCCCAGAACCACTTCATGGCGTCGCGGCGCAGGAAGTAGCCCTCGCCGAACTGGTGGTACGAGTCGGTGTCGAAGCCCGCGTCCGTGACCGGGTAGAAGAGGACCTGGTGGACGAACACGACGTCGCCGCGCTGCTTGGCCATGAGGGTGAGGGCGGCGCTCATGTTGCCGCCGACCGAGTCGCCCGCGACGGCGATCCGCGTGCCGTCGAGGTCCTTGTGGTACCCCTCGCGGGCGATCCACTGGGCGACGCTGTAGTTCTGCTCGACGGCGACCGGGTAGCGCGCCTCGGGCGAGAGGTCGTAGTCGGGGAACACCACGGCCGCCCGGGCGCCGACGGCGAGTTCGCGGACGAGCCGGTCGTGGGTGTGGGCGTTGCCGAAGACCCAGCCCGCTCCGTGGAGGTAGAGGATGACGGGAAGCGGTCCTGTAGCGCCGCGGGGGCGGACGATCCGGGTGCGGACGTCGCCGGTCGGGCCGCCGTGGACGGTGATCCACTCCTCGTCGACCTCGGGCAGGGGGACGCCCTCACCGCTCTGGACGCCGTCCACGGCCTTGCGGCCCTCGGCGACGGGGATCTGGTAGAGGTACGGCGGCTGGGCGGTGGCGTCGGCGAAGGCCTGGGCGGCGGGTTCAAGGATCGGACGGTTCGTCATGAGGGGTTCTCCTTGTGGATGTACGAGAGTGCGCGGGTCGGGGCCCCAGCGGGACGCCCGCACGGCGTCGAGGATCACGTCGGCCCGTGCCGGTCGGCGCCGACGGCGGCCGAACCGCCCGCGGGTACGGCGGGTGCGGCGCCCGGGGCGCGCCGCTCGGGTCGAAGGGATGCGGCGGTCGGGGTGGACCCCCGTCTCGGGGGCCGTACGTGTCCGTCAGCCGTGCACCAGAGGGGTGTCCACGAGGTGCTCGGCCAGGAACCACACCTGGGCCTCGCCCTTGCGGATGACGTCGGAGACGAGCAGGTCGGTGCTGCCCTCGTCGCCCTCCGCCGAGATCCGGGCGGCGGCGTCCCTCGCGTCGATCAGGATCCGCTCGTGCGCGTCGAGGAGTCGCGACAGCATGACGGGGACCGGTTCGACGCCGTCCGGCGGACGGGGGATCGACGTCAGTTCCGCGACGTGGCGCGGGTCCCCGACGGCGACGCCGCCGAGGCTCTGGATCCGCTCGGCCAGCGCGTCCACGACGGCCAACTGGGCCTCCGCGTGCTTGTCCAGCATCAGGTGGAGCGAGTAGAACGTCGCCCCGCGCATCAGCCAGTGGTGCTTCTTGTAGAGGGAGTACAGGATCTGGGTGTCGGCGAGTACGCGGTTCAGCCGCTGGCACGCGTACATGCGGGTGTCGTGGCCGAGGCCGATCGGCAGTTGCTTGAGCGTGCCGAACGCCTGGGTCTCGGCGCCCTTCTGGTGCAGCAGCGGCTGTCCGCCGCCGTGTGGGGTCGTGAGGGTGTCCATCGGGTGCTCCGTTCGGGAGATCGGGAAAGAGGGCGGCCCGGCCGGCCGGCCGGGGGTACGCGGGCGGCCGGGCCGGTCTGCGCGGCTCGCGCTCAGCGCTCGGCGACGGCCGGGGCGGCGGGCCGGTGGAGGACGAGCCGGACGAGGAGCCCGCTGCCGAGACCGGCGACGAGCGCGAGGGCCGCCCACCACAGTGGGTACGGCGTGAGGCCGAGGGCCGCGTCGAGGGACCAGGCGCCGGGGCCGGTGGCGGCGAGGGCGGCGGCGGTGCCGATGAGGACGAGCGGGTACTCGTATCCGTCGTTCTGCACCCAGAGCCCGTGGCTCCGTTTCACGGTGAGCGCGACCGTCATGACCCCGATGGCGCCGGTCGCGGCGAGCGGGGTCAGGAGGCCGGTGGCGAGCAGCAGGCCCGAGCCGATCTGGCCACCGCCCGCCGCCAGGGCGGTGAGGGCTCCGCCGCGGAAACCGTCGGCGCGGAACTCCTCGGTGCCGCCCCGGAGCCCCTTGCCGCCCAGATGCGAGCTGATCTTCTGCACACCGTGGCCGGCGACGAGCAGTCCCACCAGCAGACGCAGGACGAGAATGCCGGTGTCCACGGGGGTCAGCCGGCGGCGTGCGCGCCGATGACGCTCTGCGCGTACACGACGCCCAGGCCATAAGCGCCCGCGTGCGCCTTGACGATCTCCATGACCGCGCCGTACGTCTCCTCACGCGCCCAGTCGCGCTGCAGCTCCAGGAGGACCTGGACCCAGGTCACCGGGACGGCGCCGGCCGCGATCATCCGCTGGAGCGCGTGCTCGTGGGCGGCCGGGCTGACGCCGCCGGAGGCGTCGGAGACGACGTACACCTCGTATCCCTGCTCCAGCGCGGACAGCGCGGGCAGCACCAGGCAGACCTCGGTCCACAGACCGGACAGGACGATCTTCTTGCGCCCGGTCGCCTTGACCGCCGCCACGAGCGCCTCGTCCTCCCAGGCGTTCATGCTCGTACGGTCGATGACCTCGTTCTTGGGGAACACCTCGGCAAGCTGGGGCAGCAGGGGCCCGGAGAACGACTCGGCGGCGACCGTGGTCAGAACGGCCGGCATGCCGAACGCCTGAGCCGCCTTGGCGAGGCCCACGGTGCTGTTGACGATCGCGGCGCGATCACCGCTTCCGGTGCCGAAGAACATCTGCGGCTGGTGATCCACGAAGAGCATGACCGAGTTGTCGGGCGTGAGCAGATCCTTGCTCGGAGCGGCCTGCACCTTGCTGATGTCGAACATGAGGGGTCCTCTCGAAGCGATCGGTGACGTGCCCGCCACCTCCGCGGCTCGGCACTTCCCCAAGCTACGAACGACCCGACCGACCGCGTTGACCTCCTGCGCCCAGGGGTTGGCACGACAGCGCACAACCGGTCGAGGACGAGACCCGCACGGTGTCACGGGCCCGAGGCGGGGGGTGCCCGCTCCCCCGCCTCTTCCTGGGCGCCGGGGGCGGGGGTGTGGAACGAGTCGCCGGGATGGTGGACGGTGTCCTCGATCAGGCAGCCGAGGTCGGCGCCGTCCGGGAGGTCGCCGGAGGAACGGTGGGACGTCGCTGTCCTCCGCCGCCGGCCCGCCGGGGAACACCCGGCACAGATCTCGACAGCCGCTCCGGGTGGCCTTCCTTCTCCTGCTCAACTGTGACTGAGCACGGTAGATGGCGCGGATGGACAACTCCGATGCACAGCTCCGCCCCCCCCCCGGCCGGTCAGGTAGCCCATGGAAGCCGTACGGCTTCGAGGTCCCCGTCGTTGAGGAGGGCTTCGATCAGCGCGGTCGGGCCGGCCACCTTGGTGGCCCAGAGGTCGTAGTCCGTGCACAGTACCCAGGACTGACCCCGCGGCCAGAGGTTGGACGGGCTCCAGCCGTCCTCCTCAGGGTGGTCGTACAGCACGTGGGCGCCCGCGAGCGTGCCGGTGCGGATGTGCAGGTTGTCGAAGTCGTCGGCTCCATGCAGCAGCGGGCTGTAGTAGGCCAGGCAGGGGGTGTCGGGGCCCTGCGGGCTGTGCTCGGTGAGGATCGTGATCAGGCGGTTCCAGGCGGCCCGGTCCATGCTGCCTTCGGACGGGACCTGGATCCCGACCGGCCAGGGGCGCGGCGCGATCGAGGGGAAAGAGCTGTGGCACGGCAGGCGTCCCTCAGGCACGGTCGGGTCACCGATCCGGCGCGCGAGCTCCGTCCGTCGCAGTCGGCGCCAATGAGGTCCGGGGGGCTCACCGGGGACCGCGTCCATCACGTCTGCCGGGTCCAGACCTGGGACGATCTCGGGCCCGCCGCCCAGGAGCACGCGCCGCTCGTACTCGACGTAGGACATGCCCGTCGGTCCGAGCTCGTGCTCGTACATGGAGTGAAGCACCCAGACCGCGTCGGGCAGCGCTGGCGGCATGAACCCCGTCAGTCCGTCATCGGAGGTCAGGTCCCGCAACCAGTCGGCTTCCCGGCCCGCGGTGAGGGGCCACCGAGCGGTCGCCAGAGCTGCAGTTGTCTCGTGCATCCGCCCAGAGTCGCACCCGACGTGAAGGGCCTCCCCAGCCGGGCCAGACCGCCCGGCACACCCCACTCAGGGTGCTCCCGCGCCAACCATCGCGCTCAAGGCCAACCAGGGTGCTCAAAGGCCAACTATCGCGCTCCGTCACAGCCCGGTGAACCGCCCACTTTCCGGCATGCCGCCCACCGCGCGGTGCCAGGACACCGCGGCACGGGTCGAGGGCCGGGCTGTGGGCCCCGTACCAGAGGCCGCCGACCTTCACTCCTCGCCGGGCGTCGACCTTCACGAAGTGCACCGGCAGCAGCTCGTAGTACAGCTCGGGCGACGGGATCTCCAAGGCGGTGCCGTCGCGGGCTGCTGCGGCGGCGACACAGCAGCCGCTGCAGATGGTCCCGCGCCACCACTGGCCACGCCGTCGCCGCGACGAACTCCCCGAAGCGCCCGGGGCCGACCGCCGCCGTAAGCAATTCCTCCTCCAGGCCCAGCGGATCCGTACGCGGACGGCGCCCACGCGCGAGGGCCTCCACGGTGTCGGCGACGTGGTCCCGCCACCCGGTCACCACGAGGTAGCGCCGGCCTGCGGAAACCGCCACCCGGTCGGTCGCCGCGAACACGGCCAGGTCCGACTCCTTGACGAGGTGTGCCGGGCGGACGTCGATCAGCAGTGTCGCTCCCGCAGTGGCCACCAGGAAGTCCGGGACGTGTTGCCGGCCAACCCCGTCGTCGAAGAAGCGGAGGCGAAACGGCTGCGAGAGCACATCGCGGACCTGACCGCAGAGGTCCAGAACGGTCAGCGCGCGGCGCGCGGCGCTCGGCCAGGCTCTCGAACCCGTGCCCGCGTCCCGTCTCGCCCCCATGAACGCCAGCCCGGGCCGGTGCCGCTGTCCCGGACGCCAGGAGAACGCGCGAACAGGCCGGGCCCGACTCCAAGGGAAGGCGGCCATATCACGTACGGGAATGACGACATCGCTTCCGTCGACCCGCCAGGTGGCCGTCCGACGCCCCACCCGGTCCGCCCGCGCATCGAGAGTCTCTCCTCGCGCAACCGTGTAGGGCAGGACGAGTTCGTCCAACCCACAACAGTGGGACCACACGCATCCCAGGCCAACACCCGTCATGTCACCGAGGCACCTTCTCCGAACTACCGGGGCGTCCCGTGGTCAGGTGACAGGACGATCAGTCCTGTGGGGAAGGGGCCGGTATGGGGCCGGAGAACTGCTGTGAACGGCGCGGGTGTTAGCTTCACTCCCGTGTTAAAACACCAGGACGAGACCAGGGCGGCCTACGACGGGGTCGTCGAACTGTATGCGTCGATGTTCGCTAATCGGTTGGAGACGCAGCCGTTCGCGCGGAACATGATCGGCACCTTCGCCGAGCTCGTGCGTGACACGGGGAACCTGCGGGCAGCCGACGTCGGGTGCGGGCCCGGCCATTTGACCGCCATGCTGCACGACTTGGGGTTGGACGCCTTCGGGCTCGACCTCTCCCCGGCTATGGTCGCCCACGCCCGGCGGGCCCATCCGGTGCTGCGGTTCGATGAAGCACGAATGGAGGCCCTGCCGGTCGAGGACGGCACGCTCGGCGGAGTGCTGGCCCACTACTCGATGATCCATACCCCACCTGAAGAATTGCCCGCGCTTCTCGCTGAGCAGGTGCGTGTCTTGGCACCAGGGGGCCTGCTTCTGGCGTCATTCTTCGGAACCGAAGGGCCGGAGCCTGTCCGCTTCGACCACAAGGTGGCGCCTGCCTATAGCTGGCCGGCGGAGCAGTTTGCCGGGTTGCTGGCCGGGGCCGGGCTCGTCACGGTGGCTCGGTTGCTCCACGACCCAGCGTCCGAGCGGGGCTTCCTCGACACCCACTTGCTGGCCCGCCGCCCGTAGAACGTGGCCCGTGGCCGGGGTCGGGGTGGTGTAGATCATCCGCGTGGACGAAGCTCGTCCACGCGCCGCGTTCTGTGGCGGTGTCTGCTGAGCCCGCCGGATTGACAGCCGATCAGTCACGCAGGCCCCGGCAGGGTGGCCGCCGCAGTGGTGCGAGCAACGACCTCCCGGTAGGCAGGGGTTCCCAGGTCGACAGACTCCTGCTTCCGGGAGATCTGGGCGTCGAGTTGGGCTAGCTTCTCCTCGGCATGGGTCAGGCTGCTCTGCAGCCCTTCGATCTCGCCGAGCCAGCCTTCCCTTTCGGCTTCCAAGATGCGCGTGGGGAGGTTGTCGCGGATTTCGACAAGCCGGGGACGTTCTGTCGCGTGGACGATCGGGGCGGGGCATCGGACGCAAGCGTGTTCGTGAGCACAGTCAGTTCCGTATGCGCGGCCGCAGTCGCCCAGGGCGAGCTTGCGGCGCTCAAAGTGTCCGAGGAACTCTCCCCATTCCTCAGGGGTGACGGTGCGGTGTTCGTCGGCAGGCCGCAGAGCCCGGCGCCGGGCGATGAACGCTCGATGTGCCTCGATGGCATCAGTGGGGTAGATCGCGGCGTGTCCCATCGTCGTTCCGATGTGGTCGTGACCAGCGATGACCTGGGCGATGTGAGGTGGCAGGCCGTTGAGGACGGAGTCCGTGATGAAGATCCGCCGGAAGGTGACGATCGACCCGGCAGCCAATGTGCTGGACGTCCTCTTCGACACATTCGTCCAGGCCGGTGACACCACCGATCAGTCCGCCAGCACCGACCTCAAGATCGGTTGGCCCGGCGACTACTCGGGCTCCACCAAGCGCACCGCCCGCTCCTTCCTGACGTTCAACACCGCCGGCTTCGCCGACTCCCTCGTCTCCAAGGCGAACCTCAAGCTGTGGAACTACCACTCCTGGTCGGGCGAGGCACGCGGCTGGGAGGTGTGGGCCGCCGACCCGGCGGACAAGAACACCCGCTGGACCAAGCAGCCGGCGCTCAAGGCGAAGGCCGCCACTTCGACCGGGACCAAGCCCGGCACCGCCCCGGGCTGGGTGAACGCCGACATCACGCAGCTCGCCCAGACCTGGTCGTCCGCGAAGGCCACGAGCGGATCCGTCGGACTCAAGGCCGCAGACGAATCCGACACCTACGGCTGGAAGCGCTTCTACTCCGCCGAGGCCGCCGACCAGGACCAGGTCCCGACCCTCGAAGTCACCCACAACTACCGCCCGGGGGACGGAGCCAACCTCCAGGCCGGCACCCCGTTCATCTCCTCCGGCGGCATCTTCAAGGTCAACTCCACCACCCCGACCCTGCGGGCGTCGATGGCCGACTCCGACCCCGAGGACACCGTCCAGGGCACCTTCGAGATCACCGACGACGCCACCGGCAAGGTCGTCGCCACGGTCAACTCCGAGAAGGTTCCGGGCAACACCACGGCTTCGGTCAAGGTCCCGGCAGGCAAACTGACCTCGGGCAAGACCTACAGCTTCCGCACGACCGCCTTCGACGGCACCCACTACTCCGCCGGCTGGTCCTCACCGGTGAAGTTCTACGTCGATACGGCCTGGAAGCTCACCGCTGCGGAGGAAGCCCTCGGACTGGCCAACGCCTACTCCGAGGCCGCCGACACCACTGCCGCGACCTCCTCCGACGAGAAGTACGCCGCCATCGCCGCCACCGACGAGAACACCGTCGGCGTGCCCTGGAACGGCAAGGACGGCACGATCGACGTCCAGAACGCGAAGATGCCGACCAAACTGGGCCTCCCGGCAGTCGACACCAAGGGCGCCGCGATCGGAGGCAACGTCGTCTACACGTCCAGCGGCCCGGTCGACACCGTCGTGCAGCCCACGGTGGACGGTGGCAGCCGTACTCTGCAGATCATCAAGAACAGCAGCGCACCGCACGACTACGAGACCAGCTTCACCCTCCCGGCCGGGATGAAGGCGGTCCCCCACGACGACGGATCCGTCTCCGTCCTTCCCCAGGACGACAGCAAGGGGGAGGCGGGCTTCTTCGAGGCTCCCTGGGCCAAGGACGCGCAGGGCAAGGACGTGCCGACCAGCTACAAGGTCGTCGGGAACAAGCTGGTGCAGCACGTCGACTTCGATGCGAACTCCAAGTTCCCCCTCGTGATCGACCCGTCCTTCTGGTCCACCGCCTGGAAGATCACGAAGTGTGCCGCGTCCGTCGCCGGCTTCATCTACGGGTTCACCCCGGCCGGTTCCAGCAAGAAGGTCATCGTCGCCGTGCGCTTGATCAAGAAGATCGGCTTCAAGAAGACCGCCAAGCTCATCCAGACCTGGAAGAAGCGGCGCAAGCTCACCGTGGAGGGACGCAAGATCGTTGCCGCCATCCTCGGATACGCCAGCATCCAGAACAACTGCAAGTTCTGACCGGGATCCAAGATGCTGATCGCACTCGCTTTCGTCGTCACCGAGGTGGCGATCCTGATCACCTATCTGCTGCGCCGCGGCAAGGGCACTGAACTTCCGGCGCTGGACACGGTGAACGTCAGGGACCTGCTCCTCGCAGCCATGGCCACCAGTTCCGGGTACGCGCTCACTCACCACTACGGCCTCGGCGGTTCCGATCTGGTACCACTGCTGCTCCTGGGGTGCGTACTCCCGACGCTGGCAGGTACCGCGATGGGCCACACCTCCAAGTCCTGGACCGGGCTCACCTGGCTGCCTGCCGTTCTGGGCGGCCTGGCCGTCGGATCAGTCAACCCCGACGCGCCCTGGCCCTGGTAGGGGAGGGCCTCACCACCACACACGCGGGCATCGATGTCCTCGTGGCTCAAGCCCCCGGCCGGCACGGGGTGTCGAACCTCTGCCGGGACGAGGGGACGCGGCGCCGCCCGCGGTTCCGGTTCGCACCTGCCGAAGAACACGGCACGGAGCGGACGGTGGAGGAGTCATCGGGCGGTCGTCGACGGCCTCTTCTTCCGGCGGGCGGTCGAGCGTCGGACACACGGTCACGGGCCGCGCCCCGGGCGCGGGTGCTCACTCCGCAGCCTGCGCACCCCGCACCAGGGCCGTGTACGTGTCGAGTTCCGACGCGGTACGCGGCCCCGGCGCCTCCCGGTCCAGCAGATTCTGCGCGCGCAGCAGCCGCGACGCCGCGATCCCCCAGGCGGGTCGCAGTCCCGCCTGCTCCAGGAGGTCGCCCCGGGCCAGGGTGTCGGGTGCCGCGCCCAGCCGCACCCCGGACGGGGTGAGCAGGGCGACGTCGTCGGCCCACCGCAGTGCCAGGTCCACGTCGTGGGTGGCCATCATGACGGTGGTGCCGCCCGCCCGGAGCCCGGCGAGGGTGTCGAGCAGTTGTTCCTGCCCTTCCGGGTCCAGGCCGGCCGTGGGCTCGTCGAGGACGAGCAGGCGGGGGCGCAGGGCGACGGCTCCGGCGATGGCCGCCCTCTTGCGCTGACCGTAGGAGAGCAGGTGGGTGGGGCGTTCGGCGAGATCGGTGATGCCGAGGGCGGCGAGCGCCCGGGCGACCCGGTCGGCCACTTCGGCGGGCGGCAGACCGAGGTTGAGCGGCCCGAAGGACACGTCCTGGGCGACCGAAGCGGCGAACAACTGGTCGTCGGGGTCCTGGAGCACGAGCTGGACGCTGGTGCGCAGCCGGGTCAGGCCCGCCCGGTCGTAGGTCACCGGCTTCCCCTCCAGGGCCAGGTGGCCCGTGCGGGGGCGCAGCCCTCCGCTGAGCAGCCGCATGAGGGTGGTCTTCCCGCTGCCGTTCCTGCCGAGGAGCGCGAGGGCGCGCCCCGCGCAGATCGCGAAGTCGAAGTCGCTGAGCACGGCGGGACCGTCCTCGTAGGCGAACGACACCCCGTGCAGGCTCACCACGGCGTCGTCGTTCATGGCAGCAGCCTTTCGAGTACGAGGGTGAGGATCACCAGGGCGGTGAGCAGGGCCAGGGAGAGGAGCACGAAGCGGCGGGAGACGTGCAGGTCGGGCGTCATGACGCGCAGGGTGCCGTCGTAGCCGCGCCCCGCGAGCCCGCGCTGCATGCGGCCCGCCTGGTCGAACGCCTTGACGAAGGCGACGGCGCCGAGCCCCGCCAGGGAGCGGAAGGCGGCGGTGCGCGTGGTGTGGCCGAGCCGCGCGGCCTGCGCCTCGCGGATGCGGCGGACGGACTCGAGCAGGAGGAAGATCATCCGGTACATCACCAGGGCCACGTCCACCACCGGCGCCGGAACGCCCAGCCGCAGCAGCCACGTCAGCAGATCCGTGACGGGTGTGGTGAAGGCGAGCAGCAGCACGCCCAGGGACGCGGCCGACGAGCGCAGCAGCACCTGCGTCGCGTGCTCCCAGCCGTGCGGAGCGAGAGCGATGAACGCGCCGGGCGCACCGACCTGGACGGTCAGGGTGGCCGCACCCGTGACGCAGAAGCCGAGCGGCACCCGCCAGGCGCGCCACACCTTGCGGAGGGTGACGCCGGCCGGCCCCAGGAGGAGCACCAGTGCCGTGACGAGTACGAGTACGGCTCCCGGCCACGGCGGCAGGGTGACGGCGAGTGCGGTGAGGCCCAGGGCGAGGACGGCTTTGTCGAGAGGGTGGCGGCGGCGCCAGCGGCTGCTGTGCGCCGCCACGTCGATGGGCAGCACGTGGGCTCAGGTCCGGTCCCCGGCAGGTGGGTCCACGGCCGCTTCGGCGGTGCCGGTGCCGCTTCCGGCGCGGTGCGCGGCGCGCAGTTCCCCCTGCCTGCGTCCGCGGCGCAGCCCGAAGTAGTACGCCAGGACGCCGGCGCCGAGGGCCGCTTGGAGGGCGAAGAGGGCGGACTCGACCTCCCCCGAGGGCGGCTCGTAGAGCGGGGAGAACCACGGTTCGTAGTCCGGGTCGATCTGGGTGATGGCCGTCTCCGCCTCGGCGTCGGCCCCGGCGAAGGGCTCCTCCTTGTGGTCGCCGAGACCCAGCGCGAGCGGCAGGACCGCGAGCGCGGCCACCACGAGCAGGAGCAGCAGGTTGATCTTCGTGTTCCGCTTCACCGGGCCACCGCCTCGGAGACGGAGTCGCGCCGTCCACCGGTGACGAGCACGCCCAGGCGGGTCAGTTCGCCTTTGCTGGACTGGACGAGGAGCCGCATGACGAGCACCGTGAGCAGGCCCTCGCTGACGGCCAGCGGGATCTGCGTGAGGGCGAAGATGGAGCCGAACTTGCCCAGTGCGCCGAGGAATCCGCCGCTCGGGTCGGGGAAGGCGAGCGCGAGCTGCACGCTGGTGACGCAGTAGGTGGTCAGGTCCGCCACGAACGCCCCGAAGAAGACGGTGACCATGAGCGGGACGTCGTAGCGGCGCAGCAGCCGGTAGACGCCGTATCCGGTCCAGGGGCCGACGACCGCCATGGAGAAGGCGTTGGCTCCCAGGGTGGTCAGTCCGCCGTGCGCCAGGAGCAGCGCCTGGAACAGCAGAGTGATCGTTCCGAGCACCGTCATGATGGGCGGCCGGAACAGGATGGCGCCCAGGCCCGTGCCGGTGGGATGGGAGCAGCTACCGGTCACCGAGGGCAGCTTGAGTGCGGAGAGAACGAAGGTGAACGCCCCGGAGGCGCCCAGGAGCAGCGTGCTCTCCGGGTGTTCCTTGACCTCCCGGGTCAGGGAACGCACTCCGTGGACGACGAACGGGGCAGCCGCGACGCCCCAGGCGATCGCGTGTACTGGGGGCAGGAACCCCTCGGCTATGTGCATGGCTCAGCAGACCTCTCCAGCACCTCGTGGACGGTTGAAGTGCCCTGGCCGGTCTCCTGGCTGACGGGTGACACCGCCCGGATCTCCGCCTTCCCAGGTCCGAGGACCCAGTGGCTGCCCGCGAGGGGCTGGAGCAGGACTTCCCGATCACAGTGGCGAGGGCCGCACCGGTACTTCACCGGATTTCCCGTACACCAAGGCAGGTGGACACTACTGCCCAGGTCCTGCGCATGACAACCACGGACCGGCGTGGCCGCCGGCGTCGTGGTGCCAATGGGGCGCGTCAGGTGCGGGAGTTCGAACTGGGCGCGGACGCCGAGGTGGTGCGTCGGTTCGTCCAGAACCGGTGCCGGAACCAGTGCCAGGGCCCGTGCCGGCCGGAGGCCGCCGGAGGGAGGGAGCCGGAGCTCGTCCGTTGCGCCCGCCCCCGCGCCAGTGGCGGCAGCGCGGGGGGGCGTCCGGCGGTGGGCTACAGGGGTGTGCCGCCCGTCGCGTTCATGATCTCCGCGGTGATGAAGCTCGCCTGTTCCGACGCGAGGAAGACGTACGCGGGGGCCATCTCCGCGGGCTGTGCCGCCCGGCCCATCGGGGACTGCGCGCCGAACTCCTCGGTGTCCGGCAGCGTGGCCGGGATGAGCGGGGTCCACACCGGGCCCGGGGCGACCGCGTTGACGCGGATGCCCCGGTCGACCAGCATCTGCGCGAGGCCCTTCGTGAACGTGACGATCGCGCCCTTCGTCATGGCGTAGTCGAGGAGCTGCGGGCTGGGCTGGTAGGCCTGCACCGAGGTGGTGTTGATGATCGAGCCGCCCGCGGGGATGTGCGGCACGGCCGCCTTGCACAGCCAGAACATGCCGTACAGGTTGGTGCGCACCACCCGGTCGAACTGCTCGGTGCTGATGTCCTGGATGCCTTCGGGCTGGGCCATCTGGTACGCCGCGTTGTTGACCAGTACGTCGATCCGCCCGAACTCCGCGACGGCCCGCTCGACGAGCGCCCGGCACTGCTCCTCCTCCCGGATGTCGCAGGGCACGGCCACCGCCCGGCGGCCGGCCTTCTCGACCAGGCGCACGGTCTCCTGGGCGTCCTGCGCCTCCTCGGGGAGGTGGGTGAAGAGGACGTCCGCCCCCTCACGGGCGTAGGCGAGCGCGACGGCCCGGCCGATGCCCGAGTCGCCGCCGGTCACCACGGCGGCCCTGTCGGGCAGGAGACCGCTGCCCCGGTAGGACTCCTCGCCGTGATCGGGGACCGGGTCCATGGCCGCGGTCGTGCCCGGCGGCTCCTGGTCCTGCTGGGGGAACGGGGGCTGCGGGTGCTTCGTCCTGGGGTGCTGCGGCGTCTCGCCCATCGGTTGTTCCTCCTGTGGTGCGCTTTGCTCTGGTTCGTGGGGATAGGTCCTTGCCCCGGAAGGTCGTGTGTCCCGTGGGCCGGGGTTTCACGCATCGGCCGCCGGGCGGGTTCCCCGGCTCCGCCGGCCGTCACCCCGCGGCCTCCCGCGCGGTCACCCGCCATCCGTCGCCCGTGGTCGCGCGGGCGACCAGGCCCAGGTCGGCGAACTCCCGCAGCCAGCCCTCCATCGCCCAGGTTCCCCACCGGCGGTGGAAGAGGGACGCGTTGCGGACGATGTCGTCGACGTGCTCGACGGGCGGGCGGGAGACCGGGTGGTGCTGGTGGTGGGCGGGCGCGCCTCCCACCCACCGCAGCTCGACGCCGCGGGCGGCGGCCAGCCGGGCGAAGTCCGTGTCCTCGCCGCCGTAGCCGCTGTACTCCTCGCAGAAGCCGCCGACGGTGCGCCAGGTACGGGCGGTGAGGGCGAAGGACAGCGACCAGAAGAGGTCGTGGTTCCCCCCGCCCAGTACCTCGTCGTCGGCGGGCACGGGACGGCCCGGGTGCGGCGGCGCGAGCGTGTGCAGGGCGGCCAGGTCGTATCCGCCGGGCTGCGGTGGCGGCAGGTAGGCGACGGTGCCGCACAGCAGGGCGCCGTCCGTGGCCGTCTCGGCGTACCGCGCGAGCAGCCGGGTTCCCGGTACGCAGTCCACGTCGAGGAAGACCAGCAGGTCGGCCCCGGCGGCCAGGGCCTTCGCCGCCCCGGCGTTGCGGGCGGCGGCCAGCGGGAGCCGCCCGTCGGACGGCACGGGCACGGCGAGGGTCTCGGCCACCGGCCGCCGGCCGCCCAGGAGCGCGGGCACGGCCGGGTCGCCCATGGTGACGGCCAGATAGTGGTCGGGTTGCCGTTCGCCCGCCGCCAGACCGTCCTGTTGCAGCAGGAGGTGGCGGTGGCGTCCGGCGACGAGGGTGATCACCGCTGTGCGCACGGCTGCCTCCCGAGGGCCGGTCCGGCCGTGGCCAGGCGGTCGAGGAGCTGCGCGGCCCGGTCGGCTCCGTCGCCCGGCGCCCACCGGGCCCAGCGGTCGGCCGGGGTGCGGGCGGTGCGCTCCAGCAGCCCCGGCCACTCCTCCGGGGCCGGCCAGCCGGACCGCACGGTCGCGAGTCCCGCCCCGTGCAGCGCCCTCGCCGTCGCCCGCTGTTCGTCGTGCGGACGGTCCTGGGCGATGACGAGCGCCGGGGTGCGGGCGGCCGCGCACTCGGCGATCGCGTTCTGGCCCGCGTGGGTCACCACCGCGTCCGCCCGGCACAGCAGCGGCCACGGGTCGTCGGTCCACTGCCCTCCGGTTCCGCCGAGGACGGTCCATTCCCAGTCGGGGGTCTTCTCGCGGGCGCGCCGGACGTCGTCCTCGGTGATGCCGTCACCTCCCGCGCCGAGCAGCACGACGACCGAGCGGCGGGACGGGGCGGGGGTCCCCTCCCGCGTGGGGCGCGGCCGGCCGTCGTAGCGGGAGAAGGCCCCGGTGTGGGTGGTCTTCGCCCGCCAGTGGTCCGGCCAGTCGGGCTCGGGCCAGGCCGCGGGCCAGGGGGCCAGCAGGGCGTCGGCCAGGTCGTACGCCGTGCGGTGGGCGGTGTCGAAGCGGTCGCCGCGCATCGCGGCCACCACCACGGGCACCCCCATCAGCCGGGCCAGCAGGGCGACTTCGACGGAGACGTCGCTGACGAACAGGTCCGGTCCCGCCTCGGCGATCCACCCGGCGATCGCGCCCATGCGTCCGCGCAGCCCCGCGTGGCCCAGCGGCGCCCAGTGGAGCGTGCCGCCCGCGGTGGGGGCCGCGCCGTCCGCCCCGGCGCCGGTGTCCTTCGGCAGCTCGGTCCACTCCCCCGGCCAGCCGGCAGGGCGGGGAAGCGACGAGAAGCCCGCCACCGGGGTGCGCAGACGGTGCGCGACGCACACGGCGCGGTGCAGGTGGCCGCGGCCGTGGTGGTGGACGTAGTAGCCGATCATGCGGCGAGCTCGTGGTAGAAGTCGGTGTAGTTGTCGGTCATCGCCTCCAACGAGCAGAAGTCCTCCGCCCGCTGCCGCGCCGATCCGCGGTCCAGCCGTACGGCGTGGCCGATCAGGTCGGCGAGCGCGTCCACGTCGCCCGGCGGGGCGAGGGTCCCGCACTCCGGGGTGAGGATCTCGCCGAGGGCGCCGCGGTCGAACGCGCACACCGGCGTCCCGCAGGACAGCGCCTCCGCGACGACCAGTCCGTACGGCTCGTCCCAGCACGGGGTGACCAGGGCGGCGGCCGAACGGCCCACCAGTTCGGCCAGGTCGCGGCCGGTGAGGTGGCCCGCGTAGGTGATGTCCTCGTCCAGCAGCGGGCGCAGGTTCGTATCGAAGTACCCGCGGTCGCCCACGGGCCCCACCAGGCGCAGGCGGCGGCCCGCCTTCCGGGCGGCCAGCGCCGCCAGGTGCGGCCCCTTCTCGGGCACGATCCGGCCGAACCAGACCAACTGGTCGCCGCCGGGGCCCGGCCGCCAGCGGCGGGTGTCGACGCCGTTGCGGATGACGCGGGCGTCGGCGACCAGCGGGTGCCAGGAGGACGCGGTGTGCAGGCTGACCGCGCTGTAGACCGCCCGGTGGGGGCCGTGGGCCTGCATCGCGGACTCCAGCCAGGGCGTCGGGGGCGTGTGGAGGGTGGTGAACATCGGGCCGCGCACCGCGGGCGACATGGCGACCGGCAGGTAGTGGAGGCTGTTGTTGTGGATGACGTCGTAGCGGCGGCCGTCGTCCGCGGCGAGGTCGAGCATCAGCCGCAGGTACGCATGGTGCTCCTCCAGCCACCTGGGGTCGGGCATGCTGACGTCCGCCCGGGCCTCCTTGCTCAGCACGGGCAGGTGGACCGGCAGTTCCCGCACTCCCAGTCCGGGGTCGGAGCCGGGGGCGGCGAACAGGTCCACCCGGTGGCCGCGCTCCCGCAGGGCCCTGGCCAGGGTCCAGGTGTGCGCCTCCAGCCCGCCGGCGAAGGGTTCCTTGACGGGAAAGCGCACGGAGGCGATCAGAGCGACGCGCAGCGGGTCGCTCACGCCAGCAGTTCCTGGTAGACGGCGCGGTGCGCTTCGGCCACCCTGGCCCGCTCGGCCGTCCGGTCCGCCGCGCCGGCGCGCCACTGCGGGCGGGTGCGGTACGCCTCGCGCACGGCCGCCCGCAGCGAGCCCGCGTGCAGCCCGTCCGCGAGGCTGAGCCCGTACCGCAGGCAGGCCCGCTGCTCGGCGTAGTACCCGCAGGTCGGGACGGCGACCGCGGTGCCGAGGTCGTGGCAGGCCTCCAGCCATCCGGAGTGGGTGCCGAAGGCGTACGGCAGCACCGAGAGGTCCAGGGAGGAGAGGTAGTCCCACAGCTGGTCGTCGTCGAAGTAGTCGTGCTCGCGCAGCACGATGCGCCCGGCGGCGGCCAGGGCGCGCAGCTCCGCCACGACCTCAGGGGCGTGGGCGTGCGCGCCCGGGTCGGCCGCCTCGCGGTGGAGGTTCACCTGGAGCACGGCGTCGGGCAGTTCCCCGACGGCGGCGGTGAGCACTTCCAGGACCGGCAGCAGCGCCATGTTGGGGCGCAGGCTCTTCGCGTGCAGGCCCACCCGGAAGCCCTCGTGCTCCGGGCGCGGGGCGGACAGCCGGGGTTCCTCGACCACGTGGGGATGGGGGACGACGGTGGCGTGGCGGTTCCAGCGCCGGGCGATCTCGCCGGCCGCCCCCGGGGTCAGCGTGAAGAGGTGGTCGGCCGCCGGTATCAGGACGTCCAGTGCCGCGTCGTGCGGGGCGGGGTCGGCCTGGTGCGGGTTGCGCAGGTCGTGCACGGTGTAGACGAGGGGTTTGCGGAACTCCTTGAGCGTGCGGACCAGTTCGGCCAGTTGGGCGGGGGTCTGCGCGTCGAAGCCGAAGTGCAGGTGGAACAGGTCGAACTCGGTGTGGTGGGCGCGCACCCACGCGGGATCGAGCATGACCGGCGGCCACCACTGCTGGGAATTACTGGGCGCGCCGTTGGGTCTCGGGTCCGCGAGCCGCACCACGCCGTCGGGTTGCCGCCCGTCCGCGCAGTGCCTCACGTAGACATGACCCGAGGGCACGGAGGCGACGCGGATCACGCCCGGGCCGGCCGGGGCGTGCGGGGACGCTAGCGAACTGGGGCGGATCATGGCTGATGGGCTCCTGCCTTGGGCGCGACGGCACGGGACCCGCTGCGGAAGCGGTCCTGTCGTATGGCGAAGGGATCGCCGTTCTGCCCGGTGCGCCGAGCCTCCGGGAGCCACGACGTGTGTCACACGGAGAGCCCGGTGGGAACCGGGGTCGACACGGTCGCAACGGGTGCGGCGAGGCACATGACCGGACCTCCGTCGCACAGAGTTACGTTGCGGCTACGCCCACTCTGCCGCACCCCCGCCGGGCCTGCCAGCCGGGACGCCGGTGGCGGACTCCGGGTGCGGCGGGACGGGAGGTGCCCGATCCTTGGAAAGGTTGCTTTCCGCCCTGTTCTCCCCGTTTGGGCTGTGCGACGGGGGTACCCAGCAGACGTACGACTCCGGAACCGATCTTGGTACGTGGAAGGAATCCCCGTGGACCGCTCCAGCGCCAGCAGCGCCGCAGACCACCCCGACAAGCAGGCCGGCGAGAAGGGGGCAGCTGCGCCGAACGCAGATGTTCCGGGTCGTCCGGCGCCGGTGCCGGTGCCGGTGGAGGAGCCGACGCAGGTGCGTGGGCCGTTGCCGCCGAAGCCGGACCAGCGGGGTCCCGCGACGGTCAGCCCGACGGGTGAGGCGACCGGTGTCGATCAGGAGGTGGTGGCGCAGCGTGAGGCGTATCTGACGACCGCGCAGGGCGCCCGCCTGTACGACACCGATCATTCCCTGAAGGCGGGTGAGCGGGGTCCGGTGCTGTTGCAGGACCACCACTTGCGGGAGAAGATCACCCACTTCGATCACGAGCGCATTCCTGAGCGTGTGGTGCATGCGCGTGGTGCGGCCGCGCACGGCACGTTCACCTCGTACGGGACGGCTGCCGGGGTGACGAAGGCGGCGTTCCTGGGTGAGGGGGTGGAGACGGAGGTGTTCGTGCGGTTCTCCACCGTGCTGGGCTCGCGGGGTTCGGCGGACACGGTGCGCGACACCCGGGGCTTCGCGACGAAGTTCTACACCGGGGAGGGGACCTTCGACCTGGTGGGCAACAACATTCCGGTGTTCTTCATCCAGGACGCGGTCAAGTTCCCCGATGTCATCCACGCGGGGAAGCCGCATCCGGACCGGGAGATCCCGCAGGCGCAGAGTGCCCATGACACGTTCTGGGACTTCGTGACCCTGCACACCGAGGCCACGCACCACACGATGTGGAACATGTCGGACCGGGGCATTCCGCGTTCGTACCGGATGATGGAGGGCTTCGGCGTCCACACCTTCCGCCTGGTCAACGCGCAGGGCAAGACGTCGCTGGCGAAGTTCCACTGGAAGCCGAAGCTGGGGGTGCACTCCCAGGTGTGGGAGGAGGCGCAGCTCACCGCGGGGATGGATCCCGACTTCCACCGCCGTGATCTCGCCGATGCGATCGAGGCGGGGGCGTTCCCGCAGTGGGAGCTGGGTGTCCAGGTCTTCCCCGACAACCCCGAGCAGGTCTTCGAGGGCATCGACCTGCTGGACCCCACGAAGATCGTCCCCGAGGAGCTGGCGCCTGTGCAGCCCCTGGGGCTGCTGACCTTGAACGCGAACCCGACGAACTACTTCGCGGAGACCGAGCAGGTCGCCTTCCACCCCGGCCACCTCGTGCCGGGCATCGACATCACCGACGACCCGCTGCTGGCGGGGCGGCTGTTCTCCTACCTGGACACCCAGATCAGCCGGCTGGGCGGCCCCAACTTCGGGCAGCTTCCCATCAACCGCCCGCACGCCCCCGTCAACGACATGCTCCGCGACGGCATGCACCAGACGGCCGTCCACTCCGGGGTCGCCCCGTACAAGCCCAACTCCCTGGACGGGGGGTGTCCCTTCCTGGCGGGTGAGGACATGTCCGCCTACGTTGAGGTCGCCCAGCCGGTGGCCGGGCGCAAGGTGCGCCAGTCGCCGGCCTCCTTCAGCGACCACTTCAGCCAGCCGCGCCAGTTCTGGCTGAGCATGACGCCCGTGGAGCGCGAGCACATCGTGGCCGCGTACACCTTCGAGCTGAACAAGTGCTTCGAGCAGGGCATCAAGGAACGGGCGCTGAAGGTCCTCGCCAACATCGATGCCGACCTGTGCGCCCAGGTCGCCACCGGGCTGGGCCTGCCCGCGCCCGAGGCGACCGTCCCGCACGCGTCGGTCGACCCGAGCCCGGCGCTCTCGCAGGTCGGGGGTGAGTGGCCGGCCGACGGGCGGATCATCGGGATCGTCGCGGGCCAGGACCTCACCGGTCTGCGTGAGGTGCGGCAGGCGGTGCTGGACGCGGGCATGGTGCCGCTGGTCGTCGCGGCCACCGGCGGCACCCTCGACGACGGCACGGGCGAGCCGGTCACCGTCCAGCGCACCTTCACCACCGCCCGCTCCATCGAGTTCGACGCGATCCTGCTGGCCGGAACCCCCGCGGCGGGCGCGGACGCCTACGCCGCCCGCGACGCCAAGGCCGACGAATCCCGCGCCCACGTCACCGACCCCCGCGTCCTGCTCCTGGTCTCCGAGGCCTACCGCCACGGCAAGGCCATCGGCGGCTGGGCGGACGCCGCACCCGTACTGGAAGCGGCCGGAGTGCCCCAGAGCGCACCCGGCGTGGTCCTGGGCCAGGCCGGCCCCGAAGTACTGGGCGAGCTCACCGGACTGCTGGCCAGGCACCGCGTCTGGGAGCGGTTTCCGGCGCAGCTCTGAGCAGGCGCGCTCCGCGCCGCCGTCGCACTGAGCCCGCCACCTGACGCGGCCGGGCGTTCCGCAGACCTGCGGGGCGCCCGGCCGCGTGTCGCGCGGCGGGTGCCGATCACGTGCGGCGGGGTAGGCGGCCGGGGTCCGGACACAGAGGCATGGAGTGAGCGAGGTCGTGGTGGCAGGTGCGTGGGAGGCAGGCGGCTGGGGGCTGTTCGCGGGGGCGGCCCTGGTGCTGGGGGCCGCGGTCGGGACCCTGGTGCGGGTACCGCCACGGTGGGTGGCCCTGATCATGGCGTTCGGCAGCGGAGTCCTCATCTCGGCCGTCGCCTTCGATCTGGTGGCCGAGGCGAAGGAGCAGGGCGGCCTGCTCCCCACGGTCGCGGGCGCGGTGGCGGGCGCGGCGGTGTACTCCGGGGCGAACGTCCTGCTGGCCCGGCGTGGGGCGCGGCACCGCAAGCGCTCCGGGGACCGGCAGCCGTCGGAGGAGCAGCAGCCGGGTTCCGGCGGCGCGCTGGCGCTGGGGGCACTGCTCGACGGGGTGCCGGAGTCGGTGGTCATCGGGACGAGCCTGCTGGGCGGCGGGCAGGTGGGGGTGGCGACGGTGGCGGCCGTCTTCATCAGCAACGTGCCGGAGGGGCTGGCCAGTGCGGCCGGGATGAAACGGGCCGGGCGCAGCCGCCGCTACGTCTTCCTCCTCTGGTCGGCCATCGCCGTCGTGAGCGGACTGTCCGCGCTCGCGGGGTACACCCTGCTGGGCGGGGCCCCCGACGCGGTGCTGGCCGCGATCACCGCGGTCGCGGCCGGGGCGATCCTCGCGATGATCGCCGACACCATGATTCCGGAGGCGTTCGAGGAGGCGCACCTCCTGACGGGGCTCACCACGGTGCTGGGGTTCCTCACCGCGTTCACGCTGTCCCACTGAGGCTCCGGGCAGCCCACCAGGTCGCTTTGGTCCGATTCTTCGAGTTCACGCACAGAGTGGGCATTTGCACATTTTTCGTAGGAAAAGTGTGATGTACCCATCTCGGGGGCACCTTCCGCTCCGTTGGCAGGGATCACGAGCGAAGGAAGCGTGATGAACGCAGATGTGCGGCGGGCGGGGAAAGCGACGGTGCGGGGAGCGGGGTCCCGGCAGGCGGACCTGCCGCGCCGCGACGAACAGGGGCGCAATCCCCCGGCAGACGCCCGCGAAGTGTCGCGGCTCCTCTTTCTGCGCCTGCACGAGCTGGAGGAGGGGACGCCCGGCCACAGTTACGCACGCAACACCCTCATCGAAATGCACCTGTCGCTGGTGCACTACACCGCGCGCCGGTTCCGCCGCCGGGACAGCGAGGACATGGAGGACGTCGTCCAGGTCGGCATCATCGGGCTGATCAAGGCGATAGACCGCTTCGACCTGTCCCGCGAGACGGAACTGACCTCGTTCGCGATTCCCTACATATCCGGCGAGATCAAGAGGTTCTTCCGGGACACCACGTGGGCCGTGCACGTGCCCCGTCGGCTGCAGGAGCTGCGTACCGAACTGGCCAAGGCGAAGGAGACGCTGGCCGTGCGTCTCGACCGTGACGCCACCATCGCCGAACTCGCCGACTTCCTGCACCTCACCGAGGCCCAAGTGACCGAAGGCGTCCTGGCGGCGAGCGCCTACACCGCGCACTCCCTCGATCTGCCCGTGGACGGCAGCGGGGGCGACGGAAGCGAATCGGCGGGCACCCACGCGGATTTCGTCGGCGTGCCCGACCGCGACATCGAGCTCTTCGAGAACCTGCACAGCCTGGCGCCCCTCCTCGCCGAGTTGAGCGACCGCGACCGTCGCCTGCTGACGCTGCGCTTCGGCCACGACCTCAGCCAGGCGGAGATCGGCAGAGCGCTGGGCATCTCCCAGATGCAGGTCTCCCGGCTGCTGGCCCGCGTCCTCGGCCGGCTGCGCGCCGGAATGCACGCCCACGACTGACACACGACTGACAGGGGGCCGGCCCCACGGGCGGGACGGCCGCAGTGGTACGGGAGGCTCCACGGTCGGTGGCGGGCCGCATGGTGCGCCACCGGCCGCGGAGCCCGCGCGCGCGTCGGCTGCTACGGGGTGAGGGACAGAGACCCGCTGCAGGCCGCCGTGGTGAGTTCCGGCGAGTCGATGCGTACCCGGTACGTTCCTTCGGGCATCGCGGGCACGGCCACCGCGACCTGGCAGGCCCTCGGGTCGACCAGGGTCGCCAGCGTCACCACGGGCTGCCAGCCGCCCGGCGTCGGCTTCTCCAGGAGCACCTTGCACGGGTAGTCCAGCGCCCCCGTCACCTGCCAGCGCACCACGCACCGTTCGACACACCGCCAGTGGGCGCCCGACGCGGGGGTTTCGATCCGGATGGCTTCCTCGACGGCCTTCCGCTCCCCCGGGTCCGGATGTCCGGCCAGGGTCCGCATCCGGTTCCTCAGTGCTGCGACCCAGTTCATACTCCTCCGTCAGACCATCGTTGGGGCAGGGGCACTCAGTGGGGTTCCCGGCATCCGGGAGCACATCCGGGTCCAAAGTCCCGACCGGTGAGGCGCCCGTGCATCCGGGTGCGCGGAGGGGCGACTGAGTCATTCGTGTGGCGTGCGGCGGCGGGCCGATACCGGGGCGCGGCCGGGGGACATACCCCCAGGGAGCACCCCTCTCCTTCTTCCTTCCGTGCACCGGAGGTCCCATGCGTCGCCCCGTCACACTCCTCAGCCTGCTCTTCGCCGGGCCGGCCCTGCTCGGTTTCGCCCCCGCCCCACATGCCGTCACCGCGCCCCCCGCAGCCACGGAGGTGCGCGTTCTGACGTACAACATCTGCGGGGCCTCGTGTCCGGACAGCCAGGGGTACGACAACCGGCGCCGCCTCGACGTCGTGGTCGACGAGGCTGTCGGTGCGCGCTGGAAGGCCGATCAGGTGCACCTCCAGGAGCTGTGCCGGGGCCAGTACGACGAGCTCGTGAACCGGCTCGGACCTCATGGCTTCACCGGGCACTTCACCACGACGGAGGGCAACCGCGCCTCCTGCGAGAACAAGGACTACGGCGTCGGCGTTCTGGTGCGGGGCACGGTCAGGGACACCCGGGTGCTCGACCTCACCCAGGGCGGGGAGAAGGAGAAGATCAAAGTTCCCTGCGTACGCAGCGTCCTGCGGGGCCACGACAACTGGGCCTGCTCCGTGCACCTGTACTGGAACGAGAAGGAGATCCGCGAGGGCGAGGCCCGCCGACTCGGCCGGCAGGCGCGGGCGTGGCAGCACCAGGGCACCCCGGTCGTCCTGGCCGGCGACTTCAACGCCAGCCCCCTGGCCCGCGAGATGGGCGAGTTCTACACGCCGGAGGCGGGCGGGGGGCACGGCCGGTTCGTCGAGGGCGACGAGCGCGACAAGCGGTACTTCGACCGCAGGGCCTGCGACCCGGCGCAGCACACGCGGTGCCGGTCCGGCGAGCCCACGTTCCAGCGCAAGAAGATCGACTACGTCTTCTTCAGCGACGGCGACTTCCGGAACGTGAAGGCCGACGTGCGGAAGCAGGACCGCGAGGTCTCCGACCACCGGCTGCTGTCGGCGACCGCGACCTGGACCAAGCCGGGGTCCTGAGGCCCTCCGGACCCGCGCCCCGGGACCGCCCCGCGCCCGGCCTCGGGGTCAGGCCGCCATCGGGTTCAGGCCGCCATCGGCAGGCTCTCACCGGACCGCTCGGACGCGGCCGGGGTGGCCGGGAGTTCGGCCGGCGCCAGCATGTGGTCCGCCGCCGCGAGCGCGTCCCGGACGTCCCTGGTTCCCGTCATCACACACAGCGTGTAGGCGAGGTCACGGAGCTCCTCCTCGGTGCCGGGCCGCGCGTGCTGGGCGTGCGCGACACGGGCGTCGGCGAACCGGGCGAGGAGGGTACGGAGGGTCTTGAGATCGGGCACCAGCACGTTCGTTTCCTTGCCGTGAGAGGGAAGCGGAGTCCTTCGACGCTCATTGAGTGCCCTGCAATCGCGACCGCATTCCTCGCGAAACGTACTTTTGTCATAGCGCGGTGGCCCCCACTGCCCGGAAGGACGGCGCGTTCTCCTGCTCCCCGCCGGCGCCGGGGCGCCGCCCCGTCAGGGGGAGGAGTCAGGGCGTGGCGGTGGAGACCGCGTACACCCAGGGGCGTTGGGGGATGGTGCGGTCGACGGTGATGTCCACGGTGGGCAGCGGCTTCTGCTGCGCGTAGACCAGGCCGGACCACTTGCGGCGCGGGGTGAAGACCCAGCCGACGGTGGCGCGGTCGTGCGGCTTGATGGTGACCTCGCCCTCCTTGAGGGCGGCGGTGGAGGTGCCCATGTCCTTGAGGAAGGTGTCCAGGTCGGCGGGGGTGGTGGCCCACCGCGCGTACAGCCGGTTGGTCTTCCAGTTGTTGGTCTCGTAGTAGGCGAGGTTCTGCGCCATCAGCGGGATCGGCAGGTGGTAGATGCGGCGCTGCACCTGGGAGGGCCAGCCGACGGTGAGCCCCGCGTTGGCGGCCTCGCGCTCCTTGTTCACGCCGCCCTCGCGGCTCTGCTCGGCGGAGACCAGCAGGTACCCGGCGGGGATGCCGATGAGCAGCACGATGATGGCCAGGGTGAGGGTGCGGCGCACGATGACGTGACGGCGGGTCTCCGGCGGCTTGGCCTTCTTGCCCCTGCCGTCGCGCCCGGGGCCGTGGGGGGCGTCCTGGGAGGGGGTCTGGCGCGGAATCGCTGATGTCATTCGGTGGTTCCCTGGGCGTTCTCGGCGCGGTCGGAGGGGGGTGCGGTGCCGGGCGCCGTCCGGTGCGCGGGGGCCGGAGCGGTCGCTTCCCCTTCCACGGTACGTTCCGGGCCGCCCGGCGCGGCGGCGGCAGCCGGGGTCGTGGCCGTCCGCAGGACCTGGGCGTAGCGCTCGTACCGTTCGTGACGCTCCACCCGCCGCCGGTTGGCGCGCCGGAAGCGGCGGGCGACCAGGCGGGCGAGGTCGGCGGCGCCCACCATGCCGGCCTCGGGGCCGAGCTGCGCCTTGGCGATCCGGGCCTCGGGGCGGTAGCCGCGGCCGGTGAGGTGGCGGCGGAAGGCGTCCCTGGCGGGGCCGATGAGGAGGTCGTCGGCGGCGCTGACGCCGCCGCCGATGACGAAGCAGGACGGGTCGAGGGCGGCGGCGAGGTTGGCGATGCCGACGCCGAGCCACTGGCCGATGTCCTGGAGCAGCTCGACGCACATGGCGTCGCCGCCCCGGGCCAGCTCGGTGATGAGGGGGCCGGTGATCTCGTGGATGTTGCCGCCGACGCGCTCGATGAGGTGGTACGCGACCGGGGAGTCGGCGGCGGCCAGCTCGCGGGCCTCGCGGACGAGGGCGTTGCCGGAGCTGTACTGCTCCCAGCAGCCTCGGTTCCCGCACGGGCAGCGGTGGCCGCCGGGCACGACCTGCATGTGCCCGAACTCGCCGGCGACGCCGTACTCGCCCCGCTTGACCTGGCCGTCCTCGAGGATGGCCCCGCCGATGCCGGTACCGAGGGTGATCATGACGAGGTGGTCCTCGCCGCGTCCGGCGCCGAAGCGCCACTCCGCCCAGGCGGCGGTGTTGGCGTCGTTGTCGACGAGGACGGGGACCGCGAGGCGGGCGGAGACCGCGTCGCGCAGGGGTTCGTTGCGCCAGGCCAGGTGCGGGGCGAAGAGAACCTTGTTGCGGTCGGCGTCGACCCAGCCGGCCGCGCCGATGCCGACCGCGTGGACGTCGTGCCGGTCGGAGAGGTCCAGGACCAGTTCGACGATGGTGTCCTCGACGACCTTGGGGCTCTTGGACTTGTCCGGCGTCTCGGTGCGCAGGGTCTCCAGGATGTTTCCGTCGGCGTCCACGACGCCCGCCATCACCTTCGTGCCGCCGATGTCGATGCCGACGGTGGGCACGCGGGGCGCGGTGAGGTGGGAGCGGCGCTCGCGGGGTCCCACGGTGCGCAGGACGGTGGCGCGGGCGGCGCCGCGGTTCGCGAAGTCGCGGTAGCTGCTGCTCATGTCCGGGAGCCTTCCGCGTGGGGCGTCCGGGAGGGGCGGGGGGAACGCACGAGGGGGATCGTCCCTGCGGGGTGTCGGGGGGCCGGCGGCTCGGGGCTGGGCCGATGTGCCGGCGGCGGACGGCGCCCGCCGTCGCCGATTCTGCCATCCGTGGGCATGAGGAACCTGTCCGGGCGGGCGTCCGGGGGGCCGCCACGGGGTGCTCCGCGTGCGTTCCGGCGGGCCCCCGGACGGTGCCGCGAGGGCTACGGCCCGGACTTGCCGGCCGCGGGGTCGACCGGGTGGCCGCCGACCCGGGCGGGGGCCGGGGCCCGTTCCAGTTCGTGGCTGAGCTCGTCGAGTTCGCTGCCGCCGGCCATCTGCCGGGTGAGTTCGTCGAGGGTGGTGTCCTGCTTCGTGCTGCTGCCGGACATGGCGCCCCGCTTGAGGAGGACGAAGCGGTCGCCGACGAGGTGGGCGTGGTGCGGGTTGTGTGTGATGAGCACGACACCCAGGCCGGCGTCACGGGCGGCGGCGACGTACTTCAGGACCACCCCGGACTGCTTGACGCCGAGCGCGGCCGTCGGCTCGTCCAGGACGAGGACCTTCGCGCCGAAGTGCACCGCGCGGGCGATGGCGACGCACTGCCGCTCGCCGCCGGAGAGGGTGCCGATGGGCTGGTCGACGTCGCGCAGGTCGATGCCCATGCGCAGCAGCTCGGCGCGGGTGGTCTCGCGCATGTACGCGACGTCCAGCCGGCGGAGGGGACCGCGGCCCCTGGTGGGCTCGGAGCCGAGGAAGAAGTTGCGCCAGACCGGCATCAGCGGGACGACCGCGAGGTCCTGGAAGACGGTGGCGATGCCCCGGTCCAGGGCGTCGCGCGGATTGACGAGGGTGGTCTCCTCGCCCTCGATGCGGAAGGTGCCCGCGTCGTGCTGGTGCAGCCCGGCGATGATCTTGATGAGGGTGGACTTGCCCGCGCCGTTGTCGCCGAGGACGCAGGTGATCTCACCCGCGTGGACCTCCAGGGAGACGCCTTCCAGGGCCTTGATGTTGCCGTAGAACTTCGAGACGCCGTCGAGCTGGACGAGCGGGGTTCCGGGTGTCTGCTCCGCGACCGTGCTCATGACCGTGCCTCCGCGCGCTTGCGTACCCATGCGTTGAGCAGGGTGGCCAGAAGGAGCATCGCTCCGAGGAAGAACTTGAACCAGTCGGGGTTCCACTCCGCGTAGACGATGCCCTTGCTCGTCATGCCGAAGATGAACGCGCCGACCGCCGAGCCGATCGCGGAGCCGTAGCCGCCGGTGATCAGGCAGCCGCCGATGACGGCCGCGATGATGTACGTCAGCTCGTTGCCGACGCCTTCGCCGGACTGCACCACGTCGTAACTGAACAGCAGGTGCTGGCCCGAGACCCAGGCGGCGAAGGCGACGCCCATGTAGAGGCCGATGCGGGTCTTGTCGACGGGGACGCCGGTGGCGCGGGCCGCGTTCTTCTCGCCGCCGACCGCGAAGATCCAGTTCCCGGCGCGGGTGCGCAGCAGGATCCAGGTGGCCAGGGCGATCAGCACGAACCACCACAGGATGGTGACCTTGAGGTTCACCGGGCCGACGGTGAGCTGCGAGGCGAAGACGGCCCGGGCCGACTCGAAGCCCTCCATGTCGCCGATGGCCTTGGTGGAGACGGTGCCGCTGATGAGCTTGGTGAGGCCGAGGTTCAGGCCGGTCAGCATCAGGAACGTACCGAGCGTGATGATGAAGCTGGGCAGCCTGGTGCGGGTCAGCATGAAGCCGTTGAAGACGCCGATCAGCAGCGTGACCAGCAGCGACACCAGGACGCCTACCCAGACGTTGGCGGTCATCTGGTAGCTGAACATCGAGGAGACCAGCGCGGAGCTGGTCACCATGACGCCCGCCGACAGGTCGAACTCGCCGCCGATCATCAGCAGCGCGACGGGCACGGCCATGATGCCGATGGTCGACGCCGCGTACAGGACGGTGCCGAGGCTGGAGGCGCGCAGGAAGCTGTCGGCGGCGATCGCGAAGAACAGGAACACCGCGATCGCGCCGACGACCGAGCCCAGCTCGGGGCGGCCCATCAGCTTGCGCAGGGGCGAGGAGTGGACGAGGCGCTCGTCGGCCTCCGCATCCGGTGCCGGTGTGGTCATCGGGTCCCCCGCTTCGTGTACGCCTTCAGCTCGGCCGCGTCGTCCTTGGTGATGATCTGCGGGCCGGTCAGGACGGGCTTGCCGCCGCCGAGCATGTCCGCGTTGTAGCGGTAGAGCCAGAGCAGGTCCACGGCCTCGTAGCCCTGGAGGTACGGCTGCTGGTCGACGGCGAAGCCCAGGGTGCCCGCGGCGAGGGAGTCGGCGACCTTGGCGTTGAGGTCGAAGGTGTCGACCTCGGCCGCGCTGCCGGCCTGCTGCTTGGCCTGCACGGCGGCGTCCGCGAAGGGGGCGCCGAGGGTGACGACGGAGTCGATGTCCTTGGTGGTCTGGAGCTTGGCCTCGATGGACGCCTGGACGTCGGGCATGTTGGTGCCGTCGACGTAGAGGTTCTCGACCGTCCCCCGGAAGGACTTCTTGACGCCCTCGCAGCGCTGCTCGTGGCCCACGTTGCCGCGCTCGTGCAGCACGCACAGGGCCTTCTTCTTCGAGCGCCCGGTCAGCTCCTCGCCGACGGCCTCACCGGCGATCCGCTCGTCCTGACCGATGTGGGTCAGCGCCCCGAAGGCCTTGGACTCCTCGGTGCCGGAGTTGATCGTCACGACCGGGATCCCGGCCTTCCTCGCCTTTGCCAGGACGTCCTTCATGGCGTCCGGCTTGGCGAGCGTGACGATCAGCCCGTCGACCTTCTTGTCGATGTACGTGTCGACGAGCTGGGCCTGCTGCTGGGCCTCCGCGTTGTTCGCGTAGAGGAAGTCGATGTTGTCCTTGACGGCGGCCTGCTTGGCCCCGTTCTGCACGATGTCCCAGAACGTGTCGCCCGCACCCGAGTGGGTGACCATGGCGAAGGTCCACCTGGGGGTGTTCACCGCGGCCCTGCCCTGGGCGGCGGCCGCGGCCGCGCGCTCCTCGGCCCGCTTGCCACCTGTGCTGCTGCAACCGGTGAGGGAGACCCCGAGCACCGCCGCCAGCACGGCGCCCAGCGCGCGTACCCCTGTCCGAACCCTTGCCACGACGTCGTGCCCTTCTCGCTGTACTCCTGGGTGCGGCCGGGGGGTGTTGAGCCAGACCCCGGCCGCCCAAGTATCCGGCATGGGGGTCCGTCGTGTGGTCGGCGGGTACGTCATCGGGTGCCGCGGGCGGTGTATTTCTCCAGCGCCGGTACGTCTTTTCCGGTGACGACGGCGGGTCCGGTGAGGACGGGCCGGCCGCCGCCGAGGACGTTGCCGTTGGTGCGGTTGAGCCAGATCCCGTCGACGGCGAGGTAGCCCTGGAGGTAGGGCTGCTGGTCGACGGCGAAGCCGACCGCCTTCGACTTCAGGCTCTTCACGACGGC
The DNA here is from genome assembly GCF_055596485.1 of Streptomyces sp. NPDC039736. Classification (NCBI taxonomy): domain Bacteria; kingdom Bacillati; phylum Actinomycetota; class Actinomycetes; order Kitasatosporales; family Streptomycetaceae; genus Streptomyces; species Streptomyces sp. NPDC039736. The sequence continues at coordinate 509,382 of NZ_JBVIUQ010000001.1, read as the reverse complement.
CGCGTTCAGGTCGAAGGTGTTGACCTCGGCCGTGCTGCCTGCGCCTTCCTTGGCCTTCACCGTTGCGTCCGCGAAGGGCGCGCCGAGGGTGACCACGACGTCGATGTCCTTGGTCGCCTGGAGCTTGGCCTCGATGGAGGAGGTGGTGGCGGGCATGTTCGTGCCCTCCACGGTGAGGTTCTCGACCGTGCCCCTGAAGGTCTTCCGGACGCCCGCGCAGCGTTCCTCGAGGGAGACGTTGCCCTGCTCGTGGATCACGCAGAGGGCCTTCTTCCGGCCGCGCGTGTTGAGCTCCTCGCCGACGCCCTCACCGGCGACGGCCTCGTCCTGGCCGATGTGGCCGAGGGCGCCGAGGGCCCGGGAGTGGCGGCCGCCGGAGTTGATGGTGACGACGGGGATGCCGGCCGCGACGGCCTTCTTCACGGCCGCGCCGACCGCCTCGGGCTTGGCGAGGGTGACGACGATGCCCTGGACCCTCTGGTCGACCGCCGCCTCGATGAGGGAGGCCTGCTCCTTGCCCTCCTTGTCGGCGGAGTAGAGGAACTCGACGTTGTCCTTGGCGGCGGCGGCCTTCGCGCCGCTCTGCACGATGTCCCAGAAGGTGTCGCCCGCGCCGGCATGGGTGATCATCGCGATCTTCATGCGGGGGGTGTCGGCGGCCCTGCCGTCCGCGCCCCGCCCCGGGGGCGGCTTCTCCTCGGAGCCCTTGCCGCCGGAGCCGCTGCATCCGGTGAGTCCGGTGAGGACGAGCGCCGCCGCGGCCAGGACCACCGCCCCGCGGGGTGCTCTGCCGGTCGTCTGACGAGTGGTACGCATCGTGGGCCCGCCTCGTGTCCCCCGCCGCCCGGTTGCGGCTGGGGGAGTTCTAACGGGGGGCGTGCGACGGCGTCAATGGTTCGTCCGGACATTCGCCGGGTGCGCACGTCACGTCCGCACGAGGAGCTGGAAGTCGAAGGCGTACCGGGACGCCCGGTAGAGGTGCGAGCCGAACTCGACCGCGCGCCCCGCCCCGTCGAAGGTCCGCCGCTCCATGGTGAGCAGCGGCGCGCCCGTGTCCTCCCCGAGGAGCTTGCCCTCCGCCGCCCCGGCCGCCCGCGCGCCGACGGACTGGCGCGCGCTGTGCAGGGTGATGCCGGCGGCGCGCATCAGCCGGTACAGGCCGGTGGACTCCAGCTCTGCGCTGTCGAGGGGCAGCAGACCGGGCGGGAGGTGGTTGCGGAGGTACGCCATGGGCTCACCGTGCGCCGAGCGGAGCCGGTCGACGCGGTGCACCTCGGCCCCCTCGGCGAGTCCGAGCGCGGCGGCGACGGGGGCGGCCGCGGGCTCGACGGCGTTGTGCAGGACCAGGGTGGTCGGGCGCTGGCCGGCCGCCTCCAGGTCGTCGTACAGGCTGCTCAGCGCGAGGGGGCGTCTGACCTGGCTGTGCACGACCTGGGTGCCCACGCCGCGGCGGCGCACCAGGAGCCCCTTGTCGACGAGGGACTGGATGGCCTGGCGGACGGTGGGGCGGGACAGGCCGAGGCGGGCGGCGAGCTCGACCTCGTTGCCCAGGCGGCTGCCGGGCGACAGCCGCCCCTTCTCGATGGCGGCTTCGAGCTGCTGGGAGAGCTGGTAGTAGAGCGGGACCGGGCTGCTGCGGTCCACGCCGAGTCGCAGGGCGGCGGTGGGGTCGGTCGCGGGTTCCGGCACGGGTTTCGGCACGGGGCGAGCGTAGTGCCGGAGACGGGTGCGTCATCAAGTCCCATTGTCCGTATGTCCTGTTGACGGCACGTCCTGCTGTCCGTACGGCGCGTTGTCCGCACGTCCTGTTGTCCGGACAATGTTCTTGACAGGGCCCGGGGGCTGTTATCGGCTGGGCCGCATGCGTATCGGACTCATGGGCACGGGCCGCATCGGTTCCTTCCACGCCGGGGTGCTGTCCCGGCACCCCGCGGTGGGCTCGCTGGTGCTGGCGGACGCGGACGCCGGGCGGGCGGCGGAGGTGGCCGCGCGGGTGGACGCCGAGTTCACCCCCGCGGAGGACCTGTTGACCGGTCTTGACGCGCTGGTGATCGCGTCGGCGACGGCCGCGCACGCGGAGCTGATCGGGCGGGCGGCGCGGGCCGGGCTGCCGGTGTTCTGCGAGAAGCCGATCGCCGTCGACCTGCCGGGCACGCTGGAGGCGCTGCGCGAGGTGACGGCGGCGGGCACGGTGCTCCAGCTCGGTTTCATGCGCCGCTTCGACGCCGGGTACGCCGGCGCGCGGGCTCGGGTGCGCGCCGGGGAACTGGGGCGGCTGCACACGGTCCGTACCGTCTCCTCCGACGCGGCGCCGCCGCCCGCCGCGTACCTGCCGCTCTCCGGGGGCCTCTACCGGGACTGCCTGGTGCACGACTTCGACATCCTGCGCTGGGTGACCGGGCGTGAGGTGACGCAGGTGTACGCGGTCGGGTCGGCGGCCGGGCCGGAGATGTTCGCGGCGGCGGACGACGTGGCGACGGCCGCCGCACTGCTGACGCTGGACGACGGAACGCTCGCCACGGCGACCGCGACCCGCTGCAACGGCGCCGGGTACGACGTCCGCATGGAACTGGCGGGCGACGTGGCCCAGGTGGCGGTCGGCCTGGACGACCGCACCCCGCTCACCTCCGTCGAGCCCTCGGGCCCGCCCGCCCCGGCGAAACCGTGGTCCGGGTTCCTGGAGCGGTTCGCGCCCGCGTACGAGGCGGAACTGGACGCGTTTCTCGCTGTCGTACGGGGGCTGCGGCCGAACCCGTGCGACGGGCGCGAGGCGCTGGAGGCGCTGCGGGTGGCGGAGGCGTGCGAGGTGTCGCGCCGGGAGGGGCGGGCGGTGCGGCTGGCGGAGATCCCGGACCGGTGAGCGACCGACGCGGGGTTCAGTAGCCGACGGTGAACCGCTCCCCCACGTGCTGCGGGCGCTCGATCTCGTCGAGCAGCGCGACCGCGTAGTCCTCGGCGCTGATGCGGCTGGCGCCCTCGGCGTCCAGTACCAGGTTGTCGGTGTCGGTGCGGTAGACGCCGGTGCGCTCGCCCGGTTCGATGAGGGCGGCGGGGCTGAGGCTGGTCCAGCGGACGTCGGTCACGGTGCGCAGGAAGTCGAGGGCGTCGCCGTGCGCGTGCATGATCTGCAGGACGGGCTCCGGGAGGCCCTCGGCGTCCCAGACCTGCTTGCCGTCGGGGGTGCGCAGCGAGCCCGCGCCGCCGACCATGATCAGGCGGGGTGCTTCGGCGCCGAGCGTGCGCACGCCTCCCACCAGGGCCTTCGCCGAGGGCTGGACGGTCGCGAGGTGGCCGGGGCCGTCCCCCTGGCCGCCACCGACCGCGCTGACCAGCACGTCCTGGCCGGTGGCCGCCTCGGTGACGGAGGTCGGGTCCAGGACGTCGCCGACCACGACGGCGAGGTTCTGGTGCTGCTGGTCCGCGAGCTTCGCGGGATCGCGGACGACGGCGGTGACATGGTGGCCGCGGTCGAGGGCCTCGCGCAGGATGCGCTTGCCGATGGTGCCGGTGGCTCCGAAGAGGGCGATCTTGGCCATGGGGGGTCCTTCCGAGAGGGCTGTCCGGGATGGTGAATTTCCGGGCTCAGCGCCCGGTGATCTCTTGTCGCCCCTCCAACATAGGAGGTGACGGGCGCGAATGCCGGGTACGCTCGGGACACATGGTGGTGAAAAAACGACAGTCGGACCCGTCGGGCACTCCCGGCATCCCCGAGGTCCGGTTCCACGCGCCCGGCGGGGCGCCGGCCGGGGTCGAGGTGCTGACCCTGGCCGCGCTGCGCGCGAATGCCTGTGCCGACTCGATCGCGGCGACCCACCGCCCCGACTTCCACCACCTCCTCCGCCTGGAGCGCGGCGACCTCCCCCTGATGGTCGACTTCGCGTCGTACCGGGTCCGGCCGGGCGAGTGGCTGTGGGTGCGGCCGGGGCAGGTCCACCGCTGGGACGGCCTGTACGGGGCGGAGGGCACGCTCGTCCTGTTCGAGGCGGGCTTCCCCGATCCGGCGACCAGCGCGGCCGCCCGCCTCGACGACCCCTTCGGGCCGACGGTGCGCCGGCCCGGCGCGGCGGCCGCCGAGGCCGCCGGGCGCGCGCTGGAGCACCTGCACGCGGAGTACCGCGCGCTGCGGGACGCGGGGACGGGCCCCGGCCTCCCGCCGGACCCGGGCACGGCCCCCGGGCTCCCGCCGGACCTGGGAGCCGATCCCCGACTCCCGCCGGACGCGGAGGCGGAGTCCGGCCTCCCGCTGGACGCCCACCTCTCCGTGCTCCGCCACCTCCTGGCCGTCCTGCTGTTGCGCCTCGCGCCCGTCGGGGAGTCCGCGGCGGGCTGCGCCGAACCGGACGCGTTCCTGCGCTTCCGGGCCGCCGTGGAACGGGACTTCGCGCGCACGCGGCGGGTCGACGACTACGCCAGGGAACTGGGGTACGCGCCGCGCACCCTGTCGCGGGCGACGCTGTCGGCGGCCGGGGTCGGCGCGAAGGAGTTCATCGACCGGCGTGTGGTGCTGGAGGCCAAGCGGCTGCTCGCGCACAGCGACCACAGCGCGTCCCGGGTGGCGGCGCTGCTGGGCTTCCGGGACGCGGCGAACTTCGGGAAGTACTTCCAACAGCGCACTGGGGAGAGCCCGTTGGGGTTCCGGACCACGGCCAGGGGCGGAGGCCCCGGGCCTACGTCCGCACGGTGAGGACGGTGCCCTGGGCCACCGCGCACAGGGTCTCGGCGCCGCCCGCGTCCGCCACGTACAGCTCGCAACGGCACACCGCCTGACGTCGCCCGCCGTGCAGGGTGGAGGCGCGGGCGATCAGGGTGGGGCCGGTGGCCGGACGGATGTACTGGATGGAGAATCCGCCGGTGAGGACGGCGGGACCGAGGGCGGAACCCGCGGCGAAGGTGAGGGCGTTGTCGGCGGCGTAGGCGAGGACCCCGCCGTGCAGGAAGCCGTTCTGCTGGCGCAGGTCGTCCCGGGCGTCCAGCTCCAGCACGGCTTCACCGCCGCCGAACGCCGTGACGCGGGCGCCGAGCAGGACGCTGAACGGCTGTGCCGCCAGAGTCTTCTGAGCCATCGTCAGATCGAAGGTCCCGGTCACGCGTCACCACCGGACCGGCAGTTCGCGGACGCCCCGGATGAGGAGTCCGGGCAGCCAGTCGAGCGTGCCGGCGCCGGGGTCGAGCGCCAGGTCCGGGCAGCGTTCCAGCAGCGTGCGGATGGCGATGCGGCCCTCCAGGCGGGCCAGCGGGGCGCCCACGCAGAAGTGGATGCCGTGCCCGAAGGCGAGGTGGCCCTGCGGGGCGCGGCGGATGTCGAAGCGGTCGGGGTCCGGATAGCGGGCGGGGTCGCGGTCGCCGGCGGCCAACGAGACCAGCACGGGCTTGCCCGCCGGAACGGGGACCCCGGCGAGCTCCAGGGGCTCGCGGGTGAAGCGGAAGGTGGCGTTCTCCACCGGGCCCTCGTAGCGCAGCATCTCCTCCACCGCGCCGTCCAGCAGGCCGTCGAAGTCGGCGCGCAGCGCGGCGAGTTGGTCGGGGTGGGAGAGCAGGGCGCGGACGCCGTTGGAGATCAGGTTGACGGTGGTCTCGTGTCCGGCGACGAGCAGCAGGAAGGCCATGCCGACGAGTTCGTCGGGCGACAGCCGGTCGCCGTCCTCGTCGCGGGCCCGGATGAGGTCGCTCATCAGATCGCCCGCGGGCGAACGGCGCTTGTCCTCGATCAGCTCGACGAGGTAGGCCCCCATCTCGCCCACGGCGGCGACGCTCGCCTCGGTGCCGGTCGGCGCGACGACCTCGTTGGACCAGGCGCGGAAGCGGTCGCGGTCCAGGTCGGGGACGCCGAGGAGCTCGCAGATGACGGTCATCGGCAGCGGGAAGGCGAGCGCGTCGATCAGATCGGCCGGCCCGTGCGAACTCCCCTTCGCCAGCAGGGAGTCGACGAGGTCGTCGGTGATCTGCTGCACGCGCGGCCGCAGCGCCTCGACGCGCCGCACGGTGAACTCGCGGGCGACCAGCTTGCGCAGCCGGGCGTGCTGCGGCGGGTCCGTCTCCAGCATGTTGCTGCTCATGGGGGACGCCTGCTCCGGGTCCCAGAGTTCGGAGTTGCGCCAGTTCTTGGAGAGCCGGGGGTCGGCGAGGGCCCTGCGGCCCTCCTCGTACCCGACGACGAGCCACATCTCGTCCACGTCGGCGGTGCGGACGTGGTGCACGGGTCCGGCTTCGCGGAGCTTCTCGTAGTACGGGTACGGGTTCGCCGTGAAGGCCTCGGTCTCGTCCCGCAGATCCACGATCGCCATGGTTCGCCTCTCCGTCGAGCCGGGTCCCGCCCCTCGGTCCGGCTTGCGGATCAGCCTACGTCGCCGCCCTGTCGGACCGGCGTCAGCCCTCGGGCCGTGCCTCAGAGCTCCTGCGCGGAGTCCAGGAGCCCGGCGTCGTGGGCGAGCAGGGCGATCTGGACCCGGTTGTTCAGGCCGAGTTTGGCGAGGATGCGGGAGACATGGGTCTTCACGGTGGGAACGCTCATGTACAGCCCGGCGGCGATCTCGGCGTTGGAGCTGCCGCGGCCGACGGCGACGGCGACCTCGCGCTCGCGTTCGGCGAGCAGGCCCAGCCTCGCCCGGGCACGCCCCTTGCGGTCCTCGGCGCCGCCGGCCGCGGCGACATGGGTGATGAGCTGCTGGGTGACGGCCGGGGACAGCACCGGGTCGCCCGCGGCCACGCGCCGTACCGCTGCGACGATCTCGGCGGGCGGGGTGTCCTTGAGGACGAACCCGGCGGCGCCGGCGCGCAGGGCACGCAGCACCTGTTCGTCGGCGTGGAAGGTGGTGAGGACGACGACCTCGGGGGCGCCGGGCCGGGCGCGCAGCTCCTCGGTGGCGGTGAGGCCGTCGACGACCGGCATCCGGATGTCCATCAGGACGACGTCGGGCGCCGACTCGGCCACCGCCTGCGGGACTTGGGAGCCGTCACTGGCCTCGCCGACGATCTCGATGCCGTCGGCGCCGCCCAGCATGAAGGTCAGTCCGGCGCGCACCAGCGGGTCGTCGTCGACGAGGAGCAGCCGGATCGGGGTGGTGCTGGTCATGGCGCTCCCGGCGGTCGGAGTGCTCCCGGCGGTCGGAGCGGGTCGGTCGTCATGGTGCCCACGGTAGCCAGGCGGTGATCCGGAACCCGCCGTCGGGTTCGAGACCGTGGTCGAGCCGGCCGCCGGCGAGCTGGGCGCGCTCGGTGAGGCCGATGAGTCCCTGTCCCGAGCCGGGGACCCGGGGCACGTCGCCGTCGGGGGCGGGGTTGTGGACGGTGACCGTGACGCCGTCGCCGGCGCGGCCGGTGACGGTGACGGCGACCTCGGCCCCGGGGGCGTGCTTGCGGGCGTTGGTGAGGGCTTCCTGCGCGATGCGGTAGACGGTGCGGCCCACGGCAGCGGGAACGGCGTCCGGGTCGGCGATGCGGTTGTCGAGGGTGGCCTTCGCACCCGCCTCGCGGGACTCGGCGACCAGGGCGTCGAGGGTGGCGAGGGTGGGCTGCGGGCGGTCGTCGTCCGCGGCGCCCGGGCTGCGCAGGACGCCGATGATCTCGCGGAGGTCCTGGAGGGCCTCGTGGGCGCTGTCGCGGATGACCCCGGCGGCGCGGGCGACCTCGGCGGGCGGGGCGTCGGGCCGGAACTCCAGGGCCCCGGCGTGCACGCTCAGCAGGGTCAGCCGGTGCGCGAGGACGTCGTGCATCTCGCGGGCGATGGCCTCGCGGGCGAGCCGCTGGGCCTGTTCGGCCCGGAGCGCGGCCTCGGTCTCGGCGCGTACGGTGCGCTCGCGCAACGAGAGGACGAGCTGGCGGCGGGCGCGGACGAACATGCCCCAGCCGAAGATCAGCAGCGTGAAGACCAGGGTGACGACGACGGCCACGCGGAAGGAGACGGCGGGGTCGGGGCGCACCAGCGCCTGGAGGACGCCGACGGCGATCCCCGCCGCCGACAGCGGGCCCGCCACCTTGAACGGGCGGTGCACGGTCACCCCGAACAGGGCGATGCCCATGGCCCCGGAGGCGGCCGGCACGGCGACGGACAGCACGGTCAGCGCCAGGGCGACCGCGGTGGGCCAGCGCCGCCGCAGCCACAGGGCGCAGCAGGCCAGCGCTCCGAGGACCTGGTCGAAGACCAGCACGAGCCGGCTGTCGCCGAGCCCGGAGGCGTCCTCGACCGCCGCGAGTCCGATGGCGGCCGCGATCAGGAACATCAGGAGGTCGACGACCCAGTCCCGCAGGGTCCGGCGCGGGCGGACGGCGCCCTGGCCGGCCGGGGCGGGGGTGCGGTCCGGCCGGGCGTGCGGCTCCGGGCCGCCCATCGCCGACGGCAGCAGCCACCGGTACTCCTGTTCGCTCATACGAACAAAACTACGCAGGCGGGAGCGGTGCCGGCCGCCGTGCGGCGTGGGCAGCGACCAAAGTCGGGCAACCGGCGACTTCGGACGGGGAGGCGGCTCCGGTGGACCGCCCTGAGGACGATGGCGGGGACCGTCCCCGCCACCCAGACTCGGGGCCATGAAGCGAATCTTCGAGGCCGCCGGTTTCCTGCTGACGCTGTGCGGCGTGGCCGGACTCGTCCATGAGTGGTTCGACTGGTTCAAGCTGCTGCAGGTCGTGGACCGGCTGGGCTGGTTCGAGGGGTACGAGGTCTACGCGAACATCGTGATCGCGGTGGTCGGCATCGTGCTGATGGTCGCGTCGGAACGCGTCGGGCGGGCCGGCGGGAGCGGCGGCCGCAGCCCGAGCGTCGTGACCCGCAGGGCCCCGGGGGGCGACGGGACTCCCTGACCCCGCCACCGAACCGCCGAGTCCTCAGTCCGTACGGTCCCGGCCCGACGCGCGCCTCCCCCAGGCGGTGCCCGCCAGCACCAGGACGCCGCCCAGCAGCCCGAGCGCGCCCAGCCGCTCCCCGCCGAGGGCGATGCCGACGGCCGCCGCCCACACGGGTTCCGTACCGAGCAGCAGGCTCACCCGGGACGGCGAGGTCCTGCGTACCGCCCACATCTGCACGGCGAACGCGAACAGCGTGCAGAACACGGCCAGGAACAGCAGCCCCGCCCACTCCCCCGCCCCGAACCCCGCCGCCACGCTCCAGGGCGCGGGCCCGGTTCCGGGCGCTGCGGCCAGCACCGCGAACACCGCCGTCGCCGCCCCCAGTTGGACGGTGGTCAGGGACAGCGCGTCGGCGCCCCGGACCGCCGGGACGCGGGCCATGAGCAGCACGTGCGCGGTACGGGCCAGGGCGGCCAGCAGCATCAGCAGGTCACCGAGGGACGGGGCGGTGAAGCCGCCGCCCTGGGTGAGCAGCACCACGCCCAGCACGGAGAGCCCCGCCGCGGCCAGGAACCCCCGGGACGGCGCGGTCCTGGTGACGGCGGCCTCGGCGAGCGGGGTGAAGATCATGGTGAGGCTGATGATGAGGCCCGCGTTGGTCGCCGAGGTGTGCACGACGCCGTAGGTCTCCAGCAGGAAGATCCCGCTGAGGACCAGTCCGAGGAGCCCGGCGCCCCGCCACTGCGCCGCGCTGAGCGCCCGCAGCCTCCGGCGTCCCACGACGGCGAGCACGGGCAGCACGATCGCGAACCGGAGCACCAGCACCGCGACGACGGTCTGCGCGGTGGTGATCCCCTTGGCGGCGAGGTAGCTGGAGCCCCACACCGCGGCCGCCGCCAGCACGGGCAGATCGGCGTACCGGGCCGATCGGGCGGGCGCGGGGGTGCGGACGGCGGTCGGTGCGGCGGCCACGGCGAGGTCTCCAACGGGCGGGACGGTGTGGAGACTTCGGCGGCTCGCACGCGGAGCGCTCACCGTACTCGGTGGCCGATCGCCCCGGGAAGGGAGGTTCCAGCAGGCGGACGGGGCCGCCAGGACCCCTCCCCGGCCGTCCTTCCGGGCCCTTTCGTCGTACGGGGCGTCCTCGTGGGCGGTGGGAAGCCCGCCGCCGGGACCGGCGCCGAGGAGGTGGAGTCGATGTCCGAATGGCGCCAGCACGGAAGGCGGCCCGGACGTTTCCTTGAACACGCAAGCACCGCTTCGGGCATGCGACTCATGCGACACATCAGGAAGAGGACGACGCGATGTCGACGACCATCAGCAGGACCGCCCTGGTCACGGGCGGCAGCCGGGGCATCGGGGCGGCCGTCGCCCTGCGGCTGGCCCAGGACGGGGCCGATGTGGCGATCACCTACGTGGCGGGGGAACGGGCGGCGCAGGACGTGGTGCGGAAGATCGAGGCCGTGGGCCGACGGGCGCTCGCGGTACGGATGGACGCGGCGGACCCGGAGTCGGTCACCTCCGCCGTGGCGACGGCCGCCGACGCCTTCGGGCGGCTGGACGTGCTGGTCAACAACGCGGGCATCGGCGTGCTGGGCCCGGTCGAAGCGCTCACGCTCGCGGAGGTGGACCGGGTTCTGGCGGTCAACGTACGGGCGGTCTTCCTGGCCTCCCAGGCGGCGGCGGCCGTGCTGGAGGACGGGGGCCGGATCATCTCCACCGGCTCCGCGCTCACCCGCTACACGGGCGGGCCGGGCTGCAGCCTCTACGCGATGAGCAAGTCCGCGCTGACCGGGCTGACCAAGGCCCTCGCCAGGGAGGTCGGCGACCGGGGCATCACGGTCAACCTCATCCACCCGGGCGCGGTCGACACGGACATGAACCCGGCGGACGGCCCGAACGCCGAGCCGCAGCGGGCGAACACGGCGATCGGCAGGTTCGGCCGGCCGGAGGAGGTGGCGGCCCTGGTCTCCTTCCTGGCGGGCGACGAGGGCGCCTACATGACGGGAGCGGAACTGGTGATGGACGGAGGCCACGCGGCGTAGCGGGCCGGTCGTCACTAGTCGGCGGAGGCGGCCGAGGAGCGGGACTCGCGTTCCGGCCCGGCCGCGGCCGCGGCGCGGGTGGCGGCGAAGTGGGCGGCGACGCCGGTCAGTTCGAGGATGTGGCGGAGGTGGTCACCGGCGCCCTGGAGGACCAGCGCCACACCGGCCCGGGTGGTGTGGCGGTGGGCCATGATGAGCGCGGACAGGCCGGAGGAGTCGAACACGCCGATCCCGCTCAGGTCGAGGATCAGTTCGGAGCCCCGGGGGAGGTCCGGCAGGACGTCCAGGACGGCCGCGCGCAGCAGTTCGGCGGTGACGAAGTCGCAGTCGCCACGGAGCTCCAGGACCGTCTCCCGCTCGCCGGTGAGCCGGTTCTCGTTCTGCCGGGCGGTGATGTCGAGGGGGGAGCCGCTCATCATGTTCGGAAGGCGCTTTCCGTGTTCGGCCGCAGCGCGGGCCGGGGGTGGTGGGCAGGGACGGGGTTCGGGGCGCGGGGCGCGGGTTCACCGCTGCTGCGGTCGCCCGCCGACGGGCGGGGCCTGCTCGGGCACGCCGCTCGGCCGACGTGGCGGCCGGGGCACGGGGCCCGGCCCGTAGCGCGCGGACGGTCTGCGGCGGGTGCGACGTACGTGACGTGTGCGGCGAGCACGACCCGTACGCCGTACGAGACGTGTGCCGCGAGCGCGACCCGCGCGTCGTATGGGACCCGTGCACCGTACGAGACCTGTGCGGCGAGCGCGAGTACGGCGGGCCCGCACCGCGCCCGCGAGCCCGCACCGCGCCCTCCGCGCACGCCGGGTCCGCGAGACGTGCCGGACGCGTGAGGCATGCCGGACCCGTGGGGCGTGCTCCGTCCACGTGCCGGGCGCACTGCGACATCCCGGTCAGCCGGTGAAGCGGCCGCGGCCGGTGCCGTTGACCATGCTCAGGTGGGTGCCGCGCGGGGCGGCGATGCCGAGGAGGGCGATGTCGTCGTGCTCCCGGGTGCCGAGCCACTGGGTGGTGAGGCTCTCGACCCGTTCGATCACCGCCTCCACCGGCATGCGCGCGCACTCCGAGAGGGCGGCGCGCAGCCGGTCGTCGCCGAGCATCTCCCTGCCGTCCGGCCCGCCCCTCGCCTCCGTGACGCCGTCGGAGTAGAGCAGGCAGACGTCGCCCGCGCGCAGGACCGTGCGGCATGTGCGGGTGGTGATCGTCGGGAGCGCGCCGATGAGGGTGCCGCCGGTGGGGATCTCCTCGATCGTTCCGTCGGCGCGCACGACGAGCGGCCGCGGGTGTCCCGCGGCGGTCAGCCGCAGCGCGACCTCGCCGTGGGCCAGCGGGGTGGCCCCGGCCAGCACCATGGTGGCGAACCGGCTGTCGGTGTCCTCCAGGAGCGTGGAGTTGAGGAGCCCCAGCAGGCGGCCGTGGTCGCTCTCCAGGTGCCGCAGGGCCGAGAGGGTGTTGCGGATCTTGCCGGTGAGGACGGCGGCCTTGGCGCCCTTGCCGCAGACGTCGCCCAGGACGAGGAAGGTCTCGTCGCCCGGGTCGGTCCCCGGGTGGACGTCGTAGAAGTCGCCCCCGATCAGGTCGGTGGCCCTGGACGCCCGGTAAGTGGCGGCCAGGTCGAGGCCGCTGGAGCGACGCAGGACCGGAGGCAGCAGCGAGCGCTGGAGGACCGCCGTGGTCTCGGCCTTCTCCGCGTACAGGGCGGCCGCGGAGACGGCCGCCCCGGCCCGTGCCGCGAAGACGCGGGCGAACACCTCCTCGTCCTCGTTGAAGACCGGGGTACGGGTGCGCCGCAGCAGGACCAGCGCTCCGGCGGGCACCCCGTTGCCCGGCATCGGCGTGACGAGGACCGAGCCCAGCGGCCCGAAGCCGTCCGGGACCAGCCAGCCGGGGGCGAGTTCGGGGTCCAGCCAGCGCGCCGGCAGGGGCGGGAAGCCGGCCAGGGCGTCGGCGAGCCCCGGGACCTCGGCGACGTCCTCGCCGAGGACGCGCTCCTCCGTGACCCGGCCGTCGACGGCCGAGGTGAACCACATGCGGCGTGCTCCCGTCCCGGCGACCACGACCGCCGCGTCGGCCATCCGCTCGCTGGCCAGTTCGGCCGCCGCCTGCACCGACTTGCGCCAGTTCAGCGAGGTCAGCAGCCGGGCGGAGGCCCTGGCGAGGAACTCGGCGCGTTCCCGTTCCTCCTGCCAGCGGCGCTGCCAGACGAACTCGCGGGTGACGTCGTCCAGCAGCCAGGCCCCGTACCCGTCGGGCAGCGCCAGCCGCCGGGCCGTCATCTGCCGCGCTCCGACGATTCCTCGGGCCTCGGGCAGCAGTCCGTCCTGGGCGTCGGCCAGCCAGCCAGGGACCCGCGGCCGGTTCAGCGGCTCCGCCTCACGCAGCAGGGGGAAGAGGATGCGCGCCGCTTCGTTGAGCAGACGGACCAGCCCGGCTCCGTCCAGCATCACGACGGCGCCGAGCCCGCTCTCCACCAGGGCGTGCGCCTGCGCCGCACCGGGTGCGGTGACGGGAGGCGCGCCTTCGGCGGGGCGGTCGGTGGAGCGTGGGAAGGAAGTCACAACGGAAGACGAAGCCCACGACGGCCTCGGCCGTGCGGCCCCTGTCACCCTCTCCGAGCTATCGGGATATCGTGGCGCGACGACAATTGTTGTCGCGCGGCAACCGTCTCGCGTTCGGTAGCCGCCTGGCAAGCGGAGCCCACAGGACCTTCACAATGAATACCGAACTGTCCGGTCATATCGGGACGTTCCGCACCATCGTATGCACGGGTTCCACACACCGGATACGATGCGCGCGCGGACCGGCTAGCCGGCTTGTCACCGGGCGGAAGCTCGCAGCAGTCGGGAGAGGCAGGAACCGTGATGCAGAAGACCGGTGTCTCCGCGGGTGGTTCCACCACCTTCCGCGGCGACCGCCCGGGCACCCCGCGGCGCCCCCGCCAACGCACTCCGCTACGCGGTCCGTGCGGTCCCGCCCGGGTGGGCGCCCGTCGCCGGGCCGACGTCCCCGGCCAGCGGCCAGGTGCGTCCCACGATGCCCGTCTCCACGGCCGCCCGGAACTCGCCGAGCCCGTGGATGAGCGCCTCCCGCGCCGACGGCGGCATCGCCGCGACCGCCGCGACCAGCGCCTCTTCACGCCGGGCACGCAGATCGCGCAGGTAGCTGCGCCCGGGGGCGGTGAGCCGCAGCTCCACTTCGCGGCGGCTGACCAGGCTGGCCGAGCGCTTCACGAAGCCCAGCGCCTCCAGCCGGTCGCAGAGTCTGCTGACCGACGGCGGCGCGGCGCCCAGCACCGTGCCGAGGGTGCGCAGGTTGATGCCCTCGGCCCGCTCCAGGATGTGCATCACGCGCAGTTGCGAAGACGAGACCGGCGCCGGGGAGACCGCGTCGCGGCCCCGCTCCCACAGCACTTCCAGCAGTGCGATCACCTCGCAGGCCGCGCCCGCGACGGCCTCGGCGGCAGCCGGGGCCCGGTCGGCTGCCGCGTCCGGCGCACCCGCGGCAGCGGCCACCGGAGCCGGGGCGCCCGGGGCGCTCTCGCCGCGGCGGTGTGAGCCCTGGAGGTCCACGCTTGCCCTCCCCGTACATCCTTCGAGAAAGTGAATCTCCGACGTTGGACAGACTCGCGTCCGTGGAACGCACTTTGCGTGCCGCCGACCCCCATGCACTGCTCAACGCGGTGCGCGAGGTCCTCGCGGACCTCTACGGTGCTCCCGAGGTCGACCTGCTCATGGCCGACTACGCCATGACGATACTGCAACCGGTCGGAGCGCTCCCCCATACCTTCCAGCCCGTATCGGCGCACACAGGCGCGCCGGGGCGGGCCTTCGGGGCACAGGAGCCCTACCCGTGCGAGGGCCCCTTCCCCGATTCCGTGACGGCACACCTGCCGGTGACGGTCCGCGGGGACCGGCTCGGGGTGCTGTCCGTCACCGTGCCGAAGGACCGCTACGACGCGGACGTCCTGGCGGAACTGGCGGACGTCGCCGAGGCCCTGGGCCACCAGATCGTGGTCGCCGAGCGCGACACCGACCTCTACCTCCAGGCGCGCCGGGCGGAGCGGCTGACACTGGCGGCCGAGATCCAGTGGGAGCTGCTGCCCGGGCGTTCCTGCGCCCGCGAGGAGTACGAGCTCGGGGCGCAGCTCGAGCCGGCGTACGCCATCCACGGCGACAACTTCGACTGGTCGACCTCCGCCGACCACCTCACCCTCGCCCTCACCAACGGCATGGGCGAGGGCATCGACGCGGCCCTGCTCACCAGCCTCGCCATCAACGCCCTGCGCAATGCGCGCCGGGCCGGCCTGGGCCTGGCCGACCAGGCGTGCCTGGCCGATCAGGCCATCTACGGCCAGCACCGGGGCGCGCTGCACGTGTCCGTGCTGCTGCTGCGCTTCCACCTGCCGTCGGGGAACGTGGAGGTCGTCGACGCGGGTTCGCCGCGGGTGTGGCGGCTGCGGGACGGGGTGGTGGAGGCGGTCGAGATGGACGGGCAGCTACCGCTCGGCATGTTCGAGGACTCCGTCTACACCACGCAGAACTGGGAGGTGCTGCCGGGCGACCGGCTGCTGTTCGTCAGCGACGGGGTGTACGACGTGGCCTCCCCGGCGGGTGAGCGCTACAGCGAGAAGGCGCTCGCCCGCGCCATCCAGGCCACCCGTCTGCTGCCCCCGCCGCAGGTCCCGCGCGCGGTGCTGCACGAGCTGGCGGGCCACCGGGGCGAGGTCATGGCGGAGGACGACGCGATGATCGTGTGCCTGGACTGGCTGGGCCGCCCGGACGGGCAGGAGTCCATCGGCCGCACCGAGGCGGAGGGCTGAGCGGTACGGCGACGGGGCCCCCGGTGCCGAGCACCGGGGGCCCCGTCGCCGTGGCGTCAACGCCGTCGCTCAGCCGCCGAGTTCCTGGTGGCGGGCGGCCAGCGACGCCGCGCCGGACTCGGTGAGCGAGCCGAAGAGGCGCAGCCGGGAGATGCCGCCGTCGGGGAAGATGTGGATCCGCGCCCGGGTGGCCGCCGGGGCGGAGGCGAGCACGAAGCGGTGGTTGGTGTCGGGCTGGAGGCGGGTGCGGGGCAGGATCTCGGTCCACTCCCCCGTGTCGCCGTCGCGCACCGAGAGGGCGGCCCAGCCCGCCGAGTTGCCCTTCAGGTAGGCGGTGTCGATCTCGACGGCGCGGATCTCGGCCTGCGCGACCAGGTGGTAGCTGATCCAGTCGTTGCCCTTGTCGCGGCGGCGCCTGGTCTCCCAGCCGTCGTCCATCTTGTGGGAGCGGCCCGGCTGGATGGTGTTGGTGGCGGGCGAGTAGAAGCGGTCGGACGCGTCCTCGACGCGGCCGCCGTTCTCCAGGGCGACCAGGTCGAAGGTGCCCAGCGTGGCCAGCCACGCCGGGTCGGGGACGACCTCGCCGTGAACCCGCAGGCGGGCGATGCCGCCGTCCGGGTGCTGGTTGACGCGCAGGTGCGTGAAGCGCTGCTCGGCGGTGACCTCGAAGCCGTTGGCCGCGTGGCCGCCGACGGCCGTGCGCGGGACGAGGGTCGTCCACTTCACGTCGTCGGAGAGCAGGTCCTCGGGCGAGGGCGAGCCCGGAACGGAGGTGCCCTGCACGGACACGGCCTGCGGGTAGTTGCCGCGGAAGTGCGCCGTGTCGATCACGATGCCGCGCACGACGCCGGGCGCGCCGAGGCGTACGAGCGCCCAGTCGTGGTCGTCCTCGGCGGGGTGCGGCTGCTCGGCCGAGACGCCGCGGCGACGGCGGGTCTCCCAGCCGTCCATGATCTTGCCCTTGTGCCCGAAGCGCTCGGGGTCGAAGTGGGCGGGTCCGGGGAGGAGCATGTTCTCGCGCTCGGCGAAGAACTCGTCGTTCGCGGCGATCACGCCCGCGCCCAGGCGGCGGTCGGCCAGGTCGGCGTGGTGGGTGAAGGGGAAGACGGCCGTGCGGTAGTCGGCGTACGGGTCGCCGCCGCCGTACGGGCTGGCGTCTCCGGTGAAGGACGGTGTCCCCTGGGCGTTCTCCGGCATGGCTCACGCGTTCCTTTCGAGCAGGCGGCCGGCGGGCTCGGTGAGGGCGCCTTCGTCGTTGATGCGGGTGCCGCGCAGCCAGGTCTGCTTGACCACGCCGTGCAGGGTCTTGCCCGCGTACGCCGTGACCTGGTTGCGGTGGAAGAGGTGGGCGGGGTCGACCGTGAAGGTCTCCTCGGGGGCGAGGACCGCGAAGTCGGCGTCGCGGCCGGCCTCGATGGCGCCCTTCTGGGTGAGCCCGGCGAGCTTCGCGGGGGCGGCCGACATCCAGCGGACCACGTCGTCGAGGGAGTGGCCGCGCTTGCGGGCCTCGGTCCAGATGGCGGGCAGGCCGAGCTGGAGGGAGGAGATGCCGCCCCAGGCGGACGCGAAGTCCGGGGTCTTGAGGTCGGTGGTGCAGGGCGAGTGGTCGGAGACGACGCAGTCGATCGTCCCGTCGGCCAGGCCCTGCCAGAGGATGTCCTGGTTCTCGGCCTCGCGGATCGGCGGGCAGCACTTGAACTCGGTCGCGCCGTCGGGGACCTCCTCGGCGGTGAGGGTGAGGAAGTGCGGGCAGGACTCGACGGTGACCCGGACGCCCTCGGCCTTGCCCCGGGCGATCAGCGGGAGCGCGTCGGAGGAGGAGAGGTGCAGGACGTGCACCCGGGCGTCGAGGCGCTTGGCGAGCGCGATGAGGCCCTCGATGGCGGTGTTCTCGGCGTCGCGCGGCCGGGAGGCGAGGAAGTCGGCGTACTTGGCGCCGGGCTTCTGCGGAGCGGCGGCCAGGTGGTGCGGGTCCTCGGCGTGCACGATCAGCAGGCCGCCGAGCCCGGCGATCTCGGCCATGGAGCGGGCGAGCTGGTCCTGGTCGAGCTCGGGGAACTCCTCGACGCCGGACGGCGAGAGGAAGCACTTGAAGCCGAAGACGCCCGCTTCGTGGAGCGGCTTGAGGTCGGCGACGTTGGAGGGGATGGCGCCACCCCAGAAGCCGGTGTCGACGTGCGCCTTGGGGCGGGCCACGTCCTTCTTGACCTCGAAGTTCTCGACCGTGGTGGTCGGCGGCAGCGAGTTCAGCGGCATGTCCAGGAGGGTGGTGATGCCGCCGGCCGCGGCGGCGCGGGTGGCGGTCCAGAAGCCCTCCCAGGCGGTGCGGCCCGGGTCGTTCACATGGACGTGGGTGTCGACGAGGCCGGGCAGCAGCGCGTGCTCGCCGAGGTCCTCGAAGCGGACGCCGTCGGGGAGCCGCTCGCCGCCGGGCCCGTGGGCGTCGTACGGGAGCACCTCGACGATCTTCCCGTCGGCGACGGCGACCGAGGCGGGGCGGGTGCCCTCGGGGGTGACGACGCGCGAGGAGCGCAGCACCAGGTCCACGGTGGTGTTGGGCACGGCCGACTCAGTCACTCACGTCTCCTTACTTCAACGTTCTGTTGAAGCGGAGTCTTTCTGTGCGCCGGGGACTCGTCAAGGGGTCGACGGGCCGGGCGGGAGGTGGTGTGATCACCGACACCCGCCTTGGATGTTTCCACAGAATGGAATTAGACTTCCGCTTCATAGAATGTAGCTCCTGCCCAGAGGGGCTTCCGGGACCACCACAGGTAGGCTGCTGCCTTGCCTGCCAGCCCCGAAAGGACCGCTCCGTGCCGACGTCCAGCGCCAGCACCACCGACGCTTCCAAGCCTGCCGCCGCGACTGGCGGCGTGCAGTCACTGGAGCGCGCCTTCGACCTCCTCGAGCGTATGGCCGACGCGGGCGGTGAGGTCGGCCTGAGCGAGCTGTCCGCGAGCAGCGGTCTGCCGCTCCCGACCATCCACCGTCTGATGCGCACGCTCGTCGCCTGCGGTTACGTACGCCAGCAGCCCAACCGGCGCTACTCGCTGGGCCCCCGGCTGATCCGCCTCGGCGAGAGTGCGTCGCGGCTGCTGGGCACCTGGGCCCGTCCGTACCTGGCGCGCCTGGTCGAGGAGACCGGCGAGACGGCGAACATGGCGCTCCTCGACGGCGACGAGATCGTGTACGTGGCGCAGGTGCCGTCGAAGCACTCGATGCGGATGTTCACCGAGGTCGGGCGGCGGGTGCTGCCGCACTCGACGGGCGTGGGCAAGGCGCTCCTCGCGCACACGCCCGCCGACGAGGTGCGGGCGCTGCTCGCCCGTACCGGCATGCCGGCCGCCACCGAGAAGACCATCACCACCCCGGACGGCTTCCTGGAGGCGCTGGAGCAGGTGCGGCGGGTGGGGTACGCGGTGGACGACAACGAGCAGGAGATCGGGGTCCGCTGCCTGGCGGTGTCCGTCCCCGACTCCCCCACCGCGGCGGCCGTCTCGATCTCCGGTCCGGCCGGCCGGGTCACCGAGGCGGCGACGGAGCGGATCGTGCCCATCCTCCAGGAGGTCGCCCAGGACCTCGCGGTGGCCCTGGCCAACACGGGCCCGAGCCAGGCCTGAAGCCCCGCGGCGGGGGCGCGTTCCACCGGCTCCCCCGCCGGGCGCGGGCCTCAGCCCGCGAAGGTCGCCGCCACCGCGGCCGTCTCGCCCTTGGCCAGCAGCTCGAACAGCCGGACCACCTCGTCCCGTGCCACGCCGTCCCGCGTGTCCGGGGCGCGCTCGGCGTTCTCGGCATCTTCGGCGTTCTTGGCGTCTTCGGCGTCCTCGGCGTCTTCGATGTTCTCCCAGAGCAGCAGCCCGCCCGCGTACGCGGTCAGCGACCAGCCGCTCTCGTGCGTCAGCGAAACCTCCGGATTGACCGCTTCCGGGTCGGCCAGACAGTCCACCACCAGCGCGCGCAGCGTCTCGGCGTCGGGCTCGTCCACCGCGGTGCCGTGGACGTCGTACATGAAATAGGTCATGGCCCCACTATCCCACCGGGTCAGCGCCTGATCAGGCGGCGTGCGGTGGCCGCCGCGACCGCCGAGGTGCGCGAGTCGACGCCGAGCTTGGCGTAGATGTGCACCAGGTGGGACTTCACGGTCGCCTGGCTGAGGAAGAGGGCCTTGCTGATCTGCTGGTTGGAGAGCCCGTCGCCGACGAGCTGAAGGACTTCCAGCTCCCGCTTCGTGAGCGCCTCCGCGGGCATCCGCATCCGGTCCATCAGCCGGTGCGCGACCGCGGGCGCGAGCGCCGACCGACCGGCCGCCGCCGTGCGCACCGCCGCCGCCAGCTCCTCCGGCGGCGCGTCCTTGAGCAGGTATCCGGCCGCTCCCGCCTCGACCGCCGCGAGGATGTCCGCGTCCGTGTCGTACGTCGTGAGCACGAGCACCCGGGGGGCGCCGGGCCGCCCGGCGATGGCCGCCGTCGCCTCCGACCCGTGCATGCGGCCGGGCCCGAACTGGAGGTCCATCAGTACGACGTCGATGCCGCCGGCACCGGCCAGCTCCACCGCGCGCTCCGCCGTCGAGACCTCCTGGACGACCACGAAGTCGGTCTCCGTGTCCAGCACCGCGCGCAGCCCGGCCCGTACGACCGGGTGGTCGTCGGCCAGCAGCAGCCGGATGGGCGGGGGCGTGCTCACGGGGCGGCTCCGACGGGCGCGGGGGACACGGGCAGGGGCAGGGTGATCGCGACGGCCGTGCCCTGCCCCGGCGCGGACTCCACGCTGAGGGTGCCGCCGAGCGAACGGGCCCGCGCGCGCATCGCGGGCAGGCCGAAGCCGCCGTCGGAGCCGTCGGCGGCGGGTGTGCGGCGCACCGCGCCGGGGTCGGCCGCACCCGGGTCGAAGCCGATGCCGTCGTCGACGATGTCGAGCGCGACCGAGGTCTCCATGAAGCTCAGGGTGATCTCCGCGCGGTCCGCCCGCGCGTGCCGGACGGTGTTGGCGAGGGCCGACTGCGCGATGCGCAGCAGAGCCACCTCGTACGGTGTGGGCAGCTCGACCGGGGTCCCGCTGACGCCGAACTGCACGGCGGGACCGCCGGGCGCGGGCACGCAGAGGCGTTCCAGGGCGGCCGCGAGGGAGCCGTGCTCCAGGTCCGGCGGGCTCAGGGCCCGTACGAAACGGCGTGCTTCGGCGAGGTTGTCCTGGGCGGCTTCGCGGGCCCGCCGGATGTGCGCGAGGGCCGGGTCGCCGGGCGGCAGGGCGCGTTCGGCGGCGCGCAGGAGGAGCTGGATGCTGGACAGGCCCTGGGCGAGGGTGTCGTGGATCTCGCGGGCGAGGCGCTCGCGCTCGGCGAGCGTTCCGGCGGCGCGTTCGGCCTCGGCCAGCTCGGCGCGGGTCGACAGCAGCTCGTCGATCAGCTCGCGCCGCCGTTCGCTCTCCCGGTACAGCGCCTGATAGCCGAGTACGGTCGCCACCGCGACGGCGCCGCCGAGCAGCGGCCCGATGAACGTGCCCGGCGTGACCCGCTGCCCGTGCAGCACGAAGCCGGCGATCGCGGCGGCCGCGGTGCCGGCCACGGCCGAGAGCCCCCAGCGCGTCGGCAGCAGGTGGAGCTGGAGGAAGTACAGCGGAAACGCCGCCCACAGCCCGTCGGGCGACAGCGCGAGCAGCACCAGCCAGGACCCGCCGAGGACCGCCAGCCACCAGGCGGCGGCACGTGGCGCGCGCGCCACGGCGGGGCTGAGCGTTCCGGCGACGTACACCCCGGCCATCACCGCGGCGGCCGCGACGACCGCGTACGCGTGCGGCCCGCCGGCGGCGACGGCCTTGACGGCGGCGAGCGCGAGCAGCCCGGCGAGCAGTGCGTGCAGGCACAGGCGCAGCACACGCAGGACGGGGGTGAGGGGCGTGAGGGAGAGGGGAGCCGGGGGCACGGGGAGCGGAGCCATGGTTCGTACCAGCCTAGAGGGGACGTCCGCGCGGCGTATCAACCAAAGGATGGATACGGAAGCGAACTCGCGCCCGATGTCTCCGGCCCGCTCCGCGGCCAGCCTGGTGAGCATGTTCGTCGCATGGAGAGACCTCCGGTTCGCCAGGGGGCGCTTTGCCCTCATGGGCACGGTCGTGGTCCTGATCACCCTGCTCGTCGGCCTGCTGTCCGGGCTGACCGCGGGGCTGGCCAGGGACAACACCGTGGCCCTCACCTCGCTGCCCGCCGACCGGCTGGCCTTCGCCCCGCCGCCCGACGGCCAGGAGGTGTCGTTCACGAACTCCTCCGTCGGGGAGAGCTCCTGGCGCGCCTGGGCGGAGCAGCCCGGCGTGCGGAGCGCCGCGCCGATCGGCATCCGCACGGTCAACGGCTGGGCCGGTGACCGCACGGTCGCCGTCGCCGCCTTCGGGGTGGAGCCGTCCGCGCGGATCGCCCCGGCGTCGGCGGAGCTGGGTCCGGGCAAGGTGGTCCTGTCCGCGCAGGCCGCCGAGGACCTGGACGTCGGCGTGGGCGACACGGTGCGCCTGGGCCAGACCGAGGAGAGGGTGGCCGCCGTCGAGGGCGGGGCGATGTACAGCCACCAGCCGGTGGTGTGGACGTCGCTGGACGACTGGCAGCGGCTCGGTCACAGCGGAGCGTCGGCACAGGAGCAGGCGACCGTCGTCGCACTGACGGGCTCGGCGGACTGGGCGGCGGGGGACGCGGCGACCGGAACGCGGTCGGTGCCCCTGGCCGACTCCCTGGCCGCACTCGCCTCCTACCAGGCGGAGAACGGCTCCCTCCAGCTCATGCGCGGTTTCCTCTTCGCCATCTCGGCGCTCGTCGTCGGGGCCTTCTTCACCGTCTGGACGATCCAGCGCAGCGGCGACATCGCGGTGCTCAAGGCGCTCGGCGCGTCGACCCCCCACCTCCTGAAGGACGCGCTCGGCCAGGCCGTCGTCATGCTGAGCCTGGGCACGCTGCTCGGCACGGCGCTGGCGACGGGGCTGGGCGCGCTGATCGGCGGCGCCGTCCCGTTCGTGCTGGAAGCGGCGACGCTGCTCGTTCCGGCCCTCGTGATGATCGCGCTCGGCATCGTCGGCGCCGCCCTGTCCATCCGGCGCATCACCGCCGTCGACCCCCTCACCGCGCTCGGGAGTGCCCGATGACCCTCGTCCTGCAGGACGTCACCCTCACCTACCCGGACGGCGACGCGTCCCGGCTGACCGCATTGGACGCGGTGACGCTGGAGGTCGGCGCGGGTGAACTCGCGGCGGTGGTCGGCCCGTCGGGCTCCGGCAAGTCGAGCCTGCTCGCGGTGGCGGCGACGCTGGTGACGCCGGACTCGGGCGGCGTCGTCGTCGACGGCACGCCGACGGGGCCGCTGAGCCGGGCGGACAAGGCGCGGCTGCGGCGGGGCCGGATCGGGATCGTCTTCCAGCAGCCGAACCTGCTCGCCTCGCTGACGGCGGCGGAGCAGCTCCAGGTGATGGCGCACCTGTCGGGCCGTCCCCCGCGCTCGGTGCGCTCGCGGGCGCTGGAGCTGCTGGACGCGGTGGGCCTGGCGGACAAGGCGGACCGCCGGCCGCACCAGCTGTCCGGGGGCCAGCGGCAGCGGGTCAACATCGCGCGGGCGCTGATGAACGAGCCGGCGGTGATGCTGGTGGACGAGCCGACGAGCGCCCTGGACCACGAGCGGGGCGCGGCGGTGCTCGACCTGCTGGCCGAGCTGACGCGGGGGCGGGGGGTGGCGACGGTGCTGGTCACGCACGACGTGGCGCATCTGGGGGTGGCGGACCGGGTGCTGCGGATGGAGGACGGACGCCTCGGGGCGCCGAGCACGTCGGGGGTGTAGGGGTCCTGGCGCCCGGGGCGCCCTTCGGTGAGACGTCACCGGGCCCCGGGCTTCGGGGGCGCGCACTTCGGCCGGCCGTCACCGGGTGCCGGGCGTCTGCTCCTGCCCGGTGAGCTCCGTCCACCCGTTCCCGAAGCTCTCGACCGCTTCGCGGACCAGTCCGACACCCGGCGCCAGCGCGCTCACCGAGCCGATCGCACCGACGATCAGTAACAGCGAACGCCGCAGCCGCAGGACGTCCGGGGAGCCGCTCAGCAGCATCGCGGCGAGTGCCGCCAGCTCGTCCTCGGCTATCGCCCGGTCCGACAACTCGGCGGGGTGCGCGGCGAGTTCACGCCGGAGCCGGGCCACGACCACATGCAGCGCCGCCACCCTCGGGTCGCCGTCCAGGCCGCTCACGCCTCGCTCCTCAGCGCTTCGCAACAAAGCTCTCCTCCTCGCACGCCGTCGTGCTGCTCGTCGGGGTCGCTCCTGGGCGAACGACCCCGGGCGACGGGCACGTTAACGCTCTCACCGCGTGTGCGCCACCGTACGGACCGTAATCCGGCCGGTGGGGTTGAGCGGACCGCCGTCACGTTCGTGCTGCGGCCCCGCCCCGGTCCTGGCACAGCAGGACCAGCCCCGGCGCCCGGCGGCCCCGGCGGTCCTAACGTGAAGGCAGAGCGCGCGCAGCCGGTGCGCGCCGTGGGGAAGGAGTGGTCATGGCGGACGGTTGCCGCGACTGCCGTACGTGCACGAAGAGCCTGCTGGGCCGTACCGCGCGGGGCGTGCTGTACGCGGTCACCCTCTCCTGGCTCGTGAAGCCGGTCTTTCTTCGGAACTGCCCGCAGTGCGGGCATGTGATGCGCCGCCACGAGCGCCGCGGGGACGGTTCCTTCCAGGACTGACGGGGCCTGGTAAGCAGGGCCCATGACCCACCACAGCGCTCCGCCCCCCGCCACCGCCGGACTCCTCCTCGCCGCAGGCGGGGGCCGCCGGCTGGGCGGCAGGCCCAAGGCGCTGCTCGGCTTCCGGGGCCGCCCGCTGGTCGAGCACGCGGTCCGGGTGCTGCGGGAGGGCGGCTGCCGTCAGGTGTACGTCGTCCTGGGCGCGGCCGCCGCCGAGGTGCGCGAGCGCGCCGAGCTGACCGGGTGCGTGCTGGTCGAGAATCCCGACTGGGAGCACGGCATGGGCTCCTCGCTCCGCGCGGGCCTGCGCCGGCTCTCCGCGCACGGGGGCTGCGAAGCGGCCCTGACCTCGCTGGTCGACCAACCCGGCATCGGGCCCGCAGCGGTCGCCCGGGTCCTCACGGCGGGCGGCGCCACCGGGCTGGCGGCCGCCTCGTACGGCGGGGAACGCGGGCACCCGGTGCTCTTCGGCGCGGACCGCTGGGACGACGTCGCGGGGACTGCGACCGGCGACCGCGGGGCACGCGCCTATCTGAGGGAGCACGCGGCGGAGCTCGCCCTCGTCGAGTGCGGCGATGTGGCCCAGCCGTACGACATCGACCTGCCGGAGGATCTGGCCCGGCTGGAACCGTGACATCCACGTGCGGTGAGCGGGGCGGCACGCAGGGCCACGTTCTGTCGACTCGAAGAATCTCGACATCAACAAACCATTGAACTTCCACCATGAGGAAACTAATATCCACTGATCAGAAGCGCCTGATCGCCCGAAACACATCGAACGGCGCCCGTGTCCGTATCTCGGCACCCCCGGCACCCCGTGCCGGGGCGACTGCCCGGCGGCCGCGAAGGCACCGCCCGCGAAGGAGTGACAGCTCATGTCCGCACCAGCGCCGTCCCCGCTGGCCATCGTCGACGCCGAGCCCCTGCCGAGGCAGGACGAGGTGCTGACCGACGCCGCCCTCGCGTTCGTGGCGGAGCTCCACCGGCGGTTCACCCCGCGCCGCGACGAGCTGCTGGCCCGCCGTGCCGAGCGCCGCGCCGAGATCGCCCGCACCTCCTCGCTGGACTTCCTCCCCGAGACCGCCGCGATCCGCGAGGACGACTCCTGGCAGGTCGCACCGGCCCCGGCCGCGCTGAACGACCGCCGGGTGGAGATCACCGGTCCGACCGACCGGAAGATGACCATCAACGCCCTGAACTCGGGTGCGAAGGTCTGGCTCGCCGACTTCGAGGACGCATCGGCCCCCACCTGGGAGAACGTCGTCCTCGGCCAGTGCAACCTGATCGACGCCTACACCCGCGAGATCGACTTCACCGACCCGAAGTCGGGCAAGTCGTACGCCCTGAAGGACAATTCCGAGCTGGCGACCGTCGTGATGCGGCCGCGCGGCTGGCACCTGGAGGAGCGTCACCTGCGCGACGCCGACGGCAACGCCGTCCCCGGCGCGCTG
The DNA here is from genome assembly GCF_055596485.1 of Streptomyces sp. NPDC039736. Taxonomy (NCBI): domain Bacteria; kingdom Bacillati; phylum Actinomycetota; class Actinomycetes; order Kitasatosporales; family Streptomycetaceae; genus Streptomyces; species Streptomyces sp. NPDC039736. The sequence goes on along the minus strand of NZ_JBVIUQ010000001.1, from coordinate 483,597 downwards.
GTCGACTTCGGCCTGTACTTCTTCCACAACGCCCAGCGCCTCATCGACCTCGGCAAGGGCCCCTACTTCTACCTGCCGAAGACCGAGTCGCACCTCGAAGCACGGCTGTGGAACGAGATCTTCGTCTTCGCCCAGGACCACGTCGGCATCCCGCAGGGCACCGTCCGCGCGACCGTCCTGATCGAGACGATCACGGCCGCGTACGAGATGGAGGAGATCCTCTACGAGCTGCGCGACCACGCGGCCGGCCTGAACGCGGGCCGCTGGGACTACCTGTTCTCGATCGTGAAGAACTTCCGTGACGGCGGCGCCAAGTTCGTCCTGCCGGACCGCAACGCGGTGACGATGACCGCTCCCTTCATGCGGGCGTACACCGAGCTGCTGGTGCGCACCTGCCACAAGCGCGGCGCGCACGCGATCGGCGGCATGGCGGCGTTCATCCCCTCGCGGCGCGACGCCGAGGTCAACAAGGTCGCCTTCGAGAAGGTCAAGGCGGACAAGGACCGCGAGGCCGCCGACGGCTTCGACGGCTCGTGGGTCGCGCACCCGGACCTGGTGCCGATCGCGATGGCCTCCTTCGACGCGGTGCTCGGCGAGAAGCCGAACCAGAAGGAGCGGCTGCGGGAGGACGTGTCCGTCGCCGCCGGTGACCTGATCGCGATCGACTCGCTGGACGCCAGGCCCACCTACGCGGGCCTGGTGTCGGCGGTCCAGGTCGGCACCCGCTACATCGAGGCGTGGCTGCGGGGGCTGGGCGCCGTCGCCATCTTCAACCTGATGGAGGACGCGGCCACCGCCGAGATCTCGCGCTCGCAGATCTGGCAGTGGATCAACGCGGGCGTCGTCTTCGAGAACGGCGAGAAGGCGACGGCCGAGCTGACGCGGAAGATCGCGGCGGAGGAGCTCGGCAAGATCCGTGCGGAGATCGGCGAGGAGGCGTTCGCCGCGGGGAAGTGGCAGCAGGCGCACGACCTGCTGCTGACGGTCTCGCTGGACGCGGACTACGCGGACTTCCTCACGCTGCCGGCGTACGAGCAGTTGGTGGGCTGAGGCCCCCGCGCCGTGACGGCCGGTGGCCGCGGCTCGCACACGACGTGCGGGACGCGGCCACCGGCCGTTCGCCGTGCGGGCGGACGGCTCTGCCCGGGCCGCGAACTCCGGCCCGGACCAACGGGTTTCGCGCCGGACCCGTTCTCCTCCGCTGGGACAATGGGCAGATGATCACCGCCACACGTCTCGCTGTCATCGGGTCCAGCATCGCCGGATGCGCCGCCGCCCTCGCCGCCCAGCGGGCCGGGGCCGCTTCCGTGACCGTGTTCGAGCGGAGCGGCGGACGGCTCGCCGCGCGGGGCGCCGGGCTCGCGGTGCACGGGGAGCGGTACGCGGAGCTGGAGGCCGCGGGGTTCCTGGACGCCCGGATGCCGTACGTGCCGCTGGCCCGGCGGACGTGGTACGTCAAGGACGCCGCCGCGCCCTCCCCGCTCGGGCGGACGCTCGGCGTCATGCCCTTCGGGTTCCGGACGTACAGCTGGGGGTCGCTCTGGCGGGAGTTGCGCGAGCGGGTGCCCGGCTCGGTGGAGTTCCGGCCGGGGTCCGCCGTGAAGGAGGTGCGGCTCACCAGCCGGGGCGTGGAGCTGGACGGGGAGCCGTTCGACGCCGTCGTGGGAGCGGACGGACACCGGTCGGTGGTGCGCACCGCCGCCTGCCCCGGGACCGTGCCCGCGTACTCGGGATACCTCGCGTGGCGCGGAGCGTACGCCGGGGCGGACCTGCCCGACGCGCACCTGTGGCCGGCGGACGACTGCGCCTACGTCGTCTTCGACGGCGGCCACGTCGTCATCTACCGCATCCCCGACGACTGCGGCGGCCACCGGGTCAACTGGGTCCTCTACACCGCCCCGCCCGCCGGGCACGTCCTGCCCCCGGACGGGCGGCGCACGCTCACCGACGACCTGGCGGAACGGCTCGCCGAGGTCACCAGGAAGCAACTCCCGCCGTTCTTCGCCGCGTTGATCGAGGCGACCCCGGCCGACGACCGCTTCATGCAGCCGCTGTACGACTTCACAGCCCCGCGCTACGCCACCGACCGCCTCGCCCTCGTCGGCGACGCCGCCACGGTCGCCCGCCCGCACACCGGCGCGGGCGCGGTGAAGGCGCTGCAGGACGCCACCGCCCTCCAGGAGGCGCTGCGGGCCGCCGCCACCCCGGCGGAGGCCTTCGCCGCGTACGACGCGCGGCGCTCCCCCGTCGGCCGCACCATGGTCGACCTGGGCCGCACGCTGGGGAAGGCGCTGGTGCACGGGACGCCGGACTGGGCGGGGATGCGCGACGGCGACCTGGAGGCGTTCTGGAGACGGGCGGACGGGAGCGGGGCCTTCGGCGGACGGGAGCTGAAGCGCGCCTGACCCGGGGTCCGGACGCCGGGACCCCCACCGCGCACCCACCATTGACCACCCAGGGTGGACGGAGCTAGGGTGTCATCATGGCATTCAGTGAAGGACTTGAAGTCGTCCGGTTCCAGGGCCCGTGGATGATCACCGCGTGGTGGCCCGAGGGGGCCGTCTCCGGGGGGCCGCAGAAGCTCGTCGTCGAGGCCTGCCCCGAGGCCCCGGCGGGCGAGGTGGCGCGCGGCATCTCGACGACGGTGCTGCGCAGGCTGGACCTGGTGGACGTGGTGCGGCGGGCCCAGGAGGTCGCGCCGACGACCCCGCCGTGGCGGGCGGAGGAGAGTCGTCTGTCCGAACTCGCCGCGCTGGCGGGCGAGTTGCTCGGGGCGGAGGGGGTGTCGGAGCGGTACCTGGCGGTGCTGTGCCTCACCTACCGGGACCTGGTGGACAAGGGGGTTCAGGCACCGGTGCCGTGGCTGGCGGAACGGGTGGGCCGCAAGGCCGACTCGGTCAAGGACCACCTCAAGAAGGCGCGGCGGGAGGGGCTGCTGGGCTCCCGGGCGGGCAGGGCCGGCGGAGAGCTGAGCGAGAGGGCGCGGTCGGTGCTCGGGGAGGTGCCGGGACTGCCGGGCGAGGTGGGGGCCGGGAGCGGCTGAGCATGGCCGCCGGGCCGTGGCGGGGAGGGCGGGTCGTCGGCATCGGGGGCGCTCCTCGTACGGAACCCCGCCCGGCCGGGAACGGTTCCGTGCGGGCGCGGGGGCGGAACGCCCCTCGTACGGACCCACGCCCGGCCGGGAAGAGTTCCTGCGGGTGCGCTGCGACGGGACGCGCAGTTCTCCGCGCCCCTGGAAGCCCGTCCCCGCCCTGGCTCAGCGGAGTCCGTTGTACGGGGTCAGCCAGCCGCCGCCCCAGTGGTCGCCCCGGGTGAAGACCGCCGCGCCGCGCCGCCCCGCCGACGCGTCGGTCGCGGCCGGGGAGGGGTGGGGGACCTCCGCGGGCAGCCCCTCCGCCGCCCGCTCCGCCACCGCCGCGCCGTCCCACACCCGCACGACCGCCCCCGGCGGAGCCTCGGCCCGTACCCCCGACGGCGTCGCGTCCAGGCAGGACCCCGTCGCCCGTTCCCCGAGCAGCGCCGCGTACCGGTCCGGCGTCAGCGCGCACCCCGTGGGCGGACGCGTCCCCGGCCAGTCCGGCGCGCCGACGTCCCGCGCGCGGGCCGCACTCCACATCTGCGGCACCAGCCGCTGCGCGTGCGGCGCGGTCGCCATCTGCTCGCACATCCACAGCAGCCGCCCGGCCCCCCGCTCAGGCCCGAGCGCCCGCCACCGCACCCGCTGCGCCAGGTCGGACGCCACGACCGCCGCCCACGGGTGCACGGTGCCCAGGTCGCCCTGCGCACCGAGCCAGGCGAGGTAGCGCTGGGCCTCCTCCAGGATCTGCGCCATGCTGCCCTGCGGCACGCCGAGCACGTACCCGCTCCGGGTGCGGAAGAGCTGCGGGCTGTTCGCGACGAGCAGCAGCACGGCCCGCGCCAAGTCCCCCGCCACCGGCTTGGGTTCGCCCTCCGAAGGGGCCCCTTCCTCCTCCTCCCGCATCCCCCGGTTCCGCAGCACCCCCAGGAGCGCCTTCTTCGCCCGCTCCGTGAACGGCGCCTGTTCCAGCACGGGCAGCGTCGTGCCGAGCACCCCGATCAGCGTCTCCTCCGCCTCGTCGGCCGACTCCGGCACCCGGGCCGCCGCGAGCGCCGAGCGCACACTGTCCGCCAGGTCGGCCGCCACCATGAACCGGCTGGTCAGCATGCCGGTCGGCGTCGGCTCCAGCAGGTCGTCCCCGTCCGGTCCCGCCGTACGGCGCAGGAAGCCGCCCGTGACGAGGAAGCCCACCGCGTCGTACAGCGGGTCGAAGCTCTCGTGCCCCTGATGGAAGGCGAGCGTGCGGGTCCACCAACTCTCCGCCTCCCGAAGTGAGTTGATGCTTCCCTGCACCGCCTCCGCCAGCACGTGGTCGGGCAGTGCGTCCCTGATCCGGGAGGTGACCGTGTACCCGGCGGCCAGCCGTGCCTGCCAGTGCGCCCGCTCGGGTCCCTCCGCGAGGAGGAACGCCCACCCCTCCCGCTCCCCCGCCCCGACCCGCCCCGCTCGCCCGAACATCTGCTGGACCATGGAGACTTCGACCCGGTCCAGGCCGATCTGGGTGTCCCGTACCACGACGGCCCGGGCGGGCAGGTTGACCCCGGCGGCCACCGTGGAGGTCGCGACCAGGACGTCCGCCGCGCGCGTCCGGAAGGCCTGTTCGGCGTCCCGCTTGTAGGGCCAGTCGCGGTAGTGCAGCCGTACGCCCGCCTTGGTGGTGAGCCGTTCGACCTCGTCCTCGTCGTCCACGTCCGCGCCCTTGACGGGCACGCCCCGGTCCCCGGCGAGCGCGAGCGCCGTCATCCGCACGCCCCGCTTGCTGCCGCAGAAGACCAGGGTGCTGCCGTCCTCCTCGGTGACGGCGCGGGTGAGCCGCACCGCCTGTGCGGTGCGCGCCGCGCTCCGGGCCGCCCAACTGTCCTCGGTGGGCGGGAGGACCGGAAGCTGCCAGGTCAGCCGGGTGGGCCGCCAGGCGACCCGGACCTGGCGCGCCCCGAGCCACTCGGCGACCTCGTCCGCGTTGGCGACGGTCGCGGAGAGGCCGACGATGCGGACCTGCCCGGCGTCCTCCCGTACGCGTGCCAGCAGCGCCTCCAGGACCGGCCCGCGGGTGGGGTCGCCCAGCAGGTGGATCTCGTCGACGACGAGGCAGCCGACCTCGGCGAGCGCGGTGCGCAGCGAGCCGGTGCGGCAGATCGCCTCGAACTTCTCGGTGGTCGCCACCCAGACGTCGGCCGCCCGGATCGCCTCCGCGTCGACCGCGAACTCCCCCGTCAGGCGCACCACGTGCAGACCGGCGCGCCGCCAGGACTCCAGGTCCCGGTCGAGTTCGTCGGTGAGCGAGCGCTGCGGGACGAGCCAGGCGGCCTTGCGGCCCTGCGCGTGGGCGTGCAGGGCGGCGACCATGCCGATGGGGGTCTTGCCCGCGCCGGTCGGGGCGACCACGACGGTGTGCGCGCGCTCGCCGAGGATCACCGGCACGGCGGCGGCCTGGGCCGGGTTGAAGGCGGGGTGCGGCAGCAGCCGGGCCCACTCCTCGGGCACGAGCTCGGCCACCGGGACGTACGCGGTCTCCTCCTCGGCCGGCTCCAGCGCGTCCCACTGGAGCGCGAAGGCGTCCCGGGCGGCGAGTGCGGCGGGCCCGGCGGCCGGGGCCGCCCCGGCGGCGGCGTACGCGACGAGGCCGGTGCTCTCGCCCAGGTCGTTGACGGTGGCGACCTGCTCGGACTCCTGCCAGTGGCGGACGCTGCGGTGCGGCACGGCCAGCGCGTCCAGCTCCGCGCGCAGCGCGTCGTACGGCGTCCCCTCCGGCATGATCACGCGCACGTCGTCGGCGGCGGCCAGCGCGGCGGGCTCCGGCCGCCAGCCGGGGTCGGCGACCTTGCACCACAGCAGCCGCCGGGTCTCGGCCTCGGCGGGCGGCACGAGGTCGGCGGGCCACTCCGGGCGCGGGGGCCTGCGCTCGAATCCCCCGCCGCCCCCACCGCCCCCGCCGCCCCGGGCGGCCGTGTGCGCCGTCTCCGGTGCCGCGGGCGCCTCGGGTGCCTCGGCCCCGGTCGGGGGCGCCTCGCCCCTCCGTTTGCGCGTCCTGCCGGTTGCGGCCGCCCGCGCCTTCTTCGTGAGCTGGTCGTACGTCTTCGCCCCGAGGTCTTCGAGGGTGTACGCGGCGGGGCACACCGGGCAGACGACGGCCACGTACCGGTACTGGCGGCCCCCGGACTCGTACGGGCGGCGCAGCGAGTGCAGCGGTGCGGCGCAGGCGGGGCAGGCCCTGCCGACCTCCTCCTGGTAGCTCCAACCGGGCTGCTCGAAGCGGGAGTTGAGCTCACCCTCCAGGACGACGCCCCACACCCGGTCGACCCGTTCGGCCACGGTGAGCAGTTCCTCGGGCTCCCCGTCGGTCCCGTCCCCCACCACGTCCACGCTCGCGTCCATCGGACCACCATGCCATCACCGCGCACCCGCGGACGCTCCGGGCCGGGTGGACCCGCGCGGGCCCGGCCCGGCTCCTCAGCCCGCCCCCACCACCGTCCGCTGCGCCGAGAAGTCGCCCCACTTCCCGTCCGGCAGTTTGGCCCGCAGCTTCACGCTGTACCGGGTGCCCGGAGGTTCCGAGACGGTGAAGGTGTACGTCACCGGGCCGGGCGGCGGGGGTGCGCCCCAGACGACGGTGGTGGCGAACCTGCCGTTCACGTGGAGCTGGTACTCCTTGACCTCGCCCCCGGTGCGGGGCTGGGTCCAGCGGAGCCGGATCGTGCGCTCGACCCCGTCGGCGTGGGCGGTGGCGGTCAGGCCGGTGGGTGCGGTGGAGGCCCGCCCGCCCGGGGCGCGGGCGGTGGTCAGGTCGAGGGCGTTGCTGTCCTTCGAGGAGTTCTCGGCGGCGTCCCGCGCGCGCACGGTGAAGGTGTAGACGGTGCCCGGCCGCAGGCCCGTGACGCGCGTGCCGGTCGCGGTGCCCGGCACGCTGTGGATGCGGGAGTCCTCCTGGTAGACGTCGTACGCGGTGACGGCGCCGCCGGGGTCGGCGGCGCCCGTCCAGGCGAGCCGGACCGACGTGCCGTCGACCACTTCGCCGGTGAGTGCCGTCGGCGTCGTCGGCGGGGTGCGGTCGTCGGGTGCGGGGGCGCGGGTCCGGGCGGTGACGGCGGTGCTCGGCGCGGACCGGTTCCCGGCCGCGTCCCGGGCTCGTACGGTGAAGGAGTAGGGGGTCGCGGGGGTCAGCCGGTCGACGTCGACCATGGTGGTCCGGGCGGGGAGGGAGACGACCTTCCGCCCCTTCTCGAAGACGTCGTAGCCCGCGACGCCCCGGTCGTCGGCGGCCGCGCTCCACATGACGTGCACGGAGTGCGCGCTGCCCGCCTGGGCGGTGACTCCCGTGGGGGCGGTCGGCGGGGTGGTGTCACGGGCGGGCTGGGCCTTGGCTCCGGCGCACGCGGTGGTGCCCGCGAGCAGGAGCATCGTACAGGTCAACACGGTGCGAACGGTGGGGCGTTGCACAGCCGGACCTCCTCCGGGGGAATATTGGTCCAGACCTGTATGCCATGCCCGGCCGCCCCGGGACAAGGGGCCCGGCATCACGTCATGACCGCGCCCAGTGCCACGAAGCCGCAGATCAGGACGAACAGGATGGCCAGCAGCGGCCAGACGAAGCGGAGGTAGGAGTGGTAGCCGACCTCGGCGAGCGCGACCCCGCCGATGGTGACGGCGGTGGTGGGCACCCACAGGTTCATCAGCCCGCTCGCGGACTGCCAGGCGGTGACCACCACGGCGCGCGGCACGCCCGCGAAGTCGGCGAGCGGCGCGAGGATCGGCATGGCGAGCGTGGCGTGCCCGGAGGTGGAGGGGATCAGGAAGGCCAGCGGGAGGTTGACGACGAAGACGATCACCGCGAAGAAGGCGGAGGAGGTGCCGGTGACGACGTCCTCGACGGCGTTCAGCACGGTGTCCGTGATCCGCGCGTTGTTCATGATGACGGTGACTCCGCGCGCGAGGACGATCACCAGCGCCGGCGCGATGAAGTCCGCCGCGCCCTGCGCGACCGTGGAGCTCAGCCGCTGCTCGCCGAAGCGGGCCACCAGGCCGACCACGACCGCCGCCACCAGGAAGAGCGCCGCCAACTGCGGGAAGGACCAGCCGAGTTCGAAGCCGTACGGAGTGGCGACGGCGTCGCCGGTCAGGGCGCTCGACCACGGCACCACCGAGAAGATCATGAACGCGAAGGTGACCGCCACCAAAACCAGCAGCACCTGGTGCAGCCGGGTCAGCGGCGGCGGCTCCTCGGTCTCGGCCGCCGACCGCTCGCGGTCGCCGGGCCGGAATCCGGAGAGCGAGCGGGCCGGGTCGCGCCGCACCCGGCGGGCGTAGCGGATCACGTAGGCGATCGTGGCGCCCGCCAGCACCACCCACATCAGCGCGCGCAGCACGATGCCGTCGCCGAGCGAGATCCCGGCGGCGGAGGAGGCGACGCTGGTGGCGAAGGGGTTCACCGTGGAGCACAGCACGCCGACGCCCGCGCCCAGGATGATCGTGCCGGTCGCCACCATCCGGTCGTACCCGAGCGCCAGCATCAGCGGGACGATCAGTCCGTAGAAGCCGAGGGTCTCCTCCGCGAACCCCTCCACCGTTCCCAGCAGGGCGAAGACCAGCATCACGCCCGCGATGAGCAGCGCCCCGCGCTCGCGCAGCCGGTGCGCGAGCCGGCCGATGCCCCGGTCCAGGGCGCCGGTGGCGAAGACGACGGTGATGAACGCCCCGATGGCCAGGACGAAGAGGAAGACGCCCGCACTGCCGTACACCGAGCCGGCCAGGTCGGGCCCGACCCGGCCCGTCCGCTCGTCCTGCACGCCGTACAGGCCGTTGACCGGGGACAGGAAGAGGTCGCCCAGCCGGTCGGCGAAGGACTGCCCGGAGTCGACGCGGTGGTAGGTGCCCTGGACCGGCGCACCGTTCTCGTCGCGGTCGTACGCACCGGAGGGGACGAGGAAGGCGAGCAGCCAGACGCCGAGGGTGACCAGCACCAGGACGGTCAGCGCGCTGGGGAAGCGGAACGTCCGCCCGCCGTCCTGCTCCGTGTCCGGTTCGCGCTCCGGTGACGCTGCGGTACTCATCGTCCAGCCCCTGCGTGTCGTCCCTGAACCTGTGGGGCCAATGGACCACAGGGACTCCGCGCCCGCATCCGCACGCGCCGTGCGGCGGAACTCCCCCGGCGGCACGGTCATCCCCCGGTCCCGTCGCACCCGCTCCCGGCCGGTGGGCGCCGCGCGCGGTCCGCCGAACGATGCAGCGCGGCTTCGTTCCGGCGGACGACGCCCCGCCCCCGCCCGCGTCCCTACGGTGGGGACATCCCCCCGACCGGCGACTCAGCCGCACAAGGAGCCCGCCATGAACCGTGCCGTCAAGACCCTCCTCGAAGGAGCCGTGACCTTCCTGGCCGGTCTCGCCCTGAAGCTGTTCGGCACCGACGAGCAGATCGTGTGGGTGACGCCGACCAAGGCCGGGGTGGTCCTCATGGTCGTCGGCGGCTGCCTGCTCGTCGCCGCGCTCCTCCAGAGCCTGCGCGGCGCCGGGGCCTCCCGGACGTGAGCCGCCGGGCCGCGTCCCGCCCCGCTCCCGCCCGGGGCCCGGCCGGCGCCGTTCGCAGGGGCTCCGGGGGGCCTGCCTAGCTGCTGAAGAAGTCGCTCACCCGGTCCGCGAACTGCTGCGCGTTCCGCTCGTGGATCCAGTGCCCGCCCGGCAGGGTCACCTGCGCGCAGTCCGGGATGCGGTCGGCCATCTCGGGGACGTCGGTGACGTCCATGGCGCTCTCCGGGCCGCTGGTGACGATGAGCGTCGGGGCGACGATCTCGCCCAGGCGCTCCAGCCACTCCTCCGGCGGCGAGGCGAGCTGGGCCTGGATCTCCGGGACGGCGTTCTCGTCGTAGTCGACCGGTCCCGAGCCCGGCAGGACGTCCGCCGCGCCGTCGAAGGGGGCCGGGGTCTCCTCCAGGACCAGGCGCTCCACCCGGTCCGGGTGGTCCTGGGCCAGGAGGTAGGCGACGACGCCGCCCATGCCGTGGCCGACCACGCCTGCGCGGTCGATCTTCGCCTCCTCGATGAAGCCGAGGACGTCCTCCTTCATGAGGTCCAGGTCGTACTCGTCGGGCCAGTCGCTCTCGCCGTGGCCGCGCAGATCGAGTGCGTACACCCGCCATTCCTCGCCGAGCGCCTGCCCGGTCTTCTCCCAGCTCGCGGCGGAACTTCCGATTCCGTGGAGCAGGATGACGGGCGCGCCGTGCTGGTCGCCCCAAGAGCGGTACGCCATGCGTACGTCGCCCACGTCGACGACGGAGTGATCTTCCATGACTCCGACCGTACAGGGGCTCCGGGGGTGGCACGGTCGTCGGGTGACGTCCGTTGTGCGTGGGGCGGGACCGGCGGCGCTGGTCCTGACGATGGTTCTGGTGGGGTGTGCGAGTGTCACGGAGGGGGGCGCCTTCGAAGGGGGCGGGGAGAGCGGACCGAGGGCGGGTCCGGCGCCCGTGCGGACGGAGGCGGGTCCGCCGCCCGCACCGCGCGGGGCGGCCGCGGGTCTCGCCGATCCGGCGAAGAAGGACCTGGCGATGCGGCTTGTGTCGAGCGCGGAGAACTCCTCCCTGGACTGGCGCCGGCAGTACCGGTACATCCAGGACATCGGGGACGGGCGCGGGTACACCGGCGGCCTGGTCGGCTTCTGCTCCGGGACCGGCGACATGGCGAAGGTGGTCGCGCGTTACGCCGCCGCCCGGCCCGGCAGCGCACTGGAGAGGTACCTGCCCGCGCTGCGCGGGGTGCGGGGCAGCGCCTCGCACGCGGGGCTCGGGCCGCCGTTCGTCCGGGCCTGGCAGCAGGCCGCCGACACCGATCCGGCCTTCCGCGCGGCGCAGGACGCCGAGCGGGACAAGGACTACTTCGACCCGGCGGTCCGCCAGGGCAAGGCGGACGGGCTGGGCGCGCTGGGCCAGTTCGTCTACTTCGACGCGTACGTCATGCACGGGTACGGGGACAGCATGGGCGGCGACGGCTTTCGCACGATGCGCCGGACCGCCCGGCAGCGGGCGGCGCTGCCGGCCGACGGCGGGGACGAGAAGGTGTACCTGAACGCCTTCCTGGACGCCCGCGCGGCCTCGATGAGGAAGGAGCCCGCGCACCGCGACACCAGCAGGATCGACACGGCGCAGCGGGTGTTCCTGCGCGAGGGGAACCTCACGCTCCGCACACCGCTGGTGTGGAAGGTTTACGGCGACACCTTCCGGGTGAGATGAAGGAACTCCCGCGGCCGGGCCCCGTCGAAAGCGGGCCCGGCCGCGCTTTTCCCCACCCGCACCCCCGCCCGTACCGGAGCACCTCTTGCCGTTCGCCCGCCGCCTCCAGAACACCGTCCGCGCCCTGCTGGACCTGAGCCCCGCCGCAGCCGGGGCACGGGAGGGCGGTCCCCGTACGGGTGCCGCGCCCGGTCTGCGCGATCCCGCGAAGAAGGAGATCGCGATGCGGCTCGTGTCCAGCGCGGAGAACTCCTCGCTCCAGTGGCGGGAGCAGTACCGGTACATCGAGGACATCGGGGACGGGCGCGGATACACCGCCGGGATCATCGGGTTCTGCTCGGGAACCGGGGACATGCTGGAACTGGTCGAGCACTACGGCGCGGCTCGCCCCGGCAACGCACTGGAGCGGTACCTGCCCGCGCTGCGGCAGGTGAACGGGTCGGACTCGCACCGCGGGCTCGGCTCCGGCTTCGTACGCGACTGGCAGCGGGCGGCGCAGGACCGGGTTTTCTGCGAGGCGCAGGACCACGAGCGGGACCGGGTGTACTTCGACCCGGCGGTGCGGCAGGCGGAGCAGGACGGGCTCGGGGCGCTGGGGCAGTTCGTCTACTACGACGCGATGGTCATGCACGGGGCGGGCGGCCCCGACGGCTTCGACGCGATCCGGCGGGCGGCGCTGGAGCGGGCCGCCTCCCCCGCCCGGGGCGGTGACCAGGGGACGTACCTGGACGCCTTCCTCGACGTGCGCAGGAAGACGATGAAGCGCGAGGCGGCGCACGAGGACACCAGCCGGATCGACACGGCGCAGCGCGTCTTCGTGCGCGAGGGGAATTTCGACCTGCGGACGCCGCTGGCGTGGCAGGTGTACGGGGACAGCTACCGGATCGACTGACGGTGTGTCGGCATTGCGTGAAAATGACTGACGGGCAGTCAGCACGCGGTGGCCGTACGGGAGTTCCGTACGGCCACCGCGTGTTGGTGACGGGGTGTCAGTGGGCCGCCACCGCGGGCTTCTCGCTGCGGTGGGAGATCTCCTCGCCCGGCTCCATGGGGGCCGTGACCTCGTCGTCGTCGGCGCGCTTGCCGATGTGGTTGAAGACGAGGTTGAGGACGACGGCCGCCAGGCAGCCGGTGGAGATGCCGGAGTCCAGGATGATCTTCGCGGTCTCCGGGAAGTGGTGGTAGAAGGTCGGCGCGGCGATCGGGATGATGCCGACCGCGAGGGAGACGGCGACGATCAGGACGTTGTTGTCCTTCTCCAGGCCCGCCTTGACGAGGGTCTGGATGCCGCTGGCCGCGACCGAGCCGAAGAGCACGATGCCCGCTCCGCCGAGGACCGGGCGCGGGACGACCGCGATCAGCGAGGCGGCGATCGGGCACAGGCCCATCAGGATCAGGAAGCCGCCGCCCGCCGCGACCACGAACCGGCTGCGGATCTTGGTCATGGCGACCAGGCCGATGTTCTGGGCGAAGGCGCTGCACATGAAGCCGTTGAACAGGGGGCTGATCGCCGAGCCGAGGGCGTCGGCGCGCAGGCCCGCGGCGATGGTCTTCTCGTCGGCGGGCCGCTCGACGATCTCACCGAGGGCCAGCATGTCGGCCGTCGACTCGGTCATCGAGACCAGCATGACCACGCACATCGAGATGATCGCGGCGGCCACGAACTGCGGGGCCCCGAAGTGGAACGGCGTCGGGAACCCGACGACGGCCGCCTCGGTGATCGGCGTGAAGTCGGTGGCGCCGAAGGGGATCGCGATGAGCGTGCCGATGACCAGGCCGAGGAGCACGGCGATCTGCTTCACGAAGCCGCGGGTGAAGCGGCGCAGCAGCAGGACGATCACCAGGGTGATGCCCGCGAGGCCCAGGAAGGTCGTCGAACCGTAGTCATCCGCCTTGGGGTTGGGGCCCTGCGCCCAGCCGAACGCGACCGGGAGGAGGGACACACCGATCAGGGTGATGACCGTGCCCGTGACGACGGGCGGGAAGAAGCGGACCAGCTTGGAGAAGAACGGCGCGGCGACGAAGCCGATCGCTCCGGCGACGATGATCGCGCCGAAGATGACCGGGAGCGCGTCCTCCTTGGACTGGCCGCCGGCTATCGCGAGCATCGGTGCGACACCGGCGAAGGTGACGCCGTTGACGAAGGGCAGCCGGGCGCCGATGTTCCAGACGCCGAGCGTCTGCAGGAGGGTGGCGAGGCCGGCCATGAAGAGGCTGGCGCCGGTGAGGAAGGTGAGTTCCTTGCCGGACAGACCCACGGCCGCGCCCACGATGAGCGGGGGTGCGACGACGCCGGCGTACATGGCGGCGACGTGCTGAAGGCCGGTCGTGGCGAGCTTCAGGGGCGGCATGCCCTGGTCGACCGGGTGCTTCTCGGTAGGGGTGGTCGTGCTCTCCTCGGCGGTGTCGTCCGTCGAAGAGCCTTGCGCGGTGAACCTGGGCGACTTGGCCACAGCGTCCTCCTGTCGTTTTCCAGTGCCGGGATTGGCACGTGCTTCGGGGAGGTGGTGCGCGATGCAAGGTGCTGGTGGTGCTCAAGCAGGTGGTGCTCAGGGGGGTGCGGAGGGTGGTGCTGTTGCTGCCGTTCGCCCGGATACGCCGGACCGCCCCGGGGACGTGAAGTGTTGGGCCACGCCCCCGGGAACGGCTTCCGAGCAGCCCGCTCGGCTGCTCGGTTCCGGCCGGGAGCCGTCCCTCCCGGCCGGAATTCTTGTGCGGTGGTGACGAGGTGGCCTGCGTCAGCGCGGCTGCGCGGCCACGCGCGCCAGGCGCTGCGCCTCGTCCCGCGCTGCGCGGGCGATGGCGTCCTCGTCCACCGTGATCAGGTGGTTGTCCTCGACGACGGGTTCGCCGTTGACCAGGGACAGGGTGACCGGTGCCGCCGCGCCGAAGACGACGGCGGTGACCGGGTCGGCGATGGTGGAGTGGCCGAGGCCGTCGATCCTCCACATCACCAGGTCCGCGAGCTTGCCGGCTTCGAGTGAGCCGATCTGGTCCGCGCGGCCCAGGACTTGGGCGCCTCCGTAGGTGCCGAGGCGGAGGGCCTGGCGGGCGTTGAGGGCCCGCTCGCGGTGCTCGGTGTGGAGGCGGTTGATGAGCAGCGCGTTGCGCAGCTCGGTGTGCAGCTCGCCGGACTCGTTGGAGGCGGTGCCGTCGACGCCGAGGCCCACCGGTACGCCCGACCTCAGCATGTCGGGGACGCGGGCGATGCCTGCGGCGAGGCGGGCGTTGGAGGAGGGGCAGTGCGCGACGCCGGTGCCCGTGCGGGCGAAGGCGGCGATGTCGGAGTCGTTCATGTGGACGCAGTGCGCCATCCACACGTCCTCGCCGAGCCAGCCCGTGGACGCGAAGTAGTCGGTGGGGCCCATGCCGAACAGCTCGTGGCAGAACTTCTCCTCCTCCACCGTCTCGCTGCCGTGGGTGTGCAGCCGTACCCCCTTGCGGCGGGCCAGCTCCGCGCCCTGGCGCATGAGTTCCGTCGAGACGGAGAACGGCGAGCAGGGGGCGACGGCGACCTGGGTCATGGCGTCGAAGGACGCGTCGTGGTGCTGGTCGACGGTCGCCTCGGTGGCGGCGAGCGCGCCCTCCAGGGTCTCGACCGCGAAGTCCGGCGGAAGGCCGCCGGCGGACTCGCCGCGGTCCATGGAGCCCCGGGCGAGGGTGAACCGTACGCCCATGTCGCGGGCGGCCCCGATGATCGCCGAGGAGAGGTCGCCGGAGCCGCGGGGGAAGACGTAGTGGTGGTCCATGGCGGTGGTGACACCGCCGCGGGCCATCATGGCCAGCGAGCCGCGGGCGGCCGCCGTCACCATCTGCTCGTCGATCCGCGCCCAGGTGGGGTAGAGCGCGGTCAGCCAGTCGAACAGGTTGTGGTCGGTGGCCAGGCCGCGGGTGATCCACTGGTAGAAGTGGTGGTGCGTGTTGATCAGGCCGGGAGTGACGAGGTGGCCGGTGCCGTCGATGCGGCGGACCACGTTGTCCAGACCTGCGGGCGCCGTGCCCGCGCCGATGGACTCGATCCGGTTGCCCGCGACGACGAGGTGGCCCGACGCGTATTCCGTGTCGTCGGCGTCGACGGTCGCGATCGCGCAGTTCTCGATGACGATGCGGGAGACGTCGTCCTTGCGCGAAGCTGTTGCTGCCGGTGCTGCCATAAGGCTGCTTCCTTTACCTCTGTGCTGATCGGGCACGGCAGGACCCTAGGAGGATTTGAGTGCCACGGACGCCGCCGGAGTGCGGCGTGCGCGGGTGCCGAGGTGGTGGAAGAACAGGTTGAGCAGGACGGCGACCAGTGCGCCGGCGCTGATGCCGGAGCCGAGGACGGTCTGCGCCCAGGCGGGGAAGTCCGCGTAGAAGGTGGGTGCCGCGAGCGGGATGATGCCCGCGCCGAGTGCCACCGCCACGAGGATGATGTTCGAGCTGTCGTCGAGCCCGGCCTCGGAGAGGGTACGGATGCCGCTGACCGCGATCGAGCCGAAGAGGACGATTCCGGCGCCGCCGAGGACGGGCATCGGCACCATGGAGACGACCGCGCCGAGCACCGGGAAGGCGCCGAGGAAGAGCAGCGCACCGCCGGCGACGGCGACGACGTACCGGCTGCGCACCCGGGTGAGCGTGACGACGCCGACGTTCTGGGCGAAGGCGCTGGTCGGGAAGCCGCCGAAGACGGGGCCCACCAGGGTGGCGATGCCGTCGGTGCGCAGGCCGCGGGTGATGGTCCTGCCGTCGCAGTCGCGTTCGCAGATCTTGCCGAGGGCGAGCATCCCGGCCGAGGACTCGGTCATCAGCACCAGCATCACGATGCACAGCGAGAGGATCGCGGCGGGCTGGAACTCGGGGGCGCCGAAGGCGAAGGGCGTGGGCAGCGCGGCGATCGGGGCTTCCTTGAGGCCGCTGAAGTCGGCGAGCCCGAAGGGGATGGCCGCGAGCGTGCCGAGCAGCATGCCGAAAAGCAGCGCGACCTGCTTGACGAAGCCGGTGCCGAAGCGCTGGATCATCAGAATGACGACGAGGGTGAAGGCGGCGAGCGCCAGGTACTTCATGTCGCCGAAGTCGGCGGCTTCCTTGTCGCCGCCCTGCGCCCAGGCGACGGGCACCGGCATCAGCGTGACGCCGATGAGGGTGATCACGACGCCGGTGACGAGCGGCGGGAAGAAGCGGAGCAGCCTGCCGAAGAACGGGCCGACGGCGAGACAGAAGACTCCGGCGACCATCACCGCGCCGTAGATGGCCGGGAGCTGGTGGCCGGGGGCACTGGTCTCGGCGATCGCGAGCATGGGCGCGATGCCGGCGGAGGAGGCGGCGTTGACGAAGGGGAGCCGGTTTCCGGCGAACTTCGCGACGCCGATCGTCTGGAGGATCGTGGCGAGTCCCGCGATCAGCAGGCTGGCGGCGATCAGCCGGGTCATCCCGGCGGCGTCCAGGCCGCAGGCCTGGCCGATGATGAGCGGAGGGGTGACGACGCCGGCGTACATGGCGGCGATGTGCTGGAGCGCGGCGGGGACGAGCCGCTTGGCGGGGAGCTTCTCATCCACCGGGTGCACGGGATCGAGGAGATCGACCGGCTTTCCGAGGGACGGCGAGTCGCCGCTGATGACGGTGGACTCGTCCTGCCGGGCGGGCTCGTCCGTCTGGGAAAAACACGGGCCTTCTGCTGCCGGCCCCTTTGCTGGCTGTGCCATGGATGTTCGTTCCCTCCGGTCCGCGGCGCCGCCCCCCGCCCGGCGGGGCTGGGGACGGCGCGGCCGTGACCGCGTCAGAGGTGGTCGAGGAGGACCGACCGCGTCAGAGGTTGGTCATGTCGACCGGGATCTGCGGCTCGACTCCGTCCCGCAGGATGGTGGCCTCGATCAGGCCGTACGGGCGGTCGGCGGCGAAGTAGACCTCGTTGTCGTTCTTGAGGCCGAACGGTTCGAGGTCGACCAGGAAGTGGTGGTTGTTGGGCAGCGAGAAGCGGATTTCGTCGATCTCGCTCCGGCTGTTGATGACCCGCGAACCCATCTGGTACAGCGTCTGCTGGAGCGAGAGCGAGTACGTCTCGGCGAAGGCCTGCAGGATGTGCTTCTTAGCCTGCTCGTACGACTTCTCCCAGTTGGGCATCCGCTGGTCGTCGCTGGTCCAGTTGTAACGCCAGGCGGCCGACACGTCGGTGCACAGGATGCGGTCGTACGCCTCCTTGAGCGTCGTGTACTTGTCCTTGACGTAACCCCAGAACTCCGAGTTGGTGGAGTTCATGACCGTGAGGTCCTTCAGCCCCGAGATGATCTCCCAGTTCTCGCCGTCGAAGGTGATCTGGGTGATGCGCAGCTCCTGGCCCTTGCGGGCGAAGGAGTGGTTGACCTCGTCGGACCCGATGAACTTGGAGTTGTTGTCCGAGGTCGCGATGCGCTCCCAGGCGTACTCCTCGATCCGGATGCGCGCCCGCTTGATCGGCTCCTGCGAGGTCACGAAGTGACGCGCGAGGTGGATGCCGAACTGCTCGGCGGACTCGATGCCGTACTCCTTGGCGAAGGCGTACACCGTGTTCTTGGTGGTGTCCGTCGGCAGGACGTTGGCGTTCGAGCCGGAGTAGTGGACGTCCTCCATGTCGCCGGAGAGGGCGACCGAGACGTTCAGGTCCTTGATGTGGTGGGTGTCGCCGTCCCGCGTGATCTTGACGACGCGGTTCTCTGCTTTGCCGTACTGGTTCTGGCCGAGAATGGTGGGCATCGGTGCTAGCTCCCTCGGTATACGGAGTAGCCGAACGGGTTGAGCAGCAGCGGTACGTGGAAGTGTTCGCCCGGTACGACGGCGAAGGTGATCGCCACTTCCGGGAAGAACGCGCCGCTGTCCCTTACGCGGGGGGCGTCCTGCTGAGCCTCGGCTTCGGTCTCGCTCGTGCGGTGCTTGTTCGCGAAGTAGGTCTCGGTCTCGAAGTCGAGCCGGACGTGGGTCGTGCCCTCCGGCAGGGCCGGGAGGTCCTTGCAGCGCCCGTCCGCGTCGGTCTTCGAACCGCCGAGCGCCAGCCACTGCGCGTCCGCGCCGCTGCGGGCGGTGAGCGTGATGGCGACTCCCTCGGCGGGGCGGCCGATGCTGGTGTCCAGGATGTGCGTGGACACCGAGGCGGTGGTTGCGGTACTCATCTCAGTTCTCTTCTCCTGAATCCGCGGGGGATTCCACGAGGCGGGTCAGCCGGATGCGGTTGATCTTGCCCAGTTCGGCGCGGACGATCTCCCGCTCCTGTTCGGGCGAGTTGCCGCTCCGCTCACGCACCGCGTCGCGCATCTGCTCTCCGGTGGCGCCGGTCGCACAGATCAGGAAGACGTGTCCGAACTTTTCCTGGTACGCCAGGTTCAGTTCGAGCATCTCGGCCTTGAGTTCCTCGGAGGCGCCGGCCATTCCGCGCTGCTCGCGGGAGGAGGTCGGGTCCCCGGGCTTGGGGCGGCCGATCGGCGGGTGTCCCGCCATCGCCTCGGACAGGTCCTCGGCGGTGAGCTCCGCGAGTGCGGCGTCACTGGCGAGAAGGAGTTCCTCGGCGGAGGCGTACGGGCGCTGAGCGATGAGCTTGCTCCCCCACGCCGAGCTGGCACACACCTCGTGGAGTTCGGCCTGGGCCGCGCTCTCGGGGAGGTGGTTGAACCGGGAAAGGCCCGGTGTCTGGACCGAAGTCACGGGAGCCTCCGTGGCCTTGTGCTGGACGGGCTGGGCATAGCTAACGCCCTCGACAACTGGACGTCAACAGTTTGTTGAAAGTTCGCGAAGACAAAAGCCGCCGTCCCCAAGCGGGGGCGGCGGCGTCTCAAAATGATCGATCAAACGGCCTGTGGATCAAGGAACTTGGCGTCCGCCCGAGAGGTTCCGAGACGTGACGGGTCGGGAGTCTAGTCCGCTTTGGCGGCGTTCTCCCTGTTCAGGTAGTTGTAGACGGTGAAGCGGGAGACGCCCAGCGCGCCGGCCACCGTCTCCACCCCGTGCCGCACGGAGAAGGCGCCCCGCGCCTCCAGGGTCCGTACGACCGACTGCTTGGCCTTGCGGTCCAGCTCCGCCAGCGGCATCCCGTGCCGGCGCTCCAGCGCGAGGAGGATGTGGTCGAGGGAGTCGGAGAGCTGCGGGAGGCGGACCGCGACGACGTCCACGCCCTCCCAGGCGAGGACCACGTCGTCCCGCCCGGCCCCCGCGGGCTCCAGCATCTCCGCACCCATCGCGTCGACCAGCGGTTTGACCGCCGTGACCAGGGGGTGATCCCCGGGCCCGCCGGGCCCGCTGTCTGCCGTCACTTGTCGGCCTCCCCGTTCTGGGCCTGCTCGCTCTGGGCCTGGTCGCTCTGGACCTGCTCGTTCTCGGCCTGCTCGTTCCGGGCCTGCTCGTCGATCACGTTGACCTGCAACGAGACGCGGGTGGCCCCGGCGGCGAGGGACGTGCGCAGCAGCGCGTCCACGGCGGTGAGCACGGCGTCGGCGCCGCCCTCCGCCGTATTGCCGAAGGGGCCCACGTCGACGGCGTCCAGCTCGGCCACCTGGATCACCTCACGGGCCGCCACCGCGTGCGGCGGCGCCTCGTCGAGATCGAAGGGCTCGGTCGTGAACTCCACTCTCAATCGCACGCGCACAACCTACTGCGACGAGCACGAAATCCGGCAGCCCCTCTTGACAAGTCCTCGGGACCGGCTGCAACCTTCCATCAAGCAGAAACTAACTTCCGCAATACGGAAGGAGCGCCGAACACCCCATGGGCTACTCGGACCACCGCTTCGATGTGAACCTCTCGATCCTCTTCACGGAACTCCCGCTCCTGGAGCGCCCGGCGGCAGCCGCCGCGGCCGGCTTCACGGCGGTCGAGCTGTGGTGGCCCTGGATCGAGACCCCGACCCCCGACCAGTCGGAGCTCGACGCCCTGAAGAAGGCGCTGGACGACGCCGGCACCCAGCTGGTGGGGCTGAACTTCTACGCCGGACAGCTTCCCGGCCCGGACCGCGGCGCGCTCTCCCTCCCCGGTGAGGAGTCCGACCGCTTCCGCGCCAACATCGAGGTGGCGGCCGACTTCGCCGCCTCGGTCGGCTGCCGGGCGCTCAACGCGCTCTACGGCAACCGGGTGGAGGGCGTGGACGCCCAGATCCAGGACACCCTGGCGCTGGAGAACCTCGTCCTGGCCGCCCGCGCCGCCGACCGCGTCGGCGCGGTCCTCCTGATCGAGGCCCTCAACAAGCCGGAGTCGCCGCTCTACCCGCTGGTGAGCGCGTCCTCCGCGATCGAGGTCGTCGACAAGGTCAACAAGGCGACGGGACTCGGCAACGCCAAGTTCCTGCTCGACCTCTACCACCTGTCGATGAACGGACTGAACGCCGAGGACCTGGCCCAGGTCATCGACGCCCACGCCGACAAGACCGGCCACGTGCAGATCGCCGACAACCCGGGCCGCGGCGCGCCGGGCACCGGCGACCTCGGCCTCGAAGCCCTGCTCGACCGCCTGAAGAAGGCCGGTTACGAGGGCTGGGTGGGCCTGGAGTACAAGCCGGGCGACCGGCCCAGCGCCGAGGCCTTCGAGTGGCTCGACCGGTCGGCCCGCGCCGCCACGTGACGCCCGCGGGCGCCAACGGAACTTCTTGACACGCGTTTTGAGAGAGGCAGTACCCTCATGAGCACCCTTCCCACGATCGGTTTCATCGGCCTCGGCATCATGGGCTCCCCCATGTCCGAGAACCTGCTGAAGGCCGGTTACGAGGTCACCGGATACACCCTGGAGCAGGACAAGATCGACCGCCTGGTCAAGGCCGGCGGCAAGGGGGCCGGCTCGATCGCCGAGGCGGTCAGGGACGCCGACGTCATCGTGACGATGGTGCCCGCCTCTCCCCAGGTCGAGGCCATCGCCTACGGCGAGGACGGCATCCTGGAGAACGCGAAGTCCGGCGCGCTGCTGATCGACATGTCCTCGATCACCCCGCAGACCTCGATCGACCTGGCGAAGGCCGCCAAGGACAAGGGCATCCGCGTCCTGGACGCGCCGGTGTCCGGCGGCGAGGCCGGTGCGATCGAGGCCGTGCTGTCCATCATGGTCGGCGGCGAGCAGGCGGACTTCGACTCCGCCAAGCCGGTCCTGGAGGCCCTCGGCAAGACCATCGTGCTGTGCGGTCCGCACGGTTCGGGCCAGACGGTGAAGGCCGCCAACCAGCTCATCGTCGCCGTCAACATCCAGGCGTGCGCCGAGGCCGTGGTCTTCCTGGAGAAGTCCGGCGTGGACCTGAAGGCCGCGCTCGACGTCCTCAACGGCGGTCTGGCCGGCTCCACCGTGCTGACCCGCAAGAAGGACAACTTCCTCAACCGCGACTTCGCGCCCGGTTTCCGGATCGACCTGCACCACAAGGACATGGGCATCGTGACCGACGCCGCCCGCAACGTCGGCGCGGCCCTTCCGGTCGGCGCGGTCGTCGCCCAGCTGGTCGCCTCGCTGCGCGCCCAGGGCGACGGCGGCCTGGACCACTCGGCCCTGCTGCGCGCCGTCGAGCGCCTCTCCGGCCAGCAGGTCTGAAATCCCTCAGGCCCCACGGCCTGACCTGCGGCTTCCGCTGTGAAGCCGCCCTCGAACTCCGGGCTGCGGCAGCGCTGACACCTGTCCTGTCGCGCCCAGGCGCTGCCGCGGCCCGGGTCCCAGACGTGCTCCACCCTTAAATTCAACAAACTGTTGACGCCGCGTTCTCCGCGTACTTACGCTCCTCACGCCGCCAGCAGATCCCGCAGGAAGGTCCCAAGGTCACCATGTCGAAGCGTGTGCTCACGACCGAGTCAGGCGCCCCGGTCGCCGACAACCAGAATTCCGCCTCCGCCGGTGTCGGTGGCCCGCTCCTCCTCCAGGACCAGCACCTGCTGGAGAAGCTCGCCCGCTTCAACCGTGAGCGCATCCCGGAGCGTGTCGTGCACGCCCGCGGCTCCGGTGCGTACGGCTACTTCGAGGTCACCGACGACGTCACCGGCTTCACCCGCGCCGACTTCCTCTCCGAGGTCGGCAAGCGCACCGAGACGTTCATCCGCTTCTCCACCGTCGCGGACAACCTCGGCGGCGCGGACGCGGTCCGCGACCCGCGCGGCTTCGCGCTGAAGTTCTACACCGAAGAGGGCAACTACGACCTCGTCGGCAACAACACCCCGGTGTTCTTCATCAAGGACCCGATCAAGTTCCCCGACTTCATCCACTCGCAGAAGCGCGACCCCTTCACGGGCAAGCAGGAACCGGACAACGTCTGGGACTTCTGGGCGCACTCCCCCGAGTCCACGCACCAGATCACCTGGCTGATGGGCGACCGCGGCATCCCCGCCTCGTACCGCCACATGGACGGCTTCGGCTCGCACACGTACCAGTGGACGAACGCCGAGGGCGAGGCCTTCTTCGTCAAGTACCACTTCAAGACGAACCAGGGCATCCGCTGCCTGTCCTCGGACCAGGCCGCGGAGATCGCGGGCAAGGACGCCAACTCGCACCAGACGGACCTGCTCCAGGCCATCGAGCGCGGCGTCAACCCGTCCTGGACCCTGTACGTCCAGGTCATGCCGGCCGCCGAGGCCGCGGACTACCGCTTCAACCCCTTCGACGTCACGAAGGTGTGGCCGCACGCGGACTACCCGCTGCAGCGCGTGGGCCGGCTGGTCCTGGACCGCAACCCGGACAACGTCTTCGCCGAGGTCGAGCAGGCCGCGTTCTCGCCGAACAACTTCGTTCCCGGCATCACGGCCTCCCCGGACAAGATGCTCCAGGGCCGCCTGTTCGCCTACGCGGACGCGCACCGCTACCGCCTGGGCGTCAACCACACCCAGCTCCCGGTGAACGCGCCGAAGAACGCGCCGGCCGACAACTACGGCCGGGACGGCTTCTACGCCACCCGCTACGGCTCGCGCCACGACAAGAACTACGAGCCCAACTCGTACGACGGTCCCGCGCAGACGGACGCCCCGCTGGGCGCCCCGGCCGAGGTCTCCGGCTGGACGGGCACCTACGCCTACGCCCAGCACGTCAAGGACGACCACTTCTTCCAGGCCGGTGAGCTCTACCGCCTGATGTCGTCCGACGAGAAGGACCGCCTGATCGCCAACATCGCCGGCGGCCTCTCCCAGGTCTCCCGCGACGACGTGATCGAGAAGAACCTCGCGCACTTCCACGCGGCCGACCCGGAGTACGGCAAGCGCGTCGAAGAGGCTGTTCGCAGCCTGCGTGAGGACCAGTAGTTCCCTGACTGCGGAAGGGGTCTGACGGGAGGTCAGGCCCCGACCGCTGTCCTTGCCGCCGGCCCGAAATGAGGGGTGGCCGGCGGCAAGGACCGATACGGGGCCCGCGGTGGCGGGTGAGCCAGTGCGGTGGTGAAGGCCGGCGCGTCTCTCCTTCTTGACCTGAGAGAAGGAGCGCGCGGCGGCTCATCGCCCCCACCGCGGCCTCTTTCGCACGAGGTTGCACGTGTGCCGAACCAGGGCGCGGAGTACGGACGGTCCCGTACTCCGCGCCCTTCGCCGTGCCCCCACCTTCCGAGCCCGCCGCTCAGCTTCCGGCCCCGGCCCCCTTGGCCAAGGACAACCACCGCCCGGCGGCCTCACCGCCCAGCCCCCTCAGACGTCGCAGCCACCCCGCCGCCCCCCTCCCCTCGGACGTCTCAGCCGCCCTGCCACCCCCGCCCCCTCGGGCTTTCGCAGCCGCCCGTCGCCCCCGCCTCCTTGGGCGACGGGGCCGCCCCGAGGGGGCGAAGGGGGTACCCCCTGCTCGAGCGAAGCCGAGAGCTCGGGGGAGGGCGGGCAAGGGGGCGGCCCCTCCCGCTCCCGGCCCACCCCCGTCCCGCCCCCTCCCCACCGGCTTCCACCCCCTCACCGCCGCGCCCCTCCCCCCCGGCCACAGGTCCCGCCATGGCCGCCGGTCACGGCCCCCGGCCCCGCCGGTCCCCCGGCCGGCGCACCCCGCCCCGCCCCACCTCACCCCCCGGCAACGCAACGCGAAGGGGGCCGGCACGCCACCATGGCGTACCGGCCCCCTTCAAGGGCGCGTGCTGTGCGCTACTGCCCCACGAACGGCCGCACCGCGGTCGGCGCATGCCCCGGCTCCGTCACGACGTCCTCCCACTCGTTGACGGCGTCGATGCCCGCACCGCTCATCGAGATGTTGGTGACGCGCTCCAGGATGGCCTCGACCACGACCGGCACCCGGAACTCCTGGGCCAGCTTCTTCGCCTCCTCGAAGGCGGGCAGCAGCTGGTCCGGCTCGGTGACGCGGATGGCCTTGCAGCCGAGGCCCTCGACCACCTTGACGTGGTCGACGCCGTAGACGCCCAGCTCCGGCGAGTTGATGTTCTCGAACTCCAGGTTGACCTGGAAGTTGATGTCCAGGTTCCGCTGGGCCTGGCGGATGAGGCCCAGGTAGGAGTTGTTCACCAGGACGTGGACGTACGGGATCCGGTGCTGCGCGCCGACGGCCAGCTCCTCCAGCATGAACTGGAAGTCGTAGTCGCCGGAGAGCGCGACGACCTGGCCCTCCGGGTCGGCGGTGGCGACGCCGAGCGCGGCCGGGATGGTCCAGCCGAGCGGGCCCGCCTGGCCGCAGTTGATCCAGTGGCGCGGCTTGTAGACGTGCAGCATCTGCGCGCCGGCGATCTGCGAGAGGCCGATGGTGGTGACGTACCGGGTCTCGGGGCCGAAGGCGCGGTTCATCTCCTCGTACACGCGCTGCGGCTTGAGCGGCACGTTGTCGAAGTGCGTACGGCGCTGGAGCTTGGCCTTGCGGTCCTGGGTGGAGGCGGCCCACGCGCTGCGGTCGGGCAGCCTGCCCGCGGCCTTCAGCTCCTTGGCGACCTCGACGAAGAGCTCCAGGGCGGCCTTGGCGTCGGAGGCGATCCCGTAGTCCGGCGCGAAGATCTTGCCGAGCTGGGTGGGCTCGATGTCGACGTGGACGAACTTGCGGCCCTCGGTGTAGACGGCCAGGTCGCCGGTGTGGCGGTTGGCCCAGCGGTTGCCGATGCCGAGGACGAAGTCGGACTCCAGGAAGTTCGCGTTGCCGTAGCGGTGCGAGGTCTGCAGGCCCACCATGCCGGCGTTGAGCTCGTGGTCGTCGGGGACGATGCCCCAGCCCATGAGGGTCGGGATGACGGGCGTGCCGGTCAGCTCGGCGAACTCCAGCAGCAGGTCGGAGGCGTCGGCGTTGATGACGCCGCCGCCGGCGACGATCAGCGGGCGCTCGGACTCCAGCAGGAAGGAGAGGGCCTTCTCGACCTGGGGGCGGGTCGCGACCGGCTTGTAGACCGGCAGCGGCTGGTACGTCTCGGGGTCGAACTCGATCTCGGTGAGCTGCACGTCGATCGGCAGGTCGATGAGGACCGGTCCCGGCCGGCCGGAGCGCATCAGGTGGAAGGCCTCCTGGAACACGCCCGGGACCTGCGCGGCCTCCAGGACGGTGGTGGCCTTCTTGGTGACCGGCTTGGCGATGGAGGCGATGTCGACGGCCTGGAAGTCCTCCTTGTGGAGCTTCGCGACCGGGGCCTGGCCGGTGATGCACAGGATCGGGATCGAGTCCGCGATGGCCGAGTAGAGGCCGGTGATCATGTCGGTGCCGGCGGGGCCCGACGTACCGATGCAGACGCCGATGTTGCCGGCGTTGCTGCGGGTGTAGCCCTCCGCCATGTGGGAGGCGCCCTCGACGTGGCGGGCGAGCGTGTGCTTGATCCCGCCGCCCGTCTGGAGGGCCTTGTAGAAGGGGTTGATCGCCGCGCCGGGCACGCCGAACGCGTGGCTGACGCCTTCGCGCTTGAGGATCTCAACAGCCGCGAGGGCGGCGGTCATACGGGGCATCGGGTCACTCCTGTGCTTCAGGCCGGGTTTCCGTAATGCGGAATAACTGTTCTGCTATGTGGAAGCAACATAGGATGCGGAGGTGCCGCCGTCAAGGGAGGAGTCCACGGAACGGGAGCGGCGCGCATGGCGGACCGCACAAAGGGGCACGCCGGAAACCGGGAAGGCCGCACGGAGGGGTCCACGGACCGAAACGTCGGCGGAAAAGACGTGAAGTACCTGCCAAGGCTTCACAGTTGGTGTGACCATGGAGTGACACAGCGCATCAGTCGTTCCTGCGTTCCTGCGTTCACGCCCGGTCGCGCACCGCCGGACGTGCCCGCCGGACGCGACGTTCCGGAGGTCCCCCCATGGGAAGCAGCGTGCCGGTGCGGTGCCCCGCCTGCCGCCGTGACCACGCGTACGAACCGCCCGTCTTCCCCTGCGCGTGCGGCGCGCCGCTGGCCCCGCCGCTCCAGCGCGGCGCGCCGGCGCAGCCCATCACGCACCGGACCTGGACGGACTCCTGGGTGACGGTCCGCTGCCCCGCCTGCGGCCGCACCGACCAGTGGCCGCAACCGGAGCTGGGCTGCGGCTGCGGCGCGGTGCTGCGCATCCCGGTCCGCCCCGCCCCGACCGTGCCCCCGGCAGCCGGGGCCGCCGGGCCCCCGGTGACGCGCCCCGAGCCGCTCCGCACGGACGAGGTCCTGGCCGGTGCGGCGGACCGCGAGGCGGACCCCGACGCCCCGCGGGAGCGCTCCCGCGCCTCCCGCCCGCCCTTCCGCCCGCTGACCATCCGCACCGCCCGGGACGCCGTCACCGCGGCCGCGCTCTACCTGAAGTGGCTCGGCTTCCGGGGCATCCTGCAGTCCCCCGAGCACCCGGCGTCGGGCATCGACCTGCGGGCGCCCGGCCTGGTCGCGCAGGTCGACCCGAGCACGGAGCCGTCCACGCTGCGCGACGTGGAGTGCCTGTGGCTGCACGGGCTGAACCAGTCGGCCGTCGCGGTCTTCTTCTCCCTGACGGGGTACGAGCCGGCGGCCCGGGCCCGCGCGGAGGAACTGGGCGTCCCGCTGTTCGTCCTCGACCTCACCGGCACCCCGAAACCGGCCACCCGCGCCGCCGACGACCTGGCGGGCAGCAGCACGGGCCCGGCGGGCGGCTGACGGGACGGGAAAACCGCCGGGCGGAAGCGGGTGCGCCCCCGGCGTCCGCGCGATACTCGACCCATGTCAGCACTTCGCCCCCGGCCGCGGACGCGGCCCGTGCCCGTCGGGGCGCGCTCCGCGATCCGGCTCGCCCGGGCCGCCGAGCTGCCCCTGCTCCAGGAGATCGAACGGGCGGCCGGTGAGCCGTTCCGGGACATCGGCATGACGGAGGTCGCCGACGACGACCCGCCGTCGCTCGATTTCCTGACGCTCTATCAACTCGACGCCCGCGCCTGGGTGTTCACCGACCCGTCCGATGTCCCCGGCGGGTACCTCATCTGGCAGGAGGTGGACGGCGCGGCCCACATCGACCAGGTGTCCGTGCATCCGCGCCTCGCCCGCCAGGGCGCGGGCCGGGCCCTGATCTCCCGTCTCGCCGGGGAGTCGGGCCTTCCCGCCCTCACCCTGACGACCTTCGCCCGGGTCCCGTGGAACGCCCCGTACTACGCACGCCTCGGCTTCCGCACCCTCGCCGACGCCGAACTCACCCACGGCCTGCGGGAGATCGTCGCCGAGGAGGCGTCGATGGGCCTCGACCGCTGGCCGCGGGTGTGCATGCGCCGCGAGGGAGCGGGGCCGGTGGGCCTCAGCTTCCGTACCGCTCCCTGAGTTCCACCTTGCGGACCTTGCCGCTGACGGTCATCGGGAAGGCGTCCAGGACCTCGACCCGGCGCGGGATCTTGTAGTGCGCGAGCCTGCCTTCGCAGTGGGCGGCGATCTCGTCCCGGGTCGGGGGGTCGGCGGGGTCCCGCGGCACGACGCAGGCCAGGATCTCCTCGCCGTAACGTGCGTCGGGGACGCCGACCACCTGGACGTCGGCGATCTTCGGGTGGGCGTGGAGGAACTCCTCGATCTCGCGCGGGTACACGTTCTCGCCGCCGCGGATGATCATGTCCTTGATGCGGCCGACGATCTGGACGCAGCCGTCCTCGCGCATCGTGGCGAGGTCGCCGGTGTGCATCCAGCGGGCGGGGTCGACGACCTCGGCCGTCCGGCCGGGGTCGTCCCAGTAGCCGAGCATCACGCTGTAGCCGCGGGTGCAGAGTTCGCCCGAGGAGCCGCGGGGCACGGTGGCGCCGGTGGCCGGGTCGACGACCTTGACCTCCAGGTGGGGCAGGACGCGGCCGACGATGCCGGTGCGGCGTTCGAGGTCGTCGTCGCGCCGGGTCTGGGTGGCGACGGGCGAGGTCTCGGTCATGCCGTAGCAGATGGACACCTCCGCCATGTGCATCTCGGCGACGACCCGCTTCATGACCTCCGTCGGGCAGGGGGAACCGGCCATGATCCCGGTGCGCAGGGTGGAGAGGTCGTAGGCGGCGAAGTCGGGGAGGTTCAGCTCGGCGATGAACATGGTGGGGACGCCGTAGAGGGAGGTGCAGCGCTCGTCCTGGACCGCGCGCAGGGTGGCGGCGGGGTCGAAGGAGGGGGCGGGGATGACGACGCAGGCCCCGTGGGAGGTGGCGGCGAGGTTGCCCATGACCATGCCGAAGCAGTGGTAGAAGGGCACCGGCAGGCAGATGCGGTCGTGTTCGTCGTAGCCGATGGTCTCGCCGACGAAGTAGCCGTTGTTGAGGATGTTGTGGTGGGAGAGGGTGGCGCCCTTGGCGAAGCCGGTGGTGCCGGAGGTGTACTGGATGTTGATCGGGTCGTCGCAGGACAACTCGGCGGCGCGCGCCTCCAGTTCGGCCTCCCCGGCCGGGTCCGCGAGGAGCGCGTCCCAGCTCGGGTCGCCGATGTGGTGGACGGAGCGCAGGCTCGGGCAGCGGCCGGCGGCCTCGGCGGCGAGGGCCCGGTAGTCGCTGCTCTTGTGCGTGCGGGAGGCGACGAGGAGGGAGACGCCCGCCTGGTCGATGACGTACGCCAACTCGTGCGAGCGGTAGGAGGGGTTGATGTTCACCAGGATCGCCCCGATGCGGGCGGTGGCGTACTGGAGCAGGGTCCACTCCGGGCAGTTCACCGCCCAGATGCCGACCCGGTCGCCCTTCCCGACGCCCCGGGCGAGCAGTCCGCGCGCCAGCTCGTCGACGTCCGCGCGCAGTTGCCGGTACGTCCACCGCCTGCCGGACGGCACGTCGACGAGTGCCTCCCGGTCGGGGAAGGCGGCCGCGGTGCGCAGCAGGTTGGCGCCGATGGTGTCGCCGGTGAGGGGGGCGGAGCCGGTTCCATGGGCGTACGACAGCGGCTCCCGGCCGGGCGCCGAAGCGTGAATTCCCTTCTCCCGCATCTCAGTTGACCTCCCGGTCCAGGCCCGTCCAGTACGGTTCGCGCAGTTTGAACTTCTGGATCTTGCCGGTGGCGGTGCGCGGGATCTCCGACCGGAACTCCACCGACGTCGGGGCCTTGTAGCCGCCGATCCGCTCCTTGCAGTGGGCGATGATGGCGGCCTCGTCGGCGTCCGCGCCCTCCGCGAGGACGACCAGCGCCTTGACGGTCTCCCCCCACTTCTCGTGCGGAACGCCGATGACGGCGACCTCGGCGACGGAGGGATGGCTGAAGACGACGTCCTCGACCTCGATCGAGGAGACGTTCTCGCCGCCGGTGATGATGACGTCCTTCTTGCGGTCCGAGATCGTGAGGTGGCCGTCGTCCGGGTCGAGGAAGCCGCCGTCGCCGGTGTGGAACCAGTCGTCGGCGAGGGCTTCCGCCGTCTCCTCCGGCTTCTCCCAGTACGCGTCCAGTACGACGTTGGAGCGGGCCAGCACCTCGCCCGACTCGGCCACCCGGAGCTTCACGCCGAGGGCCGGAACGCCCGCCCGGGACAGCTTGCGGGCGCGCTCCTCGGCGGGCAGGGCCTCGTCGGCGGGCCGGGCACGGTTGAAGGTGAGGAGCGGGGAGGTCTCGGTGAGGCCGTAGATCTGGGTGAACTCCCAGCCCAGCTCCTCGCCCATGCGCCGGATGGTGCGGGTGGGCGGCGGGGCGCCCGCGCAGACGACCCGGACCCGGTCGCGGCCCGGGATCTCGCCCTCCCAGGACGCGGCGGCGTCCAGGACCGCGTTCCAGACCGCGGGCGCGCCGCACATCAGCGTCACCCCGTGCTCCTGCACCCGCCGCAGGATCTCCGCGCCGTCGACCTTGCGCAGCACGACCTGCTTGGCCCCGAGCCCGGCCATGACGAACGGCATCCCCCACCCGTTGCAGTGGAACATCGGCAGGGTGTGCAGGTAGACGTCGCGCTCCCAGGCGCGGGTGTGCAGGCCGAAGGTCAGCCCGTTCACCCAGATGTTGCGGTGGGTGAGCTGCACCCCCTTGGGGCGGGCGGTCGTCCCCGAGGTGTAGTTGATGGTCGCGGTGGCGTCCTCGTCGGGCCGGGACCAGGGGCGCGGCTCGACTCCGTACCGCATCAGCTCGGTGTCGCTCTGCTCGCCGAGCAAGAAACGGTGACGGGCCTTCACCCCGCTGAGCACGTCGTCGAGTTCGGGGTCGACGAGCAGCACCCGGGCACCGCTCTGGCGGACCATGTAGGCGATCTCCTCCGGTTTCAGCCGGAAGTTGATCGGCACGCAGATCCGTCCGCTCGTCGGGACGGCGAACAGCAGCTCCAGCAGCCGCGCCGAGTTGTGGCTGACGACGGCGATCCGTTCGCCCTCGCCGACGCCGAGCGCGTCGAACCCGGCCTGCCAGGCGCGCACCCGGGTCGCCAGTTCGCCGTACGTGGACGTGGGAACGGGCGGCGCGGGCTGGCGGGGTTCGTCGATCACGCCGGGGCTGGAGGCGAATCCCAGCTCGGCGCGGTCGAGGAAGTCGGAGATGGTCATCGGCGTCCGCATCGTGCTCTCCCTGTGTCGGCCCTGGTCGCTAACATCCTGTTCCAGTGGCCTGGATCTCACTACCCCCGAACGGGGGTGGAAGGGAGCGCACGTGAGGGACGTTTCCGGCATGTCCGGGGCGGGGCGGCGTCACCCGGGCCGTGCTTCGGGGGCGCACGCCGCCGAGATGCGGGCCGCGCTGCTGCGGCTGCGGCGGGTCACCGGCGTCCCGGTCGCGTTCGGCGGGCTGCTGACCGGGCCGGCCGAGCTGTGCATCGCGGAGCTGAGCGGAGCCTCCACCCGTGCCCTGGAGGGGCTGCTCGTCTCCTCGGGCATCGGGCTCGGCGGCAAGTCGATCGCGCTGAGACGCCCGTGCGCGGTCACCGAGTACCTCTCCTCGCGGCACATCAGTCACGAGTACGACGCGGCGGTCACCGCGGAGGGGCTGCGCTCGGTGATCGCGGTGCCGGTGATCGTGCGGCGGCGGGTGCGCGGCGTCCTGTACGCGGCCCTGCGCACCCCGCAGTCCCTCGGCGACCGGGCGGCGGGCGCGGTGCTGGACGCGGCGCGCGAGGTGGAGCAGTCGCTCGCGGTACGGGACGAGGTGCGCCGCCTGCTGGAGGTGGCGCGGGAACCGGGTGCGGGGGCCGGTGCGTGGGAGGAGGTCCGGGAGGCGCACGGCGAGCTGCGCGCGCTCGCGCCGCGCATCGTGGACCCGGAGCTCCGGGCGGAACTCCTCGCCGTGTGCGGAAGGTTGGCGGGAACGTGCCGCGACGGGGAGCCGACCGGGTACGACGTGGTGCTCACCCCGCGCGAGACGGACGTGCTGGTGTGCGTGGCCTCGGGCGCGACGAACGCGGCGGCGGGCGAGAAGCTGGGGCTGCGGCCGGAGACGGTGAAGGGCTATCTGCGGTCCGCGATGCGGAAGCTGGGGTCGCACACCAGGCTGGAGGCGGTGGTGGCGGCCCGCCGGGCGGGACTGCTGCCCTAGCTAGCCTTCGAGCGTGCGGGCGAGCAGTCCGGCCAGTTCGTCGCACCGCTCCGGGGGCACCCACTCCGCCTCGGGCCGGGCCAGGTACCCGAACACGGCGGGCCCGCACCGGTCGGCGGGCTGGGCGGCCATGCGGGGCACGACGTGGAAGTGGGCGTGCCCGAAGCCCTCTGCCTCGGCGAACTGGACCACGTACGACTTCACGCACCCGGTGACCTCCCGCAGCGCCCGCGACAGCCGCACCTGCCACAGGCCGAGGGAGGCGGCCTCGGCGTCGGTGAGGTCGTGGACGGCGGTGACGTGCCGCCGGGGCAGCAGGACGAGCCAGCCGGGCAGCGCGGAGTTGAAGGCGAGGACGACCCGCCAGTGCTCGTCCCGGGCGACGCGTTCCCGGGGCGGGGCGTCCGGGAGACGGGCCTCCTGGGCGCAGGGGTAGCAGTCGGTCGCGGGGTTCGGCATGGGCCGAGCTTAGGGATCGCGGCGTAAGGCGCATGTCATGCGCGCCGGGGCGGGGACCGGCCCGGTGGCCGGCCCCCGGGAAGCACTGGGGCGATTTCACCGGTCACGGGGACGCCGTGCCCCGGAGGCACTCCGCCGGCCCTGTCGGCCGCGCCGTCAGAGCCGTGAACCCGGTTCGAGGTAGCGGTAGTTCGCCGTGCCCTGTTCCGCCAGCCAGCCGTTCGCGCTGGCCAGGCCGCGGGAGTTGAGCTGGGCGTCGTGGATGCCGAGGGCGCGTTCCGGGCGGAGGGCGCGGGTGAAATCGATGGCCTCGCTCATGCGCATCCAGGGGGCGTGCAGCGGGACCAGCAGGGTTTCGACCGGGGCGTCGGGGGTGTGGAACGAGTCGCCGGGGTGGTAGACGGCGTCCTCGATCAGATAGCCGAGGTTGGCGCAGTCCGGGAGGTCGCCGTAGATGGGGGCGTGGACGCCGCCGTGGGCCGTGACGCGGAAGCCGGCGGCGGTGAAGGCGTCGCCCGGCCCGACCTCGGTGACGGGGAGGTCCGGGAGGCCGGGCAGCGCGGCGCCCTCGGGGGCGTACACCGGAATGTCCAGGCCGCGCAGGTGCGAGACGTCGATGTGGTCGGCGTGTTCGTG
Source organism: Streptomyces sp. NPDC039736 (assembly GCF_055596485.1). NCBI lineage: Bacteria > Bacillati > Actinomycetota > Actinomycetes > Kitasatosporales > Streptomycetaceae > Streptomyces > Streptomyces sp. NPDC039736. Next base: position 450,491 of record NZ_JBVIUQ010000001.1, on the reverse strand, counting down.
GGTGACGAGGACCGCGTCCGCGCCCCGCAGCGCTTCGGGCTCGCTCCAGGCGCCGGGGTCGATGACCAGGACGCCGAGACCTTCCCGTTCCAGGCGGACGCAGGAGTGGGTGAACTTGGTGAGGCGCATGGGAGAGACGTTAGGTCCGCGGCAGGCGCCTCACAGACGATTTCGGTCAGACCGCGGGGCGTTCGCCCAGTGCGCTGCCCGCCGGCCAGTCGGACCAGGAGAGGTTCCAGTCGCCGTAGCCGTTGCCGAAGCCGTAGCCGTTGCCGAAGTGGTCCATCGGCTTGCCGGTCGTTCCGGTGGCCTCGATGACGTCGCCGACGCGGCTGAGGCCGTACAGCCACTTGGCGTCGGCCTCCGACATGCCGATGCAGCCGTGGCTGACGTCCTCCTTGCCGAAGGACTCCGCGTTGTCGGGGGCGGCGTGGAGGTACTCGCCGCTGGCCGTCTCGCGCATGCTCCAGTCGTACGGGGCGTAGTAGCCGTCCGGGCTGTCGCGCGGGATGCCGATGGTGCGCGAGTCCATGAGGACGCGGCCGTCCTTGGAGAGGATCGTCTTGATGCCCTCGCGGGTCTTGAAGCGCTTCTCGCCGCCGCTGACGGGGATGGTCCGCAGCGTCCGGCCGTCGCGGACCACGGTCATGGTGTGGGCGGCCAGGTCGACCTGCTGATCATCGAGTCGCCGGTGGTGAAGGAGAGCCTGCGGTAGCGGTCGACCGCGGTGCCGTCGGCGAGCTTCACGTGGGACAGCCGGGCGTCGAGCGTCGCCCTGGTGCGGGCGGGCCAGTAGTGCTGGGGGCGGAAGTGGACCAGGGTGTCGCCCTTGGACTCCGTCCAGTGCCAGGCGCCGGTGAGCGGGGTGGAGGCGGTGACCTCAAGGGCGCCCTCGATGCCCGCGCGGAGCGACGCGTCGACCTTCTGGCCCGGGAAGACCAGGGCGAGCGGCTGGCCGACGCCGACCGTGCTGCCGTCCAGCGGGGCGATCCGGGGGGCGGCCGTGCGGCGCGGCGCGGCCGGCCTCTCGGCGGGCGGGGCGGGTTCCGCGCCGGGCGCGGGGGTGGCGGCGGGGGCCTTGGGCTCGACGTCGGCGACCGGCACCCGGTCCGTGGAGGTGAGGGCCCGGCTCCCCTCCCCCGCGCAGGCCGTGGCGGCGAGGGCGAGCGCCGCCGCCACGACGGGTGTGCGGACGGCGGACGTGACGGTGCGGCGCATTCTTCCTCGTACCTCCGGGAGACCGGGCACGGCCGGGGTTCGACCGGCCGGTCCCTCACGGCAGGAGGCCCGCCGCACCGCCTCCGGGGGCCGAAGGTCCCGCATCGGACGCCCTGGGACCCGCTCGCCTTCCGCGTCCGCTTCTCGTACGAGATCCGGGGTGCGGCCCGGTGCCGGACGGGCCGGGCGGGCGGGAGCGGGGCCGGGCCCGGGTGCGGATGCCGCTCGCCCTCCGACCGGTCCGGACCACTGGGTCAACCCCGTGCCGCCGCGCCGCGGGTCATCCGACAGAGTGAACTTCCGGAGTGCGGCGGGGGCTTCCGGGCCCGCCCCCCGTCCGGGCGCACGCCGTGGGGGCCCGCTTCAGTCCGTGTGCTTCCAGCGCGCCCAGAACGGCAGCACGAACCAGCACAGCAGGTACCAGGCGAACACCCCTGCGACGAGCCACGGCGCGAACGAGTCGTGCGTGACCACCCGCATCACCAGCAGCAGCGCCGAGCACAGGGTGGCCAGCAGCAGGACCAGGCCGAGGAAGGTGAGCCGGGACGCCCAGGTGACGGCCTTGTGCTTGATCCGGCGGCCCGAGACGATCCGGTGGAAGGAGACCGGGCCGATGAGTGCGCCGGTGGCGGTCGAGCCGAGGATCACCGTGAGGATGTAGATGTTCTTGTCGGTCTCGGAGATGTCCTGGAAGATCGGCGTGAACACCACCGTGAGCAGGAAGCCGAAGAGGATCTGCACCCCGGTCTGGGCCACCCGGATCTCCTGGACCAGCTCCGACCACTGCCGGTCGGCGCGCTCGTCCTCGCTCTCGGAGCGGCCCCGCGGGCGGGCGTCCCGCTCGTCCTGGTCCCCGGAGCGGCCAGGCGGGCGCTCAGCCCGCTCCGCCCGCTCGGCCCCGTCCTCGGAGCGGCCCCGGGAACCCCCGGCCCGCTCCTCGTCGGAGGCGCCCCTGGGGCGGTCCTCCCGCTGTCCGGTCTCCGCCTCTGGCATGTCCCGACCCTCCTCGCGCCTGACCCGCTGCCGCGCACCGTGCCCGCCCGTATCGAGCATGCAATCGAACGCATACCCTTTCGAGCGGCAGCTATGAGCTCACGCGCGCCCTCGCTCGCCGTCCGACCCGTGTGGGCGCGGAATGACGAGCAGGGGAACGGCAAAAATTGTCGTATGGCAACTGTGGCACCATGACCCACGGAACGCCCGTTCGGAAGTGAGCTGGTCGTACTGGTGCCGCCCCCTGCGCGGGCTGGTACAGAGCACGTCACAAAGGGGTGGGTCAGACCATGGGAACAACGGGTTCCGAAACGGGCGGACGTCCCGACGCCGCCGCGACGGCGGACGGGGTGGACGCCGCGTCGCAGCTCGCGGGCGCGCAAGCGCCCCCGTCGGGCACGGCCGACGGCGCCGCGGACGCGACGAGCGGCACAGCGCCCGACGCGGTCGGAGCGACGCCCGACATGGCCGGAGCGACGTCCGGCGCGGTCGACACGGCGTCCGGTGCCACGCGTACGACGTCCCGCGCCGGCAGCGCGGGCCCCGCCGCGTCCGGCGTCGGTGACTCCTCCCTCACGGGCGTCTCCCCGGCCCCCCGTGCGCCCCGCGCCAAGACCACGCGCAGCCGTACCGGCACGGGAACCGAGCCCGGCACCGGCACCGCCTCCGCCAAGCCCCGGGCCGCCCGCCGCACCCCCGCGAAGGCGAAGACGGCCGGGGTCACCACCGTCCCCGTGCCGGTCCTCCCCAACGGGCACTCCCCGCACTCCGACGGCTCCGTCGGCGAGCCCGAGCTGCGCCAGTTGCTGGCCGGGCTGACCGCCGTGCGCGACGGAGACTTCGGCACCCGGCTGCCCGACGACCGCGACGGCCTCCTGGGCGAGATCGCGCAGGTCTTCAACGGCATGGTCGACCAGCTCTCGCTCTTCACCTCCGAGGTGACCCGCGTCGCCCGCGAGGTCGGCACCGACGGCCGGCTCGGCGGCCAGGCCGAGGTGCCGGGCGTGGACGGCACCTGGAAGGACCTCACCGACTCCGTCAACGCGATGGCGGGCAACCTCACCACCCAGGTGCGGGACATCGCCCAGGTCGCCACCGCCGTGGCCAAGGGCGACCTGACCCGCAAGATCGACGTGGACGCGCAGGGCGAGATCCACGAGCTCAAGAACACCATCAACACGATGGTCGACCAGCTCTCCTCCTTCGCCGACGAGGTCACCCGCGTCGCCCGCGAGGTCGGCACCGAGGGGCGGCTCGGCGGCCAGGCCGACGTGCAGGGCGTCTCGGGCACCTGGAAGGACCTCACCGAGTCCGTCAACGTCATGGCGAACAACCTGACCTCCCAGGTGCGCAACATCGCCCAGGTCACCACCGCCGTGGCCAAGGGCGACCTCTCGCAGAAGATCCGGGTCGACGCCCGCGGCGAGATCCTGGAGCTGAAGGAGACCATCAACACGATGGTCGACCAGCTCTCGGCCTTCGCCGACGAGGTCACCCGCGTCGCCCGCGAGGTCGGCACCGAGGGCAACCTGGGCGGCCAGGCGACCGTGCGCGGCGTCTCCGGCACCTGGAAGGACCTCACCGACAACGTCAACGTGATGGCGTCCAACCTGACCGGCCAGGTGCGCTCGATCGCGCAGGTCGCGACCGCCGTGGCCAAGGGCGACCTCTCGCAGAAGATCAACGTCGAGGCGAAGGGCGAGGTCGCCGCGCTCGCGGGTGTGATCAACACCATGGTCACGACCCTGTCGGCCTTCGCCGACGAGGTCACCCGCGTCGCCCGCGAGGTCGGCACCGAGGGCATCCTCGGCGGCCAGGCCCACGTGCCGCACGTGGCGGGCACCTGGAAGGACCTCACCGACAACGTCAACTCGATGGCGAACAACCTCACCGGGCAGGTCCGCAACATCGCCCAGGTGACCACCGCCGTCGCCCAGGGCGACCTCACCCGCAAGATCGACGTGGACGCCCGGGGCGAGATCCTGGAGCTCAAGACCACCATCAACACCATGGTCGACCAGCTCTCCTCCTTCGCCGCCGAAGTCACCCGGGTGGCCCGCGAGGTGGGCTCCGAGGGCCGCCTCGGCGGCCAGGCCGAGGTGGAGGGCGTCTCCGGGACGTGGAAGCGCCTCACCGAGAACGTCAACGAGCTGGCCGGGAACCTCACCCGGCAGGTGCGCGCCATCGCCGAGGTCACCAGCGCCGTCGCCGAGGGCGACCTGACCCGCTCCATCACGGTGGACGCGTCCGGCGAGGTGTCCGAGCTCAAGGACAACATCAACTCGATGGTGGAGTCCCTGCGCGAGACCACCCGCGCCAACCAGGAGCAGGACTGGCTCAAGACCAACCTGGCCCGGATCTCCGGCCTGATGCAGGGGCAGCGCGACCTGACCGTCGTCGCCGAGCTGATCATGGACGAGCTGACGCCGCTGGTCGGCGCGCAGTACGGCGCCTTCTACCTGGCGCACGACACCGGCCGCCATCCCGAGCTCGAACTCATCGGCTGGTACGGGCACTTCATGAGCTCCCAGGACCGTCCGGTCCGCTTCGAGCTGGGCCAGTCGCTGGTCGGGCAGGTGGCCCGCAGCCGCCGCACGATCGCCGTGGACGAGCTGCCGTCGGGGTACGTCACCGTGTCGTCCGGCCTCGGGTCGGCGGACGCGCGCAGCCTGCTGGTGCTGCCGATCGCCGTCGAGGGCCAGGTGCTCGGGGTGATCGAGCTGGCCTCGGTGGGCGGGTTCACTCCCGTGCACCGGGACTTCCTGGAGCAGTTGATGGAGACGGTCGGCGTCAACGTCAACACGATCGTCGCCAACGCCCGCACCGACGAGCTGCTCGGCGAGTCGCAGCGGCTGGCGGCCGAGTTGCAGTCGCGTTCGGAGGAACTCCAGTCGCAGCAGGAGGAGTTGCAGCACTCCAACGCCGAACTGGAGGAGAAGGCGGCCCTCCTGGCGTCCCAGAACCGGGACATCGAGGCCAAGAACCTGGAGATCGAGCAGGCGCGGCAGGAACTGGAGGACCGCGCGCAGCAGCTCTCCATCGCCTCGAAGTACAAGTCGGAGTTCCTGGCGAACATGAGCCACGAGCTGCGCACCCCGCTCAACTCCCTCTTGATCCTGGCCCAGTTGCTCGCCCAGAACCCGACCCGCAACCTCTCGGCCAAGCAGGTCGAGTACGCGGGCGTCATCCACTCGGCGGGCTCCGACCTGCTCCAGTTGATCAACGACATCCTCGACCTGTCGAAGGTCGAGGCGGGCAAGATGGACGTCAACCCGGAGCCGGTCGGGCTGCGCAAGCTGCTCGACTACGTGGAGGCCACCTTCCGGCCGATGACCGCGCAGAAGGGCCTGGACTTCCGGATCAGCGTCGCGCCGGGCGCCCCGGCCGAGCTGGTCACGGACGACTCCCGGCTGCGTCAGGTGCTGCGCAACCTGCTGTCCAACGCGGTGAAGTTCACCGAGGCGGGCGCGGTGGAGCTGCGCATCGACCCGGCGGTCGGCGCGGACCTGCCGCCGCTGGTGCGTCCGCACGGCCCGGCGGTCGCGTTCCGCGTGATGGACACCGGCATCGGCATCGCCGAGCAGCAGCTCGAAGCGATCTTCGGGGCGTTCCAGCAGGCGGACGGCACGACGAGCCGCAAGTACGGCGGTACGGGCCTGGGCCTGTCCATCAGCCGCGAGATGGCGCACCTGCTCGGCGGCGCGATCCAGGTCAGCAGCGCGCCCGGCGAGGGCTCGACCTTCACCCTGTACATCCCCGTCGCCCGCTTCGAGTCGCCCAGCGCGTACGCCGACCCGGCGGACAAGGAGCGGGAGACCGCGTCGCCGGGCGTGCCCTCCCCCGCCGTGCCCGCCCAGCAGCGCAGGCTGCTGGTGATAGAGGACCGGCCGCGCGGGCTGCTGTCGCTGGTCGCGGAGAGCGCGGTCTCGGAGCTGGGCGACGGGTCGCTGCCCGACGCACGGGGTCCGGTGCACGTGCGTACCGCGGTCGGCCCGGAGGAGGCGGCGGCCGCCCTGGCCTCCGACCCGTGCCACTGCGTCGTCATCGGCCTGGACATGCCCGACGGCTCCGCGATGCGGCTGCTGGCCGCGCTGGACGGCGATCCGGCGCTGCGCCAGGTCCCCGTGCTCGCGCACCACACCCGGCCGCTGGAGGCGTCGCACGAGCGCCAGATCCTGGAGTGGTCGCGTTCCAAGCCGCTCGAACTCCTGCCCAGCCTCGACGAGTTGCGGGAGCGCATCGCCCTGCACCTGACGGCGGAGCGCCCCGCGGACGTGCTGCCGCTGGTGCGTCCCGCGGTCCTGCCCGCCGAGGTGCCGCGTCAGGCGGAGCCGGCACCGGACGGCGGTCTGGATCTGTCCGGCCGGGTCGTGCTGGTGGTCGACGACGACGCCCGCAACGTGTACGCGCTGACCGGCATCCTCGAACTGCACGGCATGCGCGTCCTGCACGCCGACAACGGCCGCAAGGGTCTTGAGGTGCTCGCCCTGCACGGCGGGGTGGAGCTCATCCTGATGGACGTGATGATGCCGGAGATGGACGGGTACGCGGCGACCGCGGCGATCCGGGCCATGCCGGAGCACGCGGACCTGCCGATCATCGCGGTGACCGCGAAGGCCATGGAGGGCGACCGGGACAAGTGCCTGGCGGCGGGCGCAAGCGACTACATCACGAAGCCGGTGGACGCCGGCGACCTGGTGTCCCGCATGCGCACGTGGCTCGCCCGATGAGCGGGGAACAGCCCGCGTGCGGCCAGGACGCGGCGCTCCCGGCGGACGCCGCGCACACCCCCGGCGCGCCGGACGGGATCCCCGCCCCGGCGGACGGGGAGGACGGGCACCCGGCGACGGAGCCCGGTCCGGCCGGTCCGGTCCCGGCGGCGGACGCCGCCGCCGGGGCCCCCCGCCTCCCCGCGGAGCCTCGGTCCGGCGAGGAGAGCGGGCACTCGGGGGCGGCCGGAGCAGGCACGCCCCCCGACGGCCCGGCCGGGGCGGCGGTTCCCGGAACGCCTCCCGGCTCCGGGGCGGCCCCGGGCACGCCCCCCGGCCGCCCGGCCGCCGTCGGCGACCCCGCCGACCTGCCCGGGGCGGGTTTCCTCGCCAGCCATCCGCCCTACGGCCTGGACCTCGTCCCCGGCGCCGGCTTCCTCGCCGGTGTCGCGGCGCACGGGGCACGACCGGAGTCCGGGTTCCCTCCCGTCGGGGAGCCCTTCGACGGCGCAGGTGACCCCGCCCCCTTCCCGTCAGCCCGTGGCGCGCATCCCCCGCCCCGGCCGCTGGACGCCCTCGCGTCCACCATCGAGCAGTTGCGGCGGGACCTGACGCTCGCTCAGGAGTCGGCCGACGCACGGGCGTTGATCGGCATCGCCACCGGCATCCTGGTCGAGCGCGGACAGGGGGGCCCGGCGGAGTCCGCCCTGCACCTGGAGCACCTCGCCGAGTCCGCCCGCGTGCCCCTGCTGGAGCTCGCCGCCGACATCGTGAACGGGGCCGCCGGGGACCACGTGGCGGACGCGCTCCCGGCGTCCGCGTACCCGTCGCCGTCCGCCCGGGACACCGGCGCCAAGCCCGGCACGGTGCTGCGGCTGCGGGCCGCCGAGACCGGGTCGATGACCGGCGACGCGCAGACCGCCGTGCAGTCCCTGTTCGAGCAGGCGCTCGCGCCGCTGGGGGCGAGCGCGCTGGCGCTGTGGGCCGCCGGGCGGGACGGCGCGCTGATACTGGCCGGACACGCGGGCTTCTCGCGCGGCGAGGCCGAGCGCTGGCGATACGTTCCCCCGGGCGTGGGGACCTGGTCGCAGCAGGTGCTCACCGAGCGCCGTCCGCGCTGGTACGGAACGCTGCCCGCCGGTGTCCCCGGCATCGGCCTGCGGCACGGCACCGACGGCGCGCGCAGCATCCTGCCCGCCGAGGTGGGCGGCCGCATCCTGGGCGTACTGGAGGTGTGCTGGCCGCAGCCGCAGCCGCCGCTGACGTCCGCGGCCACCCGGCAGCTCGACGCGCTGGCCGACCTGTGCGCGCACACCCTGCCGGGCACCGACGTGTCGGCCGTCTCGGCCGGATTCCCGCCGGACGAGCAGGCGGGCCCGCTCGCCGACCTCGCCGACGGCCTCCTGGACCCTGCGCTCGTGCTGCTGCCGCTGCTGGACGACCGCAACGAGGTGGTCGACTTCCACATCGCGTACGCCAACGAGCGCTTCGCCGACCTCGCGGGCCGCTCCCGGGCCGTACTGACGGGGATGCGCTGGCTGGAGGCGTATCCGCTGAGCGCCCATCAGGGCGGCCTGTACGAGCACCTGTTGCGGGTGCACGCGACGGGCGAGCCGTTCCGGGCCGGGCGGATGACGCTCAACTCCCAGGTGGACGAGGTCCCGTTGGTGTCGGTGGCCTCGGTGGGCGTCGGCCGGTACGGGGACAGCGTGCTGCTGAGCTGGCGGCTGGAGGACGAGGCCTCCCGGCTCGCCTCCCTGCTCCAGCACGCCCAACGCCTGGGCCGCATCGGCGGGTTCGAGGAGAACGCCGTCACCGGTGACATCCTGTGGAACGGCCAGCTCTTCACCCTGTTCGGGCTGCCGCCCACCTCCTCGCCCGTGCCGCTGGAGCGGCTGCACCACCACGCGCACGACGACGACTCGGTGGCCATCGGCCGCTTCCTGCGCACCCTGCTGCACCACCGCCACTCGGCGTCGACGGCCTTCCGGCTGCGCCGTGCCGACGGGGTGATGCGGCACATCCGTATCGTCGCGGAACCCGTCACCGACCCGGCGGGCAACATCCTCTCCATCCGGGGCGCCTACCAGGACGTCTCCTCGCAGCACTGGACCGAGGTGGCGCTCGCCGCGACCCGGGACCGGCTCGCGGACTCCGAGGAGCAGTCGGCGGCCCGCAACAAGCTGGCCCTCCAGCTCCAGCAGGCGATCATGCCGCCGACCCGTGACGCGGTGGAGACCTCGGGGCTGCTGGTGGCGGTGCGCTACCGGCCCGCCGAGGAGGAGCACCTGGTCGGCGGTGACTGGTACGACGCGGTGGCGCTGCCGAACGGCAAGGTCCTGCTGGCCGTGGGCGACATCGCGGGCCACGGCATCGACGCCGCGACCGGCATGGTCGTCCTGCGCAACGCGCTGCGCGGCCTCGCCGCGACCGGTTCGGGCCCGGCCCAGTTGCTGGGCTGGCTGAACTCGGTGGCCCACCACCTCACCGAGCAGGTCACCGCCACCGCGATCTGCGGCGTGTACGACCCGGAGACCCGGCTGCTGCGCTGGGCGCGGGCCGGCCACCCGCCGCCGGTGCTGGTGCGCGACGGGGCGGCGGCGGCGCTGCCGATGCCGCCGGGCATACTGCTCGGTGCGGTGGGCGAGGCTCCGTACTCGGAGAACGAACTCGTACTGGAGCCGGGCGACCGGCTGCTGATGTACACAGACGGGCTCATCGAGCGGCGCGACCGCACGGTCCAGGAGTCCCTGGAGCAGTTGCTCGCGCTGGCGGGCACCGCCCCGCCGGAGCTGGAGAAGCACCTGGACCGGCTGCTGACCCACAGCCGCTCGGACACCGACGACGACACCTGCCTGATCGGCATCGAGGTCCGCTGAGCCCTCCGTCCGCCGCCTCCGCCCCCTTTCGTCTTCCCCCTCAGGAGCACGCTTGTCATGACCGCTGAGCTGATACCCGCCCAGGCCACCGCCCCCGGCGACGACGACGCCGCCCGCAAGCAGCGCCTGCGCCGTCGCCTGGAGCGGCTGATCGGCATCGCGGCCACCGAGGGCAACCGCCTCACCGCGCTGCGCAACGGCGACGAGATCTTCCCGGCGATGCTCAAGGCCATCGAGGACGCCGAGCACACGATCGACATGATGACGTTCGTCTACTGGAAGGGCGACATCGCGCGGGACTTCGCGCTGGCGCTGTCCGCGCGGGCCCGGGCGGGCGTACGGGTGCGGCTGCTGCTCGACGGGTTCGGCAGCCGGCTCATCGACAAGGAGCTCCTGACGGAGATGGACGCGGCGGGCGTGCGCGTCGCGTGGTTCCGCAAGCCGCTGTGGCTCTCGCCGCTCAAGCAGAACCACCGCTGCCACCGCAAGGCGCTGGTCGTGGACGAGCAGGTCGCGTTCACCGGCGGGGTCGGCATCGCCGAGGAGTGGTGCGGCGACGCCCGCAACCCGAACGAGTGGCGCGACACCCACGTCGAGGTCCGCGGCCCGGCGGTCGACGGCATAGCGGCGGCCTTCGCGCAGAACTGGGCGGAGTGCGCCGACGAGCTCTTCGACGAGCACGACCGGTTCGTGGAGCACACCCGCCAGGGCGACGCGGTGGTGCAGGTGGTGCGCGGCTCGGCCAGCTTCGGCTGGCAGGACATGCAGACCCTGCTGCGGGTGGTGCTGGAGTCGGCGGAGGTACGGGTGCGGCTCGCGACGGCGTACTTCTCGCCCGACCCGTACTTCATCGAGCTGCTCTGCGCGACGGCCCGGCGCGGCGTCGAGGTGGAGATCCTGGTGCCAGGCCCGTACACGGACAAGCGGGTCTGCCAGCTCGCGGGCGAGCAGCACTACGAGGAGCTGACTGCCTGCGGTGTGAAGATCTGGCACTTCCAGCCGACGATGATGCACGCGAAGGTCATCACGGTCGACGGGGTGGCCGCGCTGACCGGTTCGACGAACTTCAACCGCCGCTCGCTGGACCACGACGAGGAGGTCATGCTCGCGGTCCTGGACGAGGACTTCACGGCGCTGCTCGACGAGCACTTCGACGAGGACGTGACGCGCAGCGAGCGGATCGTGGGCTCCCGGTGGCGGCGGCGAGGTGCGGTGCAGCGCCTGCGGGAGGCGTCGGTCACGCCGATCCGGCGCTACCTGTAGGGCCGGTCCCGGTGGGCTGTGCGGTCCCCGGGTCGGTGGGGTGCGGCGAGTCCCCCTCGCCGCCCTGCCCCGGGTCGGGGCGCACCGGGTCGGTGATCCCGGCGCGGGCGGCCTCCAACTGGGCGGCGAAGGCGATGCCGAGGAAGAGGGCGACGCCGGTGAGGTTGGCCCACAGCAGGAGTGCCACGAAGGCCGTCAGCGGCCCGTACAGCGCCCCGAAGGACCCGCTCTTGGAGACGTAGAACGTCAGCAGCCAGGTCGCCCCGACCCACAGCACCAGATGCACCGCAGACCCGAACGCCAGCCAGGTGTAACCGGGTTGCCGCCTGCGCGGCGACCACCGCAGGATCACCGCCGACGCCACCCACGCCAGCAGCACGCCGACGGGGATGTCCATGGCGTGCCACCACCCCAGCCACGCGTCCGGCCACCCGAGCGCGCCCACCAGGGCGTCCCCGACGGCGTCCCCGGCGACCAGCGCCAGGAACCCCAGCACCAGCGGCATCCCGGCCGCCATGGCGAGCAGCAGGCTGCGCCCGTACTTCGGCGCGAAGGGGCGGTCCCGTTCGATCCCGTAGATCCGGTTGGCCCCGCGCTCTATCTGGGCCATCGCGGACGCGAGGTTGACCAGTGCGAAGACCAGCCCGGTCCACATGGCGACGGCCGTCCACACCCCGGAGCCGGCACTGCGCCGGGTCTCGCGGAAGGCGTCCGCGACGAGGTCGGCGCTGTCGCCCGGCACGATCCCGACGAGCGTGCGCTCGACGACCCGTCCGACGGCCTCGTTGTGCACGGTGGCGGCGGCCCCGACCACCGCGACGAGGAACGGCACGATGCCGAGCACGATCTGGTACCCCAGCGAGCGGGCGTTGCTGAACCCGTCGGCGTACCGGAACCGCGTGAAGGCGTCGAGCAGCAACTGGCGGCCGCCGTAGTGGCGCAGGGCCGTCAGTGCTTCGTCGCCGGAGAGTTCCTCCCCGATCATGTCCCGGGTCTGCGGGACATGAACAGCGGTTCCCATCCGGCACACGCTACAGGGACCCGGGCCCTCCTATCCGGCCGGGTCGGGCTCGCCCGGGGCCACTCCGGAGCCGTCCGCCTCCTCCTCGCCGTCCGCCGCCCGGCCGCCCGGCAGCAGCGGCGGGTCCGCCAGCCGTACGAGTTCCAGCGCCTGCTGGGCGAACCAGTCACCGGCCTTGGGATCGACGGTGCCGCGCTCGGGGTCCTGGGGTCCGGCCGTGCCGCGCAGGCACAGCCCGTCGGACTCGCCCGGCGTCTTGATCCACAGCTTGGCGTCGTGCAGGGGGTCGCCGGTGCGCGTGGTAGGCCGCACCCCGAGGCCGCGGCCCGGCGGGTTGCACCAGTCCTGCGGGTCCGTGTACTTGCCGGCGGGAGGCGTCCACGCGCCCTTGCCGTTGCGGCTGGTGTCCGTCACGAAGTGCTTCATCTGGGACGGCGGGGTGGTGACGTTCTTCTCCAGCCAGGCCTGCGCCGCCGCCTTGTCGCCCTTCTGCGAGGGGCAGGACGCCGCGTCGCCGCCCTTGTCGACGTAGGCGATGCAGGACGAGATCAGCTTGCCGTACCAGGAGTTGGCCTCGTCGGTCTGGTAGTTGGAGGCGTTGGTGTAGAAGCCGGTGGCGTTCTTGATCCCGCCCTTGATGAGCCGGGGAACGATGCCGGCGACATCGTGCCAGCCCGCGTGGCCGGTGTCCAGGTAGACGCGGGTCTTGCGGAGGGCGGCCAGGCTGCGGACGGCGTAGTTGACCTCCTCGTACCGGGCGGCGGTCTTCTCCGCCTCCTCGCCCTTGCCGCATTCGGAGGGCAGCAGGGCGAGGGAGTCCGGCTCCAGGACGACGACGGCGTCGCGCTTGCCGATGCCCCGGGCGACCCCGTCGATCCAGGCCTTGTACTCGGCGGTGTTGCTCGCGCCGCCCGCGGAGTAGTTGGAGCAGTCCCGGCCGGGGATGTTGTAGAGCGCGAACACGGGCATCGACCCGTCGACGGCGGCGTCCCGGGTGACCGCCCGGGCGTCCTTCTCGACTGCCTCGGGCGTCTGGTCCCCGTACCAGACCGCGTGCGGGGTGCGCACCATGCGGATGATCCGGGCGGCGTCCCGCACGCCGGCGGCACTGCCGGGGAGCTTCAGCGCCTGCTTGTACGCGTCCGGGTTGGCCAGTGGGGTGTAGAGCCGGGGGCTCCCCGCCAGGGCGGGAGCGGGCGGCCCGGCGGCGGGCTCGGGGGCGCCGGAGGCGGGGGCCGAGGTGAGGGCCCAGATGACGCCGGCGGCGAGCGGGGGCAGCGCGGCGAGGGCGATCACGCGCTGCCGGGGGCGGCGTCGGCCGGGAGGGCTCGGGGCGGGCACGGGGTGGTCGCCGTACCGGGTGGTGCGATCGTGCGGCACGGGGCGGTCGTGCGGTTCGGGTCGCATGGGGCTCTCCGGGGTCGCAAGGGCGTGCGGGAGCGGTTCCCGCACGAGAGTTGCCCAGGGCCATGTGCGCGTCAAGAGTGAGGAGGGTTCTGGGGGTGCCGCCGGGCGACGTTCTGATGGTGCATCAGGAAGGGGAGGGGGGCGAGCCGGGGGGTGCCGGAAGGGTGACGGGGTGTCAGGGCGCGCCCCCGCGGCGGCCTGAGCGGTTCCGTGCGGGTGTGCCGTGGCCGGTCGCGCGGTTCCCCGCGCCCCTGGGGTGTTCTCCTCGCCCGGAGCGGGGGCTTCGGCCCGTCCGGGGGCCCCGGCGCCGGGGCGGGGGCCTATGCCGTCCCGGTGAGGCGCAGGGGGGCCGGGGTCCGGTGGATCGGGGTGTGGGCGCCCGTCAGGGAGGCGCCCGTGCCGCCGCGCCGTGCGGCGACGATCTCCGCCGCGATCGACAGGGCCGTCTCCTCCGGGGTGCGGGCGCCCAGGTCGAGCCCGATCGGGGAGTGCAGCCGGGCCAGCTCCCGTTCCGTGAGGCCCACCGCGCGGAGGCGGTCGTCGCGGTCGAGATGGGTGCGGCGGGACCCCATCGCCCCCACGTAGGCGACCGGCAGCCGCAGCGCCAGCTCCAGCAGGGGCACGTCGAACTTCGCGTCGTGGGTCAGCACGCACAGGACCGTGCGCGCGTCGATGCCGCCCGCGTCCCGCGTCGCCGCCAGATAGCGGTGCGGCCAGTCGACGACCACCTCGTCCGCCTCCGGGAACCGCGCCCGGGTCGCGAAGACGGGCCGCGCGTCGCACACGGTCACGTGGTGGCCGAGGAACTTCCCCGCCTTCACCAGTGCCGCCGCGAAATCTATGGCCCCGAAGACGATCATCCGGGGCGCGGGCACGCTCGACTCCACCAGGAGCGTCACCGGCGCCCCGCAGCGGGAGCCGTCGGCGCCGGTCTCGACGGAGGCTGTGCGTCCCGCGTCCAGCAGCGCGCGGGCCTCCGCGACGGCGGTGCGGTCGAGTGCGCCAGGACCGCCGAGCCCGCCCTCGTACGTCCCGTCGGAACGCACCAGCAGCGCGCGGCCCAGCAGGTCCGCCGGCCCCCGTGCCACCCGGGCGAGGGCGGCCGTCGCGCCCCGGGCCGCGGCCCGGCAGGCCGCGGCGAAGACGTCCCGCTGCGGCGAGTCGGCCCGTACCGGGGTGACCAGGACGTCGATGACGCCGCCGCAGGTCAGGCCCACGGCGAAGGCGTCCTCGTCGCTGTAGCCGAAACGCTCGGCCAGGCAGGCCCCGTCGGCCAGGGCCTGCCTGCACAGTTCGTAGACCGAGCCTTCCACACACCCGCCGGAAACCGACCCGACGGCCTCGCCGTCACTGTCGACGGCGAGGGCCGCACCGGGCTGCCTGGGCGAGCTTCCGTTCGTGGCCACGACGCTCGCGACCGCGAACTCCCGTCCCTGCCGAATCCACCGGTCCAGCTCTTCGGCGATGTCCAGCACGGGCGGTCTCCTTCGGGGGTCCAGGGACGAGGAACGGATGTGTGGAAGGCACGGAACCGTACTTCTTACCCGGCGTACCCGGTCTCGATCACCCGACGCCGAGCCACTTCTCGATCGGGTGCAGGGCGAAGTAGACGACGAAGATCGCCGACAGCGCCCACATGAAGGCGCCGATCTCGCGCGCCTTGCCCTGGGCGACCTTGATGACGGTCCAGGCGATGACGCCCGCGGCGACACCGGTGGTGATGGTGTACGTGAACGGCATCAGGACGACGGTGAGGAACACCGGGATGGCGGTGGCACGGTCGGCCCAGTCCACGTGGCGGGCGTTCTGCATCATCATCGCGCCGATCACGACCAGCGCGGCGGACGCCACCTCGGCCGGGACGATCGCGGTGAGCGGCGTGAAGAAGACGCAGGCGGCGAAGAAGAGGCCGGTGACGACCGCGGAGAGACCCGTGCGGGCACCCTCCCCGACGCCCGTCGCGGACTCCACGAACACGGTCTGGCCGGAGGCTCCGGTGACACCGCCGATGGCACCGCCGGCGCCGTCGACGAACAGGGCCTTGGACAGGCCCGGCATGCGGCCCTTGTCGTCGGCGAGCTTGGCCTCGGTGCCGACGCCGATGATGGTGGCCATCGCGTCGAAGAAGCCGGCCAGGACCAGGGTGAAGACGATCATGCCGACGGTCAGGACGCCGATGTCGCCCCAGCCGGTGAACTCGACCTTGCCGAAGAGCGAGAAGTCCGGCATCGAGACCACGCCGTCGAGCGCGGGCGGGCGGCCGTTGCTCCACCCCTTGGCCGGGGTCGGGGTGATCGCGTTGACGATGACGGCGACGACCGTGCCGACGACGATGCCGATCAGGATGGCGCCGGGGATGTTGCGGGCCTGGAGGGCGAAGATCAGCAGCAGGGTGACGGCGAAGATCAGGACGGGCCAGCCCGCCAGTTCACCGGCCGGGCCGAGGGAGAGCGGGGTCGCCTTGCCCGGGTGCACGAAACCGGCCTTGACCAGGCCGATCAGGGCGATGAAGAGGCCGATGCCCATGGTGATGCCGTGCTTGAGGGCGAGCGGGATGGCGTTCATGATCATCTCGCGGAGGCCCGTGACGACCAGGAGCATGATCACGACGCCGTACATGATGCACATCGCCATGGCCTGTCCCCAGGTCATGTTGGGGGCGACCTGCGAGGCGAGCACGCCGGAGACGCTGAGTCCGGCGGCCAGGGCCAGCGGCACCTTGCCGACGAAGCCCATCAGGAGGGTGGTGACGGCCGCCGCGAAGGCGGTCGCGGTGATGAGCGCGGCGTTGCCGAGCACACCGCCCTTCGCGTCCGGCCCGCTGAGGATGACCGGGTTGAGCAGGAGGATGTACGCCATCGCCATGAAGGTGGTGATGCCGCCGCGCACCTCCCGGGCGACGGTGGACTGGCGCTTGGTTATGTGGAAGTACCGGTCGAGCCAGGAGCGGCCGGCGGGCTGGCGCGTACCCGCGCCGGCGTCCTCCGCCGTCGTCTTCGGCTCAGTGGACTGCTGGGTCATGGTGCCTTGTCTCCCAAGGTTCAAAGGGGCATCCCAAACACCGCGCGCGGTATGGGAATTCGGGGACTGATACGAGGGCTGCACGACCGGAGGACGGTCCGAGGTGAGCACGTGGTGGTGAGCTGCGGTGCGACTGCCGCCTGAACAGCGGGCTTGGGGCCCCGGGCGGCGGGGCGGGTGGACGGGTGACGTCCGGTGGAGGCTGCGCCGCCCGGGGAGTTCGAGGGTGCCCTGACGGTGGGTCAGGGCCGGTCGGGTTCCGGGATCACGTCCCGGTCAGGTGTTCCGGGCGTGCTAAGACCCGGTTCGGCTCCAGCCCGGCGGCGGCGCGGATCGCCGCCGGCACGGCGGGAGCCGAGGACGGGGCGGGGGCCTCGCCGACGCCCTGTGCGCATGCGAGTGCGACGGCCTCGGCGAGGCCGGGTCCGGTGTCCGCCTCCCCCACCGCGCGGTGGGCGGCGAGGGGGTGCCGGACGTGCCCGTCGCCCCGCCCGGTGGGGCGGCGGACGGGTACGCGGACTCGCCGGTGGCCGCTCAGGGTGCCGTCGGGGCGCGGCGCGGATGCGCCGTCGCCGCCCTTCGTCCTGCTGGCGGCGCCCTGACGGATGTCGGTGGGTGAGCCGGTGACGCCCATGGTGCTAGACCGTTTCTTCTTGTGCTGTACGGCTTGTCTGGCGGGCGGCCGCGAGGCGGACCGCGTCGAGGATCTTCTCGTAGCCGGTGCAGCGGCAGAGGTTGCCCGAGAGGGCCTCCCGGATGTCCGCGTCCGACGGCGAGGGGGTGCGCTCCAGCAGCTCGTCGGCGGCGACCAGCAGGCCGGGGGTGCAGAAGCCGCACTGGACGGCTCCGGCGTCGATGAAGGCCTGCTGGACGGGCGCCAGTCCGCCCTGTTCGCCGCCCTGCCCGTCCGCCGGGCGGGCCTGCCGGCGCCCGGCCGGGTCCAGCGGCGTACCGCAGGAGCCCTGCCGCGATCCGCACGCCTGCCCCGGATGCGCGTCCGACCGGTGCTGCGCGTAGTCGGCGAGGCCCTCGACGGTGACGACCTCGCGGCCCTCCGCCTGACCGGCGGCGACCAGGCAGGCACAGACCGGGACGCCGTCGAGCCGGACCGTGCAGGAACCGCATTCGCCCTGCTCGCAGGCGTTCTTCGAGCCGGGCAGGCCCATGCGCTCGCGCAGGACGTAGAGCAGGCTCTCGCCCTCCCAGACGTCGTCGGCCTGCTGCGGACGACCGTTGACCGTGAAGTTGACGCGCATGATCAGGCAGCTCCTTCCAGGCGGGCGGGGGCGGTGCCCCGGTACTGCTCCCAGGTCCAGCCGAGCGTGCGCCGGGCCATGATGCCGACCGCGTGGCGGCGGTAGGCCGCGGTGCCGCGCACGTCGTCGATGGGGTCGCAGGCGCCGGAGGCCAGCTCCGCGAACCGCTTGGCGACGGACGGCGTGATGGTCCTTCCGCTCTCCCAGAAGCCGCCCTCGTCGAGCGCGGCGTTCAGGAAGTCCTCGGCGGCCCGGGCGCGGACCGGCGTCGGCGCGGCCGAGCCGATGCCCGTGCGCACCGTCCGGGTCTCGGGGTGCAGGGCGATGCCGAAGGCGCACACGGCGATGACCATGGCGTTGCGGGTGCCGACCTTGGAGAACTGCTGCGGTCCGTCCGCCTTGTGGATGTGCACGGCGCGGATCAGCTCGTCGGGCTCCAGGGCGTTGCGCTTGACGCCCGTGAAGAACTCCTCGACCGGAATCCTGCGGGTGCCCCGCACGGACTGCGCCTCGACCTCGGCCCCCGCGGACAGCAGGGCGGGGTGCGAGTCGCCGGCCGGGGAGGCGGCGCCGAGGTTGCCCCCCACGGAGCCGCGGTTGCGGATCTGCGGGGAGCCCACGGTGTGGGCGGCGAGTGCGAGGCCGGGAAGTTCGGCCCGCAGGTGTTCCATGATCTGGGTGTACGGAACGGAGGCACCGAGGTTCACACTGTCCTGGCCCACCTCCCACTCCCGCAGCTCACCGATGCGGCCCAGGTCCAGAAGGTGCTCGGGACGACGGCGGTCGAAGTTGATCTCGACCATGACATCGGTGCCACCCGCGACGGGGACAGCCGTGGGGTGCTCGGCCTTGGCGGCGAGAGCGTCCTCCCAGCTGGCGGGGCGAAGGAAGTCCATGAGTGGCTCTCTCTTCGTTTCGGGGCGACTGTTCAGTTGCGTGATCGCGTGCTCAGTTGCTCACCGTCCGCAGGATCCGGACCATGGCGTTGGTGAAACATTCCAGCCATGTGCCGTTCATGCGGGGGTGGCCCAAGTACACAAGCCGTGGCAGGCCCGGTGCAGTCACCGAAACCATGAAGGAGTTGGCTGGTCGCCTGTCTCGTCTTGTAGATTCGAACGAATGACGGGGATCATCGGCCTCTCCGTTATTCACATTCGTTCCAAATAAACACAGCTCTCGACCTGCACACCTCACCCCCACCCCTCCCCGACACAGAAACGGCGGCGACACGACCATGCGGCTGCGCGCCCTGCTGGAAACCGATGCGCTCGGCCTGCGCCTCCTGGGCGGCGCGGACGAGCTCGACCGCACCGTGCGCGGTGTCATGACCACCGACCTGCGCGATCCGAGCCGGTACCTGTCCGGCGGCGAGCTGGTCCTCACGGGTCTCGCGTGGCGGCGCACCGCCGAGGACTCGGAACCTTTCGTCCGGATTCTGGCCGCCGCCGGCGTCGTGGGGCTGGCCGCGGGCGAGGCGGAGCTGGGCAGCGTTCCGCAGGACCTCGTGGAGGCGTGCGAGCGGCACCGGCTGCCGCTGTTTTCGGTCATGGAGTCGGTTGCCTTCGCCACGATCACCGAGCACGTGGTACGTCAGGTGTCCGGCGAGCGCGCCGGGGACCTGGCCGCGGTCGTGGACCGGCACCGCCGTCTGATGACCTCGGGCCCGGCGGGCGGCGGCCCGGAGGTGGTGCTGGACCTGCTCACCTCGGACCTGGACCTGCACGCCTGGGTGCTCTCCCCGGTCGGCCGGCAGGTCGCGGGCTCGGACACCCCGCTGCCCGCCGGGGTGGGCCCGGCGCTGGCCGCCGAGCACCTGGCGGCCAGCCGCACCGGCAGGCGCAGCCCGCACCGGGTGCTGGTGGGCGGCACCGCGTACTCGCTCTTCCCGATCCGTGCGGCGGACCGGGGGCCGGAGCGGCTCGCCGGGACGGCGGCCTCCCGGGACGTGCGGACGAGCGTGCTGTCGGACTGGCTGCTGGCGGTGGAGGCGGACGCCGGGGACTGGCCGGCCGCGCGGCTGGACCTGCTCCAGGGCGTCACCCAGCTCATCGCCGTCGAGCGCGACCGCCGCGACGCGGCCCGTACGGTGCGGCGCAGGCTCGCCCAGGAGGTGCTGGAGCTGGTGCAGGCGGGCGCGGCGCCCTCCGAGATCGCGGCGCGGCTGCGGGTGGCGGCCCCGGTGCTGCTGCCCGGGCTGGGGGCGGCCCCGCACTGGCAGGTCGTGGTGGCGCGGGTGGAGTGGGACGGCGGCTCGGTGGAGAGCGGTCCGGCGGCGCAGGCGCTGCTGGAGGAGATCCTGGTGGATCCCACGGTTCCGGCCGACTCGATGGCGGCGGCCGCCGAGCCCGCCGACCGGATCGCGGTGGCGTACAGCGGCGAGGAGGCCATCGCGCTGGTTCCGCTGCCCGCCGTGGCGGCCGACCACCCGGACGGGGACGGCGCGGCCGAGGACCGCGGGCCGGGGCTGCACGCGGAGAGCCTGCTGGCCGCCGTGGAGCGGCCGCTGTCGGGCGGCCTCGCCGACGACGGGCGCCTGACCCTCGGCGTGAGCGCCCCGGTGCACTCGGCGGAGGGGCTGCGCGGGGCGCTGGAGGAGGCCCGGCACGCGCGCCGGGTGGCGGCGGCCAGGCCCGGGCGGGTCGCGGCGGCCGGGCACCACGAGCTGGCGTCGCACGTGCTGCTGCTGCCCTTCGTGCCGGACGACGTGCGCCGGGCGTTCACGGCGCGGCTCCTGGACCCGCTGCGCGACTACGACCAGCGCCACCGGGCGGAGCTGATCCCCACCCTGGAGGCGTTTCTCGACAGCGACGGCTCCTGGACGCGCTGCGCGACCCGGCTGCACCTGCACGTCAACACGCTGCGCTACCGGGTGGGCAGGATCGAGCAGTTGACGGGCCGCGACCTCTCCCGGCTGGAAGACAAACTGGACTTCTTCCTGGCCCTGCGCATGAGTTGACGGAAAGTCGCCGCCGCTCCACGGGGCGTTCACGCCCCGACTCCGGGCAGCCCTTTGTGAAAACAATCACCCGGCCCCTTGGCCCCACGTGTCATTTCATGCTGTGATGCGCGCACGACCGTCCGTCGAACGGCGGCATGACGGCACGGATGTCGCGGCGGTCGCACTTCACAGCTCAATGGCGCGCTCGGGGAGGGCAATGTGGCGGACACCGCCATGTCGGGTTCCACTTCCGAAACAGAGTCCGGTGCAGAGGGGGCGGAGGCGGAGGGGCTCGACAGGGGAGGTCCCGGCTTCCCCGGCGGTCCGCTCCAGACGGCGGTGTGGCGGTTGCGCTCGCGCGGCTGCTGGGCCGACGCGGCGGCCCTCCTGGAGTCCCGGCCGGGGGCGGCGGCGGCGCTCCAGCGGGCGGCTCTGCTCGTGGAGCGCTGCCTGTTCACGGAGAACGGCTGGCCGGAGGCCGAGGAGGCGCTGCGCGGCGCGGAGGCCCTCGCCAAGGACGACGACGAACGCGGCAGCGCGGCCTGCGAGCGCGGCCATCTCGCGTACGCGGCCACGGTGTTGGGGGTACGGGACCGCGCCGACGAGGCCCGCTCGGCACTCGGCAGGGCCGCCGCCCTGCTGCACCCCGACTCCCCCGGCCGGCCGCTGCTGGACTTCCGCCGGGGACTGGTCGCCGAGCACATCTCCGACTCGCCGCAGTCGGCACGGGCCGCCTACCGCAGGGCGCACGCGGGCGCGACGGCCCACAACAAGACCCTGCTGCTCTCCTTCACCTGGCGCCATCTGGCCGGACTCGCCCTGCGCGAGGGCGAGTTGGCGGAGGCGCGGCACGGGTTTGCGGAGTCGCTGCGGATAAGGGAGGAGCTGGGTTACCTGGTCGGCACGGCTCCCGCGCTGGCCGCGCTCGCGGACGCCGAGCCGGAGCCCGAGGCGAGCCGGCTGCGCGCCGAGGCCTCCCGCCTCTTCCATCTGCTGGACGGCGTCCCGACCTGGCTGGCGGCGCAACTGCCGCCACCGCCGCCGGCCACCGCGTAGGGGCCGCCGGCCCGCTCCGGTCGGCGCGTGCTCGCACCCGCCGACCGGAGCGGCGCCGCGGCGCGCGACGGGTGACGGGGTGACGGATGACGAGTCCGTATGACCGGCCCCGCGACGGGTGGCGGGCCCGTACGACCGGGCTCACGGCACCCGATGGTCCCCATGTCCGGACTCGTACAGACGTCCGTACAGCCTGGATGGAGCAACCCCGCAGTTCACAGCTCACGAGAATCAGCTAAGGTAAGGCTTACCTGCACTAGCCCCGTGAGCGATTCGGTGGTCCCCTGCATGACCGTCCCCGCCCTGATGCCGTCCCACACCGGGCGCCCCGCCGCCTCCTCCCCCGTGGCGGACTCCTACGCGCGCCTCACCGAGGTCTTCCCCTCCCTGGTGATCAAGGAGCTCCTCGGCGACGAGAGCGCGCCGCGCGGCGGCGGCTGGGTCGGCGCGGACGAGCTCGCGGCCGGCGGTGCGGCCCTGGACGCGTTCATGGCCTGGGACAACGCGCAGGTGCTGCGCGACTACGGGCAGCAGGCCCGCCCCGACGTGATCGCCAGCTTCGCCCTGCACCGGTACGCCTGGCCCGCCTGCCTGCTGGTGACCGTGCCGTGGTTCCTGCACCGCAGGGTGCCCCGGGTGCCCGTCGCCGACGTGGCCTTCCAGCGGGTGCTGGGGCGGCTGACCGTACGGGTGAACGAGTTCGCGTGCCTGCCGGGCGACCCGGCGGCGGCCCTGCCCGGCGCGCGGGTCGTGGCGGACGAGGAGGCCCTGCGCGCCGAGGTGCGCCAGGCGGTGGCCGAGCACCTGGAGCCGGTGCTCGCGGGCTTCGGGCCGCGGATGCGGCGGCGCGGGCACGCCCTGTGGGGCATGGTGACCGACGAGATCGTCGAGGGCCTGTGGTACGTGGCCCACCTGCTCGGCGACGAGCGGCGCGCGATGGCGGAGCTGGAGCTGCTGCTGCCCGGTGCGACGGCCCCCTACCGCGCCTCCGCGGGCTTCCGCGAGCTGACCGGTCCGAACGGGGAGAAGCTGCCCACCCGGGACCGCGCCGCCTGCTGCCTCTTCTACACCCTGCGCCCCGAGGACACCTGCACCACCTGCCCCCGGACCTGCGACGCGGACCGGATCAGGAAGCTCACCGAGCCCGACGAACCGGC
Source organism: Streptomyces sp. NPDC039736 (assembly GCF_055596485.1). NCBI lineage: Bacteria > Bacillati > Actinomycetota > Actinomycetes > Kitasatosporales > Streptomycetaceae > Streptomyces > Streptomyces sp. NPDC039736. The sequence goes on along the minus strand of NZ_JBVIUQ010000001.1, from coordinate 427,573 downwards.
CGTGACCTCCGCCTGATCGCCACGCCACCCGTTCGGGTGGCGAAAATCGAACCCAACAGGGCCGGTGGGAGCGGCAGTTCGACTTATCGCCACCTATCCGCGTAGTGCGGAGTCCCGATGGCGTTCTCTTGCCCCGAAACCCCTTGTGCGTCTCGCGGTGTGGGCCAATATGTCGCCGAAACGCAATCAGGCGCGATGCGTGGTCCGCGATCCGTACCTCACGCAGCTCACGGACGCGTCGCCGCCGCGCTGACGCAAAGGGACTCCGCATGAGAATGACCGACATACCGCTGGACTGGCTGCTTCCTGGCGTCGTGATGATCGCGGGTGTTCTGGCGGCCGTCGCGGTGATCGCGCGCGGCAGACGTGCGGGCGGGAAGGCCGCCGCCACCAGCGAGGACTCGTGGGAGCGCAGCGAGGAGCGGCGCAGAAGGAAGGAAGCCTTCTACGGGAGCGCGTCCTACGTCCTGCTGTTCTGCTGCGCCGCGGTCGCCGCCGCGCTGTCCTTCCACGGCCTGGTCGGGTTCGGGCAGCAGAACCTGAACCTCTCCGGCGGCTGGGAGTACCTGGTGCCGTTCGGGCTCGACGGGGCGGCGATGTTCTGCTCCGTGCTCGCGGTGCGCGAGGCCAGCCACGGCGACGCGGCGCTCGGCTCGCGCCTGCTGGTGTGGACGTTCGCCGGGGCGGCCGCCTGGTTCAACTGGGTGCACGCCCCCCGGGGGTTCGGGCACGACGGCGCGCCGCACTTCTTCGCCGGAATGTCGCTCTCGGCGGCCGTGCTCTTCGACCGGGCGCTCAAGCAGACGCGCCGGGCGGCGCTGCGCGAGCAGGGCCTCGTCCCGCGGCCCCTGCCGCAGATCCGGATCGTCCGGTGGCTCCGGGCCCCCCGGGAGACCTTCGGGGCCTGGTCGCTGATGCTGCTGGAGAACGTGCGGACGCTCGACGAGGCGGTCGACGAGGTCCGTGAGGACCAGCGGCAGAAGCAGCAGAGCCGGCAGCGCAGGAAGGAGCATGAGAAGCTGGAGCGGGCCCAGTTGAAGGCCATCAACCGCCAGCACCGCGCCTGGGGGCGCGGCCGGGGCGGCCGTCAGGTCGACGTACAGCTCCCGTCCGCGGGGGCGGGCTCCGCGCCGCATGCCGTCGCGGAGCCCGCCATAGCAGAAGCGGGACAGTTGCCGCTTCGCAACCGGCCCTCCCTCCAGGCCGTGAAAGGCGCCGGAACCAAGGGAGCTGAGACCCGGACGGTGGACCTGACCGCCGAGGACGACACCCAGGCACTGCCCCGGCTGGACTCGCTGGAGCAGAAGCTCAAGGACCTCGAGCAACAGTTCGGGTGACGGCGCACCGGTTCACCTGCGGGGTACGGGGGTCCGGCCGGTTTCACGAACCGGCCGGGCCCCCGTCCAGTTCGAACCAGACCACCTTGCCGGGTCCGTGCCCCTGCATGCGCACGCCCCAGGCGTCCGCGAGGGCCTGGACCAGGAGCAGGCCGCGGCCGTTCGTGTTCTCCTCGCTGCTCGCCGACGGCGGTTCCGGCATGCGGGCGAGGTGGTCGTGCACCTCGACGCGGAGCGTGGAGGCGGCCAGGGTGGCCGTCAGTTCCGCGTCGCTCTCGGTGTGGATCAGCGCGTTGGTGACCAGTTCACTGGTCAGCAGTTCCGCGACATCGGCGCAGCCCGGGCGTCCCCAGGTGTGCAGCAGCTCCCGCAGCGCGTGCCGGACGTCGGCCACCGCGGTCAGGTCCGCCCGTCCCAGCCGGCACCGCATCTGGGGTGACGCGCGTCCGCCCCCGGTCGTGTCGGCCACGTCCCCCGGTACGGTGCGGCCTTGCTTCACCGGTCCGCTGCGGCCCGGCTGTTGCCTCGTCATAACCCCCACCCACACCCCGTCAATCCCCTCCTGGTCGAACACCCTCACGCAATGCATGCCCGCGCTCACGGGCCGCACTCATGCCGGGCCGGATCCGGGTGGGACCGGAGCGCACCGATTCGCCCCAACGCCCTAGGCGGAGCTGCCGTTCCGGACGTACGCGATGCGCGGAATCCGTACAGCGCGCGCGGAGCCCCGCCCCGGAGCCCGTCCGCACGGCTCCGGGGCCCCGGGGCCGCCGCCCTTCCCGCGCACCGCTCAGGGGCGCGGGACGTTCCGCAGGTTGGAGCGCGCCATCTGGACCATGCGGCCCACGCCGCCGTCCAGGACGACCTTTCCGGCGGACAGCGCGAAGCCCTTCACCTGGGCGGCCTTGATGTGCGGCGGGATCGACAGGGCGTTCGGGTCGGTGACGACCTCCACGAGCGCCGGGCCCTTGTGCCGGAAGGCGTCCTTGAGCGCGCCCGAAAGCTCCTTGGGCTTCTCGACCCGCACGCCGAACGCACCGCAGGCGCGGGCCACCGCGGAGAAGTCCGGGTTGCGCATCTCCGTGCCGAACGAGGGCATGCCGTCGACCAGCATCTCCAGTTCGACCATGCCCAGCGAGGAGTTGTTGAACAGGACGACCTTCACCGGCAGGTCGTACTGGACCAGGGTCAGGAAGTCGCCCATCAGCATCGAGAAGCCGCCGTCGCCGGACATGGAGACGACCTGACGGCCGCGGTCCACGAACTGCGCGCCGATGGCCTGCGGGAGCGCGTTGGCCATCGAGCCGTGCGAGAAGGAGCCGATGACGCGGCGGCGGCCGTTGGGGGTGAGGTAGCGGGCCGCCCAGACGTTGCACATGCCGGTGTCGACGGTGAACACCGCGTCGTCGTCGGCGAGTTCGTCCAGCACCGAGGCGACGTACTCGGGGTGGATCGGGGTGTGCTTCTCGACCTTGCGGGTGTAGGCCTTGACCACGCCTTCGAGCTGGTCGGCGTGCTTCTTGAGCATCTTGTCGAGGAACTTGCGGCTGGACTTGGCCCGCACCCGGGGGGTCAGGCAGCGCAGCGTCTCGCGGACGTCGCCGCAGACCCCGAGCTCCAGCTTGCAGCGCCGGCCCAGGTTCTCCGGGCGGACGTCCACCTGGACGATCTTCACGTCCTTGGGCAGGAAGTCGTTGTACGGGAAGTCCGTGCCCAGCAGGATCAGCAGGTCGCACTCGTGCATGGCCTCGTAGGCGGCGCCGTAGCCGAGCAGGCCGCTCATCCCCACGTCGTACGGGTTGTCGTACTGGATGAACTCCTTGCCGCGCAGCGCGTGCCCGACCGGGGACTTGATCCGCTCGGCGAACTCCATCACCTCGGCGTGCGCGCCCGCCGTGCCGGAGCCGCAGAACAGCGTGACCTTCTCGGCGCCGTCGATCAGGTCGGTGAGCTTCGCCAGGTCGCTCTCGCCGGGGCGGACGACCGGGCGCGAGGTGATGAGGGACTGCTCCAGGGCCTCTTCGGCGACGGTCTCGCCCGCGACGTCGCCGGGCAGCGAGACGACGCCGACGCCGCCCCGGCCGACCGCGTGCTGGATGGCGGACTGCAGGACCCTCGGCATCTGCTTCGGGGTCGAGATCAGCTCGTTGTAGTGGCTGCACTCGTCGAACAGCTTGTCCGGGTGGGTGGCCTGGAAGAAGTTCAGGCCGATCTCGGCGGAGGGGATGTGCGAGGCCAGCGCCAGGACCGGGGCCATGGAGCGGTGGGCGTCGAAGAGGCCGTTGATGAGGTGCAGGTTGCCGGGGCCGCAGGAGCCCGCGCAGGCGGCCAGCTTGCCGGTGACCTGGGCCTCGGCGCCGGCCGCGAAGGCGGCGGTCTCCTCGTGGCGTACGTGCACCCATTCGATGGCGTCGTTGCGCCGGACGGCGTCCACGACCGGGTTGAGGCTGTCGCCGACGACCCCGTACAGGCGCTCCACCCCCGCCTGCACGAGGATGTCGACGAACTGCTCGGCCACCTTCTGCTTCGCCATGACGTGGGTGCACCCTTCGGTTGGACGGACTGACGCTGTGCGGTCGCCTGTCCATGAACCCACGAAATATTCGGTTTTGCCTCTTGTGTTCTGGGTCTCCTCGTGGTGGTCAGTCCTCCCAGACCGCGACGGCCGTACGGTCGTCCGCGTAGCCCTTCACTCGTAGCTGTACGTCCGCGAGGTAGGCGGCGAGGCCGGGCGGCCGCCCCTCGCCCCAGCGTTCCGCGAGTTCCCCGGCGAGGGCCGCCTCGCCGCGCAGGGGCTCGGCGAGGCCCGCGCTGCACAGCAGCAGGACGTCGTCGGCCCGGGCCACGGACGCCCGGAAGCGGAACCGGGAGCTCGGGGGGGCCGTGTCGACGTACGGCGACGGCGGGGTCGGGATGCCGAGGTCCATCGTCAGCCGGTCGCCGTCCGGGCCCGCCTCGGGTTCGCTCCCGTTCCGCGGTACGGAGCCGAAGCCGACCACCGGCTCACCGGTCAGGGCCTCGGGGGCGGGCTCGGGCGGCTCGATGTCCTGCCACGCCCCGTCCCGGAGCCGGAGCAGGCCGCCCTCGCCGACCCCGAAGTAGATCCGGGTCCGGCACAGCGGGTCGGCGGAGAGCAGCAGACAGCGCAGGTCGGCGGTGTACTCCCCCGGTTCGAGACCCAGCTCGGCGGCGCGGGCGCGCAGCTTGCCGTAGCTGCGGTCGGTGAGCCGGTGCAGCCCGGACTTGAGGTCGCCGCGCCGGGCGGCCCTTATGTCCTCGGCCAGCCGGGCGTGGCTGCGGCCGACGGCGCCGGCGATCCACCGGCAGGCCTCGGCGGCGGCCAGGTGCGCCCCCTCCGCCGCTCGCGCCCCGCTGGCCACGGCGACCAGCACGAGAGCGCCGTCCCCGCTGCCGAACCGGGCGGTGAGCAGGGCGTCGCGCCGGGGTTCGCCCCGGAAGCGGGCGGAGTCGCCGCGCACGGAGGCGGCGCGCAGGGTGTACGAGCCGTACCGGGCGCCGTCGAGCACGGTGTCCGGGACGAGCGCGCCGAGGTCCTGCGGGTCGGCGGCGGCGAGCGCGGTGGGCTCGGCGTCGTAGGTGGGCGGCCCGTCGCCCAGGTGGGTGACGGCGGGGCGGGTGGGGCCGGGGGCGGCGGGGGGCGGCGGGCCGAAGACCCCGGCCGGGTGCTGCGGGTCGTCCCGCCGGGGCGGGAAGGAGGTCGGCAGCGGCGGTACGTCGCGGAGCCGGGCGGGGGCGGGGTGGCGCGGGTCGACGGGGGCGTCCGCGGGCGGGTCCTGGGCGCGGTCGGGGCCGGGGGCGTCCGCGGCCGGGGCGGCGGGGCCGGGGTCGGGATCGGGACCGGTGGGTGTTCCGGGGCGTCGGCCGTAGGCGTCCGGGGAGGGCTCGTCCCACAGCCGCCGGGTCCGGCGGAGGTTCTGCCGCTGCACGGGGGCCCCGGGCAGCGGGGACGGCGGACCCCAGCCGTCGGGGGCCGGGGGCGGCGACGCGGTGCCGCGGTCCGGGGGTGGGGCTGCGGCGGTGCCGTCCGGGGGCGGGGCCGCGGCCGTGTCGTCCCGGGGCGGTGATACGTCGGCGGGGTCGCGGCCGGGGGGTGCGTCGGCCGGGGCGCCGGGGCGGGGCGGAGCGGCCCGGAGCGGGGGGTCGGGCGGAAAGGCGGGGCGGGGCGGCTCGCCGGGCGGAGCGGGCGGGACGGGCGGGGCGGATGGCGTGCCGGCCGGTTTCCGGGGCGGGGTCTCCGGGCGCCGTGACCCCGTCGGGCCGGCCGAGTCCCGTGCACCGGGCGTCCCGGCCTCGGGGCCGGTCGTGGCGTGCGTGGCGGCACCGGTGCCGGTAGTGGCTGCGACACCGGGGCCGGTCGCGGCGGGCGTACCGGCGTCGGTCGGGCGGGGGGCCGGGGCGAGCGGGTCCTCAGCCGGTGCCGGGGGCTGCGGGGCGGGCTCCGGAGCGGGCGGGGCCGGGTCCGTGCCCGACGCCGGGTCGGCGTCGGCGCGCTGCCCGCGGCGGGGCCCCGGCAGCCAGGCGTCCCACCCCCGTTCGGCCACCGCGGCGGACCTGGGGTCCGGGGCCGCCCGGCCGGAGGCCGCGGTGGGCGGCCGCTCGGGCGGGTCCAGGGGAGGTTCCCAAGGGCCCCTGGCCCGGGGCTCCTTGGAGAGCGGGCGGGGCGGTTCCGGCTCCGCGGTGCTCAGCACCGCCGGGGCGCCCGGGGTCGAGTCGAAGTGGTCGTCCACGGTGTGACCCGTCGGCGCCGGGCGGGTGTCCGGAGCCGCCTCGTCGTACAGCCGGTCCCACCAGTCGTCCTCGGCGTCGGTGCGCCGCTCCCCCTGCTGACTCATGCCCCTATTGTCCACCGCTGAGGCGATTCGGAAACGGGGCGGGCCGAAAAAAAGCGGCCCGCCGGGCAACCCCGGTCCCGCGGGAAGGCTGCCGAGCCGGGCGACGAAGTCGCCGCGTACGTCCGTCAGTTCGGCCCTGAGCGCGACCGCCCCGCCGGTGGCTCGGGCGTGGCCGGCCGCCGCCGTGCAACTCCCGCCCAAGCGAACCGTCCCGGCCTCGGCCCGGTCCGGACCCTGGGGGGTGGCCGGTGGCGACAGGCTGGCAGAGGGGCGGGTGGGGCGGGGATGATGAGATGAGGCGGGTTTGCGCCGTGGCCGATTTCCGCCAACGGTGTGTCGTGTGTGGTGAGGGGGACTGCTGAGGTGCTGGGTGCGATAGGTCTGGACGAGGCCCAGGAGGCGGCCTACCGGACGCTGGTCGCGGTGGGTGCGGCCGAGGTCGGGGACCTGGCGCACCGGCTGGGGGTGGCCGAGGGGGCGGCGGAGCGGGCGCTGCGCCGTCTGGAACGTCAGGGGCTGGCCGCGCAGGTGTCGTCCTCCGCCTCCTCCGGTGCGCGGCGGTGGGTCGCCGCGCCGCCCGGTGTCGCGCTCGGCGCGCTGCTCAACCGGCAGCGGCACGAGCTGGAGCAGGCGGAGCTGGCGGCGGTGCTGCTCGCGGAGGAGTACCGGGCAGAGGCGGCGGAGCCCGCGGTGCACGACCTGGTGGAGGTGGTGACGGGGGCCGGTGCGGTGGCGCAGCGCTTCGCGCAGTTGCGGCTGGGGGCGGTGGAGGAGGTGTGCGCGCTGGTCACGGGGCGGTCGGTGGCGGCGACGGGGTACGACGCCGAGGGGCGGGCTTCGGCACGCGGGGTGACGTGTCGCGTGGTCGTCGAACGGGAGGTGCTCGACCTGCCCCGGGGCGTGGCCGAGCTGACGGCGGCGCTGGCGCGGAACGAGCAGGTGCGGGTGGTGGACCGGGTCCCGGCGAAGCTGGTGGTCGCGGACCGCTCGCTGGCGATGGTGCCGCTGACGACCGGCCGGGACGCGGACCCGGCGGCGCTGGTGGTGCACGCGAGCGGGCTGCTGGAGTCGCTGACGGGCCTGTTCGAGGCGGTGTGGCGGGAGGCTCGTCCGGTGCGGCTGGGCACGGCCGCACCGGGCGTCGAGCTGGCGCCCGCCGGTCCGGACGCGGTGGACCTGCGGATCCTGTCGCTGCTGCTGGCGGGGATGACGGACGCGAGCGTGGCCAAGCAACTGGAGGTGGGGCTGCGGACGGTGCAGCGCAGGGTGAAGGGGCTGATGGAGGCGGCGGGCGTGACGACCAGGCTCCAGCTCGGCTGGCAGGCGTACGAACGCGGCTGGGTGGAGAGGTAGGGACCGCCCCGCCGCTGCGGTGCGCCCCGCACCCCCCGGGGCCGAGGAACCGCGCCCCACGCCCCGGGGGCGGAGGGACCCCGCGACGCACCCTGCGTCCCCGGCGGTGAGGAGCCCTACGGCGTGCTCCACGACCCCGACAGAGCCGCCCGCAGGACGCCCGCTTCGTGGTCCAGGGCGGCGAGCAGTGCCAGCAGGCCCGGGGTGCGGATGCGGGAGTCGGCCTCCGTGGTGCCCACCGTGCGTCCCACCGAGGGCAGTTCCACCGGCAGCGCGACCAGGCGGTCGTCCTCCCGGAGGACCAGTTCCGGCAGGGCCGCCACCATGTCGGTGGAGACCAGCAGGGTCCGCAGGGTCAGGATGGAGGTGCACTCGACCCGGTTGGGCGGCAGCTCCAGGCCCTGGGACTCGAAGACCGCCGCCAGTTCGCGGCGCAGGGCCGTCTGTTCCAGCGGCAGGATCCACGGGTGGCCGACCGTGTCGGCGAGGGCGTTCGCCGGTCCCCGCAGCAGCGGGTGTCCGTCCCGCACCGCCAGGCGGATCGGCTCGCGGTAGAGGGCCCGCCGGCGCAGCCGGCCCGGCTCGGACGTGGGGTCCACCCGGCCCACGATCACGTCCAGGTCGCCCGCCAGCAGCGCCGGGTGCAGTACGTCGAAGGTGCCCTCGCGGACGACCACCGTGAGGTGGGGGCGCTCCGCCTTCAGGCGCGCCACCGCGCGGGGCAGCAGCAGGTTCGCCCCCGCCAGCAGGGTGCCCACCGTCACCGTGCCCGTCTGGCCGTCGCGCAGGCCGGTCAGGTGGTCCCCCGCCCGCCGCACCTCCGCGATCACCGCCCGGGCATGGCCCACCAGTGCCTCCCCGTACACCGTGGGCCGCATGCCGCGCGGCTCCCGGTGGAAGAGCTCGACGTCCGCGAGCTTCTCCAGCTCGCGCAGCGTGCGGGTCGCGGCGGGCTGGGTGAGGTGGAGGGATTCGGCCGCCCGCACCACCGTCCCGTGCTCGGCTATGGCGGCGAGAAGCGTCAGATGCCGGAATTTGAGCCGGCCGTCGAGCAGGTCCATCCGTGCGCCCCTCGTCCCGTGACCTGGTGCCATGCCGACTCCGGTATGGCAGGGGCCCGTTCCGGCATTGGCTCGGCATATGTGACCCGGCTCATGATGCACACGCAGGGAACCGGACACCAGTGGCAGGTTTCGTCACCCACGTCCGGTCTCCCCGGGTTCTGTCACGCACGCCGGAACAGGGAGGTCACGACGGTGAGTTCGCCCGCAGGGCAGGTGCGGAGGGTGCGGCACTACACGGCCGGACGGTTCCACGCCGAGGGGGACGTCTTCCCCTTGGTGGACCCCGTGGACGGGCGCACCGTGGGGCTGGTCCCGGAGGCGGACGCGGCGACCGTGGACGCCGCCGTACGGTCCGCCCGCGCGGCTCTTTCCGGGCCGTGGGCCGCGTACTCCCCCGCCGACCGCTCCCGCGCGCTGCACCGGATCGCGGACGGCATCGAGGCCCGCTTCGAGGAGTTCGTCACGGCGGAGTGCTCCGACACCGGCAAGCCGCGCGAGCTGGCCGCCGCCGTCGACATTCCACGGGGCGTCGCCAACTTCCGCGCCTACGGCGACCTTTCGGCCTCTCGGGGTGAGCGGTCCTGGCACACCGGGACGCCCGACGGGCGCGGCGCGCTGAACTACACCGTGCACAAGCCGCTGGGCGTGGTCGCGGTGGTCTCGCCGTGGAACCTTCCGCTGCTGCTGCTCACGTGGAAGGTCGCCCCGGCGCTGGCGACGGGCAACACGGTCGTGGCCAAGCCGTCCGAACTCACGCCGTCGACGGCCGAGTTGCTGGCCGAGGTGATCGACGCGGCGGGTCTGCCCGCCGGGGTGTTCAACCTCGTCCACGGGCACGGCGCGGACGCCGCCGGCGCGTGGCTGACCGCCCACCCCGGCGTGGACGCCATCGCCTTCACCGGTGAGTCCAGGACCGGAAGCGCGATCATGCGGGCCGCCGCCGACCACCTCACCCCGGTCTCCTTCGAACTCGGCGGCAAGAACGCCGGGCTGGTGTTCGCCGACGCCGACCTGGAGCGGGCCGTCGGGGGCACGCTGCGGTCCGCCTTCACCAACAGCGGCCAGGTGTGCCTGTGCACCGAGCGGGTGTACGTCGAGCGTCCCGTCTTCGCGGAGTTCGCCGCCGCGCTCGCCGAGGGCGCCGGGTCCGTGACGTACGGGCCGATGGTGTCGGCCGAGCACCGGGACAAGGTGGCGGGGTACCTCGCGCGGGCCGCCGCCGACGGCACGGTGCTGGCCGGCGGTGACGCCCCCGTGTTCGGGGACGACCGCGACGGCGGGTTCTGGGTGCGGCCGACCGTGCTGGCCGGGCTGCCCGAGGACCACCCCGCGGTACGGGAGGAGATCTTCGGGCCGGTCGTCCACCTCGCCCCCTTCGACACCGAGGAGGAGGCCCTCGCCCTGGCCAACGCCGGGCCGTACGGGCTGGCCGCCACCGTCTGGACCGGCGACCTGAGCCGCGCCCACCGGGTCGCGCCGCGCCTGGACGTCGGCATCGCCTGGGTCAACACCTGGAACCTGCGGGACCTGCGCACCCCCTTCGGCGGGGTGAAGGCCTCCGGGATCGGCCGCGAGGGCGGCCACCACTCCCTCGACTTCTTCTCCGAGCCGATGAATGTGTGCGTGAAGATATGACCGGCCACGACCGCGCGAAGGACCCCGTACGAGACCGGCCGGACCTCTCGAAGGAGATCACCGAGGCCGCCGACCGGCTCGACGAGGCCCGCCGCACGGGTGTCCCCACCGCTCCGGTACGGGACCTCCTCCCGCCCGGCGACCTCGCCGCCGCCTACGCCGTGCAGCACCTGACCACCGGGCGGCGGCTCGCCGCGGGGCGCCGCGTCACCGGGTGGAAGGTCGGCCTGACCTCCGCCGCCGTACAGCGCCAACTCGGCGTGGAGTCACCGGACTTCGGCGCCCTCTTCGACGACACGGCGTTCTGCGACGGCGCGCAGGTCCCCTTCGGCGCGGTGCTCCAGCCGCGCGCCGAGGTGGAGGTCGCGCTCGTGCTCGGCGCGGACCTGCCGCACCGGCACAGCACCGTCGCGGACCTCGTGCGGGCGACCGCGTTCGCCCTGCCCGCGATCGAGGTCGTCGGCAGCCGGGTCCGCGACTGGGACATCAGCCTGGTCGACACCGTCGCCGACAACGCCTCCAGCGGTGTGTACGTCCTCGGCGCCCGGCCGGTCGCCCTGGACGCCCTGGACCTGCGGACCGCCGGCGCGGTCCTGGAGCGGCGCGGCGAGCCCGTGTCGGTCGGGGCCGGGGCCGCCTGCCTGGGCCATCCGCTGAACGCCGCGCTCTGGCTGGCCGGCACCCTGGCCGCGCTCGGGCGTCCGCTGCGGGCCGGGGACACGGTGCTGACCGGGGCGCTCGGGCCGGTCGTGGACGTGGCGCCGGGCGATGTGGTCGAGGCGCGGATCGAGGGCCTCGGTTCGGTACGGGCCGCGTTCGCGGCGAACCCGGAGGGAGAGGACGCATGAGCGGCACCCGGCTGGAGGAGTGCGCGGCGGCCCTGGACGACGCCGCGCTCACCCGCACCACGCTCGCGAGCGGCAGCAGCGGGCTGCACGGGACCGAGGACGCGTACCGCGTCCAGGAGCGTCTCGTCGCCCGGCAGGTGGAGCGCGGCGCCCGCCTGACCGGCTTCAAGCTCGGCTTCACCAGCACCGCGAAGATGCGCCAGATGGGCGTGCACGACCTCATCCACGGTCGGCTCACCGACCGCATGCGGATCGCCGACGGCGGCACCTTCGACGCGGGCGCCCTGATCCACCCCCGTGTGGAGCCCGAGGTGGCGTTCCTGCTCGGCGGGCCGCTGGAGCCCGGCACCGTCGATCCGCTGGGCGCGGTCGCGGCGGTGGCCCCCGCGCTGGAGGTGATCGACTCCCGGTACGACGGTTTCGCGTTCTCGCTGCCCGAGGTCATCGCGGACAACACCTCCGCCGCCGGGTACGCCGTCGGGCCGTGGCGTCCGCCGGTCGAGCTCGCCGACCGGGGGGTCCTGCTGGAGATCGACGGCCGGCTGGTGGAGGCCGGTTCGACCGCCGCGGTCCTCGGCCACCCGCTGCGCGCCCTGGCCGCCGCCGCCCGCCTCGCTCCGCGCGGAGTCCTCGCCGCCGGGACGGTGGTCCTCGCGGGGGCCGCCACCGCCGCCGTCCCGCTGCCGCACGGCGTGCACGTGCGGGCGACCGTGTCGGGGCTCGGCACGGTCGGCTTCAGCACCGTGCCGAAGGAGGCCCGGACGTGATCGTCGAAGGCGCGGCCGCCCCCCGCGGCCGGTTCCCGCACCTGCGCCGCGCCGGTGACCTGGTCTTCGTCTCCGGTACCAGCTCCCGCCGGCCGGACGGCACCTTCGCCGGGGCCCGGGCCGACCCGATGGGCGTCACGGACCTCGACATCCGCGAGCAGACACGGGCCGTGCTCGACAACATCGGCCGGCTGCTCGAAGCCGCCGGGGGAAGCCTGCGCGACCTGGTCTCCGTCACCGCCTACCTGGTGAACATGAACGACTTCGGCGGCTACAACGAGGTCTACGCCACCTACTTCGACGCGTCGGGCCCCGCCCGCACCACGGTCGCCGTCCACCAACTCCCGCACCCACTGCTGCTGATCGAGATCAGTGCGGTGGCCCACCTGCCCCTCGCCCCACTCCCCGAGGAGTCCCGCGCATGAGCACCAGCCCGATGAGGAAGTCACCCACCGCGCCGTTCAACTTCCGCTCCTGGATCGACGAGCACCAGCACCTGCTGAAGCCGCCGGTCGGCAACGTCCAGGTGTGGCAGGACAGCGACCTGATGGTCACCGTCGTCGGCGGCCCCAACCGCCGCACCGACTTCCACGACGACCCGATCGAGGAGTTCTTCTACCAGCTCAAGGGCAACATGGTGCTCCGGGTGATGGAGGAGGAGGGCGCGCCGCCGCGCGACCTCCACATCCGCGAGGGCGACGTCTATCTGGCCCCCGCGCACCTGCGGCACTCCCCGCAGCGGCCCGAGGAGGGCTCGATCGGGCTGGTGGTCGAGTTCGCGCGCCCCGAGGGCTCGTTGGACGCCTTCGAGTGGTACTGCGTGAACTGCCACCGCCTGGTGCACCGCAGCGAGGTGCAGCTCAAGTCGATCGTCGCCGACCTGCCGCCGGTGTTCGACGCCTTCTACGGCGACGACGCCGCCCGCACCTGCCCGCACTGCGCGGCCGTGCACCCCGGCAGGGACTGGCCGGACGCCCTGCGCCCGACGACCGCCCCGCCCGGTTCGGAACCGGTCGCATGACGCCCGCGCACAGCGGGCCCGTCGTGGACGTGCACGCGCACGTCTTCCCGCGGATCTCCCGCGCCGAGTCCCGTCTCCTCCAGGACGACGAGGGCCCCTGGCTGCGCTCGGACGGCGCCGACGGCCCCGGCCGGGGCATGATGATGCGCGGCTCCCGGGAGTACCGGCCCGTCCGGCGCACCCTGTGGGACCCGGCGGCCCGCGTCGCCGACCTGGACCGGCTGGGCGTCGACGTCCAGGTGCTGTCCAGCACGCCGCTGCTCTTCGGGTACGACGCGGACGCCGGCCGGGCGGCCGACTGGTGCCGCATGGTCAACTCCCGTCTCCTGGAGTTCGGTTCGTACGCCCCCCAGCGGCTGGCCGCGCTCTGCCAGGTGCCGCTCCAGGACACCGAGGCGGCCTGCGCGATGGTCACCGAGGCGATGGGGCAGGGCTTCCACGGGGTGCACATCGGCAACCACATCGGCGAACGCGACCTGGACGACGGCGCGGTCGTGGAGTTCCTCACCCACTGCGCGCACGAGAACGCGCCCGTCCTCGTGCACCCCTGGGACATGCCGGGCGGGCCGCGCGTCGAGCGGTACATGCTCCAGTGGCTCGTCGGCATGGCGGCCGAGACCCACCTCACCCTCCTGTCGATGATGCTGTCCGGCGCCTTCGAGCGCCTCCCGCGCTCACTGCGGCTGCTGTTCGCGCACGGCGGCGGCAGCTTCCCGTACCTGGTGGGCCGGGCGGACAACGCCTGGCGGCGCAGGGACCTGGTGCGGGCGGACAGCCCGCACCCGCCGTCGGCGTACACCGACCGGTTCAGCGTCGACTCGGCGGTCTTCGACCAGCGCGCGCTGGAGCACCTGGTGCAGGTGATGGGCGCGGAGCAGGTGCTGCTCGGCTCCGACCACCCGTTCCCGCTGGGCGAGGCGGAGATCGGCGGGCTGGTGCGCGAGAGCGCGCTCACGGACGCCGAGAAGGCGGCCGTGCTCGGGGGGAACGCGGTGCGCTTCTTCGGCCTCGTACGTCATCGGACGGGACAGGAGGCCATGCGGTGAGCGCGCTGAAGGCAGCCGTCATCGGCTCCGGCAACATCGGCACCGACCTCCTCGTCAAGATGGTCCGGGGTCCGGGGGCCGTCACGGCCGCCGCGATGATCGGCATCGACCCGGCGTCCGACGGGCTGGCCCGTGCCGCCCGGCTGTCCGTTCCCACCAGCGCGGACGGCGTCGCGGGGCTGATCGCCCTGGACGGCTTCGACGGGATCGACGTCGTCTTCGACGCGACCTCCGCCGGGGCGCACCACCGCAACGCCGCCGCCCTCGCCCCGTACGGCAAGCGGCTGATCGACCTCACCCCGGCGGCCATCGGCCCGTACGTGGTGCCCTCGGTGAACCTGGACGCCCACCTGGGCGCGCCGAACCTGAACATGGTGACGTGCGGCGGGCAGGCCACCGTGCCGGTCGTCGCGGCCGTCTCGGCGGTGACCCCGGTGGCGTACGCGGAGATCGTGGCCTCGATCGCCTCGCGCTCGGCGGGCCCCGGCACCCGGGCCAACATCGACGAGTTCACCGGGACGACCGCGCGGGCGCTGGAGCAGGTCGGCGGGGCCGGGCGCGGCAAGGCGATCATCGTGCTGAACCCGGCGGAGCCGCCGCTGCTGATGCGCGACACCGTGCACTGCGTGACCGGCGACTGCGACACGGACGCGGTGGCGGACGCGGTGCGGGCGAAGGCCGCCGAGGTGGCGGCCTACGTGCCCGGCTACCGGCTGAAGCAGGAGCCGCAGTTCCGCAGGCTGGCGGCGGGCGATCCACTGGCGGAGCTGGCCGGGCTCGAAGGGGCCGGCGGGGTGCTGGTCTCGGTGTTCCTGGAGGTGGAGGGCGCCGGCCACCACCTGCCCGGATACGCCGGGAACCTCGACATCATGACGTCCGCGGCCCTGCGTACCGCCGAGCGGCTGGCCGCCGTCGAAGGGAGCGCGTCATGACGCGCGTGTACGTCCAGGACGTCACCCTGCGGGACGGCATGCACGCCGTGTCGCACCGGTACACCGTCGACCAGGTCCGCACGATCGCCGCCGCGCTGGACGCGGCCGGTGTGGACGCCGTGGAGGTCGCGCACGGCGACGGGCTCTCCGGGTCCTCCGTCACGTACGGGCCCGGGGCGCACACCGACTGGGAGTGGCTGGAGGCCGCCGCCTCCGTCCTCACCCGGGCGAAGCTGACGACGCTGCTGCTGCCGGGCATCGGCACCGCCGAGGACCTGCGCCGCGCACACGCGCTCGGCGTGCGCTCCGTCCGGATCGCCACGCACTGCACCGAGGCCGATGTCGCCGCCCAGCACATCGCGCTGGCCCGGGAGCTGGGGATGGACGTCGCCGGGTTCCTGATGATGTCGCACCTGGCGGAGCCGGCCGAGCTGGCCCGGCAGGCGAAGCTGATGGAGTCGTACGGGGCGGCCTGCGTGTACGTCACCGACTCGGGCGGGCGGCTGACCATGGACGGCGTCCGGGAGCGGGTGCGCGCCTACCGGGACGTGCTCGACGACGGGACGCAGATCGGCATCCACGCCCACCACAACCTCGCGCTCGGCGTCGCCAACAGCGTCGTCGCCGTGGAGGCGGGCGCGTACCGCGTCGACGCCTCGCTGGCCGGGCAGGGCGCGGGGGCCGGCAACGCGCCGCTGGAGCCGTTCATCGCGGTCGCCGACCTGATGGGCTGGGAGCACGGCTGTGCGCTGTTCCCGCTGACGGACGCGGCGGAGGAGCTGGTGCGGCCGACGCAGGACAGGCCGGTGCGGGTCGACCGGGAGACGCTGACGCTCGGGTACGCCGGGGTGTACTCCAGCTTCCTGCGGCACGCGGAGACCACCGCCGCCCGCCACGGGCTGGACACCCGCTCCCTGCTCGTGGAGGCGGGGGCGCGCCGGATGGTCGGCGGGCAGGAGGACCTGCTCACCGACATCGCCCTCGATCTCGTAGCCGACAGGGAGCGCAACTGATGGACTTCGCACAGCGGTTGAAGGAGTTCGGGGCACGGTCCCGGGCACTGGACGCGGCCGACCCGCTCGCTCACGTCCGGGAGCGGTTCCTGCTCCCCGAGGGCGTCGTGTATCTCGACGGCAACTCCCTCGGCGCGCTGCCGGCCGCGGTGCCCGGGGCGCTCACGGACGCGGTGCACCGGCAGTGGGGCACCGGTCTGATCCGGTCGTGGAACGACAACGACTGGTGGAGCGCCCCGCTGCGGGTCGGCGACGCGGTCGGCGCGCTGATCGGGGCGGCCCCCGGGCAGACCGTCGCCGGGGACTCCACGAGCGTGCAGCTCTACAACGCGCTGGTGGCGGCGGTCCGGCTGCGGCCCGGCCGGAGCCTGCTGCTCACCGATCCGGACCACTTCCCCACCGACCAGTACATCGCCGACTCGGTGGCCCGGCTGCTCGGGGTGGAGGTGCGGCGGGTGCCCGCCCGGGAGGCCCGGTCGGTGCTGGCCGCCGAGGGCTTCGACGTGGCGGTCGCCGCGTACGCGCCGGTGGACTACCGGACGGGTGAGGCGTACGACATGGCGGCCCTGACCGCCGCCGCGCACGAGGCGGGCGCGCTGATGCTGTGGGACCTGTGCCACGCCGCGGGCGCGCTGCCGGTGCGACTGGACGCGGTCGGGGCCGACTTCGCGGTCGGCTGCGGTTACAAGTACCTGTCGGGAGGGCCGGGCGCGCCCGCCTTCCTGTACGTGGCCGAGCGCCACCAGGGTTCCTTCGACCAGCCGCTCACGGGCTGGCACGGGCACGCCGACCCGTTCGGGATGCACGGCTCGTACACCCCCGCGCCCGGCATCGGCCGGGCCCGGATCAGCACGCCGCCGCTGCTGTCGCTGCTGGCCCTGGAGGCGGCGCTGACCGCGTACGACGGGGTGGACATGGCGGACGTGCGGGCGAAGGGCCTGGCGCTCACCGGGTTCTTCCAGGAGTGCGCGGACGCCCTGCTCGACGGCTTCGGCTTCACCGCGGCCACCCCGCGCGAGCCCGAGCGCCGGGGCAGCCAGGTCGCGCTGCGGCACCCGGAGGCGTACCCGCTGGTGGCCGCGCTGGTGGCGCGGGGTGTCATCGGCGACATGCGGGCGCCGGACCTGCTGCGGTTCGGGGTGAACGCGCTGTACGTGTCGTACGCCGATGTCCTGGACTGCGTACGGCAGTTGCACGAGATCGTCAGCACCGGGGAGCACCGGGAGCCGCGCTTCCAGCAGCGCTCCACCGTGACCTGATCCCCCTTCGCCGGTCAGGGGAGGCGCGGCCCCCGCCGCCCCTCCCCCGGTCTTCCGCACCTCCGCACCATCCCTTTCCTCCGCTTTTGTCCCGCTTGGCCTTTCCGGAAGGACCGTCGGATGCGTCTCCCCCGCCCCGCCCCGTCGAAGGTCGTGCTCGCGGCGACCGCCGCCGCCGCCGCCGTGACCGCGGCCCTCCTCGCGCCCGTCCCCGGGGACGCGGTCGCCGCCGCGCCCGCCGACCCGGGCATCCCCACCGTCTGCGCGGACCGCCGGCCGGAGCCGGTCGACCCCAAGTCGTACGGGATGCAGCTCGACAAGAGCTTCCTGCACCCCTCGCTGACCCCGCTCGACGAGGAGCACCCGCACCCCTTCCCGGGGCGGAACGCGCGGTACGACACGAAGTCGTACAGCAGGAACATGAAGGTCGAGGCGGCCTACGAGGGCGCGGACTTCACCCCGGACCACTTCCACACCTGGCAGAACGTCGTGGACTTCGACGGCCGCCGCTACCTCTTCCAGTACGACCGCTCCGAGGCCCGCGTCTACGACGTGACCGACGTGAAGAAGGTCAGGATCGTCGAGAAGCTGACCCGCGCGGACGTCGGCGGCGACGAGTCGAAGGCGAGCCGGGACTGGGCCGCCGGGGACTACTGGGGCGGCTCCACCGTGCAGTGGAACAAGAAGCTGAACGCCTATGTGATGGTGGTGAGCTTCGAGGACAAGCGGCAGATCAGCGAGCTGAAGGACCAGCCGGGCCAGGACAAGTACAGCAACCCGGACGGCGTGGCGAAGCTGCGCGCGAAGAAGGGCCTGAAGGGTTTCAAGGTCTACCGCCTGGACGGGCCGCGGAAGAAGGACTGGAGGCTGCTGGCCACCGTCTCGACGGACTCCACCCAGCGCGATCCGCTCCACAGCGACCTCAGCAGGCCGCAGCAGGGCTCGGGGTCGCTGGACGTGCCGTACTGGACCGGGGGCAGGTACATGTTCCTCGCGGTCGCACCCGACGACAGCTACGCGAACAACGAGTACCCGACGAACCTGCACTCCGCCGGCTACCAGTCCTGGGACATGTCCGACCCCGCGCACCCGAAGCTGCTCGACACCTGGCACCTGCCGGGCCAGGTCACCGGCGAGTCCGCCGCGTACCGGCAGAACCCGCGGTGCGGGAACCGGACGAGCTGGCTGGGCGCGCGGATGCCGCTCTTCGTGCCCAGGCCGCCCGAGCAGGGCGGGCGTCACGCGTTCGCGGTGCAGGGCGGACTCGGGCTCACCGTGCTCGACATCTCGGACCCGGCGAGGATGCGGACCGTCGGCCACCTGGACCTGCCGCCGTCGGTGGCGGGCACCGAGGGCGACAACGTGGACGTGTCGCAGTACGAGCGGACCGGCATGGTCTACGTCTCCGGCTACCCGCTCACCGAGGACTGCTACGAGCCGTACAAGGAGATCTTCCAGGTCGACGCGAAGGACCCGGCGAACCCGCGGATCGTGGGCCGCCTCCCGCGGCCGACCCCGCCGAAGGAGGCCGGGTTCACCGACTACTGCCAGCGGCGCGGCAGCTTCGGCCCCAAGCGGACCGGCTACTACACCAACCCCGGCAAGCACGACGCGGGCGTCCTGAGCTACGGCTTCTACAACGCCGGCGTGCAGTTCTTCGACGTGACGAAGCCGCAGAAGCCGCGCGTCGCGGCGTACTTCGTGCCGAAGGCGTACGGCAGGGACACCCCCGAGTACGCGTACGGCAACCAGACGCACGGCGTGTACGTCGAGTGGGACCGCAACATCGCGTGGGCGCTGACCAACCACGGCATCTACGCCCTGTCCGCCCCCGAGGTGCTCGGCGAGCCGAACCTCGGGCGGCCGGACCGGCCGTTCCGCAACAGCCAGCCGTGATCTTCCTCCCTCCCCGCAAAGGACCTCCTCCCATGCGCAGAAGCACCGTCGCCCTGCCCGCTCTCGCGGTCTGCTCCGCCCTCCTGGTCTCCGCCTGCGGCACCCGCTCCGGGGCCGGCGCGGCGGACGGCACGGCCGGTGGCGGGACCACCGTCGTCATCGGCTTCGACGGCCCGCTGACCGGCGACCTGTCAGCCCTGGCGATCGGGGCGAAGAACGCCGCCCAGCTCGCCGTCGACCAGGCCAACAGGTCCCGGGCCGTGCCCGGGGTGACGTTCGCCCTGAAGTCGCTGGACGACCAGGGCCAGCCCGGCACCGGCCAGCAGAACGCCACCGCGCTCACCGGCGACAAGCAGGTGCTCGGCGTGGTCGGCCCGCTGAACTCGGGCGTCGCCAAGTCCATGCAGATGATCTTCGAGCAGGCGAAGCTGGCCGTCGTCTCCCCGGCGACCACCAGCCCCGGCCTCACCCAGGGCGACAACTGGGCGAAGGGCGCCAAGGAACGCCGCTTCACGACGTACTTCCGCACCGCCACCACGGACGCGGTGCAGGGCCCCTTCGCCGCCCAGCACCTGCACGACACCCTGAAGCTCACCAAGGTCTTCGTCGTCGACGACAAGAAGGCGTACGGGGCGGGCCTGGCGGCCACCTTCACCGCGGAGTTCGAGAAGCGCGGCGGGCAGGTGGTGGAGACCGACCAGATCAACTCCGGCGAGAAGGACTTCTCCTCGGTGATCAACAAGATCAGGACCTCGGGCGCGCAGTTCGTCTACTACGGCGGCGAGTACCCGGACGCGGGCCCCCTGACGGGCCAGTTGAAGAAGGCGGGCGTGAAGATCCCGCTGGTCGGCGGCGACGGCATCTCGGACGCCAACTTCGTCAAGCTGGCGGGCGGCGGCGCGACGGGCGACTACTGCACCACGGTCGGCGCGCCGCTGGAGGACGGCGCGGCGGGCAGGGCCTTCGCCGCGGCGTACGAGGCGGCGGAGTTCAAGGACCCCTACGGCGCCTACGGCGGCTACGCGCACGACTCGGCGACCACGCTGATCGAGGCCGTGAAGGCGGTCGTCGCGGCGAACGGCGGCAAGCTGCCGGCCGACGCCCGCGCGAAGGTCACCGCGGCGGTGCAGAAGGTCTCCTTCGACGGGGTGACGGGCAAGGTCTCCTTCGACGCGTTCGGGGACACCACCAACCGGCAGTTGACGGTCAACCAGGTGAAGGACGGCGCGTGGACGCCGGTCACCAGCGGCACCTTCACCCCCAAGTAGCCGGCTCGTTCCCCTCGTTCCCCTCTCCCACGGACTCCACGGAGGCGTCGCAGTGCACGAACTGCCGCAAACGCTGGCCAACGGCCTGCTGCTCGGCTCGATGTACGGGCTGATCGCCATCGGCTACACGATGGTCTACGGCATCGTCCAGCTCATCAACTTCGCCCACGGCGAGGTCTTCATGACCGGGGGCTTCGGCGCCCTCACCGCGTTCCTGGTGCTGCCGGACGGCGTGTCGTCGTGGCTGGCGCTGCCGGTGATGCTGTTGGCCGCCGTGCTGGTGTCCACGTCGGTGGCGGTCCTCGCGGAGCGGCTCGCCTACCGGCCGCTGCGCGGGTCGTCCCGGCTGGCCCCGCTGATCACGGCGATCGGCCTGTCCATCGCCGTCCAGCAGATGGTGTGGGCCTGGTATCCGGACGCCAAGCAGGCCCGCACCTTCCCGCACCTGCCGGGCGGCCCCTTCGCGGTGGGACCGGTCACCGTGCAGACCGGGGACGTGTTCCTGGTGGCGGCCGCGGTCCTGTCGATGCTCGCGCTGACGTGGTTCGTCCGCGGCACCCGCACCGGGCGCGCCATGCAGGCCACCGCGCAGGACCCGGACACCTCCCGGCTGATGGGCATCAACACCGACCGGATCATCGTCACCGCGTTCGCCATCGGGGCGGCGTTCGCCGCGCTGGCGGCGGTGGCGCACGGGCTGCGGTACGGGCAGGTGGACTTCCGGATGGGCTTCGTCACCGGGCTGAAGGCGTTCACGGCCGCCGTGCTGGGCGGCATCGGCTCGATCCAGGGCGCGATGCTGGGCGGCCTGGCGCTGGGCCTGGCGGAGGCGCTGGCTTCCGGTTACGTGAAGTTCCTGCCGGGGCTGGAGCTCTTCGGCGGCGGGGCGTGGGCGAACGTGTGGGCGTTCGCGCTGCTGATCGTGGTGCTGCTGATCCGGCCGCAGGGCCTGTTCAGCAAGCTCACCGCGGACAGGGCGTGAGGGGGATGGGGACCGCGACAGGGAGGAAGGGCGCGCGGGGGACGGACACGACGACCGGTCTGACGGAGACGGCCCCCACCGCACCGCCGGCCGCGCCGCCCGCGCGGGCGGGCCGGGCCCGGGCGCTCACCGCGGCGGGCGGTGTGCTGTCCGCCGCCTCCGCCTTCGTGGCGTGGACGTGGACGCGGGAGTTCCCCGGGGACCTGACGGTGAACGGGTGGCCGGGCGGGCTGCAGGTGCTCACCCTGGTGTCCGGGCTGCTGACGGTGCTCGGCTCGTTGGGCGGGTACGGGGTGAGGGGCTTCCGGTGGGCGGCGCCGGCCGGGGCGACGGCCGCGCTGCGGTGGTACGCGCTGGGCGCGCTGGCCGTCACCTGGTTCGCGGTGGCGTCGATCGCCTGGACGCTGGGCGGCGCGGTGAACGTGGTGGGGGGCGGCTGGTTCGCGGCGGCGGCCTCGGCGGTGCCGGTGGCGGGGGCGTTCCTGCTGCCGCCGGACGCGCGGGAGCCCGCGAGGGCGCGACGGCTTCCCGCCTGGGCCGAGCTGTCGCTGATCTCGGCCGCCGCGGGCGCCGGGCTGCTGGTCTTCACGTACGGCATCGGGACGGAGGGCGCGCTGTTCGCCGGGTTCCTGGTCACGGCGGGTTTCGCGGCGGCCGGTCTGGCGAGGGCGGGACTGCTCGCCCGGCTGACCGGGCTGACGGCCCGGCACCGTACGACGGCCGCCGCGGCGGCGCTCGTGGCCGCGGTCGCCTTCCCCTTCACGGGCTCCGACGAGACGTACATGTCGGTGGGCGTGAACATCCTGATCTTCGCGACGGTGGCGCTCGGCCTGAACGTGGTCGTGGGCCTGGCCGGGCTGCTCGACCTCGGTTACGTGGCCTTCCTGGGCGTGGGCGCGTATACGGCGGCGCTGGTGTCGGGCGCGTCCGCCTCCGCTCTCGGCCTCCGTCTGCCCTTCTGGGCGGCGGTGCTGGCGGGCGGTCTCGTCTCCATGCTGTTCGGTCTGCTCATCGGCGCGCCGACGCTGCGGGTGCGGGGCGACTACCTCGCGATCGTGACGCTGGGCTTCGGCGAGATCTTCCGTATCGCCGTGAACAACCTCGACGGGGTCTCCGGGCCGAACATCACGGGCGGCCCCGGCGGCATCCCCAACATCCCCGACCTGTCCCTCCTCGGCTTCGACTTCGGCGCGACCCATGTGGTCGCCGGGGTCGAACTGGGCCGCTTCGCCAACTACTTCCTGCTGATGCTGCTGGTCACCGCCGTGGTGGTGCTCGTCTTCCAGCGGGTCGGGGAGTCACGGACCGGGCGGGCGTGGGTGGCGATCCGCGAGGACGAGACGGCGGCGACCGCGATGGGCGTCAACAGCTTCCGGCTGAAGCTGACCGCCTTCGCGCTGGGCGCGGCCCTGGCGGGCGTCGCGGGCACCGTGCAGGCGCACGTGTCGTACGCGGTGGTCCCCGACCCGTACCAGTTCGCCGGCGCGGTGCCGCCCAACTCGGCCTTCCTGCTGGCCGCGGTGGTCCTCGGCGGGACGGGCACGGTGGCGGGGCCGCTGATCGGAGCGGCGCTCCTCTACCTGATCCCGATGAAGCTGCAATTCCTGCAGGACTACCAACTGATGGCCTTCGGCATCGCGCTGATCCTGCTGATGCGGTTCCGGCCGGACGGCCTGGTCGCGGACCGGCGGGGGCGCGTGGACCACGAGGCGGCGGGAGCCACGGCATGAGTGACGCGTACGTACTCGACGCGACCGGCGTCACCATGCGCTTCGGCGGGCTGACCGCCGTGCGCGGGGTGGACCTGAGGGTCGGCGGCGGCGAGATCGTGGGCCTGATCGGCCCGAACGGGGCGGGCAAGACCACCTTCTTCAACTGCCTGACCGGGCTGTACGTCCCGACCGGGGGCACCGTCCGGTACCGGGGCACGGTCCTGCCGCCCAAGCCCCACCTGGTGACGAAGGCGGGCATCGCCCGCACCTTCCAGAACATCCGCCTCTTCGCGCACATGACGGTCCTGGAGAACGTCCTGGTCGGCCGCCACACCCGCACCAAGGAAGGCCTGCTGTCGGCTCTGGTGCGGGGCCCCGGCTTCCGGCGCGCGGAGGCGGAGTCACGCGAACGCGCCCTGGAACTCCTGGAGTTCACGGGCCTCGCCGCCAAGGCGGACCAGCTCGCCCGCAACCTCCCCTACGGCGAGCAGCGCAAGCTGGAGATCGCCCGCGCGCTGGCGAGCGATCCGGGTCTGCTGCTGCTCGACGAGCCGACCGCCGGGATGAACCCCCGGGAGACACGCGTGACGGAGGAACTGGTGTTCGCGATCCGCGACCGGGGCACCGCCGTGCTGGTCATCGAGCACGACATGCGCTTCGTCTTCGAGCTCTGCGACCGGGTCGCCTGCCTGGTGCGGGGCGAGAAGCTGGTGGAGGGCACGGCCGACGTCGTACGGGGCGACGAACGCGTCGTCGCCGCCTACCTGGGCACCACGGAAGGGGCCGCCGCGTGACCGCGCTGCTGGAGGTCGAGGACCTCCGCGTCTCGTACGGCAGCATCGAGGCCGTGAAGGGGATCTCGTTCTGGGTGGAGGAGGGCCAGGTGGTGACCCTGATCGGCGCCAACGGCGCGGGCAAGACCACCACCCTCCGCACCCTCTCCGGCCTCCTGAGACCGGCCGGCGGCCGCATCGTCTTCGACGGCACGCCGCTCTCCGGCGTCCCCGCCCACCGCATCGTCTCCCTCGGCCTGGCCCACTCCCCCGAGGGCCGGCACATCTTCCCGGGCCTGACCATCACGGAGAACCTCCGGCTCGGGGCGTTCCTGCGCGGCGACAAGGCGGGCATCGCCCGGGACGTCCGGCGGGCGTACGACCTCTTCCCGGTCCTGGGCGAGCGGAGGGGGCAGGCGGCTGGCACCCTGTCGGGCGGCGAGCAGCAGATGCTGGCCATGGGGCGGGCGCTGATGTCCCGCCCCAGGCTCCTGATGCTGGACGAGCCCTCCATGGGCCTGTCCCCGATCATGATGCGGAAGATCATGGAGACGATCCGGGAGCTGAGGTCCGCGGGTACGACGATCCTGCTGGTCGAACAGAACGCGCAGGCGGCGCTTGCGCTGGCCGACCAGGGCCACGTGATGGAGACCGGCAGGGTCGTCCTCTCCGGCACGGGCTCAGACCTGCTCCACGACGCGTCCGTCCGCAGGGCCTACCTGGGCGAGGACTGAGCGTTCCGCGCGTAGTGGCGGCGCGCCCTGGCCCGGTTGCCGCAGTCGCCGGAACTGCACCAGCGGCGGTTGCCCGCCCGGGTGCGGTCCAGGTAGAACCAGCCGCAGCCGGGCCCCTGGCACCGGCCGATCCGCTCGGCGTCCGGACCCGACAGCAGCTCCTCGGCCGACAGGGCGAGGGCGTCGGCGAGCCCGGCGGGCCGCCAGCGCAGCGGCAGCTCCGCCGGCAGGCGGGCCCGTTGCCGCGCGCCCACGATCGCCCGGTTCAGCTCCTGCCAGGGGGCGGACGGCAGCGGGCGGACACCGTCGGCCAGGGCGTCCAGGATCTCCCCGAGCGCGTTCCGCAACGCGGGGAGGCCGTCGGCCCCGCCCGGCGGCGCGTCGATTCCGGCGCCGGCCGCCCACCGGGCCCACTCCCGCGCGCCCGTCACGCGCTCCGTGCGGCGGGCGTCGTCGGTGCGCCAGGCGACGGTGTTGACGAGGTCGAGGACGGGGTGTCCGGCGATGAACTGG
The DNA here is from genome assembly GCF_055596485.1 of Streptomyces sp. NPDC039736. Classification (NCBI taxonomy): domain Bacteria; kingdom Bacillati; phylum Actinomycetota; class Actinomycetes; order Kitasatosporales; family Streptomycetaceae; genus Streptomyces; species Streptomyces sp. NPDC039736. The sequence goes on along the minus strand of NZ_JBVIUQ010000001.1, from coordinate 402,567 downwards.
GGCTCGGGTCTGTCGAGGGTCACGTCCCCAGGATAGCGTTCTAACACCCTCAACGCGTTTAGCTTGTTAGAGTGGCGGGATGAGCGACTCCTCTCGCACGGACGCCTCACCCACGCCCCCGGCCGCCCCGACGCCCCGGAAACCGGACCCGCCGCCCGGGGACCCCTCGGGCCCCGCACCCTCCGACCCCGGTTCCGGCGCCCCCGCGCCGCGCACGCGTTTCCGGGCCGGGCTGCGGATCGGTGCGGGGTTCGGCGCGGCCTCCTTCCTGCTCGCGCTGAGCTTCGGGGCGGTGACGCAGGCGCAGGGCTGGGGCGTCGTCGTGCCGATCGTCTGCTCGGCGGTGGTGTTCTCGGGCTCGGCCCAGTTCGCCCTGGTGGCAACGCTCTCCACCGGCGGGCTGGGCTCGGCCGTGGCGGCCGCCGCGATGATCAACTCCAGGTTCCTGCCGATGGGCGTCGCCGTCGCGGGCGACCTGCGCGGCGGGCGGCTGCGGCGGGCCTTCGAGGGGCAGGCGGTGGTCGACGCCTCGTGGGCGGCGGCGCACCTGGGCGGTGGCCGCTTCGACCGGTCGCTGCTGTTCGGGGCGACGCTCGCGCAGTGGCCGCCGTGGGTGGCGGGCACCGCGCTGGGCGTCGTGCTCGCCCCCGACGCAGGCCTCCAGCACACGCTGGGCCTGGACGTCCTGACCCCCGCGCTGTTCGCCGCGCTCCTCCTGGACGAGCTGCGCAAGGACCGCGCCAACCGCCTGCCGGCGCTCGCGGGCGCGCTGCTCGCCGCCATGCTCATCGCCTTCCTGCCCACCGGGCTCGCCCTGATCGGCTCGGGGCTGGCGGCGCTGACGGGCCTGTGGCGCCGGAAGGGGGCCCGGGCATGAACCCCGCCGTCCTGTGGACCGCCGTCGGGGCGGTCGCCCTCGTCAGCTTCGCCTGCAAGGCGGCGGGCCCCGCCGTCCTCGCGGGCCGCGAACTGCCCGACCGGGCGCGCACGGTGATCGCCCTGCTCGCGCCCGTCCTGCTGGCCGCCTTCGTGCTCGTGGAGATCGCGGGCCCCGGCTGGTCGGACCTCGATCCGGCGGTGCTCGCCGGCCTCGCCGCCGTCATCGGGCTGCGGCTGTGCCGGGTGCCGTTGGCGTTGGCGCTGGTGGGGGCGGTGGTGGTCACCGCACTGGTACGGGCGGCGTGGGGGTGAGACGGGCGGCGCCCGGGACACGGGTGCCCAGGGCGAGGTGCTGGGCGGCGTAGGAGCGCCAGGGCCGCCAGCTCTCCTCGTCCGGCAGGTCCGGGAGCGCGACGTCCGGGTCGCCCAGGGCCCGCATCCGGATGCGGGCCGCCGTCCGTGCCGCCAGGCCCGGCACACCGGCCAGCGCCCGTGCCGCCGCCTCCCGGTCGGCTCCCGGGTCGAGTCGTACGGTCCCGGCCGCGAGCGCCGCGGCCAGCGGACCGGCGTCCGGCTCGCCGGTCAGGGCGTCCGGCGTCGGGAAGAGCCGGTCGAGGGTGCCGCACGGGTGGGGGTGGGCCTCCCCGTGCGCCTCGACCAGCGCGGCGGCCCGCTCCCGGCCGACCCGCAGGCGCAGCGCGCACTCGTCGGGGTCGGCGGCGCCGGGCGAACGGAGCCCCGGCCGCGCCTCCACGAGCGCGGTGAGCCTCGGGTCCGCCCCGAGCCGTTCGTCGACGGCGTACGGGTCGGCGTCCAGGTCGAACAGACGGCGCAGGCGCTGCACGGCGGTGGTGAGGTCGCGCAGGTCGGAGAGGCTGACCCGGGCGTCGAGCCAGCCGGGGCGCGGAGCCTCGTCCACGGAGACGACCCCGGTGCCGTGCGGCAGCCGCAGGGTGCGCCGGTAGGTGCGCGTGCCCGGCTCGCCGAGTACCTCCTCGATCCGGGGCACGGCCTCCGCCGCGAGGAGGTCGAAGGTCTCGCGGGCGGCACAGGGGCCCCGGTAGGCGAGCCGGAGGGGGACACCGGCGACGAGGGGGTGGCCGGGAGCCGTGCCGTCGGGGGCGGGGCAGGCGAGCCGGGTGCCGCGTTCGGCGCGCAGTTGGGTGGGCGTACGGGCGTAGATCCCGCGCACCGTGTCGTTGAACTGGCGCACGCTCCCGTAACCCGAGGCGAAGGCGATGTCGGTGACCGGGAGCCGGGTCGTCTGAAGGAGGACGCGCGCGGTGTGCGCCCGCTGCGCGCGGGCCAGGGCGATCGGCCCCGCCCCCAGTTCCGCCGTGAGCTGGCGCTGGACCTGCCGGGAGCTGTAGCCCAGCCGGGCGGCGAGGCCCGGGACGCCTTCCCGGTCGACCACTCCGTCGGCGATCAGCCGCATCGCCCGGCCGACGGCGTCCGCGCGGACGTTCCACTCCGCCGACCCCGGCACCGCGTCCGGGCGGCAGCGGCGGCACGCCCGGAAGCCGTGGCCCTGGGCGGCGGCCGCCGTGGGGAAGAAGCGCACGTTGGCCCGCTTGGGGGTGACCGCCGGACAGCTCGGGCGGCAGTAGATGCCGGTGCTGGTCACCGCGAAGAAGAACACCCCGTCGAAACGGGCGTCCCGGCTGCTCACGGCCTCGTAGCGGGTGTCGTCGGCGGCGTTCATGCCCCCAGTGTGCGCCGCCCCGGCCCCCCGGGCTCGCGGGATTCGGACATCGAGTCCGGGGAGCCGGGGAGGGCGGGGCGGTCGCGTCGTACGGCCGGAAGAACCCCCGGGGCGGGCGCTACCGGATGCGCTGCCCGCGCTTGAGGGCGCCGTTGGTGCGGCCCTCGGCTCCCATCTGCTTCCAGTTCTTCAGCATCTCCTGGCGCAGCCGGGCGTCGGTCTTGGCGACGATGCGCCGGTTCTCGCGCATCAGCTTGCGCCAGCTCTCCAGCCGGCGCTCGGGCAGCGAGCCGTCCTCGATGGCGGCGAGCACGGCGCAGCCCGGCTCGGAGACGTGCCCGCAGTCGTGGAAGCGGCACTCCTCGGCCAGTTCGCCGATCTCGGAGAACACCTGGCCGACCCCGGCCTCGGAGTCCCACAGCCCGACCCCGCGCAGCCCGGGGGTGTCGATGAGGACTCCCCCGCCGGGCAGTGCGAGCAGGTTGCGGGTGGTGGTGGTGTGCCGCCCCTTGCCGTCGACGTCACGGGCGGCCCGCACCTCCATCACGTCTTTGCCCAGCAGGGTGTTGGCCAGCGTGGACTTGCCCGCGCCGGACACGCCGAGCAGCACGCTGGTGCCGCCGGCGACGATCGCCCCGAGGACGTCCAGGCCCTCCCCGGTGGCGGAGCTGACGGCCAGCACCTGGACGCCGGGCGCGGTGGTCTCCACGTCCTCGACCAGGTAGGAGCGCCCGGTGGCGTCCGGGACGAGGTCGCTCTTGGTGAGGACGACCAGCGGCTGCGCGCCCGACTCCCAGGCCAGGGCGAGGAAGCGTTCGATGCGCCCGAGGTCCAGCTCGACGGCGAGCGAGACCGCGATGACCGCGTGGTCGACGTTGGCGGCGAGGATCTGCCCCTCGGACCGCTGGGAGGAGGTGGACCGTACGAACGCGGTGCGGCGCGGCAGCAGCGCACGGATCAGTTGCGGATCACCGGCGGGCTCGACGGCGGCCCAGTCGCCGGTGCACACCACGCGCAGCGGGTCGTGCGGAGTGACGAGCGCGGTGTCGGCGCGGACGAGTCCGCCGGCGGTGACGACATCGGCCTGCCCCCGGTCGACCCGCACGACACGGCCGGGCAGCAGGCCCTGCTCGGCGTACGGGGCGAACTCGGCCTCCCACCGCGCGTCCCAGCCGTACGGCGAGAGCGGGTGCGAGGACGCGGAAGCGTGGAGCGGGGAAGCGGAAGCAGACTGCGGGAAAGCAGCAGAAGACAAGGTGGGACCCTTCAGGGACGGCCCCGGCACCGCGTTCACGGACGCGGAAGGTGAAGCAATTCAGCCGGTGGCCACGGAGGTGGTGGGGAGAACGGGCTTCCGGGTGCGCGCGGCACCCATGACGACGACGGCAGCCATCGGGCCCACCTCCTGCCTTGTTGCGACCGGCTGACCGGCAGCGCTTGAGCACCACCGGAGGAACAGGCTGAACCATAACCGCACCCTCCGGCGGCGCGCCACAGGTTTTCTCCCGGGTTCCGTCACGGCCGCCCGGCGGGCGGCTGCCCCCGGCGGTGGGCGGCGACGCGTTCGCGGGTGGCGCAGCGGCGGGAGCAGTAGCGGCGCTCCGGGCCGCTGCCGTGGGCGAGGTAGACGTGCGGGCAGCGCGGGGAGGCGCAGAGTCCGCCCGGGGGCGCCTGCCGGTCCCACAGGAGCACGGTCAGGGCGAGCACGGAGGAGGCCAGGAACCATTCGCCCCAGGGTGCTTCGTCGTCGCTGTCCAGGTGCGGATGCCATCCGGTGCCGCCGTCGTGCGAGGTGAGCCGCAGCCGGCCCCGGACCTCGCCCAGCAGCCCGTTGAGGGTGGCGGCCGCGGTGTCTGCGTCGGTGGCGGCGAACACCTCCCGCAGGGACAGGGCCGCCGCGCGGAGGCCGGCGAGGTCTCCTTCGTCGAGGCCGAGCGGCTCCGTCTCCCCGTACTCCAGGAGGACTTCCGCGACCGCGTCCACCGCGGCGGCGTCCTGCCCCCGTTCGCTCAGGACATTGATCAGGGCCACGGTCCGCCGGGCGGTGCGCATCGTCAGCATCCGTCGAATGTAACGCTACTGGTGCGTCTTTGCGTTACCGACGTAACGTGCCCGCCATGCCGAAGCGTTGCTCCCTGGAGTTCTATGCGGCCGGGGCCGTCCTCGCCCGCACCGGTGACGAGATGTCAGGCCCCGCCCTCCTGCTGCTCGCCCTCGCCGTCACCGGTTCGTCGTCCACCGCCGCGTCCCTGCTGGCGGCGCTGACGGTCGCGGCGGCGCTGGGCGGACCGCTGTTCGGGGCCCTGCTCGACCGGGCCCGCCGGCCGGGACGGCTGCTCGCCGGATCGCTCGCGCTGTACGCCGCGGGGTTGGCGGCCGTCCTGCTGACGCTGGGCCGCACCCCCGCCCCGGTTCCGCTCCTGCTGGCCGCCGGGGCCGGGCTCCTCGGCCCGGCGCTGTCCGGCGGCTGGTCCTCCCGGCTGCCCGACGCCGTCCGGCGGTCCGGGCTTCCCCGGGCCGGCGCGCTGGACGCGATGACCTTCGACGCGGCCGCGCTGGCGGGTCCCGTCCTGGCCGCGGGAGTCACGGCGGCCGCCGGGGCGGAGGCCTCCGTCGTCGTGGCGGCGGCGCTCGTCGCCGCGGCGCTCCCGGTGGCATGGCGCTTCCCCGCCTCCCCGGACCGCACGAGGACCGGTACGTCCGTGGCGGCGGGCCTCGCCGCCGGATTCCGCGTCCTGCTGCGCCGCCGTCCGCTCGCCCGGGCGACGGCCGCCTCCGTGCTGTCCTGCGCGGGCGAGGGCGTGTTCGTCGCGGTGACACCGCTGCTCGGGGCGTCGGCGCTGGGCGGAGCGCACCGGGGCGCCCTGCTGCTCTCGCTGTCCGCCGGCGCCGCGCTCGCCGCCAACGCGTCACTGGCCCGCCGCCCGCTCCCGCCGCGGCCGGACGCCGTGCTCGGGCCGAGCGCGGCCCTGCTCGCGGTCGCGATGCTCCTCGCCGCGACGCGGCACCCGGGGCTCCTCGTCGCCGCCGCCGTACTGGTGGGCTGCGCGACGGGGCCGCAGCTCACCGCACTCTTCGCGATACGTCACCGGGAGGCCCCCGAAGGGCTGCGCGGCCAGGTGTTCACGACCGGGGCCAGTCTGAAGATCACCGGGTTCGCGCTGGGCGCGGCGCTCGCCGGGCCGGTGGCCGCACGGTCCGTCCCGGCGGCGCTGCTGGCCGCGGCGGTGTTCCAGGCACTGGCCGCGCTGGTCTGCCGACGGCGGGCCCTTCAGTGATGGCCGGTGAAGACCTGGGCCATCATGTCCAGCGCGGTGTGCAGTTCGAGCAGTTCGGCGGCTTCGATCACCGGGTCCAGCGCCGGGTCGCTCGACGTCACCGTGATCCTCTTGTCGCCCTCCCCGATCTCCATCCGTACGTCAACGGACCGCCCCGTGGGGAGGGCGAGGGTGACGGTGGCGGCCGTGGCGATCGGCCGCAGGAAGGTGATCTCGGAGTCGGCCCGCTTGATCTGCTGGGTCAGCTCGTGGGCCGTGTTGCGCGAGGCGCGGTACACGTGCGAGTGGTGCAGCGCGATCTGGAGGAAGTCGGAGAGCTCCTCCCCGGTCTCCAGCCGGGCCTCGGCCGGCAGGTCGTCGAGCAGGAGGGCCGCGATGCTGCGGTAGGCCCCGGACAACTGGTGGGCGACCGTGCTGAGCGGTCCGGGGTCGGCGGTGTCCTCGACGAAGGGTTCGGTCAGCTCGTGTGTCGTACGGGCCGCCTTGTCGGCGGCTTCGGCGGTGAGCGCGTCCGGGCGCGGGACGGGGGCGGCCTCCCAGTCGTTCCAGTCGATGCCGCGTGCCGCGAGGACCTCGTACACGGCGTCGCGCGAGAGCTGCGCGTGCGATCCCAGCTGGGTCGCGTTGCGGACTCCGGCGCGCCAGGCGGCTTCGATCAGGTCCTCCCGGTTCTCCGGGGTGCTGTGCGCGAGGGCCTGCACCGCGTCGAACCGGGAAATGTGCGATTCCTGTCCATTCTTGGTCATAACGGCCAAGGTAGGGCCAATCGCCCAGCGGGTCCGGCACCCACACCGCGCCGCCCGTGCGGCGACCACCCCGGTGCGCGCGCCGGCGCCGCCACGGCACGGCCGCAGCGCGTGCCGGGGCGGCGCCGGTCACCCGTCGCCGCCACGACGGGTCACCGCGGGGCCCTCCCGGAGGCCCCGTCGCCCGCACCCCGCAGGAGGTGCGGGCGGGTCCACGGGTGCGGACGGAACCGAAGCCCGGGAGCACGCCCGACCGCCCGCGCGCGGGCGCACCGGAACGCCGGGGCTCAGCCGCGCGAGCCCTCGTCCGCCCCCACCGCGTGCAGGAAGGTCCGGAACTTGGCCCCCGTCTCCGCCGTCTCCGCCTCCGGCTCGGACGCCGCGACGACGCCCGCGCCCGCGTACAGCCGCAGCATGCGCTCCTCGGCCTCGGCGCACCGGATGGTCACGACCCACTCGCCGTCCCCGTCCGCGTCGCCCCAGCCGATCATCCCGGTGAAGAACCCCCGGTCGAACGGCTCCGTCTCCGCGATGACCTGACGTGCCGTCAGCGTCGGGGTGCCGCACACGGCCGGCGTCGGGTGCAGCGCCGAGGCCAGCTCCAGCGCGGAGGCCGCGCCCTCCTCGGGAAGGGTGCCGGTGACCGTCGTCGACAGGTGCCACATCGTGGCGGTACGGATCAGCGTCGGCTTGGCCGGCACGTCGAGCGACGTGCAGTACGGAGCCAGCGCCCCGTGCACCGCGTCGACGACCACCGCGTGCTCGTGCAGGTCCTTCGCGGAGGCGAGCAGCGCCGCCGCCCTGCGCACGTCCTCCGCGAGGTCCTCGCTGCGCGGGGTGGACCCGGCGAGCGGGTTGGCGACGACCTTGTTCCCGCGCCGCGAGACCAGCAGTTCGGGGCTGGCCCCCAGGAGCGTGCGCCCCTCACCCGTACGGACGGCCCCGTCGGCCTCGACGCCGGTCGGCAGCGCGAAGGTGTACCCCGAGGGGTCCCGCCGCGCCAGCCGCTGGAGCATCACCGGCAGGTCCAGCGGCGCGTCCGCGGTCAGCTCCAGCGTGCGCGCCAGCACCACCTTGCTGAACTCGCCCCGCCACATCCGTTCCACGACGGCTGCGACCCCGGCCCCGTACACCTCGGGCTCCGGCACCGGCCGCACCTGCCACGTCGCGGCGGTGGGCAGGTCGGCCGGGAGGGCTATCAGCGGGTCGTTGGCGAGCGGCGGCCCGTCCTGGACGAACTCCGGCACCGCGAGGGCGGCGGGCGCGCTCTGGTCGAACGGCACCGCGCCGATGACGACCGGCCGGGGCTGCCCGTCGCGCCGGGCGGCCGCCAGGGTCTCCGCGACCCGCTCGCTCAACGGCGCTTCCCCGTGCGGGACTTCACGCGCGGGACCGTCGGACAGCAGGGTCCTGGTGGGAGTGGCGAGGAAGCGCGCGCCGGGGGTGTATGCGTCCAGCAGCGCGGTGGCCGCACCGACGGCGGGGTGTGCCGCACCGGCGGCGGGGAGTGCCGTCCCGGCGGGGCGGCCGGGGCGCGGGGCGGGAACCGCAGCGGTGGCGGAGGCGATTTCGGGGGCCGTCGACACGGTGTCCACGGGTTCTCCAATGCTCGTGAGGATGTGGGGGCGGGAGCGAGAGAAGGGCGCAACCAGGAAGAACCAGGAAGAGGGAGGGAGCGGGCGGGCCGGTCAGCGCAGGGTCGCGCCGCCGTCGACGTAGATGTCCTGCATGGTGATGTGCCGCGCCCGGTCGGACGCCAGGAAGAGCACCGCGTCGGCGATGTCCTCGGGCTGGGCGATCCGCCCGAGCGGTATGCCGTTCTTGTACGAGGCGAGGTCGCCGTCGATCAGGGCGCGTTCGGCGTCGGGCCGCCCCTCCCCCATGCCGCGCAGCATGGGCGTGTCGGTGGAGCCGGGCGCGACGACGTTGCAGCGCACCCCGCTGCGGGCGACCTCCAGGCCCAGGCACTTGGTGAACATGGCGGCCGCGGCCTTGGAGGCGGCGTACGCGGCCATGCCGGTGCGCGGTATCCCGGCGGCGTTGGAGGCGACGGTGACGACGCACCCCTTGCGGCGCTCCGCCATGCGGGCGGCGGCGGCGCGCGAGGTGTGGAAGACGCCGGTGGTGTTCACGGCGAAGGTGTCGGCCCAGTCCTGGTCGGTGAGTTCGGTGGCGGGCGCGGTGCGCAGGATTCCGGCGACGTTCACCAGCAGGTCCAGCGGCCCGAGTTCGTCCTCGGTCCGGGCGACGACCGCGTCCACGGCTGCCGCGTCGGTGACGTCGAGCCGGTACGCCACCACCCTCCCCGGGCCGCCCGCACCGGCCAGCTCCGCGGCCAGGGCCTCGACGCCCGCCGCCGCGCGGTCGGTGGCGGCGACTGTCGCACCCCGCGCCGCCAGGGCCCGCACCACCGCTTCACCGATGCCCTGTCCCGCGCCGGTGACGAGCGCGACACGGCCGGCGAATTCGCCGTGGCCCGCGAACTCACCCGGGGCGGACGGCGATTGCGACGGTATGTGCTCAGGCATGCAGAATCCTTCCGGGGTTTTGTTAGGTGAGCCTAACCTAATGCATGATGAAGATCGACAATACTCGACCCAGTGAAACTTAGGCTAGCCTCACCTTACGATCACCCGACACGGGGGTGCCACCGTCGTACCCGCCACCCCTGGCCGCCGCGCGGCCGAAAAACCCCGGGTGAGCAAAGCGGTCAGAACCACCGCAGACCGGAACAGACCTCCCCGTCGGCCCTGTTCGGGCGGGCCGCCCCGACCGGGGTTTGCCGTTCCGGCAAGAACCTTTGCCGCAGCGGCGGAGGCGGGCGGAGGCTGTGGGCACGCAGACAGCGACCCCACTTCACTTCGCGGAGGCACCCGATGACGACCCCCGACAACACCCAGGACCCGACGCGCACGGACTCCACGGAATTCTGGGACGGCCGTTACGCGGAGAGCGACCGTGTCTGGAGCGGCGAGGCGAACGTGGTCCTGGTCCGGGAGGTCGCCGGGCTGACCCCCGGGCGGGCCCTGGACCTGGGCTGCGGCGAGGGCGCGGACGCGGTGTGGCTGGCCCGGCGGGGCTGGCGGGTCACGGCGACGGACATCTCCCGGGTGGCCCTGGACCGGGCCGCCCGGCACGCGGCGGAGGCGGGCGTCGCCGACCGCGTCGAATGGCAGCGCCACGAACTCGGCAAGACCTTCCCCGAAGGCGAATTCGACCTGGTCTCCAGCCAGTTCCTGCACTCCCCGACGGAACTGCCCCGCGAGGAGATCCTCCGCCGGGCGGCGCGGGCGGTGGCCCCCGGCGGCCACCTCCTCGTCGAAGGCCACTCCGGCTGGCCCTCCTGGCAGCCGAACCCGCACCCGGAGGTGCACCTGCCGTCCCCGCATGAGGTGGTGGAGTCGCTGCGCCTGGACGAGGACGCCTGGGAGATCCTGATCTGCGCGGAACACGACCGCGTGCAGCTCACCCCGGACGGCGAGGAGGCCATCCGCACGGACTCGACGGTCCTGGCCCGCCGCCGCTGACCGCCACCGGCCGCACCCCTCGGCGCCGGCAGGCGCGCGGCCGGGGCGAGGCCGCCCCTCGCCCCGGCCCGGCGTCAACCCGCCGCCCGGTACCGCCACAACCGCCCGTGCACCCTCCCGGATGAGCAAAGCTGGCTCCATGGAACTGTTGCCGCACGGATACACCAACCACACCACCCATCACGCGGGAGTCGTCACCAAGACGTACAAGGGCAGGGACGCCCAGCGCCGGATGGAGCGGGAGGCCGCCGCCCTGTGCGGCCTGGAGACGCTCGGGGCGGTCCTGCCGGTGCCCCAGTTGATCGGCTGCACCGGGGAGAGCCTCAGCATGACCTTCCTGGAGGGCGTGCACGGCCAGGACCTGATCGACGCGGGCTGGGGGGACGCCGTACTGCGCACCTGCGGGGCCGCGTTGCGGGCGGTGCACTCGGTGGACGCCGTGGAGGTGTTCCCCCGGGCGCGGCCCGGGTCGGTGCTGGTGCACGGCGACTTCGGGCCGAACAACATGCTGCTGACCGACGACGGCTCCCACCTCACCGGCCTGCTCGACTGGGAGTGGGCGCACGCGGGCGACCCGGTGGAGGACCTGGCCTGGTGCGAGTGGATCGTCCGCACCCACCACCCGCGGTGGGTGGCCGCGTTGGAGGGGTTCTTCGACGCGTACGGGGCACGGCCCCCCTGGACGGCGCGGCACCGGGCGATGACCGCCAGGTGCCGTGAGCTCGTCGGCTTCCAGCCGCACCGGGTGGACCTGCTCATCGCCACGGAGAACTGGACGGAGTGACGCGCGGCTCCCCACCGCCCGTCAACTCCCCTCCACCGCGGACGCCTTCGCCTCGATGTCCGGACCGAGACGGCACCGCGGCCCCGCGGCGGGCGTCCGGTGGCAGCGGTCCCGTGCGGGGCGTAGTGGTCCGCACCCGGCGGCCGTCAGGGCCTCGTAGGTGGCGTCCACGTCGGCCGCGTCCGGCGTCCACACCGCCGCGTCCCGGGCGTCCACGTACTGGAGCGGACGGTCACGGGACACCGGCGCCGGGCCGCCACGGGCGACGCGGTCCAGCCGGCCGGTGTCCTGGCCTGGCCCGGGACCGGCCCGGACGCCGCACCCGCGGCGGAACGGGAGTTCCACGTCCGATTTCTTCAAGATCCGCGCGGGCCGCCCGGGATACGTTCCGCGCATGACTCCTCGCTTCGACTGCATCAGCCTGGTCACCGCCGATCTCGCCGCCTCCCTCGCCTTCTACCGCCGCCTCGGCGTCCCGGTGCCCGACGGCGCCGAGTCCCTGCCGCACGTGGAGGCCCCGCTGCCCGGCGGGCTGCGCCTCCTGTGGGACACCGAGGACGTGATGCGCTCCGTCGACCCCGCCTGGCAGAGGCCGACGGGCGGTGACCGGACCGGCCTCGCCTTCCGCTGCGACGACGCCGCCGACGTGGACGCCACGTACGAGGCCCTGACGGCCGCCGGACACCCGGGCAGCAGGAAGCCGTGGAACGCGGAGTGGGGCCAGCGCTACGCCGTGGTGCTCGACCCGGACGGGCTCGGGGTCTCGCTCTTCGCCGACGACCTCGCCTGACGCGCCGCCAGCGCCGCGTAGGCGCGCAGCGTCATGCCCGCCAGCTCCCGGGTCTCGCGCGCCAGATGGGCCTGGTCCGCACAGCCCGAGCGGTGCGCCGCCTCCGCGAACGGCGTTCCCTCCCGTACGAGGCCGAGCGCACGCCGCAGCCGCAGCACCCGGGCGAGGGTCTTGGGCCCGTACCCGAAGGCGTCGAGGGAGCGGCGGTGCAGTTGCCGGGTCCCGAGACCGACGGCCTCGGCGGCCGCGCCGACCGTGGCCCCGGCCTCCAGTGCGGCCGCGACGGCCCGCATCACCGGGTCCGGGGGTCCGGCGCCGGCGGCCCGCCGCAGCGCGAACTCCTCCAGCGCCCCCGCCGGATCGGCCGCGCCGGCGATCCGGTCGCCCGCCTGCCGTGCGTCGCCCCGCGCCCACACCGCGTCGAGCGGCACCCGCCGGTCCCGCAGGGTGTGCGCGGGTACGCCGAGGAAGGCGGCCCCGGTGCCCGGCGCGAAGCGGATTCCGGTGTAGCGGCCGCCGGGGCTGTCGGACGCGGCGTGGGCGCGGGTGTCGGGGCCCGCGACGATCAGGCGTCCGTCGATGAGGATCAGGTCCATGCAGCCATCGGGCAGCACCGGGTACGCCGCCGCGCCGGGTGCGAGGCCGGAGGCGGGGGCGGGGTCGGCTTCGCGTCGCCAGAGGACCGCGCCGTCCAGCCGGGACGGGCGTTCCCGATAAATGCCGGGCATGCCCCCAGGCTACGTCGCACCCCTGTGCCCCGTCGGCCGGTGCGCCGGCCCGCTGGCACTCGTACCCGCCCTCGGGGACAATGTGCGGCCACTGGCGGAACACGACTGACGTGGTGGCGGGGGCTGTTGTGAGTGAGCTGATGCAGTTCGAGACGGCGGACGGCGGGCACGTGGTCGTCGAGATCGACCATGCTCCGCGCGGGGCCACGCTGGTCTCGCGGCGGGACAACCTGCTGGACGCGGGGCGCAGCTTCGACGGCGCGCTGGAGGGCATCCGCGCGGCCGCCGAGTCCGCGCTGCGGACGTTCCGGGACGGCGCGCTCAGCCCGGACGGCGTGGAGCTGGAGTTCGGCGTGAAGCTGACGGGCGAGGCGGGGGCGGTGATCGCGAAGAGCTCGATGGAGGGTCACATCACGGTCAAGCTGGCATGGGGCTCGAAGGTGGCGCCGCCGGAAGCCGCGGCGCCTGCCACGGCCGCCCCCGCGGCCACGCCCCCCGCCACGACCGCGGCCCGCGCCCCGGGCACGGTCCCCGGCCCCGCGTCGCCGCCCGGCGCGCCCGGAGCCGCCGCTCCGTGAGGTGCCACGCCTCCCGGCGCGCCCGGCCCGGAGCGGGGCCGCCCCGGTCTCTCCGGGCGCTACCGACCCCGCTCCTTCTCCGCCGCCCGCTCCCGCTGCGCGTGCAGCCGCGCCTTCAGGTCGTCCGGCGGCAGGAAGCGCGACCAGCGTTCCGGGAACTCCGAGGGCATGTCCGGGTTGGCCCCCGTCCACTGGCCCTCGCCGTCGTCCCCGTACACGTCCTCGTCCTCGTCGCCGGTCCAGCCCGCCTGCGCCTCCAGCTCCGCCGCCCGCGCCCGCGCTATCACCGCGGCGGCCTGCGCGGTCCGCAGCCGGTCGTTGTCGGCGCGGGCGGCAGCCGTGGCGACCGAGGGCCAGACCCGGTCGATGGCCGCGTTCACGGCGGCCCCGACCAGGACGGCGAAGGCGGACACCCCGATCCAGAGCAGCACGGCGATGGGCGCGGCCAGCGAGCCGTAGATCGTGCCGCCCTCGACGGTGCTCGTCACGTAGATCCGCAGCAGGAAGCTGCCCAGCACCCACATCCCCAGCGCTATCAGCGACCCGGGCACGTCCTCCACCCAGGGCGAGCGCACGGGAACGGACACGTGGTACAGGGTCGTCAGGAAGACCACCGACAGCACGGTCACCAGCGGCCAGTACAGGACGGAGATGACCTCCGTGCCGAACGGCACCAGCTCCACCACCCGGTCGGGGCCGACCACCATCAAGGGCAGCACCACCGCCCCGATCAGCAGGGCCACGATGTACAGCAGGAACGCCAGCAGCCGGGTCTTCACGATCCCCCGGTGCCCGTCCAGCCCGTACATGACCGTGATGGTGTCGATGAAGACGTTGACGGCCCGCGAGCCCGACCACAGCGCGATCGCGAAGCCGATCGAGATGACGTCCGGGCGGCCCTCCCGGGTCACGTCCTCCAGCAGGGGGCGGGCGAACTCGTTCACGCCGCGGTCCGACAGCACCGCCTGCGAGGCGTTCAGGATGTTCCGCTGGATGGACTGGACGGTCTCCGTGGCCGTCCAGTCGTCGATGTAGCCGAGCAGGCCGATCAGGCCCAGCAGGAGCGGCGGCAGCGAGAGCAGGGTGAAGAAGGCGGCTTCGGCGGCGAGGCCGAGGATGCGGTACTCGACGCAGGAGTTGACGGTGTCCTTCAGGAGCAGCCAGGCCAGCTTCCGCTTCGACACGTTCCGGTAGAGGGCCCGGGCACGGTGGAGCCGGTTCTCCTTGCGGTGTTTCCGCGGCCGTCCGGGTGTTTCTTTTGCTGGCTGCACCTCCTTACCGTATCCGCATGGCAGCCACCACCCACACAGTCACCAATCAGGCCCCGCCCCTGGTGGGGTACGACGTCTACGGCGCGGACCACGCCCTCACGGAGGCGGTCGAACGGCATGTCGAACCCGCTCTCCTGGACGGTGTGCGGGAGGAACTGCACGCGCTCGGACAGGCCACCGGATCGGCGCAGGTGCAGGAGTGGGGAGCGCTGGCGAACGAGAATCCGCCGAAGCTGCACACCCACGACCGGTACGGGAACCGGATCGACGAGGTCGAGTTCCACGCGTCCTGGCACCGGCTGCTGGGGCACGCCGTCTCGTCCGGGCTGACGAACGCCTGGGGTCGCCCGAACGGGCACGTGCGGCGGGCCGCCGGGTTCCTGGTGTGGACGCAGGCGGAGGGCGGGCACGGGTGCCCGGTGTCGATGACGCACGCCGCCGTGCCCGCGCTGCGGACGGACCCGGCGCTGGCAGCCGAGTGGGAGCCCCGGCTCACCTCCACGGTGTACGGACAGGAACTGCTGCCCGCGGCGCTGAAGCCCGGCGCCCTCTTCGGCATGGGCATGACGGAGAAGCAGGGCGGCAGCGACGTACGCGCCAACACGACCCGGGCGCTGCCCACGGACGTCGACGGCGAGTACGCGCTCACCGGGCACAAGTGGTTCTGCTCCGCGCCGATGTCCGACGGCTTCCTGGTGCTGGCGCAGGCGCCCGGCGGGCTGAGCTGCTTCCTCGTACCGCGGGTGCTGGTGGACGGGACCCGCAACACCTTCCGCATCCAGCGCCTGAAGGACAAGCTCGGCAACAGGTCGAACGCGTCCAGCGAGGTCGAGTTCGACGGGACGTGGGGACGGCTGGTCGGCGAGGAGGGGCGCGGGGTGCGCACCATCATCGGGATGGTCGCGGCGACCCGGCTGGACTGCGTGGTCGGCTCGGCGGCGCTGATGCGGCAGGCGGTGGCGCAGGCCGCGCATCACGCCGCGCACCGGCGGGCCTTCGGCGGCGAGCTGATCGACAAGCCGTTGATGCGCAACGTCCTGGCCGACCTGCACCTGGAGTCGGAGGCGGCGACCACGCTCGCGCTGCGCCTGGCGGCGGCGTACGACAGCGACACCGAGCAGGACCGCGCGCTGCTGCGGCTCGCGGTGCCGGCGGCGAAGTACTGGGTGACCAAGCGCTGCACCCCGGTCGCGGCGGAGGCCCTGGAGTGCCTGGGCGGCAACGGGTACGTCGAGGAGTCCGGGATGCCGCGCCTGCTGCGCGAGTCGCCGCTGAACTCCCTCTGGGAGGGGTCGGGGAACGTTCAGGCGCTGGACGTGCTGCGGGCGCTCCAGCGGGAGCCGTCGGCGCTGAACGCCTTCCTCACCGAGGTCGGGCAGGCGCGCGGCGCCGATCACCGCCTGGACGGCGCGATCAAGAACCTGCTGACCGAGCTGGCCGACCTGGACGGGATCGAGGGGCGGGCACGGCGTCTCGTGGAGCGGATGGCCCTGGTGCTCCAGGGTTCGCTGCTGGTGCGCTGGGCCCCCTCGGAGGTCGCGGACGCGTTCTGCGCCTCGCGGCTCGGCGGCGACTGGGGCTCCGCGTTCGGCACGCTGCCGAACAGCCTGGACCTGGGGGCGGTGGTGGAGCGGGCGCGGCCGCAGGTGTAGGCGCGCGGGGGGATGGGCGCGGGCTCGCGTGGGGGCGGGCCCGTGCGTCGGCGGCTGCGGAGTGCGTGGTTCCCTGGCTCCCATGAGCACCCTGACCGTGACCACCTGGTCCCTCGAACAGACCTCCCCGGACGATCTGAACCCGGTCCCGGCCCCGCCCGGCGGCGGCCTGCGGATCGTCCGGGCCGAGGTCCCCTCGCCCGAGTTCAGCCGCTTCCTCTACACCGCCGTCGGCGGCGACATCCGCTGGACGGACCGCCTGCCGTGGTCGTACGAGCAGTGGCGGCGGGCCGTGGACCGGCCCGGGGTCGAGACGTGGGTCGCGTACGACCACGGCACCCCGGCCGGCTACGTCGAGCTGCACGCCCAGGACGCCGGCGTGGTCGAGATCGTCTACTTCGGGCTGATCCCCGCCTTCCGCGGCCGGGGAATCGGCGGTCACCTCCTGTCCTACGGGGTCCAGCGCGCCTGGGACCTCGCCGAGCGGCACCCGGGCCGGGACGCCACGAAGCGGGTGTGGCTGCACACCTGCTCCAAGGACGGGCCGCACGCCATGGCGAACTACGAGCGGCGCGGGTTCCGGCTGTTCGACACGAAGGTCGAGCAGGAGCCGGAGGTGGCGAACCCGGGCCCGTGGCCGGGCGCCCACCCCGCCTGACCGACGCCCGCGCCGCGCCCCGCACAGCGTGACCCGGACCACACCGTCCCACCTAATGGGACGATGTGGTCCACATGGTGGATAGTGGTGGACTGGCCCGAGATCCCCGTGCCACGCTTCCCTCATGTCTGCAGCTGGAGTTGCCTTGATCAGTCGGCGTCACGTCGACCTCGGCCGCATGTCCAGCGCCATCTGTCCGGCCTGCTGACAGCTCAGCACTGCCGCGCCCTCCCCTTCTTTTCCGAGCTCTTCGCTCCCCGCGCCCCGCACCGTTGCGCGCCCGTGCCCTTTCTGCGCGAGTGTGCAGGTCAGAGCCGCCTGCCCGCCCGTCAATGCCACGCAGCCCCCGCTTGCCCGAAGGACGTACCGCCATGTCTGCCACCCCAGAGAAGCCCGCAGCGGGTGCCGCCGTCACCGCCCGCCGCAAGGCCGGACGCCACCGTGGCGAAGGCCAGTGGGCCGTTGGGCACCACACGCCCCTCAACGGCAACGAGCAGTTCAAGAAGGACGACGACGGTCTCAACGTACGGACACGTATTGAGACGATCTACTCCCGGCGCGGTTTCGACTCCATCGACCCCAACGACCTGCGCGGCCGCATGCGTTGGTGGGGGCTCTACACGCAGCGCAAGCCCGGGATCGACGGCGGCAAGACCGCGATCCTGGAGCCGGAGGAGCTGGACGACGAGTTCTTCATGCTGCGGGTGCGGATCGACGGCGGGCGGCTGACGACGGAGCAGCTCCGCGTCATCGGCGAGATCTCGCAGGAGTTCGCGCGCGGCACCGCCGACCTCACCGACCGGCAGAACGTCCAGTACCACTGGATCCGCATCGAGGACGTACCGGAGATCTGGCGGCGGCTGGAGGCCGTCGGGCTGTCCACGACCGAGGCCTGCGGCGACACCCCGCGCGTCATCCTCGGCTCGCCGGTCGCCGGGATCGCGGTGGACGAGATCATCGACGGCACGCCCGCGATCGAGGAGATCTACCGCCGCTTCATCGGCAACCCGGACTTCTCCAACCTGCCGCGCAAGTTCAAGTCGGCGATCTCCGGTTCGCCCCAGCTCGACGTGGCGCACGAGATCAACGACGTGGCGTTCGTCGGCGTCGAGCACCCCGAGCACGGTCCCGGCTTCGACCTGTGGGTGGGCGGCGGGCTCTCCACCAACCCCAAGCTGGGCGTACGGCTGGGGGCCTGGGTCCCGCTGGAGGACGTGCCGGACGTGTACGGCGGCGTCATCGGGATCTTCCGTGACTACGGCTACCGGCGGCTGCGCAACCGCGCCCGGCTGAAGTTCCTGGTCGCCGACTGGGGCCCGGCGAAGTTCCGGCAGGTCCTGGAGGAGGAGTACCTGAAGCGCGAGCTCGTCGACGGACCCGCGCCGCAGCAGCCCCGGGGGACCTGGCGGGACCACCTCGGCGTGCACCGGCAGAAGGACGGACGCTTCTACGTCGGCTTCGCCCCCCGGGTCGGGCGCGTCGACGGCTCCACGCTGACGAAGATCGCCGAGCTGGCCGAGACGCACGGCTCCGGGCGGCTGCGCACCACCGCCGAGCAGAAGATGATCGTGCTCGACGTCGCCGGGGAGCAGGTCGATTCCCTGGTGGCGGGCCTGGAGGCACTGGACCTCAAGGTGACCCCCTCGCCGTTCCGGCGGGGCACGATGGCCTGCACCGGCATCGAGTTCTGCAAGCTGGCCATCGTCGAGACGAAGGCGCGCGGCGCCTCGCTGATCGACGAACTGGAGCGCCGCATCCCGGAGTTCGACGAGCCGCTCACCATCAACATCAACGGCTGCCCCAACGCCTGCGCCCGCATCCAGGTCGCCGACATCGGGCTCAAGGGCCAGCTCGTGCTGGACGCCGACGGCAACCAGGTGGAGGGCTACCAGGTGCACCTGGGCGGCGCGCTCGGGCTGGAGGCCGGCTTCGGCCGCAAGGTCCGCGGCCTGAAGGTCACCGCCGCCGAGCTGCCCGACTACGTGGAGCGGGTGCTGACCCGCTTCCAGGAGCAGCGGGAGGACGGCGAGCGTTTCGCCGCCTGGGCGACGCGCGCGGCGGACGGGGACCTGTCGTGAGCGAGCGCGCGGCCCCGTTCCACTGCCCGTACTGCGGCGACGAGGACCTGCGGCCCAACGAGACCGGCCACGGCGCGTGGGAGTGCCACTCCTGCAACCGGGCCTTCCAGCTGAAGTACCTGGGCCTCCTCGCCCGGGGTGTCACCGCGAGCAACGCGAGCGAAGGGGAAGGGATATGACAGTCGTTCAGGAAGACCTGCGCGCGCTGGCCGAGCAGGCCGGACACGACCTCGAGGACGCCTCCGCGCTCGACATCCTGGCCTGGGCGACCACCACCTTCGGCAGCCGTTTCTGCGTGACCTCCTCCATGGAGGACGCGGTCGTCGCCCACCTCGCCTCGCGCGCCCTGCCCGGCGTCGACGTCGTCTTCCTCGACACCGGCTACCACTTCGAGGAGACCATCGGCACCCGCGACGCCGTGGCGGCGGTGATGGACGTCAACGTCATCACGCTCACCCCGCGCCAGTCCGTCGCCGAGCAGGACGCCCAGTACGGCCCGAGGCTGCACGACCGCGATCCCGACCTGTGCTGCGCGCTCCGCAAGCTCAAGCCCCTTGAGGACGGCCTGGGTCCGTACGACGCGTGGGCGACCGGGCTGCGCCGCGACGAGTCCCCGACCCGGGCGGGCACCCCGGTCGTCGGCTGGGACGAGAAGCGCCGCAAGGTGAAGGTCTCCCCGATCGCCCGCTGGACCCAGGACGACGTCGAGGCGTACGTCGCCGAGCACGGCGTCCTCACCAACCCGCTGCTGACGGACGGTTACGCGTCCGTCGGCTGCGCCCCGTGCACGCGCAGGGTCCTGGCGGGCGAGGACGCCCGCGCCGGGCGCTGGGCCGGACGCAACAAGACCGAATGCGGGCTGCACGGATGACGAACAGTCAGGAGAGTCCTGAGATGACCGGAGCCACCGTCTGGCTCACCGGCCTGCCCAGTGCGGGCAAGACCACCATCGCGTACGCGCTCGCCGGGAAGCTCGGCGAGCGGGGCCGCAAGGTCCAGGTGCTCGACGGCGACGAGATCCGCGAGTTCCTCTCGGCGGGCCTCGGCTTCAGCCGCGAGGACCGGCACACCAACGTCCAGCGGATCGGCTACGTCGCCGAACTCCTGGCCCGCAACGGCGTGCTGGCCCTCGCCCCGGTCATCGCGCCGTACGCCGACAGCCGGGAGGCGGTCCGCAAGCGGCACCAGGCACAGGGCACCGCGTACCTGGAGGTGCACGTGGCGACGCCGGTCGAGGTGTGCGCCGTACGCGACGTGAAGGGCCTGTACGCCAAGCAGGCGGCCGGGGAGCTGTCCGGGCTGACCGGCGTGGACGACCCCTACGAGGCGCCGGCCGACCCGGACCTGCGCATCGAGTCCCACACGCAGTCCGTCGACGAGTCCGCGGCGGCCCTGCTGGCGCTGCTCACCGAAAGGGGTCTGGCATGACGACCACCGCCACAACCGCCGACGAGGCCGTCGACGGCTCCTTCGCGCTCAGCCACCTCGACTCGCTGGAGTCGGAGGCGGTGCACATCTTCCGCGAGGTGGCGGGCGAGTTCGAACGGCCGGTGATCCTCTTCTCCGGCGGCAAGGACTCCATCGTCATGCTGCACCTGGCGCTGAAGGCCTTCGCCCCCGCCCCGATCCCCTTCTCCCTGCTGCACGTCGACACCGGGCACAACTTCCCCGAGGTCCTGGAGTACCGCGACCGCGCCGTCGCGCGGCACGGGCTGCGGCTGCACGTGGCCTCGGTGCAGGACTACATCGACCGCGGGGTGCTCCGCGAGCGGCCCGACGGGACGCGCAACCCGCTCCAGACGCTGCCGCTCACGGAGAAGATCCAGGCGGAGCGCTTCGACGCGGTCTTCGGCGGCGGCCGCCGCGACGAGGAGAAGGCACGCGCCAAGGAGCGGGTGTTCTCCCTGCGCGACGAGTTCTCCCAGTGGGACCCGCGCCGCCAGCGCCCCGAGCTGTGGCAGCTCTACAACGGCCGGCACGCCCCCGGCGAGCACGTCCGGGTCTTCCCGCTGTCCAACTGGACCGAGCTGGACGTGTGGCAGTACATCGCCCGCGAGAAGATCGAACTCCCGGAGATCTACTACGCGCACGAGCGCGAGGTCTTCGCCCGCAACGGCATGTGGCTGACCGCCGGCGAGTGGGGCGGGCCCAAGGAGTCGGAGCAGGTCCAGACGCGGCTGATCCGCTACCGCACTGTCGGCGACATGTCCTGCACCGGAGCCGTCGACTCGGACGCGACGACGCTGGACGCCGTCATCGCCGAGATCGCCGCCTCCCGGCTCACCGAGCGGGGCGCGACCCGCGCCGACGACAAGATGTCCGAGGCCGCGATGGAAGACCGCAAGCGCGAGGGGTACTTCTAACCATGACCACAGTTGCCGAGCAGTTGAGCACCACCACCCTTCTCCGCTTCGCGACCGCCGGGTCCGTCGACGACGGCAAGTCCACGCTGGTCGGGCGGCTGCTGCACGACTCCAAGTCGGTGCTGACCGACCAGTTGGAGGCCGTCGAGCACGCGTCCCGCAACCGGGGCCAGGAGACGCCGGACCTGGCGCTGCTGACCGACGGGCTGCGCGCCGAGCGCGAGCAGGGCATCACCATCGACGTGGCGTACCGCTACTTCGCGACCGCGCGCCGCCGGTTCATCCTGGCCGACACCCCCGGGCACGTGCAGTACACCCGGAACATGGTGACCGGCGCCTCCACCGCCGAACTCGCGGTCGTCCTGGTCGACGCCCGCAACGGGGTGGTCGAGCAGACCCGCCGGCACGCCGCCGTGGCCGCGCTGCTGCGGGTGCCGCACGTGGTGCTGGCCGTGAACAAGATGGACCTGGTGGACTACGCGGAGCCCGTCTTCGCCGCCATCGCGGAGGAGTTCACCGCGTACGCGGGCGAGCTGGGCGTTCCCGAGATCACCGCGATTCCGATCTCGGCTCTCGCCGGGGACAACGTGGTCGAGCCGTCCGCGCACATGGACTGG
Organism: Streptomyces sp. NPDC039736; assembly: GCF_055596485.1. Taxonomy (NCBI): domain Bacteria; kingdom Bacillati; phylum Actinomycetota; class Actinomycetes; order Kitasatosporales; family Streptomycetaceae; genus Streptomyces; species Streptomyces sp. NPDC039736. Next base: position 380,916 of record NZ_JBVIUQ010000001.1, on the reverse strand, counting down.
TACGGCGGCCCGACCGTGCTGGAGCACCTGGAGACGGTGCCGGTCGCCCACGACCTGACCGCCTGCCACGCCCGCTTCCCGGTCCAGTACGTGATCCGCCCGCAGTCCGCCGAGCACCCCGACTACCGGGGGTACGCGGGCCAGATCGCCGCGGGGGCCTTCCGGGTCGGCGAGCGGGTGACCGTACTGCCGTCGGGGCGCACCAGCACGATCGAGGGCATCGACGCGCTCGGTACGTCCGTCGACATCGCGTGGGCGCCGCAGTCGGTGACGCTGCGGCTGGCCGACGACATCGACGTCTCGCGCGGCGACCTCATCGCCCCGAGCGCGGACGCGCCCGAGCTGACGCAGGACGTCGAGGCGACCGTGTGCCACGTCGCGGACCGGCCGCTGTCGGTGGGCCAGCGGGTGCTGCTCAAGCACACCACCCGCACGGTCAAGGCGATCGTCAAGGAGATCCCGTCGCGGCTCACGCTGGACGACCTCTCCCAGCACCCGGCGCCCGGGCAGCTCGCCGCCAACGACATCGGGCGGGTCGTCGTACGGACCGCCGAGCCGCTGGCGCTCGACGCGTACGCGGACTCGCGGCGCACCGGCTCCTTCCTCTTGATCGACCCGGCGGACGGCACCACGCTCGCCGCGGGCATGGCGGGCCGCTCCTTCGCCTCCGCCGCGGCCGTCAACACGGTCGCCGACGAAGAGGGCTGGGACTTCTGATGACCGTGGTCGACGTCTACGCGACGTTCGCGAAGGAGGGCGGCCGGATAGGCAGCGGCACCCTCGGCAGCGGACAGGGCGGGGTCGGGCGATGTGCGCGATGACGTACACCCCCGGCTCCCGCGCACCCTTCCGCACCTCCCTCAGCACGCACGCACGCGTGCACAGACGAAGACCCGAGGACCCATCACCATGACTGCCCCCCGCACCACCCTGCGCCGTTCTCTGGCCGCGGCCGCCGCGCTGCCCCTGCTGATCGCCGCGCTCGGCGCCTGCGGCTACGGTTCCCAGGCGAAGAAGGACGACCCGGGCAAGGCCGCCCCCGTCGCCAAGGGCGAGAAGATCGGCGGCCTCGACGAGGTGAAGGTCGGCTACTTCGCCAACGTCACGCACGCCACCGCCCTGGCGGGACTTCAGGAAGGCATCTTCCAGAAGGAGCTGGCGGGTACGCGGATCAAGACCCAGGTCTTCAACGCGGGCCCCTCCGAGATCGAGGCGCTGAACGCGGGCGCGATCGACATCGGCTGGATCGGCCCCTCGCCCTCCATCAACGGCTACACCAAGTCCAAGGGCCAGAACCTGCGCATCGTCGGCGGCTCGGCCTCCGGCGGCGTCTCGCTCGTCGTGAACTCCGACAAGATCACGTCGCTGGACGACCTCAAGGGCAAGCGCATCGCGACCCCGCAGCTCGGCAACACCCAGGACGTGGCGCTCCTGAACTACCTGTCCGAGAAGGGCCACAAGGTCGACGCGAACACCGGCAAGGGTGACGTGACCGTGGTCCGCCAGGACAACAAGGAGATCCCCAACTCCTTCAAGTCCGGTGCCATCGACGGCGCCTGGGTGCCGGAGCCGACCGCCGCGCGCCTGGTGGACGCGGGCGGCAAGGTGCTGCTCGACGAGAAGAAGCTGTGGAAGGACGAGAAGTTCGTCATCACGAACATCATCGTCTCGCAGAAGTTCCTCACGGCGCACCCGGCGGCCGTGGAGGCGATCCTGCGCGGTTCGGTCAGGACCAACGTCTGGATCAAGGCGAACCCCGACAAGGCGAAGGCGAGCATCAACGCCCGCCTCAAGCAGGACTCGGGCAAGGAACTGCCCGCGAGCATTCTCGACCGGGCGTTCGCGAGCGTCGACGTGACCGACGACCCGCTGGCCGCGACCCTGCGCGACGAGGCCCAGCACGCGGTGAAGGCGGGCCTCCTCAAGGACCCGTTGCTGGAGGGCATCTACGACCTGCGCCCGCTGAACAAGGTCCTCCAGGCCGAGGGGAAGCCCGAGGTCTCCGACGCCGGTCTCGGCGTCAAGTAGACGCGCCCGTAGCGCAGTTCAGCCCGTAGCTACCCCCCGCCCCCAGGAGGTGAGACCCATGGCCAGCACACTCGTCAAGGACGGCACGGCAGCCGCCCCGGTCGCCGACAAGGCATCGGCTCCGGCGTCGTCCTACGCCGCGCGCCTCGACCACGTCTCGAAGTCGTTCGGCCGGCCCGGTGCGGCCCGCCAGCTCGTCCTCGACGACATCAGCATCGATGTCGCCCCGGGCGAGTTCGTGACCCTCCTGGGGGCTTCCGGCTGCGGCAAGTCCACCCTGCTCAACCTGGTCGCCGGGCTCGACAAGCCGTCGGCCGGCACCATCGACGTACCGGGCGGACGACCCGCCCTGATGTTCCAGGAGCACGCCCTGTTCCCGTGGCTCACCGCGGGCAAGAACATCGAACTCGCCCTCAAGCTGCGGGGGGTGGCGGCCTCGGACCGCTGCCCCGAGGCGGAGCGACTGCTGGAACTCGTACGGCTGAAGGGTGCGTACGGCAAGCGCGTGCACGAACTGTCGGGCGGCATGCGCCAGCGCGTGGCGCTGGCCCGGGCGCTCGCCCAGGACAGCCAACTCCTGCTGATGGACGAACCGTTCGCCGCGCTGGACGCCATCACCCGGGATGTCCTGCACGAGGAGCTGACGCGCATCTGGGCCCAGACCTCGGTCTCGGTCCTGTTCGTCACGCACAACGTCCGCGAGGCGGTCCGGCTGGCGCAGCGCGTGGTCCTGCTGTCGTCGCGGCCCGGACGGATCGCCCGCGAGTGGCAGATCGGCCTGCCGCAGCCGCGCCGCATCGAGGACGCGGCGGTCGCCGACCTGTCCGTAGAGATCACTGAACAGCTGCGTGGGGAGATCCGCCGACATGGCCAGCACTGAGACGACCCGGGCCGCGGGGGGTACGGAAACGGCTCCGGCCGCCGGTGGCCCGGAGGACACCCCGGCCTCCGGGGGCACGGAAGCGGCTCCCGCCGACGGGGTCGCTGAGACCTCCCAGGCCGCCGAGGCCGCCGACGGCAGGAAGCCCGCTGCCGAGCCCGCTGACGCGCGGACGCCCGTCGAAGGCGCCGCCGCACCGGAGGCTCCGGGCGCGCAAGCCGACGCCGCCGAGGACTCCAGGTCCGGCACTCGGCACACCGCTGCCGCCGACGCGACGGAGGACTCCGCCCGTGACCCGGAGGGCTCCGCCCGGAAGCAGGAGTCCGATGCCGAAACCCCGGCCCCGCGGGCGAAGGGCACCTCCCCGGCCCCGCGGGCGAAGACCACCGCCCCGGCTCCCGCCGCCCACCCGCACCACACCTCCGAGAGCCTCGCCGGACTCGAAGCCGGGCTCGACGCGCTCGACACCGCTCCTGCCCGCGAACGCGTCGGTCTCGGCCGTGTCGTCCTGGCCAAGCTCGTACCGCCGCTCGTCGCCGTCGCGCTGGTCCTCACCGTCTGGCAGCTCGCCGCGGCCTCCGACCTCAAGCCGGACTACGTCCTGCCGGGCCCCCTCGACGTCGGGAGGTCCGTCCACGCGATGTGGCTCGACGGCACCCTCCTCGGCTACATCTGGACGAGCATCTCGCGCGGCGCCCTCGGTTTCGTGGTCGCCGTCGCCATCGGCACGCCGCTGGGCCTGCTGGTGGCCCGGGTCAAGGTGGTCCGGGCGGCGATCGGCCCGATCCTCTCCGGTCTCCAGTCGCTGCCCTCCGTGGCCTGGGTGCCGGCCGCGATCATCTGGTTCGGCCTCACCGACGCGACGATCTACGCGGTCGTTCTGCTCGGCGCGGTCCCCTCGATCGCCAACGGCCTGGTCTCCGGCGTCGACCAGATCCCGCCGCTGTACCTGCGCGCCGGCCGCACCCTCGGCGCACGCGGCCTGGACAGCATCCGGCACGTGCTGCTGCCCGCCGCGCTGCCCGGATACCTGGCGGGACTCAAGCAGGGCTGGGCGTTCTCCTGGCGTTCGCTGATGGCCGCCGAACTGATCGCCAACTCGCCGGACCTGGGCACCGGCCTGGGCCAGTTGATGGAGAACTTCCGCATCAACAGCGACATGTCCGGCGTCCTCGCCACGATCATCCTCATCCTGATCGTCGGCATCGGCATCGACCTGCTGTTCTTCTCACCCCTGGAACGCCGGGTGCTCCGCAGCCGCGGCCTCCTCGTCAGGAGCTGACGCACCGTGTACGCCGCCCCCTCCCCCGCCCTCCTGCTCATCGCGCACGGCAGCCGCGACCCGCGCCACGCGGCGACGGTGCACGCGCTGGCGGAACGGCTGCGGGAGCGCCGGCCCGGGACCCGGGTGGAGGTGTCCTTCCTGGACTTCGACGCCGCGTCCGTCCCGGCGGCCCTGAACCGGCTCGCCCGTTCGGGGGTGCGTGACGTCGTCGCCCTCCCGCTCCTCCTCACCCGTGCCTTCCACGCGAAGGCCGACATCCCGGCGGTGCTCGACGCGGCCTCGGCCCGGCTGCCGCGGCTGCGCGTCGTGCGGGCGCGGGTGCTGGGCCCGTCCCCGCTCCTGCTCGCCGCCGTGGAGCGCCGTCTGTACGAGACCGGGCTGCGGCCCGAGGACAAGAGCTCGACCGGGGTCGTCCTGGCCTCGGCGGGCTCCACCGACCCGGAGGCGATCGCAGTGATCGCTGACATGGCGCGGGAGCTGAGGGACGCCGGCTGGCGTTCCGTGCGGCCTGCGTTCGCCTCCGCTTCCCTTCCCCGTACGGAGGACGCGGTAGGGGCCCTCCGCAGTGCGCCGGGCGTGTCCCGGGTGGCCGTCGCCCGGTACGTCCTGGCCCCCGGCTTCCTGCCGGACCGCATCGCGCGGGGCGCGACGGAGGGCGGAGCCGACCTGTTGGCTCCGGTCCTGGGCGCCTGCCCGGAGGTGGCCCGCCTCGTCCTGCTCCGCTACGAGGAGGCCGCCGGGTCCGCCTGGACGGCCGCGGCGGCGTAACCGGACGGGCGGGGAGGGCCGGCGCCGGATGCCCGCCGCCGATCAGCCCGCCTCCAGCACTTCCAGCGCTCGCTGCATCTCCGTCACCGGCAGCGACCCCGCCTCCCGCCGCTCCCGGGCGAACTCGTTCGCCAACCGCCCCAGCAGGTCGTTCACCGGCGTCGGCACGCCGTGCAGCCTGCCCAGCAGGGAGATCTCACCGTTGAGGTAGTCGGCCTCGATGCTGCCGGTGCCCCGCACCAGGCTCTGCCAGGACGACCCGGCGTTCGGCTCCTCGCCGTCCAGCTCGGCCATGGCGATCCGGCCGTCCCGTGCCTCGGCCTGCTCCTCCGGGCTCGCCACGGCGATGCCCGCGGCCGCCAGCGCCGCCCGCCCCTCGGCGACCGCGCGGCCGACGAGGTCCCGGCCCGCCGGGGAGGCCGACGCCTCCGGACCCGACACCGCGCCGAGCGCGTTCGCGAGGTTGCTCAGCAGCTTGCCGTACTTCCAGCGCATCACGTCCGGCACGACCGGTGCCAGGAAGCACGCCTTTGCCAGGTCGTCCCCGATCCGCCGCGCCGTGTCGTCCACGCCCCCGGGGCAGCGGCCCAGGTGCAGGATTCCGGTCACCGGCTCCCCCGCCGCCGACACGGCCCCCGCCTCCACGAAGGTCGCGGGCAGGTACACGCACATGGCGTACACCCGCCGGAAGCGCCGCAGTGCCAGCCGCTCGTTCTCCACCCCGTTCTGCGCGCAGACCAGCGGCAGCAGCTCCCCCGCCGTGCCGCCGCCCTCGACGGGCCGTCCGCTCCAGGCGTCCAGCGCGGCGACGCTGTCCTGCGTCTTGACCGCCAGGACCAGGACGTCGTCGGCGCGCAGCTCGACGTCGTCCGGCCCTGCCGCGGACGGGAGCCGCAGCGTCCGGGTCCCTTCGGGGGTGGTGAGCCGCAGCCCCTTCGCCCGCAACGCCTCCAGGTGCGCGCCGCGCGCCACGAGGACCACCTCGTGCCCCGCCTCGGCCAGCCTCCCGCCGACCACTCCGCCGATCGCTCCGGCTCCGATGATGACGTACCGCATGAGGTCCTCCCCGTCCGTCGTGCCGATCACGTCGATCATGCCCTCGCCGTCGCGGGCCCGGGACGGCGGGTGTGACAGGGCGGCTCCGCCCGTACCGCGGGCGGCCGGGACCGGAGATCTCGCGGACCCGGCCGCCCGCCGACGCCACGCGGGTCGGGGCGGAGCTGTGGATTCCGGAGGAGCGGGAGGAGACCGGAGCCGGGTTCAGGCGGTGAGTTCGACCAGTTTCACCACCGTGTTCCAGTTGCGGCTGGTGACCGTGAGGCCCTTGTTGAGCGCGGGCTTGGCGAGGGCCTCGGCGAGTTTCGAGCGGCCCAGGCCGTCGGGTGCGTAGAGGTAGAGGACCCGGTCGCCGAGGCGGAACTCCTCGGGGAGGTGCGCGGCCGGGTCGATGCCCGCGAAGCGCTCGGCGTCCAGGGGGGCCGAGGAGAAATTCGCGTGCAGTTGTCTGCCTTCCAGCTCGGCGGCCGGGAAGGGGCAGGCGTCCACGACGGCGCGCAGATAGGCGTGGTCGCGGACCAGACAGGCGACGCTGAAGCCGAAACGCTTCTCGACGGCGGCCTCCAGGTCGTGCGCGAGCGCGTCCTCACCGGCGGCGGAGTCCGTGGTGAGGGCGGCGTTCCCGCTGGCGAGGAGGGTGCGCACGTCCGAGTGCCCCAACTCGGCCAGCAGCTCGCGCAGTTCCGCCATGGGGAGCTTCTTGCCGCCGCCCACGTTGACGCCCCGCAGGAGGGCCGCGTACCTCTTCGTCGTCATGGAACGACGATAGGCGGTGCCACTGACAACCGGCCTGCCCGCCGGGGCCGGGATGGAGGTGCGGCCCGGACAGCGGTCGGCCGCCGCGCCCCGTGGGGGAAGGGCGCGGCGGCCGGCGGCGGGCGGTCGAGGTGGGGCTCGCCCGGCCCACCGGGAGGAGCGGGTGTTACCCGACGACCTTCAGGAGCTTGTTCGCCGTGCCCGGGGAGGCGTTGGAGATCTTGTCCGGGGTGGCCGCGCCGGTCAGCGCCGCCGCGACCTGCGCCGGGGTGGCGTCCTGGTGTCCGGCCAGGTAGACCGCCGCCGCGCCGACGACGTGCGGGGTCGCCATCGACGTGCCGGAGATGGTCTTCGTGCCGTCGTCGCTGTCGTTCCAGGACGAGGTGATGTCCGAGCCGGGGGCGTAGAGGTCCACCGGGGCGCCGAAGTTGGAGAAGTCGGACTGGGTGTCGCCCTCGGCGGACGAGGCGACCGTGATGGCCTCCGGGACGCGCGCCGGAGAGTGATCCTTGGCGTCGCCGGCGTCGTTTCCGGCGGCGACCGCGAAGGTGACGCCGGAGGCGATGGCCTTCTGGACGGCCGCGTCGAGGGCCGGGTCGGCGCCCCCGCCGAGGCTCATGTTGGCCACCGAGGGGCCCTTGTGGTGGGCGGTCACCCAGTCGATGCCCGCGACGACCTGCTCGGTGGTGCCCGAGCCCGAGTCGTCGAGGACGCGGACGGCGACGATCTTCGCCTTCTTGGCGACGCCGTGCGCCGCGCCGGCGATGGTGCCCGCGACGTGCGTGCCGTGGCCGTTGCCGTCGTCGGCGTCGTCGTCGTTGTCGATGGCGTCGAAGCCGGAGGAGGCGCGGCCGCCGAAGTCCTGGTGGCTGACGCGGACCCCGGTGTCGATGACGTACGCGGTGACGCCCTCGCCCGCGCTGTCGGGGTAGGTGTACTTCTTGTCCGGGGCCGTGTCGGCCTGGTCGACGCGGTCGATGCCCCAGGACGGCGGGTTGTCCTGGGTGGCGTCCGCGTGGAACTTCTTGTTCTGGACGACCTTGGCGACCGCCGGGTCGGCGGCGAGCCGCTTGGCCTCGGTCGCGGTGAGCCCGGAGGCGGAGAAACCGTTGATGGCGGCGGTGTAGTTCCGCTTGAGTTCCCCGCCGTAGGTCTTGGCGAGGGCCTTCTTGTCGGCCTTCTGGTCGAGCATGACGATATAGCTGCCCGCTACCGCGCCTTCGGCGTTCGCACCGTGAACGGTGCCTTCGGCGGGAGCCGCACCCGCCACGGGGGCGGAGAGGGCGGACATGCCCGCCACGGCGGCGACGGTGGTTATCGCCGCGATCAGCCTGGTCCTGCCGGTCTTGTGTGAGGCCATGAAGAGGGGTCTCCTCGCCATTCTGCTGTGGGGGGAAATGTGGGGGGTAAACCCCCAAGGACCGGAAGTCCTCCGGGGGTTGGGTCGAAACACTGGTCGATTGACGGCGTCAGATCAAGAGTTCCCCGCCGCCGTAATGTGTTCCACACAAAAAGCCCGCCTCTTGCGAATGTCGCGAGGGGCGGGCTCCTTCGTTTCTTCAGATGTTCTCCGCATACGCGTCGGTGAAGGGCGGGATTCGCAGAGCGGGAAAGCGGACCGGGCGGGAATTCACCGCGTCATGCCGGGAGTTCCGCCTCGATGAGGTCGGCGGCGCGCCGGGTGCCGCCCTCCTGTGCCATCTCGGCCGCGATGCCGGCCAGCTTTCGCGCGACGTCCGGGTCCGACACGAGCGACTCGGCGGTGGTGCGCAGGAGTTCGGCGGTGGCGTCCTCGGTGTCGATGCGCCGGGCGACGCCGAGCCCCTGGAGCATGTCGGCGTTGCCGAACTGGTCGACGGCCTGCGGGACCGCGATCATCGGGGTGGCGGTGGCGAGGCCCTCCTGGCTGCCGCCCGCACCGGCGTGCGTGACGAACAGGTCGGCCTGCTTGAGGATGGCCAACTGCGGTGCCCAGCGGGTCACTTCCACGTTGGCGGGGATCTCGCCGAGCTCGGCCTCCTCGACGAACCTGCCGATCTGGAGCACCAGGTGCCAGCCGGGCAGATCACCGAAGGCCCTCAGGCACTCGCGGTAGAAGGCGGGCTGCTTGGTGAAGGAGGAGCCGAGGGAGACCAGGACGACCTTCCCGGCGCCGGCCGGACGGTGCCACTCCCCCTGGTCGGCGCGCTCGCCCTGGCAGGCGCCGACGAAGGTGTGGACGGCCGTGTCGACCCGGTCGGCGTTCGGCTGGAGCGCCCTGGGGATGAGGACCAGGGAGCGGGTGGGGGCGACGAAGGAGAAGAAGTCGTCCGCCGGCATGTCGTTCTCCCGCAGCCAGTCGCGGAAGCGGTTCAGGTACGCCTGGCCGCGCTCGGACGCCAGGAGGCCCTCGTACATGGGCTTCATGACCTCTTCCTCGTAGCCCTGCCAGGCGACCATGTTGGGCGACAGCGAGATGGCCGGGACGCCCCAGCGGCGGGCGAGGATCGGGGCCGGGTAGCCGGTGATGTCGTGGATGACGAGATCGGGCCGCTCCCCCTCGAAGGCCTTGATCAACTGCGGGAGGGCGTGGATGCCGTTCTCCAGGAAGGGCTCCAGGTTGTCGACGAGTTCGGTGCCCCAGACCTCGGGGTCGGCGCCCTCGTCGGGGAGGGTCGAGGTGTAGATCACCGGCTCGGCGCCGGTCGCGGCGATCTTCTCCGCGTAGGTCTCCGGGATCGCGTAGCTCACCCGGTGGCCGCGGGCGACCAGTTCACGGATGACTTCGAGGCTCGGGTTGACGTGGCCGGGGAAGGCGACGGAGAACATGACGATGTGCGCGGCGGCGCGCGGCGTGGCGGTCATGCTCCGGACCGTACGCGAGACGATACGTCTCGTGCAAGTGATATCGAGGGCGCGCGGCCGCTTCTTGTGCGGGAAGGGTCAGCGCTGGTAGCGGGCGAGCACCAGGTTGCCGTCCCTCTCCAGGCGTTGGCGCAGTTGCGCCTCGTCGATCGCGCCGCTGTAGAACTCCTGGTAGGCGGGGGTGGCGACCTTGTCCTTCCATTCCGGGTAGCCGCGCACGGACTGCGCGGGGGCCGACCGCAGGTGGGCGGCGAGGGCGGCTCCGGTGGCCCAGCCGTCCTCGGGCGTGCGCAGGGACGGGTCCTTGAGGGCCTTTTCGCCGGTGGGGAGCATCCAGTCGCCCTTGGCGAGGCGGGTCATGTTGTCCGGGGCCAGGAAGAAGTCGATGAACTCCACCGCCTGCTTCTTGAACGGACTGTCCTCGGCGACCGACAGCGTCTGCGGGCTGACGCCCTGCGCGAGCCCGTCCCGGCCCGCCGGCGCCGGGAGCACCTTCCAGGAGAAGCCCTCGGGGGCCTGCTGCGCGATCTGCTGGCGGTAGGAGAAGCCGAGCGGGACCATCGCGTACTTGCCGCCGAAGAAGCCGGGGAGGGTGTCGGAGCCGCCCATGCCGAGGGTCGCGGCGGAGGCGGAGCCGTCCGTGTTGACCTGGGCGCGAACGGTGCCGGGGACGACCGCGTCGGCGTCGGTGAAGCGGATCTTCACCTTGCCGTCCGCGCCCCTGCCGAAGAGTTCGCCGCCTGCCGACAGGCCCAGGTTGAGGGCGGCGGAGACCGGTTCCTTGAGCGGCCAGGCGACGCCGTACCTGCCCCTGCCCATGTCGGCGGTGAGCTTCTTGGCCACCTGGCGGAACTCCGCCCAGCTCCACGGCTGTTCGGGGGTGGGCACGCGGACGCCGGAGGCCTTGAGGAGCTTCTCGTTGGCCATCAGGACGCGGGGTTCCTGGAGGAAGGGGACTCCGTACACCTTCCCGTCGAAGGTGGTGGTGTCCCAGCTCCGCTGCGGGATGTCGGCCTTGAGGCGGGCGGGCAGCAGCTTCGTCAGGTCGGCGAGGTGGCCGCCGTAGGAGAAGTCGGCGAGGTCGTCGGACGCATCGTGGATGATGTCGGGCGCCTCGCCGCCCTCGAAGGAGGTGAGGAGCTGGTCGTGGACACTGTCCCAACTGCCCTGGACGTAGTCGATCCGGACCTTGGGATGGGCCGCGTTCCACTCCTTCACCAACTGCTTGTTGATGTCGACGGACTCCTTCTGCCAGGCCAGCGACTGGAAGCGGAGGCGGACCACGCCGTCCTTGTCGGGCCCGCGCTCGGCCTGCGCGCAGCCGGTGAGCAGCAGGGCGGACGCCGCCAGAACCGCGAGCGTACGGAAGGTGCGCATCAGCTCTTCACCGCCCCGGCCAGCATGCCGCCCGTGATCCGCTTCTGGATGACCGCGAAGACCACCAGGGAGGGGAGGGTGGCGAGGAACGCGGCCGCGGCCAGCGGTCCGAGGTCGGCCGCCCCCTCCGCGCCGATGAAGTGGGTGAGGACGACCGGCAAGGTCTGCTTCTCCGGGGACTTGAGCAGGACCAGCGCGAAGAAGAACTCGTTCCACGCGGTGATGAACGCGAACAGCGCGGTGGCGACCAGCCCGGGCATCAGCAGCGGCGCCGTGACCGAGACGAGCGTACGGAAACGGCTCGCGCCGTCGACCGCCGCCGCCTCCTCCAGCTCGCGCGGAACGGCACGGACGTATCCGACGAGCATCCACAGCGCGAAGGGCAGCGACCAGACGACGTACACCATGACTAGGCCGGGCAGCGAGTTGACCAGGTGCAGGTTCTTCAGGATCAGGAACAGCGGGATGATCACCAGTACGAACGGGAACGCCTGGCTGACCACGACCCACCCGGTGGCGGCGGCGGTGAGCCGGGAGCGGTACCGGGCCGTCACGAAGGCCATCGGGGTGGCGACGACCACGGCGATCAGGGCGGCGGCGAGCGCGGCGAGCAGGCTGTTCCCGGCGGCCTCCAGCAGCGGCTGCTCCTCGAAGGCCTGCCGGAAGTTGTCCAGGCCCGGGTCCTTGGGGATCCAGGTGGGGTGCAGGTCGCCCAGCTCTCGGGGCGACTTGAAGGAGGTCGAGATCAGCCAGAGGAACGGGAACGCGAGGAAGACCAGATAGGCGAGGAGCGCGAGGTACTGGCCGGCGCGGGCGGGCCCGCCGGTGCGCATGGGTCCCGAGGAGAGGCTCATGTGTCGTCGCCTCCCTTGAGTCGGCCCACCAGGAACACGGCGAGGAGCACGGAGACGACCGCGACCATGACGCAGCCCATGGCCGCGGCATAGCCGAACTGGCCGTAGCGGAACGCCTGCTCGTACGCGAAGAGCATCGGCAGCCGGGTGCGGCCGCCGGGCCCGCCGCTGGTCAGGACGTAGACCAGGGCGAAGGAGTTGAAGTTCCAGATGAAGTTGAGCGCGGTGATCGACAGCGCGATCGGCTTCAGGGCGGGCCAGGTGACGGCGCGGAAGCGGCGCCAGGCGCCGGCTCCGTCGAGAGCGGCGGCCTCGTGGAGTTCGTGCGGGGTGTTCTGGAGTCCGGCGAGGAGGGCGACGGTGGTCTGCGGCATGCCGGCCCAGATGCCCACGAGGATCACGGCGGGCAGGGCGGTGGCCAGACCGGTGAGCCAGTCGCGGCCGTCCCCCAGGCCCAGGCCGCGCAGGGTCTCGTTGAGGATGCCCGCGTCGGGGTTGTAGACGAGCCGCCACATGATGCCGACGACGACCTCGGGCATCGCCCACGGGACGATGGCGAGCGCCCGCGCCAGCCAGCGGAAGCGGAGGTTCTGGTTGAGCAGCAGGGCCAGGCCCAGGGCCAGCAGGAACTGCGGGACCGTGACGCCGACCGCCCAGAGCAGGCCGATCCGGAAGGAGTCCCAGAAGAGGGTGTCGTGCAGCAGGTCGGAGAAGTTCAGCGTGCCGGTCCACTGGGTGGGGGCGGTGCGGCCCGACTGGGAGTCGGTGAAGGCGAGGGCGATGCCGTAGAGCAGCGGGCCGACGCTGAGGACCAGGATGGGGATCAGCGCGGGCAGGACCAGGAACCAGGTCCCGAAGTCGGTCCCCCGGCCGTCGCCGCCCGGCCTCCGCCGCCCCCTCCTGTCCCGGCTGTCCCGGCTGTCCCGGTTCCCGTGGCTCCCCCGGTGCGGTTTCCCGGACTGCCCCTGCACGGTCGGCAGTGACACGGATGCGGCTCCTTCGGGCAGTCTGCTCACTTCGGGCTCTTTGTACGGTTCTGACCGTCGAGCGGCACCCGTCATCGTGCTGTCGCCCCGTGGGTTCGTCAAGCCAACCTGCACGGATGCGAGACTTTGTCGGATTCGCCGCCGCGGGAAGGCGGGCCGAACGGACACCACCGGGCACACGGGAGAAGCACGACGATGGACGAGAAGCGCGCACGCGAGGTGCTGGAGGCCACCGGCCTCGGCGCGGGGGCGGAACTGGTGTCCCTGGGGGAGAACGCGGTGTTCGCGGTGGAGCGTCCCGAGGGTGCGGGCGGGTCCTTCGTGGCCAAGGTCGGCCGGGGCTCCCCCGACCTGGCCGCCCGTGCGAAGCGCGAACTGGCGGTCGGCGCCTGGCTGGCGGACGTCGGCGTTCCGGCCGTGCGGCCCGCCGCCGGGAAGCCGTGGCTGGTGGACGGCCACCCGGTGACGCTGTGGCACCGGCTGCCGGACGCCGTACGGCCCTCGGAGCCGCGGGACGTGGCCGAGCTGCTCAACCTGGTGCACGCGCTGCCCGCCCCGCCGTTCGCGCTGCCGCCCCGGGACCTGCTGGACGGGGTCGAACGGTGGCTGCGGCTCGCGGGCGACGCCATCGACCCCGAGGACGCGGTGTACCTGCGGGGCCGCAGGGACGGTTTCGCCGCCTCCGCCGCGGCCCTCGTGCCGCACCTGCCGCAGGGGCCGATCCACGGGGACGCGCTGCCCCGCAACGTCATGGTCGGGCCCGACGGCCCGGTCCTGGTCGACCTGGAGACCTTCTCCTCGGACTTCCGGGAGCACGACCTGGTGGTGATGGCGCTGTCCCTGGACCGCTACGGGCTGCCCGAGGAGCGCTACGACGCCTTCGTCGCCGCCTACGGCTGGGACGTGCGCGAGTGGGACGGCTGGACGGTGCTGCGCGGCGCCCGGGAGACGGCGAGCTGCGCCTGGGTGGCCCAGCACGCGCCCACCAACCCGAAGGCGCTCGCGGAGTTCCGCCGCCGGGTGCGCTCGCTGCGGGACAACGACCCGCAGGTGCGCTGGTACCCGTTCTGAGGGGTCCGGCGGCCGCGCGGCCCGGTCAGCTCCGCGCGGGGGGCGGGCCCGGCGCGCGCAGCGGCCAGGCGGGATCGATGACGGCATCGGCGGTGCCCTTCTTCCGGAGGAACTCCTGGAAGCCGACGGCCCAGTCCGCGTACCACCGCACCTGTTCCTGGTGCAGTTCCGGCAGGGCGAGTCCGGCGATCGTGGGGTGCCGCTCGGCTATCGCGATCGCCACCCGCACCGCGGCGAGGGCGTCCGCCGACGCCTCGTGCGCCCCGGCCAGCTCCACCCCGTACTCCACGCAGACCGCTTCGAGGGTGCGCTTGCCGCGCCGGTAGCGGTCGACGGCGCGGTCGATGGTGAGCGGGTCGACGACCGGCCCGATGCCCTGCTCCCCCGTGTGCGCGGCGAGCCGGTCGCCGAGCGCGGGCAGCCCGTGCCGGGCCAGTTCGGCGGAGAGCAGCGTCAGGTCGAAGGCCGCGTTGTACGCGACGACCGGCACGCCCTTGGCCCAGTGCCCGACCAGGACGTCGGCGACCTCGTCCGCGACTTCACGGGCCGGGCGGCCGTCCGCGCTCGCGCGCTCGTTGCTGATGCCGTGTATCGCCGTCGCCTGGTCCGGAATCCGGATGCCCGGATCGGCCAGCCACAGCCGCCGCTCCACCACCTCCCCGCCCCGCACCTCCACCACGGCCGCGGTCACGATGCGTGACTCCAGCGGTTCCGTACCCGTGGTCTCCAGGTCGAAGCCGACCAGCGATTCCCCGTGCCATCCCATGTCCTGGGCCTCCTTGAGTGTTCTCCCCCGACGGAGAACCACCCTCGCACGCAGCACTGACAACGCGGCCCCGGAGATCGTTCCCGCGGGCCGCGCCGGACGGGGAGCGCGCCCGGGGCGGAGCACCGGACGGGGCGTACGCCGAACGGGATCAGGAGACCGGCCGCGAGTCCGTCCAGACCGACTCGAACTCCTCGCGGTACGTCTCGAAGAGCCCGGCCTCGGTGTCCTGCCCGTGCCGCACCACCCCGTCGCGCCCGCCCCGCCCGCCGCCGCGCAGCACCAGCACGGGGGCCTCCATGCCGCGCGCCCGCCGCAGGTACGACTGCACCACCGCGAGCCCGCCGGGCCCGTCCCCGTCCACCAGGTAGGCGGTGAAGCGCGGCGTCTCGTCGAAGACCTGGATCTGGAAGGCCCCGGGGTCGCGCAGACTGGCCCGCACCCGCCGCATGTGCAGGATGTTCATCTCGACGGAACGGCTCAGCTCGCCCTTGCGCAGCCCCAGTTCCCGCTCGCGGCGTTTCACCGAGCTGCTGGCCGGGTTGAGGAACAGCAGCCGCACCCGGCAGCCCGCCTCCGCGAGCCGCACCAGGCGGCGCCCGGAGAAGTTCTGCACCAGCAGGTTGAGGCCTATCCCGATGGCGTCGACCCGCCGCGCCCCGCCGAAGAGGTCCTCGGCGGGCAGCTGCCGCTGGAGCCGCACCCGGTCGGGGTGCACGGAGACGACGTCCGCGTACCGGTCGCCCACCAGGTCCTCGACCGCGTCGACGGGCAGCCGGTCCGCCGCCGGCGCGCCCGAGCCCGCGCCGAGGATCTCCAGCAGCCGCGCCGAGGCCCGTTCCGCCTGGGCGAGGACGGTCTCCGACAGGGCGCGGTTGCGGGAGACGACGTTGCGGGTGACCTCCAGCTCGTCCAGCGCCAGCTCGACGTCGCGCCGGTCGTCGTAGTACGGCTCGAAGCACGGCCAGTGCTGCACCATCAGCTCGCGCAACTGCGGCAGGGTCAGGAAGCTCAGCACGTTGTCGTCGGCGGGGTCCAGCAGGTACCCCTTGCGACGGCTCACCTCGCGCACCGCGACGGCGCGCTGCACCCACTCCTGTCCGGCGGGCCCGGCGGCGGCCACCACCCACTCGTCGCCGTGCACGGGTTCGTACACCGGGCGCAGGACGGCGGCGACGACGGCGCGCATGCGCTGCTCGACCAGGTTGAGCCAGATGTAGGCGCGGCCGGCCCGCTGCGCGCGCGTACGGACCTCGCTCCAGGCGTCCGTGCCCCAGTCCAGTTCCGCGCCGATCTCCATCGGCCGCGCGAGCGAGACCGTACCGGGCGGGATGTCGCCCGAGCCCCCCTCGTGACCCGTGTCACCTGGGGGTAGCTCCAGCTCTCCCGAGCTCACCCACGCACCGCCTTCTGCCTGCCTTCGACCGCTGTCCGCCCGTCGTCCGGCACTCCGCCGACGATCAAGGAAGGGTACTCCGGGAGGGGCACCCGGTGCAGCCGTTCCCCCAGACGGCCACAACCACCCTCCGAATGAGCCGCATTGCGGCACGATTCGGGGGAAGATCTGACGCTACGGCACCTCGTTCGTCACTCGCTCGTCCGTCCCCCCGTTGTTCCGCACCACCCGGATCAGAAGTGGAAGAGTCGATCGCATGCAGGTCTGGCCGGGAGAGGCTTATCCCCTGGGCGCCACTTATGACGGCGCCGGAACGAATTTCGCGGTCTTCTCGGAGGCCGCCGAACGCATTGAACTGTGCCTGTTGCACGACGACGGTTCGGAGACCGCCGTCGAGCTGCGGGAGAGCGATGCCTTTGTACGGCACGCCTATCTGCCCGGCATCATGCCGGGCCAGCGCTACGGCTACCGCGTCCACGGCCCGTACGACCCCTCCCAGGGGCAGCGGGCCAACTCCGCGAAGCTCCTGCTCGACCCGTACGCGAAAGCGATCAGCGGGGAGATCGAGTGGGGCGAGGCGGTGTACGGCTACCACTTCGGCAAGCCGGACGACCGCAACGACCAGGACTCCGCCCCGCACACCATGACGTCGGTGGTGGTCAACCCGTACTTCGACTGGGGCGACGACCGGCCGCCCCGTACGGCGTACCACCACACCATCCTGTACGAGGCGCACGTCAAGGGCCTCACGATGCTCCATCCGGACCTGCCCGACGAGCTGCGCGGCTCCTACGCGGCGCTGGCGCACCCGGCGATCATCAGCCATCTGGTGGAACTGGGGGTGACGGCTCTGGAGCTGATGCCGGTGCACCAGTTCGTCAACGACCACCGGCTCGTCGACGCGGGCATGAACAACTACTGGGGCTACAACACCATCGGCTTCTTCGCCCCCCACAACAGCTACGCGTCCTGGGGCGACCGGGGCGAGCAGGTGCTGGAGTTCAAGACGGCGGTCAAGGCGCTGCACGAAGCGGGCATCGAGGTGATCCTCGACGTCGTCTACAACCACACGGCGGAGGGCAACCACCTGGGGCCGACGCTGTCCTTCCGGGGCCTGGACAACGCGCAGTACTACCGGCTCGCGGACGACCCGAAGTACTACATGGACACCACCGGCACCGGCAACTCGCTGCTGATGCGTTCCCCGCACGTCCTCCAACTGATCATGGACTCGCTGCGGTACTGGGTGACCGAGATGCGGGTGGACGGGTTCCGCTTCGACCTGGCGGCGACCCTGGCCCGGCAGTTCCACGAGGTGGACCGGCTGTCCTCGTTCTTCGACCTGGTGCAGCAGGACCCGGTGGTCAGCCAGGTCAAGCTGATCGCCGAGCCGTGGGACGTCGGCGAGGGCGGCTACCAGGTGGGCAATTTCCCGCCGCTGTGGACGGAGTGGAACGGCAAGTACCGGGACACCGTGCGTGACATGTGGCGCGGCGAGCCTCGGACGATCGCGGAGTTCGCGGGCCGCCTGACGGGGTCCTCGGACCTCTACCAGGACGACGGCCGGCGACCGCTCGCCTCGATCAACTTCACCACCTGCCACGACGGCTTCACCCTGCACGACCTGGTGGCGTACAACGACAAGCACAACAGTGCCAACGGCGAGGGCAACCGGGACGGCGAGAGCCACAACCGGTCCTGGAACTGCGGTGCGGAGGGCCCCACCGACGATCCGGAGATCCTGGCGCTGCGGCAGCGGCAGATGCGCAACTTCATGGCGACGCTGATGCTGTCGCAGGGCGTGCCGATGCTCAGTCACGGCGACGAGTTCGCGCGCACGCAAGGAGGCAACAACAACGCCTACTGCCAGGACAACGAGATCTCCTGGGTGCCGTGGCCGGGCCCCGACGAGGAGGGGAACAAGACCGAGGACGGCACCCTGCTGCAGTTCACGCGCGCCATGGTGGCACTGCGGCGCGACCATCCCGTCTTCCGGCGCCGGCGCTTCTTCCACGGGCGTCCGGTGCGCGGCACGCAGGACGAGCTCTCCGACATCGCGTGGTTCACGCCGGAGGGCGAGGAGATGACGCACGAGGACTGGGAGGCCGCGCACGCCAAGGCGCTGACCGTGTTCCTCAACGGCGAGGCGATCTCGGAGCCCGGCCCGCGCGGCGAGCGCATCTCGGACGACTCGTTCCTGCTGATGTTCAACGCCAGCGCGGAGACCCTGGAATTCCGGGTCCCGGTCGACCACGGGCAGCAGTGGGAGGTCGTGGTGGACACCGCGCGGGAGGACGGGGTGCCGCCCGGCGCCGGCGCGAAGCTCGACGCGGGCGAGCACCTCACGCTCGTCGGCCGGTGCCTGACGGTGCTTCAGCGCCCCGCCTGACGGCTCCTGTCGCCCGCGGTACGCCCCCGGCCCGCCCGGGGGCGTACCGCCCAGGACAGGGCCGCGCACAGGACCGCCGCGCCGGTCACCACCGCGAAGGCGGCGGGCGGCCCGCTGGACTCGGCGAGGCGGCCGGAGAGCGCCAGGGCGAGCGCCTGGCCGCCGACGATGCCGCTCATCAGGTACGCCATGGACTCGGCGAGCCTGCCCGCCGGGACGGCGCGTTCGGTGAGCCCGAAGATCGTGATCATGTTGGGGGCGCAGGCGACCCCCAGGACGACCACGACGGCGTACAGCGGCCACAACTGCGACACGAACAGGAGCGGCACCGAGAGCACCACCAGGGCTGCGGTGGCGGTCCGCCAGCGGGTGCTCAGGCCCACGCTCGCCGGGACGGCGGCCATGGAGAACCCGGCGACGGCGCTCATGACGCCCATCGCGGCGTACACCAGCCCGGCCTGTTCGGGCTTGCCGAGATCCTCCGTGAGGGCGGTGATGCCCGCCTGGGACGCCCCGAACACGGCGCCCTGGAGGGCCATCGCGAGCCGCAGGGCGTACACCGTTCCGGTGATCTTCGTACGTTCGCCGGAGGCGGTGTGCGCGGCGGGGCGCAGCAGGGCCGCCGTCGGATGCAGGGCGAACCACGTACCGCAGACGGCGAGGAGCGCGGCCGCGCCGAGCAGGGCGGCGGCGGGGTGCGCGACGGCGACGGCGAGGCCCACCAGGGCCGGGCCGAGGACGAAGGTGACCTCGTCGAGGGTGCCCTCGAAGGAGAGCACCGTGCCGACGAGGCGGTCGTCCGCGCCCTTGCGGCGGGCCAGGGCCAGGGTGCGGGTGCGGGACATCGGGCCGATCTGCGGCACCGAGGCCCCCGTCACCACGGCGACCAGCGCGAGCGGCCAGGTGCCGGTCCCGGCGAGCGCGGCGAGCACCAGCGCGGTGACGGCGACGGCGTTGACGAGGGTCGCGCAGAGCACCACAAGCCGCTGTCCGCGCCGGTCGGCGGCCCGGCCGAGCAGGGGCCCGCCGACGGTCTGTCCGGCCGCCAGGGCGCCGCCGACGAGTCCGGCGGTGCCGAGGCTGCCGCTGGTCTCGGCGACCAGCAGGAGCGTGCCGAGCTGGCACATGGCCAGCGGGAGCCTTCCGAGGAAGGACACCAGGGGCAGTACAGGGCCGGTGAGCGCCATCGCCTCGCGATAGCTCCTCCGGTACGTCCGCAGAGCGCCTGAACCTTCCCTCTTCTTCGGTGTCTCGGTCTCTGAAGCCATCAGGTGAAATTAGCCCCGTGCACCCAAGTGGACGCATGGGTCGATGACACAGAAGCTCCGAATCCGGGTACGTACGTTCGCATGACGCCGACCTCCACCTATCGCCTCCAGTTGCAGCCCGACTTCCCCTTCTCGGCCGCCGAGAAAGCGGTGCCGTACCTGGCCGCCCTCGGGGTCTCCCACCTGCACCTGTCCCCGGTGCTGGAAGCAGTGCCCGGTTCCACGCACGGGTACGACGTGGTGGACCACGCGCGCGTGCGCGCCGAGCTGGGCGGTGAGGAGGGCCTCAGGGCGCTCTCCCGCACGGCCCGCGCGCACGGGCTCGGCCTGGTCCTGGACATCGTCCCCAACCACATGGCCGTCCCCGCACCCGAACGGCTCAACGTGCCGCTGTGGGAGGTGCTGCGGGAGGGCCCCGCGTCGCCGTACGCGGGCTGGTTCGACCTCGACTGGGAGGGCGGCGACGGCAAGATCCTGCTGCCGGTCCTGGGCGGCAGGCTCGGCGAGGAGCTGGAGCACCTGTCCGTGACGGACGGGGAGCTGCGCTACCACGACCACGCCTTCCCCCTGCGCGAGGGCACCGGGAAGCTGCCGCTGCCGGAGCTCCTCGACGCCCAGTGGTACCGGCTCGGCTGGTGGCGGCTGGCGCGCACCGAGCTGAACTACCGCCGCTTCTTCACCATCTCCGACCTCATCGGGGTGCGGGTGGAGGACCCCGAGGTGTTCGTCGCCTCGCACGCGAAGATCCTCCAGCTCGTGCGCGACGGCGTCGTGGAGGGGCTGCGGATCGACCACCCGGACGGCCTCGCCGCGCCCGGCGACTACCTGCGCCGGCTGGCGCGGGCCACGGAGGAGGGCCTGGAGGGCCCGGTGTGGACGGTGGTGGAGAAGATCCTCACCGGCGACGAGCGGCTGCCCGCCGACTGGCCGGTGGCGGGCACCACCGGTTACGACGCCCTGCACCGGATCGACGGATTGTTCAACGATCCCACGGGCGCCGACGAACTGACCGAGCTGTACCGGGCCTTCGCCGACCCGCCCGGCGACCGGGGCGGCTACTGGGCGGCGACCGTGCGCCGCGCCGCGCACCGGGTGCTCACGCACGAACTGGCCGCCGAGTCCGCCTTCCTGGTGCGGGCGGCCGGCCGGATCTGCGCCGCCGACCCCGCCCTGCGGGACCACGCCCCGTGGGCACTGCACACCGCCCTGCACGAGCTGTTGGTACGGATGCCCGTGTACCGCCCCTACGTGGCGGCGGGCGGCCCCACCCCCGAGGAGGCGGAGGCGACGCTGCCGCCGGAGGCGGTGCGCGAGGCGAAGGCGGCGTTCTCCGTGCCGGAGGAGGCGACGGCGGTGGACGTCGTACGGGAGCTGGCGCTGGGGCGGCTGGGGTCGGGGCCCGACCACCGGGCCTTCTGCGCCCGGTTCGCGCAGACCTCGTCGGCGTTGCGCGCCAAGTCGGTGGAGGACACCGCCTTCTACCGCTACACGCCGCTGCTGTCGGCGGCGGAGGTGGGCGGGGACCCGGGGCGGCCCGCGGTGTCGCCGGACGAGTTCCACGCGTTCTGCGCGCGCCTGGCCCGCGACTGGCCGGCCACCGGCACCGTGCTGTCCACGCACGACACCAAGCGCAGCGCGGACGTACGGGCACGGCTCGCGGTGCTGACCGAGTGCCCGCAGCGCTGGGCGGGCCTGCTGCGGCGCTGGGCGCAGACGGCCGTCGCACCGGACCCGCACGCGGCGTGGACGGCCTGGCAGACGGCCGCGGCCGTCCCGGACGCGGGCCCCGACCGGCTCGTTCCCGCCCTGCTGAAGGCCGCCCGCGAGGCGGGCCTGCACACGAGCTGGACCGAGCAGGACGCGGGCTACGAACAGGCCCTGGAGACGTTCGTGCGCTCCGGGCCGTGCGGGAGCGCGCAGCACGAACTCGCGCTCTTCTCGCGCGAGCTGGCGCCCCACACGCGGGCGAACGCGCTGGGCGCCGCGCTGCTGCACCTGACGATGCCGGGGGTGCCGGAGCTGTACCAGGGCACCGAGCGCGAGTACCTGGCCCTGGTCGACCCGGACAACCGCCGGCCGGTCGCCCTCGACCCGGACGCCCTCGCGGACGCGCCCACCGGCGGCACCCTCGACGACGAGAAGCTGCACCTGACGACGACCGCCCTCACGCTGCGCCGGGAGCGGCCCGAGGTCTTCGGCGAGAGCGCCACGTACACCCCGCTGCCGGTCTCGGGCGCCGCGGCCCGGCACTGTGTGGCGTTCGCCCGTTCCGGGGAGACGGTAACCGCCGTGACGCGTCTGTCGCTGCGGCTCGCGGAGGCGGGCGGCTGGCGGGACACGGTGCTGTCCCTGCCCGCGGGCCGGTGGGCCGACCGGCTGGGCGGCGGCCGGGAGTTCGAGGGGGCGGTGCCGCTGCGGGAGCTGTTCTCGGAGCGGCCGGTGGCGCTGTTGGTGCGGGCGGCGGGCGGCGCTTCCTGAGGCATGCGGACGGCGGGGCCGGGGGTGCGTCCGCCCCGGCCCCGCCGCCGGTCGTCAGAGCCGGACGGGCTTCTCGTACGGGACCGGTCGCCGCGGCTCCCGCACGCCCCGGGCCGGGACCCGCACCGGCCACCAGGTCCGCTCCCCCAGCAGCGCCAGCGCCGACGGCAGGATCAGGGCACGCAGCACCACCGCGTCGAAGAGGACCGCCACCGTCAGGCCCACGGCGAGCTGCTTCATCTCGATGCGGTCGATGAACAGGAAGCTGACGAACACCGACACCATGATCACGGCGGCGCTGGTCACCACGCCCGCCGAGCCCGCGATGCCGTCCACCACCGCCTGCCGGGTGGGCGCCCCGCGCAGGACGGCCTCCCGGATCCGGCTGACCACGAAGATCTGGTAGTCCGTGGAGAGCCCGACCAGGATGGCGAACACCATCAGCGGGGTGCGCGAGCCGACGAACCCGAAGGACTCGAAGCCGAGCAGGCCCTCGGCCCAGGCGCCCTGGAAGACCAGGGTCAGCACGCCCCAGGAGACCAGCACCGCCGCCAGGTTGAGCACGACGCCCAGCACCGCGAGGACCACGGAACGGAAGGCCGCGTACATCACGGCGAGGCAGGCCAGCGACACGAAGACGATCACCCGGGGCAGGTGTTCCGACTGGTGCTCGGCGTAGTCGACGCCACCGGCGATCTCACCGCTGACGGCGACCTGCGCGCCGGGCACCGCGCCGACGGTGGCCGGGATCAGCTCGGCGCGCAGCCGCTCCAGCGAGCGCAGTCCCGCGGGCGAGTTCTGGGCGTGCGGAACGGGCAGTTCCAGCAGCGCGGTCCGCCCGTCCGCCGCGGTCCTCAGGAGCGGGGGGCCCTGTCGTACGAACAGGGGGTCGCCCTGGGTCCGGTCGGCGAGGGCGCGCAGGGCCTGCGCGGCGGCGTCGGCGTGCGCCGGGTCGGTACGGACGACGACGAGGTGGGCGGCGCCCTGGCCGGGGAAGGCCGCGGTGAGCCGGTCGTAGGAGGCGACGGCGGGCACGCTGTCGGGGAAGGTCTCCTTGCCCTCGGTGCCGAGCTTCATGTTCAGGGCGGGCAGGGCGAGCGCCGCGGTCGCCGCGAGGCCGACGAGCAGGGTGGCGAGGGGGCGGCGCAGCACGGGGCGCAGCAGGGCGGTCCAGGCCCTGCTGTTGCCGGAACGGCGGCCGGCGCGTCCCTTGCGGCCGTCGACCCGGGGGCCGAGCCCCGCGAGCAGGGCGGGCAGGATCGTGAGCGAGCTGCCGACGGCGACCAGGGTGACGAGGATGGCGCCGGTGGCGATGGACGAGAAGATCACGTCGTCCATCAGGTAGAGGCCGCCGAGGGAGAGGGCGACGGCGAGTCCGGATTCGACGACGGCGCGGCCCGAGGTGGCGGCGGCCAGCTCGACGGCGGCGGCGTGGCTGAGGGTTCCGCCGGACCTTTCGCGTTCCTCGCGGACCCGCTTGAGGTAGAAGAGCGAGTAGTCGACGCCGACCGCCATGCCCAGCATGAAGATCACACTGAGGGCGGCGCCGCCCGCGTCGGGGAAGAGCCAGGAGGCGGGTCCGTACAGGCCGACCGCCCCGGCGAAGGCGAGCAGGGCGAGCAGGACGGGGATTCCGGCGGCGAGCACCGCGCCGAAGACGACGAGCAGGATCAGGAAGGTCACCGGGAGGCTGATCATCTCGGTGCGCTGGAGGTCCTTGCTCTGCCGGTCGTTGATCCCGTCGGAGACAGAGGCGCTGCCGGTCTGCTCGACGCGGAGCCCGGGGTGGGCCTTCTGGACGGCGGCGGTCTGTGCCAGCAGTGCGCCGACGTCCTTCTTGGCGGTCTCCCTGTCACCCCTGAGGGTGACGGTGATCAGGAGGGAGTCGCCGTTCGCGGAGCGGACCGGGGCGGCCACGCCGATGACCGCGGGCAGGTCGCGCATCCGGCGGTCCAGGTCGGCGGCGGCGGGCTCGCCCCCGTCTCCGGTGATCAGTAACTTCTCCACCGGCGCCGGGGTCAGCTTCGCGTCCGCCGCGAGTGCCTCCGCCCGGCCGGCCTCGCCGACCCGGAAGTCGGCGAAGGTGCCCTTGTCGGTGCCGGTCAGGAAGCCGAGGCCGACGCACAGGACGACGAGGAGGACCCAGCCGACGACGGCGCGCCAGGGGTGCGCGGCGCACCACCGTGCCGTGCGGACGGTGACCGGTTGTCTGCTGCTGCCCCGCATGAGGGCTCCTCCCGTGGAAGCGTGATCGTCGTGCTCAGCTTCGTCGCGGGGGTGGTGCTGCGTCACTGGCAGTACCTCCAGGGCCCTGCGGGGGACAGCCCCCGCCGGGCCCCGGGGGTCAACTCCCGTACTGGTGGCCCGTCGTGAAGACGGCGCCGGTGGAGGCCCGCAGGACGCAGGGATTGGGGTAGGTCTTGGCGAACGCCATCCGGCGGCCGTCCCAGTTGCCGTACGCCATCGCCGTCACCGGCTGGTAGATCATCGGGCAGACGACGTCGGCGCGCTCGATCCTGGCGATGTCCCCGTCGACGGCGTCGAGCCGGCGGCAGGCCTCGGCGGCGTTCTCGTGCCCGGGGACCGTCGCCGACGGGCACCTCAGCAGGACGCCCCGCACCTCGCTCAGGGCGTCCTCGCCCTCGACGACCGCCACGTGCATCCAGTTGCCGGAGTGCCGGTCGGCGGCCGTCCGGGCCGGGGTCTCCTGGGCCGGGGTCTCGTGGGCGGTGGCGCCGCCCGCGGAGGCGAAGAGGGCCGCGGAGGCGGCGGCCGCGACGAGGGCCCTGCGTGCTGCGTTCCGTACTGCCGACATGGGTGTCACCGTTCTGTGCACGGGTGCCGCGCGGACGGTCGCCCGCACCGCTGCGTGCATCGGCACCGGGGCGCCCGGCGTTGAACCCGCGCTGGGCCGAACGGCCCACGGCGGCGCACCCGCGCGGTCCGTACGGCGGTGGGGTCCTGCCGTCAGCTCGCCGAGAGCCGGAAGGACATGCGGCCGAAGCTGACCTGGTCGCCGTCGTTGACGACCGCGGTGCCGGTCACCCGGCGGCCGTTGACGCAGGTGCCGTTGGTCGAGCCGAGGTCGCGCAGGATCCACAGGCCGCCCTGGCGCAGCAGTTCCGCGTGCCGGCGGGAGACCGTCTCGTGGCTCAGCCGCAGCCCGTTGCCGACGTCGCGGCCGATCAGCAGCGGAGTGGGGCCGGGTTCCGGCAGCAGCAGCTTCGGCAGCCGTTCGGTGGTCCAGGCCCGGCGCAGGCGCACCGTGAAGGCGGAGGCCCGGCTCACCGCGCCGAACATCCGGCGGGAGAAGCGGCCCTCGGTGTCCAGGTCGGAGGTGAGCAGCGCGAGGTCGGCGGACTGCCGGGCCGCGAGGGCCAGTTCCATGCGGCGGACGAAGGTCTCGTGCGAGAGCTTGCCCTGGGCGGCGCCCTCGCGGAGCACGGCCAGCGCACGGTCCCGTTCGGCGTCGGAGAGCCGCGCCGGGTAGGTGTGGGGCTCGTAGGAGGGCGTCACAGGGGAGATTGTCGGGCCGACACGGCCGAGGTGTCCAGCGGGCCGGGGATTCCGGCGTCGCGCACCGGCCGCCGCCGCGAGCCCCGCGGAGAGCGCCGGAGAGCGCCGGAGGAGGTCGCCCGCCCGGGCCGGGCGCCCGCGGGCGGCCCGCCGGGACGCACCGCGCGACCGCGCCGTGAGACCGCGCCGTGACGGGCCCCGGCGACATGCCGTCGGCTGCGGCGTTCGCGCGCGCCGGTTGTGTCACCTTCGAACGGGCACTGAAATATGACCCGGGGCGAGCGAGCTCCCCCGGACAGAGCCGTCTTCGACCAGAGCTCGCCGACGAAGAGGAGCCGCCAGTGCTGTTCGACGTGTGGGCGCCGCACGCACAGGAGCGGGTCACGCTGCACCTGCCGGACGCCGAGGTGCAGACGTACCCCATGGAACGCGATCCGGACCGGGACGGCTGGTGGTCGGCGCGGGTGCAGGCCACGCACGGCAGCCCGTACGGCTTCTCGCTCGACGGCGGCCCGGTCCGCCCCGATCCCCGCTCGCGCCGCCAGCCGGAGGGCCCCGACGGCCACAGCGCCGTGGTGGACCACGCGGCGTACGCATGGGCGCGGGAGTGGCGCGGAAGGCCGCTGTCGGGTGCGGTGCTGTACGAGCTGCACATCGGCACGTACACCGCCGAAGGCACCTTCGACGCGGCCGCGAAGAGGCTCGCGCACCTGGCGGAGCTCGGGATCACGCACGTCGAGCTGATGCCGGTGTGCCCGTTCCCGGGGACCCACGGATGGGGGTACGAGGGGGTGTCGCTGTGGGCGGTGCACGAGCCGTACGGGGGCCCGGACGGGCTCAAGCGGTTCGTGGACGCGGCGCACGCCGCCGGACTGGGGGTGGTGCTGGACGTGGTGCACAACCACCTGGGCCCGTCCGGCAACTACCTGCCGGTGTTCGGCCCGTACTTCACCGACACCCACCACACGCCGTGGGGCTCGGCGGTGAACCTGGACGCGCCCGGCTCCGACGAGGTGCGCGCCTACCTGCGCGAGAGCGCCCTGTCGTGGCTGCGGGACTACCGGATCGACGGGCTGCGCCTGGACGCCGTGCACGCCCTCGTCGACACCCGGGCGGTGCACTTCCTGGAGGAGCTGTCGGCCGCCGTGGACGGGCTGGCCGCGGAGACCGGCCGGCCGCTGTTCCTGATCGCCGAGTCGGACAGCGGCGACCCGCGCACCACCGCCCCGCGCGCGGCGCACGGGCTCGGTCTGCACGCCCAGTGGAACGACGACTTCCACCACGCCCTGCACACCGCCCTGACCGGTGAGTCGCAGGGCTACTACGCGGACTTCGCGCGAGCGCCCCTGGAGGCGCTCGCGAAGACCCTCACCCGGGCGTTCTTCCACGACGGCACGTACTCGTCGTTCCGGGGGCGCGCGCACGGGCGGCCGGTCGACCGGGCGACGACGTCCGCGCACCGCTTCCTGGGGTACGCGCAGACGCACGACCAGGTCGGCAACCGGGCCGTGGGCGACCGGCTGTCCGCTTCGCTGCCCCCCGGGCTGCTGGCGTGCGCGGCGGCCCTGGTGCTGACGAGCCCGTTCACGCCGATGCTGTTCATGGGCGAGGAGTGGGGGGCGCGCACCCCCTGGCAGTTCTTCACCGACCACACCGATCCCGAGCTCGCGGAGGCGGTACGCACCGGCCGCCGCCGGGAGTTCGCGGCGCACGGCTGGGCGGCGGAGGACATTCCGGACCCGCAGGACCCGCGCACCCGGGAGCGCTCCTGCCTGGACTGGTCGGAGCCGGACCGCGAGCCGCACGCCCGGCTGCTGGCCTGGCACCGGGAGCTGATCGCCCTGCGCCGCTCGCACCCCGACCTCTCCGACCCGGACCTGGCGGCGGTCCGCGTCGCGCACGCGGCACACGGAGCGGGGAACTGGATCGCGTACCGCAGGGGCGACGTCAGGGTGGCGGTGAACCTGGCGCCGGACCCGGCGACCATCGGACTCGGCCGCAACGGACGCACCCGGGTGCTCGCGGCGTGGGAGCCGGTGGAGGCGCCGGGACGCGACGGGGTGCTGGTGCTGCCGGCGCACTCGTGCGTGGTGCTGGGGAGCTGAGCGGCCCGCCGCGCCGCACCGGCGCTTGACCTGGAGCGCGCTCCAGCCCCTACGGTCCCTCCCCAGGGACCACGGAGGGGAATCTCATGGAGCAGCGGAATCTGGGGCGCACCGGTCTGCGGGTCAGCGAACTGTGCCTGGGCACGATGACCTTCAGCGACGGGGACGGCGAGAGGGAGGCGCACCGCGTCCTCGACACGTTCGTGGAGGCGGGCGGCACGTTCATCGACACCGCCGACATGTACGGGCGGGGCGTCTCGGAGGAGGTCCTCGGGCGCTGGCTGAAGGGCCGCCGCCGGGACGACCTGGTGATCGCCACCAAGGTGTGGGCGCGGACGGGCGAGGGCGCCAACGACAGCTCCCTGAGCCGCAAGCACGTCGTCCCGGCGGTGGAGGCCAGTCTGCGGCGGCTGGGCACCGACCACATCGACCTCTACCAGACCCACATGTGGGACCGGACGACGCCGGTCGAGGAGACCCTGTCGACGCTGGACTCCCTGGTGCGGGCGGGCAAGGTCCGCTACCTGGGCGCGAGCAACATCGCACCGTCCCGCCTGCAGAAGGCGCAGGACGTGGCGCGGGCGCACGGCTGGGAGCCGTACAGCTCCCTCCAGCCGCTCTACAACCTGCTGCACCGGGAGGTGGAGTGGGAGCTGGGCCCGCTGTGCGCGGAGGAGGGGCTGGGGATCATCCCGTTCAGCCCGCTGGAGGGCGGCTGGCTCACCGGGAAGTACCGGCGCTCGATGCCGGCCGCCCCGGAGGGCTCGCGGGAGGCCCGGCGGCGCGACGCGGCGGGTGACCAGTCGTGGGGCGAGCGGGACACCGAGGAGACCTGGCGGGTCGTGGACGCCCTGGTCGCGGTCGCCGAGGAGGCACGGCGCACGCCGGGGCAGGTGGCGCTGCGGTGGCTGATGGACCGGCAGGCGGTGGCCGCGCCGATCGTGGGGGCGCGCACGGCGGAGCAGCTCACCGAGAGCCTGGGGGCGAGCGGGTGGGCGCTGACGGCGGAGCAGGTGGCGAGGCTGGACGCGGCGAGCGCGCGGCCGGTGCCGTATCCGTACGACTGGATCAACAGCGTGGAGGGGCGTGTCTAGACCCCCGGACGCGGGGCGGCGGCGCCCGGCGGATCACTCGCCCGGCGGCGGTCCCGTGCTCTCCCTCGGCTCCAGGTGCGGCAGTTCGCCCTGGACGCTGCGTACGGGAGCGCCGTCGAGGACGGCGAGGAGCTCCTGCGCGGCGAGCCTGCCGAAGCCGGGGGTGTCGCGGACCAGGGCGGTGAGCCGGGGGTGGGTGACGCGGCAGAGCGCCGAGTCGTCCCAGGCCACGACGGACAGTTCCGCGGGTACGGAGACACCGCGTCCGGCGGCCACGGACGCGCCCGCGACGGCCATCACGTCGTTGTCGTAGACGATCGCCGTGGGCCGGGTGCGCGCGGGTTCGTCGAGGATGCGGCGGGTGGCCTCGGCGCCCTCGGCGTCGGAGTAGTCGGTGGCCACCGAACGGACCTCGTCCTCGGTGAGGCCGCGGCGGGCGGCCTCCGCCCGCAGGGACACGATGCGCCGTTCCGTGTGCGCGAGGCCGCGCATTCCGGCGACGTGCGCGATGCGGCGGTGCCCGAGGGAGTACAGGTGGTCCAGTACGGAGGCCATGGCCCCCGCGTCGTCGGCCCACACGTTGGAGACGGGCAGCGGGGTGTCCGCGTGGTGCCGGTCCGCCTCCAGGCCGCCGATGACGACGGCGGGCAGCCCCAGGGAGGCCAGCAGGCCGGGCCGGGGGTCCTCGGTCCTGGGGTCGACCACCAGGACGCCGTCCACGCGCCGCTCCGCCCACCAGCGGCGCAGCACCGCCAGTTCGGTGTCCAGGTCCTCCACCACCTGG
Organism: Streptomyces sp. NPDC039736; assembly: GCF_055596485.1. Classification (NCBI taxonomy): domain Bacteria; kingdom Bacillati; phylum Actinomycetota; class Actinomycetes; order Kitasatosporales; family Streptomycetaceae; genus Streptomyces; species Streptomyces sp. NPDC039736. The sequence continues at coordinate 351,215 of NZ_JBVIUQ010000001.1, read as the reverse complement.
AACAGCAGCGCCACCCGGCGCGCGGACAGCGCCTCCTGGATGCCGGAGACGAGCTGGAGGAAGAACGACTCGACGCCGAGGGTGTGCGCGGGGCGGGCCAGCACCAGTCCGGCGCACCCGGAGCGTTCGCCGGAGAGCGCGCGGGCGGCGCTGTTGGCCTGCCAGCCCAGTTCCTCGGCGACCCTGCGCACCCGCTCGCGGGTGTCGGAGGAGACGCCGGGGCGGTCGTTGAGGGCGAAGGACACGGCGCTCTCGGAGACTCCGGCGCGGCGGGCGATGTCCTTCATGGTGGGCCTGCGCGCCGGACGGGGCCGGGCGCCGTCACCGGACGCGGCAGCAGCGGTCATGGGGCGGGGGTCCTCTCGGGGGCGGGGTGCGGTGCGCCGGGGGCGGGCGCTCCCACCCGTACGTCGACGGCCGCGCTGTACGCGACGCGGCCCTGTCCGACCGCCTTGACCAGCACCCAGTACCTGCCGGGTGCGGTGGTGACGGGCGGGCGCAGGGTGAAGCGGGCCTCGGCCGAGCCGTCCGCGGGGACGTCGACGACGCACGAGCGGGGACCGGCCAACTGCCAGCCACCGTACGGCGAGACCAGGACGGCTTCGCACCGGAGCGCGCTGCGCAGCGTGTTCGACAGGCGGACGGGCAGGGGCGCGCTCGCGCCCGCAACGATGCGGACCGGGCCCTCGGGCACCGTCACGGCGATCCCGGGCACGGGGCCGCCTCGACCGGGGCCGGGTGCCGGGGCCCCGCCGTCGCCCATGCCGGGCGCGGGCCCGCTGTCGCCGGTCACGGTGATCGTGAGGCTGTCCTCCACGGCCGTGCCGTCCTGGAACTCCGCCGTCACCCGCACCACGTAGTCGCCCCCCGGCGCCCCGTGGGGCGGTTCCACCGAGAGCGGCAGCCGTTCGTGGCCGCCCGCCTCCAGGGCGACCGTCCGCGTCGCCCAGGAGGTCTCCCAGCCGGCGGGCGCGTGCACCGTCACCGTGGCATCGCCCGCCGGGCCGCCGGAGGCGACCGTCACCGCGTCCGGGGTCACCGTCACCGCGTACGGCGCGTCGCCCAGCGGGGCGGTGCCGGTGTTGTGCAGCCAGTACCGGCTGAAGCCCGGCCGCAGCGGCTCGCGGTGCACGGCGGTGGGGCGCGGGCCGTCCGGCAGGGCGAGGTGCAGGGTGGTCCACCGGTTCCCGCCGAGGGTCACCCGGTACGCGCCGTCGCCCGCGTCCGCCGCCAGTGCCTGCCGGGGTACGTCGAGGAGGTCGGCCCGGGCCGCGGCCGTCACCGGGAAGGGCGCCCGCACCGTACCGGTGGCCGTCCGCCCCCGTGCCTCCCTGAGCCGTACCGCGAGCCCTCCGTCGGCCGCCCGCTTCACCGTCTCGACCAGCAGCCCCTCCACCGCCAGGAAGCGCCGGGTTCCGGGCTCCGCTCCCGTCGGCCGTGCCGGCATCGGGGAGTTGAACTCCCGTCCCCTGCGCACCAGGTCGAGGTCCCGCCAGTCGCCCGCGCCCGCCACCAGGGCGTGGGCGAACTCGTGCGTCCAGTGCTGGAGCTGGAAGGAGCTGCCGTCGGGGGCGGTGCGGCGCGGCGGGTCCATCCACGCGCCGCTCGGCCGGCCGGTGCACGACCGCAGCAGCGAGCTGTGCAGGCGGCCCCGGGTGTCCACCGCGCAGCCCGGCGTGCCGCGCACGAGCAGGGCGACCGTGCGGTCCGCCGCCGCGGCGCACTCCCGGGCCCCTTCCCGCGGCAGCGGATGCAGCGCCGCCACGCGGTGCTCGCGCACCAGCGCGTCCGTGAACTCCGTGAGGGAGCCCGCGAGCACCAGCACCGGCAGGTCCCGCACCCCGGTGAGGTCGCACCCGGGCCGCCAGGTCTCCCGCAGCGGCCGCAGCGCGGGCACCCACACCACCGGCGCGCCGCTCCGCACGGCGTCCGCGTACCGGGGGTCGGCGGCGGCCAGCACGGCGGTGGTGAAGGCGTTGGCGTCGGGGCCGCCGACGGCCAGCCGGAAGTCGGGCAGGCTGCTGTCGACCGCGAGGTCGCCCCAGCGCGGCCCGCCCGGCCGGGTGGGCGTCGTCGTCACGCCGAGCGCGCCCAGCGCCGTGACGCACTCCCGCAGCCCCTCGGGCGGCCCGGTGTCCGGCAGGACGATCTCGCCCGCGCCCAGCGCCCGCGTGCCGGCCGCCGATCCGTCGGGGCCGCTCAGCACCGCCCGGGTCATGGTCGAGAGGCCGAACCAGTTCAGGCACGGGGCGTCGAGCGTCCACGGGGCCCGGGTGCGGTCGGCGCCCGTGTCGGCCTCGGGGAACGCGAAGCCGCGCCCGACCGCCGCCGTGGCCGTCTCGGCGACGGGCTGCGCTCCCGGCACGTCCACCGGCACGCGCAGCCGGACGAGCTGGTCGCTTCCGGTGAAGTCGCGCACGAGGGTGCCCAGTTCGACCCTGTCCACGCCGTCCCACAATGTGGTCGTACGGGTCCACTCCACCGGGCCGGTGCGCCCCGAGGCCACGATGCGCCGTCCGATCGGGCAGCGCTCGACCCGCACCGCGTCGGCGGGCGCGGACTCCGAGGACTCCCCCGGCCCCTTGGGCAGCAGGTGCCAGGGTCCCTCCTCGAAGAAGGGATGGGCCGGGTACTCGTCCTGCACGACCAGCCCGTCCACCTCCCCCGCCGTCAGCACCTCGCACGGGGAATCCAGTCGGGTCACCCGGCACAGGCCGCCGCCCCGGGCGGGGTCGGCCTCGACCTCGTACGCCTGGTTCCGCACGACGGGTGCGGCCCCCTCCTGGACGGTCCACCCTCCGGACAGTCCCGTCCCGTCGGTGACCACCGACCAGGTGCGCTGCCCGAGCCCCGGCACGTCCACCGCCAGGAAGGCGATGCCGACCGCGCCCTCCGGGGAGACGCCTTCCACCAGCACCGGCGCGAGTCCGCCGGCCTCGTCGCGCAGGGCGAGCCGGTCCGCCCGCGCGGCGAGTCCGGGAAGTTCCACCCGTACGACGTCCGTCCGCGCCCACGACAGCGCGTTGACGACGGTGACGGAGGTTCCCGCCGGCTCCCCCGCCAGCGCGAGGAGCGCCGACTCCCGTACCTCCTCGGCGAGTTCATGGGCCTCGCGCCAGGTCGGCAGCAGGTCCAGGTAGACCTGGTCGGAGAAGGTGCCGGTGACCGCGTCGTGGTGGGCGGCGTGCAGCAGGTGCCGCCAGGCCTTGTCGAGGGCGTCCTGCGGGTACGGAAGCCCGCTGTGCGCGTGCGCGAGGGCGGCGAGGGTCTCGGCCTCCTGGAGGAGGTTCTCGGCGGCGCGGTGGGCCTGTTTCACGTCCGCGTACGAGACGTCCTTGCCGGTGTAGACGGGCCCCATCTCGCGCGTCACCGGGAGCGGACGCTCGCCCCGGGACGCCAGCTCGGCCCGCACGGCGGCGAAGTGCTCGCGCGGAGTGGCGTGCTCCAGCTTCGGCCAGGTGTAGCGCGCGGCCCAGTCCCGCTGGACGGCCGGGCCCCAGGGGTGCGGCCAGGAGAAGTCCGTGCCCATCGGGATGAGGACGTTGCGGGTGGCGGCGGACTGCTTGAGCAGCTCGAAGAGTTCCAGGAGCCCGGCGGCGGCGGCGTCCGCGTCGGGTTCGGCGTGCGAGAACCAGCCGGCGGAGTAGTGCGCCGGGAGGTAGTGCAGGAGCAGCCCCGGGCCGCCGCCGGGGCCGATCCACTCGAACTCGGCGGGGAGCTGCATGGCGGTCGGGGGGCGCAGCGCGGCGCCCCAGGTGTCCGTCATCGGCCCCCACTGGTGGTACGGGCCGCGGGCCAGGACCGCCGAGTCCAGGCCCGCGCCCGCCATCAGCGAGGGGAAGCCGGGGTCGTGGCCGAAGACGTCGAGCTGCCAGGCGGTGCGGGGGTCCGCGCCGAGGACGTCCCGGTGGAAGCGCAGGCCGTGCAGGGCGCTGCGGACGGTGGTCTCGGCGGAGGTGAGGTTGGTGGCGGGCTCGTTGTAGGTGCCGCCGACGATCTCCAGGCGGCCCTCGGCGATCAGACGCCGCAGCTCGTCCCGGTATGCGGGATGCGTGTCCCAGAACGGCTTGAGGTAGTCGATCTCCGAGAGGACGAAGCGGTACGCGGGGTCGTCGCGCGCCTGCTGGAGGTGCAGCGGCACGAGGGTGAAAGCGGGCACTCCGACGTACTCCCAGCCCTTCTGCGGCTCGCCCTCCCGGGCGGGGGCGTCCCACTGGGAGGTGTAGGCGGCCTGGGTGTTCCACCAGAGCGGGTCGTAGTGGAAGTGCGGCACCAGGCGGACGGTCCAGCCGGGTTCGGCGGCGGTCAGTTCGCAGGAGCGGGCGGCGAGGACCGTGCCGCCCGGGGTGCTGACGCGGACGGTCGCGGGCAGGCGGCTGCCGGGGGCGGCCCCGCGCAGGTCGACGGAGACCTCGACGGTCTCGTCCCGGGCGAAGTCGCGCGACGTGCCCGGCAGTTCGGAGGCCGCGTCCACCCCCGCGTACGCCTCCACCGCGTCCGCACGCAGCCAGCGCGGATGAGGCGTCTCGACGCGTGGACCGGAGAGCGAGACGACGAGGGGGCCGACCGGCCGGCTCCGCCGCACTCCCACCCGCACCACCTGCAACGGGCGCTCCTCGGGGCCGGTGAAGAGACTCGGGAACCCGATCCCCGTGATCGTGACGCCGGTACGCCTGCCGTCCACCCGTTCCCCCAACTCCGGTCATTTCTGGGTGAGAAGAAGCTGAACCGCATGAGCGGTCACACGGCAAGAGGGGCGGCACACCCAGGGCGCACGACCGGCTGAACCGCGTTGGCGCGAAGAAGCATTACCGTGCCCACCATCGGCTGTCAACTCCCCGCTCAACCGCTTTAGTCCAGCTCAGCGCCGCGCAAAAACCCACGGGTACCTACCTGTTGACGAATGACTTCCGCCGTTCCATCGTGTGTTGCGCGATCCGGCAGCGCGGCCGGTGCGAAGAGGAGGAACGACGATGTCCCGTGGGCGACTGTCCCGCATCTCCATCGCCACCGCCACGGCGGCAGCCCTGCTGTCCACCGCCGCCTGCGGCCTGGGCGGCAGCGGCTCTGACAACGATGTCAAACAGCCCGAGAAGTCGGGCAAGGTGTCCGGCGAGATCAGCTTCCGCACGCTGCAGCTCAAGCCGACCTTCACCGCGTACGTCCAGGGCGTCATCGACGCGTTCGAGAAGAAGTACCCGGACGTGAAGGTGAAGTGGGAGGACGTTCCGGGCGACGGCTACAACGAGAAGCTCGTCGCGGACGCGCAGGCCGGAGCCCTGCCGGACGTCGTCAACCTCAACACCGACTCCTTCCAGCTTCTCGCCGACCGGGGCATGCTGGCCGATGTGGCCAAGCTGGACCCGGCGGTGCAGAAGGACTACGTGCCGGGCGCGTGGGACCAGTACAAACTGAACGGCAAGCAGGGCGTGTTCGCCTACCCCTGGTACGTGACGCCGGAGATCCTCACCTACAACAAGGACCTCTTCGCGAAGTCGGGGCTCGACGTCGACAAGCCGCCGACGACGGTGGAGCAGTTCTTCGACTACGCGGAGAGGATCACCGAGAAGTCCGGCGGCAAGTACGCGGCCTTCATGGCCGACCCGAAGTCCCGGCTGCCCGGCGACTGGCAGAAGATGGGCGTGCCGGTCCTCAACGCCAAGAAGGACGCCTTCACCTTCGACACGCCGAAGGCCGTCGAGTGGATCGAGCGGATGAAGGAGCTGTACGCCAAGGGCGCCATGCCCAAGGAGTCGCTGACGAAGTCCGACGACACCAGCCAGCTCTACGGCGCCGACAAGCTGGTCTTCGGCCCGGGCTCGCCGGGCTTCATCCGGGACGTGAAGGCGAACGCGCCGAAGGTGTACGCCAAGACGCAGGTGGCGAAGGCGGTCACCGGAGTGCTGGGCCACATCGGCATCTACACGCAGTCGCTGGGCGTCCGCAAGGACACCAAGTCCCCCGACGCTGCGGCCGAGTTCGCGAAGTGGGTGACGAACGGCCCCAACCAGGTCGCCTTCTCCAAGGAGGTCGCGATCTACCCCTCCAACGCGAAGGGCCTGGCCGATCCGTACTTCTCCGACAAGGGCGACGGCAAGGACCCGGAGACCCTGGCGCGGGCCCTGGGCGCGGAGGAGCTGAAGGAGGCGCAGCTCGACGCGAACACGCCGGTCGAGTGGACCAACCAGATCGGTGACGCGGTGGTGCGCGAGATGCAGAAGGCCATCAAGGGCGAGGTCGACGCGAAGACCGCGCTGACGAAGGCACAGGACGAGGCGAACAAGATCCTGGCCCAGCAGGCCGAGCAGAAGCAGAAGTAGGCGGCGGGCGAACCATGGCGCAGATCGCTGGTACGGAACGGGGCGCGGCCGCCGGGACGCTGGACGCCGGCCGCGTCGCGGGCCCGCCGAGCGCGCGGCGGGCGCGGCGGCCGAAGAAGGAGACGGGCCAGGAGCCGGGGCTGGTGCACCGGCGGTGGTGGACGCCGTATCTGTTCCTGCTGCCGGGGCTGGCCCTGGTGGTCCTGTTCAGTCTGTGGCCGTTCGTCAACACCGTCATCCTGTCGCTGACGGACGCCCAGATCCTGCGGGGCGGCGGGTTCGTGGGCTTCGACAACTACGTGCGGGCGCTCCAGGACGACACGTTCTGGCTGGCGCTGGTCAACAGCGTCGTCTACACGGTCGTGGTGGTGCCGTGCCTGGTGTTCCTGCCGTTGGCGCTGGCCGTGCTCGTACAGAAGAAGATTCCCGGGATCGGGTTCTTCCGGTCGGCCTTCTACACGCCGGTGATCGCGTCGGCCGTGGTGGTCGGGCTGATGTGGCAGTGGATCCTGCGCAGTGACGGGCTGGTCAACACGGTCTTCCAGGAGCTGAGCCTGATCAGCGAGCCGGTTCCGTTCCTGACCGACTCCACGATGCTGCTGGTCTCGGCCATGATCGTGACGGTGTGGAAGGGCCTCGGCTACTACATGGTCTTCTACCTGGCCGCGCTCGGGAACGTGCCGACCTCGCTGTACGAGGCCGCGGCAATCGACGGCGCGGGGCCGGTGCGCCGGTTCTTCTCGATCACCGTGCCGACGGTGAAGCCGATGATGCTGCTGGTGGGGACGCTGTCGGCGATCTCCGCGCTGCGGGTGTTCACCGAGATCTACATCCTGGGCGGCGAGAGCGGCGGTCCGGGCGGCGACTCCCGGACGCTGCCGTTCCTGATCCGGCAGGTGGGCCTGGGGTTCGCGGGCGAGACCGGGTACGCGGCGGCGATTTCGATTCTGCTGTTCCTGCTGACGCTGGTGTTCAGCGTGCTGGGACACCGGCTGTCCAAGGGGGACGAGAATTGAGCACGACAGGCCCGGCCGCCGCGAAGGCTGTCGCACAGGCCGCCGCGGAGGCCGGCACGCAGGCCTTCGCGGGGGCCGGCCCGGAGGAGCGGGCCGCCGGCGCCCGGAAGCCGAAGCGGTACAGCAGGCGGGTGATCGTCGGCCTGTCCGGCCGGTACCTGACGCTGTGTCTGATGCTGGTGGTGCTGGTCGGGCCGATCGTCTGGCAGTTCCTGACCTCGCTCAAGGGCCGTGGCGAGAACGTGTACGAGGGGGTGCTGCCCAGCGACCCCACACTCGACAACTACACGCGCGTCGCGGAGGCGTTCCCGCTGTTCCAGTACGTCGGGAACACGCTGGTCGTCGCCGCGCTGGCCATCACCTCCAACTGCCTGTTCGCGGCGATGGGCGGGTACGCGCTGTCGCGGGCCGGGTGGCGGGGGCGCAAGACGGTGTTCACCGTGCTGATCGCGACGCTGATGTTCCCGTTCGAGTCCGTGATGATCTCGATGTTCCTGACGGTGCGGGAGATGGGTCTGGTGGACACCCTGGTGGGTGTGTGGCTGCCCGGCGCCGTGTCGGTGCTGAACCTGATGATCATGCGGGCCGCCTTCCTCGCCGTGCCGAAGGAGGTGGAGGAGGCGGCCGTGCTGGACGGGGCCAACGAGTGGCAGCGGTTCCGGCGGGTGTTCGTACCGAGCGCCAAGGGCGCGCTCGCGGTGGTCTGCATCACCAGCTTCATGGGGGCCTGGGACGACTTCCTCTGGCCGCTGATCGTGCTGACGGACAGCGACAACTACACCTTGCAGCTCGGGCTGAAGACGCTGGCCGGGGCCACCACGGTCAATGACCAGCGGCTGATCGCCGCCGGGGCGATGGCCGCGCTGCTGCCGATGCTGCTGCTGTTCTTCGCGTTGCAGCGGTACTTCTTCCGGGGGGTCGGAGAGGGCGCGATCAAAACCTGACCCGCCCCTCCTTCCTTCTCCGAACTTCCGTTCCGCGCACGTGAAATGGGGATTCCGCAGATGAACGCCGCCGTACCTCCGCGCCCGCGCTTCGGGGCCAACTACACGCCGTCGGTGGGCTGGTTCCATCACTGGCTGGACTTCGAACTCGACGACGTGCGGCGCGACTTCGACTCCCTGGCGGAGCTGGGGCTCGACCACGTGCGGGTCTTCGCGCTGTGGCCGCTGTTCCAGCCGAACCGGTCGTTGATTCGGGGGCGGGCCGTCGAGCAGCTCGGACAGGTGGTGGACGCGGCGGGCGAGCGAGGGCTCGACGTCGCGGTGGACGCCCTCCAGGGACACCTGTCGAGCTTCGACTTCGTACCGTCGTGGCTGACGACGTGGCACCGGCGGAACATGTTCACGGACCCGGAGGTGGTGGAGGCGGAGGCACGGTACGTGGAGACGCTCGCGTCGTCCTTGGCCGGCCGGCCGAACTTCATCGGCATGACGCTCGGCAACGAGGTCAACCAGTTCTCCGACCGGCCGCATCCGGACCCCGATCCGTGCACGTACGAGCAGGCGGGACGGTGGCTGGAGCGGCTGCTCGCCGCGTGCGAGCGCGGAGCGCCAGGGAAGCTGCACACCCACTCGGAGTACGACGCGGTGTGGTTCCAGCCCGGGCACCCCTTCACCCCGGCGCATGCCTCGCGGCTCGGGGACATCACCACGATCCACTCGTGGGTGTTCAACGGGACGGCGCAGCGGCACGGGCGGACGGGGGCGGCGACGGTCCACCTCGCGGAGTACCTGGTCGAGCTGTCGCGCGCGTGGGCGCCGGCGGGCCGGCCGGTGTGGCTCCAGGAGGTGGGGGCCCCTGCGCCGCTGATACCGGCGGAGCACGCGGCGGAGTTCGTGACGGAGACCGTGGAGAACGTCTTGAGCTGTGAGGACGTGTACGGGGTCACCTGGTGGTGTTCGCACGACGTGTCGCGGTCGTTGGCGGACTTCCCCGAGCTGGAGTACGGGCTCGGGCTGCTCACCTCGGACCGGGTGGTGAAGCCGCAGGGCAAGGCGCTCGGGGACATGGCGGCGCGGGTGCGGGCGGGCACGGCTCCCGCCCCCGTGCGCAGGACGACCGCGCTGGTGCTCGACGCGGGGGACGCGGAGACGGCCCCGGGCCGGGAGGTGTGCGCGCCCGGTGGGGACTTCTTCGAGGCGTGGGGGCGGTTGGCCGCGGAGGGGGTACGGGCGGGCGTGGTGCTGGCGGAACGGGCGGGGGACGGGGGGTATCTGGCGGAACGGGGCATCGAGGAGCTGCTCCGGGTGCCGGACGTGCCGGGCCGCACGCGTCTCGCTTCCCCGTGACCTGCTCCCCCGAAGCACCCTCGCCCGCTTCGACTCCCCTTCACTTTCGCTTCCTTGCCCCCCGTCCCCTTGCCCATCGCAGCCACCCTGCCGCCCGCGTCCCCTCGGGCGTCGCAGCCGCCCTCCCGCCCCCGTCCCCTTGGGCGTCGCAGCCGCCCTGCCACCCCCGCTCCCTTGGGCGTCGCAGCCGCCCTGCCACCCCCGCTCCCTTGGGCGACGGGGCCGCCCCAAGGGGGCGGAACGGGCGGGCAAGGGGGCGGCCCCTCCCGCTCCCGGCCCACCCGGGTGCCGCCCCTGCCCGAGCACCTGTGCCGGACGCGCAACCCCGCCCAGGCCGTGAGCTCAGCCCCGGCACCGGACGCCTCAGCCCCGCCCGGCTCGGGCAGAGAGGCCCCGGACCCGCCCCTTTCCCTAAAGCGCTCGCCGCGCAGCCAGGCGCACGGTTCCGTGCAGGAGCGTCGTGGCTGGGCGCGCAGTTCCCCGCGCCCCTAAAGGGGCACCACCCCTCCCCCTCGATCACCTACGGAGTACCCCCATGCACGACGACCGCAGCATCGTGGAACACCGCCTCCAGCGCGTACTGCGCGACCGCATCCGCCCCGCCGTCCACACCCAGCCCCTCCCGCTCACCGTCGAACGCTGGGAGGCACCGGGCGAGCCGGTGCCCGTGGCGGAGGGGCTGGCCGCCGAGTACGGTCCGGCTGCGGCCGGTGAGCCGTGGGGGCCGGCATGGGGCACGACCTGGTTCCGGGTGACCGGGCGGGTGCCCGCCGAGTGGGCGGGGAAGACCGTCGAGGCCGTCATCGACCTGGGCTTCGACCGCAACATGCCGGGCTTCCAGTGCGAGGGCCTGGTCTACCGCCTCGACGGCGAGGCCGTGAAGGCGCTCAATCCGCGCAACGACTGGGTGCGGATCGGCGGGGACCGGGTGACGGGCGGCGAGGAAGTGCTGCTCTACGTCGAGGCGTCCTCGAACCCGATCCTGGTCGACCACGCCCCGACGTACGAGGGCGACCGCCTGACGGCACGCCAGGACCCGCTGTACCGCATCGAGCGGATGGACCTGACGGTCTTCGAGACCGAAGTCTGGGAGCTGGTCCAGGACTTGGAGGTCCTGGACTCCCTGATGCGCAACCTCTCCGAGGACGACGCCCGGCGCTGGGAGATCCTGCGCGCCGTCGAGCGCTGTCTGGACGCGGTCGACCTGACGGACGTCGCGGGCACCGCCGCCCGCGCCCGCGCCGAACTGGCCGAGGTACTGGCCTCGCCCGCCTCGCGCTCCGCGCACCGGATCAGCGCGGTCGGGCACGCGCACATCGACTCGGCCTGGCTGTGGCCGCTGCGCGAGACGGTGCGCAAGGTGGCGCGGACGTCGTCCAACATGGTCAACCTCATGGACGACCACCCGGAGTTCGTGTTCGCGATGTCGCAGGCGCAGCAGCTCGCCTGGATCAAGGAACACCGGCCGGAGGTGTTCGCGAAGGTCAAGAAGAAGATCGCGGACGGGCAGTTCGTACCGGTGGGCGGCATGTGGGTGGAGTCGGACACCAACATGGTCGGCGGGGAGGCGATGGCGCGCCAGTTCCTCTACGGCAAGAAGTTCTTCCTGGACGAGTTCGGCATCGAGACCAACGAGGTCTGGCTGCCGGACTCCTTCGGATACACCGCCGCGATGCCGCAGTTGGTGAAGCTGTCCGGGTCGAAGTGGTTCCTGACGCAGAAGATCTCGTGGTCCCAGGTGAACACGTTCCCGCACCACACCTTCTGGTGGGAGGGCATCGACGGGACGCGCGTCTTCACGCACTTCCCGCCGGTGGACACGTACAACTCGGACCTGGGCGGCGAGCAGATGGCGCACGCGGCCCGCAACTACCGTGAGAAGGGCCGGGGTTCGCGCTCGCTGGCCCCCTTCGGCTGGGGCGACGGCGGCGGCGGCCCCACCCGCGAGATGCTGGCGCGGGCGGAGCGGCTGCGGGACCTGGAGGGCTCGCCGAGGGTGACGGTGGAGAAGCCGTCGGCCTTCTTCGCCAAGGCGGAGGCGGAGTACCCGGACGCGCCGGTGTGGGCGGGCGAGCTGTACCTGGAGCTGCACCGGGGGACGTACACCTCGCAGGCGAAGACCAAGCAGGGCAACCGGCACAGCGAGTCGCTGCTGCGCGAGGCGGAGCTGTGGTCGGCGACGGCGGCGGTCCGCGTGCCCGGGTTCGCCTACCCGCGGGCGGACTTGGAGCGGATCTGGAAGACGGTGCTGCTGCACCAGTTCCACGACATCCTGCCGGGTTCGTCGATCGCCTGGGTGCACCGGGAGGCGCGGGAGACGTACGCGCGGGTGCGGGCGGAGCTGGAGGCGATCACGCTGACCGCGCAGACGGCGCTCGCGGGCGAGGGCTCGGCTCCCCTGGTCTTCAACTCGGCCCCGCACGAGCGGAACACGGTGGCGGCGATGGGAGCTGCGGCCGTTCCGGCGCGTACGGCCCGTGCGGTCACGGCGACCGCCCGCGACGGCGGCTTCGAGCTGGCGAACGGGCGGCTGCGCGTCGTGATCGACGGGCGCGGGCTGGTCGTGTCGGCGTACGACGTCGAGAGCGGTCGGGAGGCCGTCGCGCCGGGCCTGGCGGCCAACCTCCTCCAGGTGCACCCTGACTTCCCGAACATGTGGGACGCGTGGGACATCGACGAGTTCTACCGCCACAACGTGACGGACCTGACGGCGGTCGACTCCCTCGAACTCACCGCGTCCGGCGAGGACCTGGCGGCGGTCACGGTGTCGCGCTCCTTCGGCGCGTCGACGGTCGTCCAGCGGCTCGCCCTGCGGGCCGGGGCGAAGGTGCTCGACATCGAGACGGACGTGGAGTGGCACGAGACGGAGAAGTTCCTGAAGGCGGCGTTCCCGCTGGACGTGAAGGCGGACCGGTCGGCGGCGGAGACGCAGTTCGGGCACGTCTTCCGGGCGACGCACACCAACACCTCCTGGGAGGCGGCCAAGTTCGAGATCTGCGCGCACCGGTGGATCCAGGTGGAGGAGCCGGGGTGGGGCGCGGCGCTGGTCAACGACTCGACGTACGGGCACGACGTGACGCGTGACGTACGGGAGGACGGCGGCCAGACCACGACCGTCCGCCTCTCCCTGCTCAGGGCTCCGCGCTATCCGGACCCGGAGACGGACCAGGGCTCCCACCGGCTGCGCTTCGCGCTCGCGCCCGGGGCCTCGGTGACGGACGCGGTCCGCGAGGGCCACTGGATCAACCTTCCGGAACGGACGGTGTCCGGTTCCGGCGCGGAGGTCGCGCCGCTGTTCCGCGTCTCCGACGAGCGGATCGTCGTGGAGGCGGTGAAGCTGGCGGAGGACGGAAGCGGGGACGTGGTCGTACGGCTCTACGAGTCGGCGGGCGGACGGGCGACGGGAACGCTGACCGTGGACTTCCCGGCGTCGTCCGTCACGGAGACGGACCTGCTGGAGCGGGCGCTGCCGGAGGCGGGGACGTATGCGCTCGGCGCCGGGGGCGAGGTGGAGGTGTCCCTGCGACCGTTCCAGATCCTGACGCTGCGGGTGGGACGGGACTGAGGTCCTCCCCGGGGGGGGCGGGAGGCGAAGGTGCGACGCGGCTGATCGGCATCCGGTGCCGGGGGGGGCTGCGCGTGACACGGGAATGAGGCCCCCCGGGGGAGGTGGAGGCGCCGGGCGGCTGGTCGGCACCCGGCGCCACGGAGGTCACGCGTGACGTAGGGCTCCGGTACCCGTGGGGTGGTGGATGTGCGAGCCGCTCATCGGCACCCGGCGGCGGAGGGCTGGGGATGACGCGGGGTTGAGGTCCCCAAGAGTGCGGGCAGGGGAGGTGCGCGGCGGCTCCTCTGCCCCCGGCACCGGAAGGGACAGGTGTCGCGGAGCTCAGGTACCCGGGTGATGGAGATGCGCGGCGACTCACCGGCACCCGGTGCCGGGGGGGGACCTCCGCCCTCCCTGTGCCCCGCGCCCGGCCGGCCGAGCACTCCGGGTGCAGGGCCCGGACCGGGGCCGGCCGCCCCGCCCCCGCCCCCTCACTTCACGTGCGCCGCGATACGCCGCGCGCACTCCAGCGACTCGCTGTGCGTGGTGTCGACCTCCAGGTCGTACCGCATCCCCCGGTGCACCTGTCCCGCCTGCCCGGCGGCCATCCCCGGCACCCGGTCACCGCGGGCGATCTCCCGCCCCGTCGCCACCTCCGCGTCGCACCGTACGCCGACCCACAGCACCTCGACGTCCCCGCCGAGCGCCTTCTGCCAGCGCTCCTGGCCGGCCCCGCCGCCGAGGAACACCTCGTCCACGATCACCCGGGCCCCGGCCCGCGCCATCGCCACGACGCCGGCGACCCACGCGTCCTGCAACCGCAGGAACTCCTCCCCCACGGTCACCGTCCCGTCGGCGGCGATCACCAGCCCCTTGCCCGAACCCGCCCCCTCCGCCTCGGGCTCGCACATCGACAGCGGCAGCAGATCGACGAACACGTCCGTGCCGACGGCCAGCCAGGGATCGGGCAGCACCGCTTGCAGGCAGCGGACGATGCCCGTCTTCCCTGAGCTGGAACCACCGTTGAGCACGATCATCTGCGTCGTCATGCACGCCACGGTAGGGGCCCCGGAAGACCGCCGCCAGGCAGTTCCGCCCGCCCCGCCCCGGGGGTGGTCGGCCGTTCCGCCACCCGGGCTTCCGGGCCACCCCCCACCCCGGGATCAGGCATGCGGCCCGGCGTCCGCGGAACGGCCGGGCCCGTCGGGGTCCCCGGCCGTCCCCTCCCCCTCGAAGCTCGCGAAGTACACGGCGGCCATGTCCTCCCCGCCGTGCCCCTGCGCGGACGCGCGCGCGAAGCGGTCGCGGGCCGCCTCGATGCCGTCCAGGCGCAGGCCGGTGCGGCGGGCGGCCTCGGCGGCGAGCCGCGCGTCCTTCTCCGCGTTGTCGACGCTGAAGCTGGGGGTGAAGTCGCCGGTCAGGATGGCCCCGGACTTGCCCTGGAGGTACCCGCTGTCGAGCGGCCCGCCGGTGATGGCGTCCAGGAAGAGCTTCGGGTCGACGTCGAGCCCCTTGGCGAGCGAGAGGGCCTCGCCTACGCCGTTGGTGAGGGCGACGACCCAGGTGTTGAGGACCAGCTTGAGACGGCTGGACCGGCCTTCGGCGCCGTCCTCGCCGACCCACACGGTGCGCGAGCCGATGGTGTCGAAGAGCGGCTGGACCGTCTCCCGTACGGACTCGGGTCCCGCCGCGAGGACGGTCAGCTCGCCGAGTTCGGCGGGCCGGCGGGTGCCCAGCACGGGGGCGTCGACGAGGACGAGCCCTGCCTCGGCGGCGTGCGCGGCGATCGCGTCGATGTCCTCGCCGACCGTACTGACCTGCACCCAGACCGTGCCGGCGGTCAGCTTCGGGGCGGCGGCACGGACGGCTTCCAGGACGCGGGGGCCGTCGTTGAGGACGGTGAGGACGACATCGGCCCCGTCGACCGCGTCGGCCGGGGTGTCGGCGACGTGCACGCCGTCGGCGGCGAGCGCGTCGGCCTTGGCGCGGGTGCGGTTCCAGGCGCGGACGGTGAAGCCGCCCCGGGCGAGGTTGCGGGCGACGGGGGCGCCGATGATTCCGGTGCCGAGGACGGCGACGACCGGCCGGGGGGTGGTCATGGCGGACTCCTGGGTTCAGACGTGGGGTTCAGACATGGGTTCACACGTGACGGGTTCGAGAATTCTCGTACCTCCGCACCCCGGGGACACCGGCGGGGGCGGGACGGGCCGCCGGCGGCAGGCGGAGGCGGCCCACGAGCGCGGCCGGGCCGTCCCGGACCGTTTCCGCTCCCTTACGGGCATGAAAATCCCGCAAAGCGCAGCAAGCAGCGCCGGGATCTGCTGGTATGGGTCCGTCGCAGGGACGAGTGATCATGGAGGTCCGCCGGTACGACGTCCCTGTCGAGGTACGCCCGGCACGACACCACCGTCGTCCCACCCACCGCACCAAGGGAGCGAGCGACCCGCATGAGCCTGGCCCAGCTTCACTACACCTCGGCCGCCGGGTTCACGGCGGTCAGCCCCGACGTCCCCCGCGAGCTGCTCGACGAGGCGGAGGAGGTCCTCGCGGCGTTCCCCGCCCCGGCCTTCTCGCTCACCCAAATGTCCGACGGCAGCCGCCTGTTGAGCCGTACGACGACGGACCCGGAGTCCGGCGCGGCGCACACCCACGCCGTCCACCTGCCCGCCGGGGAGCGCCTGCCGGGCGGCGCACTGCCCGTCACCGCGTGGGACTCGCCGCGCTGGGCGCCCGTCGCGCCCGCGCCGGGGAGCACACCCGAGCCGCTCGACCTGCTCACCCCGGCCGCCGGTTTCTTCGACCGGGAGGGGCTCGCAGCCTTCGCGGCGGCGTGCGGGGAGCGGCTGGCGGGCGTGCTGGCCGATGTGCGCGCCCTGTGCGAGGACCCGGGCGCGCAGCCGGTGGTCCTGGTGGCACAGGACCCGGCGGACATCGCGCGCTGGGTGGCGGTGGTGGGGGCGGCCCTGCCGCGGGAGCACGCGCACGGGCTGACCTTCACGACGTACGCCGAACGCCCGGAGCACGCGCTCCAGCAGATCATCGGCACGTCGCCGGACGTGGTGTTCCCGACGGCGGGATTCCGCGTCCACCGCTGCGATTCCGGCCCGTCGGTCACGGGCGCGGGGTCCGTCCCGTCCGTTGCGGGCGGGGGGCCGGCCGTTTCCGGTACGGGTGCGGGGCCGGACTCCCCCGATACGGGTGCGGGGCCGGCCCGCGGCGGCGACGACGCGTGGGCCGCGGTGGCCGCGCAGGTGTGGCGGGCGGGGCGGCCCGAGCTGTTCAAGCGCGCCGCCGCCCAACCCTCGCTCTCCAACGGGGAGTTCGAGGAGGGACCGCTCGCCGCGACCGCGCTGAGCGCCGGGGTGCCGTTGGACTCGCGGGGGCGGACGGCTGCCGCCCGGTGGGCCGAGCAGCACGCGGACGGGCTCAGCGCCTCCGACTGGCCGGCCCTGGTCGGAGCCCTCTGCGCGCCGGTCCCCGGGCCCCGCCCGGACGGCGAACTCGATGCCCTGGCACGCCTCGCCGAGCGCGTCGACGGCAAGGTGCCGACCGAGATCCTGGCCCCGCTGGCGGCGCTCTTCGCGGCGGAGGACGACAACCCGACCGCCGTACCGGAGTTGGCGCGTCAGCTCGCCCACGAACTCCTCGCCGATCCGGAGCGGGCCCGCAGCGCGGCGGTCCGCGAGGCCCTGGACCGCCACACGGACCTGCACGCCCAACTCCTCTTCCACCTCGACGGCCTGGCTCCGGACAACCCCTTCTCGGTGGTGCGGCTGCTGCACACGGCGGACCTGGTGCGGGGCGTCCCGGACGGGCTGCCCCACCTGCGGATGTGCGCCGCCTACCCGCTGCCGGGGGCTTCCCGGCAGGGCTCCGACGAGGACCGGGAGTCCACGCTGCACACGGTGCTGCGAGCGGCCGGGGTGTCGCCGATGGTCGAACCCCTGGTGCTGCGGACCGGATTCCGGCTGGTGTGGCCCGAGAACCTGCTGCCCACGCCGCAGGAGGCCCGGTGGATCCTCGGCGAGACCGGCTCGGACGCACACCGCACGGCGGGGACCTATCCGGAGCTGATCCGGGCCGCGCTGGAGGGTCCGGCGGACGACCCCGACGTGACGCCGCTGGCCGCCGACCTGATCCGGTGCTTCCCGCACGAGATCGACGCGCGGCAACTGGGGGCGCTGCGGATGCTGGAGTTCGCGGAGTCCCTCGCCGAGGGGCGGGCGGGAGCGGGGCCGGTGGCCACCGCGCTCACGCTGAGATCGGCGGCGCACCCGGTGGAGCCGACCGTCCTCCGGCGGACGTTCGGGCTGGTGGCGCGGGACCTGTTGGCGGAACAGCGTCCGGTGGGCGAGCTGTCGGCGCTCGCCCGGTCGGGGGACGCCGACCTGATCGGTGCGTACGGGGCGGCGGCCCGCACGGCCCCGCTCCTGGACCGGCTGCGGACCGCGCCCTCCTACGCGGCGGACTGCTTCGTGGCGTGGACGTCGCATGTGGGGGCGAGCGGGGTGTGGGACGAGACGCGGGGCGCCCTGCTGGAGGAGGTGCTGCGACCGGCGCTGCAACACATGACGAGTCGTGAGATCGCCTCTCTCCTGGACCACTTGGACCGTTCCGGCGGGACGCATGCGGCGGACTTCCGCGCGTGGCACAGGCCAGGGGGGACCCTGGGCCGCCTGGCCCGCCGCTTCGGCCGCCGCTGACCGGCGCCCTCCCGCCCACGGCCCACCCGGGTGCCGCCCCCCGCGCAAGCGCCTGCACCGGCCGCACGCCCCCGCCGGGCACTGACACCGCGCTGGGAAACGCCCCGCTCTCGTACCGGTCGGCTCATGGCCGAGCTCGGCGCCGACAGCCGTTTCCAGGCGGGCTACCTGCTCGCCCTGCGCGGCCACGCCCAGGAGACCGCGCCCCCGCCCGAGACCCCGCCGGCGCGCGCGGGACCGGGCGGCTGAGCGGCCTGCCCGTGACAGCGGGAGTGCGGGAACGGCGGCCCGGCCGGCGGCCGCCCTCCGGGGGCGACGGGGATGGGGTACGCGACAGCCGTCAGGCGTCCCGCACCGTGAAGCGGACCGGGGTGCCGGGGACCGCCTGGGCGGCCGCCGCGAGGCACCGCTCGGGGACGACACCGACCACCGGGTAGCCGCCCGTCACCGGGTGATCGGCGAGGAAGACGACCGGAAGGCCGTCCGGGGGCACCTGGACGGCCCCCAACACCATTCCCTCGCTGGGCAGTTCGTCCCCCTTGGCACGGGTGAGGGCGGGCCCCTCGGTACGCAGGCCGATACGGTTCGCGGCCGGGGAGACGCGATGGCCGCCCCCGGCGAGGGTCCGCAGCGACTCGGGGGTGAACCAGTCGTGGCGGGGGCCGAGGAACAACGGCAGGACGAGCTCGCGGGGCGGCGCCCGGAACGAGGCGGCGTCCGGGGCGGGCGGGGTGAAGCGGGCCGCGCCCAGCGGCAGTTCAGCACCGTCCACGAGCGGGGCGGGCCCGAGTCCGGAGAGCAGGTCGGTGGCCCGGCTGCCGAGCACGGGCTCGACGTCGACGCCGCCCGCCACCGCCACGTACGAACGGAGCCCGTCCGTCGCACGCCCGACGTCGAGGACGGCCCCGGCCGGAACGCGCACCGGCGCCCCCCACGCGACGGGCCGCCCGTCGACGCGCACCGGGGCGGGCGCGCCGGTGACCGCGACGATCACAGGGGTACGGGGGCGGAGGGCGACGCCGTCGAGCGTGGTCTCCAGGGTGGCGGCGGCGCGGGCGGGGTTGCCGACGAGCCGGTTGGCCAGCCGGTGGGCGGGGACGTCCAGGGCGCCGGAACGCGGCACCCCCAGGTGGGCGTGGCCCGGACGCCCCTCGTCCTGGACGGTGGTGAGGGCTCCGGCCCGTACGACGTCGAGGACGGCGGCGGTGTTCACGTGCGGGGCTCCTCGGTGAAGCGCACCCGGGTGCCGGGGGCGAGCAGGGCGGCCGGTTCGCGGCGGGGGTCCCACAGGACGGCGTCGGTGGACCCGACGAGTTGCCAGCCGCCGGGGGACGAGCGGGGGTAGATGCCCGCGTACTCGCCCGCGAGGGCGACGGACCCGGCGGGCACGGCGGTGCGCGGGGTGGCCCGGCGCGGCAGACGCAGCTCCTCGGGCAGCCCGCCGAGGTAGCCGAAGCCCGGGGCGAACCCGCAGAAGGCGACCCGGAGTTCGAGCCCGCCGACGATCGCCGGGACCCGCCCGACGGGCACTCCCCAGAGCCCGGCGACCTCCGCCAGATCGGGCCCGTCGTACCGGACCGGGATCTCGATCAGCGGTCCCGCGCCAGCGGTGAGCGGCGGGATCTCCCACGCCCGGATCTCGGCCGCGAGCCCCTTCGGGTCCTCGACCCCGTCGAGCAGAACGGTCCGCGCGGCCGGCACGACGTCCCGCACGGCGGGCAGGGTCCCGGCGGCCCGCCGCCGCAGCACCTCGGCGTGCAGGGCCTGGGCATGGGCGAGGTCGCCGAGCTCGACGAGGAGGGCCCGGCGCCCGACGGCAAACACCTGAAGGGGCGAAGCACCACCTCCAGCTCCACCCCCACGCACTCCTCCCCTCACGCGAAAGCCCCCAACTCCACTCCCGCACGCACCAGTTCGTCCCGCACCCGCACGGCCAGCCCCGCCGCCCCCGGGGTGTCCCCGTGCAGGCACAGGGACCGGGCCCGAACGGAAACCCTCTCGCCGCTCAGGGCGGTGACCGCGTGCTCGGTGGCCATCGCCAGGGCCCGGGCGACGACCGCGTCCGGATCATGGACCACCGCCCCCGGCTCCCCGCGCGGAACCAGCGCCCCCCGCGCGGTGTACGCCCGGTCCGCGAACGCCTCGCTGACGGCCGGGAGTCCGGCTTCCTCCGCCGCCGCCAGAAGCCGCGACCCGGGCAGCCCGAGCACGGGCAGCCCACCCGCCAGCCGCACACCGGCCACGACCGCGGCAGCCTGCTCGGCGTCGTGCACGGTGCGGTTGTAGAGCGCACCGTGCGGCTTGACGTACGCGACCCGGCCCCCGGCGGCCCGCGCGAACACGTCCAACGCCCCTACCTGATAGGCGACTTCGGCGGCCAACTCCTCCGCCGGAACATCCATCGCCCGCCGCCCGAAGCCCGCCAGATCCCGGTACGACACCTGCGCCCCGATCCGCACCCCTCGCGCGACGGCCGTCTCGCACACCCGGCGCATGGTCACGGGATCACCGGCATGAAACCCACAGGCGACGTTCGCACTGGTCACCACGGCGAGCAGGGCTTCGTCATCCGTAAGGGTCCACCGCCCGAACCCCTCCCCGAGATCGGCGTTCAGATCGATGACGCCGGGCTTGTCGGTCATGGTGCGTCCTCCGCGAGTGCCGTGAGGGTGTCGAGAACGAGACGTCGGGATGCGCTGCGGCGCCCTTCAACTCCGTGCGTGCCGCCCCGCGTTCCCGTACTCCGCCGAATCGTCGGATTGTTGAGCAATACCTTACTGTCCTCGGCCCACAAGCACCCGTACCCGACCCACATCCCCTGCGCCAAGATCCCGGGCATGGACACCGCACCGCACACCTCCGAACGGACCTGCTGAGATACGCGGACGCTCCCCACCCACGGCTGCGGCAACTCGCTCTCAAGAAACGGAGACGACGCCCGATCCTGTCGAGCGCTTCACCTTCGACCCGCATGAGGACACGGCCCGCAATGTGCCAACCCCGCCCGCCGTCGCCCGCCGTCGTCCGGTGGACGGCAGGGGAACAGGGGCCCCACTCCACCTCATCTCTCCGAGGGGGCCGCAGCGACCAGCCTCACCCCACCGGCCCCCTGACCACCGATTCCAGCGTTCCCAGCACCTCCTCCGCGAACAGCAGCCCGGCCGGGCCGTGGCCATGGCCTTCGCGGCGGACGAGGGCGAGGATGTTGTTGCTGAACGCCCGGTCGCGTACCGGCCGGAACACCAGGATTCCGCTCTGCCGCTCCTCGGCCATGTCGAATTTGCTGAGAAAGGCGATGGCGTCGCCCGAGACGGCGAGCTTTTTCATCGTCTCGATGGAATTGGTGCGGAACGCCGGCTCGACCTTGATTCCGGCCTCGTTGAAGGTGTCGGCGATGATTCCGTGAATCGTCATCGAGCGGTCCGCGAAAACGAGGGGATGGGCCGCACACCGCGCCAGCGGAATGGCTTCCATGGGAGCCAGGGGGTGGGTCGGGGCGAGCACCGCTCCGAGGCGGGTGGCCAGTTGCCAGCAGGTTTCCAGTTGCGGGGAGGGCGGGACGTTGAATCCCAGGCCGAGGTCGGCCTCGCCGTTCTGCACGGCCCGCAGGATGTCGTGGCTCGACATCACCCGGATCGAGATCCGCACCTCGGGATAACGGGCGCGGAAACTCGCCGTCGCGGCGGCGACCACACCGCTGGCCAGCCCGGTCATCGTGGCGATCGCCACCTCCCCGCTGGGCAGCGCGTGCAGGTCGCGCATCGCGCTCACTGCCTCGCGGTAGTCCCGCATGGTCCGCCGGGCGTGCGCGAGAAGCACCTCACCGGCGGGCGTCAGCCGCATCCCGCGCGGCATGCGCTCGAACAGCTTCTCCCCCAACTCCTTCTCCAGCAGCAGGAGTTGGCGGTTGATGGCCGACGGCGCGACGTGCAGCCGGGCCCCCGCCGCCCGGATGGATCCGCAGCGCGCCACCTCGTCGATGTAGAGCAGCAGGCGTGAGTGCAGCATGTCGGCCTCCCCGAGCCCGACCGTACACAAAAAGCGCACGGTCCGTGCGAAAACGGCTGCTTGTCAGCAACAGTCGCCTGCCCTTTCATGTCCTCACCGCACACAAGGCATTTCCGTCTCCCGCACGGCGATCGGCGGTCCGCGGTCGGCGATGAATGCGCGGTGGCGGACGACGGCACACAGCAGACCAACGACGAGGCGAGGACATCATGGTGCAGGCGCACAGGGACAACCGGACGGACATCGCGCATTCCGTTCCCCTTCACGACGAACACGTCCGGACGGTGTTCGGCATTCTGCACGGCGAGCGGGAAGCCGATCTCCTGCTGCGGAATCTGAGCATTCTGGACGTGCACAGCGAGACGGTGTTCCAGGGGTCGATTCTCGTGCACGGCGGACGCATCATCGCGTTGGACCCCGACGAGTCCGTCGTCCGGCCCCGGGAGGTGTTCGACGGGCAGGGCCTGTATGCCATCCCCGGACTCATCGACGCGCACCTGCACTTCGACGCCCAGCTCGCGCACCCCGCCGCCTTCGGCGAGGCGATCGTGCCGAGCGGCACGACGACCATCTTCGCCGAGACCCTGGACTTCGCGAGCGCGGCCGGTGACGAGGCGGTCGAGGCGGTCCGCGCCCTGTTCCGGGACCACGAGAAGCTGCCCTACCGGATCTACGCCTTCGCACCGGGCAAGAAGACCTCGGTCGAGGTCACCGAGGCCATGCTGAAGATGGACCCGGTGATCGGCCTCGGCGAGCTCGCCCACCTCTCGTACATGACCGGCAACGACGACGACTTCCGCAGGGCGGCCCTGGGCCGCGCCAACGGCGGCTGGGTGAACAGCCATTGGGGCGTGACCGCGCTGCCGGACATGCTCCTCAACTACCTGCCCGCGATCGGCGCGCACAACAACCACGACGTCTGGAACGAGGACGACATCGAGAAGAGCGTCCGCTACGGCCTGCGCACCCAGATCAAGTTCGGCGTGGGCAGCCCCGAGGTCATCAGGACGATGCTGCGCGCCCTCGTGAAACGCCGCTGGCCGGCCGAGAACTTCCAGTTGTGCGCCGACAACATCTCCGTCGACCGCGTCCTGACCAGGGGCCACATCGACTGGGTGATCTCCCTGGCCGTCGAGATGGGCATGAACCCGATCCACGCCATCAAGATGGGCACGCTCTACGCGGCCCGCTCCTTCGGGATGGACAACGAGTTCGGCTCCCTCGCCCCCGGCCGGTTCGCCGACATCGTGCTGACCGACAGCCTCTCCCGGATCAATCCGCTGTACGTGTTCAAGGGCGGCGAACTCGTCGCCCGGGACCGCAGGCTCCTCAAGGCCGCCGAACTGGACTACTCCGGCATGGTGCAGGAGCCCCGCCCCGGGCTCGCCGGCCTGTCCCCCGGGCAGCTCGACCTCACCCCGACCGAGGTCTCCGCCGACGGAAGCCGGGCCAAGGTCCTGCTCTTCGACGTGTACGGGCGCGGCCACCTCAAGTTCGCCCAGGAGGTCTGGGTGCCCTTCCGGGACGGCGCGGTCGTCCCGGAACTGGACGGCGAACCGCTCAACCGGATCTCGGTCGTGCAGCGGTACGCGGACGGCGAGCGCCACGTGGTCAACGGCCTCTTCAGGGGCGTGTCGATCTCCCGCGGCGCGGTCTCGACGTTCTGGCCGGCGCCCCGCGCCTACTTCGTGGCCGTCGGCTCCGACAGCACCGAGATGCACGACAGCCTCACCGGGCTGGACGCCCGCGTCGGCGGTTGCCTGGTGACCGAGGGCGGACAGGTGAGGGCCGAGCTGGCGCTGGACATCTACGGCGTCATGGCCGACATGAACCTGTCCGAACTCCTCGCCGCGACCCGCTCGATCGACGCGGAACTGGAGAAGCTGGGCCACCACAACGAGGGCGAACCGGTCGTCAACAAGCTCTTGACGCTCTTCATCTCGCTCGACCGCTTCGGGTTCATGATCTGACGAACGCCTCCCGTCCGGTCAGCAGACACCGCCTCCCCATCCGGTCAGCAGACACAGGAGAAGCCCGTGTTGCAGCACGAACGGCACGAACAGGAAGTCGGAGTCGTCGACACCGGAGGTCTGCCGCGGCGGTGGATCACCTACGCGGCCGGCATCTACCTGCTGACGCTGGGCGTCAACCTCGCCATCAGGGCCGGCATCGGCATCTCGCCGCAGAGCAGCCTCACCCGCACCATGACCCTGGTGTTTCCCGGGATGAGCCAGGGGACGTTCAACTTCCTGCTCGAACTCGTCATGCTCGCGCTGACCTACCTGGTCATGCCGAAGGCCTTCCGGCTCAGGAACTTCCTGTCGCTGGTCCCGGCCCTCGCCCTGGCCACGTTCCTCGACCTGAACCTGAGGCTGACGCAGTGGATCGTGCCGGACGCCTACGCCGCCAGGTTCGCGCTCCTGGTCTTCGCGGACGCGCTGCTGGCCTTCGGCCTGTTCCTGATGATCCGCGCCAACCTGGTCCTCATGCCGGTCGACATGTTCGTCAATACCGTCTTCCGGCGGAAGGGCTGGAAGTGGGGCAACATCAAGACGGCCTTCGACTGCACCCTGCTCGTCGTCTCGGTGGCGGTCGGCCTGATCTGCCTCGGCGCACCGCACTTCGTCCGCGAGGGCACCGTCATCAACGGCGTCCTCGTCGGACAGTACGTACGGCTCTACTTCTTCCTCTTCCACCGGTTGCGGCCGCGCCGCGAACGTACGGACCGGGGGTGAGCGGTCACCCCTCGTCGGGCGTCAGCCGCAGGGAGATCGAGTTGATGCAGTAGCGCTGGTCGGTCGGGGTCGGGTAGCCCTCGCCCTCGAAGACGTGGCCCAGGTGCGAGCCGCAGCGCGCGCAGCGGACCTCGGTGCGGACCATGCCGTGCGAGGTGTCGGAGACGAGCTCGACCGCGTCGGTGTCCTTCGGGTCGTAGAAGGACGGCCAGCCGCAGTGCGACTCGAACTTGGTGTCGGAGCGGAACAGCTCGGCGCCGCAGGCGCGGCAGGAGTAGACGCCCGTCGTCTTCGTGTCGGTGTACTCGCCGACGAAGGCCGGTTCCGTGCCGGCCCGGCGCAGGACCGCGTACTCGGCGGGGGTCAGTTCCTCGCGCCACTGCTCGTCGGGCTTTTCGATGTCGTACGGCATGACCTTGAGTCCCCTTACTTGTCGGCCGGGCTCGCCAGGCGGGCCAGGATCCGCGGGCCCAGGTCCGTCACGTCGCCCGCGCCCATGGTGAGAACCAGGTCACCGGGCCGGGACATTCCCGCGATCACGTCGGGGACCGCGGACATGTCGGAGACGGCCGTCACCTCCGCGCCCGCCGCCTTCGCCGCGTCGATGATCAGGGCGCTGGTGACGCCCTCGACCGGGTCCTCGCGGGCCGGGTAGATGTCCAGGACCACCGAGGCGTCGGCGAGGGCGAGGGCCTCGCCCATCTCCTGGCCGAGTTCCTGGGTGCGGGAGAAGAGGTGGGGCTGGAAGACCACGAGGAGGCGGGCGTCGACCGCCGCGCCCCGCATGGCCTCCAGGTCGGCGGTCATCTCGGTCGGGTGGTGCGCGTACGAGTCGATGACCTGCACGCCCTGCTCCTCGCCCTTGAGCTGGAGGCGGCGCTTGACGCCCGTGTACGTGCCGAGGGCGGAGGCCAGGTTGTGCGCCGGGAGGCCGAGGGCGACGCCCGCGGCGAGCGCGGCGACCGCGTTGTGGGCGTAGTGGGCGCCGGGGACGGAGACCGTGAAGGTGAGGAACTTGCCGTTCAGGAGGACGGTGACCTCGCTGGACAGGCCGCGCGGGGTGATCTTGTGGACGCGGACGTCGGCCTGGGCGGAGTCGCCGTAGGTGACGATGTTGAGCAGTTCCTCGCCCCGCAGGCGCTGGGCGAGTTCGACCGCGCCCTCCTGGTCGGCGTTGACGACCAGCGTGCCGCCCGGGACGATCTTGCGGGCGAAGGTCTCGAAGGACTCGTAGATCTCGTCCATCGAGGCGTAGTTCGCGTGGTGGTCGAGTTCGACGTTGAGGACGATCGCGACCTGGGGGTCGTACTTCTGGAAGCTGCGGTCGCTCTCGTCGGCCTCGGCGACGAAGATGTCGCCCTCGCCGTGCAGGGCGTTCGTGCCGGGCCCGGCCAGGTCGCCGCCGATGGCGTACGAGGGGTCCAGGCCCATGTCGGTGAGGGCGACCGCGAGCATGGAGGTCGTGGTCGTCTTGCCGTGGGTGCCCGCGACGGCGATGGCGCGCAGGCCGTCCATCAGGGAGGCGAGCGCGTCGGAGCGGTGGACGACGGGGATGCCCAGCTCGGCGGCGCGGACCAGTTCCGGGTTGTCGGCCCGGATCGCGGACGACACCACGACGGCGGTGGCGTCGTCCGCGAGGTTGCCGGCCGCGTGGCCGATGTGCACGGTGGCGCCCAGTTCGCGCAGGGCCTCGGCGGTGCCGGACTCCTTGGCGTCGCTGCCCGCGACCTTCGCGCCGCGCTGGGCGAGGATCTTGGCGATGCCCGACATTCCGGCGCCGCCGATGCCGATGAAGTGCGGTCGGTCCAGGGCGGTGGGAATGCCGGGTGCCATGCGGTTCTCCGTACGTTTCGGTCGTCTTGCGGTCGTCAGGCGGTCGTCTTGCGGACTTCGTGCAAGCCGCTTGCGGCCTTCTCGGCGGAAGGCAGCCCCACCCTATTCGCTGTGCGAGAAGAGCTTGAGCACCGGGACGCCGACCTTGTGACGCGCCCTGGACGCCCAGTCGCGGTGGAAGAACTCCTCCACGTAGTGCGGTGCGGTCAGGACGATCACCTCGTCCGCGCCCGTCTCGTCGACGACGGACTTCAGCAGGTCCAGCGGGTGGTCCTCGACCACCCGGCCCACCGCCTCGCTGCCCGTGGCGCGCAGTGCCGTGAGGGAGACCGCGAGGCCCCGCTCGGCGATCGGCCGGGCGTCCTCGCCCTCGGGCTCGTCGCCCTCGCGGACCGCCTCGTCCAGTTCGCCCATCGCCACGTCGTCAATGGCTCTCAGCAGGACGTCGGCCTGATCGCCCCGTGGTTGCATCAGCACCACGAACGAGACCTGCTCCTCCCCGTGCAGGGTCGTGACGAACTCCACGTCGGCCGCGGTGAGGGGCTTCTCGATCATCAATACGCTCGTGAACATGTCGGGCGCCCTTTCTCCTTCTCTGGCCCTGTACGCCAGTGGGTCTGTACGCCTGGGTCTGTACGCCTGACCTGTACGTCTGCGCGCTCCGGCCGGCGCGAAACCTCGCGGAAACCATCGTTCCCCGCGCGGGCACGGGAACCGCTGGGGTTAAGTGTGCCCACCCGGGCTAAAGCGGAACGACAAATTCCACCGTTTGTCGGCCTGTGGCAAATGATCACATGTGACGCTGTTTCCGACGGTACTGGGTGAACAGGAACCCGGCCTCTTCCAGAATCGACGCCAGGACGAAACGATCCGGAACCGCGAGCCCCGGCCCGTCCGCGATCCGCTGGGCGTGCCCGGAGGTGAGCATCGGGGACAGGGTCAGGCACAGCTCGTCCAGCACGCCGTCCGCGACGAACTGGGCCAGCAGCCTGGGCCCGCCCTCGGTGAGCTGGCGTTTCAGGCCCCGCTCGGCCAGGACCCGTACCGCCCTGCCCGTCTCCACCCCGGCGCCGTCCCCGGCGACCAGCACCTCGGCCCCCGCCGCGCGGGCCGCGCGCACCCGTTCCGGAGGGGCAGTGGCGCCGGTCAGCACCAGGGTCGGGACGAGGGGCTCGGTGAAGAGCGGCAGGGCGAAGTCCAGGTCCAGGCTCGCGCTGACCACGGCGACGGCGGGGGCCGGGCCCTGGCCCGCGGCCTTCCGGCGGGCGGCGAAGGCGTCCCGGGCGCGGGCGGGCCGGTAGCCCTCCTGCCGTACCGTTTCCGCACCCACCACGATCACGTCGGCCAGCGCCCGCAGGGTGCCGAAGATCCGCATGTCGGTGTCGGAGGAGATCGGCTGGGAGCGGCCGTCGTGCTGGGCCGCACCGTCCAGCGTGGAGACCATGTTGGCGCGCAGCCAGACGTCCGGCCCGGTGGGGTACGCGTAGGCGTCGGCCAGTGCGTCCAGGCTCCAGGTCCCGGCCGCCGGGACTTCCTCCGGGACTTCCGCCGAGGTCCGCGCCGGCGCTTCCGCCATGGCGTCCGTCGGCGCTTCCACGGAAGCTTCCGCCAGCGCTTCCGCCGCAGCGCGGGATGTTTCGTCGGTCACAGGGAACAGGCGTCGCATGGGGGCAGTCTGGCACGGCACATAGAGTGGACGGTTGTGTCGTCCTCACAGCCGTCTCCGTCGAAATCCGCCGCTCAGGGCCCCGGCAGCCCCATAGCCGACGCGGCCCCCCTCTCGCTGTCCGCCCGCGAGCCGCACGTCCCGGCCGACCGGCTGGTGGCCGAGATGGTGCCGCCGCCGCGCTTCGACTCCGTACGGTTCGATACGTACATCCCCGACCCGAAGCAGCCGAGCCAGCCCGAGGCGGTCCGGGTGCTGAGCGCCTTCGCGGCGGGGCTCGGGTCCGCGCCGTCGGCCGGGAAGCGGCGCTGGTTCGGCAAGAAGGCCCCGGCGAAGGCCACCGGGCCGCGCGGGGTGTACCTGGACGGCGGCTACGGCGTCGGCAAGACGCACCTGCTGGCCTCGCTCTGGCACGCGACGCCCGCCGAGCCGCAGCTCAAGGCCTTCGGCACGTTCGTGGAGCTGACGAACCTGGTCGGCGCGCTCGGCTTCCAGCAGACGGTGGCGACCCTGAGCGGGCACCGGCTGCTGTGCATCGACGAGTTCGAGCTGGACGACCCGGGCGACACCGTGCTGGTGTCCTCGCTGCTCAGCCGCCTGGTCGAGAGCGGGGTCGCGCTCGCCGCCACCTCCAACACCCTGCCCGGCAAGCTGGGCGAGGGCCGGTTCGCCGCCGCGGACTTCCTGCGGGAGATCCAGGGCCTGTCCGCGCACTTCCGCCCGCTGCGCATCGACGGCGAGGACTACCGCCACCGGGGCCTGCCGGAAGCGCCGCCTCCGTACACCGACGAGCAGGTCACGCGGGCCGCGCACGCCACGGAGGGCGCCAGCCTGGACGCCTTCCCGGAGCTGCTGGACCACCTGGCCAAGGTGCACCCGAGCCGGTACGGGGCGCTCACCGACGACCTGCGGGCCGTCTGCCTGACCGGGGTGACCCCGGTGCCCGACCAGTCGACGGCGCTGCGGCTCGTGGTGCTGGCGGACCGGCTGTACGACCGCGAGGTGCCGGTGCTCGCGTCCGGGGTGCCCTTCGACAGGCTCTTCAGTGACGAGATGCTGAACGGCGGCTACCGGAAGAAGTACTTCCGGGCGATCTCCCGGCTGACGGCCCTGGCGCGGGACGCGAAGGGGCTGGTGGCGCAGTAGGTTCTGGGTGTTGTCCGTCATTTCTGCGAATCTGCGAAGGGTTTCACCATGGCCACCACCCGTAACGCGCACACCGACTGGACCGGCAGCCTCATGGAGGGCGAGGGCACCGTCTCCCTCGACTCCTCCCGGGTCGGCAGCTACGCCGTGTCCTGGCCGTCGCGCGCCGAGGAGGCGAACGGAAAGACCAGCCCCGAGGAGCTGATCGCCGCCGCCCACTCGTCCTGCTTCTCGATGGCCCTCTCGCACGGCCTGTCCGGCGCCGGTCACACCCCGACCCGGATCAGCACCGCCGCCGCGGTGACCTTCCAGCCGGGCGAGGGCATCACCGGCATCCACCTCACTGTGGAGGGCGAGGTCCCGGGTCTGGACGAGGCGGGCTTCCAGGAGGCCGCCGAGAACGCCAAGGCCAACTGCCCGGTCAGCCAGGCGCTCGCGGGCGTCAAGAACATCACGCTGGACGCCAAGCTGGTCTGAGGTCCCGGGGCGTGTCCGGAATCCCGGGGCGTGTCCGGGTGACTTCGGGCGCCCTCTGATCCAGTGGTGCCTCCGGGTGACTCCGGGCGTCTGCTGATCCAAGGGTGTTTTCGGGTGACTCCGGGCGTCCGGCGGGGAGTTGTGGCCCGCATGGTTCACGTGTCACCGGTTGCGTGATACACACGTGCGGGTCACATTCCTGTCCGCCAGCAGGGAGTTGCCTCATGTCAGCAACCGAGAAGTCCCCGACGCCCGGCACGTCTCCGGCGTCCGAAAAGCCCCCGGCCGCCGACGCCTCACGACGCCAGGTCCTCGCCCGCACGGGCGCGTTGGGTGCGGGCATCGCCTTCACCGGGGCCCTCTCCGAAGTCTTCGCGGGTACGGCCCTGGCCGGACCGCGCGGCGGCGGGGGCCGGCACCGCGCGGGATACGGGCCGCTGGTGCCCGACCCCGAGGGCCTGCTCGACCTCCCCCGGGGCTTCCACTACCGGGTCCTCTCCCGCGAGGGCGAGCCGCTCAGATCCGGCGAGGGCCCGGTGCCCGGCAACCACGACGGCATGACGGCGCTCCGGGGCCGCCGCGGCCGCGTCCACCTGGTCCGCAACCACGAGAACCGGCAGAGCGCGCGGTACGGCGTGCCCACCGTCAAGGGCCTGACCTACGACCCGGCCGCCAAGGGCGGCTGCACCTCGCTCACCCTGGACGGCCGCGGCAACGTCCTGGAGGAGCGCGTCGGCATCGCCGGCACGGCCGTCAACTGCGCGGGCGGGCCCACCCCCTGGGGTACCTGGCTCACCTGCGAGGAGAACGAGGACAAGGCCGGGACCGCCGGGTACACCAAGGACCACGGCTTCATCTTCGAGGTGGACCCCGCCGACCCGCACCGCACCGGCGCGGTCCCGCTGACCGCGATGGGCCGCTTCCAGCACGAGGCGATCGCCGTCGACCCGAAGAGCGGCATCGTGTACGAGACGGAGGACGCCTTCGCGTTCCCCTTCGGCCTCTTCTACCGCTTCCTGCCCGAGAAGCCCTGCGGCGGCGTGAACTCGCTGCGGGCGGGCGGCGCGCTGGAGGCCATGCGGGTCCCCGGCGTGCCGGACCTCTCCGCCGTCCACGAGGCCGGCCGCAGCTTCGGCGGGGTGGAGTGGGTGCCGGTGCCGGACCCGCTCGCCGAGCAGACCCCCGTCCGGCTCCAGGACTTCGGCAAGAAGGGCATCACCCACGCCCAGAAGCTGGAGGGCTGCTACTGGGGCGACAACGCCGTCTACTTCGTCTCCAGCTACGCCAGGACCAAGGAGGGCTCGCTCAAGGACCACTTCGGGCAGGTCTGGAAGTACGAGCCGAACCGGCGCCGGCTCACCCTGGTGGTGGTCTTCGGCCCGGACACCGACCACCGGCTGCCCGGTGAGTACCCGGACAACATCTGTCTCGCGCCGAGCGGCGGCCTGATGGTGTGCGAGGACGGGGACGGCGCGCAGCACGTGTTCGGTCTGAGCCGCCGGGGCCAGGTCTACCCGATGGCCCGCAACCGGCAGAACATCGGCACGCCCGAGGCGCCCGAGTGGGGCGAGTTCGCCGGGGTCACCTTCTCGCCGGACGAGTCGACGATGTACGTGAACTGCTACACCCCCGGGACGACGTTCGCGGTGACGGGACCCTGGGACGACTGACCCGAGGGGCCGGGGGCGGGCGGGCCGGTGCGCCCGCTCCCGGCCCCGCCGGCCCCCTCGTCCGCCGGAAGGCGGCTGAGGACGGCTTCCAGGGCTCGCGGAGGGGAAGGATACGGCGCAGGATCGAGGGAGCCGCCCGCCCGGACAAGGAGCCCCATGCCCAAGAAGGAACGGCACGAGAAGGACCCGCACGAGAAGGGTCGGCCGGAGAAGAACCGGCGAGGGAGGGACCGGCCGGAGCAGGACCGGCAGCAGGCCCGTCCGCAGCCCTCCGTACGGGACAGCCTGCGCGTCCCTCCGGGCTCCCGGGTCTCCCTCGCCTCGTACGCGGCGAACGCCACCCCCGTCGGCCCGCAGGACAAGGCGACGGGAGCGGCCGCCACCGCCCTGCTCGGCGGACCCCTCGCCGACCTGCAAGAACGCCTGTACGCCGCCAGCACCGCGGGCGACAGGCGCCGCCTCCTCCTGGTCCTCCAGGGGATGGACACCAGTGGCAAGGGCGGCACGGTCAAGCACGTGATCGGCCTGTTCAACCCGTCCGGCTGCCGCATCCGCGCCTTCAAGGCCCCCACCGAGGAGGAGCGCGCGCACTCCTTCCTCTGGCGGATCGCCAAGGCGCTGCCCGAAGCGGGCGAGATCGGCATCTTCGACCGCTCGCACTACGAGGACGTCCTGATCGGCCGGGTCCGCTCGCTGGCCCCGCCGGAGGAGATCGAGCGCCGCTACGAGCAGATCAACACCTTCGAGGCGTCCCTCGCGGACAGCGGCGTCACCGTCGTCAAGGTCTTCCTGCACATCAGTTACGAGCAGCAGAGGCGCCGCCTCCTGGAACGGCTGGACAACCCGGACAAGCACTGGAAGTTCAGCCCCGGCGACATCGAGGAGCGCGCCCTGTGGCCCGCCTACCAGGAGGCGTACGAGATCGCCCTCGCCCGCTGCTCGACCCCCGCCGCCCCCTGGTACCTGGTCCCGGCCGACCGCAAGTGGTACCGCGACTGGGCCGTCAGCAGCCTCCTCCAGGAACACCTCACGGCGCTCGATCCGCGGTTCCCGCCGGCCGGTTTCGACGTGCGGGAGTGCCGCGGGCGGCTGCTCAGCGAAGGGTGAGCACCAGTTCCGGCCGGTCCCAGCGCACGGCCGGCGGGTTCGCCCGGACCGTGCCGACCGGCACCGCCCCCACGCTCCGGTAGAAGCCCTCCGCCGGGGGGTGGGCGACGATCCGCACCTCGGTCAGCCCCGCCTCCCGGGCCCGCCCGGTGAGGTGGCCGAACAGCAGGCGGCCGACGCCCGTGCCCTGCGCGGCGTCGGCGACGAACATCAGGTCGAGCTCGGGCGGGTCCAGGACCAGCGCGTAGAAACCGAGGACCCGCCCGTCCGGCGACTCGGCGACGTACACCTCGTGGTGCTCGATGTAGTCGGGGCCGACCCGGTACCCCTCGACCATCGAGGCGTACGGACCCTCGTAGGCGCGCGAGGTGCGGACGAGGCGGGTGAGGCGCTTGGCGTCCCGAGCGACGGCACGCCGGACGCGGGCGGGCCCTTCCGGCGTCATGTCTGAGATCACTCCGGGAGTATGACCTGCCCGGGGTACGCCGTGCCGCAGCCGTACCCGCTCGTTCTGATCGGCTACTTTCCGTCGGTGACCACTTTTGTACGAAGAATGCTCGCGGCGGCTGCTCTGGGCGCGGCTCTCGCCGGATGCGGGACCGGCAGCACCGACGGCGGGACCGGCAGCGACGGCACCGCGTCCCGCCGGTCGCCCTCCGCGCCCGCACCGTCGACGCCGGCCGCTCCCCCGGCCGCCCCGGCCCCCGCCCCCACCATCGCGGCCGGCCCCGGCGGGCTCACCCCCGTGTTCGAACGGGCGCGCACGAAGGGCGGCGACAAGGTCGTGGCGCTCACCTTCGACGCGGACATGACCGCCGACCAGGGGCCCCGGGCGGCCCGCGGCGAGCACTTCGACAACCCGCGGCTCATCGCGTCACTGCGGAAGTGGAAGGTGCCGTCGACGGTGTTCATGACGGGGCGGTGGGCCGAGGAGTACCCGGACCAGGCACGTTCCATCGGCACCGATCCGCTCTTCGAGATCGCCAACCACTCCTACAGCCACCACGCCTTCTCCTCGCCCTGCTACGGACTGCCGACGGTCGGGCCGAAGGCCATGAAGGCGGACGTGGACCGGGCGTTCGCCGCGTTCCGCGCGGCGGGGGCGGTCAACGTGGTGCCGTACTTCCGCTTCCCCGGCGGCTGCTACGACGACCGCGCGCTGCGCAGCCTGGCCCCCGCGAAGGTGACGGCGGTGCAGTGGGACGTGGTCAGCGGCGACGCCTTCGCCACCGACGCGGACGCGGTCGCCGAGCAGGTGCTGGCCGGGGTGAGGCCCGGCTCGCTGGTGGTCATGCACTGCACCCGCAGCGCCGCCCCGACGACGGAGAAGGCACTGCGGCGGGTGGTGCCCGAGCTGCGGAAGCGGGGCTACCGCTTCGTCAAGGTCTCGGACCTGATCGCCCGCGGCTAGCCGGCGCCCCGCCCGGAACCGGGGCCTGTCGTACGCGTGCCCGCTCAGCCCCGCCGGGAGCTGAGCGCGCACACCGCGGCCCCGACGGCCCCCGTCAGCAGCACCGCCACCGCGAACGGCACCGGCGACAGGACCACCGCCCCCGAGTGCGAGCCGCTGACTAGGGCGTTCACCGCGAGGCGGGCCGGGGAGCCCGCCGTGACCAGGGCGAGCAGCGAGCCGGTGGCGGTCAGGGCGATGCTCCAGCCGGTGCCGTGCAGCACCGGGCGGCTGCCGAGCGCGCCCACGGCGGTGCCGAGCAGGGCGCAGGTGAGGACGGCGAGGAGGCCGGCCCCGGCGGCGCTCAGCGGGTTGATCCGTACCTGCCCGTCCGTGTCCGCCCACCTGCTGACCAGCACCACGAAGGCGGTGGCCAGGGCGCCGAGCGCCGCCGCGCAGCCGAACGCGGTGAGCAGCGCCGCGAGGTGTGTCCGGGCGGGCGAGGCGGCGGCCGCGGCGCAGTGCCGGGCGGCGGGCGGCTCGCCCGTGACGCAGAGGCGGGTGAGCCAGGCGGCGACGGGCAGCAGGGCGGCCGCGCCGTAGCCGAGCGAGTCGAGGACCGGCTGCCCGCCCTGGACGCCGACGGCGACGAAAGCCGCGTACAGCAGGACGGGCGCCAGCCAGCGCTGCGACCGGGCGAGCAGGGCGAGTTGGTAGCCCGCGAGGGGGGCGAGGGCGGTCATGCCTGGTTCCATTCCGGCGCCCGGGCGGGTTCGGGCAGGCGGGCCCGGTCCGCCGGCGGGTGCTCTCGTACGACCGGGGCGGCGGCCGGGGCCACCGACTCGACGTGCCAGGGGGGTTGGGCCGCGAGCAGCGTCCGCAGCACTCCGTCGGAGTGCACGGCGGCCACGGTGAGCGCCGTGGTCCCGTCGCCCTCCGGTACGACGAGGGGCGCGCCGGGAAGTGCGGGCGGGAGCACCGCGCCGGGCGGGCCGGCGGCGACGATCCGTACCCGGGGACCCGAATCCGGCTCCGCCGGGCGGTGGTCGACGGCTCGCAGCCCCAGGCCCGCCACCTCGTAGGCGGCGTCCACCGCGCCGGCCAGCCGGCGCGGGTCGTGGTCGACGAAGGCCACGGTCGCCCCGGCGGCGACGCGTTCCGCGACGGCCCGGTCCAGCTCGCCCCGGGCGGCCTCGTCGAGGCCGGTCCACGCCTCGTCCAGGACCAGCAGTCCGGGGGCGGCGAGCAGGGCCTGGGCGACGGCGACCTTCTGCGCGGTGCCCTTGGAGAGTTCGCGGACGCGGGTGCGGGCGTGGCTCGCGGCGCCGAAACGCTCCAGCCACGCCAGCGCCTCCGTGCGGGCCCGCGCCCGCCCCAGGCCGTGGATGCGGCCGAGGTGGACGAGGTAGCCGAGCGCGGTCAGCGGCAGGGCGCCGGGGAAGCGTTCGGGCACGTACGCGACCCGGCGGGGGCGGTCCTCGACGCGTCCCTCGGTGGGCGCGTCGATCCCGGCCAGCACCCGCAACAGGGTCGACTTCCCGGTGCCGTTGGCCCCCCGGAAGCGGACCAGGGAGCCGGGGCGCAGCTCCAGGTCGAGGTCCCGCAGGATCCAGTCGCCGCGCAGCCCGTAGCGCCGTCCCACCCGTACGCATCGCATCCGGGGATCTTCTCAGTTCGCGGTGGGCTTCGTCTGCGTCAACTCGCTCGGCCGGACGATCACGAAGCCCTCGCCCTGGAGGACGAGCTGCACGGCCTCGCCGGAGCCGCCGCGGATCATCGACCCCACGGACTGCGAACGGTGCAGCGAGGTGTTGAGCTGGGCGCTCCAGCCGACCACCGCGTCGGTGTCGACGTACACCGGCATGTTCCCGGTGACGGGGATGACGATGGGGTTGCCGTCGCAGATCACGGCGAGCCTGCCGTAACCGGTGAAGAGGCTGTTGAAGAGGCCGCCGCCGGTCATGCCGGCGCCCTTCACCATCTTGATCTCGTAGCTGAGCGTGGCGTCGAAGCAGAGCACGTTGCGGCCGTTGACGGTGAGGGCGTCGCCCTGGTCCAGGTCGACGATGAAACAGTTCTGCGCCTCGTGGGCGAACCAGGCCTCGCCCTGGCCGCGCACCGCCATCAGCGGCAGGCCCTCGCCGGTCACGGCGCGCTTGAGCATGCCGCCGATGCCCTGGCCCTTGCGCTCGAACTGGAGGTTTCCGCGGTAGGCGATCATGGAGCCCTGGCGGGCGTGCATCTCGCCGTTGACGGCGTACTTCACCGACTTCGCGTTCTGCAGGGTCATGCCGGGGGCGGTCGCCGGCTGGACCATGTTCTCGGAGGCAAAGATCTCGCTCTTCATGCGGCTCATCCTCGCGCGCCGGGTTTTGGTCCGACAAGGAGCCGCACGTCACGCCCTGGCAAACTTGGCCCCATGAGCAGCAACGACACCACCGGCGCGCCGCCCGCGTCCGCCGACGTCCAGTCCGTCTCCGCCGAGCGCGACGCCGCGCCGCAGTTCGTCCTTCCGCTGGTGGCGCACATCGAGAAGACGGACCCGCCGGCCCGCACCGACGCACTGGAGACGGCCGCGCGGGCGGTCCTGACGATCCTGGCCGACGAGCGTTCGCTGGGCGAGGGCGAATGGGCCGGGGTCATGCGGGACTGGCAGGACGCCCGCATCCGCAAGGTGGTGCGGCGGGCGCGCGGCGCGGAGTGGCGCAAGGCGTCCGCGCTGCCCGGGATCACCGTCACGGGCAAGGCGGCGGAGGTACGGGTCTTCCCGCCCGTCCCGCTGGACGGCTGGCCCAAGGAGCTGGCCAAGCTCCAGGTGTCGGGCACCGACCTGGACGACCCGCAGGACCCCGGCGCCCCGGACCCCGGCGTTCCGGTCCTCTGGACGAGCCCGGACCTGGACATGTCGGCGGGCAAGGCGATGGCCCAGGCGGGGCACGGCGCGCAGCTCGCCTGGTGGGACCTCGCGGACGCGGACCGCGCGGCGTGGCGTGCGGCGGGCTTCCCGCTCGCCGTCCGCACGGCCGCTCCCGAGCAGTGGCGGCGGCTGACCGCGTCCGGTCTGCCGGTGGTCCGCGACGCGGGCTTCACGGAGATCGCCCCGGGCTCCGAGACGGTGATCGCGGACCATCCGGCGCTCGGCAGCCGGCCGGCCGGGCAGCACTGACAGCGCCCCCTCCGCCCCCGCACCACGCTCCCCTGAACGTGCCGGGTGTCTCACACGTACGCACGGATGCCGCCAAACCCCTGAAGGATCAAGGCACTTGGCGGTTGATTCGTTCGCGTACCGCAGCACCACGCACAGCGTCCGGGAGATTCGTCCATGCCCCCCGTCCTCTTCGCCCTGTTGCGCCGGATCAACGGCACCGCGCTCATCGTCACCGCCCTGATCGCCACCCTCGCCGCGCTGGCCTTCCCCATCTGGTCGTACGCCGACCGCTCCGGCACCGGGCAGGCGGACCTCGCGGCGTCCTCCGTGCCCACCAAGTGGGGTCCGCTGTCGGCCGCCGACCGGGACCTGCTGGTCAAGGTGCGCCTCGCCGGGCTGTGGGAGCTGCCCGCCGGGCAGCAGGCCATCGAACGCGCGCCCAGCCAGTCCGTCAAGGCCGCCGGGGACCACCTCGTGGTCGGGCACACCGACCTGGACGCCCGGGCCCGCGCGGTCGCCGCCCGGCTGGGCGTCGAGCTGCCCAACCAGCCGACCCCCGAACAGCAGGGCTGGCTGCGGGAGTTGTCGGCGGCGAGCGGGACGACGTACGAGCGTCTCTTCGCCAACCTGCTGCGGCGCGCCCACGGCAAGGTGTTCGCCGTCATCGCCCAGGTCCGCCACTCCACCCGCAACGCGCTGGTCCGACAGCTCGCGGACGCCTCCAACCAGACCGTGCTGGACCACATCACCATGCTGGAGGCGACCGGCCTCGTCGACTTCGACGCGATCGCCAACGAGGCGGCGGGCAACGCCACCGCCGGCCCTACGGGCCCTCCCCCGCCGGTGCCCGGCGTGCCCGTCCCGGTTCCGCCGCCCGCCCGGCCGACCGGCACCCAGA
This sequence comes from Streptomyces sp. NPDC039736, assembly GCF_055596485.1. Taxonomy (NCBI): domain Bacteria; kingdom Bacillati; phylum Actinomycetota; class Actinomycetes; order Kitasatosporales; family Streptomycetaceae; genus Streptomyces; species Streptomyces sp. NPDC039736. The sequence continues at coordinate 313,260 of NZ_JBVIUQ010000001.1, read as the reverse complement.
CCTTCACCTCGCTGCCGTCCGCGCCGACGGTCGGCGAGATCGGCAGCCCGGCCGCCCGGCCGTGACGCGCGGGGCGGAACCTCAAATCAACCTCTGAACGTCCCCCCTCGTGGGTTCAGCGCCCCGCGACGGGGCCATGACCCCTGCACGGCACGCACCGAGGGGGACGGTATGGAACGCGAGGACCAGGGACTGAGGCTCGGCGTCGGCATCGGCTGGCGGCCCGAGATCGCCGACACGGTCGAGGCGCTGCCCGGCGTCGACTGGGTGGAGGTGGTCGCGGAGAACATCTGCCCCGGCCACCTCCCCGCCTCCCTGCTGCGGCTGCGCGAGCGCGGCACGAAGGTGATCCCGCACGGCGTGTCGCTGGGCATCGGCGGGGCGGAGCGCCCCGACCCGGACCGCCTCGCGTCCCTGGCCGCGCGCGCCGAGGCGCTGGGCGCGCCGCTGGTCACCGAGCACATCGCGTTCGTACGGGCGGGCGGACGGCTGACCGCGTCCCGGCCCCTGGAGGCCGGGCACCTGCTGCCGGTGCCGCGCACCTGGGACGCGCTGCGGGTGCTGTGCGAGAACGTGCGGATCGCCCAGGACCAGTTGCCGGTGCCGCTCGCGCTGGAGAACATCGCGGCCCTGTTCGCCTGGCCGGGCGAGGAGTTGACGGAGGGGCAGTTCCTGGCGGAGCTGGTGGGGCGCACCGGTGTACGGCTGCTCGTCGACGTCGCCAACCTGCACACCAACCGCGTCAACCGGGGCGAGGACCCGGCGCGGGCGCTGGACGAGCTGCCGGTCGAGTCGATCGCGTACGTCCATGTGGCGGGCGGCGTCGAGCGGGACGGTGTGTGGCACGACACGCACGCCCACCCGGTCACGGAACCGGTCCTGGAGGTGCTCGCCGAACTGCGCTCGCGGATCTCGCCGCCCGGAGTCCTGCTGGAGCGCGACGAGAACTTCCCGGAGGCGGCGGAGCTGGCCGGGGAACTGGACCTGATCCGCGGCGTGCTGGACTCTCCGCGGCTGGTGGGCGCGGGAGCCCCGGTCGGCGCCCCGTCGAGGGGGACGGCGGCGCGCACCGCCACGTCGGCGCAGGCCCGTACGTCAGCCCGCACCGCCACGTCGGCGCAGGCCCGTACGACAGGCCGCACCGCCACGTCCGCGCGCACCGCACCGGAGAGCACGCCCGCCCGCACCGCACCGGAGAGCACGGTCGGCTCGCCGGCGCACGGCGGCGAGCGGGCCCGGCCCGGCGGTGCTGCTCCGGTGCCCGTGCGGCCCGTGGCGAGCGGCGGCGCGACCGGCGACCCCGCGGCCGAGGCCGCCCGGGGCGGTCTCGCCATCGCGCAGGCCTCCCTGCTGGAAGCCCTCGTCGCCGGCGGGCCCGTGCCCGAGGGGTTCGACGGGCCGCGCATCCGGGTGCAGGCCAGGGCCCTCGTCGCCAAACGGGCCGGGATCGTCGCCAAGGTGGCGCCCGAGCTGCCGCGCATCCTCGGGGACGGGTTCCGGCCCGCGTTCGTCGCGTACGCCAGGCCGCGCCCGCTGTGCGGCGGATACCGCCGGGACGCCCTGGACTTCGCCGCGCACGCCCTCCTCCACGCGGACCTCGACCCCGCGCGGCGCCGCGAGCTGACGCACTGGTGGCGGGACCGGGCCGACGCCCGGCCGCCGTCCCTCGCCACCCGCCTCGTCCGGGCGGCGGCGGCCCTGGTCGGGAGGTGAGCCGTAGCCGTGGAGAACCCACTCGTTCTGATGTTCGCGGTCCTCGTCACCTGCTGCGCCCTCGGCTCCGGCCTCCGCCTGGCGGCCACCGTGCGCCGGGGGCACCGCCCCGAGGGCGTCGGACCTGGCCGTCTCGACCCCATGGAGGCCGCGTTCCTGATCGGCGGTCCCCTGCGTGCCGTGGACGCCGCCCTGACCGCCCTGCACCAGGACGGCCGGATCAGCGTCGGCGCGCCCGGCGTCGTCGTGGTGCACAGACCGAGGGCCCGTGACACCGTCGAACGCGCCGTGCTCCACGCGTACGGGACCACGGGCGGCGGGGCCCTGCACACCCTGCGCCTGGCGGCCGCCCACCACCCCGCCGTGCAGGAGATCGGCGACAGCCTGGCCGCACGCGGGCTGCTCCTGCCGCCGGACCGGAGCAACCTGTGGTCCGTCTGGGGCCATGTGCAGGCCCTCCTGTGCTGGATCGGGACGGTGTTCACCGTGCCCCTCGCGGTCGTCCTGCTGGTCGTGTCGGACGACGGGACCCCGTTCGTGGACTACGTCCCCTTCGCTGCGCCGACGCTGCCCGCCCTGTTCTTCGGCGTGTTCACCGGCCTCAGGTGGGGCATCCGTGCCAAGCGCTGGGTCACCGATCCGGGCCGGGCCTCGCTGCTCGCCCACCGCGCCGACCCGGCGAACGCCCTGACGCCCGCTCAGCAGGTCGCGCTGGGCGGCCTCGCGGCCGTCCCCGACCCCGGTCTGCGCCACCAGCTCCTCGCGGCGGCCCGCGTCCGCCCGGGGAGGACGCGGGCGCGTTCGGGCTCGCCGGTCCCGTACGTCCCCGCTGTGGCGACGGTCTGGTGCGCCGCCCACGCGCCGGGCAGCGGCAACCCTCGAGCAGGGTGCGGCGGCGGCGCGGGAGGCTGCTCGGGCGGCGGAGGGGGCTGCTCCGACGGAGGAGGCTGCTCGGGCGGAGGAGGCTGCTCCGGCGGAGGGAGCTGCTCCGGCGGAGGCGGCGGAAGCGGGGGCGACGGAGGCGGAGGAGGAGGTGGCGGCGGAGGCGGCGGGGGCGGTGATTGACCCCCGCGCGCCGCGCGCCCAAACACCCCACCGCACCCCACATCCCCCACGCCCGGTCACGAATACACAACACCCCGTCGACATCATGGACACGACACAACGGCGGGGTGTTCTCCTCACGTAGAACTCCGCCATGTTCTGGCTCCCGCTCCTCGCCCTCGCCTGGGCCGCCGCCATCGGCTCCTGCACCCGGCTCCTCCGTGCCGCCACCGCCGTGGCGGCCGTGGGCGACCACGCGCCCGACGTCCCGCCGCACGACGGCCCGCTCACGCTGCACGAGACCGCGTTCCTGTGCGGGGGCCCCGACCGGGTGGCCGACCTGACCCTGCTGACCATGCACGCCGACCGGCGCCTGCTGCTCGCCCACACCGGCTGGGCCACCGTCGTCACCCCGCACGGCCACAACGCCCTGGAGCGCGCGGTCATCGCCGCGGCGGGCCCGGAGGGCCGCTCCCGTACGTCAGCGGTACGCGCCGCGGTGGCCGCCGCCGACGCCGTACGGGCCCTGGCCGACCGCCTGACCGCCTCCGGGCTGGCCGTCCCCGCCCCCCTCCGGCAGGCGGAACGGCACGGGGTCCGCGCGGTGCGCGCCGCGAGCGCGCTGATCCTCGCGCTGGGCGCGGCGGCCGCGTTCGCCCTGCCGCAGGAGCCCGGCGGGTCCACCCCGGTCGCGCTCTGGTTCTCGCTGCCCCTGCTCCTCACCCTCGGCTGCCTGGCCGTCGCCCGCTTCGAGGTGCACCCGTACACCCAGTGGGCGTCCACGGCGGGCCGGATCCGGCTGCGTGCCCTGCGGGGCGACGCGCCGGGGGACGACCGCCGCGCCCTGCTCACCGCCGTCGCCGTGTCGGGCGTCCGGGCGATACCCGACCCGCGGCTGCGCACCGCGCTGACGGGGCCGTGAAGCAACGGGGTCAATGAGCCCGACACCGGACACCGGTGCTTTACATAGCCAACTGCCTTGCCAAGTATCCCTTTTGTCCAGCACGCCAGCCGAGCACGACAGCCGCCCCGGGCGCGACGCCCACAGCAGCGGCCGGAACAAGGGATCAGGGATCGCGATGAGAGCACTAGCGCTGTACGGAGCCGCCACCCTCGGCTCCCTGGTCCTGACGGCCCTCGCGGCGGCCCCCACCGGGGCGGCGGGCGGCCCCGGCGGGTCCCCGGAGGCGCGCGGCGTCGCCCTGGCCGCCCAGCGCGCCTCGGTCTCCGGGACGCCCTTCGGCCCGTGCCCGGAGTCGGAGCAACTGCCCGAGGCGGTGCGCTGCGCCACCGTCAAGGTCCCCCTCGACTACGCGAAGCCCGGGGGCAGACAGATCGGACTGACCGTCAGCCGCCTGAAGGCCGGCGGCAAGGACCCGAAGACGAAGAAGCCCGTCGCCCGCCAGGGCGCCCTGGTCTACAACCCGGGCGGCCCGGGCGCCTCCTCCATGTACTTCCCGCTGGTCTCCGGGATGCCGGAGTGGCGGAACATCGCCGCCGCCTACGACCTGGTGGGCTACTCGCCGCGCGGCGTCGCCCGCAGCGCCCCGCTGTCCTGCGCGGACCCCGAGGACTTCGGCCAGGCCCCCACCCAGGCGCCGGTGCACCCTTCGGAGTCGTACAAGAAGGAGCGGATCGCCCGCGCGAAGACGTACGCGAAGGGCTGCGCGCGGAAGGCGGGCGACGCGCTGCGCCACTACCACTCGCTCAACAACGCCCGTGACCTGGAGGTCCTGCGCGCCGCCCTCGGCGAGCCGAAGCTCACCTTCATGGGCGCCTCGTACGGAACCTACTTCGGCGCGCTGTACGCGGCCCTCCATCCCTCGCACGTGCGCCGGATGGTGTTCGACTCGGCGGTGAACCCCGATCCCGCGCAGATCTGGTACCGCAACAACCTCGACCAGTCGGCCGCCTTCGAGCGCCGCTGGGAGGACTTCCGCACCTGGGTCGCCAAGCACGACACGACGTACGGGCTGGGCGACACCCCGGAGGCCGTGCAGCACAGCTACGCCAAGGTCCGCGCCGAGCTGGCCCACAGGCCCGCGGGCGGCAGGGTCGGCCCCGGCCAGCTCCAGGCGGCGTACCTGCAGGCGGGCTACTACGACGACGTGTGGGCGATGCGCGCCACCGCCCTGTCCGAGTACCTCAAGGGCAACCCGAAGCCGCTGGTCGACCAGGCGGCTCCCCGCCCCGAGGCGGCCCGGGACAACGAGAACGGCACCGCCGTCTACACGGCCGTGGAGTGCAACGACGCCCCCTGGCCGGGCGACTGGCGGACCTGGGACCGCGACAACACGCGGCTGGCGAAGCGCGCCCCGTTCGAGACCTGGGACAACGCGTGGATGAACCTGCCGTGCGCCTACTGGACCCAGCCCCGGCAGCGGCCGGTGGACGTCCGGGTCGCGAAGGGGGCCCTGCCGCCGACCCTGATCCTGGCCGCCGAACGTGACGCGGCGACCCCGTACCGGGGCGCGCTCGAACTCCAGAAGCGGCTGCCGGGCGCGGCGCTGGTCACGGAGGAGGACGCGGGCACGCACGGCATCGGGGGCGGCGCGAACGCCTGCGTCAACAAACACCTGGAGACGTATCTGCTGACCGGTGCCACACCGGTGCGGCGCGCTGTGTGCGCGCCGCACCGGGAGCCGAACCCGGTGTCGCTGGACGGACGTGCCCTCCCCCTGCGGGGGATTCCGGCCGCCGTCTGATCTTCCGGGCTGGGGCGGTCCCCCTGGTGAATACGCACCAGGGAGACCGCCAAGTCAGGTGTTCCGTACGGAAGCCGACCGTACGGGAAGGGTCAGGCGAGCCCCGCCACGAGGTCCGCCACGCTCTTGCGGCGGCCGGTGTAGAAGGGCACCTCCTCGCGGACGTGCATCCGGGCCTCGGAGGCGCGCAGGTGGCGCATCAGGTCGACGATGCGGTACAGCTCGTCGGCCTCGAAGGCGAGCAGCCACTCGTAGTCGCCGAGCGAGAACGAGGCGACGGTGTTGGCGCGCACGTCGGGGTAGCCGCGGGCCATCTTGCCGTGGTCGGCGAGCATGCGGCGACGGTCCTCGTCGGGCAGCAGGTACCAGTCGTACGACCGCACGAACGGGTACACCGAGACGTAGTCGCGCGGGTTCTCGTCGGCGAGGAACGCCGGGATGTGCGACTTGTTGAACTCGGCGGGGCGGTGCAGCGCCATGTTCGACCACACGGGCTCCAGCGCGCGGCCCAGCTTCGTGCGGCGGAAGAGGTTGTACGCGCTCTGGAGCTCGTCCGCGGTCTCGGCGTGCCACCAGATCATGACGTCGGCGTCGGCGCGCAGCCCGGAGAGGTCGTAGGTGCCGCGGACGGTGACGTCCTCGGCGGCGAGCTTGTCGAAGAGCGCCTGGACCTCGTCGGCCCAGCCGTCGCGGTCCTCCGGCAGGACGTCGCGCAGCTTGAAGACGGACCACAGGGTGTAGCGGATGACCTCGTTGAGGTCCTTGGCCTTCTTGCCGGCGTTCGGGGCCTTGCCGCCGTTGGCGGGGACCTCGTTCGCGGCGTTCTCCTGAGCAGTCATGAGGCTATTGTCCCGTGCCGCCTGCCGTGCCCTCCACCAGGGTGGGCATGACCAAGATCTCTTCCGCGAGCGCGTCGGCTGCCCGCTGCCCGCTGCCGACGCAGGCGGGGATGCCGACCCCGTCGTACGCGGCCCCGCAGACCCGCAGTCCGGGCAGCCGCCCGACGGCCTCCCGGATGCGGGCGACGCGCGCGAGGTGGCCCACCGGGTACTGCGGCAGTCCCCCGATCCACCGGGTCACCCGGGTCTCGACGGGCCTCGCGGCCAGGCCCGTCGCCGCCCCCAGGTCCTTCAGCGACACGTCCACCAGCTCGGCGTCGTCGCGGTGCAGGTGCTCCTCCTCGCCGTACCGCCCCACTGACGTGCGCAGCACGAACAGGTCGGGGGAACGCTCGCTCACCCACCCCCACTTGCGCGAGGAGAAGGTGGACGCCTTGATGGTGTGCCCGTCCACGGGCGGCACCAGGAACCCGGACCCGGCCGGCAGCACGTCCTCCACCTCCTCGCGGGCGAAGGCCATGGTGACGAGGGCCATGGACGCGTACTCGACCTCCCGGAGCTCGGCGGCGGCGGCCGGCGCGACCTCGGCGAGCAGCGCGGACGCGGACCAGGCGGGAGCGGCGAGAACGACGCCGTCGGCCCGCAGTCCGCCGGTTTCGGTGCGTACGGTCCACTGCCCGTCCGTCCTGGTCAGGGCGAGTACGGGGGTCTCGGTACGGATCTGCCCGCCCCGCGCGCGCACCGCGTCCGCGACGGCTTCGGGAAGGCTGCCGATGCCGCCGTCGATGCCCATGAAGACGGGCCCGGTCCGCTGCTGGGCGGCGGCGCGCTCCTGCACCTCGCGGACGCCCTCCAGCAGCGAGGCGTGCGTGCGCGCGGCTTCGAAGAGGGCGGGCACGGCGGCCCGCAGCGAGGTCCGGTAGACGTCCCCGGCGTACACCCCGCCGAGCAGCGGTTCGACGAGCCGGTCGACGACCTCGCGCCCCAGCCGGGCGGCGATGTACTCGCCGATGGCGATGTCCTCCCCGACTTCGGTGCGGGCCAGCGTCCGGTCCTCCGCCACCCGGGAGAGACCCGCGGCGGACAGCACGCCGCCCAGCACGGCCGGGTCGCCCGGCACTCCCATGACGTGCCCTTGGGGCATGGGGGTCAGGACGCCCCGGTTCCAGAGGGAGGCGGTGGCGGTGGACGGCGGCTGGAGCCGGTCGCCGAGCCCGACCTCGCGGGCCAGGGCGACGGCCTCGGGCCGGCGGGCCAGCATGGACTCGGCTCCGAGGTCGACCCGGGTCCCGGCGATCTCCCCGGTCTCCAGCTTGCCGCCGAGCCGGTCGGTGGCCTCCAGGAGGGTCACCCGGGCCCCGGCGCCGGTGAGCCGGTGGGCGGCGGCGAGGCCGGCGATGCCGCCTCCGACGACGACGACGTGCGGGGCGCTCGCTCCCGCGTGCGCACCGGTGCTGGGGGGGCTGTCCGTACCGTTCATGTGTCCACTGTCTCAAACGCCGTGCCGCGTCCCGACCGTGACCTTCGAGTCCCGACCGTGACCGGTTCGGGGCCGCTTCGGAACCGGGAACCGGCAACCCGCGCCGCCACCCCACACGTCGAACCGGCAACATCCTTCACCACTTTCGGGGGGACCGAGATGCGGGCAGCAGTGACGACGGCGGGCGGCAGGACACGGCGGATTTCCATGATCGGGGCGGCGGTGGTGGCGGCGGCGCTCGCGCTCGGCGGCTGCGGGGCGGGCGACGAAGGGGGCCGCTCCGACCACGGCAACGACAAGGCCGCGGCGCCCGAAGCGGCCGCGAAGCAGCCGGGCACGGGGGCCGGGGCGGACGCGGCGAAGCCGGGCGCGCCGTCCGCCGCGCGGCCCACGGCCCCGGTGGCCAGGGCTCACGTGATCCGCACCGCGGAGCTCCACATGGAGGTCAAGAGCACGGTCCGGACGCTGACCGAGGCACGGGCGACCGCCGAGACGGCGGGCGGCTACGTCGGCAACGAGTCGACGGAACGCGACGACGGCGACCACATCCACTCCCGGATCGCCCTGCGCGTTCCGCAGGACAGGTTCTCGGAGACCCTCGCCGCGCTGGAGAAGAAGCCCGGCAAGATCCTCGGCCGCAAGGTGGACGCCAAGGACGTCACCGGCCAGGTGGTGGACCTGGCGAGCCGGATCAAGTCGCAGCGGGTGAGCGTGGCGCGGGTCCAGGAGTTCATGGACCGCGCGACGAAGCTGAGCGACGTGGTCACACTGGAGGCCGAACTCTCCAGCCGACAGGCGGAGTTGGAGTCGCTGCTCGCCCGGCAGAACACCCTGGCCGACCAGACGGGCATGAGCACGATCACGCTGGTGCTGACGGAGACGCCGCCGAAGAAGCCCGCCGAGGAGCCGGAGGAGGACGGACCGGGCTTCCTCGACGCCTTGGGCGGCGGCTGGGACGCGTTCCTGACCACGGTCAGGTGGATCGCGGTGGTGGCCGGCGCGGTGGCCCCCTTCGCGGCGGCGCTCGCCCTGCTCTGGCTCCTGTGGCGCAAGGTCCTCGCCCCGCGGGTCCCGCGCAGGGCCGTGGGGAGCGGGCCGTCGGCTCCCGGGGAGGGCGGGGCGCCGGAGGAGGGGTAGCCCGGTCGGGGGGTGGACGGTTCCGCGCGGATGCGTTGCGGCTGGTCGCTCGCGCGCGGCGAAGCCGCACACCCACACGGCCCCGCGCCCCTGCCAGGGGTGCGGGGAACCGTGCGAGCAGCCCGCCACCGGGCCGCGCGGCCGCGCGCTCCGGGTGAAGGGGCGGGGCCGGGGCGTCGCCGCAGGCAACCGGGCCCCCGGCCGCACGCCGCAGCCGGGGCCGGGCACGGGGCCGCCAGGAAACGCCCCGCACCACGCGCGAGGAACCCGCCCGCCACCCTCCGTCAAGGAGAGGCCATAGCGTGTGCTCATGACTTCCACCTCCCCCGAGACCCTGATCGTCATCGGCGGCGACGCCGCCGGCATGTCCGCCGCCTCCCAGGCACGCCGGCTCAAGAGCCCCGCCGAGCTCAAGATCATCGCCTTCGAGCGCGGCCGGTTCACCTCGTACTCCGCCTGCGGCATCCCGTACTGGGTCGGCGGCGACGTCTCCGACCGGGACGACCTGATCGCCCGTACGCCCGAAGAGCACCGGGCCCGCGAGATCGACCTGCGCATGCAGACCGAGGTCGTCGGGATCGACGTGGAGGGCCGCCGGGTGAAGTCCCGCAACCTCAAGACCGGCAACGACGTCTGGACCTCGTACGACAAGCTCGTCATCGCGACCGGCGCGCGCCCGGTGCGCCCGCCGATCCCGGGCATCGACGCCCCGGGCGTCCACGGCGTGCAGAATCTGGGCGACGGCCAGGCCCTCCTGGACACCCTCGCCGGCACCGAGGGCCGCCGCGCGGTCGTGGTCGGCGCGGGGTACATCGGCGTCGAGATGGCCGAGTCCCTGATGAAGCGCGGTTACGAGGTCACCCTCATCAACCGCGGCGAGCAGCCGATGTCCACCCTCGACCCCGACATGGGGGCCCTGGTGCACGGGGCGATGACCGGCATGGGCATCACCGTGGTCTCCGACGCCGAGGTCACCGAGATCCTCACCGGCGCGGACGGCCGGGTGAGCGGCGTGGCCGCCGGCGCGGCCACCTACCCCGCCGACGTGGTGGTCCTGGGCGTCGGCGTCACCCCGGAGACGACGCTCGCGAAGGCCGCGGGCCTCCCCGTCGGCCCCTCCGGCGGCCTGGTCACCGACCTGTCCATGCGGGTGCGCGGCCACGAGGACATCTGGGCGGGCGGCGACTGCGTGGAGGTCCTGGACCTGGTCTCGGGCCGGCTGCGCCACATCCCGCTCGGTACGCACGCCAACAAGCACGGCCAGGTCATCGGCTCCAACGTGGGCGGCGACTACGCCACCTTCCCGGGCGTGGTCGGCACTGCGGTCAGCAAGGTCTGCGACCTGGAGATCGCCCGCACGGGCCTGCGCGAGAAGGACGCCCGCGCGGAGGGCCTCCAGTTCGTGACGGTACGGATCGAGTCGACGAGCCGCGCCGGGTACTACCCCGGGGCGTCCCCGATGACGGTCAAGATGACCGCCGAACGCCGCACCGGCAGGCTGCTCGGCGTCCAGATCGTCGGCCGCGAGGGCGCGGCCAAGCGGGTGGACATCGCGGCGGTCGCCCTCACCGCGAACATGACGGTCGACCGGATGACCGCCCTGGACCTGGGGTACGCCCCGCCCTTCTCGCCGGTCTGGGACCCGGTCCTGGTGGCGGCCCGCAAGGCGGTGGCAGCGGTGCGCAGGGCGCGGGGATAACGCCTGGGAGGGGCGGACCGTACATCCGGGGCGGTCCGCCCCTCCTCCCGAGGTCTGCGCGCCGTAGACCATCGGCGGATGCCCGCGAGGACCCGCGCCGGGCCAGAGTGCGACCGGTAGGACACCGGACCACGGGAGGCACCATGCGCGACGCGGGACTCAGCAGAGCGGCGTTCCTGACCGGCACGGCGGCGGCCGCGCTCACGGCGGCGACGGGCCCGGCCCCGGCCGCCGGACGCGGCGCCGCGCCGCGGACGCCCGGACGCCCCGGCCTGACCCACCACGGCGTCGGCTACGAGATCGAGGACGGCGAGCACCCGGAGACCGGCTGGCACGCCGACCGGATGCGCCGCGACCTGCGGGTCATCGCCGACCGCCTGCACGCGAGCTCGGTCTCCCTGTTCGGCACGGGCATCGACCGCCTCGCCGCCACGGCGGCCGAGGCCGCCGAACGCGGCCTGCACCTGTGGCTCCAGCCCCGGCTCGCCGACGCCCCGCACGCGGACATCCTCGACCACCTCGCCGAGACCGGCCGGGTCGCGGAGCGCCTGCGCCGCCAGGGCGCACGGGTCGAACTCAGCGTGGGCTGCGAGTTCGTCCTCTTCGTGCCCGGCATCGCGCCGGGGGCCGACGCCGTCGAACGGATCAAGAACCTCACCGAGGGGAACTTCGACCCGGTGCGACTGGCGCGCGGGCTGAGCGAGTTCATCGCCCGCGCGGCGAGCACGGGCCGGTCGGTCTTCCGGGGCCCGCTGACGTACGGCGCCGCGCACGAGGACGACGTCGACTGGCGCCTCTTCGACGTGGTCGGCGTCAACTACTACGGACACCACCGCCGACGCTCCGGATACATCAAGGACCTGACGCGCCATCAGAAGTGGGGCAAGCCCGTGGCCGTCACGGAGTTCGGCACCTGCACCTTCGAGGGCGCACCGGAGAAGGGCGGCATGGGCTGGGACGCCGTGGACCACACCAAGGACCCGCCGGAGATCGTCGGCGGCCCGGTCCGCAGCGAACGCGCCCAGGCCGCGTACCTCGCCGACGTGCTCGACGTCTTCGAGTCGCTGAACCTGTACGCCGCGCAGGCCTACCAGTTCGTGGCGCCGGACGCCCCGCACCGCCCGCACGATCCGCGGCACGACCTGGACCTGGCGTCCTACGCCCTGGTCAAGCCGCTCTGGAAGAGGCAGGACCGGCCGACGGCGGCCTGGCACTGGGAGCCGAAGGAGTCCTTCCACACCCTGGCCCGGCACTACGGCCGGGCCGGGGAACGCCGGTCCTAGCGCGCGGTCCGGGTGTGGACGTACTCGACGAGCCGGGACAGCGCGTCCGGGTCCATCGACGGCAGCACCCCGTGCCCGAGGTTGAAGACGTGCCCCTCCAGGTCCTTCGCGGCCGCCAGCACCTCGTCCGTCTTGGCCATGACGGCCTCGGGGCCGGCGAACAGGACGGCCGGGTCCAGGTTGCCCTGGAGCGCCTTGCCGGGGCCGACCCGGCGGGCCGCCTCGTCCAGCGGCACCCGCCAGTCGACGCCCACCACGTCCGCACCGGCCTGCCCCATCAGCCCCAGCAGCTCGCCGGTGCCCACGCCGAAGTGGATGCGCGGCACGCCGTAGGGGGCGACGGCCTCGAAGACCTTCGCGGAGGCGGGCATCACGGACTTCACGTAGTCGGCCGGGGACAGCGCCCCCACCCAGGAGTCGAAGAGCTGGACCGCCGAGGCGCCGGCCTCGATCTGGACCTTGAGGAAGTCGCCGGTGATGTGCGCGAGGCGGTCCACGAGGTCGGCCCAGAGCTGCGGGTCGCCGTACATCATGGCCTTGGTGTTCTCGTGGTTGCGGGACGGGCCGCCCTCCACGAGGTAGCTCGCGAGGGTGAACGGCGCGCCCGCGAAGCCGATCAGCGGGGTCCCGCCGAGCTCCTCCACCAGCATCCCGACCGCCTCGGTGACGTACCAGACGTCCTCGGGGGTCAGGTCGCGCAGCCGGTCCAGGTCGGCCCTGGTGCGGATCGGGTCGGCGACGACCGGGCCGACTCCGGGCTTGATGTCCAGGTCGACGCCGATGGCCTTGAGCGGGACGACGATGTCGCTGAAGTAGATCGCCGCGTCCACCTGGTGGCGGCGCACGGGCTGGAGGGTGATCTCCTTGACCAGCTCCGGCATCATGCAGGAGTCGAGCATCGGGATGCCCTCGCGCACCTTCAGGTACTCGGGCAGCGAGCGCCCCGCCTGCCGCATGAACCACACCGGCGTGTGCGGCACCTCTTCGCGCCTGCACGCCTTCAGGAAGGCCGAGTCGTACGTCTTGCTCTGCGGGCGGCCCGTGGGGGCTTCGTTGGCACTCACGTACCAAATCTTCGCACGCGCGCGGAAGCACTCGCCCCGGGCCGGGTGTCCCTCCCGCCGTAGGGGCTGCCTTCCGCCTACCCTTCCCCGCATGGCTCCGGCTCAGGGACGATTTTCAGATGACGCGCACGGTCACTCGCATGGCAGCAACGACAGGGACGGCATGGAGGAGAACACCGCCCCGCTCCCCTTCCGCCAGGCGGTGGACGCGCTGCGCGCCGCCCGGCTGCGTCCCGAGGTGGAGATCGACCCGACGAAGCCCCCCAAACGGCTCGCCCCGTACGCGTACGCGCTGGAGGCGGCGGTGGTCGACGGCGACGAGGACCTGGCCGACGGCCGTCTCGTCCTGCTCCACGACCCGGCCGGGCACGACGCCTGGCAGGGCACCTTCCGCCTGGTGACCCTGCTGCGGGCGGAGCTGGAGCCGGAGATGGCCGCCGATCCGCTCCTGCCGGAGGTCTGCTGGTCCTGGCTGACGGGCGCGATGGACGCCCGCAACCTGTCGTACGGAGAGGCCAGCGGCACGGTCACCCGGGCCGGTTCGCACTACTTCGGGGGCCTCTCGGACCGCAGGCCCGCCACCCAGATCGAGATCCGGGCCTCCTGGACCCCGCGCGAGGGACTCGGCGGGGTGCCGGACACGGCGTCCTATCTGGCGGCCTGGTGCGATCTGCTGTGCCAGGTCGCCGGTCTGCCCCCGGCACCGGTGAACGGTCCCGAGACCGGCCTCTCGGGCCTGCCGGGCGTGGTGTCACTGCCGCAGCGGCGCGGCCCGCAACTGCCCTGACCTGCGGTGACGGCCCGTCAGCCGGTCCGCGGCGGCTTCTGCGGCGGCGCGCTGACGGGGCGTTCGGGAGTCGCTCCCACCGGGGGCCCTCTCGATCGTCCGTCCGAATTGCCCGAAATGTTACTCATCAATTCGTGATCTTTCCCTAAAGCCGGGCGGGGTTGCTGCCGAAGGAGTCATTGACCCTTCCAGCACGGTTCGCCCCGGCTTGACCCCCATCAGGCCGGTGCCTTCCGCCACTCTTCCGGAGGCCTGGTGTCCGTTCTCCTTGAGCAGCCCGCAAGCATTGGCGCCTACCGGCCGAACAAGCCGACCGCCATGGTCGTCGTGGCCGATCCGCGCGTACGCTCCACCGTCACCCGCCACCTGTGGGCCCTCGGGGTACGTGACGTCATCGAGGCGTCCTCCATCGCCGAGGCCCGGCCGCGCGTCGGCCACCCCCGCGACATCTGCGTCGCCGACGTCCACCTGCCCGACGGCTCGGGTCTGACCCTGCTGTCGGAGACCCGTGCCGCGGGCTGGCCCAACGGGCTCGCCCTGTCCGCCGCCGACGACATCGGCGCCGTGCGCAACGCCCTCGCGGGCGGTGTGAAGGGCTACGTCGTCACCGGCACCCGCAACAACATCGGCCAGCACCCCGGCCGCCCCGGGGCCGCCCCCATCGGCGCCGCAGCCGCCCGTATGCACCGCCGCCCCCCGGGCGCCCCGAGCCACCCGGGCGGCTACCGCGAACTCTCCGGCCGTGAGGTCGAAGTACTGAGACTCGTCGCGGAGGGCCAGTCCAACAAGGCCATCGGCGTCTCGATGGGCCTGTCCGCCCTCACCGTCAAGAGCCACCTGGCGCGCATCGCCCGCAAGCTGGGCACCGGCGACCGGGCGGGCATGGTGGCGGTGGCCCTCCGCACCGGCATCATCCACTGACCTCTCCCCCGTCCCTTTTCCCTCCCTCCCCCTCCTTCCCGTCCTTCCCGTCCTTTCCCTGCGTCTCTCGTTCTCCCGGTCACGGCCGTGCCCGCGGGTCTTCCGCCCCGGGCGTCCTCGCCGGGTGAACCTCCGGGTTCCCGGCGGACCCGGTCCCGGTGTGACCCCCGCGGCACCGGAGCCCGGCGGCGGAACGTTCCGCCGCCGGGCTCTTCCGTACGCTCGGGCGTCGTGCCGCTGTCATACCCCTATACCCTTGACAGGTGACCGACGCCCAAGAGACCGCAGCAGAAGCAGACCTGCGAACCACCGGGGGCGGCCCCCCGGACGACGTCGAACCGGCGCCGATCCCACTGTTGGAGCCACGGGAGGGCATCCCGCCCGTCGTGGCGACGCAGGAGGCCCTCGACGAAGTGATCGCGGCATTCGCCGCCGGAACCGGCCCCGTCGCCGTCGACGCCGAGCGCGCGTCCGGCTACCGGTACGGCCAGCGGGCCTACCTCGTCCAGTTGCGCCGCGAGGGCGCGGGCAGCGCGCTGATCGACCCGGTCGGCTGCCCCGACCTCTCCGGCCTCGGCGACGCGATTGCCGACGCGGAGTGGGTCCTGCACGCGGCGACCCAGGACCTCCCCTGCCTGCGCGAAATAGGCATGATCCCCACCCGGATCTTCGACACGGAGCTGGCGGGCCGCCTCGCGGGCATCCCCCGCGTGGGCCTCGGCGCGATCGTCGAGAACCTGCTCGGGTACGCCCTGGAGAAGGGCCACTCCGCCGTCGACTGGTCCACCCGCCCCCTCCCCGAGCCGTGGCTGCGCTACGCCGCGCTGGACGTCGAGCTCCTCGTGGACCTGCGGGACGCCCTGGAGAAGGAGCTGGACCGGCAGGGCAAGCTGGACTGGGCGCTCCAGGAGTTCCGCGCCATCGCCGAGGCCCCGCCCGCGCCGCCGCGCAAGGACCCCTGGCGGCGCACGTCCGGGATGCACAAGGTGCGCGGCCGCCGCCGCCTCGCGGTCGTGCGGGAACTGTGGAACACCCGCGACACGATCGCCCAGCGCCGTGACGTCTCCCCCGGCAAGGTCCTCAGCGACGCCGCGATCGTCGAGGCGTCCCTCGCGGTGCCCCTGAACGCGAACGCGCTCGCCGCGCTCCCCGGCTTCGGCCACCGGATGGGCCGCCGTCAGCTCGAACAGTGGCAGGCGGCCATCGACCGGGCCAAGGCGCTCCCCGACGTCGAGCTCCCGCAGCCGGGCCAGGCGGTGGCGGGCCCTCCGCCGCCGCGGTCCTGGGCCGACAAGGACCCGGCCGCGGCGGCCCGCCTCTCGGCGGCGCGGGCCGCAGTCTCGGCGCTGGCCGAGGAGCTCAACATGCCGCAGGAGAACCTGATCACGCCGGACACGGTGCGCAGGGTCTGCTGGGAGCCGCCGAAGCCGGCGACGCCGGAGCAGGTGGCCGGGACGCTGGCCTCGTACGGGGCGCGCCCCTGGCAGGTCGAGCTGGTCACCCCGCTGCTGGTGGCGGCCCTGGCGGCGGAGCCGGCGCCGCAGGCGTGAGCGCGCGGCGCTCCCGCAGGCGGTACGGGTGAGCGGGGCCCCCGGTCCCCCCGGACCGGGGGTCCCGCCCGTGTCGGGCGGTCCTCAGGAGTAGCGGGTCACCAGCCCCTTGCGCCGGAAGGTGCGGAGCATCCGGCGCAGGGCCAGCAGGCTCAGCAGCATCAGCACCGCGGTCCCCCCGGCGGCCGGCGCGAACTCGCCCCACGGCATCGGCTTCCCGGCGGCCAGCGTGCGGCCGACGGCGAAGACGTGGGTGGTGGGCAGGACCTGCGCGACGGGCTGGAGGACCGTGGGCAGGGTGGTGATCGGGTAGAAGACGCCGGACAGCGGCATGACCACCGAGAGGGCGCCCCACACCAGGGCCTCGGCCCCGCTGCCGTACCGCAGGACGAGCCCGACGACCAGCAGCGCCACCGCCCAGCCCGAGGCGAGGAGCAGGGCGGCCACCGGGATCAGCCCGAGGCCCAGGCGCGTGACGTCGAAGGCGTACGCGGCGAAGGCGAGGGCGGCGACCGCGACGGTGCTGGCGGCCGTGCGCACCAGGGCGAACAGGCCGACGCCCGCCAGGTACTCCCAGTCCCGCATCGGGGTGGCCAGCAGGCCCAGCACGTTGCGCGACCAGGTTTCCTCCAGGAAGCCGGTGGCCAGCGAGATCTGGGTCTGGTGCACGAGGTGCCACAGGACGGTGCCGCTGAGCAGGTAGACGGCGACGGCGGTGGCGGCGTTCGGCCCGTCCCCGGCCGCCTCGGCGGCGAAGAGTCCGATCGAGCCGTACAGCAGGGTGTCGACGAGCGGCCAGACCAGCACGTCGAAGAAGCGGTGCGGGCTGCGCTTGAGCACCAGCCAGTGGCGGCGGGCGACGGCCCGCACCCGGTGGGCGGAGGCGGCGGCCGGGGAGCGGAGGGCGGGGCCCTCGGTGTCCGGGAACGGGGTGCGGGTGGGGCTGCTGCTCATGGGGTGGCCGCCGTTTCCCGGGCGCGGTCCCGGCGGGCGCGGTCCTCGTCCCGTTCGGCCGCGAGGTGGAGGAAGACGCCTTCGAGGTCGTCGCGGCCGAAGGCGCGGGCGACGCCCTCGGGGGTTCCGTCGGCGGCGATGCGCCCGCCGTGCAGGAAGACGACGCGTTCGCAGAGGCGCTCGACCTCGGTCATGTCGTGGCTGGTGACCAGGAGGGCGGTGCCGCGTTCGGCGGACAGGGCGAGCAGGGCGGTACGGACCCGCAGGGCGATGTCCGGGTCGAGGGAGGCGGTGGGCTCGTCCAGGATCATCAGGCGCGGCCGGTGCAGGGCCGCCTTGGCGATGCCGACCAGGGTGCGCTGGCCGCTGGAGAGCTGGGTGCCGATGGCGGCGGCGAGGTGGCCGATGCCGAAGCGTTCCAGGGCTTCGGAGACCGCCGACCGGGGGTCGCGCAGCCCGTACAGGTCGGCGTACAGGCGCAGGTACTCCGAGACCCTGACCCGGTCGGGCAGCGGGAGGTAGCCCGCGACGAAGCCGACGCCCCGCATGGCGCGGGCCCGTTCGGCGGGCAGCCGGTGGCCGAGGATCTCCACGCTGCCCGCGTCGGGTTCGACCGCGCCGAGGCTCATCAGGAGGGTGGTGGTCTTGCCCGCGCCGTTGGGGCCGAGCAGCCCGAGGCGCTCGCCCGCGCGGACGGTGAGGGAGACGCCGTCGACGGCGCGGCCCCGGGCGTACTCCTTGACGAGGTCGCGGGCCACCAGGACCGGCGGGCGCGCGTCGGCGGGCGTCAGCATGCGGACTCCAGGGACCAGACGAGTTCGGCGCGCAGCGGGCCGGTGCGGGAGAGGAAGTTGCCGTGGTCGGCGGCGACCGGGGCGAGCTGGGAGCCGTAGCACTGGGCGGCCGCGCGCTTGGCGGCCCACTGGGCGTCGTCCGGCACCAGGTGGTGGTGGACGGTGGTGCGGTGGGCGCGCAGCAGTTCCTGGTAGGCGAGACCGCACATCGGGCTCTTCGCGAGGGCCTCGCCGGCCCGGTCCGTGCCCCACTCCGGGAGGTGGCCGGTGTACGGGAGGTCGGCGTAGACGCGGGGCAGGGGGGCGCCGAGACGGTCGAGGGCCCGGGAGGCGCGCAGCCGGACGTTCTCGTGGTCGGTCTGGTTGCTGCCCAGGGGCGCCCAGACGTCGGTTCCGGCGGGGAGCCCGGCCAGGAAGGCGTCCAGGCCCGGGAGTTCGGGGCCGTCCGCGTAGGGGCCGTCGGGGTGGTCCAGGACGATCTGCTCGACGCCGATCATCGCCAGGGCGGCGGCGTCCTCGGCGACGCGGGCCCGGTGCGCCTCCCGCGCCGACGAGAAGCCGCAGGCGGCGTCCCACCAGGAGACGGGCGCCCCGGGCGGGGGCGCGCCGCCGTGGACGGTGACCACGGCGGTCGGTCCCGGCAGGCCCGCCAGGGTCGCGGCGAGGGAGAAGACGGCGTCGTCGAAGTGCGGGGAGAGGACGACGGTGTGCCAGGGGCGGGGCGGGGTGTGGGGCATCGGGATTCCTCCGGGGCGTTGCGGGCGCGGGAAGCTCAGGACGTGGCGGCGGGCCAGAGGGCGGCCGGGTCGAGCGCGGCGAAGACGCGGTCCCAGTCGGCGTCGGAGCCCTGCCACCGGCCGGGCGCCTCGGGGACGGTGTCCCAGACGACGCCGGGCGGCAGCGCGGCCACGCTCGCGGGCGGGGTCCGGCGCAGCCAGAGCACGGCGGACCGGTGGCCCGGAAAACGCTGGGCCAGCAGTTCCGGCAGCCGGGCCACATCCGCGTCGGTCAGCTCGTCGAAGGCGTCGTGGTGGACGTACAGCGTCCGCTCGCCCGAACGGGTCCGCGTCCGCCATCTCTCGGCGAGGCTGAGGAACTTCTCCCGTACGGCGGGGAGTTGACGGTCGATGTCCGCCTGGGTGAGCCGGTCGCCGGCGGCCGGGCGGAACTCGTGGAAGAAGCGGACGCCGGTCCCCCGGTCGTGCGCGCAGCGCCCGTCGCTGAACGGCTCGGAGCCGCCGGGCAGCAGCACGTCGCGGAAGTCGGTGTCCAGGAGGGCGAGCACGGACGCGTAGTCCAGGTCGAGCCAGTCGAAGAAGTGGGCCCGCGCGTCGCCGGTGATGCGGCGGATCTGGTGGGTGGACTCGCAGTGGTAGCCGAGGCCGACGCAGGTGTCGTAGGGCGGCGCGGGCGGTTCGGGCAGGGTGTCGTGGCGGGGTTCGGGGTGCTGCGCCGGGGTCACGTGGCTCTCCGGGGTGGGGTACGAGGGGGTCGGGGTGCGGTACGGGGCGTGGCGGGCCTCTTCCGGGACGCGGGGCCGTGCGGGGCGCGCCCGTGGGGGCCGGAGTGCGCGGCGGCCGGAGCGGGCTCGGCGGCCCGCCCGCTCGCACAGGCGCGCGGAGCCCGCCCGCACGGCGCGCGAACGCGGTCCGGGGCGCACGGTCAGGCCCGCAGGGGGCCCGTCCAGCGGCGACCGGTCAGCAGTTCGGCGGCCGCCACGGCGTTGGCGAGTCCCGCGCCACGGGTCAGCAGCGTCGGCGCGTCCGGCAGGGGCACGGGCGTCAGGCCCATCTCAACGGCCAGCAGACCGGGGCGCCTGGCGCGGAGAGCGGCCAGCGTCTCCTGCTGCCAGGGGTCGCGCACGGCGTCCCGGACGACCACGACGACCGGCGCACCGGCGTCGTCGCCGTCGGGCAGCCCGATCCGGTGCGGGTCGGTGCCGGGCTCGACGTCGGTGGCGGAGCCCAGGGCGCCGAGGCGCTCCAGGCTCCGCGCGAGGCCCCAGGGCGCTTCGCCCACCGCCAGGTTGGCCCCCACGGCCAGCCGCAGGACGTGGACGGGGGCGGCCACGGGGAGCGCGGGGAGCGCCGCGCCGGCCAGCGCCCTGCGGGCCGCGACCAGGCCGACACCGGCAGTGGTGCTGGCGGTGGCGGCAGGCGTGGGGGCCTCGGCGGTGGCGCGGGGGGCGGCCCAGGCCCGCAGTGCGGCGATCCGGGCGGCTGCCTCCTCCAGCCGGTCGATCGTCAGCTCGCCCGTCTCCAGGGCCCGTTCCACCGCCGCGTGCACCTCGGGGAGGATCTTCTCGCCGTCGGTGGCGCCGAGCAGGACCAGGTCGACGCCCGCCGCCCAGGCGAGGACGGCCGCCCCGCCGAAGCCCCAGCGGTCGAGGATCGGGGCCATCTCCAGTGCGTCGCTGATCACGACGCCGTCGTACCCGAGCTCCTCGCGCAGCAGACCGGTGACCACGCGGCGGCTCAGGGTGGCGGGCAGGCCGTCCACCTGGGGGACGCGGATGTGTCCCGTCATCACGGCCTTGGCTCCCGCGTCGAACCCCTCGACGAAGGGCGGCAGTTCGAGGGCGCGGAGCTCGTCGAGCGAGCGGGGTATGTCCGGCAGCCAGGAGTGGGAGTCCGTGCCGGTGTCGCCGTGGCCGGGGAAGTGCTTGAGGGTGGCGGCCACGCCGCGCCCCTGGAGGCCGGCCACGAAGGCACGGGTGTGCCGGGCGACCAGGTCGGGGGACGCGCCGAAGGACCGTACGCCGATGATCGGGTTGCCGGGGCGGGAGTTGACGTCCGCGCACGGGCCCAGGCAGAGGTTGACGCCGGTTTCGAGGAGGTCGTCGGCGACGGCCTCGGCGACCCGGCGGGTCAGGGCGGGGTCGTCCACGGCGCCCAGGGCGTGGTTGCCGGGGTAGACGCTGCCCCGGTGGTAGTCGACGCGGGTGACGTCGCCGCCCTCCTCGTCGAGGGCGATCAGGGCGTCGGGGCGTACGGCGCGCAGGGGGTCGACGATGTCCTCGCGGAGGGGGCCGCCCGGAGGGAGGAGGTTGGTGCCGAAGAGGCCGACCCCGGCGAGGCCCTGGTCGAGGGCGTGCTTGACCCAGTCGGGCGGGGTGCGGCCGTCGTAGGCGGGGAGGAGGCAGGCGTTCACCAGGGGGACGAGGGCATGGCGGGTCATGACGGGTCACCTTCGGGAGGGAGGAGTGCGGGGACGCCCGGCCCCGGCGTACGCGCGGCGGCGCGGCGGGCGCGCGCACGGGGGCACACGGGCGGGCGCGGCGGCGCGGTCCGCCCGACGGAAGGGGCGGTGCGGGGCCCTGGTTCAGCGTGCGGTGGCGTTCCGGCGCAGTGCGATTCCCGTGCTGCCGCGCTTGCTCAGGTAGGCCCGGCCGCCGCACACCGGCTCCAGGGCGGGGGCGACGAGCACGGTCTCGTCCACCTGGGTCCAGCGGGTGCTTCCGGCGAGCCACGGGCGGACCCGTTCGGCCAGTGCGGCGGGCTCCAGGGCGAGGAGTACGAGATCGGTGGGGAGGTCGTCGAGGAGGTCGAGGTCCTGCCCGTAGTAGAGCATCTCGATCAGGAGGTACGCCGTCCCCGGCAGCCTGCGCGTCGCCGCCAGCGCTTCGAGGGCGTCGCCGTGCACGCGAACGGTGTCGTAGCCGGTCTCCGGGCGTCCGGCGAGCCGGTCGCGGAAGAGCGCGTTGGGTTCGGTGGCGTCGATCTCGTAGCCCTTGGCGGCGAGCCGTGCGGTGAGGGCGCCTTCGCACGCGCCGACCTCGACGAGCGGCCCCTCGGCGGGGGCCCGGTGCCCGGCGACCCACAGGGTGGTGGCTTCGAGCCGGGACCTCTCGTAGGCGGAGGTCTCGAACTCCCACGGGTCGGCGACGGTGGCGGCCTCGTCGTCGAGACTGGCGAGCAGGGCGAAGAGCCCCTCGCGCTCGCGGGCCCCTTCCGTGGTGAAGAAGCGCTCGGCGGCCGGGACCCGCGCGGTGTAGACCACGAACTCGGGTGAGTCGGTGCTGAGCAGCGGCGCGCAGTGCCGGTTGACGAAGTCGAGTTTCGCGGCGACCAGGGCGCGGTCCAGCGGACGGTCCTCGTCACTGACGAACTGGAGGTACGGGGAGTAGCCGACCGCGTGCCGCACCGGCAGTCCGTGGTCGCCCGCGGCCACGTCGCGTCCGATCCGGCCGCGGCCGCGGCGGTTGTCGGCGGGCGAGTGGGTCCAGACCCGGGCGGCCCGGCCCTCGGCGGCTTCGCGCAGCAGCCGGGAGAGCGCTTCGGGGCCGGGCGGGTCGCAGGGCGCGTCGGGGGCCCTTACGTGCGGGGCGAGGGCGGCGAGCCGGTCGGCGAGGGAGTCGCCGGGCGCCAGGTCGATCCACTGCCGCGTGTCGCAGCACAGCACCCGCACCGTCCCGCCGCGCGACCCTTCCACGGGGTCCGGAGCCGCCCGGCCGGAGTGTTCCCCGGCCTCCTGGTCCGCCGAAGCGGAACCCCGGGTCACGGAGAGGAAGTCGAGGACGGCGTCCTCGGCCCGCAGTACCACCACTAAGTCCATTACAGGGAGCACGTCATGCACGGTCTATCCCGTCGATCGGCACAGCACAGCAGAAAACGGCAGGTCAAAGCGGTATCGCACGTCCAGAACGGGCGATCTGGTGGCGAGCCTAAGCGCTACCGAGCAGTATGGTCCAGACCAATTTTCCGGCCGTAAAAGGGAACCGAAAGGCCCTGAATCCCGTACGGGTGAGCCGAGTCGGAACCCTCCCGCGCGGGCCGGGCCACCGCCGCCCGCACCCCGCCGCCATCGGTGCACCGGCGACTTTCCGCCACCCCCGGCGCCCGATGTCCGCCGACGCGGAGTGTGACCTTCGCCGCTTGGGCCGTGGGGACTGGGCAGCATGGTTACCCGCAAGTAGCATGACCTTGTACGGGCCCGCCCACCTCGGCGTACCCGCATACCGGCAGCAGCACCACCCCGCACCCCGGAGGAGAGCCAATCGTGCCTCGTACCGTCAGGGACGTCGTCTTCGTCGACGGCGTCCGCACCCCGTTCGGCAAGGCGGGCCCGAAGGGCATCTACCACGAGACCCGGGCCGACGACCTGGTCGTGAAGGCGATCCGGGAGCTGCTGCGCCGCAACCCGGACCTCGACCCCGCGCGCGTCGACGAGGTCGCCATCGCCGCGACCACCCAGATCGGCGACCAGGGCCTGACCCTGGGCCGTACCGCCGGAATCCTGGCGGGGCTCCCGACCTCCGTCCCCGGCTTCTCGATCGACCGCATGTGCGCCGGCGCGATGACCGCCGTGACGTCCGTGGCGGGCGGCGTGGCCTTCGGCGCGTACGACATCGCCCTGGCCGGCGGCGTCGAGCACATGGGCCGCCACCCCATGGGCGAGGGCGTGGACCCCAACCCGCGCTTCGTCTCCGACAAGCTGGTCGACGAGTCCGCCCTCTTCATGGGCATGACCGCCGAGAACCTGCACGACCGCTTCCCGGGCATCTCCAAGCAGCGCGCGGACGAGTACGCGGTGCGCTCGCAGGAGAAGGCCGCGAAGGCGTACGCCGACGGCAAGATCCAGGCCGACCTGGTCCCCGTGTCGGTGCGCCGCACGAACGCCGAGGCGGGTGAGACGGGCTGGGGCCTGGCCACCGCCGACGAGCCGATGCGCCCCGGCACCACGCTGGAGTCGCTCGCCCACCTCAAGACCCCCTTCCGCCCGCACGGCCGGGTCACCGCGGGCAACGCGGCGGGCCTGAACGACGGCGCCACCGCCTCCCTCATCGCCGCCGAGGACGTCGCCCGCGAGCTGGGCCTCCCGGTCAAGATGCGCCTGGTGTCGTACGCCTTCGCGGGCGTCGAGCCCGAGGTCATGGGCATCGGCCCGGTCCCGGCGACCGAGAAGGCCCTCGCCAAGGCGGGCCTGTCGATCGAGGACATCGGCCTGTTCGAGATCAACGAGGCCTTCGCCGTGCAGGTGCTGGCCATGCTGGACCACTTCGGCATCCCCGAGAACGACCCGCGCGTGAACCAGTACGGCGGCGCGATCGCCTTCGGTCACCCGCTGGCCTCCTCCGGCGTGCGTCTGATGACGCAGCTCGCCCGGCAGTTCGAGGACCAGCCGCACGTCCGCTACGGCCTGACGAGCATGTGCGTCGGCTTCGGCATGGGCGGCACGGTCATCTGGGAGAACCCGCACTTCAACGGAGGCGACGACAAGTGAGCACCACCACCGCCGAGCTCCTGAAGGGCGCGGCCGAGCTGTTCCCGGACGAGGTCGTCACGCAGGCGCACGTACGCCACCTCGAACTCCCGAGCGGCGCGGGCAACTTCGCGCTGATCACCCTGGACAACGGGCTGGACCACACCAAGCCGACCACCTTCGGACCGCAGTCGCTGGCGAACCTGAACCGCGCCATCGACCAGGTCGAGAAGGAGGCCGCCGAGGGCACGATCGTCGGCATCGGCATCACCGGCAAGCCGTTCATCTTCGCCGTCGGCGCGGACCTGAAGGGCGTCGAGCTGCTCGGCCGCCACGAGGACGCGCTCGCCATCGGCAAGGGCGGCCACGACGTGTTCCGCCGCCTCTCGCACCTCGCCGTCCCGACCTTCGCGTACTACAACGGCGCGGCGATGGGCGGCGGCGTCGAGGTCGGCCTGCACTGCTCGTACCGTACGGTCTCCACCTCGATCGCGGCCTTCTCGCTGCCCGAGGTCTTCCTCGGCCTGGTCCCGGGCTGGGGCGGCTGCGCGCTGCTCCCCAACCTGATCGGCGCCGACAAGGCCGTCTCGGTCATCATCGAGAACTCCCTCAACCAGAACCGCCAGCTCAAGGGCGGTCAGGTCTTCGAGCTCGGCATCGCCGACGCGATCTTCGAGGGCGCCGACTTCCTGGAGCAGTCGCTGCTGTGGACCTCCGCGGTCCTGCGCGGCGAACTCCAGGTCCAGCGCCCGGAGATCGACCGTGGCGAGGCCTGGGACGCGGCGGTCGCCCGCGGCCGCTTCATCGCGGACTCCAAGGTGCACGGCGCGGCCCCGGCCGCCTACCGCGCGCTGGACATCATCGCCGCCGCCAAGTCCGGCGACCTCTCGGCCGGCTTCGACGCCGAGGACCAGGCCCTCGCGGACCTGATCATGGGCGGCGAGCTCCGCTCCGGCATCTACGCCTTCAACCTGGTCCAGAAGCGCGCCAAGCGCCCGGCCGGCGCCCCGGACAAGAACCTGGCCCGCCCGGTCACCAAGGTCGGCGTCGTCGGCGCGGGCCTGATGGCCTCGCAGCTCGCGCTGCTCTTCCTGCGCCGCCTCGAAGTGCCGGTCGTGCTGACCGACATCGACCAGGAGCGCATCGACAAGGGCGTGGGCTACGTCCACACCGAGATCGAGAAGCTGCGCGGCAAGGGCCGCATCAACCAGGACAAGGCCAACCGCCTCAAGGCCCTGGTCACCGGCGTCCTGGACAAGGCCGACGGCTTCGCCGACGCCGACTTCGTCATCGAAGCGGTCTTCGAGGAGATGTCGGTCAAGCAGCAGGTGTTCGCCGAGGTGGAGGCGGTCGCCCCCGCCCACGCGATCCTGGCCACCAACACCTCCTCCCTCTCCATCTCGGAGATGGCCTCGAAGCTCCGGCACCCCGAGCGGGTCGTCGGCTTCCACTTCTTCAACCCGGTCGCGATCCTCCCCCTGCTGGAGATCGTCCGTGGCGAGCAGACGGACGACGCGTCGCTGGCCACCGCCTTCGGCGTGGCCCGCAAGCTGAAGAAGACCGCCGTCCTGGTCAAGGACGCCCCGGCCTTCGTGGTCAACCGCATCCTGACCCGCTTCATGGGCGAGATCCAGAACGTCATCGACGAGGGCACCCCGGTCGCCGTCGCCGAGAAGGGCGTCGAGCCCCTCGGCCTGCCGATGTCGCCGCTGGTCCTGCTGGAGCTGGTCGGCCCGGCCATCGGCCTGCACGTCTCGGAGACGCTCCACCGCGCCTTCCCGGACCGCTTCACGGTCTCCCCGAACCTGGCCGCCGTGGTCAAGGCCGGCAAGCGCGGCTTCTACGTCTACGACTCGGGCGCCCCGGTCCTGGACCCCGAGGTCGCCGCCCTCCTGAAGCAGGGCGACACCGTCCTCACCGAGGAGCAGGTCCGCGACCGCGTGATGCTCGCCGTCGCCGAGGAGATCGGCCTGATGCTCGCCGAGGGCGTCGTCGCCGAGCCGCAGGACATCGACCTGTGCCTGATCACGGGCGCCGGCTGGCCCTTCCACTTGGGCGGCATCACGCCGTACCTGGACCGCGAGGGCTACGCGGAGCGCGCGACCGGCAGGAAGTTCCTGGCGCCGGGCGTGGCGAGCGTGCCCGCGTAGTGCGCTGAAGTGCCGTGGGGCCGTGCGGAGCTGGTTTCCGCACGGCCCCTTCGTCATGACCGTTCGCCGTGACCGGCAGGCCCCGGAACGGGAGGCAGCCGCCCCTCTTCGCGCGGACGGGTCAGACGCGCGTCCAGGCCGCCAGGGACAGGCCCTTCTCGTCGGTGCGCCGACGGGCGATGTGCAGGCTGCCGTCCGGGGCGATCGCGGAGACGACCACCCGGCCCGCCGCGTCCACGGCCAGGGCGGGCGGGCCCACGCACTCCGGGCCCGTCGGGGTCCACCACAGGCCCTCGTCCTCCGCGAGGGTGCGGCAGGCGGCCACGGCCGGGCGGCCGTCGGCGGCGCGGTGGGCCAGGACCGTGCAGTCGTGGCCGTCGAGGGGCGTGCGCAGGACCGCGAGCGGTGCCGCGTGGGTGGTGGCGGGCTCGCTGCCGTGCAGGAGGGCCGCGGGACGGCCCGGGTGGTGGGCGGAGAAGGCCGTCGCCGGGGGCCGCCGGCTCGCCGTGCCGGACTCCGTGTCGGCGTCCGTCGCCGTACCGGGCTCCGTATCGGCGTCCGTCCCGGAGCGCGGGGGCGTGAGCGCGTAGTACGTGAGCTCGTCCTCCGTCGTCTCCAGGCCGGTCAGCGTGCCCGGCGACGCGGTGAAGGGCAGCGGGACCGGCGCGGAGAACGCGGCGCCCGGGGCGGGCTGGGTCCAGTGCAGGATGGTGTTCTTCGTGGTCACCGCCAGCAGGTCCACCCGGCCGGACGCGGTCGGGGTCGCGGTCAGCGGGATCTCGCAGCCGGCCCCCTTCAGGTCCCGCCAGCCCTCCCACTTGCCGTTCGCCGCCTGCCGCCGCATGAGGACGCCGCCGAAGCCGTTCCGTACGAACACGTGCACCGCGCCCGCCGCGCCGACCGCGACCGCGGGCAGGCCCATCCGGGCCACCCGGGCCGGGTCCTCGTACGGATGGCTGCCGAGCGAGTACCACGCGGCCAGCGGGCGGCCCGACTGGTACTGCGTCGCGTGCACGTACTCCACGGAGCCGTTCGCGAGCCGTCGCCGCCCCACCACGTGCACGAAGCCGTCCGGGCCCTGCGCCACGGCCAGACCCTCCGTGTCCGGTGCCGCGAAGACCTCCGGGCCCCGCCAGTCAGGACCGCCGGGCCGGGTCTCGGTCCAGCGCAGCAGCGCGCCGTCCGCCGCCACCGCGTACGCGGTGAGCCTGCCGTCCTTGCCGCTCAGCAGCCAGCTCCGCCCCGCCACCGGGCCGGACGCCGGTCTCCCGGCCCCCTCCGCGCTCTCCAGCCCCATCGTCGCCCGCCCTGCCTTCCCCGCCGTCCGTTCAATTATTCGAACCAAGGATAGGCGGCCGGTCCGGCACTTCCCGCCGTGGGACGCTGGGCCCATGACCTCCACCCCGCCCGCGTCCCCCGCCCCGCTGCCGCTGCTCGTCGTCGACGCGGCCAACGTCGTGGGGTCCGTCCCCGACGGGTGGTGGAAGGACCGGCACGGAGCCGCCGAACGTCTGCGGGACCGCCTGCCGGTGTACGCGGCGGAAGGCGTCGCCGGGCGGCCGGGGCCGGTCGAGGTCGTGCTCGTGGTCGAGGGCGCGGCCAGGAAGGTGGAGCCGGTGCCCGGGGTGCGGGTCGTGGCGGCCGCCGGCAGCGGGGACGACCGCA
Organism: Streptomyces sp. NPDC039736; assembly: GCF_055596485.1. Classification (NCBI taxonomy): domain Bacteria; kingdom Bacillati; phylum Actinomycetota; class Actinomycetes; order Kitasatosporales; family Streptomycetaceae; genus Streptomyces; species Streptomyces sp. NPDC039736. Next base: position 285,274 of record NZ_JBVIUQ010000001.1, on the reverse strand, counting down.
TCGTCGAGGTCGTGGCCACGCGTGAGCCCGCCGGGCGGGACTGCGTCGTGGTCACCGCCGACCGCGAGCTGCGGCGCCGGGTCGAGGCGTACGGCGCGGAGTGCGTGGGGCCCCGTACCGTACGGGGCTGAGCGCACCCTGCTCGGGCGGGCGCCCGTGGTCAGCGGGCGCGGGCGTACAGGACCGCCCCGTCCACCGTCGCCACCCGTACGTACTCCTCGGCCAGGATCGACCGGAGCGTCGGCATCCGGTCCGGGCCGTACGGCTTGCCGCGGGAGTCGTCGACGATCAGGGGCGGGCGCCGCTCGGCGAGTTCGCGGCGCAGGACGGGCCAGCTCCCCTCGACGCCGTACCGCTCCCCCACCAGCGAGCCGTCGCGGCCGCCGCTGAAGTTCGTCAGCAGGCCCGCGGTCAGGTAGCGGCTCGCGGGGGCGCGGTCGGCCAGCCAGTACGTCTCAGGGTGCATGCCCCAGATCAGTACGGGGTCGGCGGCCGACGTACGGGAACGGACGGCGTCGGCGAGGCGCTGGGCGTGCGCGAGTTCGGGCCGGGGGGCGAGGAGGCCCCAGGCCAGGAAGGCCGCGCAGGCGCAAGCGAGCGCGGTCAGCGCGCCGGTGGTCCAGCGGCGGGGCAGGGTCCGCAGGGCCGCCGTGCCGAGCAGGGCGAGCGGCGGCATCAGTTGGAGGTAGTAGTGGCCGAAGAAGTGGAATCCGGTCATGACGGCGACGGCGGACGCCGCGAGCCACAGCCACAGGTCCGCGCCGGGTGCCCGCCACCGGCGTACCAGCGGGACCAGCAGGCCGAGACAGGCGGCGGCCAGGATGCCCGCGTTGCCGAGGCCCCGGCCGAGCGCGTGCAGCCCCGACCCGGTCAGGTCCGCATACGAACCGGAACCCGTGACCACCCAGAAGAGGAAGCGCGAGGGGCCGGTGAGGAGGGCCACGGCGGCGACGGGCACGACGAAACCGGCGAGGGCGCGGGTCAGGGCCCGTGCCCGCCGTGACGCGCCCCAGGCGAGCCAGAGCACCGGGAGGAGCACCGCGCCGCCGGTCTGCTTGGCCAGGAACGCCCCGGCGGTGGCCGCACCGGCCCAGACCCAGAGGCGGCGGTCGGCGCACCACACGGCGAGCGCGGTGAAGGGCAGCGTGAAGAGGCCGAAGGAGGCGGCCTGGGTGTCCTCGGGGTGCAGCCCGACGGAGATCAGCAGGAAGGCGGTGCCCGCCACCGCCCCCGCGCGGTCGCCCCATCTGCGGCGGGCCAGCGAAGCGAGGAGGGCGGCGGTCGCGAACAGGGCCAGGATCGCGAGGACCTTGAGCGGGAGGAGGGAACGGTCGCCGAAGAGGCCGAGGGCGGCTTGGTACAGCCAGGGGACGAGGGGGGGCTTGCGGTCGACGACGGTGTCGTACAGGACTCCTCCGGCGGCGAGCCGGCCCGCCTGCACCGCGAGGAAGCCCTCGTCGGGGTTCCAGAGGGGGTGGCGGAAGGAGGGGATGCGGGTGAGCGCCGCGAGGAGGAGGAGCGCCGGAAGGAGCCTCCACCAGTAGGTGTGCGGGGTCGGGGGTGCGGGCGCGGTCGCGGGCTCGGCGAGCATGGGCCCAAGTTATCCGCCCCCGGGAGCGGGACGCCCGGGAGGGTGCCGGGGCGTCCCGGCCGGGGGCGGGGAACGGCGCGTCGGGCGGGGGCCGGGGGGCTGCTCGCGCCGGGTTACCCGGGCAGCGTGCCCTTGCCCAGTTTGCTGTTCCGCTTCCCGTACAGGAAGTACACCGCGATCCCGATCAGCATCCACACCCCGAACCGCAGCCAGGTCTCCGCCGGCAGGTTCAGCATCAGCCACAGCGAGGCCAGGACCGACAGGGCGGGGATCAGCGGCACCAGCGGGGTCTTGAAGGACCGGGGCAGGTCGGGGCGCTTGCGGCGCAGGATGACGACGCCCAGCGCGACCACGACGAAGGCGAAGAGCGTGCCGATGTTGACCAGTTCGGCGAGCTCGTCGATGGAGGTGAAGCCCGCGACGACGGCGACCAGCACGCCGAGCAGGATGGTGGAGCGGTACGGGGTGCCGAACTTCGGGTGGACCTGCGAGAAGGCCCTCGGGAGCAGTCCGTCGCGGCTCATCGCGAAGAAGACCCGGGACTGGCCGAGGAGCAGGATCATGCAGACGGAGGTCAGTCCGACCGCGGCGCCGAAGCTGATCAGACCTGCCCAGAAGGGGTGGCCGACGGATTTGAAGGCGTCGGCGAGCGGTGCGTCCGTGGAGAGGTCGCTGTACTTCTGCATGCCGGTGACGACGACGGAGACCGCCACGTACAGCAGCGTGCAGATGATGAGGGAGCCGAGGATGCCGCGCGGGACGTCGCGCTGCGGGAGTTTGGTCTCCTCGGCGGCGGTGGCGACGATGTCGAAGCCGATGAAGGCGAAGAAGACGACGGCCGCGGCGGTGAAGACGCCCATGACGCCGAAGCTGGTCGGGGTGAAGCCGAAGATCAGTTGGACCAGCGGGGCGGTCAGGCCCTCGCCGCCCTCGGTGGCCTTGGACGGCGGGACGAAGGGCTGGTAGTTGGCGCCGGTGACGAAGAAGGCGCCGACGATGATGACCAGCAGGACGACGGTCACCTTGATGGCGACGACGATGCCGGTGACACGCGAGGAGAGCTTCATTCCGGCGACCAGGATCGCGGTGATGACCAGCACCAGGATGCAGGCCAGCAGGTCGAAGCCGAACTTTCCGTCGTGGGTGCCGGAGAGGAAGTCCGGGAGGTGGACGCCCGCCGTGTCGAGAAGCGAGCGCATGTAACCGGACCAGCCGACGGCCACCACCGCACAGCCCAGCGCCAGCTCCAGGACCAGGTCCCAGCCGATGATCCAGGCGGGCAGCTCCCCGAGGGAGGCGTAGGAGAAGGTGTACGCCGATCCCGCGACCGGCACGGTCGAGGCGAACTCGGCGTAGCAGAGGGCGGCCAGCCCGCAGACCACGCCCGCGACGACGAAGGCGAGGGCGACCGAGGGCCCGGCCGTCTCCTTCGCGATCTTGCCGGTGAGGACGAAGATGCCGGTGCCGATGATGACGCCGACGCCGAAGACGGTGAGGTCCAGGGCGGAGAGGGACTTCTTGAGGGCGTGCTCCGGCTCCTCGGTGTCCCGGATGGACTGCTCGACGGTCTTCGTGCGGAAGACGCCGTGCTGCCGCGCAGTCGGTGACGCCGATGATGTACCCGTTGAACTGTGGTCTTCCGTGCTCACCGCAGCACCTCCGCCGCTCGGGCCGTCCCACCTCTGAGTGGAGGGTCACCCGCAATCATCGTGATCATTCGCGTGGATTCGCGACTGCGCGAACAGGTTTTCACCCGATAGGGCGAATGTACGAAAAAGTCCGGGCCGGAGGCTTCCCTCCGGCCCGGACTCAGACGGCGCGAGCCCCGTCAACGGGCTGCCCGGTCGTGCGGCGTACGGCAGTCGTCGCGTACGACTCAGTCGCACACGGCTCAGTCGTCGCGTACGGCTCAGTCGCACACGGCTCAGTCGCGTACGGCCGCCTTCGCCGCCACCTCGCGCTCCAGCCGCCCGTCGATCTTCGCGACCAGGCCGGTGACCTGACGGGCGATGTCCGGCGCGGTCAGCCCGATCTCGGCCAGCACCTCCTTGCGGGAGGCGTGGTCCAGGAAGACCGGCGGAATGCCGAAGTCGCGCAGCGGCACGTCCACGTCCGCGTCCCGCAGCGCCTGGGCGACGGCGGAACCGACGCCGCCGGCGCGGGAGTTGTCCTCGACGGTGACGACGACCCGGTGCTGCTCGGCCAGCGGCGCCATCGCCGCGTCGACCGGCTTGACCCAGCGGGGGTCGACGACGGTGGAGGAGATGCCCTGCGCGTCGAGCAGCTCGGCGATCTCCAGGCACATCGGGGCGAGCGCGCCGATGGACACCAGAAGGACGTCCGGGCGGTCCACGTCGGTGGTGGGCCTGCGCAGCACGTCCATGCCGCCGGCCCTGCCGACCGCCTTGACCGCCGGGCCGACCGCGCCCTTGGAGAAGCGGACCACGGTGGGGGCGTCCTCGACCTGGACGGCCTCGCGCAGTTGGGCGCGGACCTGGTCGGCGTCGCGCGGGGCGGCGATCCGCAGGGTCGGGACGACCTGGAGGATCGACATGTCCCACATGCCGTTGTGCGAGGCGCCGTCGGTTCCGGTGACGCCCGCGCGGTCCAGTACGAAGGTCACACCGCACTTGTGGAGGGCCACGTCCATCAGGACCTGGTCGAAGGCACGGTTGAGGAAGGTCGCGTACACCGCGAAGACGGGGTGCAGGCCGCCGGTCGCCAGGCCCGCCGCCGACACCGCGCCGTGCTGTTCGGCGATGCCCACGTCGTAGACGCGGTGGGGGAAGGCCTTGGCGAACTTGTCCAGGCCGACCGGCTGGAGCATGGCCGCGGTGATCGCGACGATGTCCTCGCGCTCCTTGCCGAGCTTGACCATCTCCTCGCCGAAGACGGAGGTCCAGTCGACGCCGGAGGAGGCGATCGGCAGGCCCGTGTCCGGGTGGATCTTGCCGACGGCGTGGAAGCGGTCGGCCTCGTCGGCGAGGGCGGGCTGGTAGCCGCGGCCCTTCTCGGTGAGGCAGTGCACGATGACCGGGCCGCCGAAGCGCTTGGCGCGCTGGAGCGCGGACTCCAGGGCCTCGATGTCGTGGCCGTCGATCGGGCCGACGTACTTGAGGCCCAGGTCCTCGAACATGCCCTGCGGGGCGATGAAGTCCTTGAGGCCCTTCTTCGCGCCGTGCAGGGTCTCGTACAGCGGCCTGCCGACGACCGGGGTGCGCTCCAGGAACTCCTTGCCGCGGGCCAGGAAGCGCTCGTAGCCGTCGGTGGTGCGCAGGGTGGCCAGGTGGTTGGCGAGGCCGCCGATGGTGGGCGCGTAGGAGCGCTCGTTGTCGTTGACGACGATCACCAGCGGGCGGTCCTTGGCGACGGCGATGTTGTTCAGCGCCTCCCAGGCCATGCCGCCGGTCAGCGCCCCGTCGCCGATGACGGCGACGACCGCGTCGTCCTTGCCGAGCACCTCGTTGGCCTTGGCCAGGCCGTCGGCCCAGCCGAGGACGGTGGAGGCGTGGCTGTTCTCGATCACGTCGTGGTCGGACTCGGCGCGCGCCGGGTAGCCGGAGAGGCCGCCCTTCATCTTCAGCCGGGTGAAGTCCTGGCGGCCGGTGAGCAGCTTGTGCACGTAGCTCTGGTGGCCGGTGTCCCACAGGACCTTGTCCTTGGGCGACTCGAAGACGCGGTGCAGCGCGATGGTCAGCTCGACCACGCCCAGGTTCGGGCCCAGGTGGCCGCCGGTCTTGGAGACCTCGTCGACGAGGAAGGTACGAATCTCCTCGGCCAGCTGGTCGAGCTGCTCCGGGGACAGCCGGTCCAGGTCGCGCGGTCCCTTGATGCGGGTCAGCAAGGCCACCCGTGCCTCCTCTGCGGTTGAACTGGCTTGTGCTGTGGACGTTCGTGCCGATCTGCCGAGTCTAATGTTCCGCGCGCGGCGGCGATCGGCGGGTTGTGCGACCTGCCTCACCCGTACGGACCAACATACGCACAAACGTGCCCAGCACCTTGATTTCGGTGCCGGGCACGTAGGGGTTTGGCCGCTCTGCGGGGCGCGTCGGGCGGGCGGGGTGGTTCCCGGCACGCGGCAGGGCGCTAGGCGCGTCCCGCCGCCTTCTGGCTCCTGCGCGACACCGAGTCCAGCACGACCGCCGCCAGCAGCACCGCGCCGGTGATCATCGACTGGACCGCCTTGCTGGAGGAGCCCTCCATGTACAGGCCGGTCATGATCGACTGGATCACCAGGATGCCGAGCAGCGCCGACCAGGGGGTGCCCCGGCCGCCGAAGAGGCTGGTGCCGCCGATGACGGCCGCCGCGATGGCGAGCATCAGGGTGTCGCCGCCGCCCAGGTTGGAGTCGGCGACACCGGACTGGGAAGCGATGAAGAGACCGCCGAGTCCGCCCAGGAAGCCGGAGATGGTGAAGACCGAGATCCGGATCCAGACGACGTTGATGCCGGCCCGGCGCGCCGCCTCGACGCCGCCGCCGACCGCGAAGACCTGACGGCCGTAGGTGGTGCGGCGCAGCACGAAGCCGGCGAGGACGACCACGCCGACGAAGACGGTCAGCCCGAGCGGCAGGCCGTCCTCCTGGTTCAGGACGTACGCGGCGGCGAAGACCAGGACCGCGACCACACCGGTGCGCAGCGCCAGCTCGCTCATCGGGCGGTGCGGCAGGTCGGCGGCCTTGCGGCGGCGGTGCTCGTTCCACTGCGACCAGGCGTAGGCGGCGACCGCGACGGCGGCCAGGCCGTAGGCGGCGGCGATGTCGCTGAAGTAGTAGTTGTTGAGGTGGTAGATGACGCCGCCGGAGATGTTGTTCAGGCTCAGGGTGTTCCCGAGGACGAACAGTTGCAGGCCGCTCCAGCCGAGGAAGCCCGCGAGGGTGACGACGAACGCGGGCACGCCGATCCGGGCGAAGAAGAAGCCGTGCAGGGCGCCGATGGCGGCCGCGCCGAGCAGGCCGACGACGACGGCGAGGCCCTCGTTCATGTCCTGCTTGATGGCGAGGACCGAGCTGGCGGCGGCGGTGAGACCGGCCACCGAGCCGACCGAGAGGTCGATCTCGCCGAGCAGCAGCACGAAGACGATGCCGGTCGCGATGAGCCCCGGGCCGACGATGTACTGGGCGATGTTGCTGAGGTTCGAGGGGTCCAGGAAGCGGCCGGAGCTGATCTCGAAGATCGCCCAGATGACGATCAGGCCGGTGACGACCGGTATCGAGCCGAGCTCACCGCCCTTGATCTTGCGCTTGAACTCGGTCAGGTAACCGGCGAAGCCCTGCTCGCGCACGAGCAGCCGGGGGTCGACCGCCGGAACGGCGCCTGGTGCGACGTCCGGGTCGGCGTCCACCGGGGTGGACTTCTGGGGCGGGGTGTTCACGGTCTCACTCACTTCACGGCCTCCGCGCCTCGCGCCTCGCGACGGGTCACGGCGTTGTCCGTGGCTCCGGTGATGGCGGCGATGATCTCTTCGTTGGTGGTGTCCCTGACCTTGAAGACACCGTTGTTGCGCCCGAGGCGCAGGACCGCGACCTCGTCGGCGACGGCCTTGACGTCGGCCATGTTGTGGCTGATCAGCAGGACGGCGAGGCCCCGCTCGCGCAGCCGCTCCACCAGGTCCAGGACCTGGGCGGTCTGCTCGACGCCGAGGGCGGCGGTCGGCTCGTCGAGGATGACCAGCTTCGGGTCGCCGACCAGCGCGCGGGCGATGGCCACGACCTGGCGCTGGCCGCCGGAGAGCGAGGCGATCGGGATGCGGACGCTCGGGATGCGGATGGACAGGGTGTCCAGGAGTTCCTTGGCGCGCTTCTCCATGGCGACCTCGTCGAGCACCTTGGCCCGGCCGAGCTCGCGGCCGAGGAAGAGGTTGGCGACGACGTCGAGGTTGTCGCAGAGCGCGAGGTCCTGGTAGACGGTGGCGACGCCGAGGCCCTGGGCGTCGTGCGGGCGCGCGATGGAGACGGGTCGGCCGTCCCATTCGATGCTGCCCTCGTCGATGGGGTGCACCCCGGCGATCGTCTTGACCAGGGTGGACTTCCCGGCGCCGTTGTCGCCGACCAGGGCGACGACCTGACCGGCGTGCACCTCCAGGTCGACGTCGGTCAGGGCCTGCACGGCTCCGAACCGCTTGGAGACTCCGCGTAGCGCGAGGACGGGCGCAGCGGACATGTGAACCATCTCCTTCGTCCGCCGACGGGTGCGGCGGAGGGCCGCCGCAGCGTTCTCGCGTGCGACGGGACGGGGCGTGTGGATGGAGGGGCGGACGCGTGGTGGCCGCGCCGGGGTCCGGTCCGCGTCCGGCGGGCGGGACGACGACCGGGACCTCGTACGCGACCGCGTACGTCGGCCGGGACGATATGGACGGATGGATGCAGTACGGGCGGGAGCCGCACGGCGGTACGAGGGCGGGCACGCCATGGACGGAGAGCACGGGGGCACGGCGTCCCGGCCGCCCGACGGGCCCCGGCCCCGTACGGACGCGGACCGAGCGCTTGCCGACACCGGACCGGGACCGCCCCCCAAGGACGCAGCAACGACACCGAAGGGGGCCGAGGCGGTACGGACAGCCGCCGAAGCGACGCCGACCGGGCGCGGGGCCGCCCTGACGGACACCGCGACGACACCGACCGAAGCCGGGGCCGTGCGGACAGCCGCCATGGCGCTGCCGCCCGAAGCCGGGGCCGTACCGACGACCGCTGCGGCCGCGCCGGCGGGAGCCCGGGAGCCCCACGGACGCGGCCTCCTCGGAGGCCGTTTCCGGGCCGCCCCGGGACTCGCCGGGCCGAGCCCGCCGTGCGCGGGGTCCCGCTCCCCTGACGGGACCGCGACCCCACACCGCCCGGGGCGAGGGAGGCGGGCTCCCCCGGCCCGTCGCCGCGACGCGGCTAGCTGATGCCCGCGTCCGCGCACGCCTTGGCGAACTCCGCCTTGCAGATCTCGGCGGTCTTGTAGAGCTGGTCCTTGACGACCGTGTCCTTGATGTTGGCCTTGGTGATGACCGTGGCCTGGATCAGCTCCGCCGGGATGCCCTTGGCGCTGGGGCTGTCGATCGTGGTGGCCAGCGAGAGCTTCTCGCCCTTCAGCAGTTTCACCGCGACCTCGGCGGTCTTGTCCGCCTCCGGCTTGTACGGCTTGTAGATGGTGAAGGCCTGCGTACCGGCGAGGATCCGCTGGATGCCCGCGAGCTCCGCGTCCTGGCCGCCGACCGGGATGCCCTTGACGCCCGCCGACTGGAGCGCCGCGACGATGCCGCCCGCCATGCCGTCGTTGGCGGAGTAGACGGCGTCGAAGCCGTCCTTGCCCAGGGAGGTGATGGCGGTGCCCATCTTCTCGCCCGCGATCTTCGGGTCCCACTCGCCCGTCTGCTCGTAGACGACCTTCTTGACCTTGCTGTCGAGGACGGAGTGCGCGCCCTTCTTGAACAGCCCGGCGTTGGGGTCCGACTCCTTGCCGTTGATCATGACGACGCGGCCGTCCTTGGCCTTGTCGCCGAGCGCGTCGATGATGCCCTGGCCCTGGAGCTGGCCGATCTTCTCGTTGTCGAAGGAGACGTAGGCGGAGACCGGACCCTCGGCGAGGCGGTCGTACGCGACGACCTTGATGCCCTTCTTGTCGGCCTCCTCGACCCACGCCTTGGTGGCGGCGGAGTCGACGGCGTCGAGGACGATGACCTTGACGCCGGAGTCGACGAGGTCGTCGAACTGCTGCTTCTGGGTCGCGACGTTCTCGGACGCGTTCTTGTAGTTGATCTTGCAGTCGGAGCAGAGCTCGGTGACCTTGGCCTTGATCAGCGGGTAGTCGAAGGACTCGTAACGGGTCGTCTTGCTCTCCGGCAGCAGCAGGCCGATCGTCTTGTCGTCCTTCTTCTCTTCCTTGCCCGCGCCCGCTTCGCCGCACGCGGCGAGGGACAGGGTCAGCACGGCCGCAGCGGTGACGGCGGTAGCGGCACGACGCAGATGGGTCTTCACAGTCCAACCTCCCTGACGAGGCCGCGTCGTTGCGGCCGAGGTGTCTGGAAGTCAACTCGTGTGCCGCCACCACCGTCAAGGAGTAAACCCTTAACGAGATGACAACGGTGCCACTCGTTATCTAAGTGAAGGCAGGGGCCGAATGCTGGTCCCTGTCGTGCGAGTTGACCGGCTGAGCGGTGTCCAACAGGCTCGAATCGCCCATTTCGCTCAGCACGAGGGCCAGCGCGCCCAGCACTTCGGCCCGTCCGCCGAGCGCGCCGGGCAGCACGCTCAAGTGCCGTGCGGCACTGGGGATCGCGTACCGCGAGACCGAGTCGCGGATCGGCCCGAGCACCAGCTCGCCGGAGTCCGCGAGGTCGCCGCCGAGGACGACCCGGCTGGGGTTGAGGAGGTTGCAGAGGTTGGCCACCCCGCTGCCGATGTGCCGGCCGACGTCGGCGATCACCCGGCGGCAGCCCGGGTCGCCCTCGCGGGCGAGCCGCACGACGCGCTCCATGGTGAGGTCGGGTCCGTGCGAGGGCGTCAGCAGCGGCAGGACGTAGCGGGCCGCCGCGAAGGTCTCCAGGCAGCCGCGGTTGCCGCAGCGGCACACCGGGCCCGACTCGTCGAGCGTGATGTGCCCGATCTCGCCGGCGGTGCCGCCGGGCCCCCGGTAGACGCGGCCGTCTATCACCAGCCCCGCGCCGACGCCGCTGGCGACCTTGATGTACGCGAGATCGCGCACCCCGCGCCCCGCGCCCCACACCAGCTCGCCGAGCGCCCCGAGGTTGGCGTCGTTGTCGACGTACACCGGAACCCCGAGCCGGGCCGAGAGCTCCTCGCTCGGGTTGATCCCCTGCCAGCCCGGCAGGATCGCGGTGGAGCCCAGGCGCCCGGACTCCACGTCGATCGGTCCAGGGACGCCGAGGCCGACGCCGACGACTTTGTCCTGGCTGATCCCGGTGGCCCCGATGAGGCGCTTGACCAATTGTTCGGCCCGGTCGAAGCCCTGCGCGGCCGAGGCGTCCACGTCCAGCGGCTCGGACTCCTCGGCGAGCACCTGGTGGGCCAGGTTGCCGACGGCCACCCGCAGGTGGGTGTGGCCGAAGTCGACGCCGATCACCACGCCCGCGTCCCCGCTGAGCGAGACGCTGCGGGCCCGGCGGCCGCCCGCCGAGGTGGGCGTGACCTCGACCGTTCCGCCGTCCTTCAGTTCGCGCACGATGTTGGAGACCGTGGCGGCGGAGAGCCCGGTGCTTCTCGCGATCTCGGCCTGGGTCAGCGAGCCCGCCATGCGCACCGCGCGCACGACCCGCTCCAGATTGGCCCGGTGCAGAGACGTCTGCGACCCCGGAGTCTCCATTGACTCATCCACTCCCGATCCTGACGGCCGGCACGACGGCCGCCCGCTCCGGGGCCACGACTGCGGGGCCCCGCCGTTCTTCCAACATGTGAACCCTAAGCAGAGACTTTCCCGCCCGCTCCCGTCAAGGCCTGGACCGAAGAGGGGCCGGATCACGCCGAAGCGCCCGCCGGCGGGGGCCGGTGGGCGCTTCGTTCCGTACGGGACCGGGAGAAAGGCCGTGCGAAGGGGTCCTCCCTCGCGTGCTGTCCTACTTCACCGACCCCGCGGTCAGTCCGGACACCACGTGCCGCTCGATGAACGCGAACAGGATGATCACCGGGACGATCGCGACGACGGAGGCCGCGAAGAGGTAGTTCCACTGCACGGTGTAGGCGCCGATGAAGTTGTTGATGCCGACCGTCAGCGGCTGGCTGGCCGGATCGGTGGTCAGGGTCAGGCCCATCGCGAACTCGTTCCACGTCGTGATGAACGTGAAGATGAGCGCGGTCACCACCCCGGGCAGCGCCAGCGGCAGCGTGACCCTGATCATCGCGCCGAAGCGGCTGGTGCCGTCCACCATCGCCGCCTCCTCCAGCTCCGCCGGGATGGAGCCGATGTAGGCGGTCAGGATCCACACCGCGAAGGCCAGGTTGAAGGCCGCGTTGGTGATGATCAGCGTCCAGACCGAGTTGAGCATGCCCAACTGGTAGAACTCGCGGTAGAGGCCGATGAGCAGCGCGGTCGGCTGGAACATCTGGGTGACCAGCACGAGCAGCAGGAAGACCTTGCGTCCGCGGAACTTCATCCGTGCCGTGTAGTACGCGGCCGGCAGCGCCACCAGCAGCACCAGCACCGTGGCCCCGCCCGCGACCAGCAGGGTGACCTGGAGGTTCTGCCCCAGCTCGGACTGCTTCCAGACCTCGATGAAGTTGGACCACTCGAAGTCGCTGGGCAGGTAGGTGCGGTCGCGCAGCTCCGCCTTCGGCCGCAGCGCCGTGATGATCATTTCGAGGTACGGAGCGAGGAAGAGCGCGGCCAGGCCCCAGGCCACCACGGCGATGACCAGCGTGCGCGGCCGGAAGGGGCGCTTGGGGGGCGTGACCGACGGGCTCTGCGTCTTCGGCCGGGCGGCCGTAGCGGTGGCCATCAGTCCTCCTCGTTCCAGCGGCTGACCTTCAGGAAGATCAGGACGAGCACCACGACCAGGGCGAAGTTGACCACCGACATGGCCGCCGACTCGCCGATGTCGGTCTCCTTCAGCTTGTACATGAACACCATCGAGGTGGACGTGTCGTAGCCCGGTCCGCCCTGGGTCATGGCCCAGATGATCGGGAAGGAGTTGAAGACGTTGATCAGGTTGATGACGACGCCGATCAGGAACGCCGGACGCAGCATCGGCAGCGTGATGTGCCGGTACGTCTGCCAGGTCCCCGCGCCGTCGATGCGCGAGGCCTCGTAGACCTCGCCCGGGATGGTCTGGAGGCCCGCCAGCAGGGTGTACGTCGTGAAGGGCAGCGACACGAAGATCGCGACCGCCATCATCCACGGCCAGGCGGTGGAGGACTCCCCCAGCCAGTCCTTCGGCCCGTCGATGAGGCCGAGGTCCATCATCAGGGTGTTGAGCACGCCGGCGGTCTGGTTGAGCATCCACTTGAAGCCGATGGCCGTCATCAGCACGGACGCGGCCCAGGGGGCGATGAGCGCCCAGCGGGTGATCGTGCGGCCGGGGAACTTCTGGTTGAAGAGCTGGGCGAGGGCCAGCGAGATCAGCATCGTGCAGGCCACGACGACGACCGTCCAGATCACCGTCCAGAGCAGGACGGCGCCGAGGTCGGTCTCCTCGAAGAGCTTCTTGTACTTGTCCGTCCCCGCGCTGCCGCGCACCTTGCCGGAGATGGAGATGTTGAGGAACGAGGTGCGGATCAGCTCGACGACGGGCCAGACGACCACGAAGAGGATCAGCAGGATGACGGGCGCAATCCAGGGCAGCGGGCCGAGCCTGGCCAGTCCGCTGCGGCGGCTCACCGGCCTGGGGGCGCGCCCGCCCCGTCCCCCGCCGGTCTCGGCGGGGGACGGAGGGGCCTTGAGTGACACGGTTTCTCCTGGGAGAGGGAGAGGGGGCGATCGACGGGGCGAGCGGGCCGGATCAGCGCGTCACTTGACGTCCTTCGCCGCGTCCTCGGCCTTCTTCTGGAGGTCGTCCAGGACCGCCTTCGGGTCGTCGCCGGCGGCCTTGCCGCCGGTCTTCTTGATCTCGGCGGAGACCAGGTCCCAGGAGGTGTCGTTGACCGGGTAGAACGTGGCCGTCGGCAGGGCCGCGAAGAAGTCCTTCAGCTTGGCGTTCTTCGGGTCCGCCTGCATGGCCTCGGCGGCGTCCGTGGTGACGGGGATGAAGTTGTACATCGACGCGAACTTCACCAGGTTGTCCTTGGTGTAGGTGAAGTCGAGGAACTTCTTCACCGCGTCCTTGCCGGCCTTGCCGTCCTGGAAGGCCATGGTCCAGTCGCCGACGCCGAGGGTGGAGTCCAGCGGGCCGTTCTTGCCGGGGATCTTCGCCATCCCGTACTCGACCTTGGCCTCCTCGGCCATCTTGATGACGCTCGGGTGGCCGTTCATCATGCCGACCTTGCCCGCCGCGAAGTCGGCGAAGGCCGTCTTGCGGTCGGTGGAGGCGGGGTTGGGGTAGGTCAGGCCGGGCTTGACCAGGTTCTCCTGGAGCCACTTGAACGTCTCGACGTTCTGGGCGCTGTTGATCGTGTACTTGCCGGCCTCGTCCTTGTAGCCGCCGCCGTTGCCCATCTCCCACATCAGGGTCTCGCCCTGGGCCTCCTCGGGGCCGAGCGGGAGGCCGTAGGGGATCTCCGCGGCCTTCTTCTCCTTGAGCTTCTTCGCCGCGTCGGCGACGTCGGCCCAGGTGGCCGGGGTCTTGGTGATGCCGGCGGCCGCGAACGCCTTCTTGTTGTAGAAGAACGTACGGGTGGAGGCGACCCACGGGATGCCGTAGGCGGCGCCCTTGACCTTGCCCGCTTCGGCGAAGCCCTTCGAGAGGTTGGCCCGGGTCTTGGGCGACATGACGTCGTCGACCTTGTAGAGCAGGTCGTCGGCGACCTTGTCGGCGTAGCCGCCGGTCTGGAGGACGTCGGGCACGTTGCCCGACGCGATCATCGTCTTGACGGTCTTGTCGATGTCGTTCCAGTTGATGACCTGGACCTCGACCTTGTAGCCCGCGTTGGCGGCCTCGAAGTCCTTGGCGACCTTGTCCCAGAACGGCTTGGAGGCGTCCGCCGCGCTGGTGCCGTAGTCGGCGGCGACCACCTTGATGGTCTTGCCGCCCTCGGCGCCGTCCCCGCCGCCGTCGCCGTCGCCACCGCAGGCGGTCAGCCCCAGTGCCATCACGAGCGTTGCCGCACCGGTGGCGATAACCCGATTCCTCATGCTTTTCAACCCTTCGACCTCAGCGTCGACTTGCTGCATTCACCGGAGGTCGGCCCCCGGACCACCGGCCGGGCGAAGATCCCCCGCAGCGCCGTGGCACGGACACTACTCACGCCCCGCGAAGGCGCAATAGGTTTAGACCACTTTCGTGTTCAAGTCGAAACCTGGTTCAACAGGGTTCCTTCGAAAGTCACTTGGGGTACTTCCGGCGTCACCCGAGGTGCGCCCCGGGTTACTTGAGGTACGGCCGAACAGGGCTACGGACCGGGGCCGAACGGCCTAATCGGGTCGGCTACTTGAGGGCGCCCGCGGTGAGGCCCGCCTGCACCTGCCGCTGGAAGACCGCGTACACGACGAGCACCGGCACCATGGCGATGGTCAGGCCCGCGAAGAGCGCTCCCCAGTCGCCGCGGTAGCCCTGCGCGATCGCCAGCGAGGCGAGTCCCTGCGGAAGGACGTAGCTGGACTCGTTCTCGTTGTTGAGGAGCAGCGGCAGCAGGTACTGGTTCCACTGGCCGAGGAAGTTGAAGATGCCGATGCTGACCAGGCCCGGCTTGGCCATCGGCAGCATGATCTGGAAGAAGGTCCGGGTGTGGGACGCGCCGTCCACCATGGCCGCCTCCTGCACGCCGGTGGGCAGCGTGCGGAAGAAGGAGGTCAGAAAGAAGGTGGTGAAGGGCAGCGAGTAGGCGATGTACGCGATGATCAGACCGGCGCGCGTGTCCAGGAGCTGGAAGTTCTCCATGACCGCGAAGAGCGGCACCAGCGCCAGGATCACCGGGAACATCATGCCGCCCGCGAACAGCAGGAAGACGAACTTGTTGCCGGGGAAGGTGAACCGGGCGATGACGTAGGCGGCCATCGAGCCCAGCAGCATGGTGCCGGTCAGCGATCCGGCGAGGATGATCAGCGAGTTGAGGGCGTACTGCCCGATGTGCGCCTGCGTCCACGCGTTCGCGAAGTTCGCCCAGTGGAAGGACGAGGGCAGCCCCATCGGGTCGTTGAGGATGTCGGACGAGGTGCGGAAGGCCGTGATCGCGACCCAGACCAGCGGGCCCGCCGCCATCAGGGTCCACAGGACCAGGAAGGCGTGCGAGAAGACGTTGAGGGTGCCGCCGCCCTCCTTGGCCTTGATCTGATCGGCCGTGCCCCGACGGGACTCGGTGAGTGTGCTCGTGCTCATGACGTGGTCTCCCCCGCTCTCAGTATTCGATCCGGTCGCGGTTGCCGAGCCGCATGACGATCAGGGAGAACACCACGCTCAGCAGGAGCAGTACGACGCCGATGGCGGTCGCGTAGCCGAACTGTCCCTCGCGGAAGCGTTCGTAGAGGAAGACCGGGGTCACCTTCATGGCGTGCGAGGGCATCATCACCAGCACGATCGCGAAGGAGTCCAGGGCCTGGATGCCCATGTAGACCCAGCCGGTGCGCACGGTGTCCCAGATCAGCGGGAGCGTCACCTTGAAGAAGGTGGTGCCCCGGCCCGCCCCGTCCAGCAGGGCCGCCTCGTAGATGTCCTTGGGGATGCCGCCCATGGCCGCCGAGAAGAGCACGACGTAGAAGCCGACGAAGCTCCAGCAGATCACGGTGAGCACGGCGATCAGCGCGAGGCCGTACTCGCCGCCCAGCCAGGCGGGGCCCTTGACGCCCACCAGGTCCAGGCCGCCGTTGACCAGTCCGGCGTTGGTGTTGAAGACCCGGCCCCAGACCACCGCGATGATCGCCACGGAGAGCACCTGCGGGAAGAAGTACACGACCTTGTAGAGCGAGGAGCCCGCGACGCCGGAGATGGCCTGGCCCTTGCGGTGCCTGCCGCCCGCCGTGATCATGTACGCGAAGAAGACGCCCAGGACGAGCGTGACGACCGGGGCGATCACCAGCAGGGTCAGGCTGGTGGTCGTGGAGTCCCAGAACCGTTCGTCGTTCCACATTTTGACGAAGTTGTCGAAGCCGATGAAGTTGGCTATCGGCCCGCCCGACCAGTCCGTGAGCGAGTAGTAAATCGCCTGGAGGAACGGCGAGATGACGAATATCGCGTAGAAGGCCAGCGGAACCGCCAGGAATCCCGCGACGAATCGGTATTTGTCGAGTGTCCGGTACCTCCGGTCGTACCGGACACTCATCGGTGTGAATCGGGGCGGCAGGAGTATCGCCGCGAAGAACAACAGCCGGTTGGGAGGCTTGGCCGCCCGCTTCTCGATACTCATGCCGCTCCGATTTTCACCCGTTGCGCTCAACTGGCCGTGGCTCAGCCGACGGTGGTTCAGACCTTCTTGATCTTCGTGATGTCGGGGTCCTTGGCGACCCGGTCGGAGGCCTTCTGCATGATGTCCAGGGCCTCCTTGGTGCCGATGCGGCCCATCATGAAGTCGCCCATCACCTTGTCGTAGTCGGCGGTGAACAGCTCGCCGTACCACTCCTTCCAGAACGGGATGACGATGTTGTCGCCGGCCGCGGTGATGGCCTTCTGGGAGCTGTCGGTCCCCGGCGGCAGCTTCATGCCGTCGATGGCGCCCTTGAGCGCGGGAATGCCGCCCGTCTCCTTGAAGAGGTTGACGGACGCCTCCTTGCTGTACATCATCCGCATCCACTCCAGACCGCCCTGTACGTTCGCGGCCTTGGCCGGGACGATGAAGGGCTCGCCGGGCGGCGAGTACAGCGTGCCGAAGGGCATCTTGTCGCCGGAGGACAGCGCGGGGGTGGCGCCGACGGTCATGCCGAAGCCCGCCGGGGTGGTGTCCTTGGCCTCGTTCTCCACCCAGGAGCCGTTGGGCACGAAGACGCACTTGCCCTTGGTCCAGGCGGTCTGCATCTCGGTGTGGCCCTGCGGACCGTCGAAACCGGTGAGGACGTACTTCTTGGCGACGAGCTCCTCGAACGCCTCGAAGACCGACTTCACGGCGTCGCTCTTCCAGCAGTTCGGCTCCAGGTAGTCCATCGCCTCGACCGCCGCACGGCCGCCGGCCTGGGCGAACATCGCGTACATCGAGAAGAGCATGTAGCGCGGGTGGCCGCCGGGGTAGCTCCAGCCGTGGATGCCCTTGTCCTTGGCCTTCTTGCAGACGGCCAGCATCTCGTCCCAGGTCTTGGGGTACTGCGACTCCAGGGTCTCCTCCAGCATCCGCCGGGAGTACCAGTTGCCGTAGACCGTCATGGCGATGTTGAGCTGGTAGCAGCCCTTGGTGCCGAAGGCGCCCATGGACTGCATCGCCGGGTAGAGGCTGTCGCGGACGGTGACCGACGGGTTGTCCCAGGAGGGCGCGTCCAGCATCTCGGTGAAGTCGGCGACCTGCTGGTTGGTCACCAGCTTGCCGATGTTCATCTGGTCGGCGCCGGAGTTGTTGATGACGTCCGCCGCCGGGTTGCCCCGAACGATCTTCGGCTGGAGCTGGGTGGCGATCTTCTCCGTGGCCTTCTGGTCGACCTTCGCCCTGGGATAGTTCTTGGCGTACATGTCGGACACGAACCGGGCGTACTTGTCCTTGTAGCCGCCGTTGAAGATGTACACCGCGAGCGCGGCGTCCTCCTTCACGCCGAGCGGGTTCTTCTTGGACTTCTCGCCCTTCGCGGGCTGGTCCTTCGTGTCGCCTCCACCGCCGGCGGCACAGGAACTCAATGCGCCGGCTCCGGGCAGCGCGAGCAGGCTCGCGGCCGCGGTCCGCTTCAGCACGTCACGACGATTGACGTTGGTGGGTCCCATGCTCAAGTCCTCGCCTTCTCCAGGACTCAGGCGGTGTACCGGTACGCCCCCGTCCCCCGTAAGGAATTCGCCTACGGCGAAGGGCCCCGCCACCGCGGTCAGATGACTTGATCGACTCTTGGACGCAAATGTTGGACGCAACTCTTGGACGACTGCGCGCCCGGCTCACGGCTCCGCGTCCGGTTTCCCGGCCGTACGGCCTTCCGGGTCGTGCGGACGCCGATAGGTATAGTCCAGTTCCCGCCAACTGGGCAAGATCGCAAGCAAGGTTGACCGGGCTTCTTTCCCGAGTTGAGACCTCTTGGATATCCGCGCGCACATTTGTCCAACTGACGCCTCCCCAACATCCTTGACACCACTGGATACTTGCTTCACCACGGAGAGCGCCTGAACACCTGACAACGTTGTCTCAGTGAAGGATGCCGCAGGATGCAGCCCAGACCCGGACACACCCGAACCAGACGTCGCAGAGGCACCTCGGCGGTGCTCGCCTGCCTCGCCACGACCGCCCTGGCGGTGCCCCTGCTCGCCCCGGCCGCCACCGCCCGGCCGGGCCCGCCCGCCCCCGCGGGCGGCACGTTCAGCTCCTCCTTCGAGCCGGGCGAGCCCGCACCGGCCTGGCGGGACACCGTCGAGACCGACGCCGGGGGCCGCAAGAAGGCCTCGGGCGTCGACGGCGGCGAGTCCCCCGGCATCCCCGGCAACGTCACCGACCGGGTGACCGCTCTGCGGGCGAGCGCCGAGAACGCGGCGGGCGGCGAGGTCAAGGAGAACCTGATCGACATCACCCCCGGCAGCAAGTGGCTGGCCTTCGTGCCGGTCGGCTGGGTGGAGTTCGACCTGGAGGAACCGGTCAAGGTCGTGACGTACGCCCTGACCTCGGCCAACGACGCCGCCGAGCGCGACCCGAAGGACTGGACCCTGGAGGGCTCCGCCGACGGCAGGTCCTGGACCACCCTGGACACGCGCAAGAGCGAGACCTTCACCTCCCGCTTCCAGACGAAGACGTACGGCATCGCGAACGACACCGCGTTCCGGCACTACCGGCTGAACATCACCGCGAACGGCGGCGCACCGCTCCTTCAGCTCGCGGACGTCCAGTTCTCGAACGGCGACACCTCGACGCCCACCCCCGAGGACATGCGCAGCCAGGTGGACCGGGGGCCGTCCGGCTCCCCCACCGCCAAGTCGGGCGCGGGCTTCACCGGCAGGCGGGCGCTGCGCTACGCGGGCACGCACAAGCCGGCCGGCCGGGCGTACTCGTACAACAAGGTCTTCGACGTGAACACCCGGGTCGGCCGGGACACCGAGCTGTCCTACCGCGTCTTCCCCCAGCTCCCCTCGGGCGACAAGGGCGCGGACCTCGGCTACCCGGCGACGAACGTGGCGGTCGACCTCGCCTTCACCGACGGCACGTACCTGAGCGACCTGCGCGCCCTCGACCAGCACGGCGCGGTGCTCTCACCGCGGGGCCAGGGCGCGTCCAAGACGCTGTACGCCAACCAGTGGAACCACAAGGCGGCGCGGATCGGCACGGTCGCGGCAGGCAAGACGGTCGACCGGATCCTGGTGGCGTACGACAACCCGAAGGGCCCGGCGGAGTTCCGCGGCTGGATCGACGACGTGCGGATAGCCGCGAGAGCCCCCGAGAAGCGGCTCGACCGGCTCTCCGACTACGCCCTCACCACCCGCGGCACCCACTCCAGCGGCTCCTACTCGCGCGGCAACAACATCCCGGCGACCGCCGTCCCGCACGGCTTCAACTTCTGGACGCCGGTCACCAACGCGGGCTCCACGAGCTGGCTGTACGACTACGCGCGCGGCAACAACGCCGACAACCTCCCCACCCTCCAGGCCTTCAGCGCCAGTCACGAGCCGAGCCCCTGGATGGGCGACCGGCAGACCTTCCAGCTCATGCCCTCGGCGGTGTCCGGCACCCCGGACGCCACCCGTACCGCCCGCGCGCTGCCCTTCCGCCACGAGAACGAGACGGCGAAGCCGCACTACTACGGCGTGCGGTTCGAGAACGGTCTGCGCACCGAGATGACCCCGACCGACCACGCGGCCATGATGCGCTTCACCTTCCCCGGCGACGACGCGAGCGTCATCTTCGACAACGTCTCCAATGACGGCGGCCTCACCCTCGATCCGGCGACCCGTTCCTTCACGGGCTTCTCGGACGTGAAGAGCGGCCTGTCGACGGGGGCCACCCGGCTCTTCGTGTACGGCGTCTTCGACGCTCCCGTGACCGCGAGCGGCAAGCTGAGCGGCGGCGGAGGCGCGGACGTGACGGGCTATCTGCGCTTCCGGCCGGGCCAGGACAAGCAGGTCACCCTCCGCCTCGCCACCTCCCTGATCGGCGTCGACCAGGCGAAGGCGAACCTGGCCGACGAGATCCCGGCGGGCTCCCGCTTCGAGCGGGTCCGGGAGCGCGCGCAGGACGCCTGGGACCGGATCCTGGGCCGCGTCGAGGTCGAGGGCGCGAGCCACGACCAGCTCACCACCCTGTACTCCAGCCTGTACCGGCTCTACCTCTACCCCAACTCCGGCCACGAGAAGGTGAACGGGAGGACCCGGTACGCGAGCCCCTTCTCCCCGCAGACCGGCCCCGACACGCCCACCCGCACGGGCGCGAAGATCGTCGACGGCGAGGTCTTCGTCAACAACGGCTTCTGGGACACCTACCGCACGACCTGGCCCGCGTACTCCTTCCTCACGCCGAGGACCGCGGGCCGCCTGGTCGACGGATTCGTGCAGCAGTACAAGGACGGCGGCTGGATCTCCCGCTGGTCCTCGCCCGGTTACGCGGACCTGATGACCGGCACCTCGTCGGACGTCGCGTTCGCCGACGCCTACGTCAAGGGCGTCGACTTCGACGCCACCGCCGCGTACGAGGCGGCCCTGAAGAACGCCACCGTCCTGCCGCCCTTCTCCGGCGTCGGCCGCAAGGGCATGGACACCTCACCCTTCCTGGGCTACGCCTCGACCAGGACCCACGAGGGCCTGTCCTGGTCGCTGGAGGGCTACCTCAACGACTACGGCCTCGCGAAGATGGGCGAGGCGCTGTACGAGAAGACGGGGAAGGCCCGCTACCGGGACGAGTCCGCGTACTTCCTCAACCGGGCGCGGAACTACGTCAAGCTCTTCGACACCCGGGCCGGGTTCTTCCAGGGCCGCGACCTCGCGGGGGCCTGGCGCGTGCCCTCCGCCTCCTACGACCCGCGCGTCTGGGGGTACGACTACACCGAGACCAACGGCTGGGGGTACGCCTTCACCGCCCCGCAGGACAGCCGGGGCCTGGCCAACCTCTACGGCGGGCGCGGCGGGCTCGGCAAGAAGCTCGACGCGTACTTCTCCACCCCGGAGACCGCGTCGCCGGAGTTCGCGGGCTCGTACGGCAGCGTCATCCACGAGATGACGGAGGCGCGTGACGTGCGGATGGGCATGTACGGGCACTCCAACCAGGTCGCCCACCACGCGACGTACATGTACAACGCGGCCGCGCAGCCCTGGAAGACGCAGGCCAAGGTGCGCGAGGTGCTCTCCCGGCTCTACACCGGCAGCGAGATCGGCCAGGGCTACCACGGCGACGAGGACAACGGCGAGCAGTCCGCCTGGTACCTCTTCTCCGCGCTCGGCTTCTATCCGCTGGTCATGGGCAGCGGCGAGTACGCGGTCGGCTCCCCGCTCTTCACCCGGGCGACCGTGCGCCTGGAGAACGGGCGCACGCTGACCGTCCGCGCCCCGGAGAACAGCGCGAAGAACGTCTACGTCCAAGGGCTGAAGGTCAACGGGCGCGCCTGGAACTCCACCGCGCTCCCCCACGACCTCCTCGCCCGGGGCGGCACCCTGGACTTCGCGATGGGCGACCGCCCGTCCGCCTGGGGCTCGGGCCGGGGCGCGGCCCCGGTCTCCATCACCCGGGACGACAAGGTCCCGGCCCCGCACACGGACGCCCTGGCCGGTCCGGGCCCGCTCTTCGACGACTCCTCCCTCACGGAGGGTCCGTTGACGTCCGCCACGAGCCTGCCGGTGGCCGCGCCGACCCGGGCGCTCCAGTACACCCTGACCTCGTCGGACCGTACGAAGGCGCCGAGCGGGTGGGTCCTGGAGGGCTCGAAGGACGGCAGCACGTGGACGGCCCTGGACCGGCGTTCCGGCGAGTCGTTCGCCTGGGACCGCCAGACACGGGTCTTCACGGTGGCCCGGCCGGGAACGTACGCGCACCACCGGCTGGTGCCGGCCGGCGGTGGTCCGGCGGTGCTGGCGGAGCTGGAGCTGCTGTCCTGAGTCGGGGTCCTCGCCCCGGGGACGCCTGACGTGTGTTCGTTCGTGTGACGGCCGCCGGTTTCCGGCGGCCGTCGTCACGTCTGCGGCCCGGCCGGGGCGGCCGGCGTCCTGCTCGTCGGTCGTGCGGCCGGGTGCTGGGACGGCGCGGGCGCGGGGGTCCGGTGCGCGGCCTCCCGGGTGCCCGTCCAGGCCTCCCACAGCGCGGCGTAGCGGCCGCCCGCCGCACGGAGTGCGTCGTGCGTGCCGGTCTCGACGACGCGGCCCGCGTCCAGGACGACCACCCGGTCGGCGGTGGCCGCCTGGGTGAGCCGGTGCGCCACGATCAGGGCCGTGCGGCCCTCGACCGCGGCCGCGGCCGCCTTCTCCAGGGCCCGCGCGCCCGTGCTGCCCGCCTCCGCCGTGGCCTCGTCGAGGATCGCGACCGGCGGGTCGGCGAGCACCAGGCGGGCCAGGGCCAGGGACTGGGTCTGGGCGCTGGTGAGCCGGTGGCCGCCGTCACCGACGACCGTGGCGAGCCCGTCGGGCAGGGATTCGGCCCAGCTCAGGGCGTCGACGCGGGCGAGGGCCGCGCGCAGTTCGGCGTCGCTCGCGCCGGGGCGGGCCAGGCGCAGGTCCTCGGCCAGGGGGCCGGAGAAGACGTGGGTCTCCTGGGTGACCAGGGCGATCGCCCCGCGCACGGCGGCCGGGCCGAGTTCGGTGAGGTCGGCCCCGCCGAGGCGGACCGTTCCGGCGCTGGGCCGGTGGATGCCCGCGATCAGCTTGGCGAGGGTCGTCTTGCCCGCGCCGCTCGCCCCCACCAGGGCGACCTTCTCACCGGGGGCCAGGGTCAGGTCGATGCCGTGCAGGACGGGGTGGCCGTCGTCGTACGAGTGGGCCAGACCGGCGACGGTGACGGACGCGTCCCGCGCGGTGGCCGGGCGTCCGGGCTCCTCGGGCGGCGGGAGGTCGGCGACGCCGACCAGGCGGGAGAGGCCCGCGGTGGCCTTCTGGGCGTCGTCGAGGAGGACCAGGGCCGCGTTGATCGGGCCGAAGAGGCTGTGGAAGTACAGGGCGGCGGCGGTCGCGGTGCCGAGCGAGGCGGAGCCGTCGCGGACCAGCCAGTACCCGACGCCGAGCACGCCGGCCAGGCCGATGAACTCCCCCACGTGCAGGCGGCAGTAGAAGCTGAGCACCAGCTTCACGCCGCGCATGGTGATGCCGACGGCCGCCCGGGAGCGGGTGGTGACCCGCTCGGTGTGCGCCCGCTCCAGCCGCAGGGTGCGCACGGT
Organism: Streptomyces sp. NPDC039736; assembly: GCF_055596485.1. Taxonomy (NCBI): domain Bacteria; kingdom Bacillati; phylum Actinomycetota; class Actinomycetes; order Kitasatosporales; family Streptomycetaceae; genus Streptomyces; species Streptomyces sp. NPDC039736. The sequence goes on along the minus strand of NZ_JBVIUQ010000001.1, from coordinate 261,703 downwards.
GACGGCCCCGCCGATGGTGGCGAGCAGTTGCTGCTGGAGCCTGCCGGTGACGACGCGCTGCTCGGCGTACAGGGGGACGGCCCGGCGCAGGTACCAGCGCGCGGTGTACGCCTGGACGGGCACGGCGAGCAGAGCCGCGACCAGGAACCGCCAGTCGAGGACGGCCATCGCGCCGAGGGTGAGCACGATGGCGACGACGGAGCGCGCCAGCTCGGGCAGCGCGGACCGCACGGCCTCCGCGACCAGCGAGACGTCACCGGTCACGCGGACGGTGAGGTCGCCGGACCCGGCCCGCTCGACGCGTTCCAGCGGCAGCCCGAGCACCCGCTCGACGAATCGTTCCCGCAGCCGGGCGAGAACGGTCTCGCCGAGCTTCGCGATGCGCGCGACGCCGACCCCGGTGAGCACGCCCTGCACGACGGCGACCACCACGAGCAGCAGGACAACACCGGTGACCGCCTCGGCCTCGCGGTCGGCGGCGAGGTCGACGATCCGCCCGAGCAGCGGCTGCGTGAACAGCCCGACGGCGGTGGCGACGACGAGCGTCCCGAAGCCGCCCACGGCGAGGAGGCGGTAGGGGCGGGCGAGCTCGCGCACGGCGGCCCTGGTGCGGGCGGGCGTGGCGACGGGCAGCAGCCCGGTGTCCTTGGCGGGACCGGTCTCGGGGCTGGTCATGAGAGCACCGCCGTGCGGTAGGAGTCGTACCGGTCGAGGAGTTCGGCGTGTGCCGCGGTGTCCGTCACGCGTCCGCCTTCGAGGAAGAGGACCCGGTCGGTGACGGCGAGCAGGGCCGGGCTGGTGGCGACGACCACGGTCGTACGGCCGCGCCGGACCTCCCGCACCCCGGCGGCGATCCTGGCCTCGGTGACGGCGTCGACGGCGGTGGTGGGGTCGTGCAGGACGAGCACGGAGGGGTCGGCGGCGAGCGCCCGGGCCAGGGCGACGCGCTGGCGCTGGCCGCCGGAGAGGGACCGGCCGCGTTCGGTGACGGGGGTCTCGGCGCCCTGCGGGAGGGTCCGGGCGACCTCGTCGGCGCCGGAGGCGGCGAGAGCCGGGCCGAGGTCGCGGCCCGCGGGTGCGGCGGCGGCGATGTTCTCGGCGAGGGTGCCTTCGAAGAGGTCGGCGTCGTGGTCGGCGACGAGCACGGCGGTACGTATCCGGGCCGGTTCCAGCTCGGTGAACGCGACCCCGTCCAGTACGACGGCCCCGCTCTCGGGATCGCCGCGCCGCCCGAGGCAGCTCAGCAGGGCCGTGGCGTCGGCGGGGTCGGGCGCGACGACCCCGAGCAGCTCGCCGGGCCGGGCGTCGAGGTCGACCCCGTCGAGGCTCCCGAGACTGACCTGCTCCAGCCGGATGCGTCCGGCGGGGGCGGCGGGGTCCGGCACGCCGGGCGTTCCCGTACGGGACGAGTCCGCGGCAGAGCCCGCCGCCCCGGCCGTGCCGGAACCGGAGTCGCCCACCACGGGCTCCGCCCCCAGCACCTCCGCGATGCGGGCGGCCGAGGCCCGTCCCTGGGCGAACTTCGAGGCGATCCAGGACATGCCCGAGAGCGGGCCGAGCAGGAACAGCGCCAGGCCGACCGCCGAGACCAGTTCGCCGATGCTGATGTCGCCGCTCGCGGCGAGCCGCCCGCCGACGTACGCGACCAGCGCGATGAAGACGCCGGTGAGCACGAGGATGACCGCGCCCTGCCAGGCCTGCGCCCGCGCCGCCCGCAGCGTCGCGGTGAGCGCGTCACGGCTGGTGGCCCGGTAGCGGGCGAGCGCGGCGGACTCCGCGCCGATGCCCTTGAGGACACGCAGTCCCGCGACCAGGTCGGCGGCGGTGCCCGAGGCGTCCGCTGCGCTCTCCTGCTCGCCGTGGCTGCGCCGCTCCAGCGGCTTGCCGAGGAGGTTGCCGAGCCACAGCAGCAGCGGGGTGCCGAGCAGCACGACGAGCCCGAGCGGGAGCGAGATCCGGATGAGCACGACGGCGCTGACGAGGACGGCGGTGAAGTTCGCGACGCCGACGATCGACGCCATGGAGACCAGTCCGACCCGTCGGGCGTCCTCGGTGGCGATGCTGGTCAGGGCGCCCGGCAACCGTCCCTCGTCGGCGCCGCCGCGCGGGTCCAGGACCCGGGAGACGAGCTGGACACGCAGCGTGTGCGCGGCCTTCTCGGCGGCGCGCTCCCAGGCTCGGGCGCCGAAGCGGAAACTGTAGGACAGCACGACGTACAGCACGGCGAGCGCGGCCAGCCACCACAGCAGCAGGCCGCCGTCGCTCCGCCCGACGGCACGGTCGACGACGAGGCCGATGACGACGGGCACGAGCGCCTCGGCGGCCTGGTGCGAGGCGCCCAGCACACTGCCGATGGCCAGCTCGCGCCGCTGTCCGGCGAGGGAGCGCCGCAGCACGTCCCGTCCGGAGAGGGCCGTCCGCCCGGCGAGGACGGCCGCCCCCACTGTGTTCCTCCGCATGTGCCGCCTTACTCGAAAAGCCCAGGACGTGAAAAGCCCAGGTAAGGCTAGCCTAAGAAATTTTATGCCGTGCCAGTGCGGCGGCCGACCGAACATCGAAGCACATAAGGACCACATGAGGACATAAGCCGACCCGGCGTCAAATCCCGTTGGTCGGAATGTAGTTGGCGTGTGAAGATACCGTGGATCAAGAACGATCAAGCCGTGGCTCCCCCAGGGATTCGCCCGGCCACTCCCCTGACCATGGAGTTCTACGTGGCCAAGTCCACCACCCGCTCGCGCGGGCGTTTCCTCTCCCGCGTCGCCGTCGCCGCGATAACCGCAGCCCTCGTGGGCACGACGGTCGGCTCGGCCCAGGCGGCGCCGGCGCCGAAGCCCTCTCCTGCGGAGAAGGCCGCGGCCGCCGCCGCGCCCCAGCAGGCCCCGCGGCAGGCCGCGCCGAAGGGAACTCTGCGCGCCGCGGCCGTCGCGCAGCCCCAGCACGCGCTGTTCGGTATCACGACGGGCGACGACGCCTACATCTACGGCCCGAACGGCACCGGCGGCTACGGCGCCCGCGAATACGTGACCCCCGGCTACAGCTTCAAGTTCGCCGCCCAGTCCCACAACAGCGACGAGCCCGGCGGCTACTCCGCCGGCATCTGGACCTGGGACTACGCCGGTCAGCTGAGCTTCTCGGGCGACGCGGGCACAACCGAGCTCGGCGGCGGCTGGGGCGTCTACAACCAGGTCCTCTCCCCCGGTGACCTGGCCGGCGCCGCGGGCGCCGACCTGATCGCCCGCGACGGCGACGGCACCCTGTGGCTCTACCTGGGCTACGGCGACGGCAGGCTCACCGCCAAGACGAAGATCGGCGGCGGCTGGGGCCAGTACACCCAGATCGCCGGTCTCGGCGACGTCAGCGGTGACGGCAGGGCCGACATCGTCGCCCGCGACGGCTCCGGCACCCTCTGGCTGTACGAGGGCAACGGCGACCGCAACGACCCGTTCGCCTCCCGCGTCAGGATCGGCGGCGGCTGGAACATGTTCAACGCCCTCGTGGGCGCGGGCGACCTGGACGGCGACGGCCTCTCGGACCTGATCGCCCGGGGCACCGACGGCTCGCTGTGGCGCTACTCGGGCACCGGCAACCCCCTTTCCCCGTTCGCGGCGCGCGTCCAGATCGGCACCAGCGGCTGGAACGCGTACCGCCTGATGTTCTGACCGGCGCCTGACGCGTCCGCCTGACGCGTCTCGCCCGGCCGAGAGGGCCGCACCCCTGCCGGGGTGCGGCCCTCTCGCATCACATCGGCACCAATAAGCCCTGGTCCCAGGGCAGTTGGCATGTGAAGATGCCGTGAACCACTTCTGCCGAACGTGTGGCGCGTGTCAGTCCTTCCGCGCCACGGCACCTTCATGTCTCCGGAGAAACCGCATGGCAAGAGCCATTTCCCGCACGCGCGGGCGCATTCTGTCCCGCCTGACCGTCGCCGCGCTCGCGGCGGCCCTCGTCGGCACGACCGCCGGCGCGGCCCAGGCCGGGGAGCCTCCCCAGCCCTCCTTCAAGGAGCGGACCGCCGAGCTGAAGGCCGTCTCCCCCGCCCCGCAGCAGGCCGCACGCGGGGTCGCGCGAGCGGCCGAGCAGGGCGTGCGCCAGGAGCTCTACGCCTTCGCCGGGCCGCAGTTCTACTGGTACACGCCGAACGGCAAGGGCGGCTACCAGGCCCGTGACACCGCGAACAACACCTCCTGGGGCAGCCTCAAGTTCCTCACCCACACCGACCGCGACTCCGACGGTTACACGGACGGGATCTGGGAGTGGCACCAGGAGGGTTCCCTGTACTACCAGGACGACCTCGGCGGCCGTCGCGTGGGCGGCGGCTGGCAGATCTACAACCAGATCTTCTCCCCGGGGAACCTGGGCGGGGCCGCAGGGTACGACGTGCTCGCCCGCGACTCCGACGGCGTGCTGTGGCTCTACCTGGGTTACGGGGACGGCAACCTGACCGCGCGCAGCAAGGTGGGCGGCGGCTGGGGCCAGTACACCCAGATCACCGGCCGCGGCGACATCACCGGTGACGCCAAGGCCGACATCGTCGCCCGCGACCGCTCCGGCACGCTGTGGCTCTACCAGGGCACCGGGGACCGGAACGCTCCCTTCAAGGCGCGTACCCCGATCGGCGGCGGCTGGAACACGTACAACACGATCGTGGGCACGGGCGACCTCGACTTCGACGGCGTCACCGACCTGATCGCGCGGGACACCAAGGGCGCCCTCTGGCGCTACTCGGGCACCGGCAACCCGACCACCCCGTACAACCAGCGCGTACTGATCGGCACCAGCGGCTGGAACATCTACCGCATCCTCGCCTGACGGACACGCCGCGCACACGCGAGGGCCGCACCCCCTCCCGGGGGTGCGGCCCTCGCGTGTGCCCTGTGCCTACCGCGTCACTAGCTGCGGATCAGCGAGCGCAGCACGTACTGCAGGATGCCGCCGTTGCGGTAGTAGTCCGCCTCGCCGGGGGTGTCGATGCGCAGCTTGGCGTCGAACTCGACGTCGCCCGCCGTGACCTTGAGGGTCTCGGGGATGCCGCCGTCGTTCAGGCCGGTGACGCCGGTGATGGAGAAGGTCTCCTCGCCGGTCAGGCCCAGCGACTCGGCCGAGGCGCCCTCCGGGTACTGGAGCGGCAGGACGCCCATGCCGATGAGGTTCGAGCGGTGGATGCGCTCGTACGACTCGGCGATGACGGCCTTGACGCCGAGCAGCGCGGTGCCCTTGGCGGCCCAGTCGCGGGACGAGCCCGAGCCGTACTCCTTGCCCGCCAGGATGACCAGCGGGGTGCCGGCGGCCTGGTAGTTCTGCGAGGCGTCGTAGATGTACGCGACCGGCGCGTCCGGCTGGGTGAAGTCGCGGGTGAAGCCGCCCTCGGTGCCCGGCGCGATCTGGTTGCGCAGGCGGATGTTGGCGAAGGTGCCGCGGATCATGACCTCGTGGTTGCCGCGGCGCGAGCCGTAGGAGTTGAACTCCCGGCGCTCGACGCCGTGCTCCGTGAGGTACTGGCCGGCCGGGGTGTCGGCCTTGATCGCGCCGGCCGGGGAGATGTGGTCGGTGGTGACCGAGTCGCCCAGCTTGGCCAGCACGCGGGCGCCCGCGATGTCCTCGACCGGGGTCGTCTCCATCGTCATGCCCTCGAAGTACGGGGGCTTGCGCACGTAGGTGGACTCGTTGTCCCACTCGAAGGTGTTGCCGGTGGGGATCGAGAGCGCCTGCCACTGGGCGTCGCCCGCGAAGACGTCCTGGTAGGACTTGTTGAACATGTCCTCGCCGATGGAGTTGGCGACGACGTCGTTGACCTCGGCCTCGGTCGGCCAGATGTCGGCGAGGAAGACCGGCTTGCCTTCCTGGTCGGTGCCGAGCGCGTCCTTGGTGATGTCGACCTTCATCGAACCGGCGATGGCGTACGCGACAACCAGCGGCGGGGACGCCAGGTAGTTCATCTTGACGTCGGGGTTGATGCGGCCCTCGAAGTTGCGGTTGCCCGACAGGACCGAGGTGACGGCGAGGTCGTGGTCGTTGACGGCCTTGGAGACCTCCTCGGGCAGCGGGCCCGAGTTGCCGATGCAGGTGGTGCAGCCGTAGCCGACCAGGTTGAAGCCGACCTTGTCGAGGTACGGGGTGAGCCCGGCCTTGTCGAAGTAGTCGGTGACGACCTTGGAGCCCGGGGCGAGGGTGGTCTTGACCCACGGCTTGCGGGTCAGGCCCTTCTCCACGGCCTTCTTCGCGACGAGCGCGGCGGCGACCATCACGTACGGGTTGGAGGTGTTGGTGCAGGAGGTAATGGCCGCGACCGTCACCGCACCGTGGTCCAGCTCGTAGGTGGAGCCGTCGGGGGCGGTCACGGTGACCGGGTTGGACGGCACGGAGGAGGCGCTGGTGACGGTGCCGGGCTCGGGGGCGCCGGCGCCGTTGTCCTCGCTGCCGTAGGCCGGGGCGTCACTGGCCGGGAAGGACTCGTCGCTGGCCTCGTCGACCGGGGAGCCCTGCGGCTTCGCCGGCTGCGGGACGGACGCGTCGACGTAGTTCAGCACGTCGACGGCGAACTGCTCGGCGGCGTTGGCGAGGACGATGCGGTCCTGCGGGCGCTTCGGGCCGGCGATGGAGGGGACGACCGTGGAGAGGTCGAGTTCCAGCTTCTCGGAGAAGTCCGGCTCGGCGGCCGGGTCCAGCCACAGGCCCTGCTCCTTGGCGTACGCCTCGACCAGCGCGACCTGCTGCTCGGAACGGCCCGTCAGCTTCAGGTACTTCAGCGTCTCGCCGTCGATCGGGAAGATCGCGGCGGTGGAGCCGAACTCCGGCGACATGTTGCCGATGGTGGCGCGGTTGGCGAGCGAGGTGGCGGCGACGCCCTCGCCGTAGAACTCGACGAACTTGCCGACGACGCCGTGCTTGCGCAGCATCTCGGTGATCGTGAGCACCAGGTCGGTGGCGGTGGTGCCGGCCGGGAGCTCGCCGGTCAGCTTGAAGCCGACGACGCGCGGGATCAGCATGGAGACCGGCTGGCCCAGCATCGCGGCCTCGGCCTCGATGCCGCCGACGCCCCAGCCCAGCACGCCCAGGCCGTTGACCATGGTGGTGTGCGAGTCGGTGCCGACGAGGGTGTCGGGGTACGCCTGGCCGTTGCGCACCATGACGGTGCGGGCCAGGTGCTCGATGTTGACCTGGTGGACGATGCCGGTGCCCGGGGGGACGACCTTGAACTCGTCGAAGGCGGTCTGGCCCCAGCGCAGGAACTGGTAGCGCTCCTTGTTGCGGCCGTACTCCAGCTCCACGTTCTGCTGGAAGGCGTTGGCGGTGCCGAACTTGTCGGCGATGACGGAGTGGTCGATGACCAGCTCGGCCGGGGCCAGCGGGTTGATCTTCGCCGGGTCGCCGCCCAGCTCCTTCACGGCCTCACGCATGGTGGCGAGGTCCACGACGCAGGGCACGCCGGTGAAGTCCTGCATGATCACGCGGGCCGGCGTGAACTGGATCTCCTGGCTGGGCTGTGCCTGGGAGTCCCAGCTGCCGATCGCGCGGATGTGGTCGGCGGTGATGTTCGCGCCGTCCTCCGTGCGGAGCAGGTTCTCCAGCAGCACCTTCAGGCTGTAAGGGAGGCGCGCGGAGCCCTCGACCTTGTCCAGCTTGAAGATCTCGTACGACTCGTCACCCACGCGCAGCGTGCTGCGGGCGTCGAAGCTGTTCGCCGACACGACAGTCTCCTTCAGTCAAAAAAGTGCGCGTTCTACCGCAATACAGCAATCCTGCCGCCACGACTCCGGGCCGATCCGCTAAGGTAAGGCTTAGTTAGGTAACCCTTACCGAGAGGTGGCGACTGCGGCGCGCTGGGCAGATATCTCGATGTCGAGATAACTCTAGTACATGGCCGCCGTACGGTCATGCCCGGCTGCCCGTGACCGCTGTCATCCAATCGAGCCGTCCACTCGGCGACCCCAGCCGTTCGGATGATCGCACCAGGGGTGCCGGGTGGCTGTACCGGCCGGGGTGGATCTTGCGGAGACGTACGTTGAGCTGTCGTACGTGGACGCTGTGCGCAAGCGGCTGCGGCGTCCGCTGCCGGACGGCCGGTGTGACGGCCCGGTTCGAGGAGGCGGCTCCGGTGCGGCCGTTTCGCTGGTCACGGGGTGGGCGACACCTCTCGGGTTGGTACTGGGCGGCGACGACCAGGCAAGCACGTCGGCTTCGAGTCCTGGCTGAAACGGGACAGGCTTGCGCTCATGAACGCCGATCCCGGGGTCGTGGGGATCGCTTCGCAGTCGTTCTGGCTGCACTGGGCGACGGTGAAAGGGAGCGATCGGCCCCTGTTCCCACCGTCCGCCCAGGTCCGGCCGGTCGCAGGCGAAGGCTTCACGTCCTGCGTCCCACACCACACTGCCGCCAATGATCTCCCGGTGCACTGAGTACGGCCACCTGCTGCCCAAAATGCCAGCAGTCGGTGGCGGCATTGCTCGCACGCCTGCCGGCAGAGGAACCGGGGAAACCGAGGCCTCCCCGACGCCCGACCTGAGCACACCCTGCACCCCGCCGAGAAACGCAGAGGAACTCCGAACCGCGGACAGCGACAATGCGAACCGTGCTGATCATGGATGCCGCCGTGGAGACCTATGACGTCGAGGACTTCACCCTGTGGCCCGCCGCTGCCCCGAACCCGGACCACCTGCTGGTCCTCTCCGGCCAGATGTCACCGTTGGAAGTCGGGACAGCGATGGCGGTCCTGACCGGCTGCAACCACGACGGCCCCGACGGCGAGGCCCCGGACACCGAGCCCGGCATCCGGCGTATCCAGAACCTGCTGAATGTCGATCTCGCCATCGCGCCGGGCGGCATCCTCCTGCAGGACACTGCGGCCGGCGTCGCGATCGCTCCGGGGTGCTGCTTCGGCCTGGAAAGCTGGCGCGACTGGCTCGGCCTCCTGCACGGCGAAGAGGTCTGGCTCGGTCACGGCACCGCCGCGCACATCGAGCACCGAGGGGCGCTCGTCAGGGTGTGGCCCAACACGGACCCGCCAACGAAGACCCCCGTCGAGCTTCCTCTGGCCGACCTGCCGGACCTTCTGCACACCGTGCACGACAAGCTCCGCGGTTTCCTCGCCCTCGCCGGGCAATGGGCTTTCCGTTACGCGCCGGCACTGGCACCCGCCCTGATCGCCAAGCTCAACGAAGATCTGGACATCGGCCCCCCGCTGGAGCACCCCCGGATCAGAGACCTTCCGCAAGCAGCGGACTCGTCGCCTGGCGACTGCTGACCGGTGGGTCCACCGGCAGCTCAACCACCGCTTCAGCAGTGCGGCAGGGATGCGGGACTCCGTGACACTGGCTGGACACGTTCAACTTCGCCCACGGCCCGAGGAACGCCGATGCCTTCCTCTCCACACCCGCCGTGTTCGTCGACGGGCAAGGGCCGCTGCGCCAGCCCCTCTTGAAGGGCACTCGCGCTCCCACGTGTGCCGCTGGTTCCGTACTGCCGGTACGAGGGGCGGTCGGCGGCGCGGCAGGCCCCCTACGCTCAGCCGGTATGACAAACCTTCCTTCCACCCCGAAGTCGCGCTTTCTCGTCCTGAACGACTACGGCATGGGCGGTGCGTGGTGGTGGATCCACGCGCGATCAGCCCGAGAGATCCTTGAGACCTTCGCGGAAGTCGAGGTGATCGACAGTCCGGAGGCCATCGAGCGGGCCGGCCGGAACCTGGACGAAGTCGACATCGATGAGCCGACCATGCCTCCGGGCCTGGACGAGCTGCGGACCATGCGCGACACCCAGCGCGGCCGCCCCGGTTTCGGCGCGCTCGCCGACCGGAGCATCGTGCACCTGCGGCGTCGCTGGGACGGCGATGAACCAGCGACCTACTTCATGGAGGTCGGCTCCGACGGCCGCAGGTTGCGCCAGGTGGAACTCAGCGACGACGGAACCGCACTGCGGAGCAGTCCGGACGACTGGCCGTTCAACTCGCCGGTTGTGGACCTGTTCGATCCCGAGTGGGCGGACTTGGAAATCTCCCCGGCCGAGTTCGAGGCAGCATGGCTCGAAGCGCGTCATGTCGGCGGAGAGTGATGAAGGGGCGTCGCCACCGCGCGACGCAGACAGATGAAATCCACCGCGAACCCTCGCGGCACCCGTCTCACCGAACACGGTCCGCGCAGGTCAGCAGGAGCCCACCCGACTGACTTCATGGCAACAGGTCGGCCCGTGCCGTCTCAGTCGACCTGGTTCGCCTTCGCCGCCATGGCCTCCGGTGTGCTTGCTCCCTGCAGGAAAGAGGAACGCGCAGCTCGACGCGGGACCGGATGGAGGTGTCGACGGGAAGCCCCGGGACGGAGTGGCGGAGATCCTTCGAGCAGCTGCGCCGAGGTCCAGATCCCGCAGTCGCCTCCGCAGTTCTGCGGCGAGCGGCTCGTCCGTGTGCTCGGGGAGTTCGCCTTCTCCTTTCTCAGCCAGGTACTCAAGGTGCTGGTCGACCGCCGAGGTCGGCATCAGCTCGCCGGCGGTCGGCAGGGCCCGCCTGCTCGAACTTCGATGAGACCGCCGTCCACGGCCCTACGGCCGTAGGGTCATGCCCGGCTGCCCCGCCGGGCCGGTGCGTCGCCGTCACTCCGTCGACTCCAGGATGCGGGCCAGCGTCCGGCGTCCCATGGCGCTCATCGTCGGATTGCTGTCGACGTAGTACCAGACGACGCCCATCGCCTGCTCGAACGCCCACGCCTTGCCGCGTTCCCACTCCAGGTCGTCACAGGCCAGCGTCCGGCGGAGCACCTCCCGCGGGCCCGGTCGCAGCAGGTGCCAGGCGCCGACCAGGTCCAGGGCGGGGTCGGCCGGGCCGAAGCCGCCGGTGTCGAGGACGCCGCCGAGCCGGCCGCCCGTGACCAGGACGTTGCCGGGAATCAGGTCGCCGTGGCTCATGACGTCGGCGCCCGTGCGCGGCAATGTGCGGAAGCGGCTCCACAGGCGGCGCAGCCGGGGCACGTCGAGCGGAGCGCCGTCCGGCCGCCCGCTCAGCCGCTCGCTCTCCTCGAAGCACGTCGCCATCCACTCGTCGTGGTCGGTCAGCACCCCGCCGCGGCCTCCCCCGCTGAACCGCCGCCCCCGCGTCCCGGCCTTCCGCAGGGCCTCGATGAAGGCCGCGAGGTCTTCGGCGAAGGCGTCCGACCCGCCCGGGTCGGCGGTGAAGGCGTCCGTTCCGGACACCCAGGTCTGGACCGACCACGGCATGGGGAAGCCCGCTCCCGGCCTTCCCAGCGCGACGGGCTCCGGGACCGGGAACGGGGACACCTGTGCCAGTTCCGCGCCCGCGCGGGCCTCCCGCTCCAGGACCGTCAGCGCCTGGGCGGCGTCGGACGCGCGCAGTGGGAATCGCGCGGAGAGGTCGTCCCCGATCCGGAAGATGGCGTTGACCGTCCCGGTCGAGGACACGCGCCGGACCGCCCTGCCGCGCCACCGGGGGAACTGCTCCTCGATCAGGGCGGCGACGGTGTCGGCGTCCACCTCCACCTGGTCGTCGTGCATGGTCACGCTCGCAGGCCCTCCCTCGGTCCGGTCCGAAGCCCCGTGGGCGGCCCGGTCCGGCTGGGCCGGGCGCCGGGTCGGCCGGGACGACAGTCAGTATCGCGGTGTCGCGGTCGGGATCAACCGGGTTTCCCGACCGCCCCGTTCGGCGGCTTCCACGCGGGTCCGCCGGTACCCGCCGCAGGGAGTTCCGGGGCTGCGACTAACTTCGCTGGGACAGCCCGCGGGCCGCCCGGCGCGTACGGCGCTTCCGTGTTTCTGTGTGTCCGCGTTCCACCGACCGAGGAGAGTCTCCGAGTGCCCCGCACATCCATCACCGTCGTCCCTGTGTCCGACGAGAAGGCCGGCCCCTACGGAGTCACGGCGGGCCCGGACGGCGCCATGTGGTTCACCAAGGTCCGCGAGGGAGCGATCGGGCGGCTCGGCGCCGACGGCGAGCTCACCTCGTACCCGTTGGCGGACCGGGAGGGCGGCCCCGCCGTGATCGCGCCCGGCCCGGACGGCGCGCTGTGGTTCACCGAGTACCGGGGGAACCGGGTCGGCCGCATCGCCGTCGACGGCGCCGTCACCTCGTACGAGCGGCCGGACGCGGGCCCGTACGGCATCGCGCCGGGCCCCGACGGCGCGGTGTGGTTCACCGAGATGAACACCGACCGGATCTGCCGGATCACCCCCGACGGCAAGGTGACCGAGTTCCCGGTGCCCGTGGCGGGCGGTTTCCCGTCGGCGATCGCGGCGGACCCGGCCGGCGGGCGCCTGTGGTTCACGCTCAACCAGGGCAACGCGGTCGCTTCGATCGAGCTCTCCGGGGAGGTACGGGTGCACCCCCTGCCCACCGAAGCGGCCGGCCCGGTCGGGCTTGCGGCCGGTCCTGACGGCGCGATGTGGTTCGTCGAGATCATGGCCGGCCAGGTGGGGCGCGTCGACGCCGAGGGGAACGTCACGGAGTTCCCCCTCCCCGACCGCGCCGCGCGCCCGCACGCGGTGGTGGCGGGGGCGGACGGGGCGATGTGGTTCACCGAGTGGGGCGCGAACCGGATCGGGCGCGTCACGGTGGACGGTTCGCGGATCGAGTCGTACGGGATCCCCGCGGGCGCCTCCGAGCCGCACGGCATCGCACTCGGCCCCGACGGCACGCTCTGGACGGCCCTGGAGTCGGGGGCGCTGGGGCGCGTCGAGACGGCGGAGGAGCAGTAGCCGGGGGCACGGTCCCGGATACATGACGGAGGCTGTCAGGTATCCGGGGCAGGCTGCTGCGCACCGGCACAACACCGTGCCGGTGGTCCCGACTTGAGGAGCAGCACCGTGGCGAGCAAGGACTTCCCGACCGTCGAGGGTTCCGTCCACGTCCCCGGGGACGAGGGGTACGACGCGGAACTCGCCGGGTTCAACACCGCGTACACGCACCGGCCCGCCGTGGTCGTCGCGGCCCGCAGCGCCGAGGACGTGCGGGCCGCCGTGACGTACGCCCGAGAACACCGGTTGAGCGTCGCCGTGCAGGCCACCGGGCACGGGCTGTCGGTCGCGAACGAGGGCGGGGTCCTGGTCGTCACCCGTGGGCTGGACGGCGTGCGGATCGACGTCGGCGCGCGCACGGCGTGGATCGGGGCCGGCGTGACCTGGGGGCGGGTGATCGAGGAGGCGGCCCGGTTCGGGCTCGCGCCGCTCAGCGGATCGTTCCCGGGGGTCGGCGCGGTGGCGTACACGCTCGGCGGCGGCATCGGGGTGCTGGCGCGGGAGTTCGGGTACGCGGCCGACCACCTGAAGGCGGCCGAGATCGTCACGGCGGACGGCGAGGTGCGGACGGTGGACGCGGCCGGTGACCCGGAGCTGTTGTGGGCGCTGCGCGGGGCCGGGCACAACTTCGGCGTGGTGACCGCGATCGAGGTCGGCCTGGTACCGGTCGAGCGGGTCTACGGCGGGCAGCTCGTCTTCGACGGCGAGCACGCCGAGGAGCTGATGCGGACCTGGACCGCGTGGACGCGGACCGTGCCGGAGACGGTGTCCTCGGGGATCGGGTTCGTCGCGTATCCGGACCTGCCGATGCTGCCCGAGCTGCTGCGCGGGCGGTACGTCGCCACGGTCTCGGTGGCCTTCGACGGACCCGCCGAGGAGGGCGAGCGGCTGGTGGCGCCGCTGCGGGCGGTCGCGCCGCCGCTGAAGGACGGCCTGCGGGAGATGCCGTACACGGACAGCGCCGAGATCTACAGCGACCCGCCCTCCCCGCACGCGTACAGCGCGACGAACGTCCTGCTGGCGGGGATCGACGAGGACGCGCTGGCCGGGGTGGTCAAGGCGGGCGGGCCGGACGCGGACATCATGTGCGTGCTCAACGTGCGCCACCTCGGGGGTGCGCTGGCCCGCACGCCGCAGGACGGCGGCGGGAGCGCGCTCGGGCACCGGGACGCCCAGTACCTTGTGCAGCTCATCACACCGATGGCGGGGAACGCGTCGCTGGCGGTCGCCCGTTCCGTACAGCAGGACCTGCGGACGGCGCTCGCCGCGCGGACGCTGGGCTGCGCGCTGCCGTTCGAGTTCGGTGACGGCGAGCGGGCCACGGAGGCGCAGACCAGGCGGGGTTACACGCCCGGCGACTACGCCCGGCTGGCGCGGCTGAAGGGCCGGCTGGACCCCGCCAACCTCTTCCGGCACAACCGCAACATCGTTCCGGCGACCGGCTGAACGGGGGGCGGCGGAGCTGACGGGGTGACAGGCGCCTCACCCCTTCGGCCCAGCCCAGTGAGTTGTCATCTCATATCTGAGATAGCCTTCCGCCCATGGCAGACGACTACCTCGTACGCATCGGCAAGCTCATCCGTGACGCGCGTCAGCACCGTGGCTGGACACAGACGCAGCTCGCGGAGGCACTCGGCACCAGCCAGAGCGCGGTGAACCGGATCGAGCGCGGCAATCAAAACATCAGCCTTGAGATGATCGCCCGAATCGGTGAAGCCCTCGACAGCGAGATCGTGTCACTGGGGTACTCGGGTCCGATGCACCTTCGCGTGGTGGGGGGCCGTCGCCTCTCCGGCGCGATCGACGTCAAGACCAGCAAGAACGCGTGCGTGGCGCTGCTGTGCGCCTCGCTCCTGAACAAGGGCCGCACGGTCCTGCGCAAGGTGGCCCGGATCGAGGAGGTATTCCGCCTTCTGGAGGTACTGAGCTCCATCGGCGTGCGCACCCGCTGGATCAACGACGGCAAGGACCTGGAGATCGTCCCGCCCGCCGAGCTGGACATGGCGGCCATGGACGCGGACGCAGCCCGGCGCACCCGCTCGATCATCATGTTCCTGGGCCCGCTGCTGCACCGCATGGACCGCTTCAAGCTGCCGTACGCGGGCGGTTGCGACCTCGGTACGCGCACGATCGAGCCGCACATGATCGCGCTGCGCCGGTTCGGTCTGGACATCACGGCCACCGAGGGCGTCTACCACGCCGAGGTCGAGAAGCCGGCCGGTCCCGACCGCCCGATCGTGCTGACCGAGCGCGGCGACACCGTGACCGAGAACGCGCTGTTGGCCGCCGCCCGCCACGACGGCACGACGGTCATCCGCAACGCGTCCTCCAACTACATGGTCCAGGACCTGTGCTTCTTCCTGGAGGCGCTGGGCGTCCGGGTGGAGGGCGTCGGCACGACCACCCTGACCGTGCACGGCGTGCCGGACATCGACGTGGACGTGGACTACTCCCCCTCCGAGGACCCGGTCGAGGCGATGAGCCTGCTGGCCGCGGCCGTCGTCACGGAGTCCGAGCTGACGATCCGCCGGGTGCCGATCGAGTTCCTCGAAATCGAACTCGCGGTCCTGGAGGAGATGTGCCTCGACCACGACCGCTCCGCCGAGTACAGCGCGGACAACGGCCGCACCCGGCTGGTCGACCTCACCGTCCGCCCCTCCAAGCTCGAAGCGCCGATCGACAAGATCCACCCGATGCCCTTCCCGGGCCTCAACATCGACAACGTGCCGTTCTTCGCGGCGATCGCGGCGACGGCCCAGGGCCAGACCCTGATCCACGACTGGGTCTACGACAACCGGGCGATCTACCTGACGGACCTCAACCGCCTCGGCGGACGGCTCCAACTCCTGGACCCGCACCGCGTGCTGGTCGAGGGCCCGACCCGCTGGCGCGCCGCCGAGATGATGTGCCCGCCCGCACTGCGCCCCGCCGTCGTCGTCCTGCTGGCCATGATGGCGGCCGAGGGCACGTCCGTACTGCGCAACGTGTACGTGATCAACCGCGGTTACGAGGACCTGGCGGAGCGTTTGAACTCGGTGGGCGCGCAGATCGAGATCTTCCGGGACATCTGAGAGCGGGGCGTCTCCTGTGCGGGTGAGCGTTCAGGGCCGAAGGTGCTTGAGGGTGAACTCGGGCAGGGCGTAGGGGCCGGCCTGGGGGTGGGCCGGGTCGGCCGGGGAGTCCGTCGGGGCGATGTCCGCAGCGTGGAGTTCCGCGTTGTCGACGGGGGTGTAGGCCAGTTCCGCCGGGTCGGGGAGTTCCCAGAAACGACGGGTGTTGGCGGAGACGGCGTACGCGACGGCGAAGGTGGTGGAGGCCGGTGCGGTCAGGGCGGCCCGGATGTAGCCGACGGCGTCGCGCGGACTCAGCCACGTCGCCAGGTGCCGGGGTTCGGTGGGCAGACGCTCGAAGCTGCCGATGCGCAGGCAGACGACGGACAGGCCGAACTTGTCGGCGTACAGCCGGCCGAGCGCCTCGACGGCGGCTTTGCTCACCCCGTAGAGCCCGTCAGGGCGTACCGGTTCCTGGGGGCCGGTGAGGTGCGCGGCAGGGTAGAAGCCGGTCACCCGGTTGCTGCCGGCCAGCACCACCCGCTCGATGCCGGTGCGCCGCGCGGCCTCCAGGACGTGGTGGGTGCCGAGCACGTTGGCTTCGAGCAGCTCGGGGAGGGGCGCCTCGTCGGGTATCCCGCCCAGGTGGAGCACCCGGTCGGCTCCCGTGAGGGCGGACTCCACGGCGGCGGCGTCCCGCAGATCCACCTGGCGCACGTCCTCGTTCTCGGCCTCCTGGCGCAGCGGTGCCCGGTCGAGCAGGATCAACCGCTCCGCCTCGCCCCGCAGGGCCTCCCGTGCCACGGAACCGATGGTGCCCGCCGCCCCCGTCACCGCCACCGTGCCCAGACTCACTGCGCCTCCTCCGGCTTCGACAAGCACACATCTTCGCGCCTGTTGATCCCCTCATCAAGGAGGTGGGGAACCGGGAGCGGGTGCCTGCTGAACGGGAGACGGGGCCTTTCGGGCCCCGCGTCCGCCGTGCGGAGCCGCGACGGCGCAGTCACCGGCGAACGGCATGCGGTCCCCCTGTCCGAAGCCGTCCGTGCACGCCGCGATCCCGCCGGCGACCCTGGCCGGGGTCACGGCGGGACGGCAGCCGGCGGCCGGTTCCCGAAATAGCTGCCGCCGTGGCGAACGGGTGGAACTGTGCGGCGCCGGATACGGCGCACACGAGCCGGGCAAGCGTTCCGTCACATGTTCCCGAGCCGAGAACCGGTGCCGCGATGACCGAGTACGAACGGGCGCGCACGATGCCCGCACTTCCCGAGCACGTCTTCGACCAAGCCGCCGACATGGACCAACTGGACGCCTGGATGCCTCAGGACCTGCACGTGCGTGCCGAGGACCCGCCGTCCGTCACCGTGCACGAGGACCGCACCGGAAAGGACCTGGCCGCCCTGCTGCGTGCCCGGCCCGAGCAGATGCGGCTCGAATGGGGCACCCGGGAGCAGGGCTCCTACACCGGCTGGCTCCAGGTCGCCGGCCTCGACAGCGGAGCCAGCGAGGTGACCGTGCACCTGTCGTTCTTCGAGGACGCGCACGACCCGGGTGAACAGGCCGTGCACGCCGCCCTGGACAGCAGCCTGGAGCGGCTGGAGCAGCAGGTACGGCTGCGCGTCGACAACGCCGCCGGCTGACCGGCGGCCCGGTAGTGGCGCACCGGGCAGCACCGTGCGCCGTTCCCGGCCGTGTCGGCGGCCTCGTGCGCCCGCGGCGGGCCGGGAGCGGACCGCCGCGGGCGCACGGGCTAGCTGCTCTCCGCGGTTTCCGGGTCCTGGTCGTCGGCGCCCTCTGCCTGCGAAGGGGTCGTGCGGGGAACCTCGGGGGCGTCACTGCCCGGAGCCGGCTGCTCCTCGTCGGCCGTGGTGTCCTCGGTGCGCTCGCCCTCGGCCTGGGACGGTGTCTGCTCACTCATGTCGGGCTTCCTTGTCCGATGGGGGTGTCGGCGCCACGGGTGACGCGCCGTACCTCACCTTCCACCCGTCGCCTTCCGCCCGCGACTCCGACCGCTCCTCCGGCCCGCCTGAGCGCTCTCGGTGCCCCGGGGTCGTCTCCCGCGCCGCTGTACGCGTCGCGGGGCCGCTCCACGTCACTGGAGCAGCACGATCGCGTACGCGAGGAAGAATCCCGCCACCACCACCGCGAGGCCGATGATCAGGAAGAGCGGCCCCTTGGCCCAGCCCGTCGGCGGATTGTGCGTCTCGTCGGGCCCCGCTCCCGACATGCTGCTCTCGGCGGGCGGGGTCTCCCCCGGCGGTACCCCGCCGCCGGGTTCCAGGCCCGCAGTGTTCCCCGGGTCGGGATCCGGGTTGGGACGGTAGGACTTGGAGCGGCGGTCCGGGTGCTGGGAAGGAGTCATGTGATCCACGGTCCCACTCCCTCCGCATCCCCACCTCTTTTGCTCACCGCAGGGGTCCTGGCTCCGCGCCACGGGCCCCTCGCATGCCGTCGTCGCTCCGGCCGATCGCCGGCACCGTGCTTCGCCCGGTCCGGTGGCCGCCGTGCCCGCCTCGGCCGAGCACAGGACCCGCGCCCGGCCTCCCGGTCAGTCGTCTTCGCCGGTACGGGCGCGGGCGCCGGCGCGGGTGCGGGAGGAGGTCTGGGCACGGTGCGGGTGACGGCGTACGTACTCGCGTTCCAGCTCGTCCATCCGCTGCGTATGCGTGCTGAGCGCGTTGTCCGACGCGTACAGCAGGGTTTCGTGCCTCGTGCGGTGTATGGCCTCCAGTTCCTTGAGGAGCTGGTCGTCTTCCAGGTCCCGGGCCGACGGCCCGTTCTCGCGCACGCTCATCGCGGATTCGCCTCCTTCGTCCCCGTCCTCATCCTGCCCTGCCGGGCGGCCGTCCGCGCGAGCGGATCGGAGGTGACGACGGCGGGGGAAGCGGCTCGCGCGGCAGCCACAGGAAGCCTGTGCCCGTGCGGCCCCGCACCTCCGGCTCGTACGATCACTCACGGCACGCCGGACGCGCGGCATGCCGTGGGCCTCGGTACCGGCCGGAACGGGAGCGACTGTGCGCCTCTTGCTGACTTCGGACACGCATGTGCCCAAACGGGCCAGGGAGCTGCCCCCGGCCCTCCTCGCAGCGGTGGACGAGGCCGACGTCGTCTTTCACGCGGGCGACTGGGTGGACACGGCCACACTGGACGTGTTCCAGGCCCGTGCGCGGCGCCTGGTCGCCGTCCACGGCAACAACGACGGGCCCGGGTTGCGGGCCCGGCTGGGCGAAGTGGCGCGGGTGGAGTGCGGTGGGCTCCGCTTCGGCGTCGTGCACGAGACGGGGCCGGCGCGGGGCCGCGAGGAGCGGTGCCAGGAGCGCTTCGCCGACCTCGACGTCCTGGTGTTCGGCCACAGCCACATTCCGTGGGACACCACCGCACCCGGCGGGCTGCGCCTGCTGAACCCGGGCTCGCCGACCGACAGACGGCGGCAGCCCCACTGCACGTACATGACCGCCGAGGTGGAGGACGCCCGGCTCGTCGGCCTCCGGCTGCACCGGCTGCCGCCCCGTTCCTGACGGCCCTGGACACGGTGTCCGGCGGGAACAGCCTCACCGGTGCGCGCCAGCCCCGAACCACACCCGCGCCCCATCGGAGCGCCGGGCCCGCGGCCGTACTCGTGGACGGCCGTACTCGTGGACGAACGAAGACAAGGAGCGGGACATGCCGCAATCCCCCCGGCCGCAGGAACTGCGCGAGGAACTCGCCGCGCGGGTGGAGTGGAGATGTTCCGGCGGCGCGCTGCCCTGGCCGAGGCGGCCATCACGGAGCTCCGGGCCGACTGCGACCTCGACGCGGCGGACGCCGCTTCCACTCGCGCCGCCCTCACGGAGGAACACGGCCGCGCGGAGGAGGCACGGCGGCAACTGGCCCGCGCGACGGCTGCCCTGCACCGTCTGGACGAGGGCGCCTTCGGTCTCTGCGTCTCCTGCGGCGCCGCCATCGACCCCGAGCGGCTGCTCGCCGTGCCGCACACCCGGTGGTGCGTCGCCTGCCGCCGTGACGTCGAGGGCCGCCCCGCGCGGTGAGCGCGGCCCTTCTCCGCGCACGGAGAGCCGCGCCGAGAGGGGACGTCTCCCCCCACTACGCCGGAAGTCCTCCTGCGCGGCCTGGGCAGTCATGACGGGCGGCGGCGGCACGGACTGCCTCAGGTGGCGGTCGTCTCCGAGGTGATCAGCTCCACGAGCGCCGGCCGGCCGCCCCGACGCAGGGCGCGGCGTTGCTGGTCGGCGGGGGTGCCCTCCCTCAGCAGTCGATGCGCCAGCGCGGTCACCTCGCGGGTGTCCCCCGTCTCGTCCAGTGCCGGTTTCAGGTGGTCGAGCAGCATGCGCAGCACGTCGCCCGCCCGTCGCGGCTGTCCGGACGGGTCGATGAGCGTGCCGCTCAGCCCGTGCCGGGCGGCGTGCCAGTTGGCTGCCCGCGCCAGCTCCGGCGTGGAAACCGGCAGCGGGGCGCCCGCCTTCTCGTCCCGGATCGCCGAGGCGACCAGCGCCCGTACGATGCCCGCGAACATGACCGCGGAGTCGGCGCGCAGTTGCACGTCGGCGCAGCGCACCTCGACCGTGGGGTAGCGGTCGGAGAGCCGGGCCTGCCAGTACAGCTGGCCGGTGTCGGCGACGACGCCGGTGTCCAGCAGGGCACGGATCCGCTCTTCGCGGTCGGCGACCGAGGCGAAGCGGGGCGGCGGGCCGCTGACCGGCCAGCGGTCGAAGATCACTGTGCGCCAGCTCGCGAAGCCGGTGTCCCCGCCGTCCCACAGGGGCGAGTTCGCGGACATGGCCACCAGGACCGGCAGCCAGACGCCGATGCGGTTCAGGACGGCGACGCCCGTCTCCTGGTCCGGCACGGCCGCGTGCACGTGCATGCCGTTGATGAGCTGCTCGTCCACGAGCTGCGGCGCCTGGGAGTGCATCGACAGGTACCGGGCGCTGGGGGTCACCGGTACGGGCACGGCCGTACGGTACGGGGCCGCGCCGCACGCGGCGATCAGGCAGCCATTGCGTTCCGCCGCGGCGCCGAGCACATGCCGAAGCCGCAGCAGATGGCCGCCCACCTCCTCCAGGCCGGTGCAGACCGGGGTGGCGATCTCCACCTGTGCCTGCAACAGCTCCGGCTGGACCTCGGTGCCCTCGACGACCGGCCCGAGCCCGGCTGCTGCCCGCACCTGCTCACTGAGCGGCACCGGCAGGCACGTGTCCGGATCGAGCAGCAGGTACTCTTCCTCGACCCCAATGGTGATCATGGCGTATCAGGTACCCACATGGGGCGAAATGAATCGATATGACGGTTTCAGCGCGCGTCGGCGGCCCACACCGTTGGAGGCCCCCCGGCGGCCGATCCGCTCAGCCGTGCGGGTGACGCCGCCCCAGTCGGTCGCGGTGCGGCGGAACAGCCGCCGGCTGGCGGCCCCGCGGGAAGAGGTACACGCGATTCGTCGCTGCGGTTCCTGCGGGAGAGGGAGCGCAGCAGCCCCCGGTCGTGCTCGGATGGCCATACTTGTGTGCCGCATCGTGGGCTCCGCGATCCACGGCTCGGTTCCCGTGAAGAACGTCCCGAGGTCGGACGTCCCGGGGTCGGACGTCCCGCGCACTGCGATGCCCGTACGGAACAGCTCCGGGTGCCACACGAGGGATGCCGACGTCAGGCGCCACAGCCGACACCTGGGAACCCGGGCAGCCCCGGCCCACACCCCTCGCCACCGACGAGGCGGGGCTGCCGTGCGGAAACCGGCGGCCCGGTCGTCCTGCCGTAGAAGCAGTTCACGGCTCGTGTTCGACCAGGCATACGCACAGTCCAGCGCGACCGTGTGGCACACGCCAATGCGGCGGAAGTCCGACGAGGTGAGGGGTGATCCGCCGGGGGGTCACCGCAGTGCGACGAGGAGGACGGCGCTGAAGGACAGGGTGAGGGCCGTGAGGAGCAGGGCCACGCAACGGCACAGCAGTTGCCGGCGCAGTGCCCGGTAGCGGGCGATGTACTCCGCCCGCAGTTCCGCTTGGTGTGCGTTGACGGCCGCCAGCGCTTGCCTGGTCGTGGCGAGACGGTCCTGGGCGTACTGCCGGGCCACCTCCTCCTGCTGGGCGGTGGTCAGCCAGGTCAGGCGCCCGGCGAAGTCCTTGCCCTGCGACTGGGCTCGTCGGATTTCCGCCTGGCACAGGAGGTACCCCTCCAGCCGGCTGATGCCCGCGGCTGTCTCGCGGTCGCTCCGGTTGCGTTCGGGCATCCTCACTCTTCTTTTCCGCCGATGTTGTCATCCGGTTCCAGGACGTCGCGCTGGCCGGTGAGACGGGCCTCGTCGAGGGCGGTGATCTCGGGGTGGTGCAGGTCGAAGGCGGGGGATTCGGAGCGGATCCTGGGCAGCGTGGTGAAGTTGTGGCGCGGGGGCGGGCAGGAGGTGGCCCATTCCAGGGAGCGGCCGTATCCCCAGGGGTCGTCGACTTCGATGCGCTTGCCGTACTTGGCCGTCTTCCACACGTTGTAGAGGAACGGCAGGGTGGACAGGCCGAGCAGGAAGGAGCCGATGGTGGAGAGCGTGTTGAGGGCGGTGAAACCGTCGGCCGCGAGGTAGTCGGCGTAGCGGCGCGGCATCCCTTCGGCACCGAGCCAGTGCTGGACCAGGAAGGTCAGGTGGAAGCCGATGAAGAGCGTCCAGAAGTGAATTTTGCCGAGCCGTTCGTCGAGCATGGTGCCGGTCATCTTGGGCCACCAGAAGTGGAAGCCGGCGAACATCGCAAAGACGATCGTGCCGAACAGCACGTAGTGGAAATGCGCCACCACGAAGTAGGAGTCGGTGACGTGGAAGTCCAGCGGCGGTGAGCCGAGGATGACGCCGGTCAGCCCGCCGAACAGGAAGGTCACCAGGAACCCGACCGCCCACAGCATGGGGGTCTCGAAGCTGATGGAACCCTTCCACATGGTGCCGATCCAGTTGAAGAACTTCACTCCGGTCGGCACCGCGATCAGGTACGTCATGAAGGAGAAGAACGGCAGCAGAACTCCTCCGGTGGCGAACATGTGATGGGCCCACACCGTCACCGAAAGCCCGGTGATCGCGATGGTGGCGCCCACCAGTCCCACGTATCCGAAGATGGGTTTACGGGAGAACACCGGCAGGATCTCGGTGACCACGCCGAAGAACGGCAGCGCCAGGATGTAGACCTCAGGGTGCCCGAAGAACCAGAAGAGGTGCTGCCAGAGCAGGCTTCCGCCGTTCTCCGGAGCGAAGACGTGCGAGCCGAAACGGCGGTCGGACTCAAGGACGAGCAGGGCGGCGGCCAGCACCGGGAAAGCCAGCAGGACGAGCACCGAGGTGAGCAGCACGTTCCAGGTGAAGATCGGCATCCGGAACATCGTCATCCCGGGGGCGCGCATGCAGATGATGGTGGTGATGAAGTTGACGGCGCCCAGGATGGTGCCGAATCCCGACAGGGCCAGCCCCATGATCCACATGTCGGCGCCGATGCTGGGCGAGCGCTCCTCCCTGCTGAGCGGGGTGTAGGCGGTCCAGCCGAAGTCGGCGGTTCCGTTACTGGTGAGCATCCCGCCCACGACGATCAGGCCGCCGAACAGGAACAGCCAGTACGAGAACATGTTCAGCCGCGGAAAAGCCACATCGGGCGAACCGATCTGCAGCGGCATGATCGCGTTGGCGAACCCGGCGAACGTGGGGGTGGCGAACAGCAGCAGCATCACCGTGCCGTGCATGGTGAACGACTGGTTGTACTGCTCGTTGGAGAGGAATTGGATTCCCGGCCGGGCGAGTTCGGCCCGCATCAGGAGGGCCAGCACCCCGCCGAAGAGAAAGAACGTGAAGGAGGTGATCAGGTACAGGTGGCCGATCTTCTTGTGATCGGTCGTGGTGAGCCAGCTGATCACCACCGCGCCCGGACCGCGGCCCTTCACCGGAACGGGGGCGGCATTCTCGGTCTCAGTCTGCGAGGTCATGCGTATTCCCAGCACGAGTACGAACGAGGCCGCAGCAGGGTACCCCTGCCTTGCGAAGACAAACGCCGCTCTGAAGGAACGTCACCGGCTTGGCCCCATGCGTGTTTTCGTGACGAATTGCGTCGGCGCGGCACCCCGGGCCGCCGGTCGGCCCTTCCTGCGTCCCGCGGACCGCTCCATTGCGTGGTATTCGGGTGACTGGCGTCGGATTTCGCACGGGCGGGCGAAAGCGAGCAGGCGAAATACGGGTTGCTGGCGCCTTGTGGACATGGGTTCCGGCTGCAGGGGTACTTCGTCCGCCCGTCGACTCCGAGGAGATGTGTCGTGACGTTCAATCCGCTCGAACAGCGGGGAATCCCGCTGGAAAAACAGCTGCGCAACTGGCGTGAGCTGGATGTGAAGCCGATCGACCCCGACCACTGTGACCCCTACACCCGCTGCCGCATCATCACGATGAACGGCATCGAGGTCGAGGCGATCATGTTCAGCCATCAGCTCGCCCGGCACACCAAGGACCCGGAGGTGAAACGCCTCCTGGCCCGCACCCGGTACATCGAGGCGCAGCAGCAGAAGGTGGTGAACTGGTTATTACCGGGGGTGTCCTCGGTGCTGGAGACGACGATCGCCTACGAGCAGGTGGCGGTGGACCTGACGGCGTGGGTGGCTCGGATGGAGCCGGACCCGTACCTGAAGCAGGCGTACCAGTTCGGCGTGCTGGAGGACTTCGACCACCTGTACCGGTACGCGAATCTGTACGAGATGATCGAGCACCGCAAGGCGGAGTCGATCGTCGACGGGCTGACCGAGGTGATGCCGGGCCGCCCCACCCGGTTCCACCACCGCAACCCGGTGGACAACGTGCGCGACCCGTACGCCATGGACGACACGAGTCCGCTCTCCAAGCTGCACGCGCTGACGATCCTGTCGGCGGAGCAGCAGACGATGAACTTCTACATGAACACCGGCCCCACCTACATGGAGCCGATCGCCCGCCGGCTCTACCAGGAGATCGGGCTCATCGAGGAGGAGCACGTCACGCACTACGAGTCCCTGGTGGACCCGGGCGAGACGTGGTGGGAGCAGCTGGTCAACCACGAGTACAACGAGTGCTACCTCTACCACTCCTTCATGGAGCAGGAGAGCGACCCCAGGGTGAAGGCGGTCTGGGAACTGCACCTGAACATGGAGCTGGAGCACCTGCACATCGCCTGCGACCTGATGCGCCGGCACGACGGCCGCGACCCGGAGTCGGTGCTGGCCCCCGAGCTGCCGAACGTGCTCACCTTCGAGCCGAACAAGGCGTACCTGCGTGAGCTGCTGGACACGCAGATGGACCTCACCACGCTCGGCGCGGGGTACGTGCGCGAGGCGCACGAGAGGTTCGAGCAGATGCAGGAGCAGATCCACGGCGGCGAGGCGCCTCCCAGCGACCGGGTCATGGAGGAACACGACGCCATGTTCGGCCGGGAGTACCGGGTGCAGACCGAGGGCGAGCACCCCGACCCCGCGCAGCGCGAGAAGGGGGCCACCGAGGCATGAGCGACCTCCGGACCCCCCAAGCCGGTGACGACCGTGCTCCCGACACCGATGTCGTGTCCCTGCTGATGCGTCAGCACGGTGACATCCGCAACCTCTTCGACGAGGTCGAAGCCACCAAGGGCGACGAGCGCCGTGACGCGTTCCGCCGGCTGGTGCGCCTGCTGGCGGTGCACGAGACGGCCGAGGAGGAGGTCGTCCACCCCTTCGCCCGCCGCGGTCTCCCCGGCGGCAGGCAGGTCGTGGCGGACCGGCTCGCCGAGGAGAAGGCCGCCAAGGAGTCCCTCGCCGCGCTCGACGGCCTCGACACGGACGACCCCACGTTCATGCCCCGGTTGCTGAAGCTGCGCGCGGACGTCCAGGCACACGCCCGGGCCGAGGAACGCTACGAGTTCGCGCACATCCGCCGCAGCACCGACATCACCGAACTCGCGCGTATGGCCAAAGCGGTCAAGGCCGCCGAAGCCATGGCCCCCACCCGTCCGCACCCCGGCGTCGAGTCGGCGGCGGCCAACATGGCACTGGGCCCCGTCGCGGCGCTGATGGACCGCACCAAGGACGCCGTCCGCAAAGCCATGGGCAAGGACGGATGACCTCGTCACGCGGCGGCCCGGCACGCGCATGCCGGGCCGCCGCGTGGCTGTGTGGCGCACCCCGGTCCCGGAGCCCGCTTTCCCGAGGCGGTGCCGCGCTTCTCCGGAATCCGCATCGTGCGGAATCCTCCTCCCGACGGGCGGTTCCCACGGGTGGTTCCGGAAAACAGACCGCGGCATGCGCATCACGGCATCGCGCCGGAATTTCCCGCCTCAGGGCTGGGGACAACCGTGTCGACGCGCGAATCTCTTCCTCGGCAGCGTCCTCAAAAAGTGGTCATGTCGACACTCGCGGATCAGGTGGTTATGGTTGCGTAAAGGGAACATAAATGGGCACGCGGTATTCCTGCTCCGCAAAAGCGGGGCGGTGACCTGTATTCGTCGAGGGGAAGTGCTGTCCCATGGCTGCTGCACACACTCCGGTGACCTCCGCCAAAAGCCCGGTGCAGACGGCCGCACTGCTGGTGGGTGTCCTCTTCCTGCTGGTAGGCGTCCTTGGATTCATTCCCGGTGTCACGAGCGACTACGACACGATGAAGTTCGCCGAGCACCACTCCGAAGCGAAACTGCTCGGTGTCTTCCAGGTGTCGATCCTGCACAACATCGTGCACCTGCTGTTCGGGATCGCTGGAGTCGCCATGTCCCGCGCCGCCTCCACCGCCCGCACCTATCTCCTGGCCGGTGGAGCCGTCTACCTCGTGCTCTGGCTCTACGGGCTGTTCATCGACCACGACAGCGCCGCGAACTTCGTACCGGTCAACACCGCCGACAACTGGCTCCACTTCGTGCTGGGCATCGGCATGATCGCCCTGGGCGCTCTGCTGACCCGCACCACCCGCACCACCCACACCCGCCGCACAGGCTGAACAGGGCCTGCCGTCGCACGGCCCGGTCCGCCGACCGGCGGCCGGCAGGAAGGGCACACCGCCGACGCAAGGCTCCAGGCAGGCGAGGACCGCCGCCTGGAGCCTTGCGCGTGTGGGGCTCGACGCCTTCGTCGGCGCGCGTGCCGGACCTGACAGATCGACGGACCTGATGTGTGGACGGAATCGCTGGACGGCCGCGTGCCCGGTGCCGCTGTGCCGCCCGCCTGATCTGTTCCCTGCGTCTTCCGGTGGCGCCGGTCCCCGCGCCCGGCGCACCGCGCGGGCCTCAGCGGTGCCGCTGCCCGTGCCCCCGCGCGGTCACGCCCGCAGCCACCAGGCCCGCCGCGAGCGCCACCGCTCCGGCCCTGCGCACGGCGGTGCGCCTGCGGCCGTGCCAGCCGCCGTCCGTCGTGGCCCGGCCGTCCGAGGGGCGGGGCACGTTGCCGTCGGTGGGGGCGGCCGAGCGGGTACGGGAAAGGTGCGCGCGGTCCATCTGGTGGGCCAGCGCCCGCTCCACGAGGGCCGGGGTGAGCTTCGACTGGATGCCGAGCACACGTCCGGCCGGCCCGACGTACGCCTCCCTGCGCGGTCGCACCGTCAGCCGCACCACCGTCCTGGCTGCGCGCTGCGCGGTGTAGACGGGTGCCATCGGGGTGACCGCCCGGCCGGTGTAGTTCGCCGCGTGCTGGAAGAACGGGGTGTCCATGGTCGCCGGCAGCACGGTGCAGACGTGGATGCCGTCCTGCCCCGCCAGGCGCAGTTCCTGGCGCAGGCTGCCGCCCAGCGCACGCACCGCCGCCTTGGACACGACGTAGGCGGCGTTGTACGGGACCACGGCGGCGCCGACGACCGAGGAGACGTTGACGACGGTGCCGCTGCGCTGTCCGCGCATCACGCGCAGAGCGGCACGGGCGCCGTTCACACATCCCAGCACGTTGACGTCCACCACCTGGCGGAAGATCTCCGGGGGCACCTCCTCCAGGGCGCCGAAGGCGGCCACCGCCGCACTGTTCAGCCAGACGTCGATCCGGCCGAACTCGGCCACGGCTCCGTCCGCGAGCTTCTCCACCGCGTCCACGTCCGTCATGTCGGTGGGGGCCACGAGGACGCCGACGCCGTACTCCCTGCGGCACTCCTCGGCGAGTTCCTCCAGCACGTGAGCGCGGCGGGCGGCGAGCACCAGGGCGCATCCACGGGCGGCGAACGCCTGCGCGCAGGCGCGGCCGACGCCGCTCGACGCACCGGTGATCACGACGACTTTGTCCAGATCGGCAGCCATGGGACCGAGTTCCTTCCATCGACGGGGCGGTGACTCGTCGGTCCGCCCTCCCGGCAGGCCGACGGGTGTGAGTACCCCCGTCGGCTCTGCGGCACACCTGCACCGGCCGGCGCGGGACGAAAACGGAAAGGGGGTGTGAAAAGGCCGCAGGCGGTCACTCGGCACCTGCGCGACGATCGGAAGCAGGCACCCGTCCGTCGTCGGGCGTGCGCCTGGTCGTCGGAGTCGTCGGACGGGCACACGCCCCCTGTCACCCGGATGTCAGGGGACCGGCCCCGTCTTTCAGGAGGAACCATGGCTGTACGGCACCAGCTCGTCCGCCGCCCGCTCCACGCGCCGTGGAAGGTGGCGGCGGACGAGTCCCGGCACTGCGAGCGGGTGGCGGGCACGCACTCCGCCTCCGCCGACGAGAGGGGCCGGCCCGGGGCGGGCGCCACGCCGCACTCCACCGTCGAGCCGGGGCCCGAGGAGTCCGGGGGCCATGCCGGCGTACGACGTCACGATCCGCCCCGCGTCCTCGCCGGAGGCGTGGAGCGGCCGCTGGGCGGTGCCCGCGCCGCTCTCGGCGTCCGGCCCCGGGGCAAGCACACGAACGGAGTACTCGCCGATGCCTGACGCCGTGGTGATCGGCAGTGGGCCCAACGGGCTCGTCGCCGCCAATCTGCTGGCCGACGCCGGGTGGCAGGTGACCGTGCTGGAGGCGCAGGACGAGCCGGGCGGGGCGGTGCGCAGTGACCGCGCCGTGCATCCGGAGTACGTCAGCGACACCTTCAGCGCCTTCTACCCGCTGGCGGCGGCCTCCCCGGTCATCGCCGGGCTCGGCCTGGAGAAGTACGGGCTGCGGTGGAGCAACGCCCCGCACGTCCTCGCGCACCCCCTGCCGGACGGCCGCTGCGCGGTGCTCGACCGCGACCGGGAGGTGACCGCCGCCAACCTGGAGGGGTTCGCCCCCGGTGACGGGCAGACGTGGCGGGAGCTGTGCGCGGGCTGGGACCGGCTGGGCGGGCCGGTGCTGGACGCCCTGTTCACGCCCTTCCCGCCGGTACGGTCCGCTGTCGCGCTCGCCGCTCGCGTGCGGGGCGCCGGAGGTCTGCGGCTCGTACGGGAGCTCCTGCTTCCGGTGCGCCGGCTGGGCGAGGAGAAGTTCGCCGGGGAGGGCGGCAGGCTGCTGCTGGCGGGGAACGCGCTGCACGCGGACCTGGCTCCGGAGGCGGCGGGCAGCGGCGGGTTCGGCTGGCTGATGTCGATGCTGGGCCAGAGCCAGGGCTTTCCGGTGCCGGTCGGGGGCGCGGGAGTGCTCACCGAGGCCCTCGTGGCGCGGCTGCGCGACCGCGGGGGCAGCGTGCACTGCGGGCGGCGGGTCACCGAGGTGGTGGTGCGCGGAGGCCGGGCCCTGGGAGTGCGCACCGCCGACGGGGAATCCGTGCGCGCCAAGGACGCCGTCCTGGCCGACGTCACCGCGCCGCAGTTGTACGGCGAGCTGCTCGCCCCCGAGCACCTGCCGTCCCGGGTCCACGAGGACCTGCGGCGCTTCGCGTGGGACTTCGCGACGTTCAAGGTGGACTGGGCGCTGAACGGAACCGTTCCGTGGACCGCGCCCGAGGCCGCCGGGGCGGGGACCGTGCACCTTGCCGACGGAGTCGACGCGCTCACCCGGTTCGCCGCGCAACTGGCCACCGGGCAGGCCCCCGACCGGCCCTTCCTCCTCTTCGGGCAGATGACCACCGCCGACCCCACCCGCTCCCCCGCCGGGACGGAGTCCGCGTGGGCGTACACCCACGTCCCGCACGAGATCCGCGGCGACGCGGGCGACGGGGGCCTGACCGGCCGCTGGGACAAGGGCGAGCAGGAGATGATGGCCGACCGGATGGAGGAACAGGTCGAGCGGTACGCCCCCGGCTTCCGCAGCCGCATCCGCGCCCGCCGCATCCTCGCGCCGCCCACCCTCCAGGCGGCCGACGCCAACCTGTACGGCGGGGCCATCAACGGCGGTACCGCGGCTCTGCACCAGCAGCTCGTCTTTCGTCCCGTCCCCGGCACCGGCCGCCCCGAGACCCCGGTCCGCGGCCTCTACCTCGCCTCCGCGTCCGCCCACCCCGGCGGCGGCGTCCACGGCGCTCCGGGAGCCAACGCGGCCCGTGCCGCCGTGCGCGCCCGGGGCGTGCTGAACACCGCGGCCGTCACGGCGCAACGCGTGTTGGCCCGGCGGCGATGACGCGGCGCCTCCCCCGCCTCCTGCACGGCGACGAGCCGGCAGGGGGCCGGGCGGCGGAGCGCCGGGCCGGTGAGGACGAGACCGGTGAGGACGAGATCCGGGACGGCTAGCTCCCGCCCGGCACGCCTCCGGCGGAATCGCGCAGGGCCAGGTGCATACGGTCCAGGCGTCCGCGGGTCCGCCGGAGTTCCCGGAGTTCGATCGCGAAGAGGGCGAGGGCGAGAGCCGCCACGGCCAGCGTGACCAGCGGGCCGTAGTACAGGTACGCCAGCACGCAGAACCCGACGCAGACAAGGGCGTAAGCGGGCAGGACGCGGTAGCGGCGGTGCAGACGGGCACTCCTGCGGACCGTCAGAGCGCGCATCGCCTCGCGGTCCTGCGCGGCGTCGGGGACCCGGCCCCGTTGCAACTGGCCCACCAGTACGTCCAGTTGGGCGGGCGACACTCCGGCGGACCGGCTGTCCGCACGGGACGCGCGCTGCGTGCCCGCCACCGCGAAGCTCCCGGAGAGCGCCCCCATGATCCCGACCCGGAGCCAGTCGGGCCGCAGATCGACCGCGGTGAGCACGAACAGGGTGACCGCCCAGATGAGGGCCAACGGCACCCAGGGGTGCTTCTTCAGCCAGTCGAGACCGCGGTGCGCGGAGGAGGTGGAGGTGTCCGGCATCCTAGGACCTGCCCGTGTTCCGGAGCCCGGCGGTGCCCGTGGCGGACGCCCCCGGCACGGCGACGTATCCCCGCGGACGGCCGCCCCGTCGCTTCGTGACTCTGCGCATCCCGGTTCCCCCTGGGTTCCTCACACGGTGGAGACTCTGCGGGTACCCGCTGACCGGCGCCCCATGAGGAGCGGGCAGGCGGGACACGTCCGCGTGGCCCAGGTGCCCCCCAGCGGCAACGACCGCGGCGGCAGGGCTTCTTCGCTGGTCAAGCGGCTGTCGTGACCGTCCGTCGGCGCGCACTCGTCGGCGGCAATACGCCCGAAACCACCCGGAGACGGTCATCGAGCTTGCGTTCGAGGGTGGTTCGCATGGTGGGATGCTGCGATGCGACCCCCCACACGCATGACCGCTCACCCCGACCGTCCCCATGACCGCACCACCACCGGCCTCCCCCGCAACCCCTACGAGGAGCTGGCCCGCCTCGCTCCTCCCGAGCCGGATTACGCGGCCCACGAGCCCGACGAGCGCCTGCTCGGCCTCGGTCTGCCGTCGGACGACGACGAGGACGACGACCCGTGGAAGCCGCCCAACCACCGGGGCCGCAGCCGCTTCGGCGCGATACCCGTGGTGTTCAAGGTGGCGGTCGCGCTGGTGGTGGTGTGCGCGTTCCTGCTGCTCGGCGACCGGTTCGCGGTGATGTACGCCCAGGACAGGGCCGAGGAGAAGCTGAAGGAAGCGATGCACCTGGCGTCGGCGCCGGAGGTGAACATCCACGGCTTCCCCTTCCTCACCCAGGTCTTCGACAAGCGCCTGGAGAAGGTGGACGTCGCGGTCCCCGACGTGGCCGCCGACCGGGTGTCGATCGCCCAGGTGCGCGCCACCGCGCACGACATCGACATCGTGGGCTCGCTGCCCTCCGCCGTCCAGGGTGCGGTCATCGGCAGCGTGGACGGCGACGTCCTGCTGTCCTTCGACGACCTCAACCGTGAACTCGGCTCGTCCCAGGCCAGGTTCAGGAAGGACGGCGAGAACCGCATCAAGGTCAGCGGCGAGCTCCCGGTCGCCGGGACCAAGGTCCTGCTCGGCGCGGAGGCGCACATCCAGCGCGACGGCGACCGGGCGGTGTCGACCACCATCAGCGACATGCGGGTCGACATTCCGGGCCTGCTCACCTACCGCCCGGGCAAGGACCGCGCCACCTCGGGGCTGCGGCTGCACCCGCAGGCCGCGGCACGGCTCGCCAAGGAGGGCGCGAAGATCAAGTCGCTGCTCGCGGTGCCCGCCGTGGTGCACCGGCTGGGCGTGCCGCAGGAGTGGGTCAGCAAGGCACTGCGCAGCGAGGAGGAGCTGCACCGGCTGACCGGTTCGCCCACCTTCGTACGGCAGTTGATGAAGCTGAACCTGGTGGACCTGGTGGTCGACCACCCGTGGCTGCTGAAGAAGGTGGGGATCGACCCGAAGACGATCTCCTCGCTGCTGGCGATGCGCCCGCCGGAGCTGTCGGAGAAGCTGTCGCTGTCGTTCCGGCTGCCGAAGACGCCGGGCGAGCTGCGGCTGCGGGACATCAAGGTCGAGCCGGAGGGCATCCGGGCGGACCTGAACGGGACGGGGCTGACGTTCGGGGACGTGGCGGTCAAGTAGCCGACCCCGTACGGGGCCGGGCGCGCACGGCGTCCGGCCCCGCGTGCGTTCCTGGCGCACCCGGAGCCTGCCCCGGCAGGGGCCCTCGCAGCCCACAGCCCACTCCGGGTGCGGCAGGCACCGGCACCCCGCGGCGACCGCCGGCGCTCGCAGCACCGCAGCACCGCAGCACCGCAGCACGCAGTGCAATTTCACATATCACTCC
The DNA here is from genome assembly GCF_055596485.1 of Streptomyces sp. NPDC039736. NCBI lineage: Bacteria > Bacillati > Actinomycetota > Actinomycetes > Kitasatosporales > Streptomycetaceae > Streptomyces > Streptomyces sp. NPDC039736. Next base: position 228,980 of record NZ_JBVIUQ010000001.1, on the reverse strand, counting down.
TTGACCTCCGCACCCCGCGCCGGAGACGATCTCCCCATGCCCCTGGACCCCCTGAGCGACCCCTTCCTCACCCTCTCCGCCCGCACCGGACGCTTCTCCTACGGCGCCCCGCGCGCCGCCTCCTTCGCCGAAGGAGGCGGGCGGCTCTTCTTCCTGCGTTCCGCCGGACCCACCGATCCGTACGACGACCTCTGGGTCCTGGACACCGCCACCGGCGAGGAACGGCAGCTCACCGACTGCCGCGCACTCGCCCCCAAGGGAGGCGAACCCCCGCTCGTGGAGCGGCAGTTGCGGGAACGCGTCCGTCTCGTCGCGGCCGGGATCGGCTCGTACGCCCTCTCCGGTGACGGCCGCTTCGCCGTCTTCGCCCTGTACGGCCGCCTGTTCCGCGTCGCCACCTCGCCGGACGGCACGCCGCAGCCGCAGGAAATCCCCGCCCCCGGACCGGTCTTCGACCCGCGCCCCAATGCCGACGGCTCGCGGATCGCGTACGTCAGCGAGGACCGGCTGTACGTCATGGACTGCGACCGGGGCGTCACCGCGCAGGTCTCCCCCGAGGACGGCGCCCGCTGGGGCGTCGCGGAGTTCGCGGCGGCCGAGGAACTGGGCCGCTCGCGCGGGCACTGGTGGGCGCCGGACGGCCGGACCCTGCTGGCCGCCCGGGTGGACGAGTCGGCGCTGCCCCGGCACGACTACGGCGGCGGGTTCGCCTATCCGCAGGCCGGCGGCCCGAACGCGGACGTGCGGCTGTGGGTGCTGGGCGAGGGCGGCCACGTACGTCTGGAGTGGGACACGGCGGCGCATCCGTACGTCACGGACGCCGCCTGGGAGTCGGACACCGAGATCCGGTTCGCGGTGCAGGACCGGCTCCAGCGCGAGCTGCTGTGGCTGGCGGCGGACCCGGCGTCGGGGATCACCCGGGTGCTGTCCCGGACGGCGCACGCCCTGTGGGTCGAGCAAGTCCCCGGCACACCAGCCCAGTTGGCGGACGGCCAGATTCTGTCATCGGGTGAGACCGTGGACGGCGCTACGCAGACGCTGCTGGTGGACGGGCGGCCTTTCACCGCGCCCGAACTCAACGTGCGGTCCTTCGCAGGAGAGTTCGAGGGGTCGCTCGTGGTCGAGGCGGCCTTCGACGAGCCGGCCGACCAGCACGTGGTGCTGGTGGACCCGGCGAGTGGCACGGCGCGTCCGCTGACCGAGGGGCCGGGGGTGCATGCCGCCGTGGCCTCGGCCGGGGCGCTGCTGATCGTGTCCGCCGTGCCGGGTGCGCAGGTGCGGCGCACCGTGCGCGTCCCGGGCGGGCGGGAGCGGGAGCTGCGCAGCCTCGCCGAGCCGCTGCCGTACGCGGTCGCGCCGCGCTTCGCCCGCGTCATCGAGCACCGTCTTCCGGCCCAGGTGGTGCTGCCGCGCGGACACGCCGCCGGGGAGCGGCTGCCCGTGCTCCTGGACGTGTACGGCGGTCCGGGCGCGCAGGCGGTGACCAGCGACCCGCGGGCGCAACAGCACCGGCAGTGGTGGGCCGACCAGGGATTCGCCGTGGTGACGGTCGACAACCGGGGCACCGCGAACGTATCGCCCGCGTTCGCCCACGCCATGTACCGGGACTTCTCCCGCGTCACTCTGGACGACCAGGTCGCGGCCCTGCGCGAACTGGGTTCGCTGCACCCGGAGCTGGACCTGTCCCGCGTCGCGGTGCGCGGGTGGTCGTACGGCGGCTACCTGGCGGCGCTCGCGGTGCTGCGGCGGCCTGACGTGTTCCACGCGGCGGTGGCGGGGGCGCCGCCCACCGACTTCCGGGAGTACGACACGGCGTACACGGAACGCTATCTGGGCCTGCCCGAGGAGAACCCGGAGGTCTACGACGCGGACTCGTTGCGCGGTGACGCCGCCGGGTTGAGCCGCCCCCTGCTGCTGGTGCACGGACTCGCCGACGACAACGTGCACCCGACGCACACTTTCCGGCTCTCGGAGGCGCTGACCGAGGCAGGCCGGCAGCACGAGCTGCTGACGCTCCCCGGTGTCTCGCACATGACGCCGGGCGGAGTGCGGGAGCAGTTGATGGCGCACGACCTCGGTTTCCTGAAGCGGGTGCTGTAGGGCGGGCAGGAAGCCCCGGGGCCGTGGAGGTCCCGGGGCTTCCTCAGCCCGTCGCCCGTGCAAGGGGCGGGGCGGGGGGTGCTAGCGGCGCAGCGGGCCCTCGCAGACGTAGTCGGCGCTGCCGGCCTGGCCGTTGCTCCAGATGTCGACCTTGCCGAAGGAGCAGTTCATGTCGGCGAAGTTGTTCGCGGCGGGCTCGGAGCGGTCGAGGAGGTAGTAGTCGACGGTCTCGGAGACGTCCTTGAAGACCTTGCCGGGGTCGGTGGACTGGGAGAGGTTGGCGGTGATGCGGCCGGTGCAGGTGAACCGGCCGAGTTCCTTGCCGCCGTCGTCCTTGCAGGAGGCCGGGTCCAGGTACGTGGCGGCCTTGAAGGCGACCTTCACGTCGGCGGCGGAGGCGAACTTCAGCGTGGCCGGGGGCGTGTACTGGGTGTTGGGCACGAAGAGCCGGTCGACGACGGCGATCTGCTGGTCGAGGAAGGCGTCGTAGCCGCGCTGGAGTGCGGCGTCGGCGCCCTGCCGCTTGCGCCAGGCGTCGAAGGCGGCGACGTCGTTGGCGCGCAGGTGCCTGTACATCTCCTGGAGCCTGCCGGGGTGGTCGCGCCACAGGTACTCGAAGAAGGTTCCGGCGTACGAGTAGAAGCGGAAGCCGTCGCCGTCGTAGGTGGCGTGCAGGAGCTGCTGGACCGTCATCCGCGGCCCGCCGCCCGCCGTGTCGCTGATGATGCTCTTGACCAGGGACTTGCGGACCGCGATGCCGTCGTCGCGGGTGGCGCCGTCGAAGAACTCGCCGGTGCCCTCGTCCATCGCGGTGGTGCGGTCGCCCTGGTACCAGGGGCCCTCGCCGAAGGAACCGTGCACGGCGAAGCGGCCGTTGAGGTAGTGGACGTATTCGTGCCGGAAGAGCTCCTCGAGGGTGAGTGAGGAGTCCTGCGGGACGCGCCGCTGGTAGGTGTAGAAGGTGGCGCCGCGCTCGATGTAGACGCCGCCGTTGTCGGTGTCCATGCCGGTGAGCAGCGGGTGGTAGTTCTCGTAGTCGGCCCGCGAGCCGTACAGGACGATGTTGAGGGTGGTGTTGGTGTCGCCCGCGAGCGGCTCCGTGCTGCCGACCACCCGGTGGAACTGCGCCTTGACCTGCTTGGACGCGTAGTAGAGCTGGTTGACGGTGGCGCGGTCGAGGCCGGTGCGGACCTTGATGGCGCCGTTGTCGTAGACGTAGGTGTACGGGAAGATCTTCTTCTCGATGTCGTCCTTGCAGACCCCGTACGGTGCGCACGCGTCGTACGCGTTCAGCCAGGAGGCGATCTTGGCCCAGGGCTGGCTGCCCTCGCCGAAGTTCTGCGCGACGGTGGTCAGGAGGGTGCCGAGGTCGGCGGTGATCTGGTCCTTGAGCCCGTCGATCTGGCCGAAGCGGCCGTACTCGCTGAGCGCGTCGCGCACCACCCACTCGTTGGGCGTGCCCTTGAGGTGGGTGTAGCCGGCGAACTTCTTGAACGACTCGCGGTAGGCGGCGTTCTGCTTGACCACGGTGTGGAAGGCGGTGTCCCGGTTGCCGGGGTAGACGCCGAGGTAGTTCGTGGAGAGCGCGGCGAGCGCGGCGCCGCCCCAGGCGGGGTCCGCGTACTGGGTGTTGTGGTACGGGTCCATGGTCGCCAGCACCTTGCGGATCAGGCCCAGTTGGGACTGGCGCAGGCCGGGCCCCGCGGCGTAGAGCGCTTCGCGCAGGGTGTTGGCGTTGGTCTTCGTGACGTCGAAGGTGCGGGCCGCGGTGCCGAAGTCGTTGATGGCGCGGCGCACGGTCTCCACCGTGGGGATGTCGGTGGTGTCGATCTCGTCGCGCGAGAAGTCGTGGTAGGCCACCGCGTGCAGGTACGTGAACATCTCGTACAGGTGGGTGGAGTTCTTGCCGTCGTGACCGGCGGCGAGGCTCGATATGCGGCGGGCGACGGCCTGCACGTGGGCGTCGGACATGACGGGGGCGAGCCGGGCGTCCCAGGTCCAGATGAGGTCGCGCAGGCAGCCGTCGGCGGTGACGGCCGGGTCCGCGAGGAAGTCCGCGAACTGTTCGGGGCCGAGGCCCGTGACGCCGTCGAGGGTGCAGGGGACGCCCGCCGCTCTCAGGGATCTCTGCGCGGCGGACCGCTCGGCGGCCGGCCGGGCCGGGGTCTGCGCGCCGGGGGTGCGGCCCTCCCTGGTGACGGCGCGGGGTGCGGGGACGGCGTTCTTCGGCTTCGGCGCCGTGGCGAGGCGTTCGACCTCGTCGAAGGGGTTGGCACCCGGCTCGGCCGCACGGGGCTGCGGCTGGCGGGCGGCGTCCGAGGAGGCGTTCGGCGCGGGCGGCGGGGGCGCGGCCTGGGCGGACTGGACGACCGGGAGGACGAGGGCGGCGGAGAGAGTCGCGGCCAGCAGGGTCCTGCGCGGCATACGCGGGTGTGACACCTGGATCTCCGGATCTGTGTGGGGAGTTGAGGGGGCGGTCCGGACGGTCGCCGTGGGCTTCCGTCGGCTTCCGCACCCCGAGGTGTGACCCGTAACATAGTAATGTGAAATTGCACTGACAAGGCTTCGGTCGACTCTCCTGCCCCTGGAGGCGAAAAACGTGACCTTGCTCCCCGAGCGGACCGCCCAACTCCGCACCGTCAGCCACGATTTGCCCGTCTCGCCCGCGCTGGACGCGTACATGGGAGAGCGGTGGGCGCCTTCGCCGCTGCCCCCGGAGACGCGAGTACCGGGCTTCGAGCACTTCGCGGGGCGAAGGGCACGGCTGGCCGCGCTCTTCCCCGGGGAACAACTGGTGTTCCCGGCAGGCGAGTTGCAGGTCCGATCCAACGACTGCGACTACCGCTTCCGCCCGTACAGCGCGTACGTGTGGCTGACCGGGCTGACGACCGAGGACCAGCCCGGCCACGCCCTGGTGATCCAGCCGGACGGGGAGGCGGTGCTGTACGTACGGCCGCGCTCGCCGCGTGCGGACGGGCGGGGCGAGTTCTACCGCGACCGCAGGTACGGGGAGTTCTGGGTGGGGCGGCGACCCGACCTGGACGAGGCGGAGCACCTGACGGGCGTCCGGTGCGCGCACCTGGACGGCCTGAAGGCCGGCCCGCGAGCGCGGGTCGCGGGCGTCGACCCCGAACTGACGTCCGTGCTGGCCGAGTTGCGGCTCGTCAAGGACGCCTGGGAGGTGGGCGAGATCCAGCGGGCGGTCGACCACACGGTGGCCGGCTTCGAGGACGTCGTACGGTCACTGCCGACGGCCCTGGCGCACCCGCGCGGCGAGCGGTGGATCGAGGGCGTCTTCAACCTGCGGGCCCGCGCGGACGGCAACGGGACCGGGTACGACACCATCGCCGCGTCCGGCGCGCACGCCTGCGTCCTGCACTGGATACGCAACGACGGCGCCCTGAACCGGGACGAACTGCTGCTGCTGGACGCGGGGGTGGAGGTCGACAGCCTCTACACCTCCGACATCACGCGCACGTTCCCCCTGTCCGGGCGCTTCTCACCGGTGCAGCGGCAGGTGTACGAGCTGGTGCTGGCCGCGCAGAACGCGGGGATCGCGGCGCTGAAGCCGGGGGCGGGCTTCCGGGACTTCCACCGGGCGTGCTCGCGGGTGCTGGCGGAGGGGCTGCACGAGTGGGGCGTGCTGCGGGTCCCGCCGGAGGAGTCGCTGCGGGCCGACAGCGGGCTGCACCGGAGGTACTCGCTGTGTAGTTCGGGGCACATGCTGGGACTCGACGTGCACGACTGCGCGCATGCGAGGGCCACGCGGTACCTGGACGGGGTCCTGGAGGAGGGACAGGTCCTCACGGTGGAGCCCGGGCTCTACCTCCAGCCGGACGACGAGACGTTGCCGGTGGAGCTGAGGGGGGTCGGCGTGCGGATCGAGGACGATGTGGTCATCACGGCGGAGGGGGCGCGGGTGATGTCGTCGGCTCTGCCGCGGGAGCCGGACGCGGTGGAGGAATGGATGTCCTCGCTCCTGCCCTGACGCTTCCTTGTTCGGGGGGGGGAACGGGGGCGCCCCCTTTTCCCCCACCCCCTCTTCTCCCGGTGGGCGCAGCCCCCCCCACCCCGTCGGCTAGCGCTCCCCGAGTGGGGACGGGGCCTCCTGGACGACCCACCCGTTCCCGTCCGGGTCGCGGAAGTAGGCCCAGGAGTTCCACGTCTCCCCCTTCCCCTCCTCCCATCCCCTCTCCCCGTAGTGCATCACCGGGCTGATGTCCACGCCCCGCCCCGCCAGCTCCTCCCGCCCCGCCTCCACATCCGCCACGCACAACTGCATCCCCTGGAGCGAACCGGGCTCCGCCTCCGTCGCCCACTCCGCCGGCGGCGCCATTCCCTCCGTCAGGACGATCGAACACCGCGACCCCGCCGGTGTGAGCTGCACGACCCGTGCCGTCTCACTGAACTTCATGTCGAGGTCGACCTTGAATCCGCACCTGTCGGCGTAGAAGTCCTTCGCCCGGTCGACGTCCGTCACCGGAACCATGACCACTTCGAGGGTCCACTCCACGGGAATCTCCTCCGCTGCGCGGGCCGCCGCCCGCCACGGACGGGGCGGCGTACCAGGATGGACCTCCCATCCTGGTACGCCGCCCCTCCCCCCGCCACCAGAACCGCGCTAGCGCACCCCGAGCTTCCGCGCCGCCGGCTGCCTCGGCTCCACGGGTTCGTCCCTGGCCTGCGCCCACAGCGACCGCACGTGCCCCAGGTGCCTCGCCATGCACGCCTCCGCGGCCTCGGCGTCGCCGGTCAGCATCAGGTCCAGCAGCTCCACGTGCTCCTCGGCCGAGGGCAGCAGTTCATTGCGCTCGTCGAGCCGGGTCAGGCCGTACAGACGCGACCGCTTCCGCAGGTCCCCCACTGTCTCCACCAGCCTCTCGTTCCCCGCGAGCCCCAGAAGCGTCAGGTGGAAGCGCCGGTCGGCCTCCAGGTAGCCGATCAGGTCGTGCTTGCGGGCCGAGGCCACGATCTCCTCGGCGACCGGACGCAGCGCCTCCAGTTCCTCCCGGGCGGCGGTCCTGGTGACCTTGCCGACCACCGGCACCTCGATCAGCGCGCGGATCTCGGTGTACTGGTCGAGGTCGCGCTCGCTCACCTCGGTGATCCGGAAGCCCTTGTTGCGCACGGGCTCCACCAGCCCCTCGCGCGCCAGGTCGAGCATGGCCTCGCGCACCGGCGTTGCGGAGACGCCGAAGTCGGCGGCGAGACCCGGCGCCGAGTACACGGAGCCCGGCCGCAGTTCGCCCGCTATCAGGGCTGCGCGCAGGGCGTTCGCCACCTGGTCGCGGAGTCGTTCCTGTGCGGTGATCAGGTGGCGCTGCTGCTTGAGTTCACCCATGGCGGTCCTCCGTGTTGCTGCGGACCGCCAGCGTACAATGTCACGTTGCGCGGTCGGCGGTCCGGTCGACGGGGTGCGCCGGGTGGTGGGAGTCGGCGCACGAGTGGCCGAGGGCGCCCGTCACAGGAGGAACCCGCCGGGGAACGGGTCCGTCGGGTCGAGGAAGTACTGCGCGGTGCCGGTGATCCAGGCCCGTCCGGTGACGGTGGGCACGACCGCGGGCAGGCCGCCGACGGTGGCCGTTCCGATGAGGCGGCCGGTGAACTCCGTACCGATGAAGGACTCGTTGACGAAGTCGCGGCCGACCGGGAGTTCGCCGCGGGCGTGGAGCTGGGCCATGCGGGCGGAGGTGCCGGTGCCGCAGGGCGAGCGGTCGAACCAGCCCGGGTGGATGGCCATCGCGTGCCGGGAGCGGGTGGCGTCGGAGCCGGGGGCGGCGAAGTAGACGTGCTTGAGGCCGGCGATGCGGTCGTCCTCCGGATGGACGGGGCGGTGGTCCGCGTCGGCGTTGACGGCGTCCATCAGGGCGAGGCCCGCGGCGAGGATGTCGTCCTTGCGGGCCCGGTCGAAGGGGAGGCCGACCGCGTCGAGCTGGACGAAGGCGTAGAAGTTCCCGCCGTACGCCATGTCGTAGGTGACGGTGCCCAGTCGGGGGACCTCGATCTTGCGGTCGAGGGCGACGCAGAAGGCGGGGACGTTGGTGAGGGTGACGCCTTTCGCCGCCCCGTCCTCGACCTGGACGTCGACGGTGACGAGGCCCGCCGGGGTGTCGAGGCGGACCGTGGTGACGGGCTCCCGGACCTCGATCATGCCGGTCTCGACGAGGACGGTGGCCACGCCGATGGTGCCGTGGCCGCACATCGGGAGGTAGCCGGAGACCTCGATGAACAGGACGCCGAAGTCCGCGTCGGGGCGGGTCGGCGGCTGGAGGACGGCGCCGCTCATGGAGGCGTGGCCGCGCGGCTCGTACATCAGGAGCGTGCGGACGGCGTCGCGGTGCTCGGCGAAGTACAGCCGGCGCTCGGCCATGGTGGCGCCGGGGAGGGTGCCGACGCCGCCGGTGATGACGCGGGTGGGCATGCCCTCGGTGTGGGAGTCGACGGCGTGGAAGACGTGGCGGGTGCGCAACTGGGCCTCCTGGTCGGCGTGTTGTGGGACGCGGGCTCAGCGGTGGCCGTCGGCGAGGAGCTTCTCGGTGACGGAGCGCACGACCGACGCCTGCTCCTCGGGGAGCGCGAAGCGCGGCGGGCGGGTGGGGCCGCCGCGCTCGCCCGCGAGGTCCATGGAGAGCTTGATGGACTGGACGAACTCGGTCTTGGAGTCGAGCCGCAGCAGTGGGTGCAGGGCGCGGTAGAGGGGCAGCGCGGTCTCCAGGTCCTGGGCGACGGCGGCCCGGTAGAGGGCGACGGAGGCGTCGGGGAGGGCGTTGGGGTAGCCGGCGATCCAGCCGACGGCGCCGGCCAGGGCGAGTTCCAGCAGCACGTCGTCCGCACCGACCAACAGGTCCAGTTCGGGGGCTAGTTCGGCTGTCTCGTAGGCACGGCGCACGTCGCCGCTGAACTCCTTGACGGCGACGATGCTGCCGTCGGCGTGCAGGTCGGCCAGGAGCTGCGGGGTCAGGTCGACCTTGGTGTCGTACGGGTTGTTGTACGCGACGACGGGCACGCCCGCGCGGGCGACCTCGGCGTAGTGGGCGCGTACGGCGCTCTCCTCGGCGCGGAAGGCGTTGGGCGGCAGGAGGAGGACGGAGCCGCAGCCCAGTCCGGCGGCCTGCTCGGCCCAGCGCAGGGCTTCGGCGCTGCCGTACGCGGCGACGCCGGGCATGACGCGGTCGCCGCCCGCGACCTCGACGGCGGTCTTGACGACGCGGGCGCGCTCCTCGTCGGTGAGGGTCTGGTACTCGCCGAGGGAGCCGTTGGGCACCACGCCGTCGCAGCCGGCCGCCAGGAGGCGGGCGACCTGGGCGGCGTAGGTGTCGTAGTCGACGGTGAGGTCGTCGTGGAAGGGGAGGGTGGTGGCGACCATGATGCCGCGCCAGGGGCGGCGGGCCTCAGCGGTCTCGTTCGTGTCGCTCATGCGGGGTCTCCCTAGTGCGAGGTGTGACATTTTATTGAGATGCGGATGGATCCGGCAAGAGGGCCCGGGCGCGAACTGGCCCGCGACGATGCCGCGTTGCCCCGGTCAGCCTTCCGCCAGTCGTTCCAGCGTGACGGGGCAGGCGAGCGGGCGGCGCGGGGCGGCGCCGCCCGCGCCGCCCGTCAGGCAGTCGACGGCGGGGCCGCACATCCGGCCCTGGCACCAGCCCATTCCGGCGCGGGTGAGGAGTTTGACGGTACGGGCGTCCCGTGCCCCGAGTTCCCCGACGGCCTCCCGCACCTCGCCCGCGGTGACTTCCTCGCAGCGGCAGACGTCGGTGTCGTCGCCGAGCCAGGCGGTCCAGCCGGGGCGGGGGGCGTGCGCCACGGCCATGGCGTCGGCGAAGCGGCGCAGCCGGTCGCGGCGCCGGGCGCGGGACTCCCGTCCGGGTCCCTGCCTGCCGGCGATGTCGAGGGCGGCCAACTCACCTTCCAAAATCGCCAGTTCGGCCCCGCCGACTCCTCCGGTCTCACCCGCCGTCCAGATGCCGGGGACGGTGGTGCGCTGCCGCTCGTCGACGACCAGGGCGTGGGTGCCGTCGGGCGTCAGGCGGGTGGCGCAGCCGATTCCGGTGGCGGGTTCGAGCTGCGGGACGAGGCCGTGCCCGACGGCGAGGGCGTCGCAGGCAATCTGCTTCCCGGTGCCGGGGACGGGCCGCCAGTCGCGGTCGAGGCGCATGACGGTGACGGCCTCGACGCGGTCCTTGCCGTGCACTTCGGTGACGGCGGCACGTGTGCGCACGGGGATGCGGTGCCGGAGGAGTCCGATGCCGTGCACCGCCCCTTCGGCGAGCTTGCCGGGGTTGGCGGCGAGGGCTCCGGGACGGCGGGCGTACCCGACGTAACCGCTCGCCTCGACGACCGCCGGCACCTCCGCCCCGGCGGCGGCGAGCGAACCGGCCACGGCGAGCAGCAGCGGCCCGCTCCCGGCGACGACGATCCGGCGTCCGGGCAGGACGAGCCCGGCCTTGAGCACGGCCTGCGCGCCACCGGCTCCGACGACGCCGGGCAGGGTCCAGCCGGGGAAGGGGAGCTGGCGTTCGTGGGCCCCGGTGGCGAGCAGGAGTTTGGCGGCCCGTACGGTACGGCGTTCCCCTGCCCCGTCGGGGCCGAGGGCGGTGTGCACCGACCACTCCCCCACCGCGCCGGTGACGGCCCAGACGTGGTGTTCGGCGAGGTGGGCGACGCGTCCTGCGGCGATGAGCGCCGCCAGCCGCCGTGCCCGGCCGGCGTACGCCTGCCAGGCGTGGTGCAGGGCCTGGGGGCGGCGGGCGTTCAGGCCGGGGGCGGGATGCCGGTAGAACTGGCCGCCGGTGCGGGCGGCGGAGTCCAGCAGGGCCACCCGCAGGCCGAGCCGCCCCGCGGCGACGGCGGCCGCCAGCCCGGCGGGGCCGGCCCCGACGACGGCGAGATCGTACGGGGTACCGGTGTACGGGGAGCTGTCGCGCGAAGCGCTGTCGTACGGGGCGCCGCTGTGCGGAGCACCGGCGGACGGGTCGTCGGCGCGCGGGGCGGCTGGGACGGCGTCGTCAGACGGCGAGGTCGGCACGTCCGGTTCCTTCCTGGGTGGTGACGGCGTCTCCCGGGCGGGCCGGGACGAGACAAGCGCGTTGGTTGGGGCGGGAGTTGACGGTGGCGAGGCAGTCGTAGCAGGAGCCGATTCCGCAGAAGGCCCCGCGGGGCCGCCCGTCGCGGCGGGTGGTGCGCCAGGACAGGATCCCGGCGGCCCAGAGGGCTGCGGCGACGCTCTGCCCGGGGAGGGCGGGAAGGGGGCGGCCGTCGAGGGTGATCTCGAAGGCGGGCCCGGGGGCCGCGTCGGCGAGGCCGAGAGGGGTGCGGTGCGTGCTGCGGGGGCGGTGGTCGCGGGTGGTCATGTCCAGCCTTTCGGTCGGCGGGGGACGGCGGGCGAAGCGCCGGGGGCGGGGCGGTGAGGGCGGGACGCGGTGGGTGCAGCGGGGCATCCGGAGCGGCGCGGACCCTGACCGCCGGCCGCCCACCCCCGCCGTCGCCCCACCCGCGACCGTCACCCCACACCCGCCGTCACTCCGCCCCCGCGTTCGCGCCCGCACCGGCCCCCGCTCCCACCCCGAACCTCTCCGGCCGGAAGGCCCGCGCCAGTTCCGGTGTCTCGCCCGCGAGCGCCCGCGCCACGAACAGCCCGGTCGCGGGCGCCAGCCCGACCCCCGCGCCCTCGTGCCCGCACGCCTGGAAGAGGCCGGGTACGCGCGCGTCCGCGCCGATCGCCGGGAGGTGGTCCGGCAGGTACGGCCGGAACCCGTGATACGTCCGCATCACCCGCACCCCCTTCAGCACCGGGAACAGCTCCCCCGCCTGCCGCGCCAGCCTGCGCAGCACTTCCACCGACAGCGAGCGGTCGAACCCGACCCGCTCCCGGCTCGCCCCGATGAGCACGGGACCGGCGGCGGTGCCCTCCACCACGGCCGAGGTCTGGAGCGCGGCGGACCCGCTGGCCACGTCGGCGACGTAGTCGGCCGCGTACACCTTGCGCCGTACGACACGTGGCAGCGGCTCGGTGACCAGGACGAAGCCCCGCCGGGGCAGCACCGGCAGCTCGGCCCCGGCGAGGGCGGCGATCCGGCCGCCCCAGGTCCCGGCGGCGTTGACGACGGCCGGGGCGAGGATCTCCCCGCGCGGGGTGCGCACACCGCGTACCGCACCGTCGGGGCCGCGCAGGACGGCCGTGACCTCCTCGCCCAGCCTGAGCTGTGCCCCGGAGGCCCTGAGCAGGTGGGCGGCGGCGAGCGCGGGCTGGACCTGGGCGTCCTGCGGGTAGTGCGCGCCACCGGCGAGGCCGGGGGCGAGATGGGGTTCGAGGTCGTGCAGGGAGCCGACGTCCTCGCAGGTCACACCGCTTTCGCGCTGGGCGGTGGCGAAGGTGCGCAGGGCGGCGAGCCCCGGTTGTGTGACGGCGACGACGAGGCCGCCCTTGGGCTCGTACTCGATCCGCCCGGGGAATTCCTCGGCCAGCTCGCGCCACAGTCTTGTGGACAGCAGCGCGAGGTCGAGTTCGGGTCCCGGCTCCTTGTCGGAGACGAGCAGGTTGCCCTCGCCCGCGCCGGTCGTGCCGCCCGCGACGGGGCCGCTGTCGACGACGACGACGCTCAGGCCGGAGCGGGCGGCGTAGAAGGCGCAGGCCGCGCCGACCACTCCGGCTCCGACGACGACAACATCAAAGGGGCGTCTCGTGAACACGTCAGTAATATGTCACACAACACCGAGGGTGCCAAGGGCCCTTGTGCCCCCTGGCGCCCGACTCCCCCTCAGACCGCGCGGGTTCCCTCGGCCCCCTCGGCGCCGGGCAGCACGGCGATGCCGTCCAGCTCCACGAGCGCTTGTGCGTCCCACAGCCGCACCGCGCCGATCACGGCCATGGCGGGATAGTCGCGTCCGGCCAACCGCCGCCAGACGCGCCCGAGTTCGGGGGCGTGCTCCCGGTAGTCGGCGACATCGGTGGCGTAGACGGTCACCCGGACCAGGTCGGCGGGGGCGCCCCCGGCGTCGGCGAGGGCGGTCAGCAGATTGGTGAGGGCCGTCTCGAACTGGTCGACCAGTGTCTCGCCGACCACCGTGCCCGCCCCGTCGAGGGCGGTCTGCCCGGCGAGGAACACCAGCCGGGAACCGGTGGCGGCGACGCTGACGGCGTGCGAGAAGCCGTGGGGCGGGGAGAGTTCGGCGGGGTTGTGTCGCCTGAGATGCCCGGCGGAGGGGCCGGAGGGGTGCGTCATGCGTACAGCTCCTTCGCGATGATGGTGCGCTGAACCTCGGTGGCGCCCTCGTAGATGCGGGGTGCGCGCACCTCCCGGTAGAGGTGTTCCAGCAGGTGGCCGCGCTGGAGGGCGCGCGCGCCGTGCAGTTGGACGGCGGCGTCCACGACGTACTGGGCGGTCTCGGTGGCGAAGAGTTTCGCCATGGCGGAACTCCTGGGCACGCCCGGTTCGTTCCTGTCGTACGCGGCGGCGGCCGCGTAGACGAGCAGCCGGGCGGCCTCGGTGCGGGTGGCCATCTCGGCGACCTGGTGGGCGACGGACTGGAGGTGCTTCAGGGGCCCGCCGAAGGCGGTGCGGGTGGCGGTGTGCGCGAGCGTGGCGTCGAGCGCGGCCTGCGCCATGCCGACCGCGAACGCGCCCACGCTGGGGCGGAAGAGGTTCAGGGTGTCCATGGCGACCCGGAATCCCTTGTCCGGCACGCCGATGACGTCCTCGGGCGTCACGTGCACGCGATCGAGGGCGAGCGCGCCGATGGGGTGCGGGGAGAGCATGTCGAGCGCGGTGCCGGTGAGTCCGGGGCGGTCGGCGGGCACCAGGAACGCGGTGATGCCGCGCGCGCCCGCACCCGGTGTCGTACGGGCGAAGACGGTGTAGAAGTCGGCGTGGGGGGCGTTGGAGATCCAGCACTTCTCGCCGGTCAGGAGCCAGCCGCCGCCCTTCCCCTCGGCACCGGCCGCCGGCTCGGCCCGCAGGTCCAGGGCCGCCGCGTCCGAGCCGGCGCCCGGCTCGCTCAGCGCGAATCCGGCGACGATGCGGCCCTCCCGCACCCCCGGCAGCCAGCGTTCGCGCTGTGCGTCGGTGCCCGCGCGGGCGACCGGGGAGGCGCCGAGCCCCTGGAGCGCGAGGGCCGTCTCCGCCTCCGTGCAGCCGTGGGCGAGGGACTCCCGCATGAGGCAGAGGTCGAGCGCGCCGGCGGAGAACAGTCGCTCCAGCAGGCCGAGTTCGCCGAGGGCGGCGATCAGCGGGCGGTTCAGGCGGCCCGGCTCGCCCTTCTCGGCGAGCGGGCGCAGGCGGTCCGTGGCGAGCGCGCGCAGTTCCTCGCACCACTCGTACTGCTGCGGTTCCAGGGCGAATCCGGGCATCTGCGGCCCCTCTCAGCTCGCGCACACCGCGTTTATCGCGGACCGTTGACTGTCGTCACGGTCACGATACGCTCGGGAGGGCCCGTACCACAGGCGACCGCCCGCACCCGTGCGCCACCGGCACGCTCACCCCGCACCGCGCCACCGGCATTCCGTCTCCCGCACTCCGCACCGTGCCACCGGCATTCCGCCACTCCGCCTCTCGCACCGCGCCACCGGCATTCCGCACCGAGCGCCTCGCACCCCGCCTCGTTCCACCCGGCGAAACACCGCCCCACCGCATCCGTACCACCGCACGGCAGGACCACCCACCCGTCAGACCGTCAGCCGCAACCCGGACTGCTCGCTGCAAGGGGGCCAACCCGTCATGGCCATGGAGCTGCACCCCTCGGCCCACACCGACACCTTTCCGCGCGACCATCTGCCGCCCGTCGAGCAGTGGCCGGAGCTCCTCTTCGAGCTGCCGGAACTCCAGTACCCCGCACGGCTCAACTGCGGCGCCGAGCTGGTCGACCGCCCGCTGGAGGAGTTCCGGTCGGACCGGCCCGCCCTGCGCACCCTCGACGGCGAGGTCTGGTCGTACGGCGAACTGCGCGAGCACACCGACCAGATCGCGCACGTGCTCACCGACGACCTGGGGATCGTGCCGGGCAACCGTGTCCTGCTGCGCGGCCCGAGCACGCCCTGGCTGGTGGCCTGCTGGCTCGCCGTGATGAAGGCGGGTGCGGTGGCGGTCACCGTACTGGCACAGCAGCGGGCCCCCGAGCTGGCCACGATCTGCGAGATGGTGCAGGTCAGCCATGCCCTGTGCGACGTACGGGCGATGGACGACCTGACGAAGGCACAGGTGCCGGGGCTGCGGATCACGGCGTTCGCCGGGGACGCGCCGGACGATCTGGTGCGGCAGGCGGCGATCAAACCGGCACGGTACGAGGCGGTCGCCACGTCGGCGGACGACGTGGCGCTGATCGCGTTCACCTCGGGAACGACGGGCCGCCCCAAGGGGTGCATGCACTTCCACCGCGACGTGCTGGCGATCGCGGACACCTTCGCGCGGTACGTACTGCGCCCGGAGCCGGACGACGTGTTCGCGGGGAGCCCGCCGCTCGGCTTCACCTTCGGGCTCGGCGGTCTGGTGGTCTTCCCCCTGCGGGTGGGCGCCTCCACTCTGCTGCTGGAACAGGCCGGGCCGCGCGAGCTGCTGCCGGCGCTGGCCGAGCACCGGGTGTCGGTGCTGTTCACCGCGCCGACCGCGTACCGGATCATGCTGGACGCGCTGGCGGACCCGAAGGCCAAGCACGATCTGAGCGCGCTGCGCCGGTGCGTGTCGGCGGGCGAGAACCTTCCGTCGGCGACCTGGCAGGGCTGGTACGAGCGGACGGGCGTGCGCATCATCAACGGCATCGGCGCGACCGAACTCCTGCACATCTTCATCTCCGCGGCGGACGACGACATCCGTCCCGGCACCACCGGGAAGCCGGTGCCGGGCTGGCAGGCACGCGTGCTGGACGCGGACGGGCACGAGGTGCCGGACGGCGAACCCGGGCTGCTCGCGGTGCGCGGCCCGGTGGGCTGCCGCTATCTCGCGGACGAGCGCCAGCGGGTGTACGTACGGCACGGCTGGAACCTCACCGGCGACACCTACGTGCGCGACGCGGAGGGCTACTTCCGCTATGTGGCACGCGCGGACGACATGATCGTCTCCGCCGGGTGCAACATCGCGGGCCCCGAGGTCGAGGACGCGCTGCTGCGCCACCCCGACGTCCTGGAGGCGGCGGTGGTCGGCCGGGCCGACGAACTGCGCGGGCAGGTGGTCGTCGCGTACGCGGTGCTGCGGGCGGGAACGGCGCGCGGCGAGGAGACGGCGGCGCGGCTGCGGGACTTCGTGCAGGGGGAGCTGGTGCCGTACAAGTGCCCGCGCGAGTTCGTCTTCCTGGACGTGCTGCCGCGCACCCCCACGGGCAAGCTCCAGCGCTTCCGGCTGCGGGACGCGGTCGGGGCCGCACCCGTCGCCGCCGTGCCGTGGGCCGGACCTCCGGAGGACCCGGGCGCCGGGCTTCCGGGCGACCCCGGGACCGTACAGTGATCGCGTGGCTGACCCGCACGCTCCTCGCTCACTGATCATCACGCTGTACGGCGCCTACGGGCGTGACGGCGCCGGGCCCGGCTCCGGTGACGGGCCGCTGCCCGTCGCGGCGCTGATCCGGCTGCTCGCGGCGGTGGGGGTGGACGCGCCGTCCGTGCGGTCGGCGGTCTCGCGCCTGAAGAGGCGCGGGCTGCTGGAGGCGGCGCGCACGCCCGAGGGCGCGGCTGGATACGCGCTGTCCGGCGACGCCCGCCAACTGCTGGACGACGGGGACCGCCGCATTTACGCCGGTACGCGGCCCCGCCTGGCGGACGGGTGGGTGCTGGCGGTGTTCTCCGTGCCGGAGGCCGAGCGCGCCAAGCGGCACGTACTGCGTTCGCGGCTGGCACGGCTGGGTTTCGGGACGGCGGCGCCGGGGGTGTGGATCGCGCCCGGCGGCCTGTACGAGGAGACGCGGCACACGCTGCGGCGGCTGCAGCTCGCCGAGTACGTGGAGCTGTTCCGGGGCGATCACCTGGGGTTCGCGGCGACGCGGGACTCGGTGGCGCGGTGGTGGGACCTGCCGGAGATCGCCGGCCTGCACCATGCGTTCCTGGAGCGGCACGAGCCGGTGCTGCGCAGGTGGGAGGCGGGGGCGGCCTCGGACGTGCCCGAACCGGAGCGGGCCTACCGGGACTACCTGTTGGCGCTCGACTCCTGGCGGCGGCTGCCCTACACGGACCCCGGTCTGCCGGCCGAACTGCTGCCGCAGGACTGGCCCGGGGGACGGTCGGCGCAGGTGTTCGCGGAGCTGCATGCCCGGTTGCGGGACACCGGGGCGCGGTTCGTGCGGGGAGTGCGGGACCCCACGGAACCGAAAGCCCCCTTTGTATGACAAACGTCGACGCCTGTGGACATCCACGCGCACGCTTCTCGACGGCCTGCGCATGATGAGGCATGACCTGGACTTTCACGGAAGACCTCAAGGAGTTCCTCGACGCGGCGCATGAGTCGCTGGCGTCCCGGCCGGTGCGTGACACGCTGCTGCTGACGGTGTCGGCGACGCTGGTCCGGCGGGGAATGGACGCCTACGGCGAGGAGCCGCCGCTCTTCGGCTGGTGGCGGCGTCCGGCCGACGGAGTCGTGGACGGGGCGCTGATATGGACCCCGCCGGAGCCGGTGCTGCTGAGTGCCGTGCCCCGGGACGCGGTCCGCCCGCTGGTACGGGCGCTGGGCGACGGCGCGGCCCCGGGCGGCCGCGATGTCACCGGCCTGCACGTGGAGAGCGAGGCTGCGGCGGAAGCGGCCGCGGCCTGGACGGAGTCGGCCGGTGCGGGGTCCGGTGGCCTGCGGCGCGGGGTCGAGCACCGGCTGTACCGGCTGGCCGAGTTGGTGCCGCCGCCCCGGCTGCCCGCGGGGCGGGCCCGGCGCGCGACCCGGGAGGACCGCGAGGTCCTGGTGGAGTGGGTGCGGGCGTTCGCCGCGGACACGGGGCAGCCCGGGAACCGCGCGGAGGCCGTCGTCGACGAGCGGGTGCGGCACGGGGGCCTGCGCGTGTGGGAGGACCCCGGGGGCACACCGGTGTCGATGGCCGGCGTCACGCTCCCCGCCGAGGGCACGGTGCGGCTGTCCCTGGTCTACACCCCGCCCGCGCTGCGCGGGAACGGCTACGCGGCGGCAGTCACGGCGGACCTGAGCGCGGCCGCCGTGGCGGCCGGGGCCGAGGAGGTGCTGCTGTTCGCGGACACGGCGAACCCCGTCAGCAACCGGATGTATCAGCGGCTCGGCTTCGAGGAGGTGTCGACGCGGGTGGTCCTCACGGTGCCGGACGGGCCCGCCGCGGACTGGGCGGCCCCGGGGGTGCGTGCAGGCTGAGGCGGGGTTTGGGGCCGTCGGTGCGGCCGGTCGGCGGCTTGCGGCTGCCGGCCCGGTAGGGCGGGGGCCAGGGGGCGCCGGGGCCGGAGTAGTCCTGTTCGGCGGCGGCGTGCAGGGTCCAGTGGGGGTCGTAGAGGTGGGGCCGGGCGAGGGCGCAGAGGTCGGCGCGGCCCGCGAGGAGGAGGGAGTTGACGTCGTCCCAGGAGGAGATCGCGCCGACGGCGATCACCGGTACACCGAGGGCGTTGCGGATGCGGTCGGCGTAGGGCGTCTGGTAGGAGCGGCCGAACTCGGGGGCCTCGTCGGGGACGACCTGGCCGGTGGAGACGTCGATGGCGTCGGCGCCGTGCTCGGCGAAGGCGCGGGCGATCTCGACGGCCTCCTCCTCGGTGGTGCCGCCCTCGGCCCAGTCGGTGGCGGAGATGCGGACGGTCATGGGTTTGCCGTCGGGCCAGACGCCCCGGACGGCGTCGAAGACTTCGAGGGGGAAGCGGAGGCGGCGGGCGAGGCTTCCGCCGTAGGCATCGGTGCGCCGGTTGGTGAGAGGGGAGAGGAAACCGGAGAGCAGGTAGCCGTGGGCGCAGTGGAGTTCGAGGAGGTCGAAGCCGCAACGGACGGCGCGCCGGGCGGAGGCGGCGAACTGTTCGCGGATGTCGATGAGGCCGGAGCGGTCGAGCTGGGCCGGGACCTGGTTGACGCCGGGCCGGTAGGGCAGCGGGGAGGGCGCGACCAGGGGCCAGTTGGTCTCGGTGTCGGTGGCGTCGAGCGGCTGGTCGATGCCGTCCCACATCAGCTTGGTGGAGCCCTTGCGCCCGGAGTGGCCGAGCTGGACGCCGATGGCGGTGCCGGGGCTCTGCCGGTGCACGAAGTCGGTGATCCGCCGCCAGGCGGTGGCCTGTTCGGGGGTGTAGAGCCCGGTGCAGCCGGGGGTGATGCGGCCCTCGGGGCTGACGCAGACCATCTCGGTCATGACGAGTCCGGCGCCGCCGAGGGCGCGGGAGCCGAGGTGGACGAGGTGGAAGTCGCCGGGGACGCCGTTCTCGGCGGAGTACATGTCCATGGGTGAGACGACGACACGGTTGCGCAGGGTCAGTTCGCGGAGCCGGAAGGGGGTGAACATCGGTGGGGTACCGGGCGAGGGACAGCCGAAGTCCGCCGCGACGGCCTCGGTGAAGGCGCTGTCGCGCAGACGCAGGTTGTCGTGGGTGACCCGACGGCTGCGGGTGAGGAGGTTGAACGCGAACTGCCGGGGCGGCTGGTGGACGTATCCGGACAGGTCCTCGAACCAGCGCAGGCTGGCGGCCGCCGCCCGCTGCGTCGAGGTGACGACGGGCCGGCGCTCGGCCTCGTAGGCGGCGAGCGCGGTCGGCAGGTCGGGCTGTTCCTCGATGCAGGCGGCGAGGGCGAGGGCGTCCTCGACGGCGAGCTTGGTGCCGGAGCCGATGGAGAAGTGGGCGGTGTGGGCGGCGTCGCCGAGCAGAACGGTGTTGCCGTACGACCACCGGTCGTTGACGACCGTGCGGAAAGCGATCCAGGAGGAGTTGTTGCCCCTGAGGGGACGGCCGCCGAGGGCGTCGGCGAAAAGCTTGGCGCAGCGTTCGACGGACGCGGCCTCGTCACAGGTGTCGAGCCCGGCGGCCCGCCAGACCTCCTCGCGCATCTCGACGATGACGGTCGAGGCGTCCTTCGCATAGGGGTAGCCGTGCAGTTGCATCACCCCGTGCTCGGTCTCCGCGATCTCGAAACGGAACGCGTCGAAGGCGAAGTCGGCGGCGAGCCAGATGTACCGGCAGCGGTGGGAGGTGATGCGGGGTCCGAACACGTCGGCGTGGGCCTGCCGGGTGAGGCTGTGCACCCCGTCGGCGGCGATCACCAGGTCGTACGCGGTGGCCAGTTCGGCGGCGGGCGGGGCCTCGGTACGGATGCGGAGCTCGACGCCGAGCGAACGGCAGCGGGCGTGCAGGACCTCCAGCAGCCTGCGCCGGCCGAGAGCGGCGAAGCCGTGCCCGCCGGAGGTGAGGCGGCGGCCGCGGTGCACGACGTCGATGTCGTCCCACCGGACGAACTCGGCGGTGAGCGCCCGGTACACCTCGGGGTCGGCGTGCTCGATGCCGCCGAGCGTCTCGTCGGACAGGACGACGCCGAACCCGAAGGTGTCGTCGGGAGCGCCCCGCTCCCAGACGGTGACCGCACGGGCCGGATCGAGCCGCTTGAGCAGCGCGGCGGCGTAGAGCCCGCCGGGCCCGCCGCCGATGACGGCGACACGGAGCGGGGGGTGGGGGGTGGGGGCGGGGGCTGGGGTGGGTGGGAGGGCGGAGGGGGTGGGGGGGCGGGGGGAGGGGGGGAGGGGGCCCCCGGAGGAAGTGGTCACCGTCAGCGCCCCCGCCACTTCGGCGCCCGCTTCTCCGTGAACGCGGCGTGGAACTCGGCGTAGTCCTCCCCGTTCATCAGCAGCGCCTGGGTGGCGGCGTCCAGCTCGACGGCGGCGGCGAGCGGCATGTCGAGTTCGGCGGTGAGCAGGGCCTTGGTCTGGGCGTGCGCGAGGGCGGGACCGTCGGCGAGCCGCCTGGCCAGTGCGGCGGCGCGGCGGTCGGCCTGTCCCTCCTCGGTCAGCTCGCTGAGCAGCCCGATCCGCTCGGCCTCCGGCGCACGCACCGGTTCACCGAGCATCAGCAGCCGGGTGGCGTGGCCGAGTCCGACGACCCGCGGCAGCAGATAGGCGGCGCCCATGTCGCCGCCGGACAGCCCGACCTTGGTGAAGAGGAAGGCGAACTTGGCCGTCGGGTCGGCGATCCGGAAGTCCGCCGCGAGCGCGAGGACCGCTCCCGCGCCGGCCGCCACCCCGTGCACGGCGGCGATCACCGGGAATGGGCATTCCCGCAGGGCCCGTACGACCTGCCCCGTCATCCGGTTGAAGTCGAGGAGCTGCCCGGTGTCCATGGACAGCGTCGCCCCGATGATCTCGTCCACGTCACCGCCCGAGCAGAACCCGCGCCCCTCCCCCGCCAGCACCAGTGCGCGCACGGAACGTTCCCGGGCGAGTTCGGCGAGGAGGTCGCGCAGGTCGGCGTACGCGCCGAAGGTCAGCGCGTTCAGCTTGTCCGGGCGGGCGAGGGTGACGGTCGCGACTCCTTCGTCGAGGGCCAGCCGCAGGTGGCGCCACTTCTCGGTGCGCTGGGCGGAGCTGAGGAACGGGCTCATGGGCGCAGCCTCCCGGTGCCGGTGCCAGTTCTTCGAAGCTATCACCGGCCTGTGACTCCCGTCACGAGTACGCGATAAAGCCGTACTGGGCAGCACTCCCGAACACCTGCGAGACGGTTGCATAGACCGGCTCACCCCCATGGTCCCGAAGGACTGTGGCGCAGGTCCCAACCATTGACGGCGAGCGGCCCTACTGGAACAGCCTTTCGCTTCGTACCGTTGAACGCAGGAAATCTGCTTCCCGAACGGACGACGCCTTGCCCCCTGCCTCTGGTCCTCCCTCCGGCTCCGCGCCCGGCCGCCCCACCTCCTGGCGCATCGAGCTGCCGCACTCACCGGCCGCGGTGCCGATGGCCCGTGCCCTGATCCGTACGGCGTTGGCGGAATTGGAGGCTCCGGCCGCGGACAGCGACACGGCCGAGCTGCTGACCGCCGAACTCGTGGCGAACGCCGTCGAGCACACCAGCGGCTCCGCCCCGATCGAGCTGGTGGTGGAGCTGCTGCCGACGGGGTGCCAGGTCGAGGTGCACGACGGCGACCCGGGGCCGCCGGGCAACCTGGAGTCCTCCGAGGCCGATCAGTGCCCCGACCCCTGGCAGGAGCACGGTCGCGGTCTGCTGTTGATCCGTACGCTCAGCTCGGACTGCGGACACCGGCGTACGGATTCGGGCAAGGCGGTCTGGTTCCGTCTCCCCGCGCCGCACTGACCCCCGAAGCCCGCCCCGTGAACGCCCCCGCTAGGTCCGCTCCCCCACCGCGCCCCGGTCCTGCGCCGCCCCGAGCCGCGAGTGCCGGCGCCCGTAGAGGGCGTACACCAGCGACCCGACGAGCAGGAACGCGCCGAACTGGAGCCATGTCCGCCAGCCCGTTCCGTAGATCAGGTAGAGGCAGAACAGCACGCCCAGCACAGGCAGGGCGGGGAAGAGCGGCACCCGGAAGGATCGCTGGAGGTCCGGGTTGCGGCGGCGCAGTGCGATGACCGCGATGTTGACGACGGCCATGACGGCGAGGGTGCCGATGGTCGTGAGGTTCATGACGACGTCGAGCGGGACGACCGCCGCCGGGACGGCGAACACGGCGGTGGCGATCCAGGTGTTGGCGACCGGTGTCGAGGTCTTCGGCGAGATGCGTTCGAAAATCCGCGGAATGAGGCCGTCGCGGGACATCGACATCAGGATGCGGGTCTGGCCGTACAGCACGGCGAGCACGACGGAGGCGATGGCGACGACCGCGCCGAAGGCGATGATGCCGCCGCCGAGGGTGGAGCCGGTGACGTTGTCGACGATCAGGGAGAGCGCGGCGGGCCGGGAGGCGACGTCGGCGGCGGACATGGCGCCGATGGCGGCGATCGCGACCAGGCAGTAGAGCAGGGTGGCCACGCCGATGCAGATCATGATCGCGAGCGGGATGTTCCGGCGCGGGTTCTTGACCTCTTCACCGGCCGTGGTGATCGCGTCGAAGCCGATGTACGAGAAGAACGCGACGGAGGCTCCGGAGGTGACGCCCATCAGTCCGTGCGCGGCGAACGGCGAGAGGTTCTCGGAGCTGAACGCGGTGAAGGCGATCGCGCAGAACAGGATGAGCACGGCGATCTTCACGACGGCCATCACGGCGGTGGCGCGGGCGCTCTCGCGGACACCGCGCACCAGCAGCAGTGCGGCGAGCAGCATGACGACGACGGCGGGGATGTTGACGACGCCGCCGTCGCCGGGCGGGTTGGAGAGCGCGGCGGGGAGCTGCCGGCCGATGAGGCCGTCGAGGAGTTCGTTGAGGTACTGGCCCCAGCCGACGGCGACGGCCGAGACGGAGATGCCGTACTCCAGCAGCAGGCACCAGCCGGTCAGGAAGGCGATGCGCTCGCCGAGGGTGGCGTACGCGAAGGAGTAGGAGCTGCCGGAGACGGGGATCGCGCTGCCGAGTTCGGCGAACGAGAACGCGGTGAAGACGCAGGTGATCGCGGCGAGCACGAAGGAGACGACGACGGCGGGGCCGGCTTCGGCGACGCTGTCGGAGAGGCCGACGAAGATGCCGGTGCCGACGATGGCGCCGACGCCGAAGCACACGAGCTGGAAGAGTCCCATGGTGCGCCTCAGGCCGTGGCCCTCCAGGTCGGCGCCGGATTCGGCGACGAGGAGGTCGGGTGACTTGATGCGTCGCATGGGGTGGTTCTTCTTTCTGGTGCCCGGGTGACAGAGCAGATGGGGTCCGGGCAGGTGCGCCCGAACCCCATCAAGCAATGCAATGGTAGTCATTGCATCGCATATTCACCCAATCGGGCGTATCGCTATTCAGTTGTGGCGTCGGCCATGGTCGCGACCAGCACTGCCTTGATGGTGTGCAGGCGGTTCTCGGCCTCGTCGAAGACGACGGAGTGCGCGGATTCGAAGACCTCGTCGGTGACTTCGAGTGAGGTCAGGCCGTACTGCTCGTGGATCTCGCGGCCGACCTTGGTGCCGAGGTCGTGGAAGGCCGGCAGGCAGTGCAGGAACTTCACGTCCGGGTTGCCGGTGGCGCGCAGGACGTCCATGGTCACGGCGTACGGGGCGAGGGCTTCGATGCGCTCGGCCCAGACCTCCTTGGGCTCGCCCATGGACACCCAGACGTCGGTGACGACGAAGTCGGAGCCGTGCACGCCCTCGTCGATCTCCTCGGTGAGGGTGATGCGGGCGCCGGATTCCTCGGCGAGCTTGCGGGCCTGCGCGACGATCTCCTCGGCGGGCCAGTAGGCGCGCGGGGCGACGATGCGCACGTCCATGCCGAGGAGGGCGCCGGTGACGAGGTAGGAGTTGCCCATGTTGAAGCGGGCGTCGCCGAGGTAGGCGAAGGCGATGCGCTCCAGGGGCTTGTCGCTGTGCTCGGTCATGGTGAGCACGTCGGCGAGCATCTGGGTGGGGTGCCAGTCGTCGGTGAGGCCGTTGAAGACCGGCACCCCGGCGTGCGCGGCCAGTTCCTCGACGGTCGCCTGGGCGTCGCCCCGGTACTCGATGCCGTCGAACATCCGGCCCAGTACGCGTGCGGTGTCCTTCGCCGACTCCTTGTGCCCGAGCTGCGAGCCCGCGGGGTCGAGGTAGGTGGTCGACGCGCCCTGGTCGGCGGCGGCGACCTCGAAGGCGCAGCGGGTGCGGGTGGACGTCTTCTCGAAGATCAGCGCGATGTTGCGGCCGCGCAGCCACTGCACTTCGGTGCCGTTCTTCCGGGCCGCCTTGAGTTCGGCGGCGAGGTCGACCAGTCCGCGGAACTCCGCGGCGCTGAAATCGGCCTCCTTGAGGAAGTGACGGCCCTTCAGGGAGTGGCGGCCTTCGAGAAATGACGTCATGGGGACGCTCCAGGGGGCGACGGGCGGACTGTACGAGCACGAGGAGTCGCGCGAACAGTGAAACCATATACGAGGAAGCGCATCACTATACGGCCTCACGTTCGATCGGGCAGCTCATGCACCGCGGTCCGCCACGCCCCCTGCCCAGCTCGCTGCCCCGGATCTCGATCACCTCGATGCCTTGTTTCCGCAGGTGGGTGTTGGTGGTCACATTCCTTTCGTATGCCACGA
Organism: Streptomyces sp. NPDC039736; assembly: GCF_055596485.1. NCBI lineage: Bacteria > Bacillati > Actinomycetota > Actinomycetes > Kitasatosporales > Streptomycetaceae > Streptomyces > Streptomyces sp. NPDC039736. The sequence goes on along the minus strand of NZ_JBVIUQ010000001.1, from coordinate 203,846 downwards.
CCACGCCCGGCTCCACCGCGAGGACGTTGCAGCCGTCGTCCCACTGTTCCCGCTCGGCCGCATGCACATCCTGTGTGGCGGTCAGGACGCGGACGGAGTCCAGGCCGAGGGCGGCGGCGATCGCGCGGTGCATGTGCTCCGCCGGGTGGTCGGTGACCTTGAGCTCGTGTTCGCCGACACCGGGTTCGATGGTGTACGAGCGGAGCATGCCGAGCCCCGCGTACTGGGTGAAGGTGTCGCCGTCGACCATCGTCATGACGGTGTCGAGGTGCATGAAGGCCCGGCGCTTGGGCATGTCGAGGGCCACGATCGTCTGCGCCGACCCGGCGGCGAACAGTCCTCGGGCCAGCATCTCCACGGCCTGCGGGGTGGTCCGCTCGCTCATCCCGATGAGTACGGCGCCGTTGCCGATGACCAGGACGTCGCCGCCCTCGATGGTGGAGGGGTAGTCGCTCTGCCCCTGCGACCAGGTGTGGAAGGCGCCCGCGGCCGGTCCGGTGAACAGGGGGTGGTGCTTGTAGATCGCCTCGAAGTGCACGGTCTCGCGCTGCCGGGCGGGCCAGCGCATCGCGTTGATGGACACCCCGTCGTAGATCCAGGCGGAGGTGTCGCGGGTGAAGAGGTGGTTGGGCAGCGGGCGCAGGAGGAAGTCGTCCAGGTCCATGACGTGGAAGCGCACCGACGTCGGTTCCGGGTGCCGCTCCAGGTACTCCCGCTTGGTCATTCCGCCGACGAGTGCCTCGCAGAGCTCGGTGTCGGGCAGTTCGTCGAACGCGGCCCGCAGGTGGTCGGTGGCGAGCGGCCCGTACTCCTTCTCGTCGAAGACCCGGTCCAGCACGAGCCGTCTCGCCTCGGGCAGCTCCAGCGCCTCGGTGAGGAGGTCGCCGAAGAGGTGCACCTCCACTCCCCGGTCGCGCAGCACGTCCGCGAACCCGTCGTGCTCCTGCCGGGCCCGACGCACCCAGAGCACGTCGTCGAAGAGGAGTGCGTCCTTGTTGCTGGGGGTCAGGCGCTTCAGTTCGAGGTCGGGGCGGTGGAGGATGACGCGGCGCAGCCGCCCGGTCTCGGAGTCGACGTGGAATCCCATGGCTCAATCCTGACCGTCCGAACCCCGCTTCACCCGTCGAACACCGCTCCGGCCTCGAACATGTTCCTCCCCGTACCTCACCCCACCAGGTCCCGGGCCGGTGTGCGCAGGCTCCGCTGCCACACCTCGCAGGCGACCACCGAGGTCAGCGCCCCGGCGAACCGCTGACGGCACCACGGGTCGGCCAGTCCCGGAAGGTGCTGCGCGATCAACGCCTCCAGCAGCTCCTGGAGGCGCGGCTGGTCGAGTTTGAGGTAGCGGCCGGTACGCCCCGCGGGCGCCTTGTCGAAGTCCGCCGCGCACAGTGCCCGCAGTTCCTCCCCGACCGAGGCCAGCAGTCCGCCGGCCCGCTCGGTGGTCAAGCCGCCCACCGGGCAGGGGCCGGCGGGGCTCTCGTCGCCTCCCGCCGGGTGCGCGGTGTTCGCGCACCGGGTGGCGAGGGTCTGGGCCAGCACCCGTGCCGGGTCGGTGTCGAGTGCGGTGCGCACCGCCACCGCGAACGGCTCCCCCACGCCCGCGTGGACGAACGGCTCGACGTGCTGGAGCAGTTCCTGGAACGCGAGCAGCATGTCCCCGGCGCCTTCCGCGAGCCGCCGCACCTGCTCGGCCAGCAGTGCCGTGGCCCATTCCCGCAGCGGCGCGCACGCGGCCAGCCGCACGGCCGCCTCGGGAAAGAGCACCAGTTCGTGCCGTGCGCCGGCGAAGTGGAGGTCCTCGCGGGCCCGCAGCGTCAGCTCGTTCAGGATCCGCTCGCGGAGGACGGGGGCGTCGAGGAGGGCGACCACCTCGTCCGTGCCGTGGGCGGCCATCCACTCCACGAGGTGCATGCGGCGCCACCCGGTCCCGGGCGGCTCGGCCAGCGGCATGCCCGCCCTGACCATCAGCACCGCCAGGTCCAGCCGCAGCCCGACACGGCCGACGGCCGAGCCGCGCCGCCGGGCCCCCTCCCAGGGGTCGCGCGTGCGGCCCGCGTCGCGGGTCCGTCCGGCGATCGCGGCGAGGACTGCGTCCAGTCCGGCCACCGGCAGCTCCATGCCCGCGTACCGGTGCAGGAACAGGGTCAGCCATCGGTGGGCGTCGTCGAGCGGCAGGGACTCATCGCCCACTCCGGTGAGCCGGTGCAGGACGCCCACGTCCTCCAGGTACGTCAGCCAGGACGCGGCCGTCCGGGACACCGCGGCGGCGGTCTTGCCGCGCGGTGCGGACACGGTCTTCAGCAGGGCGGGCACCGCGGTCTCCGGGTCCTCGGCCAGCAGCCTGCGCAGCACGGGCCGCCACGCGTCCCAGACGGCGGGGGCGCACGTGTCCATGGCCCCGCCGCGCAGCAGGGCGGCGAGGATCTCCGTGTGCTCGTCGTCGGCGGGCAGTGTCCGGCCGGCGCCCCGGGCCAGCTCGGCGGCGAAGGTGTCGGAGAGGTCCCGGCCGGTCCGGCACCAGGTGCGCACCAGGCTGCGGTACCCGGCGACGGCCCGCTCGGCGGACGTGCGGGCGGCGACTTCCCGGCGGTGGGCGGTCAGCTCCTTGACGGTGACGGCGCCCAGCGACACGAACTCCGCCAGCAGGGCCTGCCGGGCTTCCTCGTCCACGGGTGCGCCCAGTTTCCGCTCGGCCGCCCGCGCCGCCGTGAACAGGGGCCGGGCCGTCGTCGCGCTGCCCGCGCCCGCGACGATCCGGGCGGCCTCGTCCAGGGCGTGGGGCAGGAGAGCGGGGCAGTGCGCGGTGGCCTTCACGGCCGTTCTGGCGAACTGGTCGCCGGCCCGGCCCGGTTTGGCGGGTGCCAGTGCGGCGCACGCGCGCAGCGGGGTGAGCAGTGCCATCGCGTCGCGGGCCAGGGCGGGGTGGGCGACGCAGACGCGGGCGAGGAAGCCGAGGGGCTCCTTGCGCACCCGGCCCACCGGCGTGCCCTCGCCGCCTTCGGGGGTCAGCCCGAGGGCGCGTGCGACCACGTCCTCGGCGTGCCCCGCGCGGGCGGGGACGAGCCGCACGAGCCGGTGTCCTTCGTCGAACGGTTCGCCGTCGTGACAGCGCGCCGTCAACGGCTCCTGGCCGTCGTCGGGGGCGTCCTTCGCGGGCAGGACGGCGCCCTGGCGGAGCAGGGCTTCGTCGGGCGCGGGCCCGACGGGCCGGGCGGCCGGTTCGGCGGGTTCCGGCCCGGTCGCCGCGTAGGCGGCGCAGGCCACCAGGAACTCCTGATAGGCGGCCGTGGCGTCGGCGGGCAGCGGGGTGCGGGCGTGCGGACCGTTGTAGGGGTCGTCGTGCTGGTCGTAGACGTCGGCGAGCATCCGGATGCCTTCGGACCAGGCCACCCTGGGCACCGTGTCGTACGCGCCGAGGCCGGTGCGCTCGCGGGCGTCGTCCCAGAAGCAGTGGTTGACGGAGACGGGGGACTCGGGCCCCTGGTAGCGCAGGTCGAGCCGCATGTCGTAGGTGTGTCCGGCGACGGGGACGCGGAAGTGGGCGGTCTCGCCGCTGATGCGCCCGCCGTGCGGGGTGATGACGCGTTCGAAGCGGGCGCCGTTGGAGTAGTCGCCGTTGCGGAAGGCGGCGATGCCGTGGCGCCGGGGCTCGCGGTGCCCCGGGGTGGCGTCGGGACGGACCCACACCGTGCGGTGGAGCTGTTCGATGTGCTGCTCGCCGCCGAAGGTGTCGAGCAGGTCGAGCCACCGGTCGAGCCGTCCGGTGCCGCGCGGGTCCAGCAGTACCGGGTGCGGGAAGGTCAGGACCGTGTCGGTGAGGGTGAACTCGCCCTCCGGGGAGGCCACGCACAGAGTGTGGTCGGGTCCGATGCCGGTGAGCAGGCCCGCGCGGCTCACCTCGCCCGCGCGGTACGGGGCCACGACCGCGTACCGCAGGGCACGTTGCCAGTACGGGTCGCTCCACACGGCGCGGATCAGCGCGGCGGGCACGGGCAGGGAACGGACCATCCAGGTCTCGACCCGGGTGCGGGCGTCGGCCGCGTGGTCGGCCAGCCAGTCGCCGAGCGCGGCCAGTTCGAGGACCGCGGCCTGCTTCTTCAGGGCGGGCGGCAGTTCCTTCAGTTCGCGCCCCGCCGCGTTGCGGCAGCGGATCCGCGGGACGGGTTCCGCGTACACGTCGAGCGTGACCTCGTAACCGCCGACCGGTGTCCAGCTCCTCTGGTCCCCCATGACCTGCGCCCCCGTGCGTCGTCGTGCTTCCCCGAGCGGTCCCGCACGGAACCACAGGAGGTGTGACCACCCGCCCGGTTCGAGCGAGTGATCACACCTTACGAGGCAGCACTGACAACGCCCCGACCACGGCCTGTTTCCGCAGGTGGGAGCCCTTCGAGGGGGAGCCCTTCACGGGCGCGGCGGTCCCGGCTCAGAGCCTCGGGTCGACCGGCTCCGACTCCAGCGCCAGCACCGCGAACACCGCCTCGTGGACCCGCCGGAGCGGCTCGCCGTCGGCCAGCCTCGCCAGCGCTTCGAGGCCGAGCGCGTACTCGCGCAGCACCAGCGACCGCTTGTGCCCGAGGAACCGTTCCCGCAGCTTGGCGAGCTGTTCGGGCCGCGTGTACTCGGGACCGTAGATGATCCGCAGGTACTCGCGTCCGCGCACCTTGACGCCCGGCTGCACGAGCCGTCCCTTGCCGTCCCTCACCAGTGCGTCGAGCGGCTTGACGACCATGCCCTCGCCGCCGCGCCCGGTCATCTCCAGCCACCAGTCGGTGCCGGCCTGCACGGACGCCTCGTCGCCGGTCTCGACGACCAGGCGCCGGGTGGTGTGCAGCAGCCCGGACGGGTCGTGCTCCACCAGCCGGTCCAGCCAGGCCAGCTGGCGATCGTGCGGCTCCCCCGCCAGGGACCGCCCCTGCACGGCGAGCACCTGGAACGGAGCGAGCCGTACCCCCTCCAGCCCCTGCGTCGGCCAGCAGTACCGCCGGTAGGCCTCGGTGAACAGGCTCGCGTCGGCGGCCCGTTCCCGCTGCTTGACCAGCAGTTCGTCCGCCCCCTCGACACCGCGCGCCGCCGCGGCCTCCAGGGCGGCGACCGCCCCGGGGAACACCGCGCCGGCCGCCGCGCCGACGGCGGCGTACTGCTGGCGCAGCAGCCCGGACGCCTTCAGCGACCACGGCATCAGCTCGGCGTCGAGCAGCAGCCAGTCGGTGTCGAGTTCCTCCCACAGGCCCGCTTCCCCCACGGCGGTCCGCAGCCGGGCGAGCACGAGTTCACCCACGGACTCGTCGTCGAAGAACGGCCGGCCGGTCCGGGTGTGCACGACTCCCGTGGGGCCGTCCACGCCGAACCGGGCCCGCGCCACGTCCGCGTCGCGGCACACCAGGACCACGGCCCGCGACCCCATGTGCTTCTCCTCGCACACGACCTTCGCGACGCCGTCCGCCCGGTACTGCGCGAACGCCTCGGCGGGGTGCTCCAGGTAACCGTCCACCCGGGACGTGCCGGTGGGGGCCATCGTCGGCGGCAGGTAGAGCAGCAGTTGCGGGTCGACGGCGAAGCGGCTCATGACTTCGAGCGCCGCCGCCGCGTTCTCCTCACGGACCGCGACCCGGGCGAGCTCGCGGGTCTCCACGACCCGCCGTCCGGCGACGTCGGCGAGGTCGAGCGGGCGCCCGCCGTGTCCGCCGGGCGCCTCGGTGAGCAGCGGCTTGACCGGCTCGTACCAGACCTTCTCGGCGGGTACGTCGACGAGTTCGCGCTCGGGCCAGCGCAGCGCGGTCATCCTGCCGCCGAACACCGCGCCGGTGTCCAGGCAGATGGTGTTGTTGATCCAGGAGGTGTGGGGGACGGGCGTGTGCCCGTACACGACGGCGGCACGGCCCCGGTAGTCCTCGGCCCACGGGTAGCGCACCGGCAGCCCGAACTCGTCGGTCTCGCCGGTGGTGTCCCCGTACAGCGCGTGGGAGCGCACCCGTCCGGAGGTGCGCCCGTGGTACTTCTCGGGCAGTCCGGCGTGGCAGACGACGAGGTCGCCACCGTCGAGGACGTAGTGGCTGACGAGGCCGTCGATGAAGGCCCTGACCTCTTCCTTGAAGCTGTCGTCCTCCTTCTCCAGCTGTTCGACGGTTTCGGCGAGTCCGTGGGTGTGCTGGACCTTCCTTCCCCTGAGCCAACGGCCGAGCTTGTTCTCGTGGTTCCCGGGAACGCACAGGGCGTTTCCGGAAGCCACCATCCCCATGACGCGGCGCAGTACGCCGGGGCTGTCCGGGCCCCGGTCGACGAGGTCGCCGACGAAGACGGCGGTGCGCCCTTCGGGGTGCGTTCCGTCCTCGTACCCCAGCTTCGCCAGCAGGGTCTCCAGTTCGGAGCGGCAGCCGTGGATGTCACCGATGATGTCGAAGGGGCCGGTGAGGTGCGTGAGGTCGTTGTAGCGCTTCTCCAGGACGATCTCGGCGGCGTCGACCTCCGCGACGCCGCGCAGGACGTGCACCTTGCGGAAGCCCTCGCGCTCCAGCCCGCGCAGCGAGCGGCGCAGTTCGCGCTGGTGGCGCCGGATGACGTGGCGGGGCATGCCGGCCCGGTCGGGGCGTTCGGCGTTGCGGGCGGCGCAGATCTCTTCGGGCAGGTCGAGGACGATGGCGATCGGCAGGACGTCGTGCTGCCGGGCGAGCTGCACGAGCTGCTTGCGGCTCTCGGACTGCACGCTGGTGGCGTCGACGACGGTCAGCCGTCCGGCCGCCAGGCGCTTGCCCGCGATGTAGTGCAGCACGTCGAAGGCGTCGCGGCTGGCGCTCTGGTCGTTCTCGTCGTCGGCGACCAGGCCGCGGCAGAAGTCCGAGGAGATGACCTCGGTGGGTTTGAAGTGCTTGCGCGCGAAGGTCGACTTCCCGGAACCGGTGGCTCCGATCAGTACGACGAGGGACAGGTCGGTGACCGGGAGCCTGCGCGGTGCGGTGCCCGGTGCTGCTTCGGCGGTGGTGCTCATGCGGCCTTCGCCTCCTTCGCGTTCTCCACGCTGCTCCTGTCCTTGCCGTCCGGTGCGACCGTCGTGAAGACGGCCATCTGCGTGGGCGGCCCCACCTCCGGGTCGTCCGGCCCGACGGGCAGGAACGCGACTTCGTACCCGTGCCGCTCGGCGACCCGGTGCGCCCAGGCGCGGAACTGCTCCCGCGTCCACTCGAAGCGGTGGTCGCCGTGCCGCACCTGTCCGGCCGGCAGGGTCTCCCAGCGGACGTTGTACTCCACGTTCGGCGTCGTCACGACGACGGTGCGCGGGCGTGCGGACCCGAACACCGCGTACTCCAGCGCGGGCAGCCGCGGCAGGTCGAGGTGCTCGACGACCTCACTGAGCACGGCGGCGTCGTACCCGGCCAGCCGCTTGTCGGTGTACGTCAGCGAGCCCTGCAGCAGCGAGACGCGCTGGGCCTGCCGCTCGCCCATCCGGTCCAGCTTGAGCCGCCGGGAGGCGATGGCGAGCGCGCGCACCGACACGTCGACGCCGACGATCTCGGTGAACCGCACGTCCTTGAGCAGCGCCTGCACCAACTGGCCCTGCCCGCACCCGAGATCGAGCACCCGCCCGGCTCCGGCCGCCCGCAGTGCGCCGAGGATCGCCTCGCGGCGCTGCTCGGCGAGCGGTGCCGGGCGTTCGTCGGCCTCGGCGGGCCCGGTCTCCTCCGCCACCGCGTTGTCGATCTCCTCGACCGCGATGTCGTCGGCGTCCGCGAGCCTCGCCAGTTCCAGCCGCCGCGTGGCCTGCTGGGTGAGTCCCCAACGCCGCGACAGGTAGCGGGTGGTGATCAGCTTCTGCTCGGGGTGCGCCGCCAGCCAGCCCTCACCGGCCCGCAGCAGCTTGTCGACCTCGTCGGGCGAGACCCAGTAGTGCTTGGAGTCGTCGAGCACCGGCAGCAGTACGTACAGGTGCCGCAGCGCGTCGGCGAGCCGCAGCTCCCCCTCCAGCGTCAGCCGTACGTAGCGGGAGTCGCCCCATTCCGGGAACTGTGCGTCCAGCGGCACGGGCACCGCATCGACAGTGCTCCAGCCCAGCGGCGCGAACAGCTTGCGCACCAGTTCCGCACCGCCGCGCGCGGGCAGCGCGGGCACCTCGACGCGCAGCGGCATCGGCTGCTCGGCACGCTCGGGGCGGGCGGTGCACACCCCGTGCAGGGCGCTCTTGAAGACGCCGCTCAATGCCACCGCGAGCAGCGACGACGCGGCGTAGGGGCGGTCGTTGACGTACTGCGCGAGCGCCAGGTCCGGTGAGCCGCCGCGGCCCCTGCCCTTGCCGCGCCGGACCAGCGCCACCGGATCGACCTCCAGGAGCAGCGCGGCCGTGCAGCGCTCGGCGCTCGCCTCGGGGTAGAGGACGTGCGCCGTACCGTGAGCGGTGCGGAACGACTGCTTCCGGTCGGGATGCTTGTGCAGCAGAAAACCGAGGTCGGTCGCGGGGCGTTCCGGGGTTCCGGTGGTGCTGATCGTCATGAACACACGCTCGAGTATTGCCCGGTCCACCCGCTTCGACCACGGGTTTTACGCGTCCGCGGCACAGCTCCACGAACCCGCTCCCGCAGGGTCCGGCCCTGCTCTCCCGCTCGGTCTCCCCCGCTCAGTCCCGCGTGCCCACCCCCGCCGCCAGCCCGGCGATCTGCTGCGGTCCGACCCGGCAGCACCCGCCGACCAGACGCGCCCCGGCGTCCTGCCAGCTCCGTACCCGGCCGGGGTCGAAGGTGCCGTCGCCCCGCCAGCCGCGCCCGGCCGCGTCCCACCGCTCACCGCTGTTGGGGTAGGCCACGACCGGCTTGCCGGTCTCCCGGGCGGCGCTCCGCACCGCCCGCTCCACGTCGCCCGGCTCGCAGCAGTTCACGCCGACCGCGACCACCTGGTCGTTCCCCGCCGCCAGGGCGAAGGCCTCCCCCAGCGGCTGCCCGGCGTGTGTCCGGTCCCCTGCGATGCTGTACGTCAGCCAGACCGGCACTCCGCACCCTTCCGCCGCGCGCAGCAGGGCCTCCGCCTCGTCGGCGTCCGGCACGGTCTCCAGGGCCAGGACGTCGGGCCCCGCCTGGGCCAGCGCCTCGATCCGCGGCCGGTGGAACCGCTCCAGCTCCCCCACGGACAGCCCGTACCGCCCCCGGTACTCGCTGCCGTCGGCGAGCATCGCCCCGTACGGCCCGACCGACGCCGCCACCCATACCGGGTGCTCCGCGCCCTGCGCCGCCGCACGGGCCAGTGCCACGCTGCGCCGCAGCAGCCCCGACGCCTCGTCCCGGCCGACGTTCCGCCGGGCGAAGCCCTCGTAGGTCGCCTGGTAGCTGGAGGTGATCAGCACCCGAGCCCCCGCCCGCACGTACGCCGCGTGCGCCGCCTCGATCTGCTCGGGGGCGTCCGCGAGCAGCCGGGCCGACCAGAGCGCGTCGGAGAGGTCGCAGCCCTGCGCCTCCAACTGGTTGGAGAGCCCGCCGTCGAGGACGAGGGTCTCGTCGGCGAGCGCGGCGGCGAGCGTGCGGGTGGGCTTCACGGTGACTCCTGGACGGGGAACGGCGGACTGGGGCGGTGCCTGCCGGGCCGGGCGGGCCGGTGCCTGCCGGGCCGGGCGGGCCGGTGCCCGTCAGTTCAACTGGGACAGCACCTGCGAGGAGATCAGATCCAGGTGGTCGAGGTCGTCCAGGTCCAGCATCTGGAGGTACACCCGTGACGAGCCGACCTCCGCGAACCGGCCGATCCGGTCCACCACCTCGGCGGGCGAGCCCGCGAGTCCGTTGGCCTTGAGTTCCTCCACCTCCCGTCCGATGGCCGCCGCCCGGCGTGCCACCTGCGCGTCGTCCCTGCCCACGCACGCCACCAGCGCGTTGGAGTACACCAGGTCGCCCGACTTCCGTCCGGCCTCCTCCGCCGCCGCCCTGACCCGGCCGAACTGCCGGGCGGTGTCGTCGAGCGAGGCGAACGGGATGTTGAACTCGTCGGCGTACTGCGCGGCCAGCCGCGGCGTCCGCACCGCCCCGTGCCCCCCGATCAGCACCGGCACCTTGGCCTGGGCCGGCTTGGGAAGCGCGGGCGAGTCGGTGAGCCGGTAGTACGTGCCGTCATAGGTGAACGTCCTGCCGGGCTCCGTCTGCCACAGCCCCGTCACGATGGCCAGTTGCTCCTCCAGCCTGCCGAACTTCTCCTTGGGGAAGGGAATGCCGTACGCCTTGTGCTCCTCCTCGAACCACCCGGCGCCCAGGCCCAGTTCGACGCGTCCGCCCGACATCTGGTCGACCTGCGCGACCTGGATCGCCAGCACTCCCGGGAGCCGGAACGTGCCTGCGGTCATGAGCGTCCCGAGCCGGATCCGGCTGGTCTCGCGGGCCAGCCCGGCCAGGGTGATCCAGGCGTCCGTGGGTCCGGGGAGGCCGTCGGCGGAACCCATGGCCAGATAGTGGTCGGAGCGGAAGAAGGCGTCGAACCCGAGGTCCTCGGTGGCCTTGGCGACCGTCAGCAGTTTCTCGTAGCTCGCCCCCTGCTGGGGCTCGGTGAAGATGCGGAGATCCATGACTTCATCCTGCACCTTCGAACTGACGTCAACCCCGTCGGCCCCGGGTGTCCCCCATCTGCCCGGTCGGGTGAAAACTCGTCCTCGTGCGGGTCCCCGCGCCGTCGTGTCAGTGACCGGCGGTCCCAGCACTCGTTTGCCGGGGCGGAGCCGGACAGCCCGGCCCGCGCGCCGACGACCGCTGCCGGGGCGTTGACAGCGACACCGCCCTCCCCCGGCGGGAGGGCCTGGGCCGAGGAGGCCGCCATGTCCCAGGAAGCCGTGCCCGAACGGGCCGCGTCCGCGCATCCGGTACCGCAGTCCGTACCGGGCCGACAAGCCGCCCCGAAGGGCCTGTTGCAGCAGATGGAGGAACTGATGGCGGCGCTCACCGCCGATCTCTCGCAGCTCGACGCCGATCTGCAGGGCACCGGGGACCGCCCGCCGGCCGGCGCAGCCACCGCGTCGTCCGTGGACAGCCGCCGGGAGGAGCACGAATCCGGCCGCCACCGCACGAGCCGCCGTGACGAGGGCCGCCACCACGAGGACCCCCACGGCGAGTCCCGCTCCGGCGGCCCCGGCCGGTCCCGCTGACCGGACCGGGGTCATGACGGTCCCGCCGCCGAGTCATGGGCCGCGCCCTGCAGCCTGCCGTGCTCCCACACTGTGAGCCGGCGGAGCAGTCCGCGCACCCGGTCGTTCGACTCGTCGGCGGCGTCGATCGCTTCTATCGTCTGCCAGTAGAACCCGCCCTCGTCGGCGGCGCAGGCGACCCCGACCAACGCGATTCCCACCTCGCCCAGCAGGCCGCCCAGTTCCTCCAACGCGCCCCGCGCATCGGGCACTTCCGTCAGACGCGCGGCCCGGGGCCCGGGATCGGGAGGTTGTCCGCCGGTCGAGCCGGACCGCTCCGCCGCAGCGGCGCTCAACGCCGGCCAGTTGATCGGCCCGCAGCCCCGCCCGCCCGCCTCGCTGAGACCCCGCGCCTCACCCCGGAGCTCCCACGGCCCCTTCACGGCCAGCATCCCGCCGATCGCCTGAGTCAGCGCCTGTGTCTGCCACGCCTCCGTCAGGATCTCCAGCGCCGTCCGGCTCTGCGCCAGTGCGTGTCTGCTGACCCTGACGAGTCTCACCGCGTCCATCAGCCACCCCCGTTACCGTCCCGCTGCTCCGCCACCCGCTCCTCTGTTCACTACCCAGCGTGAGGGGAAAGAGCCCGGAACGCCAGAGCTATGCGGAAATCTGTGGACACTCCGAGGATTGTGGACATCATCATCACTCCGAAGAGTGACGAACATCGGTTTCCGGAGCGGGAAATCGTGCCTCGTTGCGCTCGATCTTGGCGGCGAGCGCCGCCAGCGGGTCGATCCCCAGCACCTCGCAGAACTGCAGCAGATAGGCCAGCACGTCCGCGACCTCGTCGGCGACGCGGTGCGCGGATTCCGGCTGCTCCATCACGCGGGCGGACTGCTCGGGCGTCAACCACTGGAAGATCTCGACGAGTTCCGACGCCTCGACGCTCAGCGCGGCGGCCAGGTTCTTGGGCGTGTGGTAGGGCCCCCAGTCCCGGGCCGCGGCGAACGCGACGAGCCGCCGCTGCAACGCGGCCACATCGAGCACCGCCCCGTCGGCGCCGCCGCCCGTCCCCGTACCGCTCACATCCGCCCCGCTCTCCTCGGCCGCCGCGCCGTCCACACCCGCCACCGTCCGCACCTCGTCGTTCACGCCCCCAGGTCTACCACCACCGCCCCGTCCACCCCGCGTACCACCCCACCGTCGGCCACCGTGCCGACGAGTCCGATGTGCCCCCGCGCGCACATCCGCCCGGCCAGCTCCCCCAGCGCCCGCGCCTGCCGCGCGTCCAGCCCCCGGTCGAAGCCGTCGGCCAGCACCGCGAGCGCCTGGAACGCGTCCGGCACCTCGACCACCTGCGCCATGTCCAGCACCTGGGGCCCGGTCAGCAGCACGAGGGCGAACGCCAGGTACCGCAGCTCGCCGTCGCCGAGCCTGCCGACGGGCGTCACCCCGCGCTCGCCCCGGTCGAGCACCGCGCGCACCGTCCGCCCCGCCAGTTCCTCCGTCGTCAGCCCCACCACCGGGCCCGCGCACCCCTCCCTGGCCGCCGCGACGAGCGCCCCGTACCGGATCGCGCACTCCTGGCCGGTACGGCGCAGCACGGCCGCCAGGTTGTCGCAGCCGCGGCGCAGCAGAGCCTCCTCCACCGGTACCGGCGCCCGCATCCGCCGGGGCTGCGGATCGCACACGTACACCGAGCGCAGTGCCACGAGCACCTGCTCGGCGGCGGCCAGCACCTGCCGCTCGCCCTCGGTGCGTCCGGCCACCCGCAGCGGCAGCAGTGCCGTCGCCAGCCGGTCGTCGGGCAGCGGTGCCCGCGTCACCGACACCGCGCCCCCCGTGTACCAGCCCGCCTGGACCGTGCGCCGGCGCGGATCGCGCAGCACGGTCGCCAGGAGGTCCCGTCCGTCGCACGTCAGACGTTCGCTGACGATGCGCAGTTCCGGCTCCGCCTGGACGGCGAGATCGAGCCGTACGGGTCCGGCCGGGCCGTCGACGGTGCAGCCGATCCGGAAGCCACGCCTCCCCTGTCCGTCGGCCACGGCGCTCTCCGGTACGCGGTGGGACGGGTCGGGGAAGACCTCGTCGAGGACGTCGCCCGCGCCCAGCCGGGCCAGCGCGTCGTACATGTCCAGGACGGTCGTCTTGCCGCTGCCGCTCGGTCCCGCGAAGAAGGTCAGCGGGCCGAGCGGGAAGACCGCGCCGCGGTGCGGGCCGAAGGCGGAGAGCCTGAGTTCGGTGACCGTGGGGCGGTGCGGGCGGACGGGGGCGGGGGCGGGTGGGCGTAAGGGCGAAGGCGCAGTCATGATGCGGACGCTATGCATCCGCATCGGTGACGAACCGTTACGCCTGTCCGGTCTTCCTACGAACGGGGGACAGCGGCCGCCTCGACGCCCTCGACCTCCATGCCGACGGGGGCGAGCAGGAAGACGTTGCGGTCCACCCGGTGCATGCCGCTGCCGAGCCCGAAGACCACGCCGCTGCTGAAGTCCAGGATCCGCTTGGCCACGTCGCTCTCCGCGCTGGTCAGGTCGAGGAGCACCGGAATCTGGGCGATCAGGTACTCGGCGACCTCCCGGGCGTCCGAGAACACCTGCACCCGCAGCACGACCATGCGCCGCTGCTCGGCCTCGTACCCCTGCGGCACCGCGCGGTGGTCGGTTCTGGACGGCCATTCGTTGCGGCTGCGCAGCGGCACGACCTGGGCGAGCCCTTCCCACTGCTCGTCGGTGACGTCATACCTGCTCACCGGACCACCCCACCCGCGCGCTGAATCTGCATCCGGCAATTCTGACCCCCCTCACCCGTACGGCCTACCAGCGACACGGCACGGAACGGGATCGGTCGCACATTTCCGGGGGAGCACGACAGCACAGTGGTCCGGCACCGTGACGCTCGGTGCCGGACCACTGGTCTCACGCCTCTGTACGTCTACGCGTCCGCGCGTCTACGTGGGCGAGGCGGTCATGCCCGCTCCCACAGGGCCGGCGCGTTCGGGGGCTCCCATCCCGACTGCGCCTGGTGCCCCTGGAGGCAGCGGTAGGTGGCTCCGCCGTACGTCACCTGGGCGCCGGTGGCGTAGACGGTGCCCGCGGCCCAGGTCCCGCCCGGAGGCTCACCCGGGCCGGGGCCGGGACCCGGACCGGGGTCCGTGGTGGTCTTGAGGGTCAGGCCGTACCCCTGGAGCAGCGGGTTGATCGGCTGGTAGAAGGTGGTACCGCCGCTGCGGCAGTTGCCGGAGCCGCCGGAGGTGACGCCCTGCGCCTGGCTGCCGGAGATGAAGGAGCCGCCGGAGTCGCCGGGCTCGGCGCACACCGACGTGCGCGTCACCCCGGTGATGGTGCCCTCGGGGTAGGTGACGCTGGTGTTGTGCTGCTGGATGGTGCCGCAGTGCCAGCCGGTGGTGGAGCCCGAGCGGCAGACGGAGGCCCCCACGGCGGCCTGCGTGGAGCCGGCCACCTGCACGCTGCTGCCCGCGACGTTGGGCGTCGCGGTCCAGTTGGCGTTGGTGGCGACCCACGCGGTGTCGCGGCCGGGGAAGGTGGATGCCTGGAAGGAGCCCTGGGCGACCCGGTTGAAGCCGGTGGTGGTGGTTCCGGCGCGGCCGCAGTGGCCGGCCGTGGCGAAGCCCTGCTGCGTGCCCCGGGTGATGGCGAAACCGACGGAGCAGCGGCCGCTGCCGTTCATGTAGTACGCGTCGCCGCCGCGTATGTCGTACAGCGGGCGCGGCTGTTGTGCGGACTTCTCGATCCGTACGGCGGACGCGTCCACGCCCGCGGCGGCCACCAGGGCCTTCGCGTCGCTCTGCCGCACCGCCTGGAGCGTCACCTTGTTCGCCCGGACGTCGACGAAGCGTACGGGCACGGCCGTCGCGGCCTTCCCGGCAGCAGCTTTGTCGATCTTCGCGAGGGCGGCGTCGAGCTGCTTCAGGGTGTGCGGTACGACGAGGGCGCGGGCGCCCTGGGCCCTGATGGCGGTGACGTCGGCGGCGTCGGCGGTAGCGACGGTCAGCGTCCGGGAGTCGGCGCCCTGCACCCAGGCGCCGGCGAAGTCCCGGCCGAGCGCGTTCTGCAGCCGGCCCGCGACGGCGCCGGCCTCGGCCTCGTTGGCGAGCCGCGCCGTGGCCTGTCCGGCGGTGACGCCGAGGTCGCGCTGCATGGCACGCAGCAGCTCGGGGGACGCCTGGCCGATGCCCGCGGTGTCCGCCGCCGTGGGGGGAGCGGCGTTCGCGGAACCCGGCAGTCCGGCCAGTACGAGCGCACCGACCGCGGCGAAGGCGGCACAGGCCGCCTTGGCGTGTCTGTGGAGCATGGGGGGGTCTCCTCGGTCTCAGGTGGGTACGGAGACCATAGGTCTGGACAACTGGCGGGCGGGAGCTGCCAGTTACCCCCTCGGTCGATGTTATGGGGCGGGAACGCGCCATGTGCCGGTCCCCGGGCCCGCCGGCGTGCGTCAGAGCCGTCGGACGTACGCAGCCCCCGCACGCCGTCGGGCGTGCGGGGGCTGCGGAGCCGACTGCCGGTACTTGTCCGGCCTCAGACGGGAACGGGGGTGCCGAGCATCGCGGAAGCCCGCTCGAAGGACTGGACCGGGCCGAGGGCGCGTTCGGGCACGGCCACCGGAGCGGTGCGGCAGGTGAAGCCGAGATGGGCCATGGCCCGCAGGACTTCGGCGGCGGTGAAGTCGCGGCGGTCCTGACGGGTGACGACCTGGCCGACCTGCTTGGCCGGGTAGTGGCGGCGGCCGATGATCACCGATTCGCCGGTGGCCGGTTCGGGCTTGACGCCCTTCATCGTCTCCAGCACGCCGCTCTTGGTGAGCTCGAAGGGGAAACGGGCGATGACGCAGCGCATGGGACCTCACAGGGAGAGGGGAGCGAGCGGGTCCGGTCCGGGAGTGCCGGGCCGGGATCTGCGGGGCGGGGCCGGCGGGCCGGGATCCGCAGGGGGTACTAGGCCGCCGCGCCGGACACGGGGCGGCTCTCGGGTGCGCGCCGTGTCGTCGACGTGGGCCGGCGGCGGCCCCGCGCCGCGGTGCCGCGCCGCGGCCGCTCGGCCTCCGGGGCGGTGATGACGACCGGCACGCCGGACGGTGCCTGGGCCCCGGTGATCCGGTTCAGTGCCGCGTCGCCCGAGCGGACCTGGGTGGTCTGCGGCCGGATTCCGGCGTCCGCCATGAGGCGGTCCATGCCGCGGCGCTGCCCCGGGGTGACGAGGGTGACGACACGGCCGGACTCTCCCGCGCGGGCGGTGCGGCCGCCGCGGTGCAGGTAGTCCTTGTGGTCGGTGGGCGGGTCGACGTTGACGACGAGGTCGAGGTTGTCGACGTGGATGCCGCGCGCCGCGACGTTGGTCGCCACCAGCACGCTGATGTGCCCCGTCTTGAACTGGGCGAGGGTGCGGGTGCGTTGCGGCTGCGACTTGCCGCCGTGCAGGGCCGCCGCGCGCACCCCGCTGTCGAGCAGGTTCTGGGTGAGCCGGTCGACCGCGTGCTTGGTGTCCAGGAACATGAGCACCCGGCCGTCGCGGGCCGCGATCTCGGTCGTGGCGGCGTGCTTGTCGGCGCCGTGGACGTGCAGCACGTGGTGCTCCATCGTCGTGACGGCCCCGGCCGACGGGTCGACCGAGTGCACGACGGGATCGGTCAGGTAGCGGCGCACCAGCAGGTCGACGTTGCGGTCGAGCGTGGCGGAGAACAGCATCCGCTGCCCCTCCGGACGCACCTGGTCGAGCAGGGCGGTGACCTGCGGCATGAAGCCCATGTCGGCCATCTGGTCGGCCTCGTCCAGTACGCAGACGTCCACCTGGTTCAGCCGGCAGTCGCCCCGGTCGATGAGGTCCTTCAGCCGGCCCGGGGTCGCGACGACGATCTCGGCGCCGCCGCGCAGCGCCCCGGCCTGCTTGCCGATCGACATGCCGCCCACCACCGTGGCGAGGCGCAGCTTCACGGCCCTGGCGTACGGCACGAGCGCGTCGGTGACCTGCTGTGCCAGCTCCCGCGTGGGTACGAGGATCAGCCCCAGCGGTTGGCGGGGCTCGGCCCGCCGTCCGGCGGTGCGGGCGAGCAGGGCGAGCCCGAAGGCGAGGGTCTTGCCGGAACCGGTGCGCCCGCGGCCCAGGACGTCCCGGCCCGCCAGGGAGTTCGGCAGCGTCGCGCCCTGGATCGGGAACGGCACCGCCACCCCCTGCCTGCCGAGCTCGGCCAGCAGTTGCTCGGGCATGTCGAGCGCGGCGAAGCTCTCGACGGCGGGCAGCGCGGGGGTGATCGTCTCCGGGAGCGCGAACTCCCCCTGCACCGCGGCGGGCCGACGCCCGTACCCGCCGGAACGGGCCGGTCCTGCGGAGCGGCGCGGGGCCTGCGCGCCGAAGCGGTTGCCGCCGCTGCGCCCGGTGTCGCCACCGCTGCGCCCGGCCGGGGCGAATCGGTCGTTGGTGCGGGCACGGCTCGTACGTGTGCGGTTCATGCGGAACCTTCCTTGATGCGGCGCATATCAAGGAATTCCCGCAGCAGAGTGCCGCTCGGGGAATTACAAGTATGGACCGTGGGAAAAACGTGAATCCGGCCGGTGTCGTTCCACCCGGCCACGGACACGGAAAAATAGGGGACGCCGGCGGTGCGCAGTCCTGAAACCCGGACGCGGCACGGCGGAGATGCTCCGGATACGCATACAGCTGGGGCCCGCACCCCGAAGGATGCGGGCCCCAGCTGGGAAAAACGCGTCAGCGTCAGGCGGGAACGATGTTCTCGGCCGTCGGGCCCTTCTGGCCCTGCGCGATGTCGAAGGTGACCTTCTGGCCCTCCTGGAGCTCGCGGAAGCCCTGGGCGGCGATGTTCGAGTAGTGGGCGAAGACGTCGGGGCCGCCGCCGTCCTGCTCGATGAAGCCGAAGCCCTTTTCCGCGTTGAACCACTTCACGGTACCAGCAGCCATGTCAATCTCCTTTGGGGCAGTACGACGGAATGCGCACCGTGCGCATTCCGTGTCGCCGCGATGATGCCCCGCCCGGAAATGACCGGAAGTACAGCAAGTCCGCATCCGGCCGGAACCGGCCGGAGGGAACTTGACGTTTTGGGAACCACAACTGCAACTGAGAATGACAGTAGCACGGCATGGCACCCGGTGTCGGGCCGCGCAATTCGCCGCGCGTTTTCCGGTGGAAATTCTCCCCGGACGGTTCGCCAAACTCTCTCGCGGCGGGAACAGAAAATAATTACCGGGCACGTCAGGTGTGGCGGCGCACCCCGCCGCACGCCCGGAACCCGGGCGCCCCGGGCGCGGTCGGGTGCCCGGACCCGACCCCTCCCGAGTTGCGTCAGCACCTCGGCGAGTCGGTGTACGCCCTCCTCGGTCTCCGCCTTCCGGCGCCCGCCGAAGGACATCCGCAAAGCGGCCGGGTCGGGGGCTCCGGCGAAGAACGGCGCGGCCGAGTCCGGAGGAAGGCCCTGCTCAGCGACGGGGTGACCGTAACCGCGCGGTTCCCCCGGCGGTGCGTCGAGGAGCGGGCAGGCCCTCCGGGAGCGGGGCGGCCGTCCGGGCGGGGGTGAGCAGCTCCGTCAGTTTCCGGGCCGACGCGTCCCAGGACCAGGCCTTCTCCACCCACCGCCGTCCGGCGGCGCCCATCGCCGCCCGGTCGGGTGAGCGCAGGATCAGGGCGACGGCCTCGGCGACCTCGCGCACGTCGCGGCCGTCGACCACCGCGCCGCACTCGCCGTCGAGCACGGCGTCGGGTGCGCCGCCGGAGTTCCCGGCGACCACCGGCAGTCGGCTGGCCGCCGCTTCCAGGAAGACGATGCCGAGCCCTTCCGCCTCCAGGCCGGCCCTGCGGGTGCGGCACGGCATCGCGAAGACGTCGGCCGCGGCGTAGTACCGCGCGGTCCCGGCATGGGTGAGTCCGCCTGCGAAGGCCACGGCATCCGGGGCGTGCTTGCGGGCCAGTGCGCGCAGCCGCTTCTCGGCGGGCCCTCTGCCCACGATCAGCAGGGCCGCGTCGGGGACCGCCCGTCGGATCAGCGGCAGGGCCCGGATCAGGGTGTCCTGTCCCTTGCGGGTCACCAGCCGGGAGACGCACACGATGACCTTCTTCCCGCCCAGTCCGTGCCGGTCGAGGACGTCGCGGTCACCGCTGTCGACGGCGTCGGGGCGGAAGACCTCGGTGTCCACGCCCGGCACCAGCCGGCTCAGCTCGGCCCGGGGGCCCAGGGCCGGGGCGATCCGTGCGCGGGTGTAGTCGCCGAGGTACGTCACCACGTCGACGCTTTCGCCGATTCTGCGCAGGACCTGACGGGCTCCGGGCAGCCGGGCCCACCAGATCTCGTGGCCGTGGGTGGTGGCGACGATGCACCGTATTCCGCCGCGCCGCAACGCGGGCGCCATGGCGGCGAGCGGCGCGGCGGCACCGAACCAGACCCGGTCGCAGCCGTGTTCGCGCGCGATGCGGACGGCCCGCCGGGTGACCCGGGCGGTGGGGAGCAGGGTGTGGCGCGGGTCGCGGATCACCGGGAAGGGGAGGGTCGCGTCGTACGCGGCATCGCCCTGTTCGGACGACGTGTAGACGACGACGTCGTTGCCCGGCACCCGGGTCGCCATGGCGTGCACGAAGGTCTCGATCCCGCCCTGCCGGGGCGGGAAGTCATTGGTGATGATCAGTGTGGTGCTCATGGTGATGACGTCGCTGCTTTCGTCGGAAGACGGTCCGGGAGGCCGGGCGGGACGACGTCTCCCGTGGGGTGTCTCAGGGGGCGCTTCTGGGGTTTCTCAGGCGGTGAAGAGATGGTTGCGGCAGTCGTCGACGACGTCCGGCACCCTGCTCCAGCCGTGCAAGTGGTATGCGTGGCAGGCGAGTTGGCGTATGACGTTCGAGGGACTGCTGCCGTACTTCTCCAGGCCCGCTCGGGCGACCAGTTGGTCCGGGGTGCGCACGGTGGTGCGGACCGGCCTCGACGTACGGGACTCGGCGTTGGGTCCGGGGCCCGCCGCGCCTTCGGTGAGGTGGGCGCGCCCGCGCACGGGGGTGCCGTGGCGCCGGGGCGGGCTCGGCGCGCCATGTCCTGTCCGGGAGCTGAGCGAGGTGCGGTGCACCGCCACGGCGGCGCGGCCCAGGGCGCGGGCGGTGTGCCGGAGCCGGCGTGCGGGCCCGGGCAGCGGCTCGACACCGCATCCCTGCTCGTACGGCCCGGCCAGGGCGGACAACGCCCAGGTGTGCAGGCCGTGTTCGGCACCGATGTCCGAACATACGTCGCCGGGTCCGACGAACCCCGCGAGCCCGGCCACCTCGTCCTCCACGAAGTCCAGGCGTGGTGCGGCCCACTGCGGTGCGGCGGCCACGCCGAGGGCGCGCCGGGTCGTCCGCGGGTTGCTCCGCTTCATCGGACCCCCTCGGGGCCCGGCACCGCGGAGGGGCGTCGCGGGGCGGTGGTCGGGTGGGGAACGCGGCGTCGAACGCCCGTCGTACGGGGTTCGGGTCGGGGTCCGGCGGGTGCCGGGGCCGCTGCGGGGCCGCTCCGGTTCCCGTCGGCGAGCCGCACCCAGAGCACCAGGACGAGCGGCAGGGCGAAGTAGCCGAACCTGCCCGCGGGAGCGAGCAGGAGGGCCAGCGAGAGGCCGAGGGCGAGCCGGTCAACGGCGGCCACCAGGGTGATGGGCGGGCGCACCACCAGCGAGACCGCGACCGCGAGTCCCCCGCAGAGCAACAGGCCGACCGCCGTGTACCAGCCCCACGGACCCAGCTCGGCCAGGAGGTGCCCCGGCAACGGGCTGGCGGCCGGGGTGGCCACCGCGCCCCTTCCGGCCGGGAAGGCCAGCACCTGTTCGGCCATCGGGCCCGGTGCCAGGAGCGCGCTCGGCAGTACCAGGGCGAGTGTGGCGACCAGGGCGGCCCCCGCGCAGCGCAAGGCCGGGCGGGCGCCGTGGACGCCCGCCACCAGTGCCGCCGCGACCACGGCGGCGGGCCACGCGGTCCACTTCATGGCGCACGCCGCGGCCAGCACCAGACCCGCCGCCACGGGCCTGTCGCGGGTGGCCAGCGCGAAACCGAGACCGCACAGTCCGATCAGCGGCAGGTCCACCCCGCTCACGCAGAGCGGCAGCGCAACGAGCGGCGAGGCGAGGAGCACCGCCGGGCCGGTGCCGGGTGCCTGGCGCCGGGCGACGGCAGACGCATGGGCGGCAGACACGTGGGCGGCACCGGTGGGACGGCGCAGCACCCGGCTGCCGGCCCACAGGCAGAGCAGCGCGACCGCCGCACACCAGATCCGGGCGTCGCCGAACAGGCGCAGGGCCCAGCCCCCGTCGCCCAGCAGCGCCCGGGGCAGCCCCAGCAACGCCATGGCGGGCAGATAAGGGGTGTAGTCGGTGACCGCCCGGGGGTCTGTCAGGTACGGGCTTGCCTGCTGGACGAGGAGGGCTCCCGACCGCTCGATGACGTCGACCTCGCTCTGTGCCCAGCCCGCCAGGACCAGCAGCAGCAGGGGCACGAGAACCGCCCCGGCCAGGGCTGACATCACCGGGAACAGGCGACCGCGGCGACCGTCCGCGACGGCCGCGACGAGTGCGGCGACCAGGTATCCGGCCGCCGCGCTCGTCCCCCAGACATGGTGGGTATGCAGGGTCGAGAACAGCGGGAACGACACCGCCCAGAGCGCCGCCGCCAGCCACAGCGCGGAGCGCACCCACCGCTGGTCCGCCCGGCGCAGCAGCCGCTGCGCCCGGGGCAGGTCATGCGGTGATCCGGCCGCCGGTCGGGAGGTCGGGGCCGGTCGGGAGGCCGGGGCCGGTCGGGAGGTCGGGGCCGGTCGGGAGGCCGGGGCCGGTCGGGAGAGGGAGGTCGAGGCCGGTCGCGCGGTCCGGGTCGCTTCGGGCCGGGAGGGTCGAGAGGCTGTCGGGGAAAAGGGCTGGGTCGCTGCTCGTCGCATCAGCACACGGTCGATTCCACCCTCCGCAGAGGGGCGCGGTCATGACAGGCAGGTCGAGACTTGCCGGTCGGGTTTCCCCCACCAACGCCTCCCCGCGCGGCCGTCCGACGGCCCGCTGCCGTTCGCCGGCGCCCGGACCGGCCGGTCGTCCGAGGTCCGTGTTGACGTGCAGGTCGGACATGGCGACGAGGACGCACCGGTCCCCGTGGAAGGCGTTGCGGGGCACCCCTTCGGGTCCGTACTCGCCGATCAACCCGGACTCGGCGTGCCGGGCGGGCAGTAGGTCTGAGGGGAGTCTCATGGGTGGGTTTTCCCTACCGACGGGCACGGATCGCGCCACTAGGGTTGGGCGCGGACCGCACCGTTGAGGCACCGGGAAGCAGGCCGTTCCCGGCCCCGAGGAGGAACGAAACATGTCAGCGCAGCCGGACGGGGAAGACAGGGCGCCCGGACGGCACGGACCGCCGGGCACCATCGCGGACATGCCGTCCACGGCCTCGGAGCGGCCCGCTCCCCCGGAGCCGTCCGCGGCTCCCCTTACGCCCGCTGCCCCGACTCCGGTCCCGCCTCCGGAGAAACCGGGCGGGGCCGTGGGGGCGGCCCGGGTGCCGGTGCCCGCCGACGACCGGAGCGGGCCCGCCGTCGCCGTGTGGGAGATGATGCGGCAGCATCCGCTGGGATTCCTCATATCCGTTTGGCCGCTGCGCAGTTGGGCCTACCTGCTGAGCGGCGCCCTGTTCGGGCTGGCCGTCACGGTGAGTCTGGCCGTACTGGTCGCGCTGGGGGTGGTGCTCTCGGTGGTCGGGGTGGGGCTCGTGCTGCTGACCGCGGTGGTACTGATCGGGCTTCCAGTGGCCGCCGTGGAGCGGCGACGGCTGCGCGTGATCGAGCCCGCACCGCTGCCCGACCCGCACGGCCCGCCGACCGGGGCCGGACTCAAGAGCCGGCTGCGGGGCCGGCTGCGGGAGCGGGCCACCTGGCGCGAACTGGGATACACCGCGCTGCTCTCGCTGGTCTTCACCGGTGCCGGCCTGGGCGCGATCGTCCTGCTGATGTTCTCCGGCATCGTGACGGCGACCCCCTTCATCGTGTGGGCCAACGGGAACGAAACGGTCATGATCATCCCGGGGCGGGCGATCGCCGATCCGCTGTCGGCGCTGCCGTTCAGCCTGCTGGGCGTCCTCGGGCTCGCTCTCTCCGCGTACCTGGCGGGGCTGCTGGCCGGCGCCCAGGTGAAGACCGCGTGGTTCCTGCTGGCACCGCGCGACGACCAGGCCACCGACCGGGTCATCGAGCTCACCCGCTCCCGGGTGCGGCTCGCCGACGCCTTCGAGGCCGAGCGGCGCCGTATCGAACGCGATCTGCACGACGGCGCCCAGCAGCAACTGGTCGCGCTCACCATGACCTTGGGCCTCGCCGAGATGGAACTCAACAACGGCACCCCCGGCGCGGCCGAATTGGTGACCCGGGGGCGGGGAGAGGCCCGCCGCGCGCTCGACCAACTGCGCGACCTGGTGCGCGGCATCCACCCCCAGGTCCTGACCGACCACGGGCTGGCCGCCGCGGTCGCGGAGGTCGCCCTGCGCAATCCGGTCCCGGTCACCGTCGACATCGACCTGCCCGGCCGGCTGCCGGGGCCGGTGGAGACGATGGCGTACTTCACCGTCACCGAGGCCCTCACCAACGTGAACAAGCACAGTGGCGCCACCGAGGTCTCCATCGTGGGAAGGTTCCGGAACGACCGCCTTATTCTGGTGATCACCGACAACGGCCGTGGCGGGGCCGATCCTTCCGGCGGAACCGGTCTGTCCGGGCTCGCGGACCGCATGGCCGTCCTCAAGGGCCGACTGATGGTGTCCAGCCCCGCCGGCGGCCCGACCCGACTCAGAGTGGAGGTCCCGTGCTCCGCGTAGTCCTTGCCGAGGACGCCGTACTGCTCCGTGCAGGACTCGTCGAACTGCTCTCCCGCGGCGGCCACGAAGTGGCCGCCGCGGTCGGTGACGCGCAGGAACTGGCCCGTGCGGTGGCCGAGGAGCGCCCGGACATCGTGATCACCGATGTCCGGATGCCGCCCGGCTTCCGGGACGAGGGCCTCAAGGCGGCTCTCGAACTCCGGGCCACCGAGCCGCAGTTGCCCGTCCTGGTCCTCTCCCAGTACGTCGCCACCGCCTACGCCACCCAACTGCTGAGCGGTGGCGGTCCGGGCACGGCGGGACTCGGCTATCTGCTCAAGGACCGGGTCGGGGAGGTCTCGGAGTTCCTGAACACCCTGAGCCGCGTGGCCGGAGGGCAGACCGTGATCGACCCCGAGGTGGTGCGGGTGCTGCTGGTCCAGCAGACCGCGGACAAGCCGCTGCGCCGGCTCACCCCCCGGGAGCGGGAGGTGCTGGGACTGATGGCGGAGGGCCTCAACAACCAGTCCATCGCCGGCCGCCTCTCCGTCACCGAGGCCTCGGTGGTCAAGCACTCCAGCAACATCTTCATGAAACTGGACCTCGACCCGACGGAGGGCAACCGCCGGGTGCTCGCCGTGCTCGCGCACCTGCGGGGGGAGTCCGCCTGATCCGCGCCCGGTGTCGGTGGGTCCGGGATCGGACGACTAGGCACTGTCCGGCGGATCATGGGCAGTGCTCTCCAGGAACCGACTTTCGGTCGTGGCATGATCGCGCCATGGAGCACTTCATACGTCCCAACGGTTCACCGCCTGTCAACGGATACAGCCACGCGGTCGCGTTCACCGGAGCGATGGTCGCCGTCTCGGGTCAGGTTCCTGTGGACGGCGACGGGAATCTGGTTGGTAAAGAGGACGCAGAGGCGCAGGTCCGGCAGGTCTACGCGAATCTGACCACTGCCTTGAAGGCAGCGGGCTCCGGCCTGGAACACATAGTCAAACTGACGGTCTATCTCACCGATCTGAACGATCTGGGCGCGTTCCGCAAAGTACGCGACGAGTATCAGGACGCAGAGAACCCGCCCGCGTGCTCCTTGGTGAGGGTTGCTGGGCTTGTTCACCCAGACTTCCGGGTCGAGGTGGACGCGTTGGCCGCGGCACCGAGCGCGGAGTATTGATGAGGCGCTGCCCAGCAGATCATGGTCGGAGCCACAAGCGGATCGCCGCTGCGGTGACCGTGCCATAGAAGACGTAGGCCCGCTTGTCGTAACGGGTGGCGACCGCCCGAGAGTTCTTGAGCCGGTTGATGGTCCGCTCGACCTCGTTGCGGCGCCGGTAATGCTCCTGATCGAACCCGGCGGGCCTGCCGCCCGCACTGCCTCTGCGCCGGCGGTTGGCTTGTTGGTCCCTCGGCTCCGGGATCGTGTGCTTGATCTGGCGTCGTCGCAGGTAGCGCCGGTTGCGGCGAGAACTGTAGGCCTTGTCACCACTGACGTGACCGGGCCGGGTCCGGGGCCGCCCGCCCAGCGGGCGGGGCACGCGGATCCGGTCCAGGACCTTGACCATCTGCGGTGCGTCGCCCCACTGGCCCGGCGTAACCAGAAAGGCCAGAGGGCGACAGCCGCCCTCACCGGCAAGGTGGATTTTGCAGGTCAGTCCACCTCGGGACCGTCCGAGTCCTTCATCGGGTCGGTGGCGCCAGGGCGTAATTCCTTTTTTCGGGACCCGCGGCCTGGCCTTGCGGGCGCCTGCCGCGTGCTGGTGGGCACGGCAGGACGTCGAGTCGACCCCGACCATCGACCAGTCGACGCGGCCGGCGAGATCGGCGTCAGCCTGGACCGCCTGCAGGATCCGGTCCCAGGTCCCGTCCGCCGACCAGCGGCGATGCCGCTCATAGACGGTCTTCCAGGACCCGTAGCGTTCTGGCAGATCACGCCACGGCACCCCGGTCCGGACCCGGAACAGGATCCCGTTCACCACCATGCGGTGATCACTCCACCGGCCACCGCGACGACCCCGCGGCGGGAGATGCGGCTCCAGAAGCGGCCACTCGTGATTCGTGAGATCCCCCCGACCCATACCCGAACCAACGAGCGACCCATCGGAAAATCACATGATTCGCCGGATAGTGCCTAGTCGCGGAGGTATTACCTGACGGGCCATCACCGAGCGCCGCACTTCGGCGGCCGTGCCTACGGTGGTGGCGTGAGCAGTGGTCGCCGCAGGGTCTCGGACTATCACGCACCCGGCGCCAGCACCGCGTGTGGAGCGTCAGGAATTCACGGCCGACGTCAGGTCAAGTCGTAGACCGTGTTGGGCACCCCGCGCCGGGTCAACTGCTCCATGATGAGCGGCTCGGCCCGTTCCCATCAGTCACCGGCAAGACCGCAACCGATTCGCGGCATGCGCACCGAGGCCTGAAGGTGCAGCGCACGGTCGGCGACCGCAGCAAGTCGGCGGCGCGACGGGTGTCCGCCCAACAGAGCGAAGTCGATCCGAGGATCTGTCCGAGTGGACGCTGACCCAGATAGCTGATGCGGCTCGCGTGTTCGCCAGTCGGAGCGAACGGGAGTAGGCGCGGCTTCCGGGTCATCATGAGGTGTCGAGCCCTTGATCGCCGCAATGGAAGACCTCACCTGCCAGATCAACATCGTGGACCCCGACCGGCCTGAACCAGCTCGCCGCCGTGTCACCACCCGCTCCCGGCAAGCATCCGGGCCTGCTTCGGCACTTGGCCGCAGCCCCCACCTCCGCCGGTCTGCCAGCTCTCGCCATCCCTCAGCCTTCGTCTGACATGGACCGTGTGTGCCGTTGCGCTTCATGCCCGTCAGGAGGGTTGCACCGGGGCACGATTCGGCGGGAACGCCTCGTTCGTGACGGCGACCTGCTCCACGCCAGTGGTAAATCTCCCCGCACACGCGGGGCATTGGCGTGAACCGTTCACCCGTCAATTATGGATTGCGAAATCCAGAACCTGATAGTGTCCCCACATGGCCAGACCACGCGCCTTTGACGAGAAGACGGTCCTTGAGGCGGCGGCGGCTCAGTTCCGCGTCCACGGCTACGCCGACACGTCGACCGAGCAGCTGTGTGAGGCTGCCGGCCTTCGCCGCAGCAGCCTGTACAACGCCTTCACGTCCAAGGACGAGCTGTTCGTACAGGCCCTGGAGCACTACGCGGACACCATGTACGGCCATCAGGCGGCGATCCTGACGGACACTTCCCTCACCGGCGCCGAACGGATCAAGAAGCTGATCGGTGCCATCGTCGATGAGGAGCGAGTGGCTCGCAGCGAAGGGCATGCCGCTGGTTGCATGGGCGTGCACGCTCTGATGAATCCCGACTTGAGGGCGCGCGACGAACGTATCGCGCGCATCCTCGATCGAGACCTGCGGAAGCGCCTCGACCTGCTGGAAGACGCCATCCGGGCCGGCCGTATCGACGGGAGCGTCCCCGAGGGGACTGACGCCGCCGAGGGCGCGCTCCTCGTCAACACCCTCATTGCGGGCCTCCGTGTGACGGCGCAGAGCGGAGTCACTCCTGAGACGCTGCACCGGATCGCGCTCGACGGGATTCGTTCACTGCTGGCCTGAGTGAACATGCGGGGTGCTTGCGTGGTTTCGCTTGCCCAAATTTTGTATTCCAAAGTACAGAAAGAGCTTCTCCCATGAACAGACGACCTATCTACTGGCTCATGCTGACCCTGCTCCTCGTCGCGATGAGCGAGCTGCAGACGATGGGCATGCTGCCCGACATGGCCCGCAGCCTCGGTGCTTCGACCGCCGCCATCGGCGCCTTCATCTCGATCTACTCCTTCGGCATGGCTCTCGGCGGCCCGCTCATCGCCTGGGCCCTGCGCAAGGTCCCGCCGAAAACCGCGCTCCTGGGCGTCGGCACCGCCTACGTGGTACTGGAAGCCGCCGTGCCGCTGATCCACAACTACTGGTGGGTCGCAGCCCTCCGACTGCTGACCGGAACCCTCGGCGGTGCCGTGTTCGGTCTCACCCTCACCATGGCCGCAAGGCTCGCCCCCACCCCCGACCGCATCGCGTCCTCGATCTCCATCGTGCTCAACGGACTCATGCTCGGCGCCGTCCTGGGCCTGCCCATCAGCCACGCCATCGCGACCGCGTGGAATTGGCAGACCAGCTTCGTCATCCTCGGTGCCGCGGGTCTGCTCATCGTCCTGCTCGACGTTCGCACCCTCCCCGTCCTGCCTGCGGCCTCCGCGCAGACGACCGCCGACGAACTCCAGCAACTTCGCTCGCCCCGCCTGTGGAGCCGCTTCCTCGTCAGCCTGCTCACCATCGGCGCGACCTACGGCGCCTTCTCCTACTTCACTCCTCTGCTGGAACAGGACGCGGGCTTCTCCTCCAACGCGACCACCGCGATCCTCTTCGGTTACGGCCTGTGCACCGTCATCGGCAACAACCTGGTGGGCCGCCACGCGGACCGCCACGCGGTCACCCTGCTGCGCATCGGCCACCTCGTCCTGGCCGCTTCGCTGGTGCTTCTCGCGGTCTTCGCCCATCTGCCGTGGGCCGCTCTGCCCGGTGTGCTCCTGGTGGGCCTCGTCGGCGTCACGATGAACCCCGCACTCGTCGTCCGGGTCGTGGAAGTGTCCGGAGCCGGAAACCTGGTCAACACCGTGCACACATCCGTCATCACCCTGGGTGTCGTAGCCGGCAGCGCCATCGGCGGAGCTGCCATCAGCGGGACGGGCGACAGCAGCTCAGCTCCCGCCATGTGGACCGGCGCCGTCCTCGCCGTCCTCGCAACCGGTGCCCTGGGCGCGCAGACCCTCGGAGCCAAGCGACGCCACACGATCCTGCAGCCCGCGCAGAACTGACGCGGCATTCCGCCTCGCCGGCGCCGCCCCCTGCCGCAGAAGCACGCGGCACGTGCGGGAAGGACTGCCCCACCACGTCAGCAGTACGACGGGGAGGGGCCGCCGTCCCTCCCCGTCCTCCGTCCCTGGCAACGGCCGACCAGCGCGCCTGCGCCCTATGCCTTCAACCCCGGCGCCCCCCTTCTCAGCTGAGAGAGGGGCAACGCCGGGGTCGGGGAAGCATCCTGACGCTCAGTCGGGACGAGTGCCACATCAGCGTCAAGATGCTTCTCCGAGCGTCGTTCGAGCATCACAAATATGCCCGTGGCGTGCACATCATGCACTGGAAAAACCGCAGGTCATGCACCCTTCGCCGCAGGCTCCAGAATCGCCACGCACTCCACGTGATGCGTCATCGGAAACAGATCGAACACCCGCAGCGTCCGCACCTTGTAACCGCCCTCGGCGAAGTACGCCAGGTCGCGGGCCAGGGCGGCCGGGTCGCAGGCGACGTAGGCGATCCTCCTCGCCCCCAGCGTCGAGAGGTGCTTCACCGTCTGCTTGCCGGCGCCCGCGCGGGGCGGGTCCAGGACGATCAGGTCGGTTTCGGTGATGCCCGTGCGCGGGAGGACCGATTCGACCTTGCCCTGTTCGATGCGGACGTTCGGCATCGAGGCGAGGTTGTGGCGGGCGTCCTCCACCGCGCGCTTGCCCGATTCGATGCCCAGGACCGCGCCCTGGTCGCCGACGCGTTCGGCGACCGAGCCCGCGAAGAGGCCCACGCCGCAGTAGAGGTCGAGGGCGGTCTCGCCCTTGCGGGGCATCAGGCCCTGCATGACCGCGCGCATCAGGGTGTCGGCGGCCTGCGGGTGGATCTGCCAGAAGCCGCCCATGCCGACGCGGTAGGTGCGGCCGTCGGCGCGCTCGCGGACGAAGGCGCGGCCGTGGACCTTGTGGACGCTGCCGTCCTTCTCGTGGACGCGGAGCACCGAGACCGGCTTGTCGAGTTCGACGAGGGGGAGGCGGCCGCCGGGGGCGGGGGTGAGGATCACCTGGCGGTCGTTCGAGCCGGTGGCGGCGACGGCCTCGACGGAGGCCATGCCGGGCCACTGCCGCTTCTCGATGCCGAGTTCGGAGACCCCGGCGGAAGCGATCATGCAGTGGTCCACCGGCTGGATGTCATGGGAGCGGTGCTTGCGCAGGCCGACCGTTCCCTCGGCGTCGATCGCGTACTGGACGCGGGTGCGCCACTGCGGGACCTCGCCGGCCGGCAGCTTGTCGCCCTCGGCGGGCATGACCGTGCCGTCCCAGCCCGCGTCCTCGGGGGTGAGGCCCGCGAGGCGCAGGAGCTGCTCGGCGACGACGTCGCCCTTCAGGCGGCGCTGGGCGCCCGGCTTGGCGTGCTGCCAGTCGCAGCCGCCGCACTTGCCGGGGCCGGAGAAGGGGCAGGGGGCCTCGATGCGGTCCTTGGACGGGTCGAGGACCGTCACGGCGTCGGCGCGCAGGAAGCGGGCGCCCTCCTCGCCGTCGGTGACGCGGGCGATCACCTTCTCGCCGGGGAGGGTGTGGCGTACGAAGAGGACCTGGCCCTCCGCGGTACGGGCGATGCAGTGGCCGCCGTGCGCGACGGGGCCGATCTCGACCTCGTACTCCGTACCGACGAGGGAGGCGCGGGGAGTCTGCGTCGGGGCATCGGCGCCCTTTGATGCCTTGGATTCGGACTGCATGGCGGGGTGGCTCCAGAGGATCAAAGGGGTGGGACGCGGGCCGGTTACGGAAAGCGGCCGGACAACAGCCCACCAGTCTACGTGGGTGTCGTCCGGCCGCACGACCAAGGCGGACCTCAGTACGGGGAGCGGGTTCAGCTCTTGCTGGATTCCCTGGGGCGCCGGTCCACCGGCCCGCGGCGCACCGCGCCCGGCGCGTTCCAGTTCGCCCGCTTCTTGGCGCGCCGCTTGGCCGCCTCGGAGGATTCGAGCTGGTAGGGGACGGAGGTCACCATGACGCCGGGGGTGAAGAGCAGGCGGCCCTTCAGGCGCAGGGCGGACTGGTTGTGGAGCAGGTGCTCGTACCAGTGGCCGACGACGTACTCCGGGATGTAGACGGAGACCACGTCGCGCGGGCTCTCCCGGCGCAGGCCCTTCACGTACTCGATGATCGGACGCGTGATCTCGCGGTACGGGGAGTCGAGGATCTTGAGCGGGACGTTGATGTTGCGGCGTTCCCACTCCTCGCGCAGGGCCTTCGTCTCCGCCGGGTCCACGCTGATGGACAGGGCTTCCAGGCGGTCGCTGCGCATGAGCTTGGCGTAGGCGAGGGCGCGCAGGGTCGGCTTGTGGACCTTGGAGACCAGGACGATGGAGTGGACGCGGGAGGGGCGCAGGCTGTCGTCGGAGGGGCCGTCGGCGGCGGCGATCTCCTCGGCGACCCGGTCGTAGTGCTTGCGGATCGCGGTCATCGTTCCGTAGAAGATCACCATGCCGAGCAGGGCGACCCAGGCGCCGTGGGTGAACTTGGTGGCGAGGACGACGACCAGGACAAGGCCCGTGAAGGACGCGCCGAAGGCGTTGATCGCGCGGGAGCGGATCATGCGGCGGCGCTCGGCGGGCTTGCGCTCCGTCTTCAGGTGGCGGTTCCAGTGCCGGACCATGCCGATCTGGCTCAGCGTGAAGGAGACGAAGACGCCGACGATGTAGAGCTGGATCAGCTTGGTGGAGTCCGCGCCGTAGATCACGACCAGGAGGATCGCCGCGCCCGCGAGGAGCACGATGCCGTTGGAGAACGCGAGGCGGTCGCCGCGGGTGTGGAGCTGGCGGGGCAGCCAGCGGTCCTGGGCGAGGATCGAGCCGAGGAGCGGGAAGCCGTTGTACGCCGTGTTGGCGGCCAGGAAGAGGACCAGCGCGGTGGCGGCGGCCAGCAGGACGAAGAAGAAGGTGCCCTGCCCGAAGACCGCGGCGGCGACCTGGGAGATCACCGGGTTCTGGACATAGGAGTCGCCGACCGGAACGCCGTCGCGCACCAGGTCCACGGCCGGGTTCTCGGCCATGCGGACGCCGGATTCCATGGCGAGCGCGATGATGCCACAGAACATGACGACGGCCAGGCCGCCCATCAGGGCGAGCGTGGTGGCGGCGTTCTTCGACTTGGGCTTGCGAAAGGCGGGGACGCCGTTGGAGATCGCCTCGACGCCGGTGAGGGCGGCGCAGCCGGAGGAGAAGGCGCGCAGGAGGAGGAAGACCAGGGCGAAGCCGGCCAGGCCCGGGTGTTCGGGCTTGATCTGGAGGTCGGCGGTGGGGGCGTTCAGGTCGTCGCCGGTGACGGCGCGGTAGGCGCCCCAGGCCAGCATGATGAAGACGCCGACCACGAAGACGTACGTCGGGATCGCGAAGAGCTTCCCGGACTCCTTCATTCCGCGCAGGTTGAGCACGGTCAGCAGGACGATGACCGCGACCGCGCAGAGCACCTTGTGCTCGACGACGAACGGGACGGCCGAGCCGAGGTTCTCGATGCCCGAGGAGATCGACACCGCGACGGTCAGCACGTAGTCGACCAGCAGCGCGCTGGCGACGGTCAGGCCGGCCTTGGGGCCGAGGTTGGTGTTGGCGACCTCGTAGTCGCCGCCGCCGCTCGGGTACGCGTGCACGTTCTGCCGGTAGGAGGCGACGACCGTGAACATCAGGACGACGACCGCGAGTGCGATCCACGGGCTGAAGTGGTACGCCGAGACACCCGCGATGGAGAGCACGAGCAGGACTTCCCCGGGCGCGTAGGCCACGGAGGAGAGGGGGTCTGAGGCGAAGACGGGAAGTGCGATGCGCTTGGGGAGGAGCGTTTCTCCCAGCTTGTCGCTGCGCAGGGCCCGGCCGATCAGGATCCGTTTGGGCACGTCGGTCAGTTTGGACACGTCGAGGATCGTAAGGGGTCGAACGGACGTGGCCCACCCGCCATCGCCGGGCCCCCCGGAATCTCCCAAAGCTCCTTTACCGGACCTTGAACATCGGCGACCCGGCTCTGACCGGGGGTCCCCGCGGCACACCGCGCGTGTGTAGCTTTGGCGGCTGTCTGCGACTCTTGTGAGCCGGACGAAAAACACACGAAACAATTGATGGACTCTTAACGGGCGGAAGGACGGACGTGCACGTCGTCATCATGGGCTGCGGGCGAGTGGGAGCCGCTCTCGCGCAGACTCTGGAGCAGCAGGGGCACACGGTCGCCGTGATCGACCAGGACCCCACGGCCTTCCGCCGTCTGGGTTCCGGGTTCGGCGGCCGCCGGGTCACCGGGGTCGGTTTCGACCAGGACACCCTCCGCGAGGCGGGCATCGAGGACGCCGGCGCGTTCGCGGCCGTCAGCAGCGGCGACAACTCGAACATCATCGCGGCGCGGGTCGCCCGCGAGATGTTCGCCATCGAGAACGTCGCGGCCCGCATCTACGACCCGCGCCGGGCCGAGGTCTACCAGCGGCTGGGCATCCCGACGGTCGCCACGGTCCGGTGGACCGCCGACCAGATGCTGCGCAGGCTGCTGCCCTCGGGCGCGGAGCCGCTGTGGCGGGACCCGAGCGGCGGTGTGCAGCTCGCCGAGGTGCACACCTCCCCCGCCTGGATCGGGCACAAGATCAGCAAGTTGCAGGAGGAGACCGGCGTGCGCGTCGCGTTCCTCACCCGGCTGGGCGAAGCGGTGCTGCCCACTTCCCAGACGGTGTTGCAGGAGGGCGACCTCGTGCACGTGATGATGCGCACGGACGAGATCGAGAAGGTCGAGGCGGCCTGCTCGCTCGGCCCCGAGGAAGGTCACTGATGAGGGTCGCGATTGCCGGGGCCGGCGCGGTGGGGCGTTCCATCGCGGGCGAGCTGCTGGAGAACGGGCACGAGGTGCTGCTCGTCGACAAGGCGCCCACCGCCATCTCGGTGGAGCGGGTGCCGATGGCGGAGTGGCTGCTGGCCGACGCCTGTGAGATCACCTCACTGGACGAGGCGGCGCTCCAGCGCTGCAACGTCGTCATCGCGGCGACCGGCGACGACAAGGTCAACCTGGTCGTCTCCCTGCTCGCCAAGACCGAGTACGGGGTGCCGCGGGTGGTGGCCCGGGTGAACAACCCGAAGAACGAGTGGCTGTTCAACGAGTCCTGGGGCGTGGACGTGGCCGTGTCCACGCCCCGTCTGATGTCGGCCCTGGTCGAGGAGGCGGTGAGCGTCGGCGATCTCGTACGGCTGATGCGCTTCAGCCACGGCGACGCCAACCTGGTCGAGCTGACGCTGCCGCCGGAGTCGGCGCTGGCGGGCACCCAGATCTCCGAGGTGGAGTGGCCGGTGGACACCTCGCTGGTGACGATCATCCGCGGCACGCGGGTGCTCACGCCGACGCCGGAGGAGACCCTGGAGCCGGGTGACGAGCTGCTCTTCGTGGCGGCCCAGGCACGCGAGGAGCAGTTGGAGGACCTGCTCTCGGTGCGCCGGGAGGGCGCGCCGAAGGGCTGAGGGCCGGTCGTACCCCGCGCTCTTCGCGTCCAGGGCGCGACCGAGGGGCCGGGGGCCGGTCCCGTACGTCGCGTTCTCGGCGTACGCCGAAGGGGGCGCCCCGCACCCACCGGTGCGCGGCGCCCCCTTCGGGGTGTCCCGGGGCCTCAGGCCTCGCGGCGCTGGGCCGTGGCGGCCGCCTTCCGGGCCTCCTCGGCCTTCTCCTCGGCCTCCATCTCCGCGAACACGTCGATGGGCGCCGGGGCCTTCGCCAGGAAGATCCAGGTCAGCCAGACCGCCAGCAGGAACGGCGGGATCTTCAGCGCGATGGCCACCCAGCCGAACTTGGTGGTGTCGGCCCACCAGTACAGCGGGAAGAGGATCGCGCACTTGGTGAGCAGGATGACGCCCCAGGCGTAACTGGCCTTGGTGTACGCCTTCTTGCGACCGGGGTTGCGGGTGCGCCAGGAGAGGTTCTCCTTGAAGACCGGGCCCAGCATCAGGCCGATCAGGGGGAAGCCCGCCGCGGCCGAGATCAGGTACGCCAGCGAGAGGCCCAGCGTGTAGAGCATGCCGGGCAGCATGAAGTCCTTGGCGTTGCCCGTGATCAGCGCGAAGGCGATGCCGAAGGCGACTCCGAAGACGCCGCTGAAGGCGTGCTTCACGGTGTCCTTGCGGACCAGCCGGACGACGACCAGCAGCAGCGAGACCGCGGCGGCCGCGATCGCCGAGACCTGGAGGTTCTTGTTGATCGTGAAGATGGTCACGAACAACAGGCCGGGCAGGACCGTCTCCACCATGCCGCGCACGCCGCCGAAGGCGTCGAAGAGGGCCGCCTCGGTGACGGCCCGGTCCGCGGGCTCCTGCCGGGGCGCGTCCTCGGGGACCACGTACGGCTGTGCGGCGGGGTCGGGATGGCGGGGTGCGGTCGGCTTGTCGAAGGACGTCACCGGCTACTCCTGTCCGAGCGGTCGGAGTTCGTATTTGGGGTTGAAGAGCACGCGGCGGCCATGGCTCATGGAGATCCGGCCGGAGGCGATGAGCTTGCGGCCGGGCTCTATGCCCGCGATGGAGCGGCGGCCCAGCCAGACCACGTCCAGGGGCGCGGTGCCGTCGAACAGCTCCGCCTCCAGGGCGGGCACACCGGCGCGCGGACGCAGGGTGACCGTGCGCAGCGTACCGGTCACCTTGACGACCTGCCGGTCGTCGCAGGCCGATATGGGGGTGCAGCCGACGGCGTGGGTGTCCTCCTGGAGCTCCGTGCAGTGCAGGTCCTCCTGGGAGCTGGACAGCCGGTCGAGCATCCTGCGGAACCGCCCGGTCTGCTTCTCGGGACGAGGTACGGCACTCATACCGGAAGCGTACCGGGGTCGGGGCCCGCGGGGTCACCCGCCGTAGTCACGATCTTCCCCGGGCCGCCGGTCCCGGTCGCGCCGGGCACGAGGTCCCGTGGCTACCGCTCGAAGCGGTACCCCATCCCCGGTTCGGTGATGAAGTGCCGCGGATGCGCCGGGTCCGCCTCCAGCTTGCGGCGGAGCTGGGCCATGTAGACCCGCAGGTAGTTGGTCTCGGTGCCGTACGAGGGACCCCAGACCTCCTGGAGGAGCTGCTTCTGGCTGACCAGCCGGCCGGTGTTGCGCACCAGTACTTCCAGGAGGTGCCACTCGGTGGGCGTGAGGCGTACGTCGCGGCCCTCCCGGTGCACCTTCTTCGCGGCGAGGTCGACGGTGAAGCCCTCCGTCTCGATGATGACGTCGCCCTCCTCGGCGGCGCCGACGGGTTCCGCCCTGCGGACGGCGGCGCGCAGGCGGGCCAGCAGCTCGTCCATGCCGAAGGGCTTGGTGACGTAGTCGTCGGCGCCCGCGTCGAGGGCCTCGACCTTCTCGTCGGAGGTGTGCCGGGCGGAGAGCACCAGGATCGGCACCCGGGTCCAGCCGCGCAGCCCCTTGATGACGTCGACGCCGTCCATGTCGGGCAGGCCGAGGTCGAGCACCACCACGTCGGGGTGGCGGGCGGCGGCGAGCTGGAGGGCGGCGGCCCCGTCGGCGGCCGCGTCGACCTCGTACTTGCGCGCCTTCAGGTTGATCACGAGCGCGCGGACGATCTGCGGCTCGTCGTCGACCACGAGCACCCGGGTCATGGGTTCTTCCTCACTGCTGTCGGGTCATTCGGGGAGTGGTGCGGGGTTGCGGTCATGACAGGACCTGCGCCGGGAAGTCCGGGCGGACCGGGGCCTGGCCGGGCGCGACCTTGAGGGTGAGCACCATGGTCATGCCGCCGCCGGGGGTGTCCTCGGCGGTGAGGGTGCCGCCCATGGCCTCGACGAAGCCCCGGGCGACCGCGAGGCCGAGGCCGACTCCGGCGCCGCGGGGGGCGTCCCCGTACCGCTGGAAGGGTTCGAAGATGCGGCCCTTGCTGTCGTCGGGGACGCCGGGGCCGCGGTCGGTGACGCGGACCTCGACGCGGTCGCCGAGCGCGCTGGCGGCGACGGCGACGGGGACGCCCGGCGGGCTGTACTTGACGGCGTTCTCGACGATGTTCGCGGCGGCCCGCTCCAGGAGGCCCCGGTCGACGGCGACCATCGGGAGGGTTTCGGGGATGTCGAGCTGGACGCTGTCGTCGGGGACGCCGACCAGCGCCATGGGGATGACCTCGTCCAGGTCGGTGACGCGGATGAGCGGGGTGACGGTGCCGGTCTGGAGGCGGGACATGTCCAGGAGGTTGCCGACGAGGTGGTCGAGCCGGTCGGCGCCCTCCTCGATGCCGGCGAGGAGTTCCGCCTCGTCGTCGTCGGACCAGGACACGTCGTCGCTGCGCAGGGAGGTGACGGCGGCCTTGATGGAGGCGAGGGGGGTACGCAGGTCGTGGCTGACGGCGGCGAGGAGGGCGGTGCGTATCCGGTTGCCCTCGGCCAGCCGGCGGGCCTCCTCGGCCTCGCCGACCAGGCGCTGGCGGTCCAGTACGACGGCGGCCTGGGCGGCGAACGCGGCGAGAACGCGGCGGTCCTCGGCGGGCAGCGGGCGCCCCGACAGGGCGAGCGCCATGTGGTCGCCGACCGGCATGTCCACGTCGGCGTCCTCGGGGCGTTCGGCCGGATTCGGGCCCAGGCTGCCCGCGCAGGTCCACGGCTCGACGTCGCCGGCCCGCTCCAGCAGGGCCACGGACTCCATCGCGAAGGTCTCCCGGACCCGCTCCAGGAGGGCGTCGAGGGTGGTCTCGCCGCGCAGGACGCTGCCCGCGAGGAAGGACAGGATCTCCGACTCGGCGCGCAGCCGGGCGGCCTGGTGGGTGCGGCGCGCCGCCAGGTCGACGACGGAGGCCACGGAGACGCCGACCGCGAAGAAGATGATGATGGCGACGATGTTCTTGGGGTCGTCGATGGTGAGGGTGCGGGTGGGCGGGGTGAAGAAGTAGTTCAGGAGCAGGGAGCCGGCGGCGGCCGCGGCGAGGGCGGGCAGCAGGCCGCCGAGGAGGGCGGCGACGACGGTGAGGAAGAGGTAGAGCAGGACGTCGTTGGCGAGGCCGGGGGCGTTGCTGATGCTGTTGAGCAGGAAGGTCATCAGGACCGGGCCGATCACGCCGACCAGCCAGCCTGCGAGGATGCGGGTGCCGCCGAGCCGGGCGCCGCGGGCGACGGGCAGGCCGCGGCCCTTGGCGGCCTCCTCGTGGGTGACGATGTGGACGTCGAGGTCGGGGCCGGACTCGCGGGCGACGGTCTGGCCGACGCCGGGGCCCAGGATGTACTGCCAGGTCTTGCGGCGGGAGGAGCCGAGCACGATCTGGGTGGCGTTGACGCCCCGGGCGAACTCCAGCAGGGAGCTGGGTATGTCGTCGCCTATGACGTGGTGGAAGCTGCCGCCCAGGTCCTCGACGAGGGTGCGCTGGACGGCCAGCTCCTTGGGGGAGGCGGCGGTGAGGCCGTCGCTGCGGGCGACGTAGACGGCGAGGATCTCGCTGCCGGAGCCCTTGGCGGCCATCCGGGACGCCCGGCGTATGAGGGTGCGGCCCTCGGGGCCGCCGGTGAGGCCGACGACGATGCGTTCGCGGGCCTGCCAGGTGGAGCGGATGTTGTGCTCGCCCCGGTACTGCTGGAGGTACTCGTCGACCCGGTCGGCGACCCACAGGAGGGCCAGCTCGCGCAGGGCGGTGAGGTTGCCGGGGCGGAAGTAGTTGGAGAGGGAGGCGTCGATCTTGTCGGACTGGTAGATGTTGCCGTGCGCCATGCGGCGGCGCAGGGCCTGCGGCGACATGTCGACCAGTTCGATCTGGTCGGCCCGGCGGACCACCTCGTCGGGGACGGTCTCGCGCTGGCGCACGCCGGTTATCGACTCCACGACGTCGCCCAGCGACTCCAGATGCTGGATGTTGACGGTCGATATGACGTCGATGCCGGCCTGCAGGAGGACTTCGACGTCCTGCCAGCGCTTGGCGTGGCGGGAGCCGGGGACGTTGGTGTGCGGCAGTTCGTCGACGAGGGCGACGGCGGGGTCGCGTGCCAGGACGGCGTCGACGTCCATCTCGGTGAAGCGGGCGCCGCGGTACTCGATCGTGCGGCGGGGCACCTCTTCGAGGCCGTGCAGCATGACCTCGGTGCGGGGGCGGCCGTGGTGCTCGACGAAGGCGACGACGCAGTCGGTGCCGCGCTCCACGCGTCGGTGGGCCTCGGAGAGCATGGCGTAGGTCTTGCCGACGCCCGGTGCCGCACCGAGGTAGATCCGGAGTGTCCCGCGTCCCATGGCCTCATTGTCTTCCGAAAGCAGCGGTGCGCGCTGGGGCGAGCGGCTCGGTGAACCCCGTCGCGGCTGCGTGCGCTGCTGTCGACCTTAAGGCCAGCGAAGGGGGCGTTTCGGACAGGGTGCAGGCGGGAGGGGTGCTTTGACGGGATTCTGATGCGGGGGCGCTGGGGGGCGGGGTGGGAGGGTGCGGGGGCGCGGGCGGGGGCTGGGAGCCGACCCGGCCGACCCGGCCGACCCGGGAGGCGGGACGACGACTACGGGAGCGGGCCCGCCGAAGGCCGGATCAGGGGCCCGGCGGCCAGCAGGGGAAAACCCGGTGCACACCGAGGGGCGGGACCGGCGGACGCGTAAGTCCGGGACCGGCGGCCATCCGGGGGGGAAGCGGGACCGGTGGCCGTCAAGCCCCGGGGCCGGCTGCCATCGAGGAACCGGTGGCCGTCAAGACCCAGGACCGGCTGCCGCCGAGGGGGCGGGGCCCGGAACGCCGAAGCCTGGGACCGGCGACCGCCGAAGAGGCGGGACCGGCGGCTGCCAGGGCCCGGGACCGGCGGCCACCGGAAGGAGCATGACCGGCCGCCACCGGGGGGCGGCACCGGGGACGTCAAAGCCCGGGCCGGTGGTTGCCCGGACACGGGGGCCGGTGGTGCGCTCGGGGTCCACCGTGAGCGCGGGCCCGCGACACGGCGAAGCAGCCGCGGGGACCGTCCCTGAGAGCGCCCGTGACGTGGCGGAAGTGCCTCGGGGCCCGCCGTGAAGAGGGCCCGCGACGCGGCACAGCCCGTTCCGTTCAGTTCCGTTCAGTCGGTCTCGATCATGCGGCCGTCACGCAGCTCCAGCACCCGGTCCGCGAAGCCGAGCAGCTGGGCGTCGTGGGTGGCCACCAGCGCCGTCACCCTCTCGCTGCGGACCACCGCCCGCAGGAGCTCCATGACCGCGAGGCCGGTCTCCGCGTCGAGCTGGCCGGTGGGCTCGTCGGCGATCAGCAGGGCGGGCCGGTTGGCGAGCGCGCGGGCGATGGCGACGCGCTGCTGCTGGCCGCCGGAGAGCTCGGTGGGGCGCTGCGCGGCGTGGTCGGCGAGCCCGACCAGGGAGAGCAGCAGCGCCACCCGCTCCTCGCGCTCCTTGGGGTCGGTCTTGCGCAGCCGCAGCGGCACCCCGACGTTCTCGGCGGCGCTGAGGATGGGGATCAGGCCGAAGGACTGGAAGACGAAGCCGACGCGGTCGCGGCGCATCTCCAGGAGGCCGTTCTCGCCGAGGGAGCCGATGTCGGTGCCGTCGACGACGATGCTGCCGCCGTCCGCCTTGTCGAGGCCGCCGACGAGGTTGAGCAGGGTGGTCTTGCCGGAGCCCGACCGGCCCTTGAGCGCGACCAGTTCACCGCGCGGGACGTCGAAGGAGACGCCGCGCAGGGCGTGCACGGCGGCGGCTCCGGAGCCGAAGGACCGGTGCAGGTCCCGCACGCGGACCATGGGGTCCTCCGCCAGTGCCGTGCCCGCCCCCGTACCGGTCGTGGTCTGTGTGCTGTCGGTCATCGTCCGCGTCCCCCGCTCGTACCTACCGCTGACACTCGTACTGCTGTCCGTGCGCCCATTGTCGCCCATGGGTCCGACAGCGGCCCCGCCGCCGCTCAACCTCCTTGATCGGAAGGTGGTTTCGTGCGGCCCGCCCACACCCCGACGTGGTCGGTCTCGGAGCTCAGGCGCACCCGGCCGCGCAGCCCGTACCGCTCGATGTGCTCGCGCGGCAGTTGCAGGCGCCCCACCCGGTCGAGCACGGCGAACAGCTCACCGGGCGTACCGGTCACGTCTGTTCTCCCAGTCGCAGTACGGCACCCAGCTTGCGGCGTCCGGCGAGCGCGGTCTCCACGGCCACGGCCGCCGCCACCAGCAGCAGGAACCCGCCGCCCAGGACGGCGGTGGCCGCGTGGTCGATGCGCGGTACGGGGTCGAGCAGGCCGCCGGTGAAGCCCCGCAGGTCCAGGGCGTCGCCGAGCAGCCGGGGCAGCAGGAGCCCGGGCGCGCCGCCGCCGATCATGGCGGCTGAACGGCCGGTGGCCCGCACCCCTTGCGGGAATGCGGGCCACCGGCCGTACGGACGAAAGGAAGGCTCAGCGCACCTCGGTGATCTCCGGCCCCCGCTGCAACTGCCCCATGCCGCCGGAGAAGCGGGACTCCGCCTGCTCCTCCTGCTGGACGCCCTCGGCGACCATCTGCGCGTCGTCGGGCAGCTTCAGGACGATCGGGTCGCGGGGAGCCATCGGCCCCTCGCCCCGGACGACCACGGTGTCCAGGAAGATCTGCTCCAGCACGCCCGCGGCCTCGGGCTGCACCGCGCCCTGCCCGGAGATCACTCCGCGCAGGAACCAGCGGGGCCCGTCGACGCCGACGAAACGCACCAACTGCACACCGCTGTTGCCGTCCGGGAGCTGGACGGGGACCTGCGCGCGCAGCTCCCAGCCGAGCGGGCCCTCGACCTCGTCGATGTGGCCGCCCTGGGAGGTGATGCCGGTGGCGATCTCCTCGCGGACCTCGCCCCAGATGCCCTCCTTCTTGGGCGCGGCGAAGGCCTGCAACTGCACGGCGCTGTCGCGCAGGACGACGGTCGCGGCCACGATCGCGTCGCCCGCGACCTCGACGCGCAGTTCCATGCCCTCGACGCCGGGCACGAAGATGCCGCCCAGGTCGACCCGGCCCTCGCCGGGCG
Organism: Streptomyces sp. NPDC039736; assembly: GCF_055596485.1. NCBI lineage: Bacteria > Bacillati > Actinomycetota > Actinomycetes > Kitasatosporales > Streptomycetaceae > Streptomyces > Streptomyces sp. NPDC039736. The sequence continues at coordinate 162,234 of NZ_JBVIUQ010000001.1, read as the reverse complement.
AGGAGACCTCGGAGACGTCCCAGGGGCCGTCGGGACGGGGGGCCGGCGGCAGGTTGACGCGCCGCCCCTCGCCCGCCCCGTCCTCTTCGGCCTCGACCTCTTCGGCGACCTGCTCGGTCACGCCCGCCTCGTCCTCGGCGGATTCGCTCTTCTTGCGACGTCCGAACACGTCACTGTCCTTCCCGGTCGGCAACGACCGAAGCGTAGGAGTTCCCGTCCATGGAGGCACCCGTGTCACCCGTGCCGCTCGCCGGGCCGCCCGTCCGGGCGCCCACCGCGGCGTGACCGCCGGTGGACCCGAAGCCCCCTTCGGCCCGCGCCGAGCCGGGGAGTTCCGCGACCTCGTGGAAGCGGACCTTCTCGACCTGCTGGACGACCAGTTGGGCGATCCGGTCGAAACGCTCGAACCGCACGCTCTCGCGCGGGTCCAGGTTGACCACGATCACCTTGATCTCCCCACGGTACCCGGCGTCCACCGTCCCCGGGGCATTCACGAGCGCCAGACCGCAGCGGGCGGCGAGCCCGGAGCGGGGGTGCACGAACGCGGCGTACCCGTCGGGCAGCGCGACGGAGACACCGGTGGGCAGCACGGCCCGCTCGCCGGGGGCCAGGTCACAGGCCTCGGTGGTGACCAGGTCGGCCCCGGCGTCGCCGGGGTGTCCGTATTCCGGAAGGGGAACTTCCGGGTCCACGCGCCGGATCAGCACGTCCACGGGGTTACGGCTCACGGGTTCACCTCGAAGGCGCGGGCGCGCCTGATCTGATCGGGGTCGGCCATGGCCGCCCGGATCTCCTCCGGACGGCCGTTGTCGATGAAGTGGTCGACCTTGACTTCGATGAAGAGGGCGTCCGCGCGGACCGCGACGGGCCCGTCCGGGCCGCCGATCCGTCCGGTCGCCGTGGAGTAGATCTTGCGGCCGTGCACGGCGGTCACCTCGGCGTCCAGGTGCAGGACCGTGCCGACCGGTACGGGACGTACGAAATCGGTCTCCAGCCGTCCCGTCACCGCGATGACCCGCAGCAGCCACTGCAACGACCCGAGCGTCTCGTCCAGCGCGGTGGCCAGTACGCCGCCGTGCGCGAGGCCGGGGGCGCCCTGGTGGGCGGGCTTGACGGTGAATTCCGCGCTGACCCGCACGCCGGGACCCTCGCCCGCGCGCGCCGCCAGGTGCAGCCCGTGCGGCTGGCCCTCGCCGCACCCGAAGCAGTGCCCGTAGTGCGCGCCGAGCAGCTCGCCGGGGGCCGGGGCGTCGGGGTGGCGGAGGGGGGCCGTGGCGTCGGCCGGGGGCGTCAGGGCCGGGGAGGCGGCCGGGCGTCCGGGAGCGGCCTCCCGGGGGTTGTCAGTACTCACAGGCGCAGACCTTACCCGCGTACGGATACGCAGGTCGCGCCGTGCCAAGCTAAGCGGTATGCAGTCCTACGAAGAACGCCTGACCGCGCCCCGCTCCTGGTGGTTCATCACCGTGCTGGTGGGCATCGCGTGCGGGCTGATGCTGCTGCCGCTGGGCACGTTGCCGATGCTGGGCGCGGTGGTCGCCGGCATCCTGCTGACGGGCGCCCTGGTCAGCAGTTACGGATCGGTGCGGATCAGGGTGGTGGCGGGCTCGCTGGTGGCGGGCGACGCCCGGATCCCGGTGTCCGCGCTGGGCGACGCCGAGGTCCTGGACGCCGAGGAGGCGCGCGCCTGGCGCACGCACAAGGCGGACCTGCGCGCCTTCATGCTGCTGCGCAGCTACATTCCGACGGCGGTACGGATTCCGGTCACCGATCCGGACGATCCGACTCCGTACGCCTACCTCTCCACCCGTCACCCGCAGGCCCTGGCGGACGTGCTGGCGGCCGCCCGCACCGCGGGCTAGTCCTCCGGCTCCTTGCGGTCCGCCTCCAGCTCCCGCAGCTCGCGCGCGTGGTCCAGGGGCGGCAGCTCGGGCAGCGCGTCCCAGGGGACCTGGCGGGTGCGCAGGTCCTTGCGGATGTGCTCGGCGAGCTTCTTGGTGTCGCGGCGGTTCATGACCGCTCCGACGGCGGCGCCGACCATGAACGGCATCAGGTTCGGCAGGTTGCGCACCATGCGCTTCATGATCTGCTGGCGCAGCTCGCGCTTCATCTGTCCGCCGAGCGCCGCGTTCAGCGTGGTGGGCTTGGTGACGTCGACGCCGCGCTCCTCGGCCCAGGAGCCCAGGTAGGCGATGGTGCGCTGCTTGAGGTTGCCGGGCGGGCGCTGTCCGTAGACCTCGTGGAGTTCCGCGATGAGCTTGAGCTCGATCGCGGCGACGCCGGTGATCTCGGCGGCCAGCTCCGCCGGCATGGCGGGCGGCACGGGCATCATGGCGGCCGCGCCGACGCCCGCGCCCACGGTGGAGGTGCCGTTGGCGGCGCCCGCGACGAGCTTGTCGGCGAGCTGCTCGGGGGTGAGCCCCGGGAACTGCTTGCGCAGGGTCGCGAGGTCGCGCACGGGCACGCGCGGGGCGCTGTCGATGACGCGGTCGGTGAGGTGGGCGAGGGCGGCCTTCGCGCCTTCGCCGCCCTTGCGGACGCCCTGCCGGAGGGCGGGGACGCCCTTCTTGAGCGTGGGAACGCCCTTTTTGAGAGCCGCCAGGCGCCGGGTCCCGGTCACGGACCCCTTCGAACCGCCGGGCGGGACCGCGAGGTCCTGCCCGCCGCTCTGTACGCCGGCGGCTTCTCCGGGTGCGCCGTCCGCGTCGGGGGATTCCCCGGCGGAGGACGGCACGAGGGCGGAGGACTCGGCGGACGCCTGCGTGGCGTCCGTCGGGCCGGTGCCGCCCGGTTGTGCCTCCGACGCCTTCTTGCGCCGGAAAGGCCGCTTCCTGAACGGTGTCGCGCCAGTCACGGCCGGCCCCGTCCTAGTCGCAGTCGCGGCAGATCGGCTGGCCGTTCTTCTCGCGGGCCAGCTGACTGCGGTGGTGGACCAGGAAGCAGCTCATGCAGGTGAACTCGTCGGCCTGACGGGGCAGCACGCGGACGGACAGTTCCTCGTTGGAAAGGTCCGCGCCGGGCAGCTCCAGGCCTTCAGCCTGCTCGAACTCGTCGACGTCGACGGTCGTGTTCGACTTGTCGTTCCGCCGCGCCTTGAGTTCTTCGATGCTGTCCTCGTTGAGGTCGTCATCGGTCTTACGTGGGGTGTCGTAATCCGTTGCCATGTCGCTCTCCCCCTCTGGGTGGTTGCGGTGTCTCCAGCGCGGTAACGCGTGAGAGGCCGGACTTGTGCCCGACCTGAGGCGGAGATTTTGCCTCACATCAAGGTCTGTTACTCAATCGACACCTCTGACGCACTCCGTGGAGTGATCGTCCGGGATGGCGATCGGGACCGTACACGGTCCGCATGTCGCACCGCCCGTGTGCCATCTCGTGTACTTCCCGTGATCCCACCCCCCGGAAACCCGGGCTTTTCCCGGTTTACGAAGGGGCTGTTGATCACGGAGAGTGAGTGGCGGGAAAGTGCGACCTGTGATCGATCACACACGGAACCCCCGGGTTTCCATCCCGAAAATTCCGCTTAAAGCGAACACATTGACGGCTTCACCAGACGTCGCGTCCCCCGTGCCCGAAGGAACTCAGACCGGAAGTGTCACGCGCATGACGAGGCCGCCGCCCTCGCGAGGCTCCGCGATGATACGGCCTCCGTGGGCCCTCGCGACGCTGCGCGCGATGGACAGCCCCAGGCCTACGCCCTTGTCGCTGCCCGTGCGCTCCGTGCGCAGCCTCCTGAACGGCTCGAAGAGGTTGTCGATCTCGTACGCGGGAACCACTGGACCCGTGTTCGACACCACCAGCACCGCCTGTCCGTGCTGGACATCCGTCGTCACCTCGACCCAGCCATTGTCGGCCACGTTGTAGCGCACCGCGTTCTGGACGAGGTTCAGCGCGATCCGCTCCAGCAGCACACCGTTGCCCTGGACCACCGCGGGCATGCGCTCCCCGCGCAGTTCCACGCCCTTGTCCTGGGCCTCGCCGCGGGCCTGGTCGAGGGCCCGGGCGGCGACCTCGGCGATGTCGACGGGCTTGCGCTCGACGATCTGGTTGTCGCTGCGGGCCAGCAGCAGCAGGCCCTCCACCAACTGCTCGCTGCGCTCGTTGGTGGCCAGCAGGGTCTTGCCGAGCTGCTGGAGCTCCACCGGGGCCCCGGGGTCCGAGAGGTGGACCTCCAGGAGGGTCCGGTTGATCGCGAGGGGCGTGCGCAGCTCGTGGGAGGCGTTGGCGACGAAGCGCTGCTGGGCGGTGAAGGCGCGCTCCAGCCGGTCCAGCATCTCGTCGAAGGTGTCCGCCAGCTCCTTCAGCTCGTCGTCCGGGCCGTCCATCTCGATCCGCCGGGTCAGGTCCGTACCGGCCACACGGCGGGCGGTGCGGGTGATGCGGCCCAGCGGCGACAGCACGCGGCCGGCCATCGCGTACCCGAAGGCGAAGGCGATGACGCTGAGGCCGACCAGGGCGAGCAGGGAGCGGTTGAGGAGGTCGTTGAGCGCGTTCTGCCGCTGGTTGCTCATGCAGTCCCGCAGCAGCGTGTTCAGTTGGTCGTTGTTCTGCGCCCGCTCGATGGACGGGCACTGGTGGCTGGTGAGGTCGGCCGGACCCGAGATCTGGAAGTCGGGGTAGGCCGTGCCGTCCCGCAGCGCCTGCGCGGTCAGCAGGTAGATGATCGACAGCAGCAGGATGCCCGCGATCAGGAACATGCCGCCGTAGAGCAGCGTGAGCCGTATGCGGATCGTGGAGCGGATCCACGGGAAGGCGGGTTCGGGCTGGCGGGGGTCCCAGGAGGGTTTGGGCGGTGCTGCTGGTGGGGCGGGCGTGGTCTTCACCGCCGCCTCAGATCCGGTAGCCCGAGCCGGGCACCGTGACGATGACGGGGGGCTCGCCGAGCTTGCGGCGCAGGGTCATGACGGTGACCCGTACGACGTTGGTGAAGGGGTCGGTGTTCTCGTCCCACGCCTTCTCCAGGAGCTGCTCCGCGGAGACCACCGCGCCCTCGCTGCGCATCAGCACCTCGAGGACCGCGAACTCCTTGGGCGCGAGCTGGATCTCCCGGCCGTCGCGGAAGACCTCGCGCCGGTTGGGGTCGAGCTTGATGCCGGAGCGCTCCAGCACGGGCGGCAGCGCGACGGTGGTACGACGCCCCAGGGCGCGCACGCGGGCGGTCAGCTCGGTGAACGCGAAGGGCTTGGGCAGGTAGTCGTCGGCGCCGATCTCCAGGCCCTCCACGCGGTCGCTGACGTCGCCGGAGGCGGTGAGCATCAGGACGCGGGTGGGCATGCCCAGTTCGACGATCTTGCGGCAGACGTCGTCGCCGTGCACGAGCGGGAGGTCGCGGTCCAGGACCACGACGTCGTAGTCGTTGACGCCGATCCGCTCCAGGGCGGCGGCGCCGTCGTACACGACGTCGACGGCCATGGCCTCCCGGCGCAGTCCGGTGGCCACCGCATCGGCGAGCAGCTGCTCGTCCTCGACGACGAGTACGCGCACGTCGGGTCCTTCCTGTGGTGCCCGCGGATACGTCCCGCGGGCAGGGGTGTGTGGACCCCCATCCTGCCCGTTTCGGCCGTAAACCGGCTGTAAGACGGCTTGCGGGGGACTCCCGGCACGGTGGCGGACGCCCCGGCGCGGCCGCGATGTCCATGATTCCCGGGGAAGTTGAGGTTTCTCCTCCACCGGCTCTGGGGAGGACGTCTAAACACCCGCGATCACGCCCCGTATGTGGCGCGCCACAGCCCGCTCAGTCCCCCGGGACGGTCCAGAGGGGATGCGCCGATGCCGACGGGGGTGCGTGTGATCGAACCACCCTCGGCACACCCCCGTGCCACCGACCCATGACGAGGGGGCGCACCCATGGACGCTTTCACCACCAGTCTTCTGAAGCGGATAAAGGACACCGAGTCGGACCTCTTCCGGGCCCGGGAGGCCGGCGACGACTTCCTCGTGGACGTCGAGCAGGAAGAGCTCAACGACCTGCACCAGCTCGCCGCCGAACACGGCGTGGAGATCGACATGGCCGCGTAGGCGGTACGCCCATGGACGGAGGGGCCCGTTCCGGTACGTCACCGGGACGGGCCCCTCCGTCATGCCGGGCGGCGCGTCAGTCGTGCCAGGCGCCCAGGTCCTCCAGCAGGGCCCGGAGCGGGGCGAAGACGCCCGGGGACGCGGCGACCGTCAGTTCCGGGGAGGCCGGGACGCCGGGGCGGCCGCCGGTCAGGGCGCCCGCCTCCCGGGCGATCAGGTCACCGGCCGCGTAGTCCCAGGGGTTGAGCCCGCGCTCGTAGTAGCCGTCGAGGCGTCCGGCGGCGACGTCGCACAGGTCGACGGCCGCGGACCCGCCGCGCCGGATGTCCCGGAAGCCCGGGATCAGCCGCCCGGCGATCTCCGCCTGCCGCTTGCGGCGCTCGGCGAGGTAGCCGAAGCCGGTGCCGATCAGCGCCTGACCGAGGGCGGGGGAAGGGCGGACGGAGAGCTTCCGCTCCGCTCCGGCGGGCCCGTCGCAGTACGCGCCGCCGCCGAGCACCGCCCGGTACGTCTCCCGGCGCATCGGCGCCTCGACGACGCCGACCAGGGTCTCGCCCCGGTACTCGGCGGCGACGGAGACGGCCCAGGTGGGCAGCCCGTACAGGTAGTTGACGGTGCCGTCGAGCGGGTCGACGACCCACCGCACCCCGCTGCTGCCCTCGGTCGCGGCGCCCTCCTCCCCCAGCACGCCGTCCTCGGGCCGCCGCTCGGCGAGCAGCCCGGTGATCAGTTTCTCGGCGGCGAGGTCCATCTCGGTGACGACGTCCACGGAGCTGGACTTGGTCGCCGCCACCCCGAGGTCGTCCGGCCGCCCGTCGCGCAGCAGCTCCCCGGCCCGCCGGGCCACCTCCAGGGCGACCCCGAGAAGTTCGGTCTTCAAGGTCTCGTCGTTCACGTCTCTCCCAGGGGACGGTCCGCGCCCCGTCAGGGGCGCGGGGCTGTGTCGATGTGCGGCTCCGCCGCGTGGGCGCGGCCGGCCGCCGCGAACCCGCACGGAACCGGCGGCCGCGCGGCGAGCGCCTGCGGGAGGGGCCGGGGCGGGGAGGGGACCCCGCCCCGGCCCCCGTCACGCGAAGGGGCTGTCCGCCCCGGCAGCCGCGGGCTTCGGCGACCGTGCCGGGCAGCATCCGACCGGGCACAGGTCATGGCTCGGCCCCAGCGCGCCGAGCGCGCAGGGCCGGACGGCGGCCCCCCGCTCGGCGGCCGCCCGCTCCAGCAGGAGCTCCCGCACCGCCGCCGCGAACCGCGGGTCCGCACCGACCGTCGCCGACCTGGCGACCGGCAGCCCCAGCTCCGCCGCCTTCGCCGTCGCCTCCGTGTCCAGGTCGTACAGGACCTCCATGTGGTCCGAGACGAACCCGATCGGCACCATCACCACCGCGGGCGCCCCCGCCCCGTGCAGCGCCTCCAGGTGGTCGCAGATGTCCGGCTCCAGCCACGGGATGTGCGGGGCGCCGGACCGCGACTGGTAGACCAGCTCCCAGGGCCGGTCGTCCACCCCGGTCGCCTCCCGCACCGCGTCCGCGATCAGCCGCGCCACGTCCAGGTGCTGGGCGACGTACGCGCCGCCCTCCCCGTGCGCCTCCACCGGGCCGGAGGTGTCGGCCGCCGCGGTCGGGATGGAGTGCGTGGTGAAGGCCAGGTGGGCGCCCCGGCGCAGCTCCTGCGGCAGCTCGGCCAGGGACTTCAGCACGCCGTCGACCATCGGCCGTACGAAACCGGGGTGGTTGAAGTAGTGCCGGAGCTTGTCGACCCGGGGCGGCTCCAGGCCCTCCGCCCGCAGCGCCTCGATCGACTCCGCGAGGTTCTCGCGGTACTGGCGGCAGCCCGAGTACGAGGCGTACGCGCTGGTCGCCAGGACCGCGACGCGGCGGTGCCCGGCGCGGGTGATCTCGCGCAGGGCGTCCGTCAGGTACGGGGCCCAGTTGCGGTTGCCCCAGTAGACCGGGAGGTCCGCCGGGCCGTGCTCGGCGAAGTCCTCGCGCAGGGCGTCCAGGAGGTGACGGTTCTGCTCGTTGATCGGGCTGATGCCGTCGAAGAGGAAGTAGTGCTGCCCCACCTCCTTGAGGCGCTCCTCGGGGATGCCGCGGCCACGCGTCACGTTCTGCAGGAACGGGACCACGTCGTCGGGACCCTCGGGACCGCCGAAGGAGAGCAGCAGCAGGGCGTCGTAGGGGGTCGCGTCGGACGCTGCGAGGAGCGTGCCGGTGGGGACCGCATCGGGCTGATCAGGCATACGTCGATCCTGCCACCCGCCTCCGACAGCGCCGCACCCGACACAGATCACAGTGCCGGTGCGGGCCTTCGGTACGTAACCTGTACGAAAACCTGTACGAGACATCTACATGTGTGAGCGGCGCCTGCCCCCAGCGCGCGCCTGATCGGCGGAACCTCAAGTTGTCCAGTCCCTATCGCGCCATCTTCGCCGCCCCCGGTACCAGGAGCTTCTCGGTGGCGGGGCTCCTCGGCCGGATGCCGCTGTCCATGATGGGCATCGGCATCGTCACCATGATCTCCCAGCTCACCGGCCGTTACGGCCTGGCGGGCGCCCTCTCCGCCACCCTCGCGATGTCGGCGGCCGTCTTCGGTCCGCAGATCTCCCGGCTGGTCGACCGGCACGGCCAGAGCCGGGTGCTGCGCCCGGCGGCCCTAGTGGCCGTCGTCGCCGTGGCGGGTCTGCTGGTCTGCGCCCAGCAGGGCACCCCCGACTGGACGCTGTTCGTGTTCGCGGCGGGCGCGGGCACGGTGCCCAGCGTCGGATCGATGGTCCGGGCCCGCTGGGCGGCGATCTACCGCGACTCCCCGCGCGAGCTGCACACCGCGTACTCCTGGGAGTCCATCGCGGACGAGATCTGCTTCATCTTCGGGCCGATCGCCTCGATCGGTCTGTCCACCGCCTGGTTCCCGGAGGCGGGTCCGCTGATCGCGGGCGTGTTCCTGCTGGTGGGCGTCTTCTGGCTGACCGCGCAGCGCGCCACCGAGCCGGTGCCGCATCCGCGCGAGCCGGGTGGGAGGGGCGGCTCGGCGCTCAGGTCCCGGGGGCTTCAGGTGCTGGTGGCCACGTTCGTCGCCACCGGCGCCGTCTTCGGCTCGATCGACGTGGTCACCGTGGCCTTCGCCGAGGAGCAGGGGCACAAGGCCGCGGCCAGCCTGGTGCTGGCGGCGTACGCGCTGGGATCGTGCCTGGCGGGAGCAGTGTTCGGGCTGCTGCACCTCAAGGGCTCCCCCACCAGGAGGTGGCTGCTGGGTGTGTGTGCGATGGCCGTGAGTATGATCCCCCTCCAACTGGCCGGGAACCTTCCGTTTCTGGCCGTGGCGCTCTTTGTCGCGGGCCTGGCCGTCGCACCGACGATGGTGACCACGATGGCCCTGGTCGAACAGCACGTACCCCGCACCAAGCTGACCGAGGGCATGACCTGGACCAGTACCGGGCTCGCCGTCGGCGTCTCGCTCGGCTCGTCCGCCGCAGGGTGGGCCGTCGACGGGATGGGCGCGGACGCGGCGTACGCGGTGTCCGTCGCGTCGGGGGCTCTCGCGGCCGCGGTGGCGTTCCTGGGGTACCGCCGGCTGGGCAGGCCGGCACCGAATCGGGGAGGGCACGGCGCCGATGAGCGACACCACGAAGACGAGCACCGCCTGGCGTAACTGGTCGGGCACCGTCACCGCCCGCCCCGCGCGGGCGGTGACGCCCTCGTCGGTCGAGGAGCTGGCCGACGCGGTGCGCACCGCGGCCGCCGAGGGCCTGCGGGTCAAGCCGGTCGGCACCGGCCACTCGTTCACCGCCATAGGGGCCACCGACGGGGTGCACGTCCGTCCCGACCTGCTGACCGGCATCCGCGGCATCGACCGCGAGGCGGGCACGGTCACCGTGGAGGCGGGCACCCCGCTCAAGCGCCTCAACGTGGCACTGGCCCGCGAGGGCCTGTCGCTCACGAACATGGGCGACATCATGGAGCAGACGGTCGCGGGCGCCACCAGCACCGGAACCCACGGCACCGGCCGCGATTCCGCCTCGCTGGCCGCCCAGATCAGGGCACTCGAGCTGATCACCGCAGACGGGCAGGTCCTCACCTGCTCCGAGCAGGAGAACCGGGAGGTCTTCTCCGCCGCCCGGATCGGCCTGGGCGCGCTCGGCGTCATCACCGCCGTCACCTTCGCCGTGGAGCCGGTCTTCCACCTGACGGCGCGCGAGGAGCCGATGGGCTTCGACCGGGTCACCGCGGACTTCGACGCCCTGGTGGCCGAGAACGAGCACTTCGAGTTCTACTGGTTCCCGCACACCAGCAACTGCAACACCAAGCGCAACAACCGCACCCTGGGGCCCATCGCCCCGCCCGGCCGGATCGCGGGCTGGATCGAGGACGAGTTCATGTCCAACGGCCTCTTCCAGGTGGTCTGCTCGCTCGGCAGGGCCGTGCCGCGCACCATCCCGGTCATCGCCAAGGTCTCCAGCCGCGCCCTGTCCGCGCGGACCTACACCGACATTCCGTACAAGGTCTACACGAGCCCGCGCCGGGTGCGTTTCGTGGAGATGGAGTACGCCGTTCCGCGTGAGGCCACCGTGGAGGTGCTGCGCGAGGTGCGCGCGATGGTCGAGCGCTCGCCGCTGCGGATCAGCTTCCCGGTGGAGGTGCGCACGGCCCCGGCCGACGACATCGCGCTCTCCACCGCCTCCGGCCGGGACACCTCGTACATCGCCGTGCACATGTACCGGGGCACTCCGTACCAGGGGTACTTCACCGCCGTCGAGCGCATCATGACCGCGCACGGCGGCCGCCCGCACTGGGGCAAGATGCACACCCGCGACGCCGAGTACCTGGCGGCGGCCTACCCGCGCTTCGGCGAGTTCACCGCACTGCGCGACCGCCTCGACCCGGACCGCCTCTTCGGCAACGACTACCTGCGGCGCGTGCTGGGCGACTGAGCCGGGTCCCGGGGCGGGTCCGGAACCCGGCCCGGGACCGGCCCCGGGCCGGGGAAGCCCCGGCGAGGGCCTGCGGGAAGTCCGCGCAGGGGGCGCGGAAGGCCCGCACAAGCCCCGGGAAAGGCACGCGCAGGACCGCCAAGGGCCCGCGACCGGCCCCCGCGAGCGGGGGCCGGCGGGCCCCCGCCCCGGGATGCGGCGCCCCTCAGGGAGCCTCCGTGTCCGCCTCGCCCCCCGCGGGCGGCGGCGGGGGCTGCTGCCGGCCCTCGGCGCCCGCGGCGGTACCCGGAGCCTTGTCCTGCTCGCCCTTGTCGGCCTCGCCGCCGGGGTCCTGCGTGGGCGGCGCGGTCTGGCCGCCGGTGGCGGTGCCGTCGTCCGTGGTGCCGCCGTCGCCGGTGCTGGGGCCGGGCGTCGGGGTGACGCCCGGGTCCGGGCTCTGCTTGCCGCCGGTGCCGGGGTCGGGCGACTGCTTGTCGCCGGAGTCCTGGTCGGGAGCGGCAGTCCGGCCGGTGCCGCCGGTGGTGCCGGGGTCCGGGTCCTGGGAGGCCGGAGGCTGTTCGGCGGGCGGGGTCCGCTTCTGCTGATTGCCCGTGAACACGCTCTCGAGCGCGGGCCTGTCGTTGCCGCTGAGGGGCGAGGCGACCAGTTCGTAGACCGTGATCCCGCCCATCGCGACCGCGAACACCACCGCGGCCCCGATCGCCGACCGCTTCCAGCCCCGCACCCGGGTGCCGTGCACGGACGCCTCGGTGAACTCGCCGTCCCCGGGGAGCTGCCCCTCCTCCAGGCCCGTCGGCACCTCCACCTGGCGCAGCACCCGGGTCCGGTCGTCCACGTGCGGTTGCCGGCTCTTCGGCTTCGCGTGGACGGTGACCTCGCGGAGCTGCTCCCCGGTACGTTTGAAGACATGCTGGAAAATCGTTCCGCCACTGGTGGCGACGACACTGACCACGCCCGCGCCGATGACCGTTCCGTAGACGCCGAGCTGGGACGCCAGTACGGCCGCGATCACCGCCGCCACGGCGCTGCCCGCCACCTGCGCCACGCTCAGATCGATGCGGCGTTTCGCCGGTTCTGCACTGTTTTCCAGCTTCTTGTCCATCCCCAACCTCTGTTTGTCCTTCCGTTGCACCTTGCTACAGGAAGAGACATTTGGGCGAAGTCAAAAGTTCCGCTTCTGGTCTTTCTGTGAATCAGGACACCAAGGGGCGTCAGTTCGCCCTTCACGGGGCAGGAGCGCGCTCACAAGAGTTGACGGGGAACGACCCGCGCGGAGGTGTGACAACTCCCGTGGCCGGGGAGAACTTCGACGGCGCGCCGGTCCACCCATGTGGCCCAAATGGAGTAGTGTTGCGAGCCCTGGATCCGGTCTCCCCCTGGGGTGTCCGGACCCTTCGGGAGGGGGCCGAACGGCACTCGTAACCGGCGGCGCCACGGCATCGAACGGATACCTGCTACACAGGGTGACCAGTGGTCACTTTGCGTCGACAACAGGTCACCGTGCCATAACGGCGAGCGCGGGCGCAATGCCCGACACGCCGGGCAACACGGCAAGGTAGTGGCAGGCTGCACCCGGGCAGGCCACACTCGACTAGCGGAAGCAGCGACGCACGTGACGTCGGCAGGCACCACCCGGGAGGTCCCCATGCCCGAACTGCGTGTCGTGGCCGTCAGCAACGACGGCACACGGCTGGTTTTGAAGGCTGCGGACAGCACGGAGTACACGCTTCCGATCGACGAGCGACTGCGTGCCGCCGTCCGCAACGACCGCGCCCGACTCGGCCAGATCGAGATCGAGGTGGAGAGTCACCTCCGCCCTCGCGACATCCAGGCGCGGATACGAGCAGGAGCCTCCGCCGAAGAGGTCGCCCAGATGGCCGGCATCCCGGTCGACCGGGTGCGCCGCTTCGAGGGGCCCGTGCTCGCCGAGCGCGCCTTCATGGCCGAGCGCGCCCGCAAGACCCCCGTCCGCAGGCCCGGTGAGAACGCCGGACCCCAGCTCGGCGAGGCGGTGCAGGAGCGGCTGCTGCTGCGCGGTGCCGACAAGGACACCGTGCTCTGGGACTCCTGGCGCCGCGACGACGGCACCTGGGAGGTCCTGCTCGTCTACCGGGTCGCGGGCGAACCGCACTCCGCGAGCTGGACGTACGACCCGCCGCGCCGGCTGGTCGCGGCCGTGGACGACGAGGCGCGCTCGCTGATCGGCGAGAGCGACGACCTGCCCGCGGCCCCCGAGCCGAGCTTCCTGTTCGTGCCCCGGATCGCGCGGCTGCCGCGCGACCGGCCGCTGGACCGGGCCCTCGACCGTTCCCTGGAGCGGCCGCTGGACCGCGCCCTGGACCGGCAGCTGGAGCGGCCCGGGCCGCCGCCCGCGATGGAGGCGGACGACTCCGGGTCCGAGCGGGACTCGCTGACCAGCCTGCTGGAGGCGGTGCCCAGCTTCCGCGGCGACATGGTGGTGCCGGAGCGTCAGGTTCCGCCGCCGCCGGAGCCGCCGACGGTGCTCGACGCGGACGAGCCCGAGTCCGTGCCCGAGGAGCCGCCCGCGGCCGCCGGGGCCGGCGCGGCGTACGCGGACGTGCTGATGCCGAGGGCCGTGGCGGGTCACCGCGACCGGCTGGTCGGGACGACGGACCGGCAGGCGGAGGCGGACGGCGTGCGTCCGGGCCGCCGGGCCGCGGTGCCGAGCTGGGACGAGATCGTCTTCGGCACGCGCCGCAAGAAGCAGGAGTAGCAGAGGCAGCAGCGGCGGCCGGGGCGGCACGACGAGCAGGCGCCGCGGTTGCTGGACGCCGGTACGTCGTGGCGAGGAGGGGCCCGTACGTTTCGTGTACGGGCCCCTCCTCGACGGTGGGCCTACTGCGGGGCGGGACCGGTGGCGACCGGGCGGGACTCGTCCGAGGACCACTCGGACCAGGACCCCGCGTACAGCGCCGCCTCGACGCCAGCCAGCTCCAGGGCCAGTACCTGGTGCGCGCCCGACACCCCGGACCCGCAGTAGACGCCGACGGCGGGCGCGGTGCGCGCGCCGAGCCGGGTGAAGCGTTCCGCCAGTTCGGCGGCGGGCCGGAACCGGCCGTCGGCGGTGGTGTTCTCGCTGGTCGGGGCGGAGACCGCGCCCGGGATGTGGCCGCCGACGCGGTCGATGGGCTCGACGTCGCCCCGGTAGCGTTCGGCGGCGCGGGCGTCCAGGAGCAGCCCCTCGCGGGCCAGCGCGGCGGCGCCGTCCGCGTCCAGCAGGCCGATGCCGCCGGGCTTCGGCTGGAAATCGCCCTCGGCGGGGTCCGGGACCTCGGTCGTCAGCTCCCCCTCCCAGGCGGCCAAACCGCCGTCCAGGACCCGTACGTCACGGTGACCCGCCCAGCGCAGCAGCCACCAGGCGCGGGCCGCGGCCCAGCCGAGCCCGCCGTCGTACACGACGACCGGGGTGTCCGCCGAGACGCCCGCGCGGCGCATGACCGCGCCGAAGGCCTCCGGGTCCGGCAGCGGATGGCGGCCGCCGGAGCCGGGCGGCCCGGCGAGTTCGGCGTCGAGGTCGACGTAGACCGCGCCGGGCAGGTGCCCGGCGGCGTACTCGGAGCGCAGGTTCGGGCCGCCGAGCTGCCAGCGGACGTCGAGGAGGACGGGCGGGCGGGGTCCCGCCGACTCGCTCGCGAGGGCGGCTGCGGAGATGATGGCGTTCATGGGGCCATCCTCGCGCAGTGCCGCACCCGGCCGTCACTTCCGTCGCGGAGCCCCGTCGTAACGAGGCGGAAACGAGCCGCGCGGCGCGGCCGGGGCGCGCTCCGCGCCGGGTGGTGCAAGCATCTGCACGGGGCCACGGTCCGTACCGCGCGACGGCGTGCCCGCCCCGATCCTGTAACGGCCACCACGAATGGTCCGAGGAGACGTGAATGACCGAGGCTGCCGCACGGCACACGCCCGGCACCCCCTGCTGGGTGAGTCTGATGGTGCACCAACTGCCCACCACCCAGCAGTTCTACGGCGCCCTGTTCGGCTGGGAGTTCCGGCCGGGCCCCCAGGAGCTCGGCCCCTATGTGCGGGCCCTGCTGGACGGACGCGACATCGCGGGCCTCGGCCGGCTGCCACCGGACCGGCACCTGACGACCGCGTGGACGCCGTACCTGGCGACCGACGACGCGACGGCGAGCGCGCAGGCCGTCAGCAGCAGCGGCGGCACGGTCGCGGTCGGCCCGCTGCAGGCGGGCGAGGCGGGCCGGCTGGCGATCGTCGCGGACCCGGCGGGCGCGGTGTTCGGCCTCTGGCAGGCGGCGGAACACCTGGGCACGGGGCTCGCCGGGGTGCCGGGGACGCCGGTCTGGAACGAGCTGGTGACGCGGGAGACGGCCGGCATCGTGAAGTTCTACCAGGCGGTGTTCGGGTACGGCGCGGAGGCGGTCGTCTCGGCCGACTTCGACTTCACGACGCTGCTGCTCGACGGGAAGCCGGTGGCCTCGCTGCACGGGGTGGGCCATGCGCTGCCGCGTGAGCGGGGGGCGCACTGGATGACGTACTTCGAGGTCGAGGACACCGACGAGGCCGCCGCGCTGGTGCGCGACCTCGGCGGGCACGTCCTCCAGCCGCCCAGGGAGAGCACGACCGGCCGGACCGCCGTGGTCGCGGACCCGGAGGGCGCCGTTTTCACGGTCGTACGGTCGCACCGCTGACGGTGGTGGTGATGGCGGGGGGGGGCTGCGCGTCGTGGCCCCGGTCGCACGCCCGATGTCCTCGCGGGCCCGGGGCGGCCCGTCCTCGCTCCCCCGCCGACGTCAGTGACATGCTCCGGAAGTCGGTGTAGCGGCCGCCGCGCGGGAGCAGCTCGTCATAGGTGCCCTGTTCGGCGACGGTGCCGTGCTCCAGGAAGACGACCTGGCCGGCGCGGCGCACGGTGTGCATCCGGTGCGCGACCCTCACGACGGTCCGGCTCGCCATGAGGCGTTCGACGCCTTCCTGGACGGCCGCCTCGTTGACCGGGTCCAGGGCCGACGTCACCTCGTCGGGACGGGCGGCCTCCGCTGCTCGCCGTACCTGCGTGTCGGTGGCGTCGGGGCGGCCGAGGCGGACGTTCTCCTCGATGGTGCCGTCAAAGAGGTGGACGTCCTGGAAGACGATGGCGCACTGCGTCATGAGGACGTCCGGGTCGATCGCGCGTACGTCGACGCCGCCCACCCGGACGGCTCCCGCCTCGACGTCGTGGAAGCGGGCGAGGAGCTGGAGCAGGGTGGACTTGCCCGCACCGGAGGGGCCGACGACCGCCAGACGTTGCCCTTGGGGAACGGTGAGCGTGAGCCCGTCGAGCACGGTGCGTTCGCCGTGCCGGAAGCAGACGCCGTCGAACTTCAGGGCGTGGCCCACCGGTTCGACCGAGTCCGGAGGAGACGGGCAGCGGCTCGGCGCACAGCAGGGCGTCCAGCTTGGTCAGCACGGTGCGGGCAGCGCGGAGCCGGCCGCCGATGTCGGCGAGGGAGAGGAGCGGGTCGGCGCAGCGGACGGCGAGCACCAGGACCGACAGGACCTCGGCGACGCCGACGCTGCCGCCGAGCGCCAGGTAGGAGCCCAGGGTGAGCAGGCCCGATGAGGGCGAGCTGCACGGTGACGGCCGGATCCACGGCGCCGGGCAGGGCGACGGGTGGCGCGCTGGACTCGTGCAAGGGAGTCGTCGAGCAGGGCAAAGCGTTCGGCGGTGCGGCCGCTGGCCCGCAGGACGGGTTGGCCCTGAGGTATTCGACGACCCGGTCGGTGGTCTTCACGTCGGTGTCGGTGGAGGCGCGTGCCGTCCAGGTCTGGACGGCCGCGACGAGCGGTACGGCGGCCAGGGCGGCCAGCCCCATCTGCCAGTTGAACGCGAGCATCACGACGACGACGGTCAGCGGAGTCACGCTCGCCGCGACGAGCGGCGCCAGCAGGTGGGCGACGACGGACATCGCCGTCAGGACACCCCGGCCCGCCAGCACCGGCACCTCGCCGACGCGCCCGGCAGCTCCCGAGGCTCGCCTCCTTCGAGCCCCGGTGGGACGACGTGACCTCGGCGGACGACCACCGGCGCGCCCTGGAGGTCCTGGCCGACGGCCTGCCGGCACGACACGGCGGGGACACGGGCAGCGCGGGGCGGGGGTGGCCCGGCCCGGCCCGCCGACGAACGGACACGCGTTCGCCGACAGGCCGGGTCAGGGGCGGAGTCAGTGGCGGCGAGGCAGGGCAGAGGCCACCGCGACGATCACCACCAGGACGTATCCCAGGGTGCGCACCTCTCCCGACGTCCAGTCGTTGCCGACGGCGGCGAGCAGAACGGTGAGTACGACGTACGGCCACCCCGGCCAGGAAGGTTGAAAGGACTCGGCACGTGCGGGACGGGCAGGCATCATGGTCTCCTTGGGTCAGCCCGAGAGGGCCCGACTGATGGACAACGAGCCTGCCGCGCCGCCGGGTTGGCCGCATTTGTCCGGGGGTAGTCCGGGAGCTTCCGTACGTTGTCCAGGGATACGGGCAGGGGCGAGAGGGGGGCGGCGTGGTCTCGGAGTCAAGAGGCGGGCGCCCGAGGGGGGACGTGCGCGCCGCGTCGGACGAGGCCCGGGAACTCGCGCTCCACCTGCGCGAACGCGTGGACCTGAGTGGCAAGACGTACCGCGAGCTGGCCGTGGAGCTCTTCGTGTCGCGTACGCAGATCTCGGAATGCCTCGGCGGCAGGATCCCCCGTGCGGACTTCGTCCGCGCCCTGGTGCGGGCCACCGCCTCGGACCCCGATGTGTGCGAGCGGGACGAGAAGCGGGCACTGGCCCTGCTGAACCGGGCCCTGCGCTCGCTGCGCAAGGACTCGCTGACCTTGCCCATCGGAATGGCCGCGTCCCCGCCGGCACCCGCGGAACCGGCACAGGTCCCTGCCCCCTGGGCCGAGGGCCCCGACCTCCAGCACCTCCTGCGACGCCGCGTCGAGCTGGAGAGGGAAGTCGCCGAGTTGAAGAGCGAGCGGCGGCGGCTCAAGCGGGAGAAACGCCACACCCGTGAACTGAACCAGGTCCACGAGGCCCTTCGGCACGTCGAGGCCGAGCGGGACCGGGCGGTGGAGGAGGCGCGTGCGGCTCTCGCCGGGCAACGGGCGGCCGAGCGGGCGGCCGCCCAGGAACGCGGCCGGGCGCTGCGGCTCACCCAGCAACTGAACCTGCTGGGGTTGTCCGACGTTGTCCCGGACAACCCCAGCGGTCCCGAGGACAGCACGGACAATCCGGCTGAGCGCGGCATCGGGCCGGACGGGCCGACGAAGGGCTGCGCGGGGCCCGAGGGCGACGGCAGACACCGGACCGACGGCGGCGGACACGCCGGAGACGGTGACGACAGCGGCGGGCACGTCGGAGACGGTGAGGACAGGGCTGGTTCCCTGAATTCGGGCGCGGGACCGCACACCGTGGTGGGCGACCAGTCGGTCTCGCCCTTCTCCTCGTCCTTACCCACGCGTCCGTCGAGCTTCCCCGGCCCCTTCTCCGGTGCGCCCGTCCCCGCGTGCGGGTCCCCGCACCCCCCGTCTCCACCCCCGGCCGCCCCCGGCCCGTCCGCCCCGGGACCGGACGAGCTGGCGGACATGTGGACCGAGGCCACGGCGGCTGCCGAAGCATTCCGTACCGCCGACGCCGTTCGCCTCTACGCCGAACTCGTCGTGGCGCAACACCGGCACTGCGGTCCCGACCACCCGGACACCCTGACCGCACAGCACGACCTGGCCGCCTGGCGCGGCGAGGCGGGAGACCCGGCGGGGGCCGTCGCCGCGTTGCGCTCCCTGCTCCCGCACCGGGAATCCGTGCTGGGCGCCGATCACCACGAAGTCCTGGCCACGCGCCACAACCTCGCCCACTGGCAGGGCATGGCAGGCCGGCCTCACGGCGCGGTGGCGGAGTTCGCGGCCCTGCTGCCGGACGCCCTGCGGATCCTGGGCACGGATCATCCCGACACCCTGGCCGTACGAAGAGGACTGGCGGTGTGGCGGGGCGAGGCCGGAGACGCGTCGGGAGCCGTGGCCGCCCTGCGCGAACTGCTCGACCTCCAGCGGACCGCCCTCGGCGGCAGTCACCCGGACACCCTCGCCACGCGCAGCGACCTGGCGCAGTGGCAGGGGGTGTCGGGAGACGTCGCAGGGGCCGTGGCCGGATACACGGCGCTGCGACGGGACGCCGTGGAGGCGCTGGGGCACGATCACCTGTACACCTTGGTCGTCCGGCACAATCTGGCCGCCTGGCAGGGAGTTGCGGGCAGAACGACGGACGCCGCGGCGCAGTTGTCCGCCCTCCTTGCGGACACGCTGCGGGCACTGGGCCGCCGCCACCCCCATACCCAGGCCATACGGCGCAATCTCGCCTTCTGGCAGGAAAGGGCCCAGCCATGAGCCAGAGCACCGAAGAGGGCCGGCCCCGTCAACTCGTCGGAGGGCGCTACCGGCTGCTGGGCCTGCTCGGCCGGGGCGGCATGGGCCAGGTGTGGCGCGCGCTCGACGAGGCGCTGCACCGCGAGGTCGCGGTCAAGGAGGTGACACTGCCGTCCGGGCACGACGACGAGCACCACCGGAACGCCTACGAGCGCGCTCGCAGGGAGGCACAGACAGCAGCCCGCATCACCCATCCCGCCGTGGTGAACATCCATGACGTCGCCGACGGGAACAACCGGCTGTGGATCGTGATGGAACTCGTCACGGGCCGCTCCCTCGACTCGGCGGTGCGAACGGACGGGGCCCTGTCAGTCCGGGAAACCGCGCGGATCGGCCTGGAGCTGGCCGCGGCGCTGGAGGTGGTCCACAGGGCGGGAGTCGTGCACCGCGACGTCAAGCCGGCCAACGTACAGCTCGAACCGGAGGGGCGCGTCGTACTGATGGACTTCGGCATCGCGGCGCTGGAGGACCCGGACACCACGCTGACGCAGACGGGCGTCGTGATCGGGACGCCGGGATACATGGGCCCCGAGCGGATCAGGGGCAATCCCCCGCACCCGGCTTCCGACATGTGGTCCTTGGGAGCGACGTTGCTGTTCGCCCTGACGGGCCGTGCGCCGTTCGAACGCGACAATCCGATCGCGGTCATGCACGCCGTGCTCTACGTCGACCCGGAGATCCCCGAAGGACCGCTGCGACCGCTGGTGAGCGCCCTGCTCGCCAAGGCCCCGGAGGCGCGCCCCACGGCATCCGAAGCACGCGCGGCGCTGGCCGGGCTGGTACTGCCGCCCGACCCGGTCGACCCGCCGGACCCGGTCGGCCCGCCGGTCCCGGCCGAGCCGCAGGACCCGGCATCCCGGACCGTCGCCTTCTCGTCCTCGCCCGGCGGAAAACCGCGCTCGCCGCACGACGCGCCGGTGCAGGACGCCGTGCCCGAGGTGCCACTCACCGCACCGGAGGAGACCACCGGCCCGGTGCCGTCCCCACTCGACACGGGCAAGCCTTCCGGCACCGCACCTCCCGTCGCCCGCAGTTACATCCCCCGCAAGCCGATCACCGCGTTCGGAAGGCCCCCGAACGGGCCGCGAGACCACGAGGAACCATGACCGGGGACTCCCGGCCCCTTCCTCATCCGGCGCTGACCGGCAGCACGTCCGGCGACAGGGCGCCCGCATGCGCCGACGCGCTCGTCATGTGCCTGCGGTGGTGGCGGCGGCACAGCACCTCGTAACCGACGTCCTCGGCAGGCCGGTTCACGTCGCCGACCACGACCTGCTCGCCCTCGACGACCATCGCACCGCCCACCGTGCGGGCGTTGTGCGTGGCCCGTGCCCCGCACCAGCACATCGCCTCGACCTGCAGGGTCTCCAGCCGGTCCGCCAGCTCGATCAACCGCTGCGAACCCGGGAACAGCCGCGTCCGGAAGTCCGTCATGATCCCGAACGCGAACACGTCCAGGTCCAGGTCGTCCACGATCCGCGCCAGTTGGTCGACCTGCTCCGGCGCGAGGAACTGCGCCTCGTCCACGATCACGTAGTCGACCTTGCCGCCGCGCGACACCTGGTCCACCACATACCCGTACAAATCCCTCCCGGGCCCGGCCTCCACGGCCTCCGTCACCAGCCCCAGCCGCGACGACAGCTTGCCCTCGCCCGCCCGGTCGTCCCGCGTGAAGATGACGCCCTGGAGGCCCCGGGCGGAGCGGTTGTGGCCGATCTGGAGTGCCAGGGTGCTCTTCCCGCAATCCATGGTTCCAGAGAAGAACACCAGCTCGGACATGAGGAGTTGAGCCTTTCGGGCCGTCATGAGGGGGGAAGGGGGGAGGGTTACGGGCGCACTTCGAGGAGCGGGACGTGCTGTTCCGCCGGGGTCATCGAGCCGTGCATGCCGACCATCGAGGACTCACCGGGCTCCTTGCGGGAGGCGGTGATCACCACGTCGTCGTGGGCCGCGGCGACCACGTCGCCGATCCGGCCGTGGACGCGCTCGTCGACGTACGGTCCGAACCAGCCGAGGTCGATCGCCTCGTCGCGGCTCGCCACCCAGAACTGCTCGCCGAGCACCTCGCGCCAGACCGCCAGGACGTCCGAGGTGGCGCCGGGGACCGCGTACACGTGGCGGGCGCGGCCCTCGCCGCCGAGCAGGGCGACGCCCGCGCCCAGTTCCCAGTCCTCGTCGAAGTCGATCCGCGACTGCTCGTCGAAGGGGACGTCGATCATGCCGTGGTCGGCGGTGACGTACAGGGCGCTGCGCGGCGGGAGCTGCTCGGCCAGGCGCTGGGCGAGGCGGTCGACGTGCATCAACTGGCCGCGCCAGGCGTCGGAGTCGACGCCGAAGCGGTGGCCCGCGCCGTCGACCTCGCTGTAGTACGTGTAGACCAGCGACCGGTCCCCCGCCGCCAGGTGGCGCGCGGCGAGGTCCATCCGGTCCTCGCCGGTCAGCCGGCCCTGGAAGGTGCCGCCGCTCAGCGCGATCTTGGTCAGCGGGGTGTGCTGGAAGTCCGGGGAGGAGACCTGCGCGGTGTGCACGCCCGCCGCGTCCGCGAGCTGGAAGACCGTGGGGTGCGGCTGCCAGACGTGCGGGTCGGTCCAGGGCCGCCAGCGGAGCTGGTTCATCAGGGCGTTCGTGGCCGGGTCGCGGACCGTGTAGCCCGCCAGGCCGTGCACGCCGGGGGTCAGGCCCGTGCCGACGGAGGCGAGCGAGGTCGCGGTGGTGGCGGGGAAACCGGCCGTGATCGGGCGGCCGGTGCCGCCGCGCGAGGTCGGGAGGAGGGAGTGCAGGTAGGGGGCCTCGTCCGGGTGGGCCTTGATCTGCTCCCAGCCGAGACCGTCGATCAGGAAGACGCAGTTGCGGTCGGCGGGGGTCAGCCCGTCGAGGGACGCGGTCGTTCCGGGTACGTCCATGCCGGCCGCCAGCGTCGGCAGCAGGTCCGCGAGGGAGCCGGAGCCGTACTGCGGGACCGGTGCGGTGTCGAGCGCGAGGGGGACGGGGTCCTGCCAGGCGGCGGGCAGCGCCATCAGCGGGCGGAGGAGCCGGTCGCGGCCGTCGCCTCGGACAGGGCCTGCGCGAAGACGAGGGTCTGCCTGACCGTGTCCGGGCCGTCCCCGGCCTCGCTGACGCGCAGGCTCAGGTCGTCGGCGGTGGAGCTGCCGGTGTAGCCGTGGTCGGCGTCGCAGCCCGGGTCGGCGCAGCCGGCGGGCTCCAGGTCGATGCGGGAGACCGCGCCCCAGCCGATGGTGAGGACGACCTCGCGGGGCAGCGTCCCCGGAACGTACTTCTCCGGGTTGGCCACGACGCGGCTGACCACCACCGAGGAGATCCGGCCGATCTTCACGGACTCGGTGGAGGTGGTGGCGTACGGCGTCGGGGAGCTGGTGTCGGCGTTCTGCTCGTCGGTGTGGCTGACGATGAAGCGGGTGCCGGTGAGGACCAGGACGGTCACGTGACGGCGGACCTCGTTCGAGTCGAACGTGGTCTCCTGGTGCACGAGGTACGACGAGATGGGCTCCGCGCCGACGGCGGCCTCCACCGCCTCGGCCACCAGAGCCGGGTAGTAGCCGCTGCGCTCGATCGCTGCCCGCAGCCCCTGGGTCGTCGTACCGGTCTTCGCCATGCCTTCCATCCTACGGGGCCCGGGAGGGCGGATGTCCCTTGCGCCGGGGCGGGACCCGGGGGTCCGGTGGGGCTCAGTAGCTCGGGAGGCGGCGCGGGCCGAGGTCGTCCCGTACCGCCGGAGGAGCCAGTCGCACGGTCGCGCCCAGCACGGAGAGTCCGTCCGGGGCCACGACCACGGGTTCGAGGCCGACGCCGACCACCTCGGGGTGGTCGTCGACCAGCCGCGACAGACGCAGCAGCAGTTCCTCCAGGGCCGCGGTGTCCACGGGCGCGGAGCCCCGCCAGCCGAAGAGGAGCGGTGCGGTCCTGATGGACCGGATCAGCTCGGCGGCATCGCGGTCGGTGACGGGGACGAGCCGGTGGGCGGTGTCGCCGAGCAACTCGGACGCGGCTCCGGCGAGGCCGAAGGAGAGCACCGCGCCGACCGCCGGGTCGATGGCGGCCCGCACCACGGTGTCCACGCCGCGCGGGGCCATGGCCTGCACGACCGGCAGCAGCTCGGCGGGCTTGCCGAGGGCGTCGGTCAGCTCCGCGTACGCCCGTCGCAGGTCGTCCTCGTCCGCCAGGTCGAGCCGTACGCCGCCGAGGTCGGGGCGGTGGCGCAGGTGCGGGGCGGTGGTCTTGAGGGCGACGGGGTAGCCGAGCCGCTCCGCCGCCGCCACGGCCGCACCGGGGTCGGGCGCGGGCAGGGCCTCGCGCACCCGGATGCCGTAGCGCCCGAGCAACTCCCGGGCGGCGTCGGGCCGGAGGGGCAGGCCGCGCGGGTCGCCGTCGGCGGCGAGCAGGGCGTCGATCCGGGTGCCGGCTCCGGCCTCGTCGATGTCGTCGTACTCGGGCACCTTGCCGGGCTCGGCCGCGTCACGCCGCCACTGGGCGTACCGCACGGCCTCGGCGAGGGCCCGCACGGCGCGCTCCGCGGCGGGATAGGCGGGAATGCGCCGGGGCACGGGGGTCCAGCCGGGCGGCGGAACGGGGGCGGCCGCGGGGACCGGGGCCGGGGGGTTGGGTGCCGGGGTTCCGGCGGTGGTGGTGGGCGAGGTCCCGGCCGGGGAGGAGGGTGCGCCAAGAGCCGGGGAGGAGGGCGAGCCGGGGGCCGGGTGGCCCGGGTTCGGGCCCGCACCGGTGTCCGCGGCCGGTGCGCCCGTCGGCCGGACCGGTGCGGGGGCCGGCTCCCCCGGGGCGGGAGGCGGCCCGGGGCGCGCGCCCGCTCCGCTCCTGCCCGGGGCCGTGCTCGTCGCCGCCGCGAGGGCCTCGGCGAGTTCGCCCATTTCCACGTGGACCACCGCGACCGGTTTGGCCGGTGCCGTGGCCGCCGCCTCGTGCAGGGCCGCGGCCAGGACCTCGCCGTCGCCGGACTCCGTGGTTCCGCCCTCCCCCACCCAGGGGATGGCCGTGACGACGACCGCGTCGCAGCCCGGGTCCGCGAGGGCGGCGGCCAGGGCCTCGCGGAAGTCGGCCGGGGTGGCGCCGGTGGTCAGGTCGTGCGGAGCGAGCGGACGCAGCCCTTCCGCGAGGCAGGCGTCGTACGTCAGGAGCCCGAGGGACTCGGAGTTGCCGAGGATGGCGGTGCGCGGGCCGCGCGGCAGGGGCTGGCCGGTCAGCATCAGGCCCGCGTCGACGAGTTCGGTGACGGTGTCGACCCGTACGACGCCCGCCTGGCGGAAGAGCGCCGAGACCGTGGCGTCCGGAATGCGCGCCACCGGTACCGCGTGCCCGGGTGGCGTACTCCCGCTGTGACGCGCCCCCTTGACCACGACGACCGGCTTGGTGGCTGCCGTACGGCGGGCCAGACGGGTGAACTTGCGCGGGTTCCCGATGGATTCGAGGTAGAGCAGGACGGCGTCGGTGTCGGGGTCCTCGTGGCAGTACTGGAGGAAGTCGTTGCCGGAGACGTCGGCGCGGTTGCCCGCCGAGATGAAGGCGGAGACGCCCGCCCCGCGCCGGTGCAGCCCGGACAGCAGCGCGATGCCGATCGCCCCGGACTGGGCGAACAGGCCGATCCGTCCCCGGTCGGGCGAGCGGGGCGCGAGGGAGGCGTTCAGACGTACGGCGTCGGAGGTGTTGATGATGCCGAAGGCGTTGGGGCCGATGATGCGCATTCCGTACGAACGGGCCTGCCGCACCAGTTCCCGCTGCCGCTCCCGCCCCTCGGCCCCGCTCTCGGCGTATCCGGCGGCCAGGACGACCAGCCCCTGCACCCCGCTCTCGCCGCAGTCGGCGACCGCTTGCGGAACCTTCTCCGCCGGTACGACGAGGACCGCGAGGTCCACCGGGGCGCCGATCCCGGCGACGGAGCGGTACGCGGGGACGCCTTCGAGCTCCGTGATCTCCTCCGGCAGGGCGGCGTTGACCGCGTACGCACGGCCCGTGAAGCCCGCCCCGACGAGGTTGCGCAGCACCGTGCGGCCCACGGAGCGCGGGGAGCGGCCCGCGCCGACGACCACGACGGAGCCGGGTGCGAGGAGCCGCTGCACGGACCGGGCCTCGGCGCGGTGCTCGCGGGCGCGCTGCACGGCCAGGGAGCGGTCGGTGGGCTCCAGGTCGAATTCGAGGTGGACGACGCCGTCCTCGAAGGAGCGCTTCTGCTGGTAGCCGGCGTCCGTGAAGACCTTGATCATCTTGGTGTTGGCGGGCAGCACCTCGGCGACGAAGCGCCGGATGCCGCGCTCACGGGCCACGGCCCCGATGTGTTCGAGGACGGCGGAGGCGACCCCCCGGCCCTGGTGGGCGTCCTGGACCAGGAAGGCGACCTCGGCCTGGTCGGCGTCGGGCCCCGAGGCGGGCAGGCCGTCGGCGTCGATGCGGTCGTAGCGGACGGTGGCGATGAACTCGCCGCCCACGGTGACGGCCAGGCCCACCCGGTCGACGTAGTCGTGGTGGGTGAAACGGTGGACGTCCTTGGCGGACAGCCGGGGGTAGGGCGCGAAGAAGCGGTAGTACTTCGACTCGTCCGAGACCTGTTCGTAGAAGCTGACCAGCCGGTCGGCGTCCTGGGTGGTGATGGGCCGGATGCGCGCCGTTCCGCCGTCGCGCAGTACGACGTCCGCCTCCCAGTGGTCGGGGTACGCGTGCTCCGACTGGTCGGAACGCGCCCGCTCCGGCGCCCCGCCCACCTGATCCGCATCGTCCGCAGCCTTGGCCATGGTGTGCAGCCTACGACTCGCGGGGGTCCGGAGGGCGGGGCAGTCTGGTCCTGTTCGGCCGGTCCTCCCCGGGACTTTCGCCGGGCAGAGCAGCCCGCACCACATGAGAGACTGGTCTAGACAACCAATAAGCACATGAAGGGCAACACCATGGTTGAGCGCCGCGTCACCGTCGGCTGGGCCGAGGGCCTGCACGCCCGCCCCGCCTCCATCTTCGTCCGCGCCGTCACGGCCACCGGCGTCCCCGTCACCATCGCCAAGGCGGGCGGCACCCCGGTCAACGCCGCGTCGATGCTGGCGCTGCTGGGCCTGGGCGCGCAGGGCGGCGAGGAGATCGTGCTGGCGTCCGAGGCCGAGGGCGCGGACGCCGCCCTGGACCGTCTCGCGAAGCTGGTCGCCGAGGGCCTGGACGAGCTCCCCGAGACCGTCTGAGACCCCCGCGGCCACGTGAGGCCGCGCCCGTACGGGCGAAATTCCCGCGCACGAGCCGCGGCATCCCGGATTCCGGGGGCCGCGGCTCGTGCCGTTCCCGGGAATTCCGGGAGCGGGCCGCGGCGTCCGGCGGGACCGGAGCGGGCCGCGGCGTCCGGTGGAACGCGAAAGGGCCCCGGCTCATGGGGAGCCGGGGCCCTTCCTTGTGGAGTTCGCGGTCAGACGCTGACGCCGTGCGCGCGCAGGTACGCGACGGGGTCGATGTCCGAGCCGTACTCGGGCGAGGTGCGGGCCTCGAAGTGCAGGTGCGGGCCGGTGGAGTTGCCGGTCGAGCCGGCCAGGCCTATCTGGTCGCCGGAGCCGACGCTCTGGCCGACCGAGACGCCGATCGAGGAGAGGTGGCCGTACTGGGTGTACGAGCCGTCGTTCATCCTGATCACGATGTTGTTGCCGTACGCGCCGCCCCAGCCGGCCTCGACGACCGTGCCGGCGCCGACGGCGACCACGGAGGTGCCGGAGGCGGCGTGGAAGTCGACGCCGGAGTGGCTGCCGGAGGACCACAGGGCGCCGCCGGACTTGTAGCTGGTGGAGACGTACGAACCGGCCACCGGCAGCCGGAAGGTGTTGAGGCGCTTGCGCTCGGCCTCGCGGGCGGCGCGCTCGCGGTCCTCGCGCTCCTTCTTGGCCCTCGCCTCGGCCTTGCGCTTGGCCTCGGCCTTGCGCTCGGCCTCCGCCTTGCGGGCGGCCTCGGCCTCGTCCAGCACCTTCTGCTGCGCCTGGGCCTGCTCCTCGATCCGCTCGGCCACGACCTCGGCGGAGTGGTCCAGGGCGACGGCGCGGATGGTGCCGGTGTCCTCCGCGGCCAGGTCCTGCTCGGCGGCGAAGGCCTGCGGGGCCAGGGTTCCGATGACACCGGTCGTGGTGAGTGCGGCGACTCCGGCGATGTTGGCGCTCTTGCGCGACAGCACGGAGGGACGCCGGTGCTTCCCGGCGGCACGGGTGAACGCCATGGAGTGGCTGTTTCCTTTCCTTCCTTCTCGCCTACCGGGTTAGCTGACGGGTTCGGAGCAGGAAGGTCTCCTACGGACCCCACCCGCCCGTGCGGGCGATGGCGTCCGATTCACCCCAGGGACTCAAGTGGGTCCCCGGCTCCCCAGGCTCGCGCCTGACGGGGACTCGGCGATGACTGCCCGGTGCCGCGGTTGCGGCGCACTCTGACGGGCAGCCGGGTCGACGCTAAGCGGCACTTCTTTCAATCTCCAAACACACGGCCGCTTTTGTGAAGGAGCCCACACGGCAGACAGGCAACCTCCGCAACAAATCGGGCATACGGGAGGACCCCGACGACCGGGAAGCCGTCGGGGTCCTTTTCGTCCTGCTTTCCACCGGCCGCCCGGATGACCTTTGATCGGTCAAGCGGCCGGTGAACCGGTCGGCGGGCCGGTCAGCTCACGACCGTGACCTCGCCGATGTCCAACGCGCGCACCGGCTCCACGATCCGGGACGCGTCGCCGACCAGGACCGTGACCAGCCTGTCCACCGGGAAGGCGTTCACCACCGCGGCGGTGGCCTCCACGGTGCCGGTCGCGGCCAGCCGCGCGTACAGCTGGGCCTGGAAGTCGTCGGGCAGGTGCTGCTCGACCTGGTCGGCCAGCGTGCCCGCGACCGCCGAGGCCGTCTCGTACTTGAGCGGGGCGACCCCGACCAGGTTCTGCACGGCGACGTCGCGCTCGGCGTCGGTGAGTCCCTCGGCCGCGAGCGTCCGCAGGACCTTCCACAGGTCCTCCAGGGCGGGCCCGGTCGACTCGGTGTCCACGGAGCCGCTGATGGCCAGCATGGCGGCGCCCGTGCCGTCCTCGGCGGAGCGCAGCACCTGGCCGAAGGCGCGCACGCCGTAGGTGTAGCCCTTCTCCTCGCGCAGGACGCGGTCCAGGCGGGAGGTGAGGGTGCCGCCGAGGCAGTACGTGCCGAGCACCTGGGCGGGCCAGACGCGGTCGTGCCGGTCGGCGCCGATGCGGCCGATCAGGAGCTGCGTCTGGACCGCGCCGGGGCGGTCCACGACGACCACGCGGCCCGTGTCGTCGGCGGTGATCGCCGGAACGGGGCGCGCGGCCGCCGTGTCGCCCGTCCAAGCGCCCAGGGTCTCGGCCAGGACCGCGTCCAGGTCGATGCCGGTGAGGTCGCCGACGACGACCGCCGTGGCGGTGGCCGGGCGGACGTGCGCCTCGTAGAAGGCGCGCACGGCCGCGGAGTCGATGTTCTTGACCGTCTCCTCGGTACCCTGGCGGGGGCGCGACATGCGCAGGTCCGCCGGGAACAGCTCGTGGGAGAGCTGCTTGGCGGCCCGACGGGACGGGTTGGCCGCCTCGTGCGGGAGCTCGTCGAGCCGGTTGCGTACGAGACGCTCGATCTCGCCGTCCGCGAACGCCGGTGCGCGCAGGGCGTCGGCGAGCAGTCCGAGCGCCTTGGGCAGCCGGGAGACCGGGACTTCGAGGGAGACCCGCACGCCCGGGTGGTCGGCGAACGCGTCGAGGGTGGCGCCGCAGCGCTCCAGCTCGGCGGCGAACTCCTCGGCGGAGTGCTTGTCGGTGCCCTCGGTGAAGGCGCGCGACATGATCGTGGCGACGCCGTCCAGGCCCTTCGGCTCGGCCTCCAGGGGCGCGGCGAGGAAGACCTCGACGGCCACCAGCTTCTGGCCGGGGCGGTCGCAGCGCAGCACGGTCAGGCCGTTGGGCAGCGCGCCGCGCTCGGGGGCGGGGAAGGCCCACGGGGTGGCGGGCCCGGGCTGCGGCTGCGGGTGGAACTGCATCGCGCTGGTCACGGCCGCGCTCCCGCCGGTGGTGGCTGCGGTCTCCGTCACTGGTCCGCCCCTTCCTGCTCGTCGTTCTCCTGCGCGCCTTCCCGCACGTCCGCGGCTGCGACTGCGTCCGCGGCTGCATCGTCGGAGGCGGCCGTCGGTTCGTACACCAGGACCGCGCGGTTGTCCGGGCGCAGCCGGGCCTTGGCCACGGCCTGGACCTCCTCGGCGGTGACCTCCAGGACGCGCCCGACGGCGCTCAGGGCGAGCTGCGGGTCGCCGAACAGGACGGCGTACCGGCACAGTTCGTCGGCGCGGCCGGCGACCGTGCCCAGCCGGTCCAGCCACTCGCGCTCCAACTGGGCCTGGGCGCGCTCCATCTCCTCGGCCGTGGGGCCCTCCGCGGCGAACCGGGCGAGCTCCTCGTCGACGGCGGCCTCGATGGCCGGGACCTCCACACCGCCGGAGGTCTTGACGTCCAGCCAGCCCAGCGAGGGGGCCCCGGCCAGGCGCAGCAGGCCGAAGCCCGCGGCGACGGCCGTCTGGTCGCGCCGTACGAGACGGTTGTGCAGCCGGGAGGACTCGCCGCCGCCGAGGACGGTGAGCGCCAGGTCGGCGGCGTCCGCCTCGCGGGTGCCGTCGCTGGGCAGCCGGTAGGCGGCCATCAGCGCGCGCGCCGGGACCTCCTCCTCGACGACCTCGCGCAGCTCGCCGCCGATGACGTCGGGCAGCGAGCCGTCGCGGGGCGGCTGCTTGCCGTCGTGCGAGGGGATCGAGCCGAAGTACTTCTCCACCCAGGCGAGCGTCTGCTCGGGGTCGATGTCGCCGACGATCGACAGCACCGCGTTGTTGGGCGCGTAGTACGTGCGGAAGAAGGCGCGGGCGTCTTCGAGCGTGGCCGCGTCCAGGTCGGCCATGGAGCCGATCGGGGTGTGGTGGTAGGGGTGGCCCTCGGGGTACATCAGGGCGGTGAGCTTCTCGAACGCGGTGCCGTAGGGCACGTTGTCGTACCGCTGGCGGCGCTCGTTCTTGACGACGTCGCGCTGGTTCTCCATGGACTCGTCGTCGAGCGCGGTGAGCAGCGAGCCCATCCGGTCGGCTTCCAGCCACAGCGCCAGCTCCAGCTGGTGCGCGGGCATGGTCTCGAAGTAGTTGGTGCGCTCGAAGCTCGTGGTGCCGTTGAGCGAGCCGCCGGCGCCCTGCACCAGCTCGAAGTGTCCGTTGCCCTTGACCTGGGCGGAGCCCTGGAACATGAGGTGCTCGAAGAGGTGCGCCAGGCCGGTGCGGCCCTTGACCTCGTGGCGCGAGCCGACGTCGTACCAGAGGCAGACCGCGGCGACCGGGGTCAGGTGGTCCTCGGAGAGGATCACCCTCAGACCGTTCGCAAGCCGGTGCTCGGTCGCTGTCAGGCCGCCGGAGCCGGCCTGCGCTGTGGCCGTGTGACCCATGGGCATGTACGTCCCTTCGATCGCGTATGAGACAAGTCCTGCTGTTAAGTCCTGCCACTGTATGCAAGCGCAGTGACAGTCCGCGAAGTTCCCGGATCCCCGACTCTTCGTTCCCGTCTTTTCGACGCGCTGTTCCCCCGCCGACGGCGCGCGTCCCGGACGGCTCCACGACCGCTACGGACGGGTCGAGGTCGGCGTTGTCAGTGCGGCGGTCCACAATGGTCCGCGTCAGGAACCCCCGTGTCCGCACGATCAGTCCAGCCACCGACCGTTGAACAGTGAGAAGGAGCCGCAGCCGCGATGGCCCGCCGCAGCACGAAGACCCCGCAGCCTGACGAGGCGTTCGAGGAGAAGATCCTCGACGTCGACGTCGTCGACGAGATGCAGGGCTCCTTCCTCGAGTACGCCTACTCGGTGATCTACTCGCGCGCCCTGCCGGACGCGCGGGACGGCCTCAAGCCCGTGCACCGCCGCATCGTCTACCAGATGAACGAGATGGGCCTGCGCCCCGACCGGGGGTACGTGAAGTGCGCCCGCGTGGTCGGCGAGGTGATGGGAAAGCTGCACCCGCACGGCGACGCGTCCATCTACGACGCGCTGGTGCGCATGGCGCAGCCGTTCTCCATGCGGCTGCCGCTGGTCGACGGGCACGGCAACTTCGGCTCGCTGGGCAACGACGACCCGCCGGCCGCGATGCGGTACACCGAGTGCAGGATGGCCGACGCGACGTCGCTGATGACGGAGTCGATCGACGAGGACACGGTCGACTTCAGCCCGAACTACGACGGCAAGGAGCGCGAGCCCGTCGCGCTGCCGGCCGCATATCCGAACCTGCTGGTCAACGGCACCACCGGCATCGCGGTCGGCATGGCCACCAACATGCCGCCGCACAACCTGGGCGAGGTCGTGGCCGCGGCCCGCCACCTGATCAAGCACCCGGGCGCCGACCTGGAGACGCTGATGCGCTTCGTGCCCGGGCCCGACCTGCCGACCGGCGGCCGGATCGTCGGTCTCACGGGCATCAAGGACGCGTACGAGAAGGGCCGCGGCACCTTCAAGATCCGCGCCACGGCCGCCGTGGAGAACGTGACGGCCCGCCGCAAGGGCCTGGTCGTCACCGAACTGCCCTTCACGGTCGGCCCGGAGAAGGTCATCGCCAAGATCAAGGACCTGGTCGGGGCGAAGAAGATCCAGGGCATCGCGGACGTCAAGGACCTCACCGACCGCTCGCACGGCCTGCGCCTGGTCATCGAGATCAAGAACGGCTTCGTCCCGGAGGCCGTCCTCGAACAGCTCTACAAGCTGACGCCGATGGAGGAGTCCTTCGGCATCAACAACGTCGCCCTGGTCGACGGCCAGCCGCTCACGCTGGGCCTCAAGGAGCTGCTGGAGGTCTACCTGGACCACCGCTTCGAGGTGGTCCGCCGGCGCAGCGAGTTCCGCCGCACCAAGCGCCGGGACCGGCTGCACCTGGTCGAGGGCCTGCTCGTCGCGCTCATCGACATCGACGAGGTCATCCGCCTCATCCGCTCCAGCGAGAACTCCGCGCAGGCCAAGGAGTGCCTGATCGAGCGCTTCGGGCTCTCCGAGATCCAGACCCAGTACATCCTGGACACCCCGCTGCGCCGTCTGACCAAGTTCGACCGGATCGAGCTGGAGTCGGAGCGCGACCGCCTCAACGGCGAGATCGACGAACTGACCGGAATCCTGGAGTCCGACGCGGAGCTGCGCAAGCTGGTCTCGGCGGAACTGGCCGCGGTCGCCAAGAAGTTCGGCACCGAGCGCCGTACGGTCCTGCTGGAGTCGGGCGCCTCGGCCGTCGCCACGGTGCCGCTGGAGGTCCCGGACGACCCCTGCCGCGTCCTGCTCTCCTCCACCGGTCTCCTGGCCCGTACGCCCAACGGCGAGCCCCTCGCCCTGGACGACGCGCGCCGCACCAAGCACGACGTGATCGTCTCGGCCGTCCCCGCGACGGCGCGCGGCACCGTCGGCGCGGTGACCTCGGCGGGCCGGCTGCTGCGACTGGCCGTGATCGACCTCCCCCAGCTCCCCGGCACGGCGTCCGCGCCCAACCTCTCGGGCGGGGCCCCGGTCGCGGAGTTCCTCTCCCTGGAGGGCGACGAGACCCTGATCTGCCTGACCACCCTGGACGAGTCCTCCCCCGGCCTCGCGATCGGCACGGAACAGGGCGTCGTGAAGCGGGTCGTCCCCGACTACCCCGCCCACAAGGACGAGCTGGAGGTCATCACGCTCAAGGACGGCGACCGCATCGTCGGCGGGCGGGAGCTGCGCAC
Source organism: Streptomyces sp. NPDC039736 (assembly GCF_055596485.1). Lineage (NCBI taxonomy): Bacteria > Bacillati > Actinomycetota > Actinomycetes > Kitasatosporales > Streptomycetaceae > Streptomyces > Streptomyces sp. NPDC039736. Next base: position 129,156 of record NZ_JBVIUQ010000001.1, on the reverse strand, counting down.
GGGCGAGGAGGATCTGGTCTTCATCACCGACGACGCCCAGCTCCTGCGCTACCAGGCCTCGCAGGTGCGCCCGCAGGGCCGCCCGGCCGGCGGCATGGCAGGCATCAAGCTGGCCGCGGGCGCCAAGGTCATCTCCTTCACGGCCGTCGACCCGGCGGCCGACGCGGTGGTCTTCACCGTCGCCGGTTCGAAGGGCACTCTCATGGGCGACGCGGAGTCCTCCGCCAAGCTCACCCCGTTCGACCAGTACCCGCGCAAGGGCCGCGCCACGGGCGGCGTCCGCTGCCAGCGCTTCCTGCGCGGGGAGGACGCCCTGCTGCTGGCGTGGGCGGGCGCGGCCCCGGCCCGGGCCGCCCAGAAGAACGGCACCCCGGCCGAGCTGCCGGAGCTCGACCCGCGTCGCGACGGCTCGGGCACTCCGCTGCCGAAGCCGGTGGCGGCTCTGGCGGGGGCGGTGTAGGGGCTCCGCCGCACGGGGCGGGCCGTTTGCCGGGGAGATCACTCCTCGCGGGCGGGCCGCCTCCGGGAGGATCACTCCTCGCGGACGGGCCGTCCCCCCGGGGAGATCACTCCTCGGGGGGCGGCCCCTCCGTCTCCGCCGTCTGTACGTAACGCAGGACGCCCCACATGGCGCGCTCGGCGGGAGTGTCCTCGCCCGGTGGCACGTCCCGGGCGTCCGGCTCCCCCACGCACCCGGCGAGCCGCTCCCGCAGCGCCCGGCCGTCCGTGCCCGTCCCGATCAGCACGAGCTGCGTGAGCCGTTCCTCCTGCGCTCCCCAGGGCTCCGGACGGAACCGCAGGAACCGCCCCACCGCGTGCACCGCGTACCGGTTGCGCGCGTCGGCGGCACCGAAGTCGACGTATCCCTTGATCCGGTACAGCCCCTCGGGCCGCGCGTCGAGGAAGGCCATGAGCCGCCCCGGGTCCATGGGGACGTCCGACACGAACTCCACGCTCTCGTACGCGGCATGCAGATGCCCGGAGCAAGCGGGGCACTCGCCGCGCCCGGCGTGCCCGGAGCACGGCCCCTCCTCACCGCCGTCGCCCTCGGCCTCGGCCCGCAGGTCCTCGAAGCTCAGCTGCCAGCCGTCCTCCTGGTGCTGCGCGGCGGTCCGCCGGTCGAAGAGCACCTCCGGATCGATCCGCCCGTACGCGGAGCAGATCACCGCACCGCTCCCGAGGCCGGCCAGTTCCTCGCGCAGCGCGGCGAGCTCCTCCTCGCCCACCCGGTCGGTCTTGTTGAGCACGACCAGGTCAGCGACGGCCGCATGCCGCACGATCTCCGGATGCCGCAGCCTGGTCGCCCCGAACTCGGCCGCGTCCACGACCTCCACGAGCCCCCCGTACACGGCATACGGGTTCTCACTGGCCAGCAGCATCCGCACCAGCTCCTGGGGCTCCGCCAGCCCGCTGGCCTCGATGACGATGACGTCCATCCCGGCCGCCGGATCCGTCAGCTTCGCCAGGTACGCATCGAGCTCACTCGCGTCCACCGCACAGCACAGACACCCGTCCCCGAGCGAAACCGTCGAGTCCCCCAACTGTCCCGCCACGGCCATCGCGTCGATCTCGATCGCCCCGAAGTCATTGACGATCGCCCCGATCCGGGTACCACGACTCCGCTTGAGCAGATGATTGAGCAGGGTCGTCTTCCCCGATCCCAGAAATCCGGCGAGGACGACGACGGGGATGTGTGGCCTGGACATGGTCCCGATCGTAAACGCACCGGCTGTCGCGGCTGCCGCACTCCGGCCGCTCCCGAAATCGGGGGCCGCCCCTTTTCGGACGCGGCAGGCGGTGAACGGTTGTCGGTGGCACCCAACGGGCACATATGCGAGTAGGGCGCACGTTGCCACGACACGTCTTCGCACGTCTCTGACTCCGTGCGCCTCTGCTCCGCCTTCCGCCGACCGGAACCGCTCGGCACTCTGGAGGCGGGACACGCAGTCAACGACCGCCGGCCGGCCCGTACTCCACGTCCGCCCACCCGGTGCTCAGTGCGGTCGCCTGTGATTTTCGGGGGTTGGGATGGCTAAGCACGGACAGCAGCGGGGGGTCGTGGTGGGGCTCGTCCTGGGGACGACTGCCTTCACCGCCATGCTCATCCAGCAACAGCGGATCCACCGGCGCATCGCACTGACCGCCCAGCGGCAACTGCAGCTCCAGCTCCAGTGCAAAGCGATGGCCGATCCACAGCTCGCCGCTGTGCTGGACACCTACGAGGAGGAAGTGCCCGCAGACCGGCAACGGCAGTTCCTCTTCGCCAACGCCCTCTACGGCAACATCCTGCACGACTGTCGCGTCGGCACGATGAGCCTCGAAGAAGCGCTCGGCCATCTCAGAATCACCTGCCAGAGCAAGGTCTTCCGGGAGTACTGGGACGCCACCGGTCACCACCGGGCCAGCCTGCCTTCGGACTCGGCGGAAGCGGCCATGGGCAGGCTGGTGGACGAGATCGTCGCCCGGGCCAGCGACGAGGGCGATCAGTGGTGGATCGCGTGAGAAGGCCGCTTCACAGCGCCGGATCCCGTCACGCATGACCGTCGTGCGCCCATGCGCCCCTGCACGCGCCGGTGTGTGCCGGAGGAGGTCCGAGGGGAGAAAAGCGGCTCACGAGGCCGTGCCGCCCCGCGCGCCCCGGAGTGCACGCGGGTGATCTATCTCACGTCCGGTACATTACGTGCGCAGAGGCCCCGGCCTGCACGCACACCACAGATCGCGCGCATGCACCTCCGCCCTTGAGTGCGCACAAGGTGCGTGCAAGCCACACATGAACTGGAACAGTGGACTCCCGTTGAAGAACCTACAGATCGTCCGCAGGATCGGCGCTTCCCCCCAGGCACGAGGCAGTGCGACGGGCCAGACGTGCCCCGACATCTTCGAGTTGAGCGACGGGAACTTCGCGGTCATCGGGACGGAGTCGACCGCAGTCCTGGACCACGAGCTCCCGGCGGACGCGGGACGTGCCGACTACGAACGCATCGTGGTCATCAGCCGCGAGACCCTGATCCGGGCGAAGGCCGACATCCCCGACGCGTAGACACCGGCCGGCCGCTCGCAGCAGGGCCGGCCGGGCGCGCGGCCGCCGTCCGGCAGCCAGGACCAGATGGGCCCCTTCGCCTGCACGGCGTTGCAGGGCCCATTCCCCTGTGGCCCCTTCCCGCGGACGCCCGGCGCGGTCCCGGCGGCACGTCCCCTACCGTTCCTGTCCATGCGCATCACCTGGCCCCAGCGCGTCGTCTCCCAGTTCCTGCTGCTGCAACTGGCGGTGGCCACCGGCATCACCGTCCTCGCCACCGGGCTCTTCCTCGCGCCCCTCGGGGCCCAGCTCGACGACCAGGCGATGCGGCGGGCCCTGGCCATCGCGCAGACCACTGCTTCGCCGCAGGTCGCGCGGACGCTGCTCGACTCCCCCGCCGCGCCCGGCGGGCCCGTGCAGGCCGAGGCCGAGCGGATCAGGCGGGCGACCGGAGCCGAGTACGTGGTGATCATGGACCGGCGCGGGGTCCGCTGGTCGCACACCGCGACCGCCCGGATCGGGCAGGTCGTCTCGACCGACCCCAGCGGCGCCCTGGCCGGGCGCGAGGTCATGGAGATCGACAGCGGCACCCTCGGCCCGTCCGCCCGCGGGAAGGTCCCGCTGCGGGACGCACGCGACCGCATCGTCGGCGCGGTCTCGGTCGGCATCGAGTACGACAGCGTGCGCGCCCGGCTCCTCGCCGCGATCCCGGGGCTCCTCGCGTACGCGGGCGGGGCGCTCGCCGTCGGGGCCCTGGCCGCGTACCTCATCTCGCGCAGGCTCCAGCGGCAGGTGCACGACCTGGCCTTCTCCGACATCGCGGCGCTGCTCGCGGAACGCGAGGCCATGCTGCACGGCATCCGGGAGGGGGTCGTGGCCCTCGACCCGGCCGGCCGGGTGCGGCTGGTCAACGACGAGGCCCGGCGGCTGCTGGGCATCGGCGACGAGGCCACGGGCCGCCCGCTGGACGAGGTGCTGGGGCAGGGGCGTACCGCGGACGTGCTCGCGGGCCGGGTGTCGGGCGAGGACCTGTTGACCGTACGAGGTCCCAGGGTGCTGGTCGCCAACCGCATGCCCACCGACGACGGCGGGGCCGTGGCCACCCTGCGCGACCGCACCGAGCTGGAGCAACTGGGCCGCGAGCTGGACTCCACCCGGGGCCTGATCGACGCCCTGCGCGCCCAGGACCACGAGCACGCCAACCGGATGCACACCCTGCTGGGTCTCCTCGAACTCGGCATGCACGAGGAGGCGATGGACTTCGTGACGGAAGTGGCGGGAGTGCACCGGGCGACGGCGGAGGAGTTCACCGACCGCGTCCACGACCCGCTTCTCGCCGCTCTGCTGGTCGGCAAGGCGACGGTCGCGGCCGAGCGGGCGGTGGTGCTGCGCCCGGCGGCCGAGACGATGCTGCCGGACCGCCTGGTGGACCCGCGCGGGCTGGTCACGGTGGTCGGCAACCTGGTGGACAACGCCCTGGACGCGGCGGCCGGCTCGCCTGCGGCCTTCGTGGAGGTGGCGCTGTACGCACGGGGCCGGGAAGTGGTGCTACGGGTGACGGACAGCGGCCCCGGGGTGCCGGACGCCGAACGCGAGTCGATCTTCACCGAGGGCTGGACGACGAAGGCGCTCCCGTCGCACGGCAAGCGCGGTCTCGGTCTCGCTCTCGTACGGCGTCTGGCCGAGCGGCACGGCGGCAGCGCCCGGGTGGCGCAGGCGCCGGGCGGTGGCGCGGAGTTCACGGTGGTCCTCCCGGAGGCGCTGACCGCGCCCGGCTGAGCCGCGCCTCACACCGCCCCCGCCCCCGTCAGCGACCGCACCTCCGTCTCCGCGTGCTTCGCGGCGTCCGGCTCCTCGCGCGAGGTGACCGTCCCCAGCCAGCCCGCCAGGAACCCCAGCGGAATCGACACCAGCCCCGGGTTCTGCAACGGGAAGTACTGGAGGTCGGCACCGGGGAACAGCGACTCCGGGCTGCCCGAGACCACCGGTGAAACGATCACCAGCAGCACCGCGGGCACGAGCCCCCCGTACACCGACCAGACCGCCCCGCGCGTGGTGAACCCCCGCCAGAACAGCGAGAAGAGCAGCACCGGCAGGTTCGCGGACGCGGCCACCGCGAACGCGAGACCGACCAGGAACGCCACGTTCAGGTCCTTCGCCAGCAGTCCCAGCCCGATGGCCACCACCCCGATCCCGCCCGCCGCCACCCGGGCGACCGCGACCTCGCTGTACGGCTTGCCGCGCCTGCTGCGGCTGCGCAGCGACGCGTACAGGTCGTGCGCGACGGAGGCGGAGGAGGCCAGGGTGATGCCGGCGACGACGGCGAGGATCGTGGCGAAGGCGATGGCGGCGACGACCGCGAACAGAACCGTTCCTCCAGCGGAACCCTCACCGCCGCCCAGTACGTTGGCGAGCAGTGGGACCGCGGTGTTGCCGGCCGCGTTGGACGCCCGCACCTTGTCGGTGCCGAGCAGTGCCGCGGCGCCGAAGCCCAGGACGATCGTCATCAGGTAGAAACTGCCGATGAGCCCGATCGACCAGACCACCGAACGGCGCGCGGCCCGCGCGGTGGGCACGGTGTAGAAGCGGGAGAGGATGTGCGGCAGCCCCGCCGTGCCCAGCACGAGGGCCAGCCCCAGGCTGATGAAGTCGAGGCGCGCGGTCCAGTCCCCGCCGTAGCGCAGGCCGGGCGCGAGGAAGTCCAGTCCGTGCCCGCTGCGCGCGGCGGCGGTGGTCAGCAACTGGTTGAAGTCGCCCCCGAAGCGCACCAGGACGAGCACGGTGAGCGCCAGCGCGCCCGCCATCAGCAGGACGGCCTTGACGATCTGGATCCAGGTCGTGGCCCGCATCCCGCCGAGCGTCACGTAGACGACCATCAGCGCGCCGACCCCGACGACCGTCCACGTCTGCGCGGCCCCGCTGCTGCCGCCGAGCAGCAGCCCGACGAGGCTGCCGGCGCCGACCATCTGGGCCACCAGGTACAGCACGGACACGGTGACCGAGGAGGTGCCCGCCGCGATCCGCACGGGCCGCTCCCGCATCCGGGAGACCACGACGTCGGCGAGGGTGAACCGGCCGCAGTTGCGCACCAGTTCGGCGACCAGGAACAGCACCACCAGCCAGGCCACCAGGAATCCGACGGAGTAGAGCATCCCGTCGTAGCCGTAGAGGGCGATGAGGCCGGAGATGCCGAGGAAGGAGGCGGCGGACATGTAGTCGCCCGCGATGGCGAAACCGTTCTCCATGGGGCTGAAGAGGCGTCCGCCGACGTAGAACTCCTCCGCCGAGCCTTGCCGGTGGCGGCTCACCCAGGTGGTGATGGCGAGCGTCGTCGCGACGAAGGCGCTGAACAGCAGCAGTGCCAGGGTCTCGTGGCCATGGTTCACCGGCCGGCTCCCCGGGCTTCGGTCAGCCGGGTCAGTTCCTGGGTGTCCCAGCGCAGTTCGAGCGCGGCCCGGTCCCTGCGCAGCCTGGCGTGCCGGGCGTACGCCCAGGTCAGCAGGAAGGTGGAGAGGAACTGGCCAAGACCCGCGACCAGCGCGACGTTGACCGCGCCGGCCACCGGCCTGGCCATCAGGCCGGGTGCGGCGGTGGCGGCGACGACGTAGGCGACGTACCAGGCGAGGAAGGCGAGGGTCGCGGGGACGACGAACCGCCGGTAGCGGCGGCGCACTTCCTGGAAGGCGGGGCTGCGCTGCACCTCCAGGTAGATCTCGGCGGCGCCGGGGCCCGGCCCGGGCGCGGTGGGCTGCTGCGGCACCGCGGGCGGCCGGGCTCCCGGGCCGCCGGTTTCCCCCCAGCCGGAGGCGAGGGCGTCATACCACGGGTCGTCGAACCGCATCGCCGCGGCGTCGCGCCCTTCGTGCTTGTCCACCGAACAACACTCCTTGTCCGCGGCCGGACTGGTCCGCGCGCCCCAGGATGGGCAGACAAGCAAGTCCCCCGGTTCGGCAATGCCCTCTCTTCACCCCATCAGGTGACGTCCGCACCCGGCGGACCCGTGCGCGGCGGCCTGGCGAGGCCTTGCCGGTAGGCGTAGCGGACGGCCTGTGCGCGGTCGCGCACGCCGGTCTTCGCGAAGAGGTTGTTGATGTGGGTCTTCACCGTGGCGGACCCGATCCGCAGCCGGCGGGCGATCTCCGCGTTGGTCAGCCCCTCGGCGATCAGCTCCAGCACCTCGGCCTCGCGCGGGGTGAGCCCGTCGGGCAGGTCCCCGGAGCCCGGCGCGCCGTACACCAGGGGCTCGGGGGCGGTGACGCGCTCCAGAAGCCTGCGCTGCACCTCGGGCGAGAGCCGGGCCTGCCCGGACATCACGTCCCGCACCGCCCGGACGATCTCCTCGCCGTCCGCGTCCTTGGTGAGGTACCCGCGCGCACCGGCCCGCAGCGCGGGGAACAACCAGTCGTCGTCGGCGTACGTGGTGAGCACGACCACCTGGGTCGCGGGGTGCGCGGCCCGGATCCGCCGGGTCGCCTCCACGCCGTCGCAGCGCGGCATCCGCAGGTCCATCAGCACCACGTCCGGCGCGTGCCGGCCGACCAGTTCGACGGCCTCCTCGCCGTCCCCCGCCGAACCGGTCACCTCGATGCCGGGCAGCAGCCCCAGCAGCAGGACGATGCCCTCGCGCACCATCGCCTGGTCGTCGACGACCAGCACCCGGACGGTGCCCGCCTCGGCGTCGTCCCGGCTCATACCGGCATCCGCAGTCTCACCACGAATCCCTCCCCCTCGGGCCCCGCCTCCAGCGTGCCCCCGAGCAGTTCCGCCCGTTCCCGCATTCCGAGCAGACCGTACCCGCCTCCGGTCGCGGCCAGCTCCCTTCGCATGTCCGCGTTCCGCGGCTCGGTCGCCTCAGTCGGCCGTGCCGTCGTCACGGACCCGGCGTCCCCGGCCGGTCCGGTCGCCGGTCCCGCCGCCGCCCCCGGCCCCGGCCCCGCCGCCTGTCCGTCCCGGCGGCCCGAGTCCCGTATCTCCAGGGTCACCTCGTCGCTCCCGTACGCCAGCAGGATCCGTACCGCCGCTCCCGGCGCGTGCTTGCGCACGTTGGTGAGGGCCTCCTGGGTCACCCTGCGCAGCGCCTGGGAGGCGTCGGCGGGCAGCCCCCGCCGCGCGCCGGCCACCTGGACGTCGGCCCGGTCCATGGCCGCCATCTCCCGCAGGTAGTCCTCGACGGGCGCCATGTCCCCGCGCAGCGCCGACAGCGCCTGCCGGGTCTCCGCCAGCCCTTCGCGGGCCATCCTGCGGGCGGCGACCACCCGTTCCAGCAGCCCGTCCCGGAACGGGCCCCGCGGCTCCCTCTCGACCAGCAGGCGGGCCGCCTCCAGGTGCACCACCTGCGCGGAGAGGCTGTGCGCGAGGACGTCGTGCATCTCCCGGGCGATCCGGGCCCGCTCGGCGAGCGCGGCGCTCTCCGCCTCCGCCGCCCGGGCCGCCCGCTCCTGCGCCAGCAGCAGGAACCCGGAGCCCCGCGCCTGCGCGTCCAGCCGCAGCATGTACCCGGTGACCAGGACACCGAAGCTGACCACCAACTGCTCCCGCAGGCTGACGTCCCCCAGCCACGACATGCCGGTCACCAGCACCGCGCCCACCGGTGTGCCGGCCGCCAACGGCAGCCGCACCATGGCCTGCACCACGCAGACCACCAGCAGGATCGCCCCGGACGCCTGCGCGTCCACCGCGTACGCTCCGCCGGCCAGGAGCGCGACCGCCCCGAGCACCGCCAGCGAGGGCAGCAGCCGGTGCCGCAGGGTCAGCCGGTCGTACAGCTCGGCCGCCCCCGTGACCGCGACCAGGGCGAGCGGCGGCACCACGACGGCGAGACCGTCGAAGGCCCGCGCCGCGTACGCCTCCAGAAGGATCCAGGCGCCGATGCCGAGCCACATGGCGACGTCGATGACCCTCCGCACCCGGGGCACCCCGATGCGCGTCAGGGCCTCCCGGGAGGGCCAGGCGGTGAATCCGCCGCCCCACCGCGTCGACTGCGCCGGCATTGCCGTCTGCGTGTTCATGCTTCGACGTTACGGAGCGGGAAGCCCCCGCGAATCGGAGCGTGGGTGGAGCTTTCGGCTCCACCCACGGGTTGACTCCGCCACCGCACGCGCGGATCGCACCGCATACGCGGATCAGGCGTCGATGCGCGACCTGTCCAGCGTCGCCGCCGCGCTGGTGATGAACTCCTTGCGCGGCGCCACCTCGTTGCCCATGAGCAGGTCGAAGACGCCCTCGGCCGACTCCAGGTCACCGATGTTGATCCGGCGCAGCGTACGGAACCGCGGGTCCAGCGTGGTCTCCGCGAGCTGGTCGGCGTCCATCTCGCCGAGGCCCTTGTAGCGCTGGATGTCGTCCTTGTACCGGATGTTCTTGCGCTGGTACTCCAACAGGGTCTGGCGCAGTTCGTTGTCCGAGTACGTGTAGACGTACTTGTCCTGGCCCTTCTTGGGCTGCACCAGCTCGATCCGGTGCAGCGGCGGGACCGCCGCGAACACGCGCCCCGCCTCCACCATCGGGCGCATGTACCGCTGGAAGAGCGTCAGCAGCAGGATGCGGATGTGCGCACCGTCGACGTCGGCGTCGACGAGGAGCACGATCTTGCCGTAGCGGGCGGCGTCGATGTCGAAGGTCCGGCCGGACCCCGCTCCTATGACCTGGATGATCGCGCCGCACTCGGCGTTCTTCAGCATGTCCGAGACGGACGCCTTCTGAACGTTGAGGATCTTGCCGCGGATCGGCAGGAGTGCCTGGAACTCGGAGTTCCGGGCAAGCTTGGCCGTGCCGAGCGCGGAGTCCCCCTCGACGATGAAGAGCTCGCTGCGCTCCACGTCGTCACTGCGGCAGTCCGCGAGCTTCGCCGGCAGCGACGAGGACTCCAGGGCGGTCTTCCGGCGCTGGGCGTCCTTGTGCTGGCGGGCCGCGATACGGGTCCTGGCGGCCGCGACGACCTTGTCCATCACCGAGCGGGCCTGCGCCTTGGCGTCGCGCTTGGTGGAGGTCAGGAAGCCCTTGAGCTCCTTGGCGACGACGTTGGCGACGATGCGGTTGGCGGCGGAGGTGCCCAGCACCTCCTTGGTCTGGCCCTCGAACTGCGGCTCGGCCAGCCGTACGGTGACGACCGCCGTGAGGCCCTCCATGGCGTCGTCCTTGACGACGTCGTCCTCGGCGACGCGCAGCAGCTTGGCGGAGCGGAGCGTCTCGTTCACCGTCTTGGTGAGGGAGCGCTCGAAGCCGGAGACGTGGGTGCCGCCCTTGGGGGTGGCGATGATGTTGACGAAGGACTTGACCGTGGTGTCGTACCCGGTGCCCCAGCGCAGCGCGATGTCCACGGACAGCTCGCGGGTGACCTCGGTGGGCGTCATGTGGCCGCGGTCGTCGAGGACCGGGACGGTCTCCTTGAAGGTGCCCTGGCCGGTGAGCCGCAGGACGTCGCAGATCGCCTTGTCCTGCGCGAGGTACTCGCAGAACTCGCTGATGCCGCCGTCGAAGCGAAACGTCTCCTCGCTCTTGCCGACGCCCTCCAGGTCCCGCTCGTCGCGCACGACGATGGTCAGTCCCGGCACCAGGAAGGCCGTCTGCCGGGCGCGCTGGTAGAGCGTGTCCAGGGAGAGCTTGGCGTCCTTGAGGAAGATCTGCCGGTCCGCCCAGTAGCGCACCCGGGTGCCGGTGCGGCCCTTGGGAACGCGCTTGCCCCTGCGGAGCCCGTTGCCGGGGTCGAAGGGGGCGTCGGGGCCCTCTCCGGTGAAGGCGCCGGGGACGCCGCGGCGGAAGCTGATCGAGTGCGTGACGCTGCGGTCCACCTCGATGTCCAGGCGGGCGGAGAGCGCGTTCACCACGGAGGCGCCCACGCCGTGCAGACCGCCGGAGGCGGCGTAGGAGCCGCCGCCGAACTTGCCGCCGGCGTGCAGCTTGGTCATGACGACCTCGACGCCGGACAGGCCCGTCTTGGGCTCGACGTCGACGGGGATGCCGCGGCCGTTGTCCTGGACCTCGACGGAGCCGTCCTCGTGGAGGATGACCTCGATGCGGTCGCAGTAGCCGCCGAGGGCCTCGTCGACGGAGTTGTCGATGATCTCCCAGAGGCAGTGCATCAGGCCGCGGCTGTCGGTGGACCCGATGTACATGCCGGGGCGCTTGCGGACCGCCTCAAGACCTTCGAGGACGAGCAGGTGCCGCGCGGTGTAGTTGGAACCGTCACGGTCCGCGCCGCTCAGCAGTGCGGTGGACGGGACGGTCGTATCGGCGGTCACGCGGTTCGCTCCTCGCTGAATTTCAAATGGGCCCCGATGGGGTACGGGGTCGGCGTCTGTCGCCGCTCAGAGGGTAACGGGGCCTGGTAGAGCGGGTGTAACGCCACCCTCGGGAAAACTCATGCTAGTCCAGTGGCGTACACATGTTCGATCCCTCGATGGAGTGAAGCACATGTCACGTTCCCTTCCGGGCATGAACCATTTAGGCTCCGGGCACGTCCTCATCAACAACCCGGCAATCCGGCCGGGGGGACGCCCCACCAAGACAAGCCAGCAACGCGAAACCGTAAAGCGACGCAATACGGCTCATTCGCCGCCAACCGGCAACAGACAACCACTCCGGAAGACCTTCGGAAGAAGTTTCAAGAAAAAGCCACGAGCGGGAACGTTTTCGGCCTGGTTGGATGTTGACCCTGGTACGACAGCTCGTCGAGCTAGAGAAGAGGCGACGTGACTACTGTTCTGACCCCCGCGAGCCCCCTGACGGCCGCTGACCGATGCGACCGCTGCGGCGCCCAGGCATACCTGCGCGTTCTCCTGGCCAGCGGCGGCGAACTGCTCTTCTGCGCCCACCACGGTCGCAAGTTCGAGCCCGAGCTCAAGAAGATCGCCGCGGAAATACAGGATGAGACGGACCGGCTGACGGTCACGCCTTCGTCCGTCGAGGACGACGAACACTGACGCCCTGAGAGCGTCCACGAGACGCCTGAGAGCGTCGACGACGAGCCGAGGACCGCATACGGACGGTCGACGGGCGGCTTCCCCCGGGTGTGCGGGGGAAGCCGCCCGTTCTCGTGCGCGGGCGCGGGCGCGGCGGACTGTCGCCGGGTACGTGATGGGCCGGTACGGCCCCGGAACGCGCGGGAAGGGGCCGGGGGCCGGAAGCGGGGGGCGGAGCCCGGAAACAAGGCCGGAGGCAGGGCCCCGGAGCCGAGGGCCGGAATCCTGGGTCGGGCGAGCGCACCGCGGCAGGCCCGCCAGGGCCGTCCCCCGACCGGCATCACGCCAGTGCCCTCAGCCCCTCCCCGGAGCCCTGGACCCGCCCCCGGAGCAGCCGCCACCGGGCGGAGCGGTCCAGCGGCAGCCACCAGAGGGGCCGCTCCCCGGGCGCAGTGCCGGCCCCGCCGACGGGTACGCAGGTGGGGCCGCGCCCGGTTGCCCGTGCACGGCCCCTGCCCCGCCCCGAAAGCCCCTGTCCCCTCCGAAAGCCCCCGGGTCCGCCCCGGAGGCCTGTCCCCGCCCCGAAGGCCCCGGCGTCGTCATGCGCCCGGGCCGCCCCTCCGCACGGACGGCGGCCGTCCCCCGCTTGGGCGAGGGGCCGCCCGTTCAGCCCCGCGCGCGAGGGTCAGATCTGCTCCGCCAGCACCTCCGACAGCGCCGGGATCCGCGTGTACACCCCCGGGTTCTCCGCCTGCCCGCACCCGCTCCCCCACGACACCAGCCCGATCAGCCGCCCCCGCGCCACCAGCGGCCCCCCGCTGTCGCCCTGACAGGCGTCATGACCGCCCTCGGGATCCCCCGCGCACAGCATCGTCGCCGGCAGATACGCTCCGTCGAGGTTGCCGGGGTACGCCCGGGCGCACGCCTCGTCCGGCAGTACCTGCACCTCGGTGGAGCGCAGGGAGGACGCGTACGTCCCGTGGCCCGTGGTGTCGCCCCAGCCGTAGACCGACGCGACGGTCCCCGGGTCGGTCAGGCGGCTGTTCGCCGGGGCCGTGCGGATCACGGACTCCGCGGGCAGCGCCTCCTCCAGGGTCAGCACCGCCAGGTCGCCGGAGTTCGACCGCGGATCGTAGGACGGGTTCACCCAGGCACTGCGCACGGCGATCTCCCGACCGTCGGCGCCGCCCAGTTCCTCGCGCCCGGCGATGACCTTCAGGTCCCGCACCTCGCTCAGCCGCACGCCGAGCACGTCCCTGTCCAGGCAGTGCGCGGCCGTGAGCACCTTGGTCGGCGCCACCACCACTCCGCCGCAGAACTGCCCCGCCCGCATACCGCCGAACCGGTCACGGCTGGCCACCGCCACCACCCACGGACTGTCCGCCACCTTCACGGCCTGGCCCCCTATGATCACGCCGTCGGCGGCGGCCGTGCCGGCCGCCGCCAGGGGCGGCCCGGCCACTGCGGCAATGAGGGCGAGGGCCCCCGTGAGCGATCTGGTGATGGGGCGACGCATAGGTCCTCCTGACTCAGGGGTGTGATGTGCACACCCAGAGTCATCCAGTGCCGTACCGGCCGCACCCGCACGGCACGCCGCGAGCCCAGGTCCCGTACGACACGGACGAGCGTGCGAACGGACGGAACCCGGGCCCGGTGGCCGACTCGAACAGCCCAGTCGAACTCGAACAGCTCAGTCGAGGTAGTCGCGCAGCACCTGCGAGCGCGACGGGTGACGCAGCTTGGACATCGTCTTGGACTCGATCTGGCGGATGCGCTCACGCGTCACGCCGTAGACCTTGCCGATCTCGTCCAGCGTCTTGGGCTGGCCGTCGGTGAGGCCGAAGCGCATGGACACGACACCGGCCTCGCGCTCGGAAAGCGTGTCCAGGACGGAGTGCAGTTGCTCCTGGAGAAGCGTGAAACTCACCGCGTCGGCCGGAACCACGGCCTCCGAGTCCTCGATGAGGTCGCCGAACTCGCTGTCGCCGTCCTCGCCCAGCGGCGTGTGCAGCGAGATGGGCTCGCGGCCGTACTTCTGGACCTCGACGACCTTCTCGGGGGTCATGTCGAGTTCCTTGGCCAGCTCCTCCGGGGTGGGCTCGCGGCCCAGGTCCTGGAGCATCTGGCGCTGGACGCGGGCCAGCTTGTTGATGACCTCGACCATGTGCACCGGGATGCGGATGGTGCGGGCCTGGTCGGCCATCGCGCGGGTGATCGCCTGCCGGATCCACCAGGTGGCGTACGTCGAGAACTTGTAGCCCTTGGTGTAGTCGAACTTCTCGACCGCGCGGATCAGGCCCAGGTTGCCCTCCTGGATGAGGTCCAGGAAGAGCATGCCGCGGCCGGTGTAGCGCTTGGCGAGGGAGACGACGAGGCGGAGGTTGGCCTCCAGGAGGTGGTTCTTGGCGCGGCCGCCGTCCTGGGCGATGATCTCCAGCTCGCGCTTGAGCTTGGGGGCGAGCTTGTCGGAGTTGGCGAGCTTGTCCTCGGCAAAGAGACCCGCCTCGATGCGCTTGGCGAGCTCCACCTCCTGCTCGGCGTTGAGCAGGGGGACCTTGCCGATCTGCTTGAGGTAGTCCTTGACCGGGTCGGCGGTGGCGCCCGCGACCGCGACCTGCTGCGCCGGCGCGTCGTCCTCGTCGTCGTCGGAGAGGACGAAGCCCTTCGATTCACCGGACTCACCGGACTCGGCGCTCTCCTCGCCGTCGCCCGTCCCGGCCTTGGTCTCCTCAACCGGCTCGTCGCCGTCCGCGGTCCCGGCCTGCTGCGCGGCGGTCTTCTTCGCCGCAGTCTTCCGGGTGATGGTCTTCTTCGCCACGGCCTTCTTGGCGGTGGTCCTCTTCGTTGCGGTTTTCTTCGCGGGGGCGGCAGCGGCAGTCTCGTCGGCGGGCGCTTCCCCGGGGCCCGTGACGGAAGCCGCGGCGGCAACTGCCTTGGGCGTGACGGTACTTGCCGCGAAGGTCCGGGGCACGGTCCGCTGGACGGGACTCCTGGGGGCCGGGCTCTTCTCCGCAACGGTCTTGCGGGCACGCTTGGGCGGCTCCGCGGCGGCAACCATCAGCATCACACCCTCTTCCTCAAGGATCTGGTTGAGGCTGCGCAGGACGTTCTTCCACTGGGTCGGCGGAATCCGGTCAGCCTCGAAGGCCCGACGCACGTCGTCGCCGGCGATCTGCCCATCAGCCTTTCCCCGCTCGATGAGCGCCAACACAGACTCGGACTCGGCGATCTCCGGCGGGAGCGTACGGGATGTGCTGGCCGACACGAACAACCTCTCGAAAGCGATGGAAATGGCGTCCGGCCCCGAGCCCGCTGGAGGGCCTGAGCCGACGACCACCGGCTGGGGATGGTGCACCGGCGGACCGGGCGAGAACCTGGGACCGTCTGCGATGCCGCGAGCGGCCTCCGCATTCCCTCCTCGGCTGTCACCTCTTAGGTCATCGCGGGATCCGACGGAGTGTTACGCCTCAATCTTCGCGGTCCGGGTCGGTGGCACGGGCGAAGGGACCGAGTCACGGGAGGCGTGCGGCGCGCGGCGCGCGGGCGATGTGCGGCACGGCGGCGGGCCGCGGCGCACAGTTGCCCGCGATGAACTCCCGCCCGGGGAGGGGCCCCCACAGTCGTGTCGCCGAACCCTGGGGGTCCGGCGACACGGAGGGGGTACGGCCGCGCGGGACACGGCGTGGGGAACCGCTGACGGTGTACGGGGCGAGGAGCGGCCGGGGACGAAGGGGGTCAGTGCTCGCGCGGAGCCGGAACGACGCGCTCCACCTCCGGGTGGACGGTGAGGAGTTGACGCATCGCGACCTCGGCCCCCGAGCCGTCGCCCGCGGCGAGCGCGTCGGCGATCCGGGCGTGGTGGGAGAGGGAGACATCAGTGGGACGGTCGCAGCCGACGATGGGCCCGCCGGAGACCTGAAGGGCGGCGGAGACGATACCGGAGAGGTGCTCCAGCATGCGGTTGCCGGCGAGGTGGATGAGCAGGGAGTGGAATTCGGCATCGGCCCGGGAGAAGGTCAGGGAGTCGCCCTGGGCGAGGGCGTGCCTCATGATGTCGACCATGTCGCCCAGGCGCTGCTGCACGTCGTCGCGCCCGTGGCCGGCAGCCAGCCGGGCGGCGAGGGGCTCGATGGTCCAGCGCAGTTCGGTCAGTTCACGACGCTGGTCGTCGCGCTGGGGTCCGAAGGCGCGCCATTCGATGATGTCAGGGTCGAGCAGGTTCCAGTCACTGACCGGCCGGACCCGGGTTCCCACGTTGGGGCGGGCGCTGACCAGCCCCTTGGCCTCCAGAACGCGCAACGACTCGCGGACGACGGTGCGGGACACCTCGAAGCGCTGCCCGATCTCCTCCGGCACCAGCGGGCGGTCGGCGCCGAGGTCGCCCGAGACGATCATCTGGCCGAGCTGCTGGACGAGTTGGCCGTGCAGGCCGCGGCCGCGGTTGCCCGCCGCGCGGCGGCCGATCCGGCCCAGGTCGGATTCGGGACTGTCCCAGCCGATGGGTCCGACCCGGTCGGCGGCGGACACCTCTGCGAAGGGGTAACGGTCGAGGTCGCCGGGGCCGGCGAGACCTGTGTCGACGGAGCGGGCGGCGGTCATCATGGTGTGCGCAAGGGTACTCACGGAAGAGTTGTCGGCGTCCTGCTCGTGCCCCTTGAGGTCTTTGGTGAAAAGCACACGAAAGGGTGATCACCGTCCTCTCCCCCATTGACGCCTTGCCGGGCAGAAGCGTGTGCTCCAGGGGGAGTTGTGGGCGAATCGATGTCTCGACGTCAGAATGCGATCACCAACGGGCCTTGCGGCGAAGGTCCGTGATCAGATATGTGCACAGGAGTACAGGAAGCGACAACGCCAGTGCGGTGCCGACGGGTTGGGCGACGATCCGCATCGCGGCCAGCAGCCACTGGTCCGCCTCCGCCGGAATCCGGATCCACGTCAGCTCCCGCAGCCTGCCCGGGAGTCCGACCGTCGAACGTGCTGCCGGTCCGCTCAGCAGGTGCTGGACGACGGGAGCGACGGCCACCGGCACCGCGAGCACGGCCGCAAGCCCCGCCGTGGCGACCCGGAACACCCCGGCGCCCAACACCCCCGCCCAGGCGCACCCGACGCTGAGCGCGGCCCAGCTCGCCGCCTTGCCGGGCAGGCCGGAAGCGGGAAGCGGCGTCGCCCCGGCCCCGTACAACAGGCGTACGAGGAGCAGGTTCACCCCGACCGTCAGGGCGGCGAGAAGCAGCGCGAGGCCGGCCGATACCGCGAGTTTGGCGAGGAGGAGCCCGAGGTGGCGGGGCGAGGTGCCGCGCGAGGCGGCGAGTGCCGGGTAGCGGAACTCGTCGCCGAAGGAGAGCGCGCCGAGCAGGCCGGCCGCGAAGGCGGCGGGCGGCAGGGGCAGCAGGGCGGGCCACGCGGCGAGAGCGACGGGCAGGGAGCCGCCGCTGCCGCCGGCGTGCACGGCGAGGACGCACAGGACGGCGGAGGCGACGAGGGAGGTGAGGGCGACGAGGAAGGTGCTGCGGGTGCTGAAGGTGCGGAGCACTTCGTAGCGGAAGGGGCGCAGGGGGCCGCGGAGGGGGCGGAGGGGGGTGCTGTCGCGGTGGCTCACCGCAACGGGGCTCGTCGCAGGAGGAGTTGCGAAGTCCCCTGCGAGTGGGGCGCGGCCCTCACCGGTCAGCGGAATGCGGCCCCCGTCTACGGACGGTGCACGGTCCGCACCTGTCGACGGCGCGCGGTTCTCGCCTGCGAGCGGTGCACGGCCCGCACTTGTCAGCGACGCCCGGCTCCCGTCTGCGAGCGGTGCACGGTCCCCGCCGGTCAACGGTGCGCGGCGGGCGTCTGCGAGCCGTGCGCGGCTCGCGTCGCGGGGTGTGACGGGCGTCTGCTGCGCGGGGGTGCGCCCCGGGCCCATGTCTCCGGTCTCGTCCGCGAGTTGGTGCACGGGAACGCCGTGCCGGAAGGCGGTGTCCCCGACCTCCGCGCAGGTGCTGCCGTACACGGACAGACGGTTGCCCTCCTCGGGGACCACTTCCACCGAGCGCCGCGCGACGCGGGCCTCCTTGCTGAGGAGCGCGCCGAGCCGGACGGCCTGCGGGGTGCGGACGGCGACGCGGGGGCGCAGCCGGGTGCGGGCGAAGTCGGCGGCGGCCTGGTCGGCGACGAGGCGGCCCTCGTCCAGGCTGACGACGCGGTCGGCGGTGCGGGCGGCCTCCTTGGCGTCGTCGGTGGTGTACAGCACGGTGCCGCCGTGCGCGGCGTGGGAGCGCAGGAGTCCGTGCAGCCAACTGCTGTCCCGGGGGGAGAGCCCGGCCGCGGGTTCGTCGAGGAGGAGGGTGTGCGGGTCGGCGAGCAGGGCGGAGGCGAGGCCCAGACGGCGGTCCATGCCCAGGGAGAGGTTGCCCAGGCGCTGACCGCCGAGTCCGGTGAGGCCGACGACGTCCAGGAGGGAGTCGGCGCGCGCGGCGGGCACTCCGGCGGCGGCGCAGAGCATCCGGAGCTGCGCGCGGGCCGTGCGCGAGGGGTTGCCGGGGACGTCACCGAGGAGGGCGCCCACTTCGCGGGCCGGGTGGGCGACACGGTGCAGGGGGCGGCCGCGGAAGTACGTGACGCCTCGGCCCCGTTCGAGTCCGAGCATGAGGCGCAGGACGGTGGTCTTCCCGGAGCCGGGGGCCCCGAGGAGGGCGGTGACGGTGCCGGGACGGGCCTCGAAGGTCAGGTCGTCCACGGCGGGCGGGCGGGCCCGTCGCGGCGTGCTGGTGAGTCCGATGGCCTGGAGCATCGCTTCCCTCGCGTCTCGTGCGGCTCCCGCGACGTCCACGGCTCCCCGCGGTGGAGGGAACGCTCGGCGGCCGAGGCGGGTACCGCAGCAAGATAACGCGACATTTAGGACTTTTTGCGGAGGCCCCGGCCCGGGAGGTCCGGGCCGGGGCGGGAACGGGGTCCGCGACGTGGCCTCCGGTCAGACTTCGGGACGCAGCATCGGCGGATTGAGTACGGTCGCGCCGCCCGCCCTGAACAGCTGCGCGGGGCGTCCTCCCTGACGGGTCGTCGTCCCGCCCGACGGGACGAGGAACCCGGGGGTGCCCGTCACCTTGCGATGGAAGTTGCGCGGGTCGAGGGCCACGCCCCACACCGCTTCGTAGACCCGGCGCAGCTCGCCGACGGTGAATTCGGGCGGGCAGAAGGCCGTGGCGAGTGAGGAGTACTCGATCTTCGAGCGGGCCCGTTCGACGCCGTCGGCGAGGATCTGCGCGTGGTCGAAGGCGAGCGGGGCCGCCTCCTCGTCGCCGCCGAACGCGTCCTCGTGGCCGAGCAGCGCCTCCACCGGGGCCCAGCGGGCGCTGTGCGCGTCGCCCCCCGCCCGGGGCGCGGGGAGGTCGGGGGCGAGTGCGAGGTGGGCGACGCTGACGACCCGCATCCGGGGGTCGCGCGCGGGGTCGCCGTAGGTGGCGAGCTGTTCCAGGTGGGCGCCCTTGCCGAGGGCGGCCGGGGGCGCCGGGGCGGGAGGCGCCGTCGGGGCGGCCGCGGACGGTGCGGCGGCCCCGGTCGTCGTGGCGGGGTGCGCGGCGGGGGCGGAGGGAGCCGTGCGGGTGGACAGGGCGATCAGGCCGGTCTCCTCGGCCAGTTCACGGGCCGCCGCCGTCGCGAGGTCCTCGTCCCTCCGGACGAAGCCGCCGGGCAGCGCCCACCGCCCCTGGAACGGCGGCTCTCCACGGCGTACGACCAGTGCGCAGAGCGCGTGCCGACGCACCGTGAGCACGGCCAGATCCACGGTGACGGCGAAGGGCGGAAAGGCCGACGGATCGTAGGGCGACATGCGGCGATCATAGTCGTCTGCCTGACGATAAACAGTCTCTTCGCGGGCCGGCCCGTCCGCCGCGCCCCGGGCCGTCGCCCTCCCCGTGCCGGTCACGCGTCACACCCCGAGCTGGAGGCCGTCGGCGGCCTCCTCGACCATGCCGAGGCCGAGCCGGCTGACCCGGGCGGCGAACGGTTCGCCGGCGACCCGCAGCCCGGAGAGCTGGAGGGCCCCCAGCGGGGCGCTGTTGAGCGGCGTCAGACGGACCGTCCCGGCGGGGGCGTCGGGACGGATGCCCACGAGGGTGGCGCACAGGTGGACCACGGCCGCCGCGGACACCGCCGCCGGACGGCAGGCCGCCGGATGCGGCAGCGGGGAGCTGTCGGCGGTGCGCTGCTCCCCCGCGTACATCTCCGGCAGCCGGTGGCCGAAGGCCTGCGCGGCGTCCAGCAGCCCGCGCAGCAGCGAGCCCGCCTCCCTCTCGTATCCCGCCGCGGCCAGTCCGGAGACCGCGACGGCCGTCTCGTGCACCCGCACCGCACCGCTGCGGTGACCGAAGGGGTTGTGCCCGGCCTCCTTGGCGCCGAAGCCGCGCAACCCCCAGCCCGTGTCCATGGACGGGCCGCCCAGCAGACGGGCCAACTGCTCGGTCTGGACCTTGTCGAGCAGCCCGGGGGCCGCGCGGCCGGCACCCAGGAGCCCGGTGTCCAGGAGGTGTGCGGTGGAGCTGCCGAGGTGCGGGACGGGGCGTCCGTCGGCGGCCAGGGCGGCACAGGGGCGGCCGCCCGCGCGGTCCTCGATCCAGAAGTCCTCCCGGAAGGCGCGGCGCAGGTCGGCGGCCCGGTCCCGCCAGTGGGCGGCTCCCGGCCGGCCGCAGGACTCCAGGAGGTCCGCGCCGAGCAGCGCGGCCCGGTGGGCGTGGGCCTGGGTCTCGGCGCGGCGCAGCCCGACGGGGCCGGGGTCGCGCAGGTAGACACCGTCGCCCAGCGCGGTGCGCAGCCAGTCGAGACAGCGTTCGGCGGCGGGCAGCAGTTCCGCGAGGTCGCTTTCGGGCAGACCCCAGCGGCGGGCCTCCGCGAGCACCACGGGGAAGGCGAGCGTGGCCTCCAGGCCCGTGCAGCCCGGCGGCAGGTGCGGGCCCGCGTCGCGGAACGGGCCGGGGATGCGGCCGTCGCCCCCGGCCTGGGTGCGGGCGAGGGTGCGCAGCGTGGCCGCCGCGAGCCGGGTGCCCAGGGGGAGCGCCATGCGCACCGCCCAGAGGGCGTCCGCCGGGGCGAGGCCGCAGCGCCAGGGGATGCCGGCGGCCGGGTAGACGTCGGAGGGGTGAGCGGGGTCGCGCATCAGGAGCGAGCGGAGGTCCTCGACGGCGGTGCGCAGCAGGTCCCGTACCCGGGGATCGTCTCCTTCGGCGCTCACCTCGGGCAGCGGGCAGCCGCCGGTCCTGCCCGCGGAGCGCACGGGCCGGTCGGTGCGTACGCGCAGTTCGACGGTGCGGGAGCCGCCGGGCGGCAGGTCCATCTCCCAGCGCAGCAGTCCGGCGGAGGCGAGCGCGTCGCCCGGCGGCGGGTCGGCCGTCACCACGCAGTGCGCGGGGCCCGCGGCCCACCGCATGCCGGAGTCGTGGACGCTGGCGGGCAGTTCGGGGCCGGGGCGGCCGGCTCCGATGGCGCCCAGGTCGGCGAGGTCGGTGCCGAGGGTGATCTCGACCGGGACGCGCAGGGGGCGCGGGGCGGAGCTGCGCAGGGTGATCCGCTCCACGCCGTCGGCGGTCCGTACCCGCTCGACCATGATCCCGGGGTCGGGGCCGCCGTCGCCCTGGGTGCGGACCACGCCGACGAACCGGGCCCGGTCGGCCGTGAGTGAGCGGCCCTGGACGGCGATGGGTTCGCGGCCCGCGACGCGCAGTACGCAGCGGGAGAGCAGCCTGCGGCCCGACTGGTAGAAGCCGTCGAACCCGTGCCCGGTGAGCTGCCCGTGGTCCGCGGAGAGCGCCAGGGACGGCAGGTCCGCGCAGATGATCATCCCGTGCGTGGCGGGCAGGGCGGCGGCCCGGCCGACGGGTCCGCCGACGGGTGCCGGAGCGGTGCGCCGGGGCGTGGGCGGCGCGCCGCGGCCTGCGGAGGACTGCGGGACGGTGAGGGCCATGCGGTGCCTTCTCTGCGCTCCGGAGGGTGGCGACGGATGTGGCGACGCGGTGCGAGCGGTGCCGCCACTCAGGTGAACGGCGCGGTGGGCGGCGGGGTCACGGCCGAGCGGGCACCGGGCCTTCATCGTCCGCTCCGGGTGCCGCGTCGCGGGCGGTGCGGCACCTCGCGCCGCCCGGCTCCGGTTCCCCGGGCCGGGCGGCCCCGGGCCCCCGCGACCTGGCGGTCCTTGGTGCGGGCGCCCGGCGGCCGGGTCGTGGTACGCGCGCTTCCCGCACGGAGGGTCCGTCGCGCGTTCGCCAGGGACGTACGGCCGGGGCCGGATGCACGGCTCGCGACGGAGGTACGGCCCCCGCGCCCGCCCGGGCCGCTCCGGGCGCCCTTCAAGGAGTGCGGCACCGGCCCCTCGGCGCGTCCGGCGCGTTCACGGCGCAGGCAGGCGCGGAGCTTCTCCGGGTCCAGGCCGTCGTTGCAGGCCTGGTGGAGGAGTTGGGCGAAGGTGTAGTCGCGGTCGGCCTCCAGGGCGAGGCCGAGGGCGACGCGGCCCTCGGGTTCGTCGCCGGTGGACCAGGCGACCCAGCCCGCGAGAGTGAGGGGCGGGGCCGCGTAGGTGGCGTAGGGGCCGACACACCTGCGGGCGAGCAGTCGCCACAGCCTGAGCGCGGGGGCGGCCTCGGGGCCCTCCATCCACTCCGCCAGCCGGTCGCGGGTCTCCCGGTCCTGGAGGCCGTGCAGGACGGCGCCCGCTTCGACGTCGTCGATCAGGGCGTCGTCGGCGCTGTCGGCGTCCTGCCAGGACCCGCGCGGCGGCGCGGCGCTTCCCAGGCGGCGCAGCAGGGTCCTGGCCAGGGCCAGGGTCTCGCGGCCCACCTGTTCGCGGCCGGCCCGGGTGAGCAGACGGGGCATCACCGCGCTGCCCGCGTCGTCGAGGGCGCTCACCGTCGTGCGGAGGTGTTCGGGGACGTGGGTGCGGGGAGCGAATCTGGCCTCCATCTCCCGCAGCGTTCCGCGGACCTGGATTCCCGCGTAGGCCGCGGCCGCCGCCATCACCGACGTACCGGGCAGGGCGAGGCCCGTTCCCTCGGGCGGGCAGCAGCGGCGGTCGGGGCAGCAGTACGACCAGAAGCGGCCGTCGGAAATGCAGAGGGCTTCGAGCACGGGCACGTCCAGGACCCCGCACGCGGTGCGCAGGCGTTGCGCGAAGGCGCGCAGCCGCTCCATGACCTGCCGGCCGCTCTCCCCCTCCGCCGGGTCCTGGCAGAGGAAGACGACGACGCCGTCGGGGCGGCGGCCGTGCCGCTCGCTGTTGGCCAGCAGGCATTCGGCGAGGTGGGCGGCGACCGGGGCCCATTCCTGGGGCGACTTCGGAATGCCGACGCGGAGCCTGCCGCCGAACCTGCCGCGGCGGCCGTGCAAGGCCACCAGGACCACCGAGTCGGAGGGATGGAACCCCATCAAGTACGGGAGGCAGTCGGCGAGTTGGGCGGGTCCGCGAAGTGTGACCTGCTGTTCTTCGACTCCGTCTGCGGCGGTGACGGCCGGGACGGAGCCCTTCGCCACGCCTGCGGACAGGTCGGCGGTGGGGCCGTGGGAGAGATCGCGATTTCCGCTTGCGTCACTGTTCGTGTTCATGACGCTACTTTCCGACGTGCCACCCGATCTCCAAAACCCCTGTGGATAACTCTGTCCACAGCCCGGGGCGGAGCGTTCGCGCTTTGTCGGTCCCACCGGGTTGCATGGGGGCATGGCCCACCCCCAGCGGCCCGGCCCGGCTGCGGGAGGACCGGTGGCGGGCCGTCGAGGCACTCGTCGCGGACGAACGCCGGGCGCCGGTGGTGCAGCGGACCGGCCGGGGCAAGTCCGCGGTGCACTTCGTGGCGGCCTCGCTGCCGCGCGCGCGGGACAGCGGGCCGACCGTGGCCGTCTCCCCGCTGCCGGCCCTGCTGCGCGACCAGGCCGAGGCCGCCGCCCGTGCGGGCGTGCGCCCGTGCGGGCGCGCACGGTCAACTCCTCCGACCCCGAGGAGTGGGACACCGTCCGGGCCGAGGTCGCCGACGGCACCGTCGCCGTTCTCCTGGTGAGCCCGGTGGGACAGCCGTCGGCGCACCGTCCCCGGGTGCGGTGTCCGTCTCGCCTTCGAGGACGACGCACCGCTGCCCGTCGCCGGCCTCGCTCCGGCCCTCGATCTGCCCCCTGCCGTTCCCGGCGGTGAGGTGGCCGGAGCCCGCGGGGGTCAGATGGACTTGGTGACCCGCAGGATCTGCCAGATCGCGGGGAGGGACGCCCGGCCGTGGAAGGCCAGGTATTCCGGTACCACCAGGTCCGGGCCCCACTTCTCCTTGTACGCCAGTTGGCTCGCCGACGGGTACACCTTGTCACCGCGCTCTGCGAGCAGGCGCATGAAGCGGCTCGTGAGCCGACTGGCGCCGGTGACCTCGTGTTCGTGCGAGAGCCCGACGAACGGGGTGAAACCGAAGTGCAGCCACTCGGCGCCCTCCGCCCGGAAGGCGTCCATCGCGTGCAGGTTCATCGCCTCCATCACGCCGGGCGGCGCGCTCGCCCGGCGGCGGCTCAGGTCGTGCAGCCAGCCCGGGTGCGTCCCGTAGGCGGGGGCGTACGAGATGTAGCCGATCGGGGCGCCCTCCAAGCGGCCGAGCAGCAGCCGGCGAGCGGACTGCGCCGGGCCGCCGCACTCGCCGACCAGGAACTCGATCTCCTTGACGTGCCGCCCCTTCGACCTGAGCCACTCCGCGTCGATCGCGGCGATCTCGGCCCTGTGCTCCTCGTAATCGACCTCGGACACCTCCAGGCCGCTCCGGCGCGCCTTGGAGATCTTGTTGCGCAGCTTCATGAACTTCGTGCCGCGCAGCGTGTGTCCGGGCAGCCGGACGGCGTAGGAGGAGCCGACCTGGTTCACCGTGAAGCCGCTGGAGGCGTACAGCCGGGCGTCGTGCGGCTGGAGCTGGACGGCCACCACGGTGCGCCGACGGGTGCGGGCGAAGTCAAGGAAGGCGCGCAGCAGCGCGGGGCGGCCGGCCTCGGGGGCGAACGGGCCGCCGAACTGGATCAGGTACCGGCCCGCCTCCCGGTAGGCGACGAGGCCGGGTGAACCCGGGTCGGTGAAGAAGCCGTTGCCCGAGTTCAGGGCGAGGAAGGCGCTGGGGTTGTCCGCGTGCTCACCGAGCACCCTCGCCGCTTCGGCGTGGTCCGTCTTCCGGTTGGCCGTGGTCATCCGTCACCTCTGGTCCCTCGTGGACAGCCTGCGGAAAGTGCTGGGCCGTCATGCTCCGCGAAGGGGCTTTCATCAGGCTGAGGCCGCCGTCTCAGAGGTATCTCCGCCGATTCTCAGGCGGGGCTGTGACAGTCGGTGCGAGGGCATCACCTAGGACATTCTTCCCGTCTCCGTGACCGGAAACGGGTGAGCGGAGGAACTGCGTGAGCAGGGCCCGTACGGCGCCCCCGGCGCCGCACCACACTGACGGATCAGAACTGCTGAGCTACGCCTCGCTGATCGACGGCAAGAGCGTGCCGGGCGACCGGTGGGTCTACGTGGTCGACTCGGACGCGTTGCTGCAGGACGCCTTCGCCAGCCTGACGCTCAAGCGGAAGCTGGAGAGCGGCAGGCTGGCCCCCGAGGACCTGCCGGGCGGCAGCATCGTGGGCCGGGTGGCGAGGGCGGACCGCGAGGCGGTCGAGCAGGCCGTGCGGGCCGCGGCCGGCGCGACCGCCGAGTGGAACGCGTTTCCCCTGGACGTGCGCCTGAACCAGTTCGGCGAACTGCTGCACAGGCGGCTGACCGAGACGGCCGAGCGCACCATCGACATCCTGCTGCGCGAGGGCCACCCCCTGGCGCTGGCACGCTGGCAGGTCTCCGGCGCCCTGGAGTGCTTCTCGCCCCAGTCGCTGGACTTCTACCGCAGCCAGATGCTGCACGAGACGACCCAGGGTCCGCGCCGCACGTCGGTGCGCCGCCGCCCCGACGGCGTGGTCTGCCTCAATCCGCCGCAGAACGCCCCGCTGTCGAGCGCGCTGCTCGGCGTGACGTCGATGATGGCGGGCAACTCGCTGGTCGTACGGGCTCCGCGGAGCGCCCCGCTCGGGGTGATGTACGTCCTGCACGAGGTCGTCGCCCCGGTGCTCGAGGAACTGGGCGCACCGCGCGGCACCCTCAACGCGGTCTGCGGCGACCCGGCTCCGGTGCTCAACAGCTGGCTGGAGAGCCCGCTGGTCGACGACATCATGTACTTCGGCAGCAGCGAGGCCGGCATCCGCTTCCAGGACCGGTGCGTGGCCGCGGGCAAGAAGCCGATCCTGGAACTGGCCGGCAACGACGCCGTGGTGGTCTGGAAGGACGCCGACCTGGAGTACGCCGCCGAGGCGCTGACCGAGAGCTTCTTCGGCTCCGGACAACTGTGCATGATCCCCAACCAGGTGCTGGCCCACCCGGACGCCGCCGACGAGCTGGTGGCGCTGCTGGCCCGCAAGGCCGGGGAGATCAAGGCCGGTTCGGTGCGCGACGAGGACGTCCTGCTGACGCCCGTGCTGCGCAACGAGAAGTTCTTCGAGTGCCTGCAGGACGCCCTGGACGGCGGCGCCGAACTGGTGTGCGGCGGTCACGCCATGCAGGCCGACGGCACCCGGGACACCGCGGGCATCTTCCTGGAGCCCACCGTGGTCCTGGTCCGGGGCATGGAGGCGGCACGGCGCATCCAGGCGGTGCGGCACGAGACGTTCTTCCCGCTGCTGCCGGTGATCGCGGCGGAGCCCGCCCCGGAGTCCGTACTGCTCGAACGTTTCACGGACTTCGTCAACAGCAACCCGTACGGGCTGCGCAACTCGGTGTGGGCCAAGGACCCGGAGGCCGTCGAGCACTTCGTCACCCGGATCACCAAGGGCGGACTGCTCAAGGTGAACGACTCGCACATCGGCTTCCTGCCCGGCCTGCCGACGCACGGCGGCACCGGACTGACCGGCGGAGTGCACGGCGAGGCCAACTACCCGATCCTGCGCACCTCCCACATCCAGGGCGTGAGCGTCAGCGACGGATCGGTGCGGCCGAGGGACGCCGTGTTCGGCGCCTGGCAGTCCCTGCGGGAGGCGGCCCCGGCGGCGGAGTCCGCGCGCCCGTGATCCGTACGCCGACGGCGTGACCCGAGAGCAGACAGCAGCCCACGTACCGAAAGAGAGCAATGCGCCCACTCGACGCGGCCCGCGCCACCTGTGAGACCTTCCTGCCCGGCCTGCTCGACCGCCTCGCCGGCCACACCCTGACCGAACTGGAGGTCCCGCAGAGCCCGGCCCTGCGGCACTTCCGCGAATGCGGCGGCCCCGCACTCGTCATCCCGAAGGAGTACGGCGGGCTCGGCGCCGACCCCCTCCAGGCACTGGCCGTCACCCGGGCCATCGCCTCCCGCGCTCCGTCGCTCGCGGTCGCGACGACCATGCACCACTTCTCCGTGGCCACCCTCTTCAGCCTCGCGGCGAGCGTGCGCAGCAGCGGCATGGAGTGGGCACTGCTCCAAGGGGTGGCCGAACAGCGCCTCCTGGTCGCCTCCGGATTCGCCGAGGGGCGGCCCGGCCGGGGCATCCTGTCGCCGACCGTGTCCGCCGTGAAGGCGGAGGGCGGCTACCTGATCAACGGCTCCAAGAAGCCGTGCAGCCTCTCCCACTCGATGGACCTGCTCACCGCCAGCGTGGCGCTGCCCGCCGACGACGGCGGCAGCAGGATGGCCGTACTGCTGGTCCCCCGGGAAACCCCCGGTCTCACCACGCACCCGTTCTGGGCCAGTCAGGCGCTGGCGGGCGCGGAGAGCGACGAGGTCCGGCTGACGGACGTCTTCGTGGACGAACAACTGCTGATGCCCAACGACGCCGAGCCGGGCGAGCTCGACGAGCTGCAGACCGTCGGACTGATCTGGTTCGAACTGCTCATCTCCGGCTGCTACCTGGGCATGGTCAGCGGCCTGGTCGAGCGCGCCGTCGACACGGGCAGGGGCAGCGAGTCGGACCGGCTGCGGGCCCTGGTGTCGCTGGAGACCGCCGCCCAGCTCCTGGAGGGCGTGGCCCGCCGGGTGCGCGACGGCGAGCGGGGCAACGAGCACCTCGCGCAGGCGCTGGTCGCCCGGTACGCCGCGCAGGACGCGCTGGCCGCCGCCCGCGACCAGGCCGTCGAACTGCTCGGCGGCACCGCGTACATGAGCGCGTCCGACGTGGCGATCGTCGCCGCGGCTTCCCACGGGCTCGGTTTCCACCCGCCGTCCCGTTCCGCCTTCACCGGCCCCTACCTGGCACACGTGGCGGGCGAACCGCTGCGTCTGGCCTGAGGAGCACCCCATGACGACCACACCCCTCACTCATTCCCCCGGGCCCGCCGCCCCTGACGCCCCCGGCCGCCGCATCCCCGGCCGGGAGGAGCTGGGACGCCTCTACCGGGAGCACATGAACCGCGGGCGGGCCACCCTCGGCGAGATGTTCGGCGGCCACGTCGAGGTGTCCTCCCAGGGCGCGTGGGTCACCACCGCCGAGGGCGAGCGGTTCCTGAACTGCGGCGGCTACGGCGTCTTCCTGATGGGAGCGCGCCACCCCACGGTGGTACGGCACGTCTCCGAGCAGCTGCACTCGCACCCGATCTCCACCCGGCTCTTCCTGGAGCCGCAGGCGGCGCTCGCCGCCGAGGCCCTCACCGCCGTCACCCCGGCGGGCCTGTCCCGGGTCCACTTCGCCGGATCGGGCGCCGAGGCGACGGAGACCGCGCTCAAGCTCGCCCGCACCAAGGGCCGCCGCCGTCTGGTGGCCACCGTCAACGGCTACCACGGCAAGACCGTCGGCGCGCTCAGCCTGACCGGCAACGACGTCTTCCGCACCCCCTTCGAGCCCCTGCTCCAGGACACCGCGCACGTGCCGTTCGGCGACGCGCGGGCCCTGGAGGACGTCCTGGCCACGATGCCGGGCGAGGCGTGCGTCTTCGTGGAGCCGGTGCAGGGCGAGGCCGGGGTGGTCCTGCCGCCGGACGGCTACCTGCGCGCGGTGCGCGAGGCCTGCGACCGGCACGGCGCGCTCCTGGTGCTGGACGAGATCCAGACCGGCCTCGGCCGGCTGGGCACCTGGTGGGGAGCGGACCGCGAGGGCGTGAGCCCCGACATCCTGCTCGTCGGCAAGGGGCTCAGCGGCGGAGTCGTCCCGGTGTCGGCGGTGGTGGCCACCCGGGAGGTGTTCTCGGTCTTCGACCGCGACCCCTACCTGCACACCTCGACCTTCTCCGGCGCCCCGCTCGCGATGGCCGCCGCCCGTGGCGCCCTCGCCGCGATCCAGGAGGACGACCTGGTCGAACGGTCCCGGGCGCTCGGCGAGGAGATGCTCCCGCAACTGCGGCGGATCGCGCTGTCGCACTACGGCGACGCGGTCCGCGAGGTCCGCGGGCGCGGGCTGCTGATGGGCATCGAGTTCGCCGAACCGGGTCCGGCCGGCGACCTGCTCATCGAGCTCATCGCCCACGGGATCATCGCCAACCACTCCCTCAACTCGCACCTCGTACTGCGTCTGACACCGCCCGCGATCCTGGAGCGCGGCGAACTGGACCACCTGTACGAGGCGTTCGACCGGGCCTGCCGCGCGCAGGCGCGCCGCTACGCCCCCGCGTCCGCCGTGCCCGACGCCCCCACCCGCTCCGCCGAGCCCTCCGCAGGAAGCAGCCGACACCATGCGTAACGCATCCGTACTCCTCCGCGTCGAAGGCACCGCCCCCGAGGCCGCCTTCGACCGCGTCCACGACTTCGCGCGGTACCCGGAGTTCACCGAGGTGGTCCGCAGCGTGACCGTCCACGAGCTCTCCGCCGCGGAGGAGACCAGTGAGTGGGAGGTCTACTTCCGCAACGGCATCCTGCGGTGGACGGAGGCCGACCGCTTCGACCGGGAGACGCTGGTGATCTCCTTCGAGCAGATCGACGGCGACTTCGCCGAGTTCTCCGGCACCTGGCGGGTCAGCGCCGACGGCCCCGACACCCTGATCGCCTTCTCCGCCGACTTCGACTTCGGCATCCCGAGCCTGGCCGGCATCCTGGACCCGGTGGCCCAGCGGGTCTTCAAGGAGACCATCGCCCGGGTCGTCGTCGGCCTCTTCGGCAGCGCGCGGGTGGAGGGCGACGAGGCCGTGGCGCGTGCCGTCGCGGAGGCGGGGAGCACGGCGCAGGCCGCCCCGGTACTCGGCTGATGGACGGCCGGAACCTCTTCGACACGCCCACCACCTACCGGCTGATCCGGCTGGAGTACGGGCTGGGTCTCGTGGTCTCGGCGGTCCTGTTCTTCGCCCACCTCGACGAGGTCCGCTGGCTGCCGGCGATCGGGCTCTTCCTCTACATCGACCTGATCGGCTACCTGCCGGGGGCCCTCGCCCACCACCGCAGCCCCGACAAGCGGATCCCCAAGGTCTACTACGTCCTCTACAACGTGATGCACAGCCTGGTCACCCAGGGGCTGGTCGTACTGGCCTGGATCTGGCTGTTCGGCGCCGAGTGGGCCCTGCTGGTCGTGCCGATCCACCTGTTCGGCGACCGTGCCCTGTTCGGCAACTTCCTCAAGCCGTTCGCGCCGCGCTTCGAGCCCGAGGCCCACCCCGCGTACACCGCCTTCCGCGCGCGCTACGAGAGCGGCGGGCACTCCGGCGGGCACGACGGCGCGGACGTGACCGCGGGCGCCGCCACGGGCACCGCCGCGGCCGGCGGCACAGCGGCGGTCCACTGAGCGGCGTTTCCGTCCCGCCCTCCTCGTCCTTCGCGTCTTCCTCTCCGCGCGGGCCCGGCCGGGCCCGCGCCACCACACCGGGAGCACCCATGAGCAACGTCTACGACCGTCTGACCAAGCTGCTGGCCGAGGGGTTCGGCCTGGAGCCGCACGAGTTGAGCCCCTCCGACACCTTCTCCCACCTGGAGATGGACTCACTGGCCATGGTCGAGCTGACCGTGGCGGCCGAGGAGGAGTTCGGGGTGAAGCTCTCCGAGAAGGAGGTCGGCCCCGACTCGACCCTGGCCGACGCGGCCCGGGTGCTGGAGCAGAAGGCGGAAGCCGCCTGATGCGCCCGCGCAGCGACGCGGCGGGACGGCCCGCCCGGTTCGACGCGGCGATCACCGGGCTCGGCATGATGACGCCCGCCGGAGTCGGCACCGGCCCCTCCTGGGCGCGCATCCGCGAGGGGGCCGCGACCGAGGCCGTCACGGTGCCCGAACTCGCCGGTGTGACGACCGACTTCGCCTGCCGGGTGCCGGGCTTCGACCCGGCGGCCGTACTCGGCCGCCGCAGGGTCCTGCAGCTCGACCGCTCCAGCCAACTGGTGCTGGCCGCCGCGCTGGAGGCGGTGGCCGACTCCGGGCTCGACCCGCAGGACTGGGACGGCGCCCGCGTCGGCGTGGTGCTGGGCAACGGCATCGGCGGCGCGCAGACCTGGGAGACCCAGCACCGGCGGCTCCTCGAATCGGGAGCGCGCCGGGTCTCGCCCCGGCTCATCCCGATGCTGTCGGCGAACATGACGGCGGGGTACGTCTCGATGGAGTTCGGCGCGCGGGGCCCCTCGCTGGTCACCGCGACGGCCTGCGCCTCGGGCACGACCGCCGTCGGGACCGCGCGGGACCTGCTGCGCTCGGGCGCCTGCGACGTGGTCCTCACCGGTGGCGCGGAGGCTCCGCTGACGCCCTCGCTGGTCGCGGGCTTCAGCCAGATGGGCGCCCTGTCCCGGCGCGGTCACGACATCCGCTCCGCCTCCCGCCCCTTCGACGCGGACCGGGACGGCTTCGTGGCCGCGGAGGGCGCCGCGGTCCTGGTGCTGGAGCGGGCCGAGGACGCGCGGGCCCGCGGCGCGCGCGTGCGGGCGATGGTCAGCGGGTACGGAGCCTCCGCCGACGCCTTCCACGCGACCGCCCCCGACCCGGAGTGCACGGGTGCCGCGCTCGCCCTGCGGGCGGCGCTGCGCGACGCCGGGATCGGGCCCGACGAGGTGGACCACGTCAACGCCCACGGCACCGCCACCGCCATCAACGACGCCACCGAGGCGCGGCTGATCAGGGAGGTGCTCGGGCAGCGGCCCTCGGTCACCTCGGTCAAGGGCGTGACGGGGCACTCGCTGTCGGCGGCGGGGGCGATCGAGGCGGCGGTGTCCGCGCTCACCCTGGAGGAGGGGTTCGTCCCGCCCACCGCGAACCTGGAGAGCCTCGATCCCGAGATCGACCTCGACGTGGTGGCCAAGGCCGGCCGGGAGGGCCCGGTGGAGGTGGTCGTCAGCAACTCCTTCGGGTTCGGCGGGCAGAACGCGGTACTGTTGCTCACCCGAGCCTGACGAGTACATGACCTTTTGGGCCCGAGAAGGAGCAGCAGGATGAACCCGACGGAACGCCGCTGGAGCGTGGAGGAGAGCGTCTTCGTCAAGGCGCCCGCCGACCGGGTCTACGCGGCGGTGGCGGACGTCCGGTCGATGGCCCGCTGGAGCCCGGAGTGCGTCGCGGTCCGCGGCGTCGCGGCCGGTCCCGCCCGGACCGGCGCACGCTTCGTCGGCTTCAACCGCAAGGGGCCGTTCTTCTGGTTCACCGGCTGCCGGGTGACCCGCGCCGAACCGGGCGTCGACTTCGCGTTCCGGGTCAGCTCCTTCGGGCTGCCGGTGGCCCTGTGGGGCTACCGCCTCGCCCCGGAGGCCGACGGCACCCGCGTCACCGAGTACTGGCGCGACCTGCGCACCGGCCGGTACGGCAAGGTGACCCAGGCGATGGGCCGGATCTTCACCGGCACCCGCCCCGAGGTGCGCCACCTCGCCAACGAGGCGGGGATGCGGGCCACGCTGGAGCGGCTGAGGCGGGAACTGGAGAGCAGGTAGACGGCCGGCGGCCGGTCGTGACCGCCGGCCCGCAGAGCACAGCCGCACCGCAGGGGGCGGGCACGTCGATCCGTGCCCGCCCCCTGCGCGTTCCCCCAGGACGGCGACCCGCGTCGGGCCCCTCAGCGTCCAGCCGCCGCCCCGGCCGGGTCCGCGCCGTCCTCCACGGGCGCCGGCCGGCGTCTGGCCGATGAGTGCAGGCCCGAAGCCAGGGCCCGTACCACCGCGGACGCGAGACGGGCGTGCCCGCGCGCGTTGGGCGTGGGGCCGTTCCGCTCCCAGACCCCGGCGACGGCGGGGGCCGGCAGACCCGCCAGGGACACGTGCAGCGCGCCGTGGAACTGGGCGACGGTGCGGGTGCGTTCGGCCTGGGCGCGCTGCAGGGCCCCCACCTCCTCCGCGTCCCGCCCGCGCGCCTCGGGTGAGCGGGCCAGGCTGAACGGCTCGACCAGCACGACGTCGAGGCCGCGCTCGCGCAACGGGCTGATCACCCGCACCAGTTCCGTGCGGTGCACGCCCGGGTCGAAGGAGGGGTGCAGCAGGTCCTGGCCGGACAACTGGACCACTGCCAGGTCCCCGCCGAAGACCAGCGCGTCCGCGAGCTGGCCGGACCGCACCGCGGCCGACCGGCGGGGCTTGCCGCCCAGCAGGTTCAGGCAGGCCAGCCCCGGCTCCCGCCCCCGCAGGGCGTCCGTGACCCGGTCGTACCAGAGACCGCCGCCGTACCCCTCGACCCGCTCGACGCGCCGCTGCGCCCCGCCCTCGCCCAGTACGATCATCCGCCGCCAGCGCGCCCCGGCCAGCAGTCGGCCGGTCTCCGCCGCATCCAGGCAGTGCGGATCGCCGTGTTCGTCCGGCGCGAGACCCTCCGTCGTGCGGGGCCTGGACAGTCGGGGCACGTGCTCACTCCTTCGGTTCGGCGTCCCGGGTTCGGGACGGCCGGTTGCGGCTGTCTACCCCAGCCTGCGCGGAGTGACCTGTTCCGTCGGTGAGGCGCTCGTCTCAGAGCCGTCTAAGCCGAATCTCAGGAGGGTCCGGCAGGATCTGAACCACCGGCGGACGGGGCGTCACCGCCCCGCGAAGCCGAGGGAGAGGTACCCGAAGCGGCCCAACGGGGTTCCGGGGAAACCCGGATCGGGTGCAAGCCCGCGCAGGTTCGAATCCTGCCCTCTCCGCGTCCGCCTCCCGGAGGTCCCGTCCGTACCGGGACCGGCTCCGGGAGGCCGTCGCCCGGCCCGGCCCAGTGCCCCTGCCGGTCGCGGAACCGGCCGGACCGCGCGACGCGCCGGTCCGCGGGGCCACGACCGCCGCCGGCCACAGGACCGCCGCGGACGCGCGTCCCACCCGGCCGTGCGCTCCGCACAGCCGCGAAACCCGCACAGCCGCGAAGGGAACCCCGGATGATCGGCACGCTGCTCAAAAAGCCCCTCGAAGTGGTGGAGACGAATTTCCGGCAGCCAAGCGGCCCCGCCGGGCAGCTCGTCGGGCACCTGATGACCCTCCAGCACCGGTCGCTGACCGTCTGGGCCATCGAGCACATGGACGTACGCCGCTCCCAGCGGGTCCTGGACGTCGGCTGCGGCGGCGGCATGGCGGTCAAGCTGCTCGCCGAGCGGACCCCGCGGGGCTTCGTCGCGGGCGTCGACTACTCGATGGACATGGTCACCCAGGCCGTCCGCCGCAACGCCGACGCCATCGCGCGCCGCCGGGTCGAGATCCGGCACGGCGACAGCGCCGAACTCCCCTACGAGGACGCCTCCTTCGACCACGTCAGCGCCATCGAGACGTTCTACTTCTGGCCCGACCCGATGCGCGGCCTCGCCGAGGCCCACCGGGTGCTGCGCCCCGGCGGCCAGGTGGCCATCACCCTGGAGATGAGCCGGGAGGCCGCCGCCGACCCCTCGCTGGTCCAGCGGTACTTCGGCAAGCACTTCACCGAGCGCTCCGAGCGCGACGGGCTGCACATCCTGTCCGGGGCCGAACTGACCGGGATGCTCTCCGAGGCGGGCTTCCACGACGTCCGCTTCGTCTGCGAACCCCGCCGCTCCCTCGGCTGGGTGTGCGCGCTGGGCCGCAAATGACCACGGCCCGCGAGACACCGAGGCCGGCGCCCGCCGGGGCCGCCCCGCACGTCGCCCCCGCCGCAGGCGGGCCCGCCCCCGCACCGGAGGCCGACGGGGTGCCGCTGCTGGGCAACATCGTGGAGTTCCGCAAGGACATCCTGGGCGTCATGCACCGGGGCTGGCAGGAGCACGGCGGACTCGTCCGCTACCGGCTCGGGCCGGTGGTGGTGCACGGCGTCTCCAGCTCCGAACTGGCGGGCGAGGTGCTGACCGACAGCGCCACGTACGGCAAGCTCGGACCGGACAACCCGCTGCGGCTCATCCTCGGTGAGGGGCTGCTCACCAGCGACGACCACGAGAGCTGGATGCGCAACCGGCGCATGATGCAGCCCATCTACGCCAAGCAGGCGCTCGCCGGGATGTACCGGGCGATGGCCGACTCCACCGCCGACCAGCTCGCCCACATGGAGCGGGTCTACGCGCCCGGCGCCGAGGTGGACGTGCACGGCGAGATGATGCGGGTGACCCTCGACATCGTCAGCCGCTGCATGTTCAGCACGGACGTCAGCCGCACCCGCGACAGCCTGAGTCCGGAAGCGGTGGACGTGGCGGTCAACTTCGCCTTCGACCGGCTGCAGAACCCGTTCAGCCCGCCCACCGGCTGGCCCACCCCGCGCAACCGCCGCTTCCGCCGGGTGATGGACGGCCTCGACTCGATGATGTACGGCATCATCGAGGAGCGGCGGGCCGCCGGGCCCCCCGAGGGCGGCGCCAAGGACCTCCTGGACATGCTGCTGGCCGCCCGGGACGCCGACACCGGCGAGGGGATGACCGACCGCGAACTGCGGGACGAGATCATCACCACCTTCGCCGCCGGGCACGAGACCACCGCGGTCACCCTCACCTGGGCCTTCTACCTGCTCTCCCGCAACCGGCAGGTGCTGCGCCGGGCACAGGAGGAGGTGGACCGCGAACTGGGCGACGCCCTGCCCACGGCCGCCGACCTCGCCCGGATGCCGTACCTCCTGCAGATCTTCGAGGAGGCGCTGCGCCTGTATCCGTCGGCGCCGATCGTGCCCCGGCTGACCCTCAAGGACACGATGCTGGGCGGCCACCGCGTACCGGCCGGCTCACGCGTCCTGGTCAACCTGTTCAACATCCACCGCGACGAGCGGCACTGGGACGACCCCGAACGTTTCGACCCGGACCGCTTCGCCGCCGCGCGCAAGAAGGGACGCCACCGGTTCGCGTACCTGCCCTTCGGCGCGGGCCCGCACCTGTGCATCGGCAAGCACTTCGCGCTCATGGAGGCGCACCTGCTGCTCGCCGCGCTGATCCGGCGCTACGAGTTCCGGCACGTGCCCTCCCACCGAGTCGTCAACCACGCGACCATCACCCTGCGCCCCAAGTACGGCATGGAGATGACCCTGCACGAGCGCCGGCCTTCCAGGGCCCGCCGACCGCTGGGCGAGGACCCCGCCGCCGACTGACCGTCAGGGGCGCGGAACCCGCCACTGACCGACCGCCAGTTCACGGTCCCGCAGACACCGACCGCCCCCGCGGCCCGCCGGGGCGACCACCGCACGCCGGCCGACCGGAGGAGACGCACCCGTGCACACCGACTACACCACCGCCGACGCCCTCACCCTCAACCGGACGCGGTACCGGCCGGGCCAGACCGAGGGCCACTACGAGAGCTTCTACCAGCGCGGCAACCACCCCACCGAACCGAGGGCGTTCTGGATCCGCTACACGATCTTCAGCCCGGCGGGGATGCCCGACGCGGCCATCGGCGAGCTGTGGGCGGTCTATTTCGACGGCGTGACCGGCGAACACGTGGTCGCCAAGGAGGAGTACCCGATCGCGGAGTGCGCCTTCGACCGCGACACCTTCGGCGCGCGCGTCGGCGACCGCGTGCTGGAACCCGGCGCGCTGCGCGGCGAGTCGGTGGGCACGAACGGCTCGATCGCCTGGGACCTGACGTACAAGGGCGACGAGCCTCCGCTGCTCCTGCTGCCGCCGGGCATGTACGAAGGGGGCTTCCCCAAGGCGAAGAGCCTGGTCGGCGTGCCGCTCGCGGTGTACGACGGCACGCTGACCGTGGACGGCAGAACCGTGGACGTGGACGGCTGGACCGGCAGCCAGAACCACAACTGGGGCAGCCGCCACACCGACTACTACGCCTTCGGCCAGGTCGCCGGATTCGACGACGCGCCGGACAGCTTCCTGGAGATCGTGACCGGCCGCACCCGGCTGGCCGGACCGGTCACCACCCCCATGGTGACCTTCCTGGTGCTGCGGCACGAGGACCGCGAATACTCCCTGGTGGCCCCGCGCCGGGCGCTCACCGCCAAGGCCGACTTCGGCTACTTCTACTGGGACTTCGCGGGCGGCGACGACACGGTGGACATCCGCGGCCGCTTCGACGCCAGGCCGGAGCACTTCGTGGGACTGAACTACTACAACCCGCCGGGCGGCATCAAGCACTGCCTCAACACCAAGATCGCCGCGTGCGAGGTGGAGATCACCAACAAGATCACCGGCCGCACCGCGCGGATGCACACGGCCAACCGGGCGCTGATGGAGATCCTGACCGACGACCGCGACCACGGAATCACGATCCGCGCATGACCGAACAGACCACCCGGGTCGCCGCCGGACCCCCGGCCGGCCGCGACCCGGGTCCGCGCGAGGCCCTGAGCGCGGCGTCCCGGGCGGCCGACGCCACCGCCCGGTTCACCCGCCGCAGACGTCGGCCGCTGCTGGCCGCCTGGCTGCTGCTCCTGGTGGTGGCGGGCTTCGGCGCCACCCGGCTCGCCGACGCGCTCAGCGGCGGCGGCTGGTTCGTGGCGGGCTCCGACTCCGCCGCCGCCGCCCAGCGGGTGACGCAGGGCTTCCTGGGACGCGGCGCCACCTCACTGACCCTCGTCGTCGAGGACACCCGCCACCACCAGGGCGAAAGCGCCTTCGACAGCCGGGTGCGGGACGCGGTGAACCGGGTCTCCCGGGACCCCGGCCTGAAGATCTCCGGAACCCACGGCTACACCACGCTCAGCACGGAGCAGGCCCGCGCCGCCTTCCTCGGCGAGGACCGCCGCACCGCGCTCGTCCGCATGGGCTCCGCACTCGACGACGGCACCGCCCGCCGCGTACTGCCCGCCATCCAGGCCCAGTTGAGCGACGCGTACGAACCCCAGGGCCTGCGGGTCTCCCTGGTCAGCCAGGCCGCCCTGTGGGGCGAGGTCAACCACCTCAGCGAACGCGGCCTGCTCCGGGCCGAGTTGATCACCCTGCCGATCATCGCGCTGGTCCTGCTGCTGCTCTTCCGCAGCGTGGCCGCCGCGCTCGTCTCCCTGCTGGTCGGCGTCACCTCGGTCGCCTTCACGCTCGGGCTGCTCGCCGTGCTCGCCCGGCACACGGAACTCTCCGTCTTCGTCCAGAACGCCGCCACCATGCTGGGCCTGGGCGTCGGCGTGGACTACTCGCTCTTCGTCATCATGCGCTTCAAGGACGAGCTGCGCGCCGCGGGCCCCCGCCCGGACGCCGACGCGGTGGAACACGCCGTCGCCCGTACCCTGCGCACCTCCGGCGAGACGGTGGTCGCCTCCGGGATCACCATCGTCGCCGCCATGTCCACGCTCTTCCTGGTGGACCTGAACGTCATCTGGTCGATGGCGCTGGGCGCCGTCGTCGTGGTGGCCTTCTCCATCCTGGCGAGCGTCCTGCTGCTGCCGGTCCTGCTCCACCTGCTGGGCCCCCGCATCGAGTGGGGGGCGCTGGGCCGGCGCGGACCGGCGCGCACGACGGCCGCCCGGCCGAGCCGCTGGGCGACGGTCAGCCACGCGGTGATGCGCAGGCCGCTGCTGTTCCTCGCGGTCAGCCTGACCGCGCTGGGCGTGCTGGCAGTGCCCTCGCTGAAGCTGGAGACCTTCACCCCCGACGCCCGGGTGGTGCCCACCGGGGCGGCCGTCCGCGAGGGGTACGACACCGCCAAGGACCAGTTCGGCGTCGGCAGCGCCGCCCCCATCCAGGTGGTGGTGGAGTCGGACGTGCCGCTGTGGGAACGCGACGCCCCCGCCGCCGCCCGGCTGGTCGCCTTCCACGACGCCCTGGCACGGCTGCCCGGAGCCCAACGGGTCGATTCGGTGGTCACCCCGCTGCGGCAGGTGAGCCCCGAGCGGCCCTTCGCCGCCCTCGCACCGGCGGCGGCCACCGCGCTCCCCGCCGACCTGCGGTCGTCCGTACGGCACTTCGCGACCGGCGACGGACGCGCCCTCGTACTGGAGGTGGTGGGCGAGGACACCGCGTCCTCCGAATCGGTGCGCGGCCT
Source organism: Streptomyces sp. NPDC039736 (assembly GCF_055596485.1). Lineage (NCBI taxonomy): Bacteria > Bacillati > Actinomycetota > Actinomycetes > Kitasatosporales > Streptomycetaceae > Streptomyces > Streptomyces sp. NPDC039736. The sequence goes on along the minus strand of NZ_JBVIUQ010000001.1, from coordinate 90,056 downwards.
TCTGGAGTCGGTGCGCACGACGGCGGACGCCTTCGCCGCCGGGGACGGCTGGCGGGTGCACACCGGCGGGGAGACGGCCGAGGGCGTGGACGCCAATGAGGTGATCTCCGACAGCCTGCTGCCGGTCGTCGCCACCATGCTCGCCGTCATCTACCTGCTGCTGCTCATCACCTTCCGGTCGGTGTTCCTGCCGCTGTCGGCGATCCTGATGAACCTGGTCTCGATGGCCGCCACCTACGGAGTGCTGGTCCTCGTCTTCCAGGAGGGCTGGGGCAGCGGCGTCCTCGGCTTCGACACCAGCGGATACCTCACCAACTTCGTGCCGGTGCTCCTGGTGACCCTGCTGTTCAGCCTGAGCACCGACTACGAGGTGTTCCTGCTCAGCCGCATCCGCGAGGACTACGTGGCGACCGGCGACGGCACCGGGAGCGTGGCCCGCGGCATGGCCGCCACCGCGCCGCTGATCTCGGGGGCCGCCGTACTGATGGTGGCGGTCTTCACGGCGTTCGCCTTCACCGGCATCCTTCCCATCCAGCAGATAGGCATCGGCATGGCCGTGGCCATCGCGGTCGACGCGACCGTCATCCGGCTGCTGCTGGTGCCGGCCTCCATGCGGCTGATGAACCGGTGGAACTGGTGGATGCCCGGCCGCAAGGACGTCGGCCGCGGCGCTTCCCGCCGGCCCACGGCGGACCAGCCCGCGACGGACCAGCCCGCGATGTCAAAGGAGTGACATGCAGAGCGACCTGACGACTGAACCGAGAGTGGCCGAACGGCTGACCGTGGCAGTGCCCGCGCACACGGTGTGGGCGGCGGTCAGCGACGTGCGGCGGATGGGGGAATGGAGCCCGGAGTGCAGGGGCGCCTGGGTGCCGGGCCGGGCGGGCGCGCTGCGCCCCGGCAGCCGGTTCCTGGGGCGCAACCGGGCGGCCTGGCTGCCCTGGGTGACCGTGTGCCGGGTGGTGGAGTCCGTACCGGGGAAGCTGTTCGCGTTCGACGTCAGCTTCTTCGGCGTCCCGCTCTCCCGCTGGGTGTACCGCTTCACGGAGACGCCCGGCGGCTGCGAGGTCACCGAGGAGTGGCACGACCGGCGCCGCGGACTGCCCGGCAAGCTGCTCACCGCCACCGCACCGCTGCTCACCGGGGTGGTCCGGCGCCCGGCCCGCAACCGCCGCACAGTGCGGACCACGCTGATCGCCTTGCGCGACACGCTCGAAGGGCGGCGGTGAGAAGGGAGCCGCCCGGCTCGCACGGGCGGCGGTGAGAGTGCCGCCGCCCGGCCTCACGCCTGCAGTTCGACCAATCGCCCGGCCCTCACGCCTTCGGCCCGGTCCCGTACCCAGCCCCCGAATCCTGCCGGCCAGTCGGGGGCGCCCCGCGCCGCCCCTCCGGCGCCCGCCCGCACGCCGTCCGTCCCCGCCCCTCCCGTACCGCACTTCCCTTCACGAAGGAGCCCTGTGATGCGCCAGGTCACCGTCGGGGCCACCCCCGGCGAGCACGCAGCCGCCGGACCGCCCCAGGGGCCCGCCGCGCCCGGGGACGCGGGCCCGCCCGAGAAGGAGGCCGCCCCGTCGGACACCGGTCCGTCGTCGGTCACGGCCCCGGAGCTGGACTGCCGTGCCTTCTACGCGCGGATGGCGGGCGGTGTCACGGTGGTCACCGCCCAGGGGCCCGCCGGGCCCGCGGGCAGCACCGTCTCGGCGGTCACCTCGCTCTCCGCCGACCCCCCGCTGCTCCTGATCTGCCTGGGCAACGCGTCCCGGACCCTGGCGGTGGTCGAGGCGAGCGGCCGGTTCGCGGTCAACCTGCTCGCGGAGTCCCAGCGGGCCCGGGCCGAACTCTTCGCCGACCCCGCGGTGGGCGCCGCGGAACGGTTCGCCGCCACCGGCCACCGGCGTGAACTGGCCGTCCCCGTCCTCGCGGACACCCTGGGCTGGGCCGTCTGCCTGGTCGAGGACGTCCGCCGCTACGGGGACCACAGCCTCGTCGTCGGCCGGATCGCCGCCGCCCACACCGCCGTCGGCCGCCCGCTGCTCTGGCACGACCGCGCCTTCGCCTCCCTCGGCGGCGCGCCCGTCGCCGCCCCCTCTCTCGACGGTGCGCCCGTCGCCGCCATCCGCCCCGTGAGGGAGTCCTCATGACCCGACCTTCCGCAGGCCGCCCCCTCTGGGACGCCGTGTCCGCGAGCCCGGCGGCGGAACCCCCCGCCACGCCCGCGGCACCGGCCCGGGTACGCGGAGTGCTGGACGCGGACGTGACCGTGGTCGGCGCCGGACTCGCCGGACTGTCCACCGCCTACCACCTGGCCGCGCACGACCCGGGACGGTCCGTCCTGGTCGTCGACGCCGAAGGACCGGCCGCCGGAGCCAGCGGACGCGGCACCGGGCTGCTGGGGCCGAGGGTGGGGCCTTCGGTGGACCGGGCCGTGCGCCGGTTCGGACCGGACACGGCCCGCCGGATGTACGCCGCGAGCACGGCGGCGGTGGAGCGCGTACGGGAGCTGTCGGCCGAACTCGGCGTGGGCACCGGTCCCCGGGACGCCGCCCAGGTGGTGGCCACCCGCACCGCGGCGGGCCTCGCGTCGCTCGCCCGGCAGGCCGCCGCGTACCGGGAACTCGGCCTGGACGTGCCCGTGCTGTCGGCGGCGGAGATCGGAGCCCTCGTGGAAGTGCCCCGCCACGCGGGCCTGCGCTACCGCGCGGCCACGCTCGACCCCGCGGAGCTCAGCCGCGCGCTGGCCGCCGCCTGCGCCGCCAAGGGCGTCCGCTTCCTCGGCAACAGCCCGCTGCGCGCGGTCCGCGCGGAGACCTCCGGCGGGGTACGGCTCGTGTTCCCCGGCGGTACGGTCCGCTCCCGGAAGGCGGTGCTCGCGGTGAACGCGGCCGCGGGCTCCCTCGGCCTGCCGGTCGGCACGGTCCTTCCGCTGTCGGTGCACGCCGTGGCGACCGCCCCGCTGCCCGCCGACGTCCAGCGCGCGCTGGGCGGCGACACGCGCTGCGCGCTCATCGACGCGCACCCGCTCGGCGACTACTTCCGGCTCACCCCCGACGGCCGGCTGGTGTTCGGCGGCGGGCGGCCCGTACTGGCGCCGGTGTCGGACGACTCCGCCGCGACGGCGGTGTGGGCGGGGCTGGAGCAGCGGTTGCGCCGGTTGCACCCCGCGCTGGCCCGGGCCGAGGTCACCCACCGCTGGGCGGGCCGGATCGGCATGACCGGCGACGACCTGCCGGTGGTCGGCCCGCTGGCCGGGCTCCCGGACGTCTGGTACATCGGCGGTTGCTGTGGTCACGGTCTGGCCATGTCGGTGGCCCACGGCGCCCATGTGGCGGAGGTGCTCTGCGGCGGTTCCCCGGAGCTCCTGCCCTGGCACCGCTCGCGGGCCCCGAAGCTGCCGCTGCCCGCCCCGGTTCGGCCCCTGCTGCGGGCGGGCCTGTCCCGGATGGCGCGGGCCGCCCGCCGCGAGGCGTGAACAGCTCCCGTGGCCGGGACGGCGTCCGCCCCGGCCACGGGAGTTCAGGCGTTCTTCCGCCAGAGCAGTACCGCGGCGACGGCGAGCAGCGCGATCGCCGCGATGTCGATCCTGGCCACGCGCATGGTGGCGCTGTTGAGGGCGGGCGTGGCGTACGCGAAGAGCAGGAACGTGCCCATGCTGACACCGCCCGCGACCATGGCGGGAACCCGCAACTGCGGGAGGAAGGCGGCACAGAGCAGACCGATGCCGACCAGACCGAGCAGGACGGCGCGATGCCTCAGCAGCACCGTCAGGTCGGCGGAGCCCGCTCCGTCCCCGATCGTTACGCCGTAGGCGGTGCTGATCTGGGACGGTGCCACGGCGACGAAGCCGGGCAACAGGTTCACCGCCCCGACGATGACCAGCAGGGCAGTGAGGGCACGCTCGATCCACATGGTGTCGTCTGTCCGTTCGCAGGGAGCCGGGGCGGGAAGTCGGTTGCGGGAGAAGGAGGGCCGGGCGGTCCGTGGCCGGCGCGGGAATGCGCCCGCCGGGTGTGGAGGGCGGACAGCACGAAGGGAGGCCCGCCCGCGGCGCGGGGCACGCGGGGAGGAACCCCGGCCGGGATGGGCGGAACAGTGATTAGCATGACCGCATGGGACCTGCGCTGCTTTCAGAAACGTGTTGTGACCAGGCGGCGTTGTGGTTGTGGCCGGGCCAAGCCCTTTATCTCGGGCCCTCGTTGAACCTCGGCTTCCACGCGGGCGCGGTGAGCTGTCTGGCGGTCGGGGTGGACGCCGGGTTCACGCTGGAGCTGGAGGACGGCGCCCGCCTCAAGGCGCGCACGGCTCTGGTCGGCGCCCGGGTCAGGCACCGGATCGTGGCGGACGGCGCCCGGATGGCCTTCTGCTACCTGGACCCGGCCTCCACCAGGGAGCGGGCCTGCCACTCCCTGATGGCCGAGGACCACGGCGAGGTGGCCCTGGGGCACCGTCACGAGGCCGAGTTGACCGCGGTCGCCACGGGGCTGGCCCCCGGCGCACCGCCGGCCGACTTGCGCCCCTGGCTCGACCTGGCCGGTCCCGACCGGCTCTCCGGACGCAGGGACCCGCGCATCCGGCGGGCTGCCGACCGGCTGGCCGATCCCGCCGAACCGCACCTCTCGGCCGCGGAGTTGGCGGCGGACGTCGGGCTCTCCGTCTCGGCCTTCCTCCGGCTCTTCCGGGCCCAGACCGGCACGACGTTCCGGCGTTACCGGCTCTGGGCGCGGATGCTGCGGGTGGCCGTCCTGCTGGAGACCTGGCCGGATCTGAGCACGGCCGCCGTGGAGGCGGGCTTCGCGAGTCCGTCACATTTCAGCAGCACGTTCCACGGCATGTTCGGGCTGCGGCCGAGCGCACTGTTCTCCCAGCGTGTGGCGGTTTCGTGGGCCGAGAAGCCGGGACAAGTAACCGCACAGTAGGGGTCAAGTTACCGATAGTAAGCGACTCGGGTCCCGGAAAAAGCAAGCGGACGACAAGAAACGTGCGTAAGGATGCCCATCGCTGAGACCGCGGACCACTGCCGGGAGGCAACCCGACCACGACGCGCCTCGCGTGCCCCGGGCGCACGTTCCACTGCGGACGACCTGCCGCAGTGCGACCCCGACGCCCGCCCGGAAGCCGGTGCCAATTTCTCGCCCTTTCACCTTTCCGACCCCTTTGCGTGATGCACTGCAGTGCGACCCGAACATCTGAGTCCCTCACGGAGTCTCCACATGAGAATCAGCATCCTCGGCCCTCTCCAAGTGCGCGACGAAACAATGGAAATCCGAATACCCGGAGAAAAGTTGAGGGCCATTCTCGCCGTTCTCGCGCTGTCCCCGGGACACCCTGTGTCACGCAACAGCCTGATCGACGAATTATGGGGGGAGGAGCCGCCCAGCAATGCCGAGAATTCCCTCCACGGTCACATAGCCAGGCTCCGCCGGGTGCTTTCGGCCCACAGCGGGAAGCCCGACATGCGCGAGATCATCGAGACCTCACCGGCCGGCTACGCCCTCACCGGCTCCCGCGTCGAGGTGGACGCGGCCCGGTTCGAGGCGCTGGTCAAACAGGCCGAACTCTGCCCGGAAAGCGAACTGGAGGTGGCGGCCGGCCTCCTCACGGAGGCGACGGAGATGTGGCGGGGGGCGGCCCTCGTCGACACCGGGCAGGGCGTGATCTGCCGCATGGCCTACACCCGGCTCCAGCAGACCCGGATCACCGCCTGCGAAAAGCTCTTCGACGTCAAACTGAAAATGAACCACCACCGTGCGATGATTTCCGACCTGGAACAAATGCATTCCATGTACCCCTTCCACGAGCGGTTCTGCGCCCAACTGATCACGGCGCTGTGCCGGTCGGGCCGACAGGCGGACGCACTCGACGCGTACAGCCGCATGTGCGACCGTCTTTCGCACAGCCTGGGGCTTGACCCGGGTCAGGAACTGAAGAGCAAATTCTACGGAATTCTGCGCCAAGACCCGGCCGTCGTGTGACGAAGGAGCGGTGGATTCAGATGAAGACCTCGTACGCGTCGGCCCCCGTGAGCGGCAGCCTCCGACCCGCTTTCTCCTTCGACCTGCTGGGTCCGCTGGTCGTCCGCAGCTACGGCACGGCCCTCGACGTCGGCCCGCCCAAACGGCGCGTCCTGCTGATCCGGCTCCTGCTGGAACAGGGACAGGCCGTACCGCTGGACGTGCTCTGCGAGGACCTCTGGACGACCCGGCCTCCCCGCGGCGCGGTCTCCTCGGTGCACGCGCACATCAGCCGGTTGCGCGACGTGCTCGAACCCGAGCGCGACCGGGCCCGGCGCGGCCACGGCGGCATCCTGGTGCGGGAATCCCTGGGATACGCCCTGCGGGTGCCGGGCGAGACCCAGGACGCCGTGCGCTTCGAGCAGGCACTGAGCCGGGCCCGCCGCCTGCTCGACCAGCGACGCACCGGACAGGCGCGCCAGGAACTCGACGCGGCGCTGGCCCTCTGGCGGGGAACCGCGCTGGCAGACGCGGTGAACCACCCCTTCGCCGCCCATGTAAGCACGCGGCTGGAGGAGGCCCGGCTGATGGCCTGGGAGCTGCGCGTGACGATCCTGGTACGGGAGGGGAACCTGGAGGAAGCAGTCCTGGCCGCCGAGGAACTGATCACTCGCAATCCGCTGCGCGAGGTCACCTGGGAACTGCTCATCCAGGCCCTCTACCTGTCGGGACGCCCGGCCGAGGCCCTTCAGCGCTTCGCCCGGCTACGCGGCCTGCTGTCGGAGGAACTGGGCATGGACCCGGGCCGTCGGCTGAGCCGGCTCCAGACGGCGATCCTGCGCCAGGACGACACCTGGCTCCGGAACCTGGGCAGCCGGACCCCGGCGCACGTCGACTGAGGGGCTTTGTGCGCCGGAAGTACGCCGGGTGCTTGCGCCACGGCCGTCCGCCCGGCCCGACGGCCGTGGCGCGTGGCGGCGTACTGCTTCGTCGGCTCGCCGCCGGGGGCCGACGAGGCCCTGAGCGCGGGCGCGGAACGCCGCCCGGCGGTCCCGCCGCTCCGGTGCCGGAGCCCTCGTCCCGCCCGGCCCGCGCCGTACCAGCGAGGAGTCGCTACGGCTTGCGGCCCACGCCGCCGTAGGCGTCCACGGTGGGCGACGCGTCGGACGGGGACGCGGGGTCGGGCCGCCACCGCGTGACCTCCACGACGCCCGGTTCGAGGAGGTCCAGCCCGTCGAAGAAGCTCGTGATCTCCTCGACGGCGCGCACGTGGTAGGGCACCGCCCCGCTCCTGTTGTACGCCTCCGACGCCGCGATCATGCCCGCACTGGTGGACGTGCTGTCGCTGATCACGAGGTGGCTGCCGGACGGCAGGCCCGCCATCAGCCGGGACACCAGCGTGCGCGCCTGGTCGGGGTCGGCGACGTGGCCCAGGGTGTTGAGGATGACGAGGGCGACCGGCCGGGAGAGGTCCAGCGTCGCTCCCGCGACCCGGAGGATGGCCTCCGGCTCGTACAGGTCGGCGTCGATGTAGGCCGTCTCTCCCTGCGGGGTGCTCGTGAGCAGAGCGCGGGCGTGGGCGAGGACGAGGGGGTCGTTGTCGACGTACACGATCTTCGAATCCGGCGCGGTGCGCTGAGCGACCTCGTGCGTGTTGTCGGCGGTCGGCAGGCCGGTGCCGATGTCGAGGAACTGCCGGATGCCCTGCTCGGCGGCCAGGTGGCGGACCGTACGGCCCAGGAACTGGCGGCTCGTGCGCGCCACGTCGGCCAGACCGGGGAAGATGTCCCTGATGTGGTCGCCGAGTTCGCGGTCCACCTCGTAGTTGTCCTTGCCGCCCACGAAGTAGTTCCAGAAGCGTGCGGAGTGCGGTGTGGCCGTATCGATCCGCTCGTTCAGTTCGGCGGCCGAGACAACTGCGGGCTTACGGTCGGACACGGGGCGCCTCCTGCGGGGCGTTCTCGGATGATCGACTCCAACCTAGACGCACACCTGAACGGAACACACACCGCCTCCGTCCCAACTCCGCCCTCGTCGGCAGACGTTGGACGGGAGCCGCCGGGAGGCGGGTCGCGGACGTGGCGATGCCCGCCTCGGGACACATCGCGCCCACGAGGGTTGCGAGCAAGAAGGCAGAAGCCGACGCCCCCTCCGCAACAGCGGCTTCGAAACCCCCGTAGCGGCTATCCGGCGAGCGCCAGGACGAGCGGCAGTACTTGGTCTGCGCCGGCCTGGCGGAGGAGGCGTGCGCCCACCGCGAGGGTCCAGCCGGAGTCGGTGTAGTCATCGACGAGCAGGACCGGGCCCGGAGTCGCGGCCAAGGCGGTGGCGAGTTCGTCGGGCACGGTGAACGAGTCTGCCAGTGCGCGTAGCCGTTGGGCGGAGTTGCTGCGGTGTGCGGTGTGTTCGTCGGCGTGTGGGGTGTGGGCGAGGCTGCCCAGGAGGGGGAGCCGGCCGACCTTGGCCACTCCCTCGGCCAGGGAGCCGACCAGCTGGGGGCGTGTGCGGGACGGCATGGCGACGACGCCGACGGGCCGGGCCACCGCGTCAGGAGTGCCGCTGGCCCAGCCGCCCGGTGAACGGGCCCAGTCCGCCAGCACCTTCACCACGGCGTTCAGCACGTCGTCCGGCACCGGCCCGTCCGTTGCCTGCGCCGACAGGAGTGGGCGCAGCCGGTTGCCCCAGCCGATGTCCGACAGCCTCCCCAACGCCCGCCCGGTCACCGCCTGCTGACCCTCGGGGATGCGGCCCTTGAGGTCCATGCCGACCGCGGCGAGGCCGGTCGGCCACATCTTGCGGGGCTCGACCTCGACGCCCGGCCGGTCCAGCTCGCCCGTCGCCGCCGCGAGAGCCCCGGACGACACAGCGGGATCCAGCCAGGGGCCGGCGCAGTTGTCGCAGCGACCGCACGGAACCGCCTTCTCGTCATCGAGCTGCCGCTGCAGGAACTCCATGCGGCAGCCGGTGGTCGCCACGTAGTCCCGCATGGCCTGCTGCTCCGCGGCCCGCTGCTTCGCGACCCAGGCGTACCGCTCCGCGTCGTACGCCCACGGCCGCCCTGTGGCGGTCCAGCCGCCCTTCACCCGCTTGACCGCCCCGTCCACGTCCAGCACCTTCAGCATCGACTCCAGACGCGAACGCCGAAGATCCACCAACGGCTCCAGCGCCGGCAGCGACAACGGACGCCCTGCGTCCTCCAGCACATCCAGAGTGCGCCGCACCTGCTCCTCGGGCGGGAAACCCACCGAAGCGAAGTACGCCCAGATCGCCTCGTCCTCCCGTCCCGGCAGCAGCAAGACATCCGCATGGTCCACACCACGCCCCGCGCGCCCCACCTGCTGGTAATAGGCGATCGGAGACGAAGGGGACCCCAGATGCACCACGAAGCCCAGGTCCGGCTTGTCAAAACCCATTCCCAGCGCGGACGTGGCGACCAGGGCCTTGACCCGGTTCGCCAGCAGGTCCTCCTCCGCCTGCAACCGGTCAGCGTTCTCCGTCTTCCCCGTATAGGAAGCCACCGCGTATCCGCACTGCCGCAGGAACGCCGCAACCTCTTCCGCCGCCGCCACCGTCAGCGTGTAAACGATCCCCGAACCCTGCAGATCCCCAAGCCGCTCCCCCAGCCACGCGAGCCGGTGCGCCGCGTTCGGCAACTCCAGCACCCCCAAGCGCAGACTTTCCCGGTCCAGCGGCCCCCGCAACACCAACGCGTCCTTGCCGCCGGTACCCAACTGCTCCGCCACATCCGCAGTCACCCGTGCGTTGGCGGTGGCCGTCGTGGCCAACACGGGAACTCCCTCCGGAAGCTCCGCCAGCATGGTGCGCAGCCGCCGGTAGTCAGGCCGGAAGTCATGCCCCCAGTCGGAAATGCAGTGCGCCTCGTCGACCACCAGAAGCCCGGTCGTCGCCGCGAGCTTCGGCAGCACCTGATCACGAAAATCCACGGAGTTGAGACGCTCCGGACTCACGAGGAGAACGTCGGTCTCCCCGCGCTCCACCTCACCGTAGATCGTCTCCCACTCCTCCGGATTGGCCGAGTTGATCGTGCGCGCCTGAATCCCCGCGCGCGCCGCTGCCTCGACCTGGTTGCGCATCAACGCCAACAGCGGCGAAATGATCACCGTCGGGCCGGCACCACGCCGCCGCAGCAGAGCAGTGGCCACGAAATAGACCGCCGACTTTCCCCACCCGGTGCGCTGCACCACCAGCGCCCGACGGCGCTCTTCGACCAAGGCGGCCACGGCCTGCCACTGGTCCTCCCGCAGCCGTGCAGACCCCGCGGGGGCACCGACCAGCTCAGCGAGGACGGTATCGGCTTCAGTGCGCAGTTCCAGGGTGTTCATGCCCCCATGCAACCCGATGGCACTGACAATCGACGACTCCGCCTCGTGTCACCACCCGCTCACAAGCAGTCCCCAGGCCCACACCAACCGAGGACGGACGAGACCGGCCCTCCTGCCACGACCACCCCGAACAGCACATTTATGCAGGTCAGGGCTCCACATCCGCCTGGAATCCGAATGTACTCCCCGTGCCGCAGCCCCGAGCGCCTGAACAGTCCCGATTTCCGGGACCACGTACTGTCCGGGCTGTCCGCCGCCACCGGTCTCCTCGTGGTCGACGCCGGCACCGGCACCGGCACCGGGTGGACGCTCGCCGTGGCGGCGCGGATGCTGCGCCGGTCCGGAGCCGAGGGGGTGTTTCCGCTGGTCCTCGCCGTTCAGGGGTGACCGAGGAGTCGGGAGCGGCCGTACTGGGCAGGGATATCAGTGTCATATCCATAGAATCCGGTCGGCCGCCCCAATTGCTCGTTGCCGCATTCCCTCGCGCCAGGAAGAATTGGAAGCGCTCCCGCACGGCTTCGATGTGGTCCGCAAGGGCCGTGCCGTGGTGCGCCCCCACCCGCCCTTGCCCGCAGTCGTGGGCGCGTACGCGAAGGGAGGACCGTGACCTTCGGATTCGCTCCGTCCCCGAGTTCGCTCAGCCCGTCGTCCGCCGATCCGCCCGGTCGCCTGGGCCGCACGCTGGAGCCGGCCGAGTGGGCCTCGGCGGGAATTCCCCTGCTGCGCAATCCCCGTGAGGTCGTGAGCGGCCTGCACGCCCGCCACCTCCCCGAACCCTCCACCGCCGTCGTGGCCGTGCTGGACACGGAGGAACGCCTCATCGCCAGCGCCTCGTTCGCCCGCCGCCCCGCCCCGGCGGACGGCTGGGAACTGCGCAACGCGCTGCTCGCCCACCTGCGCCGGATCGTCCCGCACGACCTGCGCCGTCGCACCCCGGTCCGTACGGCCGTGCTGCTCTACTGCCGTGACGGCGACCAGCGGTGGACGGAGGAGGACGGGGCCTGGATGTGGGGGCTGCGGGACGCCTGCACCCTGCACGGGCTGCGCTGCGGGGCGTACATCACGCTGACCCGCGGCGGCTGGCAGGTGCTGGGCGAGGGACGCGGCGGCCGACGGCCGTACGCGGGGTCCCGGCCCTCGGGGCTGGCGGAGGCGCTGGCCGAGTCCGACCCGGCGCCGGTGAGCACCGGTGGCGGGGCGGCAGCGGCCCTGGGCCGGGCCGCGGCCCGCTGAGCGTCACGCCGCACGACGGAAAGGTCCCGCCCGGCCGCGTACGGGGCAGGACTTCCCGTACACGGCCGACGCGGGACCAGACCACGTGCCGGCGCAGGACCACGCGCCGGAACGGGATCGCGTACCGGCACGGAATCACGTACCGGTCCGCGACCCTCGCACCCGTCAGACCCCCGCGCCCAGCGCGGAGTTGACGCGCTGCGGGTCGCCGCAGACGATCAGCAGCGTGTCCGCGCGCTCGCGGGCCACCGCCAGCACGGGGCCGAGATCGTCGCCGGACGCGTCGTTGACGGCCACGACGACCACCGGACGCCGGGCGGCCCGTTCGGCCGCCTTGGCGTCGGCGTAGAAGACGTCGTCCCGGGCGTCGTGCTGCGCCCAGTAGGACGCCTCACCGAAGGACAACTCGTGGGCCGCCCAGGGGTGTTGGTCACCGGTGGTGAGCACCAGCACGTCACCCGGCGCGCGGCCGGAGTCGAGCAGCAGGTCCACCGCCTCCTCCGCGGCGTCGAGCGCGCCGTTCGCGGGGGCCGGGATCAGCTGGATCTGGGTTGCGGCGTCGGCCCGCGGAGCGGCGGGCCGGGCCGGGGGCCGGGGGGTGTGCGTCCGCTGCGCCGGGGGGCCGGGGCGGACGGCGGGACCGGGGCGCGGCACCGCCGCGGGACGCGGGCCGGGTACGGGGCGAGGGGTCGGCGCGGTACGGCTGACAGCCGGGGTGACGCGAGGACCCTGGGCGCTCTCGTGAATCTGGGACTCCTGGTGGATGAGAGGCATGAGTGGGACATCTTTCAAACGCCGGTGCGACAAGGCGTCGGCGGATAGCGCATCAGTGCGACGCGCGGGGCGGGCGGCGGCTGACGGCTGCCTGCCCGGCGGCGCAGGCAATTCAGAAGTCGAAGCCGAGTTGGCCCCCGCTTTCCAGTGCTGCGGCCTCTGCCGAGGGCCGGTGCTTCTTGAGGTGCCGCCACTGCGGGAGTCCGTCGAGATAGGACCAGGAGAGGCGGTGGTGTGCGGTCGGTCCGTGTTCGGCCAGGGCCGCCTGGTGCACGGGCGAGGGATAGCCCGCGTTGGCGGCGAAGGCGTACGGCGCGCAGCCGTCGGCCGACGATTCCAGCTCGGCCATCATGGCGTCGCGGCTGACCTTGGCGATCACGGAGGCCGCCGCCACCGCGATGCAGGACTGGTCGCCCTTGATCACCGTACGAACCTTCCAGGGAGCCCCGAGGTAGTCGTGTTTCCCGTCGAGGATGACCGCATCGGGCCGTACCGGCAAGGCATTTAGCGCACGTTCGGCGGCGAGCCGCAGGGCTGCCGTCATGCCGAGGGCGTCGATCTCCTCGGGCGTCGAGTGGCCGAGGCCGTAGGCGGTCACCCAGTCCTGGAGCACCGGCAGGAGTTCGTCACGGCGTTTGGCGGTGAGGAGCTTGGAGTCGGTGAGCCCGGCGGGCGGACGGCGCAGGCCGGTGACGGCGGCGCAGACGGTGACCGGTCCGGCCCACGCTCCGCGCCCGACCTCGTCGACTCCGGCGACGGTCCTGGCACCGGTGGTGGCGCGCAGCGAGCGCTCGACGGTGTGTGTGGGTGGTTCGTACGGCATGGCGCCAGCCAGAGTACGCCGCCGGGCCCCGGCCGCGACACCCCGGTCTCCCCCTCCACGGAACCCCGGGCCGCCGCACCCGCGGCAGACACGGCCCGCCCGCCCGTCACACCCCGGCCTCCCCCTCGCACGACATCCCGGGCCGCCGCATCCCCGATGCCACGGCCGGCCCGCCCTCGACGCGCCGGCCGCTTCACCCGCGGCCTCCCCGGCCCGGCGCACCGCGGGCCGACGCACCCCGGCCCGGCGCACCGCGGGCCGACGCACACGGCGGAGGGGGGACACCCCCGTCGGCACACCGGCCCACGCCTTCCCGATTCGCTGACGCACACTTCCCGGAAGCGTCAGCGGTAGCCGTCGCCGCTGTCGCCCGACGGCAGGTCGCGGCACTCGGCGGCCCGTTCGTCGATCGGGCGCCGCTTCAGCAGGTCGAGCGCGCGCTGCTCGCCTCGGCTGGTGGCGTACCAGGGGTCGTCCTCGTCCAGCCCCTTCCTGATCGCGTCCAGCGCGCAGCTGCGCAGGGGTTCGGGCAGCGTGTCCAGGGCCGGCACGGCATCCGCCGACAGGTCCTGGAGGTACTCGACGTCGATGGTCCGGTGCTTCTCGTACCGGGCGACGTTCCGCTCCGCGACCAGCGCGTCCGGCGAGGCGAGACCGAAGGCGAGCACCGCCGCCCCCGCGCTCGCCGCCACCGCGCGGGGCAGCCAGCGCGCCCCGAAGACACCGGCGGCCATGATCAGGACGAGCACCACGCCGAGCCACAGCTCCATCGCGGCCACCGAGACGCGCAGGCGGGTGAGCCCGTAGGCGTCGACGTACATGTTCATCCGGCTCAGCGCGGACGCGACGACCACCAGCGTCAGCAGACACAGCGCACCGAGCACGGAACGCACCAGCAGGTGATCGCGCGCACCGCCGCGCGGGGCCCACCGCTTCGCGAAGGCAATCACGACGATCGTCAGCAGGGTGGCCCAGAGGAGCTGCCAGAAGCCCTGCCGGGCGTACTCGGCGCGGGACTGGTCCATCACGGCTTCGTAGCCCCGCAGGAGCACCGCGAGCTGCACCCCGTTGAAGGCGGCGAACAGCAGGTTGAGCACGATCAGCGGAAGGGCCCATTCCAGACGCTTGCGGGCCCGTCCGGGCCTGATCGTGGCCTTGTCCCACTGGTGCGGCGCGGCAGCCGTGCGGGCGGCGGCGAGCGCGCCGACCAGCCCGAGGAGGAAGAGCAGGAACCGCCACGGCCCGTCGCCGACGGAGACCTCCGGCACCAGCTTGCCGAGGAGTTCGGCGAAGGCGGCGTCGGCGCTGACGAACAGGGCCCCGAAGACCACCAGCAGGCCGACGGCGATCGCCGCGGTGCGGAGCACGGGCGCCCAGCGGTCCCGGGAGCCGTTCGCCCGCTCGCGCATCCCCCGCCAGCCCCAGCGCACGCCCGGGACCAGCGAGCCGACGATGCTGACGGAGCCGATCAGCACCCCGGCCCAGGAGCGGCTGCCGTGCAGCGCCAGCGAGCCGAGCGCGAGCGCGGAGAGGACCGCCAGGAAGGTCGGCCAGCCCGCGTCCCGCAGCGCGGGCACCGCGAGGAGCGCCAGTCCGCCGAGCCCCCACACCAGCGTCCAGGGACGCGGCCTGCGCCCGGCGGCCTGTGCGGCGAAGTACGCGGCGAGGGCCGCGGGCACGGCGACGACCAGGAGATTCAGGCCGAGCCCGGCACCGAGGAACAGGGCGCTCAGCAGCCCGGTGGCCAGCACCGTCCACAGGGAGGCGGTCTGTATCCGGGCCGGGGGCGCGGGGCGCACTCCCGCACGCCATGCGGGCGGCTCGGCGGCCTTCTTCTGCCGCTGCTGCTCCCAGTGCTGGTGCGCCTGCCACTGCTGCCACTGCTGGTACTGCCGCAGTGGGAGAGCGGACTGCTGCTGCGCTGCGGCGGGGGCCGGCGGTTGCGCGGCGGCGGTCGGCGGCTGCCGCTGCCCATGTCCCGGAGCGACGGGAGGCTGTGGTACGGCGTCCTGCGGACCGGCGTCGGGTTCCGTGCCCGCGCGGGCGCGCGACGCGGCGGCCTCCCCCTCGGGCGGCGCGGGCACTGCGGACGGCGACGGTGCTGCGGACGGTGACGGTATCGACGGTTGTGCGTCGTCAGGCACGGGACCCCCTCCCGACCGGCTGCGTTCCGCGTCGCGCAGTACGCGAGGAACCGCACCCGGTGTCTCTGTGAGCGCGCGCCGGTGATGATCAACGCGGCGGCGTGGCCGTCAGCGTAGCCCGGGGCCCGCACGCCGGCTCCGGCGGCCGCACGGACCCGGACGAAACCGTGACAGGGCCCGGCCGCGCGGAAGGGGCCGCGCCGGCACAGCCCCGCGCGACCCCGCCCCGTACGGGACGAACGCTCAGACGGCCCGCGCCGCCAGCCACCGCGGCAGTGCCTCGGTCCGCTCCAGCCACTGGCGCGGCGGAGCACCGGCGGCGGCGCCCGCGAGCACCCCGCCGACGATGGCGCAGTTCGTGTCGACGTCGCCGCCGACCTGCGCGGTCCGCCAGAAGGCGCCCTCGAAGTCGCCCAGCCCCTTCGCCGCGGCCCACAGCGCGAACGGCACGGTGTCGTGCGCGCTGGTGCGCCTGCCGCAGCCCAGGACCGCCGCGACGGTGCTCGCGTCGTCGTAGTCGAGCATGTCGCGCGCCCTGCGCAGCCCCGCCCCGACGGCGCTGCGCGGGACGAGCCCGATCACCCCGTCGAGCAGGGCCTCCGGCGTCGGCGGTCCGGCCGCACCGGCCGCGAAGGCGGCAGCGGCGGCGACCGCCATGGCGCCCATGACCGCTTCCCGGTGCTGGTGGGTGACGTACGCGGAGATCTCGGCCTGATGGGTGGCCTGCTCCGGGTCGTCGGCGTACCAGGCGCCCAGCGGCGCGATCCGCATCGCGGCGCCGTTGCCCCAGGAGCCGCGCCCGTCGAACAGCGCGGCGGCCAGCTCCCGCCAGTCGCCGCCCTCGCGCACCAGCCGCAGCATGCGGTTGACCGCGGGCCCGTAGCCGCGGTCGAAGTCGTGGTGGTCGGCGAAGGAGCGCGCGAGGGCGTCCTGGTCGATCCGTCCGTGCCCGGCGAGCACGGCCACCACGGAGGCGGCCATCTCGGTGTCGTCGGTCCACTGCCACGGTCCTTCGGGCAGCTCCCGGCGCTTGAGCAGGGGGTAGTGGGCGGGTACGAAGAACTGGGAGCCCAGTGCGTCTCCCACGGACAGCCCGCGCAGGCTGTCGAGCGCGCGCGTGAGGCGCGGGCCGGAATCGGAGTCAGCGGTCATCGCTGTGCACTCTAACCGGTGGCACCGTACGACTCCGGGGTGCACCAGTGCTCGAACGGCCGGTCCAGGACGTACCTTCCGTCGTCGCCCAGCTCCAGCACCCGCATCTCGGCGTTGTCCGGATTGGACAACGACTCGAATTCGGCGACCGACCAGTGGAACCAGCGCATGCAGAACAGCCGCATGGTCAGGCCGTGCGTGACGATCAGGACGTTCTCGGGGTGGTCCTCGGCCTCGAAGCTGCGGTAGAGGCTCTCCAGGAAGGCGCCGACCCGGTCGTAGACGTCGGCTCCGGACTCCCCCTGGGCGAAGCGGTAGAAGAAGTGCCCGTAGGCGTCCCGGTAGGCCTTCTGGAGGCGTACGTCGTCGCGGTCCTGCCAATTTCCCCAGTCCTGCTCGCGCAGCCTCGGCTCCTCGCGCACCCGCACCCGCGCGGGGTCGAGGTCGAAGGCGCGGAAGGTCTCGTGGGTGCGCCGGTAGGGCGAGACGTACGCGCTGATCCGCTCGTCGCCGAAGAGCGCGCGCAGCCGCTCACCCGCCGTGCGGGCCTGCTGCCAGCCGGTGTCGGTGAGTCGCAGGGCGTGGTCGGGTTCGCGCTCGTAGACGGTGTCGTCGGCGTTGCCCTCGGACTCGCCGTGCCGGACGAGGACGATGCGTCGCGGTCGTGCCATGCCGAAACCCTAGTTCGAAGGCGCGGGCCGGGCTCGACCGGGCTGCCCCAGCGCCCCCATCCGGCGTACGGGACCCGCCGCGGAACGGTCGCACCGGCCTTGACCGCACCGCCCGGTCGCACCGGCCCGGTCACACCGTCCAGTACGGGTCCAGGTCCACCACGTCGCCCGTCAGGGCCGCCACGTCCGCCTCGGTCTGCGCCTGGAGCGACAGCCGCTCCACCCGGTCCGCCCGGTACTTGCCGCGTTCGGCGGCCCGCTGCCACATCGACAGCACCAGGAACTCGTTGCCGGGGGCCTCCCCGAACACCCCGCGCAGCATGCCGGGCGAGCCCGCCATCGCCGGGTTCCACACCTTGCGCTGCATCAGCGCGAAGTGCTCGACCCGGTCCTCCCGCACCGTGCAGTGCGCGACGCGCACCACGTCGGCGTCGGTGAAGTGCGGCTCGAAGCCCGTCTTCACGTCGAAGCGGTACTCGAACAGCTTGACCTGACTGTCCTTGTACGTTCCCGACTGTCCGGCGGCGAGCCGCTCGTGCGAGCGGGCCATGAAGGAGTCGTAGAAGGCACGGCTCTCCCAGAAGGCGAAGACGTGGGCCACCCCGTCCCGCCCTCTGCTCCAGCCGCCGCCCTGCCCCCGGAAACCGGGTTCGCCGAGCAGCCCCGCCCATTTCCGCTGCCCCTGTTCGAACCCTCGACGGTCCACGGCAGTGCAGCGAATCCACTTGACCAGCACCGCGCCATCGTACGGCCAGGAGGGTGGCGGAGGTCACCCCGCGACAGGGCGCGCTCGCCAACTGGGCCTCCCCGTTGGCCTGTTCCTTTCCCCCCTGTTCCGTCAGCCCCCATGTGCGCCGCGCCCAGGCCGACTTGTCGCGCCCGGTGCACCCTGTGAGGATCGGCGGACGACTGGAAGCGGGAGGGACAACACCGTGAGCAGCTTCAACAAGGGCATCCGGAAGGCCGAGGTCACCCTCAAGTGGGACCCCAGCCCGCGCGGCGCGCCCGCCGCCGACCTCGACATCGTCGCCGCCGTGTACCGGGCGGACGACCCGTACGACAACCCGGTGTACCTGGTGCACTTCGGCAGCCGCTCCCCCGACGGGACGATCACCCTGCACCGGGACAGCAAGACGGGTCAGGGGTTCGGCACGGACGAACAGATGACGATCGAGCTGGAGCGCCTGTCGCAGGAGTACGGACGGGTGGTGCTCGGAGTGGCGATCCAACAGCGCGAGGGCCGCTTGGAGTTCGGTGACATACAGGGCACCTCGATGCGGGTGGCCGAGGGCTACACCGAACTCCTGAGCAGCGAGTTCGGCACTGTCGCGCGAGCCACGTCGGCCACTGTCGCGGAGTTCGTGCGCGAGGCCGACGGGACGTGGGACATGCATGAGACGGTGCGCGGCTTCGACGCCGAACCGGAGGAGTTCACCGGGCTGATGGGCGTACGGCAGCGCTGACCCGCGGGACCCGCGGACGGGTGCCGGTGTGCCGCGCACCGGCACCGGCGTGCGCGCACGGCAGTGGGCGGCGGCTCCTCACGGAGTCGCCGCCCACTGCCGTGTCACCCCTTCACCGGGGCGTCAGCCGTATCAGCTGCAACCGCTGGTCGAGCCGCAGCCCTCGCAGATGTAGCAGGAGCCGGCGCGCTGCATCTTCGTACCGCAGGAGAAGCACAGCGGGGCGTCGGCGTTGATGCCGAGCTGCATCTCGACCAGTTCGGCCGAGGTGTGCGGGGCGTTCTGCTTCGGGGCCGGAGCCGGGGCCTCCACCTTGGGGGCGACGGCGACCGAAGCCAGCGGGGCGGACTGCGAAAGCCCCTCCACCTCGAGCTCCTGCTCCTCCAGCGTCGGCTCGTACGAACCGGTGTCGAGGTGGCGCTGACGCTCCTCGGCGGAGTGGATGCCGAGCGCGGAACGCGTCTCGAAGGGCAGGAAGTCCAGCGCCAGGCGGCGGAAGATGTAGTCGACGATCGACTGCGCCATCCGCACGTCCGGGTCGTCCGTCATGCCGGCCGGCTCGAAGCGCATGTTGACGAACTTCGAGACGTACGTCTCCAGCGGCACGCCGTACTGGAGGCCGACGGAGACCGCGATGGAGAAGGCGTCCATCATGCCCGCGAGGGTCGAGCCCTGCTTGGACATCTTCAGGAAGACCTCGCCGAGACCGTCGTCCGGGTAGGAGTTCGCGGTCATGTAGCCCTCGGCGCCGCCCACGGTGAACGAGGTGGTGATGCCCGGGCGGCCCTTGGGGAGGCGCTTGCGGACGGGGCGGTACTCGATGACCTTCTCGACGGCCGTGCGGATGGTGTCCTCGGCCTTGGCCGTGACGGCCTCCTTCTCCTTCTCCTTGGTCTTGGCGGAGAGGGGCTGGCCGACCTTGCAGTTGTCGCGGTAGATGGCGAGCGCCTTGACGCCCATCTTCCACGCCTCGAAGTAGACCTCCTCGACGTCCTCGACGGTGGCCGTCTCGGGGAGGTTGACCGTCTTGGACAGGGCGCCGGAGATCCAGGGCTGGATGGCGGCCATCATGCGGACGTGGCCCATCGCGGAGATGGAGCGCTCGCCCATGGCGCAGTCGAAGACCTCGTAGTGCTCGGTCTTCAGGCCCGGGGCGTCGATCACGTTGCCGTTCTCGGCGATGTGATCGACGATCGCCTCGATCTGCTCCTCCTGGTAGCCCAGGCGGCGCAGGGCCTGCGGGACGGTGCCGTTGACGATCTGCATCGAGCCGCCGCCGACGAGCTTCTTGAACTTCACCAGCGCGAGGTCGGGCTCGAGACCGGTGGTGTCGCAGGACATCGCGAGACCGATGGTGCCGGTGGGGGCGATGACCGAGGCCTGCGAGTTGCGGAAGCCGTTCTTCGCGCCGAGGCGCAGGACGTCCTGCCAGGCCTCCGTGGCGGCGGCCCAGATCGGGTTGTCCAGGTCGTCGACGTGCACGGCCGCGGCGTTGGCGTCGGCGTGCTGCTTCATGACGGCCTGGTGCGGCTGCGCGTTGCGGGCGTAGCCGTCGTACGGGCCGACGACCGCGGCCAGCTCGGCGCTGCGCTTGTACGAGGTGCCGGTCATCAGCGAGGTGATGGCGCCGGCGAGGGCGCGGCCGCCGTCGGAGTCGTAGGCGTGGCCGGTCGCCATGAGCAGGGCGCCCAGGTTGGCGTAGCCGATGCCCAGCTGGCGGAAGGCGCGGGTGTTCTCGCCGATCTTCTCGGTGGGGAAGTCCGCGAAGCAGATGGAGATGTCCATCGCGGTGATGACCAGCTCGACGACCTTGGCGAAGCGCTCGGACTCGAAGGACTGGTTGCCCTTGCCGTCGTCCTTGAGGAACTTCATCAGGTTCAGGGAGGCGAGGTTGCACGAGGTGTTGTCCAGGTGCATGTACTCGCTGCACGGGTTCGAGCCGTTGATGCGGCCGGACTCCGGGCAGGTGTGCCACTTGTTGATGGTGTCGTCGTACTGGATGCCCGGGTCGGCGCAGGCCCAGGCGGCCTCGGCCATCTTGCGGAAGAGGGACTTGGCCTCGACCTCTTCGATGACGTCGCCGGTCATGCGGGCGCGCAGGCCGAACTTGCCGCCGGACTCGACGGCCTTCATGAACTCGTCGTTCACCCGGACCGAGTTGTTGGCGTTCTGGTACTGGACGGACGTGATGTCGTCGCCGCCCAGGTCCATGTCGAAGCCCGCGTCGCGCAGGGCGCGGATCTTCTCCTCCTCCTTCACCTTGGTCTCGATGAAGTTCTCGATGTCGGGGTGGTCGACGTCGAGGATGACCATCTTGGCCGCGCGGCGGGTGGCGCCGCCGGACTTGATGGTTCCGGCGGAGGCGTCGGCGCCGCGCATGAAGGAGACCGGGCCGGAGGCGTTGCCGCCGGAGGACAGGAGCTCCTTGGAGGAGCGGATGCGGGAGAGGTTCAGGCCGGCTCCGGAGCCGCCCTTGAAGATCATTCCCTCTTCCTTGTACCAGTCGAGGATCGACTCCATGGAGTCGTCGACGGCCAGGATGAAGCAGGCGGAGACCTGCTGCGGCTGCGGGGTGCCGACGTTGAACCAGACCGGGCTGTTGAAGCTGAAGATCTGGTGCAGGAGGGCGTACGCCAGCTCGTGCTCGAAGATCTCGGCGTCCGCCGGGGAGGCGAAGTAGCCGTAGTCCTCGCCGGCCTTGCGGTACGTCTTGACGATCCGGTCGATGAGCTGCTTGAGACCGGTCTCGCGCTGCGGGGTGCCGACCGCGCCGCGGAAGTACTTGCTGGTGACGATGTTGACCGCGTTCACCGACCAGAAGTCGGGGAACTCGACGCCACGCTGCTCGAAGTTGACCGAGCCGTCGCGCCAGTTGGTCATGACGACGTCGCGATGCTCCCAGACCACCTCGTCGTACGGGTGCACGCCCGGCGTGGTGTGGATGCGCTCGATACGCAGACCCTTGCCGCCCTTGGAACCCTTGCTGCGGGAACCTCGTGCCGGGCCGCTCGTCGTCTCGGTCATGCCGCCTCCCATATCGGGCTAAAACGCCCAGAAGTGCCCAGTTCTTCCCGGGGCACGGTGTGTGTCGTGGCGTCCCGGCCGTCGCAACGGCGTCCGGGACAGGTCGTGAAGTTCTTGGAGCGCCGGCTCCTCGACTCGTCGTCGAGAGGCGCCGGCGGGGGCCGAGCTAGTCGGCCGCCGCCGCGGGCACGGGAACCGGCGGATTTCCGTCCGGTCCGGCCTGCTGGGCGGAAGTCTGCTGGTCACGGAGTTCCGTGATGGCGGTCTCGAAGTCCTCCAGCGAGTCGAACGCCCGGTAGACGGACGCGAAGCGCAGGTAGGCGACGACGTCGAGTTCCTGCAGCGGGCCGAGGATGGCCAGACCCACGTCGTGGGTGGTCAGCTCGGCGCTGCCGGTGGACCGGACCGCCTCTTCGACCCGCTGGCCCAGCTTGGCGAGGGCGTCCTCGGTGACCGGACGGCCCTGGCAGGCCTTGCGCACACCGGAGATGACCTTCGTACGGCTGAAGGGCTCGGTCACACCACTGCGCTTGACCACCATCAGCGAGGCCGTCTCCACCGTGGTGAAACGGCGGGAGCAGTCGGGGCACTGACGGCGCCTGCGGATCGACGTCCCGTCGTCCGTGGTGCGACTGTCGACCACTCGGCTGTCGGGGTGCCTGCAGAAGGGGCAGTGCATGGTTCCAAGGCCTCCTTCGCGGCACGTCTGAAGAGCTTCGGCAGGTCGCGTGGCGGACCCTGGAAGCAGCTCCCAGCATAGTCGATTCCGAGCCACAGAAGGACCACGGACCACAACTGGTGGGCAGCCGGAACGATCCAACCACTAGATGTGGGGTTTCGGCGACTCTTCACCCCTATGCGCGTGTCGCACCGCAAAGCCGCGGAAAACCGGGGGGAAGACACCCACGAGCCGTCGAACCGGGGAAGCCGACGGGAAGCCGGGAGCCCGACCGCCCACGAGAGTACGGGACGCGCCGCACCCGACGGGATCCCCCTCCCCCGGACGGCTCAGC
The DNA here is from genome assembly GCF_055596485.1 of Streptomyces sp. NPDC039736. Lineage (NCBI taxonomy): Bacteria > Bacillati > Actinomycetota > Actinomycetes > Kitasatosporales > Streptomycetaceae > Streptomyces > Streptomyces sp. NPDC039736. The sequence goes on along the minus strand of NZ_JBVIUQ010000001.1, from coordinate 67,468 downwards.
GGAGAGCCGCGGGACACCCGGCGGCGCCTCGCGGCGCGGTGTTCGACCGGACGGGACCCGACGGAGAAGGCTACCGCAATGAGCCGAATTGCCGTTCGGGCCGAAGGGCGCGAACCTGTGACCCTCCCCCCGTAGATCACTGCGGAACGCTCGTTCCATACACCCATCCGTACGAATAGGGCAGCCATTCTGCGGTTTTTCACTCGAACGTGTGTTTGGCGCAACCTTTCGAAAGCTACTACCGTTGTCCGGTCAGGGAGACCATTCGAGAGGGGCCGACCATGACCACCACCGCGGACAGCGCAACGATCGCCGCCCAGGACCGCTCCCAGGGCCGACTTGAGCCGGTGCATGCCATGAACGACGCGACCACGAACGCCGAGGGCGGCAAGCCCGCCCGCTCGCTGCCCGGCCGACCTCCGGGCATCAGGGCGGACAGCTCGGGCCTCACGGACCGGCAGCGACGGGTGATCGAGGTGATCCGGGACTCGGTGCAGCGCCGGGGCTACCCGCCGTCCATGCGCGAGATCGGGCAGGCGGTCGGGCTCTCCAGCACGTCCTCCGTCGCCCACCAGCTCATGGCTCTCGAACGGAAGGGCTTCCTGCGCCGCGACCCGCACCGCCCCCGCGCCTACGAGGTGCGCGGCTCCGACCAGCCGAGCACCCAGCCCACCGACACGGCCGGAAAGCCCGCCGCGTCGTACGTGCCGCTGGTCGGCCGGATCGCGGCGGGCGGTCCGATCCTCGCCGAGGAGTCGGTCGAGGACGTCTTCCCGCTCCCCCGCCAGTTGGTGGGCGACGGCGAGCTCTTCGTCCTCAAGGTCGTCGGTGACTCCATGGTCGAGGCCGCGATCTGTGACGGCGACTGGGTGACCGTGCGCCGCCAGCCGGTCGCGGAGAACGGCGACATCGTGGCCGCGATGCTGGACGGCGAGGCGACGGTGAAGCGCTTCAAGCGCGAGGACAACCACATCTGGCTGCTTCCGCACAACGCCGCGTACCAGCCGATCCCCGGCGACGACGCGACCATTCTGGGCAAGGTCGTCGCAGTGCTGCGGCGTGTCTGACGCCCGCCGCGGTGATGTGAGAGGGCCCCGGGACCACTGAGGTGGACGCGCCGGGGCCCTCTCACGTCAGGAGCGGGTGCCCCGGCCCTGCTCAGGCGCCCTCGGCCTTCGCCGCCGCGTCGATCGCGGCCAGCGACCGGCGCACCTGGTTGCGGTCCACGGTGTACCAGAAGTCCGGCATCGACGCCTTGAGGTAGCTGCCGTACCGGGCGGTGGCCAGGCGCTGGTCCAGGACCGCCACGACGCCCTTGTCGCCCGTGGCCCGGACGAGCCGGCCCGCGCCCTGTGCCATGAGCAGCGCCGCGTGGGTCGCGGCGACCGCCATGAAGCCGTTGCCGCCGTTGTCCTCGACCGCCTTCTGGCGGGCGCTCATCAGCGGGTCGTCGGGGCGCGGGAACGGGATCTTGTCCATCACCACGAGCTGACAGCTCGGCCCGGGCACGTCCACGCCCTGCCACAGCGACAGCGTGCCGAACAGGCAGGTCCGCGGGTCCGCGGCGAACCCCTTGATCAGCTCGCCGAGGGTGTCCTCGCCCTGGAGCAGAATCGGCAGGTCGAGCCGCTCGCGCAGCGCCTCCGCAGCCGTCTGGGCGGCCTTCATCGAGGAGAAGAGGCCGAGCGTGCGCCCGCCCGCCGCCTCGATCAGCTCGGCCAGTTCGTCGAGCATGTCCTCGCGCCCGGAGTCCCGGGTGGGACGGGCCAGGTGCTTGGCGACGTACAGGATGCCCTGCTTGGGGTAGTCGAAGGGCGAGCCCACGTCGAGGCCCTTCCACTCCGGGAAGTCCTCGCCGTGCCGGCCCTCGGGGGCCAGGCCCAGGGAGGCGCCGACGCCGTTGAAGTCGCCGCCCAGCTTGAGGGTGGCGGAGGTGAGGATCACCGAGCGCTCGGTGAAGAGCTTCTCGCGCAGCAGCCCGGACACGGAGAGCGGCGCGACGCGCAGCGAGGCGGTCCCGTAGCGCTCGTTGCGCTCGAACCAGACCACGTCGTACTCGGAGCCGTTCGCGATGCGCTCCGCGACCCCGTGGATGTTCTCGACCATGGCGAGGGCCTGCTTGCGGACGGCGTCCTCGTCGGTGACGGACCGGTCCTTGGTGGAGCCGAGCGCCGAGATCACCGTGCGGGCGGCGTCGCGCAGCGCCATCAGCGCGTACCCCAGGTCCTCCGGGATCTCCTCCAGGCGGCCGGGCAGGGCCAGCTCCATGACCCGCTCGAAGCTGTCGGAGGCGGTCAGCAGGGCGTCCGCCGCCTTCTCGTTGACGATCTTCGAGGCGCGCTTGACGGCCCGGGTGACCTGGGACGGGGTCAGCTCGCCGGTGGCGACGCCGGTGACCCGGGAGACCAGTTCGTGCGCCTCGTCGACGATCAGCACCTCGTGCTGCGGCAGGACCGGAGCGCCCTCGATGGCGTCGATGGCGAGCAGGGCGTGGTTGGTGACGACGACGTCCGCGAGCTTGGACCGCTCGCGGGCGGCTTCGGCGAAGCACTCCGCGCCGTACGCGCACTTGCTGGCGCCCAGGCACTCGCGGGAGGAGACGGAGACCTGGCCCCACGCCTTGTCGGAGACGCCCGGGGTGAGGTCGTCGCGGTCGCCCGTCTCGGTCTCGTCGGCCCAGTCCCGCATGCGCAGCAGGTCCTTGCCGAGCTTGCTGCTGGGCCCGGAGGACTCGTAGCTCTCGATCGGGTTGAAGAGGCCGTCCTCCTCGTCCTGCGGGGCGCCCTCGTGCAGGCGGTGCAGGCAGAGGTAGTTCGACCGGCCCTTGAGCATGGCGAACTGCGGGGTGCGGCGCAGCAGCGGCTTGAGCGCCTCCACGGTGCGCGGCAGGTCCCGCTCCACGAGCTGGCGCTGGAGGGCCAGCGTGGCCGTGGCGACCACGACGCGCTCGCCGTGCGCGAGGGCCGGCACCAGATAGCCCAGGGACTTTCCGGTGCCGGTGCCCGCCTGGACGAGCAGGTGGGAGTTGTCGTCGACCGCGTCGGCGACGGCCTGGGCCATGGTGACCTGGCCTGGCCGTTCCACGCCGCCGACGGAGGCGACGGCGGCGTGGAGGAGCTCGGGGAGTGAGGGCTTCGTCATAGCCCGACCACCCTACGACGCGGCACTGACAACGACGGTCACAGCCGGTTTCCGGCCGCTGCCCGCGAGGCCGTCACGGCCGGTGCAGCGGGTTGGGCACGGTGCCGTGCACGGTGGCGTGCGGGCGGTGCGGGCGGTCGCGGTAGCCGTCGGTGTGCAGCCGGTTGCGGTTGAGGCAGAGCCGCTCCAGCCGGGGCGCGAGCAGGTCGAACATCTCGAAGCGTTCCTTGAGTTCCGGGAAGCGCGCCTGGTACTTCAGGATCTCGGCCCGTACGAGTGACCAGAACTCGGCCTCGGGCACGCCCAGTTGCTCCTCGCACAGCGGCGCGAGGTACCGGTACACACCGATGAAGAGACCGGACTGGATGAACTGCGGCAGGAAGGCGGCCGGTTCGGTGAGCAGGGTGGCGCGGACGTCGTCGGGCATGGTGTCGCGTTCCGGCAGCGGTTCCTCGCTGACGTTGACGTCGTCGACGAAGTCCTTGATGGCGAGCCGGACCGGCACGTCGTGCGCATCGTGGACGACGATGGCGTTCTCGCCGTGCGGGGAGAACACCGTGCCGTACCGGTAGAGGAAGTGCAGCAGCGGCGGCAGGGTCGCCGCGAACAGGTGGCGCAGCCAGCTCTCGGCGGCGAGCCCGGAGCGGTCGACGAGCTCGGCGACGAACGCCCGCCCCTCGGGGTCGGTGTGCAGCAGCGCGGCCAGGGTGCGGGCCCGCTCACCGGGGTCGAGGCGGCCTTCGAGGGGTTCGCGCCAGATCGCGCCGAGGAGTTCCTTGTACTGGTACGGGGCCTCCGGCAGGTGGTCGTACACGGGGTGTTCGACGGCGACGGAGGCGACTTCGCCGAGCAGCACGACCCGGCACTCCTCCTTGAGGTACGCGTCCGTGTCGTACAGCCCCTGCATCCACGCGGTGACGGCGGGCGCGGCGACGGTGCGTTCGGTGGGCAGGCCGCGCCAGACGAGGGTGTTGAGGACCGACAGCGGCAGCTTGACGGTGTGCCGCTCGGGACGGCTGACGTTGAGGAAGGTGCGGATGGACTGCTGCGGCAGTCTGAGGTCGTCGTCGGCGGGCAGCGGGACGATCTCGCCCCGGGCCACGGCCGGTGCGAAGAGCGGCAGGATCGCCTCGTCCCACTGCCAGGGGTGCACGGGCAGCCAGAGGTACCCCGCCGGGTCCAGGCCCCTGTCGCGGAGCGCGGCGGCGAAACGCGCGCGGGTGGCGGCGTCGAGCTCCTGGTCGTACAGCCGTTCGGGATCAGCGAGCGGGGGGATGCCCTGGTAGCGGGCGAGGGCGGTGCTGACGGCGATCCACGGGAGCCGGACCGGGGTGCGGCCCTCCGGGGCCCAGGCGTCGGCGTCCTCGGCGGAGAAGCCGACGCGGCCCTTGTTGAGGACGAGCCAGGGGTGGCCGGTCTGGTGGCCCTCCAGTTCGGCGTAGGAGAGCTCGGCGAGGCGGGCGGAGCTGACGGCCGTGTGGTCGAGGCGGGCGTCGGCGGCGAGCGTGGCGGTCAGCTCGCGGATCAGGTGGCCGAGGGTGGCGCCGTCGAGGCCGAGCAGGCGGCGGGCGAGCACCAGGAAGCGCACGGGGTCGTGGAAGGGGCGGCGCTCGGGGTGGTCGTGGTCCTGGAGCTCGATGGAGTCCTGGTCGACGCGCCAGCCGCCGTAGGAACCGCGGCGGGCGCGGAAGGAAAGTATCTCGCCGTTGTCGAGGCGGAGCGTGTGGGGTGTCGCCCCGGCGGCCGGCGCCGCCGCGTCCGGGACCGGGCCGGGGGCCGGGACCGGTTCGATGATCTCCTCGTACGCGAATTCCGCGAGCGTCTTGGCGAGCAGCCGGCCCGCCGCGCGCTCCCAGAGGGCTCCGGTCAGTTCGGGCGGGGCGAACAGGGCCGGTGCCGCGGGAGCAGCGGCTCGGGGGCCGGGCGCGGATATGGTCTGCGCCGGGACGGGGACGGGCGTCGGGACGGGCTTCGGCACGGTGACTCCTCGGGGTGGGAGCGATGCGGGACGGGTGGTGCGGCGAAAGCGTCGGGCCGGCAGGCGACCGGGACGGCGGGGCCGCCGCGGACGGGGTTACGTCTGTGCTGGGTGGGCGCGGTCACGGATCATGAGCGCGGCCCTCTTGTCGGGGAGGTCGACCTCCCCGGCGAGCCGGAAGCCCGCGCGGAGGAAGGCCCGGACGGACGCGGTGTTGCGCACGTCGGGTTCGGCGACGACGCGCGAGCACGCCGGGCGGTGGTCCAGGACGAGATCGGCGACGGCCCGCAGGAGCGCGGCGCCCAGGCCCCGCCCGCGGTCCGCCGCGTCGCCGAGGAGCAGGTGGACGCCGGTGTCGTGCGGGCGGGCGGGGTAGTGGCGGGCCAGCGGGTCGAGGTCGGCCCGGTAGATCTCCCAGTAGCTCATCGGGACCCCGTCGAGGACCCCCAGGCAGGGCACGCTGCGTCCGTCGCCCTCCCGTTGGGGGCGCAGGTGGGCGGCGGTGGTCTCTTCGGGCCCGGCGAGTTCCCAGAAGGCGGCGACGGCGGGGTCGTTCATCCACCGGGTGAGGAGCGGCAGGTCGGAATCCGGCCGCACGGGGCGCAGCCGGAACGTGCCCACGGGGGTGGCGGCCGCCGGCCAGTCCGCGACGGAGTCCAGGAGGTCGCCCTCCCCGGCCGGCCCGGAGCGGGCCACGAACCCGTCGGGCAGCCGGAGTTCCAGGGTGTCCTCGGTGTCCGGCCCTGCCGGGGGGCCGGTGCCGGCCCGGGAGGTGCTGCGGGGGACCGGGTCGGCTCCGACGTCGGTGCTCGCATCGGTGGTGGGCACGGCGGCGCGCTCCTCTCAGCGGGCCGGAGGGAGGCGGTCCCGCGGCTGAAACGGGTACGAAGTGGGGGAACTTTCCGGTGGGGGCGGGGCGTCGGGCGGGTCAGGAGTGGAGGGGGTTGGCGAGGGTGACGTAGACGGACTGGGTGTCGACGGGGCCCACGAGTTCGTCCAGGCCGTGCAGCCGGGTGAGCAGGTTGGCCTTGCAGCGGATGGTGGGCCGCTCCAGGAGCTGGGCGGGGAGTGCGGACCCGAGCCCGGTGGACTTGCCGAGGAACTGGCGCAGTGCGGCGATCAGGACGCGCTCGTCGGCGAGACGCTGGGCGCCGAACGCGCCGATCAGGCCGAGGATGTTGTTGATGCCGAGGTAGTAGGCGAAGCGCTCGTCGGTGACCGCGTCGCTGACGAAGGTGTCGCTGTGCTCCCCGATGCCGGGCAGCCGGGCTTCGAGAGCAGCGCGGTGGGACTCCCGGAAGTAGTAGCCCTGGTTGTCGCGGTAGCGTCCACCGGCCGGCCAGCCGTCCCGGTCGAGCAGGACCAGGGTGTTCTGCTGGTGGGCCTCCAGGGCGATGCCGGCCTGTCCGTCGAGCCAGAGCACGGGCCGTACGACCTGGTCGAGGTAGCGCAGGAACCACTCGGCGGACACCGCTCCCGCGGGCTTTCCGGTACGGGCGGCCAGTCGCGCGACGCAGTCCGCGAGCCGGGAGTGCATGCCGGCCCGGCCCGGCCAGGGGCGGGGTGCGGTGAGGCCCGCGACGCAGACGGCGTCGTCGTCGGGCCCGAAGGGGTTGTGCCGGAACACCACGTCGAGCCCGGTGACGGGTGCACCGTCGGGGGTGTCGACGGCGAGCCAGGCCGGGTCGCGGACGATGTCGAACCCGGGGTGGGCGGCGTGCCACCGCTCGGCGAGGCCGCCGCGCAGCAGCCGGTGCACCTCGACGCCCCGGTGGAGTTCCTTGCGGAGGTTCTCCCGGCGGGAGTTGGTGATGCGTACCCCGAGGGAGAGCTTGAGCATGGCGGTGGCGCCCGGCCGGTGCACGGTGCGTACGGAGGAGGTCGGGTGCCAGACGTCGCCCGAGGGCCCCAGGTCGTGCAGCAGCCCCTTGTGGAACAGGGCCGCGACGGCGGGACGCAGCGCCACCTCGCGGGCCTGCCAGGGGTGCAGCGGGAGCGGCGCCGTCCCCTCCGGCAGGCGCGGGTCACCGGCCAGCCGGGTGGCGAGCTGTTCGGCCTTGAGGGTGCGGCCGCGTTCCGTCCAGGCGGAGTCCTGGGCCAGTACGGAGCGGTCGACGGCCAGCCAGTGCAGGGGGAAGGAGCCCCGCAACTCCGGTGAGTAGCGGCGCGCTTCGGTCTCGGAGAGCCCTTCGCGGCTCTTGGGCGTGGGGTGCGTGGGGTGCCCGAGCAGCAGGGACTGCTCGGCGGTGAGGAAGAGGTCCGCCCCGGCTGCGGGCCCGGGGTCGGCGCGCCGGTCGGCGAGGAACTCGGCGGTCCTGCGCACCGAGTCGGCGACCCGGCCGGCCAGGTCGGCGCCGTCCGGGGAGTGGGTGCCCGCGGAGTCCTCGGGCGCCGTCTCCCGCCCCAGCAGTGCCGCGAGAGTCACCGCGTCGACGGTCGGGGCGTGCCCGGGGCCGCTCGCCAGCATCGGCATCCCGAAGCGGTGCCATCCGGCGGCGGACCAGTAGCGGACCGGGACCAGGAGCGAGGTGCCGGTGTTCGGGAGCGGGATCCGCAGGGTGTCGCCCCGGGGGCGGGCCAGGCCGGTCTCCCGTACCCAGCAGCGCAGGAGGTTCTCCACGGCCGCCGCGTCCGCCGCCGTGCGCGGGTCGGGGTGGTCGAGGAGGTCGGGGCGCGGCCCCAGCGGGCCGGGCCGCGGCCCGCTCGCCTTGGAGAGCTGCCGGGGAACGGTCACGGGCTCGACCGGCGAGTCCTGGGCTGACCCGGCGGGACCGGCCGTCGCTGACGCGGGCGAGCCGGCTGTCGCTGAACCGGTCGGGTCGGCCGTCGCTGAGCCGGTCTGGTCGGCCGTCGCTGACGCGGTCGTGCCGGACGAGCCCGGGCCGGCCGTCCCGGCCCCGTGGCCTGCCTCGGCTTCGACTGCGGTGTCCTCATCGGTGTCGGGTGCGGGAGTGGGGTTCACGGAGGGCTTCCTTGTGAGGTTGTTCCGGCGTGGGCCGGTGTCAGCGCGATGTGCCGGTGGGTTCCTGGCGGTGCTGCTCCTGGCGGTACGGTCCCGGGCCGTGCGGCCCCGCGCGGTGCGGGGCACGCACGACGGCGGCGGCGAGGGCGTCGGCGAACCGGTCCAGTACGGCGACGGCCTGTTCGTCGGTGAGGGTGAGCGGCGGCAGCAGCCGTACGACCGCCGAGTGCCGGCCGCCGACCTCGACGATCAGCCCGCGCCGCAGGCACTCCTGCTGCACGGCGGCGGCGAGCGCGGGTGCTGCGGGCGCGGGATCGCGCTCCGCCCCGCCGTCGGCCGGGTCCGTCGCGGGGGCGTCCCCGGCGGGGGCGGCCGACTGGCCCTCGGGGTCGACCAGTTCGACGCCGATCATCAGCCCGCGGCCCCTGACGTCGCCGATCACCGGATACTCCGCGGCCAGGGCGCGCAGTCGGGCGAGCATGCGCTCGCCGAGGGACCCGGCCCGCTCCGCGAGCCCGTTCTCCCGTACGTACCGCAGGGTGGCGGCGCCCGCGGCCATGGCGAGCTGGTTGCCCCGGAAGGTGCCCGCGTGCGCGCCGGGCCGCCAGGTGTCGAGCTCGGCCCGGTACACGATGACGGCGAGCGGCAGGCTGCCGCCGATGGCCTTGGACATCACCATGACGTCCGGCACGATCCCGCTGTGCTCGACCGCCCAGAACGCGCCGGTCCTGCCCACCCCGGTCTGCACCTCGTCCGCGATCAGCGGGATCTGCCGGGCCGCGGTGATCTCCCGCATCCTGCGCAGCCAGTCGTCCGGCGCCGGGATCACACCGCCCTCGCCCTGCACCGGTTCGAGGATCATCCCGGCGGGCCGCGGCACCCCGCCCTTGGGGTCGTCCAGCAGGCTCCGCGTCCAGCGCGCGGCGAGCGCGGCCCCCCGCGCGCCGCCGGTCCCGAACGGGCAGCGGTAGTCGTACGGGTAGGGCAGCCGCGTCACGCGCACGTCCTGCGCGCCTCCCGACGCGTCGAGCGCCCCGGCGGTCATGCCGTGGTAGGCCCCGGTGAACGTCAGCAGTCCGCTGCGGCCCGTGGCGGTGCGCACCAGCTTCAGCGCGGCCTCCACGGCGTCGGTCCCGGCCGGGCCGCAGAACTGCACCCGCGCGTCGGCGGCGAGTCCGGGCGGCAGGGTCGCGAACAGCTCGGTGGTGAAGGCGTCCTTGACGGGGGTGGCGAGGTCCAGGACGTGCAGCGGGGCTCCGGAGTCGATGACCTTCTTGATCGCTTCGAGGACCACCGGGTGGTTGTGCCCGAGCGCCAGGGTCCCGGCCCCGGAGAGGCAGTCGAGGTACCGCCGCCCGTCCGCCCCCTCGATGGTCAGCCCGCGCGCGCGTACGGGAACGATCGGCAGTGAGCGCGCGTACGTCCGGGCGGCGGACTCGCGCAGGGACTGCCGCCGCAGGATGCCCTCGTGCGCGACGGTCGGGCGGTCCGGCACGGCCGGGCGGTCGACGGTGGCCCGGTCGGGCCCGTCGGGCGGCGGGGCGGCACCCGGTTGCGCGACGAGCGCCGGAGCAGGTTCGGTCACGGCCACGACTGCTGGTCCTCCCCCAAGCTGTGCCTTTTGTCCGGTTCGGCACACTTCGCCCCGCAGGGTTGAACGCCGACCGGGTGTCCCTCGTACGTATCAACGACAGTGACCCCGAAGGATCACGGGCAATCAGAAGATCCTTCCGGCGGGGGAACCGCCGCCCTGCCGTTGGCCGTCCCCTCCGGCACCGGCATAGTGGTGGCCGGTCTCCGGCGCCGGCGGCACCGCGCCGGTGGCGCCGCCCGAGCCGTACCGCCTCGCCCGTCATGTTCGAAGTCCCAGGGGGATTCCAGAGATGCGACCCATACGCCCGACCCGCGCCGCTCGTCAGGGGAGGAGCGCACGTCGCGCCAGTGCGCCCTTGATGTCCGCCGCGGGACTCGCCGCCGCGCTCGCCCTGACCGTCACTGCCTGCGGGCCGACCGACGACGGCGCCGCCGGTGCGCCGGCCGCCCCGGCCACCGGCTCGGCGGCTGCGGCGGGCGGTTCGGGCGACGACAAGATCCAGATCCCGGACGACCTCAAGGACCGGCTCAAGGAGCACGGGATCGACCTGGACAAGTGGAAGAACGGCGAGTGGAAGAACTGGAACAAGGACGACTGGCTGCGCGAGGCCGAGGACTTCGTCAATCCGATCATCGCGGGGCTGTGGAACCCGGACCGCATGAAGGAGGCCGAGAAGCCTCCGAAGCAGCCCGTCGCCAATGACATCTCGGGGGACGCGGGCGTCACCGACCCGGTCCCCGCCCGCCTCCCGGCGAAGGCCGCCAAGGCCCCGTACCACTCCGCCGCCCCGGAGTCGGGCCGGCTGCTCTTCGACGGCCCCGAGGGGTCCATGTCCTGCTCCGCCACGGTCGTGCGGGACCCGGCGCACCCGGGCAGGTCCAACCTGGTGTGGACCGCGGGCCACTGCGTGCACGCGGGCGCGAAGGGCGGCTGGTACCGCAACGTCGCCTTCGTTCCCTCGTACAACGACGGGGCCCGCGCCGTCTCCAAGGAGACGACCCGCGAGCAGGTCGCGCCGTACGGCGTGTGGTGGGCCAAGCGGGCCTACACCTCCGCCCAGTGGATCTCCCAGGGCGGCCCGACGGGCGGCAACGGCGCTCCGTACGACTTCGCGGTGCTGAGCGTGACCTCGGAGAAGGGCGCGGGCAAATCCCTGGAGGAGACGGTCGGTTCGGCGCTCCCGGTCGATTTCGACGCTCCGGCCGTGCCGAAGATCGCGAGCATGGAGGCGACCGGCTACCCGGCGGCGCCGCCCTTCGACGGCGAGCGCATGTACCAGTGCGAGGACAAGCCCGGCCGGCTCGCGATCAAGCCCGCCCAGCCCACGATGTACCGCATCGGCTGCAGCATGACCGGCGGCTCGTCCGGCGGCGGCTGGGTGGCGCGGGGCCAGGACGGCAAGCCCGCGCTGGTCTCCAACACCTCGATCGGCCCGGTCACCGCGGGTTGGCTGGCCGGCCCGCGGCTCGGCCCCGAGGCCAAGGCCATCTACGAGAAGGCCGGCTCTCGCTGAGCCCCTCCGTGCGGGCGCGCCGCTCCGGTGCGCCCGCACGGGCATCCGGCCTGTGACCTGCAACGGGTCCCGTCCGCCGCCCTTCCGTACGACAGTTGCGCACGTTCCGCGCCCACGCATGACACGCGCATGACACCTCGGCGCGTCCGGTACCTCCAGGGGGAAACGTCTCCATGCCATCCATACGTCCGCTGCTGGCCGCCACCGGCCTCGTCGCGGCGCTCGCGCTGACGGCCACGGCCTGCGGCCCCACCGAGAACAAGGCCGGCGGCGACAAGCCGTCCTCCCCGGCCGCCTCGGCTCCCGCCCCCGCGGGCGACGGTGACCACGCCCTGCCCAAGGACCTCGCCGACAAGCTCAGGGAACACGGCGTCGACCCCGAGAAGTGGAAGAACGGGGAGTGGCGGAACTGGAACAAGGACACCTGGCTGCGCGAGGCCAAGGACTTCGTCAACCCGGTCATCGAGGGGCTGTGGAAACCGGAGCGGATGCGCACCGCCAAGGACCCGGCGAAGACGATGACCGCCAGTGACCTCTCCAGCGGTCAGGGCGTGAGCGATCCGACGCCGCGTCCGGTGCGGGCGCAGCCCGAGAAGACCCCGTACACCCGGCACGGCGCTCCGGTGGGGAAGCTCTTCTTCGACTCCCCGCAGGGCTCCATGGTCTGCTCCGGAACCGTCGTCAAGGACGTGAACAACCCCGGGAGGTCCAACCTCGTCTGGACGGCCGGGCACTGCGTGCACGCGGGCGGCACGGGCGGCTGGTACCGCAACATCGTCTTCGTCCCGGCGTACAACAACAACGCCCTGGCGCCCGGCGCGCTCCAAGCGGCCCCGCCGCGGGAGGAGGCCCCCTACGGCGCCTACTGGGCGGACTGGGTGACGACCTCCGGCGAGTGGATCCGGGGCGGCGGCCCGACCGGCGGCAGCGGCGCTCCGTACGACTACGCGGTCATGCACGTGAAGCCGCAGAAGGGCGGCAGGTCGCTGGAGGAGACCGTCGGCACCGCGGTGGCGGTCGACTTCCGGGCTCCCGACACCCGCCGGATCAGCGCGATGGGCGCCTGGGGCTATCCGGCGGGCGCGCCGTACAACGGCTACGTCATGCACAAGTGCGTGGACCGGCCGGGCAGGCTGTCGCTGAGCCCGACCACGCCGACGATGCACCGCATCGGCTGCACCATGACCGGCGGTTCGTCCGGCGGCGGCTGGTTCGTCAACGACGGGACCGGCGGGCTGAAGCTGGTCTCCAACACCTCGATCAAGCCGGTCACCGGCGGCTGGCTGGCCGGCCCGCGGCTGGGCAGGGGGGCGGAGCAGGTCTACACGACGGTGAGCAGGCGGTTCGGCAGGAGCTGAGGCGGCCCGCACGCGAAAGGCCGGTGGCCCGCACCCTCATGATGAGGGTGCGGGCCACCGGCCTTCGTTCACCGTACGACGCGGGGCCGCACGCGGCTCACCGCGCGACGCCGGGCCGCACGCGCCTGCCGTCGCTCAGGAGGCGGCCGGCAGGAACGTGGCGAACTCCGCCGCCAGTTCCTCGTGCACCCGGGCCTTGAGCAGCGTGCCCTCCTCGGTGTGCTCCTCGGAGATCACCTCGCCCTCGGCGTGCGCCCGCGAGACCAGGGCGCCCTGGATGTACGGCACGAGCACCTCGACCTCGACCGAGGGGCGCGGCAGTTCGCGGTCGATGAGCTCCAGGAGCTCCTCGATGCCCTGACCCGAGCGGGCCGAGACCGCGATGGCGCGCTTCTCGATGCGCAGCAGCCGCTGGAGGACGACCGGGTCGGCCGCGTCCGCCTTGTTGATGACGACGATCTCCGGGACGTCGAGCGCGCCGACGTCACGGATCACCTCGCGCACGGCGGCCAGCTGCTCCTCCGGCGCCGGGTGCGAGCCGTCCACCACGTGCAGGATGAGGTCGGAGTCGCCGACCTCCTCCATGGTGGAGCGGAACGCCTCGACGATGTGGTGCGGCAGGTGCCGGACGAATCCGACGGTGTCCGCCAGCGTGTAGAGCCGCCCGCTGGGCGTCTCGGCCCGGCGCACGGTCGGGTCGAGGGTGGCGAACAGCGCGTTCTCCACCAGCACGCCCGCGCCCGTGAGGCGGTTGAGCAGCGAGGACTTGCCCGCGTTGGTGTATCCGGCGATGGCGACCGAGGGCACCTTGTTGCGCCTGCGTTCCTGGCGCTTGAGGTCGCGGCCGGTCTTCATCTCCGCGATCTCCCGGCGCATCTTCGCCATCTTCTCGCGGATCCGCCGCCGGTCGGTCTCGATCTTGGTCTCACCGGGACCACGCGTGGCCATGCCGCCACCGCCGCCGCCGCCCATCTGACGGGAGAGCGACTGGCCCCAGCCCCGGAGCCTGGGCAGCATGTACTGCATCTGCGCCAGGGCGACCTGCGCCTTGCCCTCGCGGGACTTGGCGTGCTGGGCGAAGATGTCCAGGATCAGGGCGGTGCGGTCGACCACCTTGACCTTGACGACGTCTTCGAGGTGGATGAGCTGGCCGGGGCTCAGCTCACCGTCGCAGACCACGGTGTCGGCGCCGGTCTCCAGGACGATGTCCCGCAGTTCCTGCGCCTTGCCCGAGCCGATGTACGTCGCCGGGTCGGGCTTGTCGCGCCGCTGCACGACACCGTCGAGCACGAGGGCTCCGGCGGTCTCGGCGAGCGCCGCCAGCTCCGCGAGGGAGTTGTCCGCGTCCTGCGCGGTCCCCGAGGTCCACACACCGACCAGCACGACGCGCTCCAGGCGCAGCTGCCGGTACTCGACTTCGGTGACGTCCTCGAGCTCGGTGGAGAGGCCGGCCACGCGGCGCAGCGCGGCGCGCTCGGAGCGGTCGAACTGGTCGCCGTCCCGCTCTCCGTCGATCTCGTGGCTCCAGGCGACGTCCTCTTCCATCAGGGCATCGGCCCGCAGGCTGTCTGTGATGTTGTCGTTCGTGGAAGGGGAAGAAGTGGAGGGGGTCATTGGGTCCTAACGTCGTAGTGCGATCGGGGAAGGGGCCGCGGACCCCCCTCACGGGGAGACCGGTGGGTCCCGTCGACAGTCACAACGCGTGACGGTCCCGGATGATTCCCGGGGGACGCCGGTGTTTTCCGCCCGTTTCCCGGAATCGGTTCTTCCACCCGGCCGTGCCGTCGACCCGTCGATGGTCGCACGGCACGGCCCTGTCGTCACACGGGTTTACGGCCCACCGCACACGGGCTGCGGCCCGCCGCGCCGGCCGCCCCGGCCGTTCGCGGCCGTCCTCAGCGCTGCTTCCCCGGGCCCTCGGGCGCGGCGCTCCGCCAGTCGGGGTGGCCGGGCATCGGCGGGGTGGTCGGTCCGTACAGCCAGCTCCGGAAGAACCCGGAGAGATCCCGTCCGGCGACCTCCGAGGAGAGCTCCACGAAGTCGGACGTGGCGGCCACCGCGTCGCGGTGCTCGCGCACCCAGCGCCGTTCGACCGTCTCGAAGGCCTCCGCCCCGATCTCCTGGCGCAGCGCGTACAGCACGAGCGCGCTGCCCTCGTACACGACCGGCCGGAAGATGCTGATCTTCTGGCCGGGCTGCGAGGGCTTCGGTGCGGCCGGCGGTCCGCCCGCGCGGCGCCAGGCGTCGGAGTTGGCGTACGCCGCCTTCATGCGCTGCTCAAGGGGGCGCTCCTGGTCCGCGTACAGCGCCTCGTACCAGGTGGCGTGCCCCTCGTTGAGCCACAGGTCCGACCAGGAGCGCGGTGAGACGCTGTTGCCGAACCAGTGGTGGGCCAGCTCGTGCACCATGATCGATTCGACGTACCACTCCGGGCGTCCGGTACCGGTGAACAGGGAGCGCTCGAAGAGCGACAGCGTCTGCGTCTCCAGCTCGAAGCCGGTGTCGGCCGCCGCGACCAGCACTCCGTACGTCTCGAACGGATAGCGCCCGACGCGCTTCTCCATCCACTCCAGGTGTGCCGGGGTCTTCTTCAGCCACGGCTCCAGCGTCTTCGCGTCGGCGGCCGGGACCACGTCCCGCACGGGCAGCCCGTGCGGCCCCTCGCGGTGCAGGACGGCGGACGTGCCGATCGACACCTGGGCGAGTTCGGTGGCCATGGGGTGGCTGGTGCGGTACGACCAGACCACGGCCCCCTCGGCACCCTTCGCCGCGCGGGGCTTCGCGGCGGGCAGTCCGTTGGTGACGACGGTGCGGCCCTTGGGCGCGGTCACCCGGAAGGTGAAGTACGCCTTGTCGGAGGGGTGGTCGTTGCAGGGGAACACCCGGTGCGCGGCGTCCGCCTGGTTGGCCATGGCGAGTCCGTCACCGGTGCGCACCCAGCCGCCGTCGGAGGCGTCGCCGACGGGGTCGCTGGTGTGCTGGACGGTGATGACGGTGCGGGTTCCCCGGCGCACGGGCTTCGCCGGGGTGATCACCAGGTCCTCGCCGGTCGTGGCGAACGCCGCGTGCGCGCCGTTCACCTCGACGGACCGCACGGTGCCGCGCGCGAAGTCGAGATTGACCTGCTCCAGCGTCTGGGCCGCCCGCGCCTCGATCCGGGTCACCGCCTCCAGCGGCTCGCTGTTGTCACCGCCGTAGGTGAGTCCGATGTCGTACGAGAGGACGTCGTAGCCGGGATTGCCCAGGTGCGGGAAGAGGGGGTCGCCGATCCCCAGGGGGACGGGTGCGGGCAGGGCGGCGCCGACGAGGGACGCGGAGGCGACGGCCAGCAGGGCGGCGCGCAGGCGCCGGGAGGTGAGCAGCATGCACCACCGCTATCAGCGTCGAAGTCCGGGAGCGGGGACGGCACGCACCGCACCACTCGAACGGGGTCGGCCGGGCTGGCCCGCCCACTCCCCCGGAGCGGCGTCAGGCCGTCGCCGGGTGCTGCGCGCGGCTGACGTCGTACACGCCGGCGACCTCCCGCATGGCGCGCATCAGCGCCGGGAGTCCGGCGGCGTCGGAGAGCTGCAGGGTGTACGTGTGCCGCACCCGCTGCTCCGACGGCGGCTCCACGGTGGCGGAGACCACCTCGGCGCCGGCCGTGGCGATCGCCTCGGTGAGGTCGGCCAGCAGGTGCGGCCGGCCGAAGGACTCGGCGACCAGGGTGACGCGCAGCTCCGCGGTGCCCTCCTGCCAGCGCACCCCGACCGGTTCGCGGCCCAGGGCCCGCATCCGGGCGACGGCGGCGCAGCCCTCCCGGTGCACGGTGACGACACCGCCCCGGACGACGAAGCCGAGCACCTGGTCGGGCGGTACGGGCGTACAACACCCGGCGAGCCGCACGCCGGCGTCCGGCAGGTCCGCCACGGCGTTGTCCACGACGGGCCGTGAGTCGCCCTCGGCGGCCGCCGGGGCACACGGCAGGGCGGGCGCGGCCCCGGTCGCCCTGACGGTCTCCGCGCCCGGCTGCGCGCCCTTCGGCGGTCCCGCGTCGTGCGCGCTGTCCGCGTCGGCGAGCCAGCCCTCGATGGCGATGCGGGCGGCCGGGGTCCGGGCGTGCTCCAGCCAGTCGGGCGAGGGGCCGGAGGCGGCGTCGTGCGCGAGCAGCAGCTCCACGCTGTCGCCGTCGCGCAGCACGGTGCTGAGGGTGGCCAGGCGGCCGTTGACGCGGGCGCCGATGCAGGCGTGCGCGGCCTCTCCGTACTGCGCGTACGCGGCGTCCACGCAGCTTGCCCCGGCGGGCAGTCCCAGGGTGCCGCCGTCGGAGCGGAACACGGTGATCTCGCGGTCCTGCGCGAGGTCGGCGCGCAGCGAGGACCAGAAGGCGTCGGGGTCGGGGGTGGACTCCTGCCACTCCAGCAGCCGCGACAGCCAGCCGGGCCTGGTGGGGTCGGCCCGCTCGCCGTCGGCGGCGGCGTCGCTGCCGTCGGGCTGCGCGTAGGGGTTGCCGAGGGCGACGACGCCGGCCTCCGCCACCTTGTGCATCTGATGCGTACGGATGAGGATCTCGGCGACCGCCCCGTCGGCGCCCGCGACGGCGGTGTGCAGCGACTGGTACAGGTTGAACTTGGGCGAGGCGATGAAGTCCTTGAACTCGGAGATCACCGGCGTGAAGCAGGTGTGCAGTTCGCCGAGGACCGCGTAGCAGTCGGCGTCCTCGCCGACCAGGACCAGCAGGCGGCCGAAGTCCGTGCCGCGCAGTTCGCCGCGCTTGCGCGAGACCCGGTGCACGGAGACCGAGTGCCGGGGCCGGACGAGGACCTCGGCGGTGATGCCCGCCTCCTTGAGGACGCCGCGCACGTTCTCGGCGATGGGGGCGAGCGGGTCGCCCCCGGCGGCGTTGCCGTCGATGAGGGCGCGGGTGCGGGCGTAGTCGTCGGGCTGGAGGATCGCGAAGACGAGGTCTTCGAGTTCGGTCTTGAGCGCCTGGACGCCGAGCCGTTCGGCGAGCGGGATGAGGACGTCGTGGGTGACCTTGGCGATGCGCGCCTGTTTCTCGGGGCGCATCACACCGAGCGTGCGCATGTTGTGCAGCCGGTCGGCGAGTTTGATCGACATCACGCGTACGTCGTTGCCGGTGGCGACGAGCATCTTGCGGAAGGTCTCGGGCTCGGCGGCGGCCCCGTAGTCGACCTTCTCCAGCTTGGTGACGCCGTCGACGAGGAAGCAGACCTCGTTGCCGAACTGTTCGCGCACCTGGTCGAGCGTCACCTCGGTGTCCTCCACGGTGTCGTGGAGGAGGGAGGCGGTCAGGGTGGTGGTCTCGGCGCCCAGTTCGGCCAGGATCAGGGTGACGGCCAGCGGGTGCGTGATGTACGGCTCGCCGCTCTTGCGCATCTGGCCGCGGTGCGAGGACTCGGCGAGCACGTAGGCGCGGCTGAGGATCGACAGGTCGGCGTCCGGATGGTGGGCGCGGTGGGCCTCGGCCACATGGGCGATGGCGTCCGGGGTCCGGCCGCGCGTGGTGGGACCGAGCAGCGCGGCCCGGCCCAGCCGCCGCAGATCGATCCTGGGACGGCCGCGCCTGCGGCCCTGGGCGGTCTTCGGGAGGGCCGCCGGCTGGGTCAGCGGGCGGAACTCCGGGGACACACCGTTGGGATTGGTGGCCTCTGCACTCATGGGCACCTCCGGCAGCCTCGACCGGCGGCGGGCGGGTGGTGGCTCCCCCTGCCTTCGTCGGGAGTGTCCCGTCCGGGCCGGTGCTTGATGCTACCGAGCCCACCATGCGGTGCTGACCGGGTCCTGCCCGGCGTGAATCGGATCACCCATTCGAGCGAACGTTCAGGCGTGGCCGTTTTGCACCCCTTCGATCCAGGAGGGGTCGATCTGCCCCTCGGCGACGATCACCGCCGGGCCGGTCATCTCGACGGAGCCGTCCGGTCGTTCGGTGATCACCAGACGTCCGCCGAGCACGTCCACGGTGTACGTCACGGGGGCGCCGGTGACGGCCGGGTCGGCCCCGTCGCGCCGGGCGGCGGCCACCGCGACGGCGCACGCGCCGGTGCCGCAGGAGCGGGTCTCGGCGGCCCCGCGCTCGTGCACGCGCATCGCGACGTGGCGCGGGCCCCGGTCGACGACGAACTCGACGTTGACCCCGTGGGGGTAGGCGCTCGCGGGGCTGAACGGCGGAGGGTCGTGGAGGGTCCCGGCGTGGGCGAGGTCCTCGACGAAGGCGACCGCGTGCGGGTTGCCCATGTTCACGTGGGTGGCGGGCCACTGGCGGCCGTCGACGGAGACGGTGACGTCGCCCGCGGGGAGGACCGCGCGGCCCATGGAGACGGTGACGTCGCCGTTCTTGTCGAGGTGGACGTGCTTGACGCCGTCCCGGGTCGCGACGGCGAGGTCGCCGCTGCCGACGGTTCCGGCGTGCTGGAGGTACCGGGCGAAGACGCGTACGCCGTTGCCGCACATCTCGGCGACGGAGCCGTCGGCGTTGCGGTAGTCCATGAACCACTCGGCCTCGCCGGCCATCGCCCGCGCGTCCGGGTGCGCCGCGCAGCGCACGACGTGCAGCAGTCCGTCGCCGCCGATTCCGGCCCGGCGGTCGCACAGCCCGGCGACCACGGCCGGCGGCAGGTCCAGGGCGTTGTCCGGGTCCGGAACGATCACGAAGTCGTTCTCGGTTCCATGGCCCTTGAGGAAGGCGATCGGCGCGGGGGCGGCGGGTGCGGTGGTCACGCGGTCCATCGTACGGGGCGGCCCGGACAACGGATCTTCCACGGCCCACCGGGACGGGGATCAGCCCGCCGCGAAGGGAGTCCCGGCCGCGACGGGGCCGCCCGCTGCGGCAGGGCTCAGCGGAGCCGGGCCACGCGCCAGACCGCCAGGGCGACGAGTGCCACGCACACCGCCGCGTACAGGAGCGCGACGCGCCAGTTCGCGCGGCCGCCGGTCCCCTTGGCGGGCAGTCCGGGCCAGGTGTAGCCGACCCGGCGGGCGGCCATCATGCCCCAGCCCGCCGCGCAGCAACTGATCAGCAGTCCGAGCATGGCGACGACCGCGCCGCCGTCGCCGATCTCGAAGGCGAGCGGGAAGGCGAACATCAGCGAGCCGACCGCCGCGAGCCCGACGATGGGGGCGAGCTGCCAGATCCGCAGGCGCCGCTGCGGGCGCAGCTCGACCTCGACCTCCGCCTCGGGGGCGGGCAGCCCGGGCCCCTCCGACAGCTCTGTCAGCTCCGGCACCTGGGAGTGCTCGCCCGGCAGCCGGGGCCGGTCGTCGGGTCCGTCAGGACTCAGCTCTTCGGGCCCGTCAGGACTCAACCGCTCCGGTTCTTCCTGTGCTCTGTCGCGAGGGCCGGCCTCCATCGCCACGCGCCCTCCCACTCGGACTCCAACAGTCGATCGAAGCTCGATGATGGCACGCGCGCGGGCGCCCCATTGACGGGAGAAGCGTCCCGATGCCATCACGTGATCAGGCTGTGACCGCTCGTTCGAGCAACGCCAGCGCCAGGTGCGGGAGTTCCGCGCGGTGCTCGGCCGCGCCGCTCAGCCAGTGGACCCGCGGATCGCGCCGGAACCAGGAGTCCTGACGGCGGGCGAACCGCTTGGTGGCGCGCACGGTCTCGGCCCGCGCCTCCTCCTCGGTGCACTCCCCCGCGAGGGCGGCGAGCACCTGTTGGTACCCCAGGGCGCGCGAGGCGGTGACGCCCTCGCGCAGCCCCTGTGCCTCCAGGGCGCGCACCTCCGCCACCAGGCCCGCCTCCCACATGCGGTCCACGCGGGTGGCGATGCGCTCGTCGAGTTCGGGGCGGGCCACGTCGACGCCGATCTGCACGGTGTCGTACACCGACTCGTGACCGGGGAGGTTGGCGGTGAAGGGGCGCCCGGTGATCTCGATCACTTCGAGGGCGCGGACGATGCGGCGGCCGTTGCTGGGAAGGATCGCGCGGGCGGCGTCGGGGTCGGCGGCGGCGAGCCTCAGGTGGAGCGCCCCGGGGCCCTCGGCGGCGAGTTCCGCCTCCAGGCGGGCGCGCACCCCGGGGTCGGTGCCCGGGAACTCCATGGCGTCGATGGCACCCTTCACGTACAGGCCGGAGCCGCCGACGAGGACGGGGGTGCGGCCCTCGGCGAGGAGGCGGTCGATCTCCCTGCGGGCGAGTCGCTGGTACTCGGCGACGTTCGCCGTGACGGTGACGTCCCAGATGTCGAGGAGGTGGTGCGGGATGCCGCCGCGCTCCTCGGGCGTCAGCTTCGCGGTGCCGATGTCCATCCCCCGGTAGAGCTGCATGGAGTCGGCGTTGACGACCTCGCCGCCGAAATGCCGGGCGAGGGCGACGCCCAGATCGGACTTGCCGGCCGCGGTGGGGCCGACGACGGCGATGACCCGCGGTGCGGGAGCTGCTGTTCTCACCGCCCCAGTCTCGCAAACACCGGGGAGTGTCCCCGAACGAGCGACGTGACGGCACACCTGCGGGTTCGTTGCCTGTTGCGAGGTTCCGCACGCCGGTTTCACGCACCGGTTTCTCCGGGCGGCGCAATGGGACGCCCCGGAAAGCGCGGTATTTCGCCCACACGAGTACGTTATGGAGTAGTTATGGGCGTTTTTGCAATGTTCCGCCGCAAGTCCAAGAATCCTGAGAACGCCGCAGCGGCGTCGGCCGAGGCGGAGCAGACCGCCGCTCCGTCGGCCGACGCCCCCGCCGCGGCCGCTTCCGCGGAGAAGGCCGACGAGGCGCAGTCCGGGGCGAAGGCTCCGGAGAGCGCCGCGGCGGACGTCCGGGCCGAGGCCGCCAAGGACGCTCCGGAGGCCGCGGAGGCGGCGGCCGGTGCGGACGACACGGAGGGGACGGAGATCCCCAAGCAGCAGTCCGCGGACGAGGCCGCGGACAATGAGGTCGGCGAAAGCGCCCGCAAGTAGCCCGGATCGGCTCCGCCCTCACGGACCGGCCCGGACGTGAAACCGAACGATTCCCACGAGGGAAGGTGAACCCATGGGCTTCCTGGACAATTTGAAGGCCAAGCTGGCTCCGGCCAAGGAGAAGGCCGCGGACCTCGCGCAGCAGCACGGGGGCAAGATCGAGCAGGGCCTCGACAAGGCGGCTCAGGCGGTCGACTCCAAGACCAAGGGCAAGTACAGCAACCAGATCCAGTCGGGCACGGGCAAGGCGAAGGACGCCCTGGACCGTCTCTCGGCCAAGGACGACGGCGGCACTCCGCCGCCTCCGCCGCCGGCTTCCTGACGGTCCGGCGCGCGCACGGGAACGGCCGCGGAACCCTTTCGGTTCCGCGGCCGTTCCCGTGCCACGAAGCACACCTCGGCGGCTCCACCGGGCAGCGGGCGACCGGTCCAGGTCAGGACCAGGCCGCCACGAAGTAGCCCACCCCGTAGGGAGCCTCCGCGTACAGCAGGCGCCCGCCCAGGTCCGTCCCCGCCGCGGCGCCTGCGAGCACCTGCCAGGGGGCCCGGCCGGACACCTTCAGGGCCCGCGCCAGGCCGGCGTCCAGCGCCAGCAGCGCGGCGGTGTCGGCGTCGCCCAGCGCGCGGGCGGCCCCGGCGTCGAAGTCCTCGGCGCGCTCGTCCAGGTAGCCGGGGGCCTTGAGCGTGCGGCAGGCGCTGCCGTCGCCCATCACCAGGAGCGCCACCCGGTCCGCCCGCCGGGCCAGCTCCCGGCCGGCGTCGGCGCAGCGGGCGGCCTCCAGGGACTCCCCGACGCCCAGGCCCTCGACGGGAGCGCCGTTCCACCCCGTACGGCCGAGGAGCCAGGCGCCCACCGCGAGCGAGTCCGGCAGGGGCCCGGCCGCGGCCCCCTCGGGGGTGTCCTCGCCGAGGCGCACCTCCAGGCCCACGCCGAAGCCCCCGAAGCTCCCCCGGGCGCCCCCGGGGTGCGGGCCGCGCCGGTCCTGCCCGGCGGGTCCGGCCACGACGAGCAGGTCGGGCCGGGAGGCGGCGAGCACTCCCAGGGCGTCCGCGCAGGCGTTCCGGGCGGTGTCCAGTTCCGGTGCGGCACCGGCGGCGACCTCGGGGACGAGCAGCGGCGGACAGGGGCATACGGCAGCGGCTACGAGCATGAGCGGCAGCCTAACGCGGCAGCCCGCGCGGGCCCGGGGCGGACCTGCGGGGCCGAGGGGCCGTGGACCCGCGGCCTCACAAACCTGCGGGCCCGGCGGCCCCGCAGGACCCCGCCGGTGACCGTCAGGCGATGCTGCACCCGCCGGTCGCCGCCGGCAGGGGTTCCGGCACGCCGATCTTCGGCAGGCCCAGCATGACGCCGGGGCCCTGCTGCGGCTCGGCGTTGCGCTTCTCCCAGGCGTCGCCGGCGCGGGTGCGGCGCACGGCCTTGGCCTCGCCCTCGGCGAGCAGGTGGTGCGGGGCGGCGTAGGTGATCCCGACGGTCACCACGTCGCCGGGGCGCACGTCCTGGTCGGGCTTGGTGAAGTGCACCAGGCGGTTGTCCGGGGCACGGCCCGACAGGCGCAGCGTCGCACCGTCCTTGCGGCCCTCGCCCTCGGCGACCATGACCTCCAGGGTGCGGCCGACCTGCTTCTTGTTCTCCTCCCAGGAGATCTCCTCCTGGAGGGCGACCAGCCGCAGGTAGCGCTCCTGGACGACCTCCTTGGGGATCTGGCCGTCCATGGTGGCCGCGGGGGTGCCGGGGCGGATGGAGTACTGGAAGGTGAAGGCGTTGGTGAAGCGGGCCTCGCGGACCGTGTGCAGCGTCTGCTGGAAGTCCTCCTCGGTCTCGCCGGGGAAGCCCACGATGATGTCGGTGGAGATGGCGGCGTCCGGCATCGCGGCGCGCACCCGCTCGATGATCCCGAGGAAGCGCTCCTGGCGGTACGAGCGGCGCATCGCCTTGAGGATCGTGTCCGAGCCGGACTGCAGCGGCATGTGCAGCTGCGGCATGACGTTCGGCGTCTCCGCCATGGCGGCGATGACGTCGTCGGTGAAGTCGCGCGGGTGCGGCGAGGTGAAGCGGACGCGCTCCAGGCCCTCGATCTTCCCGCAGGCGCGCAGCAGCTTGCTGAAGGCCTCGCGGTCGCCGATGTCGGAGCCGTACGCGTTCACGTTCTGGCCGAGCAGCGTGATCTCGGAGACGCCCTCGGCGACCAGGGCCTCGATCTCGGCGAGGATGTCGCCGGTCCTGCGGTCCTTCTCCTTGCCGCGCAGGGCGGGCACGATGCAGAAGGTGCAGGTGTTGTTGCAGCCGACCGAGATGGAGACCCAGGCGGCGTAGGCGCTCTCGCGGCGCGTGGGCAGCGTCGAGGGGAACGCCTCCAGCGACTCGGCGATCTCGACCTGCGCCTCCTCCTGGACGCGGGCGCGCTCCAGCAGCACCGGCAGCTTGCCGATGTTGTGCGTGCCGAAGACGACGTCCACCCAGGGGGCCCGCTGCGTGATGGTGTCGCGGTCCTTCTGCGCCAGGCAGCCGCCGACGGCGATCTGCATGCCGGGCCGCTTGGTCTTCATCGGCGCGAGCCGCCCGAGATTGCCGTACAGCTTGTTGTCGGCGTTCTCCCGGACCGCGCACGTGTTGAAGACCACGACGTCGGCGTCACCGTCGGCCCCTTCGGGCGCACGGACGTATCCCGCGCCCTCCAGGAGGCCCGACAGGCGCTCGGAGTCGTGGACGTTCATCTGGCACCCGTAAGTGCGCACCTCGTATGTCTTCTCGCTCATCTCGCCCACCAGGGTACGGGGCGCGCCGGGTGCGGGGTGTCGCGCGGGGGCCTCCGCGGAGGGCCGGTGCGGGTTCCCTCTGGCCGGGCGGGGAGTCGAGCTGGCAGGATCGCGCGCATGCTCCCCTCGTTGCCCCGCATCGGTCGTCGTCGTGCCCTCCAGGGGGCGGCGGCGCTGCTCGCCGTGTGCGGGCTGCTGCTGTGGTGGCTGCTGCCGTCCCGCACGCCGTCGCCGGAGGGGCGGATCACCTTCAGCACGGGGGTGCCCACCGGGGTCTACCAGCGGTACGGGACGCTCCTGGAGGAGGCGCTGCGGCAGCACCTGCCGAAGGTCGGGGTGACGCTGCGCACCAGCGAGGGCTCGCAGCAGAACCTGCGGAGGGTGGCGCGCGGCGAGGCCGACTTCACGGTGGCGACCGCGGACGCCGTCGCCAAGTACCAGCGCGACGGCAGCGAGGGCGCCGGGGGGCTGCGCGGGTGCGCGCGGCTGTACGACGACTACGTACAGCTCGTGGTGCCGACGAACTCCGCGATCCGCGCCGTCGGCGACCTGCGGGACAAGCGGGTGGCCGTCGGGCAGGAGGGCTCCGGGGTGCGGCTGGTGTCGAACCGGCTGCTGGCCGCCGCCGGGCTCGACCCCGAGCGGGACGTGAAACCGGTGTCGATAGGGATCGACACGATGCCGGGGCGGCTGGAGGAGGGCGGCATCGACGCCTTCTTCTGGTCGGGCGGGCTGCCCACCAGCGCGGTGCGCGACCTGTCGCGACGGATGCCGGTACGTCTGGTTCCGCTCGGCCCCGAGCTGGTGGAGGCGCTGCAGAAGCCCGGGGACACCACCCGCTACTACCGCTCCGCAGTGATGCCCGCCGACGCGTACGCGCACGTCAGCAACAAGGCGGCGGTGCCGACGGTGGCGGTGGCGAACCTGCTGGTGACGCGGGACCGCACGGACGCGGTGCTGACCGAGCGGTTCACGCAGACGGTGATCGCCAGCCGGGACCGGATCGGGCGGCAGGTGCACGCGGCGCAGTTGGTGGACCTGCGGACGGCCATCTACACGGACCCGCTGCCGCTGCACGAGGGCGCGGCCCGCTACTACCGGTCCGTGAAGCCGTAGCTCCTCGCCGCGCCGGCGCGCAAGGGCTCGGAGCCCGGGGCGGTCACCGGCACGCGGTGCTCACGGCTCGGTGCGCGGGACGGTCACCGTCACGCGCAGGCCCCGGGGTTCGTTGGCGTCGTACGTGATCGTGCCGCGGCCCGCGAGGAGCAGTGCGCGGGAGATCGAGAGGCCGAGGCCGGAGCCCTTGACGTTCTGGTGGCGGTTGCTGCGCCAGAACCGGTCGCCGACCCGGGCGAGCTCGTCCTCGGTGAGGCCCGGCCCGCCGTCCGCGACGACGACGGTGCAGGTGTGACCGCCCGGGGCGACGGTGACCGTGACCTCCTCGCCGGGCGGCGTGAACTTCAGCGCGTTGTCGATCACCGCGTCGAGCGCGCTGGAGAGGGCCACCGGGTCCGCCCACGCGGTGACGGCCTCGGGGCCGTCGCGCAGCAGACGCACCCCCTTGTCGTCGGCGAGCGGCCCCCAGGCGGCGACGCGTTCGGTGGCGAGTTCGCCGAGGTCGACCAGGCGGAGGTCGGCGGGGGCGTGCTCGGCCTGGGCGAGGTCGAGGAGGTCGTCCAGGACGCGGGCCAGGCGCTTGCCCTCGGTGCGCACGGAGGCGATCTCCTCGTTGCCCTCGGGGAGTTCGAGGGCGAGCAGTTCGATGCGCAGGAGGAGGGCGGAGAGGGGGTTGCGCAGTTGGTGGGAGGCGTCGGCG
The DNA here is from genome assembly GCF_055596485.1 of Streptomyces sp. NPDC039736. Lineage (NCBI taxonomy): Bacteria > Bacillati > Actinomycetota > Actinomycetes > Kitasatosporales > Streptomycetaceae > Streptomyces > Streptomyces sp. NPDC039736. The sequence continues at coordinate 41,445 of NZ_JBVIUQ010000001.1, read as the reverse complement.
ACGAAGGCGCGCTGCTGTTCCAGGACGTCCTCGACGTTGTCGGCCATCTCGTTGAACGAGCGGGCGAGGCGGCGCAGTTCCGGCGGGCCGCCCGCCGGCGCGACCCGGGAGTTCATGCGTCCGGTGGCGATGTCGTGCGTGGCCGCGTCCAGGACCCGTACCGGACGCAGGACCCAGCCGGTGAGCCGGAAGGCCGCCCCGATCGCCACGAACAGGGCGGCGGACTCGCCCGCCAGGATCAGCAGCCAGTCGTGCAGGATGCGCGACCGCAGGTGCCCGGTGGGCGACTCGGTGACCACCACCGCCGTCACGTCGCCGTCCCGCACCACCGGCGACGCCACCACCAGCGTGTGGTCCTGCCAGGGCCAGACCTGCGGCGGGTCGTGGCTGCGGCGTCCGGCGAGGGCCTCCTGGAAGGCGTCCTTGCCGAGCCTGCCCGCCGCCTGCACTGTCCAGCCGGGCGGGGCGGCGGCCATGGCGTCGCCGCCGCGGTGAAAGACCCCGACCCGGATTCCGTACACCTCGTGGTACCGGCCGAGTTCGGTCTCCAGGGTGGTGCGGCGCTCGTCCTCGGCGGCGGCGCTCTCGCCTGCCGTCGGCGGGCGGTCGGTGACGAACTGGGCGAGGGCGGCGAAGCGCGCGGTGTCGTCGATGCGGTCGACGACCACCTGCTGCTGCTGTGCGGCCGCCATCCGTACGGCGAGCGGAAAGCCGAAGGCGATCAGCATGCCCGCGAGCAGCACGATCAGCAGTGGGAGGAGGCGGGTGCGCACGAGGAGTTACGCGTTCCGGGGCGCACCGGCGTCGCCCGGGGCGTCGGGACGGCCGGTGTCGGGACGGCCGGCGCCGTCCGGGGCGCCCGGACCGGCGGACGCCTGGGGGTCCGCACCGGCGGACGCCTGGGGGTCCGCACCGGCGGACGCCTGGGCGCCGCTCGGCGCGACCAGCCGGTAGCCGACGCCGCGCACGGTCTCGATGAGGGCGGGCATCCGCAGCTTGGAGCGGAGCGAGGCGACGTGGACCTCCAGGGTGCGCCCGGTGCCCTCCCAACTGGTGCGCCACACCTCGCTGATGATCTGCTCCCGGCGGAAGACCACCCCGGGCCGCTGGGCGAGCAGCGCCAGCAGGTCGAACTCCTTGCGGGTCAGTTGGACGGCCGTACCGTCGACGCTGACGCGCCGGGTGGGCAGTTCGATGTCCACGGGGCCGAGGCGGACGGTCGCGGCGGAGGCCGCGGCGGGCGCGTCCCCGGTGGTGTTGCGCCTGCTCACCGCGTGGATACGGGCGAGGAGTTCCCCGGTGTCGTACGGCTTGGTGACGTAGTCGTCGGCCCCGAGGTTGAGGCCGTGGATCCGGGAGCGCACGTCGGCGCGCGCGGTCACCATGATCACCGGGGTGCCGGTGCGCTTGCGGATCTTGCCGCAGACCTCGTACCCGTCCTGGTCGGGCAGGCCGAGGTCGAGCAGGACGACGCCGAAGGGCTCCTGCCCCTGGAGGCCGCGGTCGTCGGGGAGGAAGGCCTGGAGGGCCTCCTCGCCGTTGCGGGCGTGGACGACCTGGAAGCCGTGCCGGGTCAGGACGGCGGACAGTGCGGCGGCGACGTGGTTGTCGTCCTCGACGAGCAGCAGTCTCATGGTCCTCGCCCTCCCCCCGCGTCCCTGTTCTGGTGTGTGTTCCGGCGCGTGCCCACAGCGTTTCCGATGGACGGCCCCAGGGCATCCACGCCGATCCGGCCACGCTGCGTCAAGGCCCTTCCCGTCACGGGCTTGTTCCGTTATGGAGCCGGTATCCCCACCTCGTGCCCCGTTCACGCAGAGTGTCCGGTTGCGGCCGGATCGTTATGCTCAATTTCCGCTCAGATGTAATGACGCTGGTAGCACTGGGTGACTAGGGTCCTCCCAACCGAGGAGGACGGAGCAAAAGCCGATGAGCGGAGTTTCAGTGACCAAGGGCGTCGAGGACGCGGTACCCGCGTCGGGCGATCTGGTCGTGCTGAGCAACGTCAACAAGCACTTCGGCGCGCTGCATGTGCTCCAGGACATCGACCTGACCATCGCCCGTGGCGAGGTCGTCGTCGTCATCGGACCCTCCGGGTCCGGGAAGTCCACGCTGTGCCGCACGATCAACCGCCTGGAGACGATCGACTCAGGAGACATCAGGATCGACGGAAAGCCCCTGCCCCAGGAGGGCAAGGAGCTGGCGCGGCTGCGCTCCGACGTCGGCATGGTGTTCCAGTCGTTCAACCTCTTCGCCCACAAGACGATCCTGGAGAACGTCACGCTGGGCCAGATCAAGGTCCGCAAGACGGACAAGAAGACCGCGGAGGACAAGGCCCGCGCCCTGCTGGACCGGGTGGGCGTCGGCGCACAGGCGGACAAGTACCCGGCACAGCTCTCCGGCGGTCAGCAACAACGCGTCGCCATCGCGCGGGCGTTGGCCATGGAGCCGAAGGTCATGCTCTTCGACGAGCCCACGTCGGCGCTCGACCCGGAAATGATCAACGAGGTCCTGGAAGTCATGCAGCAACTGGCGCGGGACGGGATGACCATGGTCGTCGTCACGCACGAGATGGGCTTCGCCCGCTCGGCCGCGAACCGGGTCGTTTTCATGGCCGACGGAAAGATCGTCGAAGAGGCCACGCCGGACCAGTTCTTCAGCAACCCTCGCAGTGACCGGGCCAAGGACTTCCTGTCGAAGATCCTGCACCACTGACGACTGCCTTCACCGTACGACCGTTGCCAGGCGGGATACGGCTCCGACGACCAACGCTCCAACGACGTAAGGGATGTTCACGATGAAGCTCCGCAAGGTCAGCACCGCCGTCGTGGCGGTCGCCTCGCTCTCGCTCGTCCTCTCGGCCTGTGGCGGCGAGAAGGGCGGCAAGGGCAAGGACGGCGACAAGATCGTCATCGGTATCAAGTACGACCAGCCCGGCATGGGTCTGAAGACGCAGGACGGCAAGTTCACGGGCTTCGACGTGGACGTGGCCCGTTACGTCGCCAAGGAGCTCGGCTACACCGAGGACAAGATCGAGTTCAAGCAGGCGCCCAGCGCCGAGCGCGAGAACCTGATCAGCAACGGTGACGTGAAGTTCGTCGCCGGTACGTACACGATCAACGACAAGCGCAAGGCGAAGGTCGACTTCGCGGGCCCGTACTTCATGGCCCACCAGGACCTGCTGGTCCGCGCGGACGACAACACGATCACCAAGGTCGAGGACCTCAACTCCAAGAAGCTCTGCTCGGTCACCGGCTCCACCTCCGCGCAGAACGTCAAGGAGAAGCTGGCCCCCAAGGCCAACCTCCAGACGCTCGGCGGTTACTCGGAGTGCCTCAACGGCCTGGAGAACAAGGCCGTCGACGCCCTGACGACCGACGGCACCATCCTGGCGGGTTACGCCGCGCAGAAGGAGAACCAGGGCAAGTTCAAGCTCGTCGGCCTCAAGCTGAGCGACGAGCCCTATGGCATCGGTCTCAAGAAGGGCGACAAGGACCTTCAGAGCAAGATCAACGCCGCGCTGGAGAAGATGCAGAAGGACGGCTCGTGGCAGAAGGCCGTGGAGGCCAACCTCGGCCCGGCCAACTACAAGGCCGACCCCGCCCCGGCCATCACCGAAAAGGGCTGAGCCAGCAGTGACTGACGCGCCGCCGGCTCCGGCCGGCGGCGCGCGCCACGATCCAACAAGGAGAGATCGCGGGGCATCGTGTTCGATTTTCTTAGTTCCGGGCAGTACGACCTGCTCGGTGCCTTCTGGGTGACGGTTCAGCTCACCCTCTACTCGGCCGTCGGCTCCCTCGTCTGGGGAACCCTGCTGGCCGGGATGCGGGTCAGCCCCGTGCCTCTCATGCGGGGCTTCGGCACCGCGTACGTGAACCTGGTCCGCAACACGCCACTGACGATCATCATGGTGGGCGCGCTCCTCGGCCTGAGCCAGACGCTCAACTTCCAGCTCGGGGCGGAACGCTTCGAGGACATCGGCTTCCGGCTGGCGGTCCTCGCGATGGTCGCGTACACCGGGACCTTCGTCTGTGAGGCACTGCGCTCGGGCATCAACACCGTCCCGGTCGGCCAGGCCGAGGCGGCCCGCGCGCTGGGCCTCGGTTTCACCCAGGTGCTGACCCTGATCATCCTTCCGCAGGCGTTCCGGTCGGTCGTGGCTCCGCTGGCCAACGTGCTGATCGCCTTGACGAAGAACACGACGGTGGCCTCGGCGATCGGTGTGGCCGAAGCGTCCTTCCTGATGAAGAACATGGTCGAGAACGAGACTGACGCGCTCTTCGCCGTCTTCGGCGTGATCGCCCTCGGATTCATCGTCCTCACCCTGCCCACGGGTCTGCTGCTCGGCTGGGTGTCCAAGCGAGTGGCGGTGAAACGATGACTTCCGTTCTGTACGACGTACCCGGCCCCAACGCCAAGCGGCGCAACATCGTCTACACGATCGTCTTCGTCGTCGTCTTCGCCCTCGCGGCGTGGTGGCTGCTGGACGCCATGGCGGCGAAGAAGCAACTGGACGCGGAGAAGTGGAGCCCGTTCGTCACGGACGGCAAGGTGTGGACCACCTTCCTGCTGCCCGGCCTGGTGGAAACCCTCAAGGCCGCGGCGCTGTCGCTGGTGATCGCGCTGCCCCTCGGCGCGCTGCTGGGCATCGGCCGCCTCTCGGACCACGCCTGGGTCCGGGTCCCCGTGGGCATCGTGGTCGAGTTCTTCCGGGCCATCCCGGTCCTGATCATGATGGTGTTCGCCAGCGCCCTGTTCATCACCTTCACCAGCATGGACTCCGAGGTCCGCCCCCTGTGGTCCGTGGTGACGGGCCTGGTGCTCTACAACGCCTCGGTCATCGCCGAGATCGTCCGGTCGGGCATCCAGTCGCTGCCCGCCGGCCAGACGGACGCGGCGAAGGCGATCGGTATGCGCAAGGGCCAGATGATGGTCTTCGTGCTGGTGCCGCAGGCGGTCACCGCGATGCTGCCCGCGCTGGTCAGCCAGCTCGTGGTCATCGTGAAGGACACCGCGCTGGGCGGCGCGGTACTCGGGTTCGGCGAACTCCTCTTCCAGGTGCGTACGATCACGGCGAACTACGGCGCCAACACCATCGCCGCGCTCACCGTGGTCGCCCTCCTGTTCATCGCGCTGAACTTCGCCCTCACCTCCTTCGCGGGATGGCTGGAACGCCGCCTGCGCCGCACCAAGAAGAGCGGCGGGGCAGCGGTCGACCTGAATGTGATCGAAGCGGGCGGCGGCGGTGGCGCCGGCGGCGCGCTCTGATCCCGACACCGTCCCAGCCAGGGGCCGGCCTCTCCCCGGAGGCCGGCCCCTCGCTCATTCCCGAGGACAATTCACCAACGGAACGCCCCACTCCCGAAGGACTCGCCTCCGTCACTTGACGCAAGCACCTGCAGTGGGTTGCATACGTTCTGTGATCGAGCACCGTCTTCCCACTGCCTCTCGCGCAGCGTCCCGCTGGACCGTACGGAGCGGAGGCGTCGCCCCGTGGACCCGGTGATCGTCGTCGGCGCCGGACCGGTCGGGCTCGCGCTCGCCCTGTCCCTCGCCGCACAGCAAGTCCCCTCCGTCGTCCTGGACGAGGGCGACGGCGCGCAGGAGGAACGCACCGCCCGGACCGTCGTCCTGCGCCCCGACACAGCCGCCCTCGTCGAGCGGCTCGGCTGCGCCGACGCCCCGGCCGAGGGGGCCGTCTGGGCCGGGTGGCGGTCGATGCGGCGCAAGCAGCTCGTACGGGAACTAACGCTCGGTGACCAGGAGGAGTTCCCGGCCCCCCTGCACCTTCCGCAACACGTCCTCACCCGCGGCCTGTACGCCGCCGCCGAGGCGCACCCCCTGGTCGAGCTGGCGATCCGCGCGCGCGTGGACACCGTCGAGCAGGACGCCAAGGGCGTCACCGTGCACACCCGCGAGCCGGGTTACCTGTACTGGCGCGGCAGTTACCTCGTCGGCTGCGACGGCGCCCGCTCCACCGTCCGCAAGCTGCTCGGCATCCGCTTCGCCGGCCGCACCGCCGTCGAGCGGCACGCCGTCGCCGCCCTGCGCGTCGAACTCCCCTGGCCGGAGACCGCCCTGCTGCACCGTCAGCCGCCGTGGCGCGGCGGCGGCCCCGAGGTGACGGCGCGTCCGCTGCCGGACGACGTGTGGCGGCTGGACTGGCTGCTGCCGCCGCGCGGTGACCTGGTGACGCCGGACGCCCTGGTGGCCCGGATCCGCGACACCCTCGCCGGGTGGTGCGGCACGACCCCTCCGTACGAGCTGATCGACACCGGCGTCTACACCCTGCACCACCGGCTCGCCCAGCGCTGGCGCGAGGGACGGTCGTTCCTGGCGGGCGACGCGGCGCACCTGCTGGGCGCGCTCGGCACGCAGGGCGTCGACGAGGGCCTGCGGGACGTCGAGAACCTGGCGTGGAAGCTGACGCACGCCTTCCACCACGAGGCCTCCGAGGAACTCCTGGACAGTTACGAGGCCGAGCGCCGCACGTGTGTCGCCGCCCGGCTGCGCGCCGCCGACCAGGTGCTGCCGATACTGCGGGGCGGCGGGCTGCGCGCGGTCCTGCCGGGGGCGGGCAGGAGCCACGACAACCTGCTCGCCGACGGCCACCTCGGCAACGGCGCGCTGGGCGCCCTCCCGGCGTACCCGCACTCCCCCCTCGCTCCCCCGCCGCCGTCCCCGGAGGCGAGGGCCGACGTGGACACCCCTGTCGGTGCTCCGGTGGTGGACGTCACGGTGACCGCTCCCGACGGCACGGCCGTGCGCCTGTGGGAGCGGCTCGGCCAGGGGCATCTGCTGGTGGTGCTCGTGGCGCCCGGCACCGGGGTGTGGGACCGCCGGCACTGGATGCAGGCCGGGGTGATGCCTCGGCTGGCGACCGCGGTGACCGCGCTGCCGGTGCCGGCGGAGCTGCTCGTCGCCGAGGGCTACCCGGGAGCGACGGCGCACACCGTCCTTCTCGTACGCCCGGACGGGCATTTGGTGGCCGCCTTCGACGGGGTGCATCCGGCGGAGCTGTACGCGGCGGCGGACGCGGCGCGCGGCGGCGCTCGCCGGGAACCGGAGGCGCTCGACGAGGCTCCGGACGCCCCCGTGCACACCGATCGGACCGCGGACGTCAATTGACCGGCCCGGGCTCGCATGGTGTACTCCCGATCATGAGCGACACCGATGTGAGCCTGTGGCGGAGGGTCCATATGGACCTGGTCCGTTACGCGGGCTGTGTCTGTCGCCCGTCCTGCTGATTCGCCCCTCCTCACGCGCGGTGCGCCCTCTCCCGGCCGTCGACCCACGGGTCCGGCCGGTGAGACGCCCGTGCGTCCTCGCGAACTCCCCCAGGACGGTCTCTCCATGACGTTTTCCGCATCCCCGCACTCCCCTGCCGCCGTGTCGGCCGGGCCCTCCTCCGCCCAGCTCCTCGACTTCGCACGGGGCGTCGCCTCCGACGCCGAGCTGGTGGCGTCCCTGCCGCTCGACCCCGAAGGACGCACCTGGGCGCGCCTCGACGGGCCGGGCGGCAGCGAGGCCTGGCTGATCGGCTGGCCGCCGGGCACCGGCACCGGCTGGCACGACCACGGCGGCTCGCGCGGCGCGTTCGCCACGGCGTCGGGCGGCCTGACCGAACAGTCACTGGCCGTGCGGCTGCCCACCGAGGGGTGGAAGACCCTGGAACTGGCCGAAGGCGTCGACCGGCAGCGGCAGTTGCGGCCGGGTCAGGGGCGCGCCTTCGGGGAACACCATGTGCACCAGGTGCTCAACGAGTCCGCCGACGCGCACGCCGTCTCGGTGCACGCGTACTACCCGCCGCTGCCGCTGATGCGGCGCTACAGCCGCACGGGCGCGGTGCTGCGCCTGGAGCAGGTGGAGATTCCGGAGGAGTGGCAGTGACGCACGTCGAAGAGCCGCAGGGTCCGGTGGGGATCGACGCCCTGCTGGAGCGGGTACGGGCCGGGTTCGACCGGGTCGGCCCCGGGGAGGCGTACGCGGCTGCGGAGGCCGGGGCGCTGCTGGTGGACATCCGGTACGCGGCCCTGCGCGAGCGGGACGGGCTGATTCCGGGCGCGCTGGTGGTGGAGCGCAACGAACTGGAGTGGCGGCTCGATCCTCGGGGCAGTCACCGGGCGGCGGAGGCCACCGGGCACGACCTGCGCGTCGTGGTGATCTGCAACGAGGGGTACGCGTCCAGCCTCGCCGCGGCTTCGCTGCACCAGCTCGGCCTGCACCGGGCGACGGACCTGGACGGCGGCTTCCAGGCCTGGCGCGCGGCAGGCCTGCCGGTGCTGCCCGGGAAGGGCTGACGCCGAGAGCGGCCGCGCCCGTCCCGCGGACCCCCTGGAGCTCAGGGGGTCCGGCGGCGGAGCCCGATGTCTGGGAGGCGGGACGCCCATGGGTGTACGGGGGCGCTGGGACACGGGAGGTCTCGCGAGGGGCACAGGGCGCCGGGGCACGGAGGGCGTCGCGGGAGGCACAGGTGCGCCGGAGCGCGGGGGCACCCGGGCCATGGGGACGCCAGGTGCGCAGGGGCGGGCGGGCACGCGAGCACGCGGACGCCCAGGAGCACAGGAGTCAGAACGGCTCGTAGTCGAGACCGTCCGTGTCCTCGCCCTCCTCCTCCAGCGCCCGCCTGACCACCCGGATGGCCAGGCCTTCCGGATAGCCCTTGCGGGCCAGCATCCCCGCCAGCCGGCGCAGCCGCTTGTCGCGCTCCAGCCCGCGGGTGGAACGCAGCTTGCGGGCGACGAGCTCGCGGGCGGTCGCCTCCTCCTGGTCGGAGTCGAGCTGCCCGACGGCCTCGTCGATCAGCGCCGGGTCGACGCCCTTGGTGCGCAGCTCGCGGGCGAGCGCCCGGCGGGCCAGGCCCTTGCCGTGGTGGCGGGACTCGACCCAGGCGCCCGCGAACGCCGCGTCGTCGATCAGGCCCACTTCCTCGAAGCGGGACAGCACCTCGTCGCTGACCTCCTGGGGGATCTCCCGTTTGTGCAGGGCGTCCGCCAGTTGCTTGCGGGTGCGCGGGGTGCCGGTGAGCAGACGCAGGCAGATGTTCCGCGCCTGCTCCGCCGGGTCCTGCGGGGGCTTCGATGCGGCTTCCCGGCCCTCCCCTGCGGCACCGGAGCCCCGCGAGGAACGGGAACCCCGGGCGTCCCTGCGGCCCCTCCCGGACTCCCCGAACCCCTTGGGCCCTCCGGTCCCCCCGGCTTCCCGGGAGGACCAGGGAAGCCGGGGAGAACCGTCGGCCTCCCCCGGGCCTCCGTCGTGCGCGGGGGTGCCGCCGTACCCGGCGGGGGTGTCGTGCCCGCCGGGCTCCCCGGTGCTGCCCGACCAGTCCGTCCTGCGGGTCACGGGCTAGCTCTTGGCCGCCGCGGCCTTGGCCGTCTTGGCCTTGACCGCCGGAGCCGGTACGGACTTCGCGTCGGCTGCCGCAGCCGCACCCGCACCCGCCGCGTCCGCGCCGGGCTCGCCCTCGGGGGCGTCCGTCTTGGGCTTGACGCCGACGCCCAGCTTCTCCTTGATCTTCTTCTCGATCTCGTCGGCGAGGTCGGGGTTGTCCTTCAGGAAGTTGCGGGCGTTCTCCTTGCCCTGGCCGAGCTGGTCGCCTTCGTACGTGTACCAGGCGCCCGCCTTGCGGACGAAGCCGTGCTCGACGCCCATGTCGATCAGGCCGCCCTCGCGGCTGATGCCCTGCCCGTAGAGGATGTCGAACTCGGCCTGCTTGAAGGGCGGCGCGACCTTGTTCTTGACGACCTTGACGCGGGTGCGGTTGCCGACCGCGTCCGTGCCGTCCTTGAGGGTCTCGATGCGACGGATGTCGAGGCGCACCGAGGCGTAGAACTTGAGCGCGCGGCCACCGGTCGTGGTCTCCGGCGAGCCGAACATCACACCGATCTTCTCGCGGAGCTGGTTGATGAAGATCGCGGTGGTCTTGGACTGGTTGAGCGCGCTGGTGATCTTGCGGAGCGCCTGGCTCATCAGCCGGGCCTGGAGGCCGACGTGCGAGTCGCCCATCTCGCCCTCGATCTCCGCACGCGGCACGAGCGCCGCCACGGAGTCGATGACGATCAGGTCGAGCGCGCCGGAGCGGACCAGCATGTCCACGATCTCCAGCGCCTGCTCGCCGGTGTCCGGCTGGGAGAGGATCAGGTTGTCCGTGTCGACGCCCAGCGCCTTGGCGTACTCCGGGTCGAGCGCGTGCTCGGCGTCCACGAAGGCGACGGTGCCGCCGGCCTTCTGCGCGTTCGCCACGGCGTGCAGCGTCAGCGTCGTCTTTCCGGAGGACTCCGGGCCGTAGACCTCCACCACACGGCCGCGGGGGAGCCCGCCGACGCCGAGTGCAATGTCCAGGGCGGTCGACCCGGTGGGGATGATCTCGATGGGGTCGTTCGGCCGGTCGCCGAGCCGCATCACGGCACCCTTGCCGAATTGTCGTTCAATCTGCGCGAGAGCGGCGTCCAGCGCCTTCTCGCGGTCGGTGCCTGCTGCCATGGGTTCCACCCGATTTGCTTGAGTCGATCGCTTCACGTCAATGACGCTAACGCCTGCCACTGACAATCGGCCTCGGCGTCGCTCTGACCTGTGGACAACCCGGTCGGGAACCCCGAGGTCACAAGGCCGCAACACCAATAAGAATGGATGTTCGATTTTTGTGTCAAGCGAGCCACGCGGCACCCGCCGGGCGGCTCGGGCCGACTGCGCACGCCGAACGGAACGGCACCTCAAGACGGCCCGACACCGCCGACGGCACCACGAAAGGACCGGGCCGGAAAGCCGTGCCGCTCAGGCGTCGTCCCCCGCCCCGGGCGGCGGCGTCCGGTTCCGGTCGTGCCGCAGCGCGGCGCGCAGCCGCGCCAGGACGGACGCCCGGCGGTCCCGGTGGCCGTGCACCCGGGGGTCGTCGGTCACGTCGTAGCGCTTGACGTACGCCCCGAGGAACGCCTGGAGCGTGGCGACGGCCGGGATCGCGATGAGCGCGCCGACGGCGCCCATCAGCGCCGTCCCCGCGACGACCGAGCCGAAGGCTACGGCGGGGTGGATGTCGACCGTCTTCTCGGTCAGCTTCGGCTGGAGGATGTAGTTCTCGAACTGCTGGTAGACCACGACGAAGCAGAGCACCCACAGCGCGTACCAGGGGTCCACCGTGAACGCGATCAGCATCGGCAGGGCACCCGCGAGGTAGGTGCCGAGGGTGGGGATGAACTGGGAGATCAGGCCCACCCACACGGCCAGCGCCGGTGCGTACGGCACGTCCAGGACCACCAGCAGGACGTAGTGCGCGATGCCGGAGACGAGTGCCATCAGGCCGCGCGAGTAGAGGTAGCCGCCGGTCTTGTCGACGGCGATCTCCCAGGCGCGCAGCACCTCCGCCTGCCGGGCCGGCGGCAGCACCGAGCACAGCGCGCGGCGCAGCCGGGGGCCGTCGGCCGCGAAGTAGAACGAGAACAGGAAGATCGTCAGGAGCTTGAACAGGCCGCCCAGCACGGTCGTCGAGACGTCCAGGACGCCGCTCGCGCTATTCTGCACGTACTTCTGCAGCCAGTCGGAGCGCAGCAGGCTGTCCTGCACCTCCACCCTGGAGAGTTCGGTGTTGAAGGTGTGGTTGACCCAGCTGATCACCGAGTCCAGGTACTTGGGGAACTCGTCGACCATGGTCAGGATCTGACCCGCCAGCATCGACCCGAGCATCACCACGAAGCCGATGCCCGCCAGCATCACGCCGAAGAACACCAGGAAGGTGGCGAGGCCCCGGCGCATCCCGCGCGCGGCCATCCGGCTCACGGCGGGCTCCACCGCGAGCGCCAGGAAGAAGGCGATCACGATGTTCAGCAGCAGGGTGATCAGTTGGTGGAACGCCCACTCACCCAGTTGGTAACAGGCGAACAGGGCCAGTGCGAGCACCATCGCGCGCGGCAGCCAGCGGGGCATGCGGGCCGGCCCCGCGGGAGCCACGGGCGGCGTGGGCGGCGCGGTGCCCGGCGGGGCGGCCGGCCCGTCGTCGTGCTGGGCTTTCGCCTGGTCCTGGGCGGTCTCATCAGTCGGTGGCACGGGGCCAAGTGTCACCCATGAGTGCGTCGACCACACGCCCCTGCCGCCGCACGGGGCGCGTCCGTCCCCGGCGCCTCCCCAGGGGCAGATCCGTGCCTTTCCTGGAGAGGGACAGGGAAACGGTCAGCGCCTGTCGTACGGAACGTCCATCGCCCGGCACACGACCTGCCACACGCTCTTCGCGTCCCAGCCCGCGTCCAGCGCCTCGTGCACCGTACGACCGCCGAGCTCGGACATCACGTGGTCGCGCGCGAAGGAGTCCGCATAGGCCTCGCCGAAGTGCGCCGCCATGCGCTCCCAGAAAATCGTCAACCGCATGACACCAGTATCGCGCCCCTGAGAGTGCAGCCCGGTCCGCACCCTTGCGGGGAGCGCCGCGCACCCGCACCGTCGGCACATGGCTGGAAATGGAGCATCACCCCCCGGGGCCGCCCCGCGCGCGGCCTCTCCCGGCGCGGCGTCCCCGCTCGGCCGCGCCGCGCACTTCGTCTGGCTGACGGCCCGGGTCCTGGAGCAGCGCCGGTTCGCGTACCACTTCCTCGGCGGCGGCGCCGATCCCGTCGAGGCCGCGCTCCACGCGTACCTCGGCGAGGACGGCGGATTCGGGCACGCCCTGGAGCCCGATCTGCGGGGGCCGGTGAGCCAGCCCCCGCACACCGCCCACGCCCTGCGGGTGCTGGAGTCCATCGGCAGGTGCGGCGGCACGCGCGTGGAGCGCGTCTGCCGCTATCTGACCGGGGTCTCCACCAAGGAGGGCGCACTGCCCGCGGTGCACCCCTCGCAGCGGGGGTACCCCGCCGCACCCTTCGTGCCCGTCGTGGACGATCCGCCCGGCGAACTGCTGGCGACGGGCCCGGTGGTGGGCACGCTGCACCGCAACAAGGTCTGGCACGCCTGGCTGTTTCGCGCCACGGACTTCTGCTGGGCGGCCGTCGAGACGCTGGAGGAGTCGCATCCGTACGAGATCCAGGCCGCCGTCGCCTTCCTGGACGGCGTGCCGGACCGCTCCCGGGCCCGGGCGGCGGCGGACCGGCTGGGGCGTCTCACGCGGGCGCGGGGGCTGGTCCTGCTCGATCCCGCGCAACGGGACGAGATCCCGGTGGCACCCGGGTACGCCCCGGGTGAGCACCACTTCGCCCACGACTACGCGCGCGTGCCCGAGTCGCTGGCGCGCGGCTGGTTCACGGACGGGGAGATGGCGCGCGCCCTGGACTTCCTGGCCGCCGAGCAGCAGGAGGACGGCGGCTGGCCGGTGCGCCGGCGGTCGTGGGCCCCGGGGAACGTGCTGGAGGCGCGCCCCCTGGTCACCATCGACGCCCTGCTGACACTGCGGGCGTACGGCAGGGAGATCGGCTGAGCCGGCCGCCGTGCCCTCAGCCGCCCAGCGCGCGCACCCCCGCGGTGACCGCCACGGCGGCGCCGACGACCACCAGGAACGGTGCTCGCAGCACCAGCGCGACAGCCGCCGCCGCGAGACCCGCGCCCCGTGCGTCCAGTACGAGCGTCTGTCCCGTGGCGAAGGTCTGCTGCGCGGTGAGCGCCGCCAGCAGGGCGACGGGCAGCAGGGCGGAGAGGTCGCGCACCAGCGGACGTTCCAGGGCGTTCGCGGGGACGAGGAGCCCGAGCAGTTTGACGAGGTAGCAGCCCACCGCCGTGGCGATGATCGCGATCCAGACGCTCACTGTGCCGCTCCCGTGCCGCTGCCACTATGACGACTGCCGTTGCCGTTGCCATCGCCATCGCCGCTGCCGGGGCTGCCGCTGTCACGACGCCCGGTGCGCCCCTTGGCGAAGAGCACCAGCGGGGCCGCGAGCGCTGCCACCAGCACCGGCGCTCCGCCCGGCAGCACGGGCAGCAGCCCGAGCATCACCAGGACCGCGACACCGGCGACGGCGCGCTCCGTGGTGGAGCGCAGCATGGGGGCGAGCAGCGCCAGGAAGACCGCGGGACCTGCCGCGTCCAGGCCCCAGGCCTTGGTGTCGCCGATCGCTTCGGCGCCCAGTGCCCCGAGCAGGGTGGTGAGGTTCCACAGTACGTACAGGGTGACGGCGGTGACGGTGAAGCCGATGCGGGCGCCGCGCCGGGTCGACTGGGCCAGCGCCACCGCGGCCGTCTCGTCGATCACCCCCTGTGCCGCGAACGGGCGCACCGGCCCCGGCAGCGCGAGCAGTTGCGACAGGCGCAGCCCGTAGAAGGTGTTGCGCACGCCCAGGAAGAAGGCGCCCGCCGCCGCGGTGAGCGGATTGCCCCCGGCCGCGAGCGCTCCGACGAGGGCGAACTGCGAGGCGCCGGTGAACACCAGCAGGCTGAGCGCGCAGGTCTGCGCGACGGTGAGCCCGGCGCCGGCGGAGGTGACGCCGAAGGCGAAGCCGGAGAGGCCCACCGCGACGCCGACGCCGAGCGCGTCCCGTACGACGGCGGCGTCGGGCCTGGACATGCCGTCCGGAACGGCACGCACTGGTGTGCGTATGCCCGCCGTCGTGCGCGTGTCTGCTACGCGTGTGTCCGTCGTCGTGCACCCGTCTACAGCGCGTGTGTCGGCCGTCGTGCACCTGTCCGCTGCGTGTCTGTCGGCCGTCGTGCACCTGTCCGCTGCGCGTCTGTCCGCGGATGCCGCGGACGCTGTCTGTTCTGCCACGCCCGGGACGCTACGAGGGGACCGTGCCCGCGGTCTTGTACGTTCTTGCGCGCTCGCGCCGGTAGGCCCCCGGCGGCACCCCGACGATGCGGGTGAAGTGGCGGTTGAGGTGCGGCTGGTCGGTGAAGCCGACCATGACGGCGGCGTCGGCGGGGGCGGTCCCGGTGTTCAGCAGGTGCTGGGCGCGGCGGACGCGGGCGTTGGTGAGCCAGGTGTGCGGGGGCATCCCGTAGGCCGTCTTGAAGGCGCGCAGCAGCGCGAAGGGGCTGGTGCCGAGTTCGTGGGCCAGACGCTCCAGGGACGGCGGGTCCGTCATCCGGTCGGCCAGGATCTCCCGGGCGAGCGCCGCGGTGCGGGCGGCCGCCGGGAGCGGGCCCCGGGCGGGCAGGGAGCGGCCGTGGCGGCGCAGCATCCGGGCGATGGCGAGGCGGAAGGCGGTGTCGGCGGCGAGCGCGTTGCCCGCCTCGGCGGCGAGATGCACCTCGTGCACGAGCCGCGCGGTGTCGGGGTCGTGGACGATCGTCTCGGCGAACCCCACCGTGCCGCGCAGCGTGGTGATCTCGGCGGCGACGTCGGCGACCAGTTCCCGCGACGGATAGAGGGTGCCGTACGACCAGCCCTCGGGAACTCCGGCGTGCGCGGAGTGCGGCACCTCCGGGTTGATCATGACGACGCTGCCGGGCAGCACGCTGACGGTCCCGTCCGGCATGCGCAGGTCCTCGATGCCGCGCCGCACGGCGGCGAGCACGAACCCCTCGTGGCTGTGGCGCGGGAAGGTGTGCCGGACGTAACGGGCGCGCAGCAGGTCGAGGCCCGGCACCCCGGCGTAACTCCAGTGCCGCGCCCACTCCCCGTCGCGCCCGGTGGGCGTCGAACCCCTCGCCATCAGGCCATTCTGCGCCCCGGCCCCACGCCGCTGACCTGCGTGTCCACAGTCCGGACCGGGAATTGTCAGTGCCAAGGTGCACGATGGGGCCATGGTGAGGACCGCGCTCGACTCGTTCTCCCCCGCGACCAGGGGCTGGTTCACGGGGGCCTTCCGTACGCCCACGGCCGCGCAGGAGGGGGCGTGGCGGGCCATCGGCGAGGGCTCCGACGTGCTGGTCGTCGCCCCGACCGGCTCGGGCAAGACGCTCGCCGCGTTCCTCGCCTCGCTGGACTCCCTGGCCTCCACTCCCCCGCCCGCGGAGGCCAAGAAGCGCTGCCGGGTGCTGTACATCTCCCCGCTGAAGGCCCTGGCGGTCGACGTCGAGCGCAACCTCCGCAGTCCGCTGACGGGCATCCGCCAGGAGTCCGTCCGCCTCGGCCTGCCCGAGCCGGACATCAAGGTCGGCATCCGCTCCGGGGACACCTCCCCGGCCGACCGCCGCGCGATCGCGAACAAGCCGCCGGACATCCTCATCACGACCCCCGAGTCGCTGTTCCTGATGCTCACCTCGTCCGCGCGCGACGCCCTGGAGGGCGTGGAGACGGTGATCCTGGACGAGGTGCACGCCGTCGCGGGCACCAAGCGCGGCGCGCACCTCGCCCTGTCCCTGGAGCGGCTGGACGCGCTGCTGCCCCGGCCGGCCCGCCGGATCGGCCTGTCCGCGACCGTCCGGCCGGTCGACGAGGTGGCCCGCTTCCTGTCCCCGCAGCGCCGGGTCGAGATCGTCCAGCCGCCCTCGGGCAAGGTCTTCGACCTGTCGGTGGTCGTGCCGGTCGAGGACATGGGCGAGCTGGGCGGCTCCCCCGCCAAGGACGACGACCAGGGCGACAAGCCCTCCATCTGGCCGCAGGTGGAGGAGAAGATCGCCGACCTCGTCCAGGCGCACCGCTCGACGATCGTCTTCGTCAACTCCCGCCGCCTCGCCGAGCGCCTGTGCAACCGGCTGAACGAGATCGCGTACGAGAGGGCCACCGGCGAGGCCCTTCCCGAGGGCGGCTCCCCGGCCGAGCTGATGGGGCAGGCCGGGGCCGCCCAGGGAGCCCCGCCGCTCCTGGCCCGCGCGCACCACGGCTCGGTCTCCAAGGAGCAGCGCGCCCTCGTGGAGGAGGACCTCAAGGCGGGCCGCCTGCCCGCCGTGGTCGCCACCTCCAGCCTCGAACTGGGCATCGACATGGGCGCGGTGGACCTGGTGATCCAGGTCGAGTCCCCGCCGTCCGTGGCCTCCGGCCTCCAGCGCGTGGGCCGGGCCGGCCACCAGGTGGGCGCGGTGTCGACGGGCGTGGTGTTCCCCAAGTACCGCGGCGACCTCGTGCAGGCGGCCGTGGTCACCGAGCGCATGCGGTCCGGGTCCATCGAGTCGCTCCGCGTCCCGGCCAACCCCCTCGACGTGCTCGCCCAGCAGCTCGTCGCGATGGTCGCGCTGGACTCCTGGCAGGTGGACGACCTCCTCGCCCTCACCCGCCGCGCCGCGCCCTTCGCCGCTCTCCCCGATTCGGCCTTCACCGCCGTCCTCGACATGCTCGCCGGGCGCTACCCCTCGGACGCCTTCGCCGAGTTGCGCCCGCGCGTCGTCTGGGACCGCGTCGCGGGCACGGTCACCGGCCGCCCGGGGGCGCAGCGCCTGGCCGTCACCTCCGGCGGCACCATTCCCGACCGCGGACTGTTCGGCGTCTTCCTCGCCGGGTCCGACCCGAAGAAGGGCGGCGGCCGGGTCGGCGAGCTGGACGAGGAGATGGTGTACGAGTCCCGCGCGGGCGACGTCTTCACCCTCGGCACGACGTCCTGGCGCATCGAGGACATCACCCGCGACCGCGTGCTGGTCTCCCCCGCCCCGGGCGTCCCCGGCCGGCTCCCGTTCTGGAAGGGCGACCAACTGGGCCGCCCCCTCGAACTGGGCCGGGCGCTCGGCGCGTTCCTCCGCGAGATCGGCAACCTGAAGCCCGACAAGGCCCGCGCCCGCCTCCAGGAGGCGGGCCTGGACGACTGGGCGGCCGACAACGTCCTGTCGTACCTCGACGAGCAGCGCCGCGCCGCGGGGCACGTGCCGGACGACCGCACGATCGTCGTCGAGCGGTTCCGCGACGAGCTCGGCGACTGGCGGGTGGTCGTGCACTCCCCGTTCGGCGCCCAGGTGCACGCCCCGTGGGCGCTGGCGCTCGGGGCCCGCCTCGCCGAGAAGTACGGCATGGACGCCCAGGTGATGCACGCCGACGACGGCATCGTGCTGCGGCTGCCGGACGCGGACCTGATGGGCCTCGACCTCATGGGGCTGGACCCGCTCGACGCCCCGGCGAAACCCCTGGGCGCCGAGTACGACGACAGCCAGGCCCCGATCAGTGCCGCCGACACCCTCTTCGACGCGGGCGAGGTCGCGCAGATCGTCACCGACCAGGTCGGCGGCTCCGCCCTGTTCGCCGCCCGCTTCCGCGAGTGCGCCGCCCGCGCGCTGCTGCTGCCCCGGCGCAGCCCCGGCAAGCGCACCCCGCTGTGGCAGCAGCGCCAGCGCGCCTCGCAGCTCCTCCAGGTGGCTTCCGAGTTCGGTTCCTTCCCGATCGTGCTGGAAGCGGTCCGCGAGTGCCTCCAGGACGTCTTCGACGTACCCGGCCTGACCGAGCTGATGGGCGACATCGAGGCCCGCCGGGTGCGCCTGGTCGAGGTCACCACCACCGAGCCGTCCCCCTTCGCCCGCTCCCTCCTCTTCGGCTACGTCGCCCAGTTCCTGTACGAGGGGGACTCCCCCCTCGCCGAACGGCGCGCGGCGGCACTCTCCCTGGACTCCCGTCTGCTCGCCGAGCTCCTCGGCCAGGCGGAGCTGCGCGAACTGCTCGACGCCGACGTCCTGACCCAGTTGGAGCAGGAACTCCAGTGGCTCACCGAGGACCGCCGGATCAAGGACGTGGAGGGCGTCGCCGACCTGCTGCGGATGCTCGGCCCGCTCACCACCGCCGAGCTGACCGCCCGCGGCGCGGACGCCCGGTGGCCGCGCGACCTCGCCGACGCACGCCGCGCGATCCAGGTCCGTATCGCGGGAGAGGACCACTGGGCCGCCGTCGAGGACGCCGGGCGTCTGCGCGACGCGCTGGGCACCGCGCTCCCGGTGGGCGTCCCCGAGTCCTTCACCGAGCCGGTCAAGGACCCCCTGGGCGACCTCCTCGCCCGCTTCGCGCGCACCCACGGCCCGTTTACCTCCGCCACCGCCGCCGCCCGCTTCGGCCTCGGCGCGGCCGTCACCGACGGGGCACTGCACCGGCTCGCCGCGAGCGGCCGCGTCGTCCAGGGCGAGTTCCACCCGGCCGGCATCGGCCAGGAGTGGTGCGACGCGACGGTCCTGCGCCGCCTGCGCCGGCGTTCCCTGGCCGCGCTGCGCCAGGAGCTGGAGCCGGTCGACCCGGCCGCCCTCGCCACGTTCCTCCCCCAATGGCAGGGCTACGGGAGCGGCGGTCTGCGCGGCATCGACGGGCTGGTGCGCGCCGTCGAGCAGTTGCAGGGCGCACCGGTCCCCGCGTCCGCCCTGGAGAAGCTCGTCCTGCCGCACCGCGTCTCCGGCTACACCCCCGCCCTCCTCGACGAGCTCACCACCACCGGCGAGGTCGTCTGGGCGGGCGCGGGCGCACTCCCGGGCAAGGACGGCTGGGTCTCCCTCTACCTCGCCGACGCCGCCCCCCTGCTCCTCCCCGCGCCGCACCCCCTGGAACTCTCGGCGCTCCACGAGTCGATCCTGACCGCCCTCTCCGGCGGTTACGGACTCTTCTTCCGCCAGATCGCCGACCAGGTCCGCGCCACCACCCACCCCGACGCCTCCGACCCGCAGTTGGCCGACGCGCTGTGGGACCTGGCCTGGTCGGGCCGCCTCACCAACGACACGCTCGCCCCGCTGCGCGCCGTCCTCGGCTCGGGCCGCACCGCCGGGGCCACGGCGCACCGCGCGAAACGCTCGGTCCCCCGCGGCCGTTACGGCTCCCTCACCGGCGCCGCCCGCGCCGTGTCCCGTACGGGACCGCCCACGGTCTCCGGCCGCTGGTCCCGGCTGCCCGCCCCGGAGCCCGACCCCACCCACCGCGCCCACGCCCTGGCCCGTACCCTCCTGGACCGGCACGGCGTCGTCACGCGCGGCGCGGTGGCCGCCGAGGGCGTCGCGGGCGGCTTCTCCGCGGTCTACCGCGTCCTCGCCGCGTTCGAGGACAGCGGGCAGGCCCGCCGGGGTTACGTGGTCGAGGGGCTCGGCGCGGCCCAGTTCGCCATGGACGGCGCGGTCGACCGCCTGCGCGCCGCGGCGACCGCCCGCGACCGCACCGAGGGCGACGCCCCGAACCGGGCCGTCGTCCTGGCCGCCGCCGATCCCGCCAACGCGTACGGGGCGGCCCTGCCCTGGCCCGAACCGCCCGCCGGCGTCACCCACAAGCCGGGCCGCAAGGCGGGCTCCCTGGTCGTCCTGGTCGACGGCGAACTCACCCTCTACATGGAACGCGGCGGCAAGACCCTCCTGGCCTGGCCCGCCCAGCCGGCCCCCTCCGCCGCCGACCCGGCGGCAGCCGCCCCCGCCCCCGACGAAACCCCCGACGACCGCGTCCGGGCCGCCACCGAGGCCCTCACCGCCTCCGCCCGCGCGGGCGCCCTCGGCACCGTCACCGTCGAACGCATCAACAACGGCCCCGCCCTGACCTCCCCCCTGAGCCGCACCCTGGAAGCGGCGGGCTTCCACGCCACCCCGAAGGGCCTGCGCATCCGCATCTGACCCCCACGAGGGGGTCGCCCACCTCCGCACAAAGGCCCCCGACGTGTCCCGCACCGCAAAGGCGACCCACCGCCCCCCATCCCCACCCCGCCCCCACAGGCCCGACCGGCCCCCGCACGGGCGACCGAGTGCGGGGCCCCGCGCCCCTCCACACCCCGACGCGACATCCCCGCAGCAGGGGCGCGCCCCACGGCGCAGCTCTCCGCATACCGCCCCAGCGCCCCGCAGCGGAAGCCCGCCCCCACGTCACGACCTGCCGCACTCCCGACGCGGCACCCCGGGCGGAGCCCACCCCACAGCACGCCTCCCCGGGCCCCGCCTCAGCGCCCTCGCCCCCCACAACACGCCTCCCCACACCCTCGACGCCGCACCCCGCACCCCGAGCGCACCCCCGCACACCCCCCTCTCCCGCATCATGGACACATGCCCGAAGGAGACACCGTCTGGCACGCCGCCGCCCGTCTGCACGCGGCCCTCGCCGGACGCACCCTCACCCACGCCGACCTCCGCGTCCCCCGCTTCGCCACCTCCGACCTGACCGGCCGCGAGGTGCTCGACGTCACCTCGAACGGAAAACACCTGCTCACCCGCATCGAGGGCGGCCTCACCCTGCACTCGCACCTCCGCATGGACGGCACCTGGCGGATCTTCGCCCCCGGCGCCCCCTGGCGCGGCGGCCCCGAGCACCAGATCCGCGCGGTCCTCCAGAACACGGACGCCACCGCCGTCGGCTACCGCCTCCCCATCCTGGAACTCCTGCCCACCGCCGAAGAACACACCGTCATCGGCCACCTCGGCCCGGACCTCCTCTCCCCCACCTGGCCCGACGACCCCGATGCCCCCGACTCCCTCCCCGCCCGCGCCGTACACAATCTCCTCGCGGACCCCGACCGCCCCCTCGGCGAAGCCCTCCTGGACCAGCGCAATCTCGCGGGCATCGGCAACGTCTACAAGTCCGAGCTCTGCTTCCTCGCCCGTGTCACCCCCTGGCTCCCGGTCGGCGAACTGGCCCCCGACGTCCCCGCCCGCCTCGTCGCCACCGCCCACCGCCTGCTGGACTTCAACAAGGACCACCCCGACCGCCGCACCACCACCGTCGCCCGCACCTCACCCGCCACCCGCACCGTCACCTCCCCCGAACTCCTCTACGTCTACGGCCGCCGGTCCCGCCCCTGCCTGCGCTGCCGCACCCCCGTCCGCAAGGCCGACCAGGGCGACGGCTCCCGCGACCGCCCCACCTACTGGTGCCCGAAGTGCCAGGCGGGCCCCGCTGGTTGACGGTTCGTCAGGTCGAGTCGTACGGTCGCCGGCATGCCCCTTGCGGTACGCGTCCTCGCGTACGACCTGACCGGCCGCACCGCCTTCGTCACCGGCGCGGCCGGCGGCATCGGCCGCGCCACCGCCGTGCTCCTCGCCGGAGCCGGGGCCACCGTGCACTGTGCGGACCGCGACGCGGCGGGCCTCGCCGAGACGGCCGCCCTCATCACCGAGTCCACCGACGGCACGCCCCGCACCCACACGCTCGACGTGACGTCCCGCGCCGGACTCAAGACCGCGATGGAGAACGCCGAGCGTCTCGACATCCTGGTCGCCGCGGCCGGAATCATGCACGTCAGCAGCGTCCTGGACACCGGCGACGCAGACCTCGACCGCGTCCTGGCGGTCAATTTCAAGGGAGTCCTGTACGCCTGCCAGGAAGCGGCCCGCCTCATGCTCCGGGCCCGGAGCCCGGGCAGCATCGTGACCGTCGCCTCCGGAGCCGTGGACGCCGCCAACGCCGGGCTCTTCGCCTACAGCACCAGCAAGGCCGCAGTCGTACAGCTCACGAAAACCCTCGCCACCGAACTGGGCCCGCACGGCATCCGCGTCAACGCGGTCGCCCCGGGCTGGATCCGCACCCCCATGACGGACAGACACGACACCACGCTCCAGGAGAGCACCGAGGCGAGAATGGTCCGCATCACCCCGCTCGGCCGCGTCGGCCAACCCGAGGACGTCGCCCAGACGGTGCTCCACCTGGCCTGCGACGCCTCCGCCTTCACGACGGGCCAGATCCTCCGCCCGAACGGCGGCGTCGCCATGCCCTGGTAGCCCGCGACCCGGCAATCCGCGCCCCGGCCGAAACGGACCCCACCCGCACCCGGCCCGCCCGCACCCGATCCACCCGGTCCCGCCCCGCCACATGCACCGGCAGCAGGCTCAGGCCCCATCCCCCGGCCGCGACCGCCCCCTCCACCGGCCCGGCCTCCTGCGGCACCAGCGCGAGCCGCAGCACCGCCCACCACCACAGCACCCCGAACAGCAGCACCAGCGTCCCCAGGACGACCCTGCGCCCCGGGCACCGGCCCTCCAGCGGTCGCTCCATCGCTGCCTCCTCGGACCGACGCTAGCGGCGGTCGTCCACGCCCGGGAGGGCGCACCGGAAGCACAGGAAGCTTCCGGCGCACCCCACCCGCACGCCCCGGGCCTTCAGCAGCCCGGCGTCCCGGGCGTCAGCCCTCAGGCACTCTCCGCCTGGAACATCCACGCGTGCTTCTCCAGGTCCGCCGTGAGCCCGATGATCAGGTCCTGCGTGACGGGGTCCGGGTCACCGGTCGACTCGATCCGCTCACGCATCCGGACGATCACCGCACCGAGCGCGTCGACCAGGATGCGCACCGCGTCGCTGTCCTTGATCCACCCGGTGGGCGTCTCCCCGATCGCCGAGGACCCGGCGACCGTCGCGGCCCGGCCGTCGGGGTTCACACCGAGCGCGGAGGCCCGCTCGGCCACGGAGTCGGAGTGCAGCCGGGCCGAGGTCACGACGTCGTCGAGCTGAAGGTGCACGGAGCGGAAGCGCGGACCCACCACGTTCCAGTGGACCTGCTTGGCGACCAGCGACAGGTCGACCAGGTCCACCAGCGCGCCCTGCAGCGCCTCGCCGACGGCCTTGAGATCGGCCTCGGGCAGCGTGCTCTTCACGACTGACATGGAGCGTCCTCCTCAGGAATACCGAAAAACCGGATCAGCACCATCAACCCTGCCACAACTGATCCATTTCGGTCATCCAGGGTTCGGGCATAGAGAAGCGACCGCAGAGCGGCGTCGCAACGGCCCCGAACAGCCATGGCGCGCCCACCGCACAGCCCCGAAACGCAAAAACCGGCACCCGGGCCGACCCCACAGGGGTCGACCGGAGCACCGGTCCCGCATCTTTCCTTCGCTAGGCAGCGACGACGTCCACCGCTTCCGCAGGTGCCTTGATCGTCACTCGCTCGGTCGGCACGCCGGACACACCGGCCACCGACGTCACGGAGACCGAATTGAGCATCGGTCGTACCGGCTGGCGCACCGGCGTCTCGCCGGCCGCAGCCGACGCCGCCAGTTCGGCCAGGGAGAGTTCGTCGCTCACTTCCCGCATGAGCTCGGACATCCGTACATCAAGCGCGTCGCAGATAGCGGAAAGCAGCTCGGAGGATGCCTCCTTCTGCCCCCGCTCCACCTCGGAGAGATAGCCGAGCGAAACCCGGGCGGACGAGGAGACTTCGCGCAGAGTACGGCCCTGGCGCTGGCGCTGCCGACGCAGCACGTCACCCAACAGGCGACGGAGCAGAATCATCGGTGGCTCCCTCCTCGGACCGCGTAGCCGCATCCTTCACGCCCCACCGTACCGCCTCGCGGTGCAGCCGTGCGGGGAGCTATGTCGTGTTCACTCAGGGCTGCAAACATCAGATCCCCCCGTTGTGTTCCGTATCCTGTGCCCGCGCATTCTCGACCAGTTCACCGGAGAGCAGCTCGAAAGCGGCCCGTACGCTCTCTCTACGGATGTCCGATCGGCTGCCGTTCAACCCAAGCGCGGCCACTTTCCGGTTGCCGTCCGGTCCCGCGACGGCCACGAAGACGGTGCCCACAGCTTGCCCGTCCTGGGGATCGGGGCCCGCGACACCGGTCGTGGAGACACCCCAGTCGGCCCCCAGCACCCGCCGCGCCCCTGCCGCCATCTGCCGCGCGACCTCGGCGTCCACCGCCCCGCGCTCGCGCAGGAGATCACCGGAGACCCCCAGGACGTCCCGCTTCAGCTCCGTCGCGTACGCCGTCACGGAGCCCCGGAAGACCCGGGAGGCCCCCGGCACCCCGGTCAGCTCCGCGGCGACCAGGCCCCCGGTCAGCGACTCGGCCACCGCTAGGGTCTCCCCCCGCGCGGCGAGCGCCGCCAGCACCCCTGCGGCCGTGGAACTCACCCGGACCGCTCCGCCGCCAGCCCCGCCCGCCGCAGCACGATCGCCTGCCGTACGTAGTCGAGGCCCGTCACCACGGTGAGCACCACGGCCACCGCCATCACCCACCACCGGAACGTCGCCAGCGGCCCGGTCAGCGCCAGCACGTACATGCCGACCGCCGTGCCCTGCGCGAGGGTCTTCATCTTGCCGCCGCGACTGGCCGGAATCACCCCGTGCCGGATCACCCAGAACCGCATGAGCGTGATCCCGAGCTCCCGGAAGAGAATGACCCCGGTCACCCACCACGGCAGGTCCCCGAGCCCGGACAGGCAGATCAGCCCGGCCGCCATGATCGCCTTGTCGGCGATCGGGTCGGCGATCTTCCCGAAGTCCGTGACCAGGTTGTACGCCCGCGCCAGATGGCCGTCGAAGACGTCCGTGATCATGGCGACGGCGAACGCCGCCCACGCCCACGCCCGCCAGATCGGGTCGTACCCGCCGTCGGCGAGCAGCAGCAGCACGAAGCCCGGCACCAGCACGAGCCGGACCATCGTGAGGATGTTCGCGATGTTCCACAGACTGGCCTGATTCACCGCCACGGCACCCAGCTTCCCACCGGCCACCGGCCCGCCGGGCACCGACGCGGCCCTGCCGGTACCGCCCGCCGCGGACGCCGGGATTCCGCTCATCTGGCCGCCTCCTTGGGAACCTCGTCACTGGCACTGGGCAGGGGCTCGGCGACGAGGTCCACGCCCTCGGTGCCGACCACCTTCGCCATGACCATACGACCGGGCGTCAACCCGTGGCCGGTGGTGAACACCACCTGGCCGTCCGTCTCCGGTGCCTGGTGGGCGGCACGGCCGGTCGCGGGCTCGTCCTCGGCGTCGTCGGAGTCCGCCGGGCGCACGGACTCGACCAGCACCTCCAGCGTCTCCCCGATGCGCTCCTCCGCCCGCTGGGCGGTGAGCTCCTCGGCGAGCCGGGAGATGTGCGCGAGCCGCGCGGCGATGGTGTCGTCGTCCAGCTTGTCCTCGTACGTCAGGGCCTCCGTGCCCTCCTCGTCGGAGTAGCCGAAGACGCCGATGGCGTCCAGCCGCGCCCCGGTGAGGAAGCGTTCCAGCTCCGCGAAGTCCTCCTCGGTCTCGCCGGGGAAGCCCACGATGAAGTTGGAGCGCACACCGGCCTGCGGGGCCTTGCCGCGGATGGTCTCCAGCAGGCCCCAGAACTGCTCGGTGGACCCGAAGCGGCGCATCGCGCGCAGCACCTTGGGCGCCGAGTGCTGGAAGGACAGGTCGAAGTACGGGGCGACCTTCGGCGTCGAGGTGAGGACGTCGATCAGGCCGGGCCGCATCTCGGCGGGCTGGAGGTAGCTGACCCGCACCCGCTCGATGCCGTCGACCTCCGCCAGCTCGGGCAGCAGGGTCTCCAGCAGGCGGATGTCGCCCAGGTCCTTGCCGTACGAGGTGTTGTTCTCGGAGACCAGCATGACCTCCTTGACGCCCTGCTCGGCCAGCCAGCGCGTCTCGCCCAGCACGTCGCTGGGGCGGCGCGAGATGAAGGAGCCGCGGAACGACGGAATGGCGCAGAAGGAGCACCGCCGGTCGCAGCCGGAGGCCAGCTTCACCGAGGCGACCGGGCTCGTGCCCAGCCGGCGGCGCAGCGGCGCGCGCGGCCCGGAGACCGGGGCGACGCCTTCCGGCAGGTCCTCGGGCACGGGGGCGGCCTCCTGCGCGTGCCCCGGCAGCGACACGTCGGCGGCCTGCCGCTCGGCCGGGCTGATCGGCAGCAGCTTGCGCCGGTCGCGCGGGGTGTGCGCCTCGACGGAACCACCGGCGAGGATGGTCTGGAGGCGGTTGGAGATGTCGGCGTAGTCGTCGAAGCCGAGGACGCCGTCGGCCTCCGGCAGGGCCTCGGCGAGGTCCTTGCCGTACCGCTCGGCCATGCAGCCCACGGCGACCACTGCCTGGGTGCGGCCGTGGTCCTTCAGGTCGTTGGCTTCGAGTAGGGCGTCGACGGAGTCCTTCTTGGCGGCCTCGACGAATCCGCAGGTGTTGACGACGGCGACATCCGCGTCCGAGGCGTCCTCGACGAGGTCCCAGCCGTCCGCTGCCAAGCGGCCTGCCAGCTCCTCCGAGTCCACCTCGTTACGGGCGCAGCCAAGAGTGACAAGGGCGACGGTGCGGCGTTCGGGCATGGACTCAAGCCTACTTCGTTCCGGCGCACGCCCGGGCCGCGAGGGGGCCGTGCGCCGCTCCTCGACGGATGTACCCCTTCCGACCTGCGACGACGTACCGACCGTGTCCGTGATCGGATCGCCGCAGGTGGAAGCGGGCAGAAGCGGTGGAAGCAGGGGGCGGGGCCGGCGCGCGCCCCCGTGTGCGCCCGGCGTCTCAGCCGACCTCGGGGTCGCCCTTGGTGTAGGTGAGCCGCTCGACCTGGCCGGGGCTGAAGTCGTCCTCGACCTCCTTGCCGTTCACGAAGAGCTGGACGGCGTCGGCGTCGCCGAGCACCAGGTCGAGCTTCTTCGGGTCGGTGAAGGTCTTGGAGTCGCCCTTGTTCAGGAAGCCGTCGAAGAGGATCCGGTTGTTGGACGCCCGCGCCGAGACCCAGCTCTTGGTGCCGGTCGCGACCATCTTGACGGTGACCCGGTCCTTGGGGGCGGCCGCGATGGCGCTGTCCGCCGGGCCGGGCGTCACGTCGGTCTTGGGCAGGGCGGGCTTGATGGTCCTGTCCGGCTTGGGCCTGGGGGCGGGCGCAGTGGCGGTGGCCCCCTCGGCGACGCTGCGCGTCCCGCCGGGCTCGTCGCCCCCGCTGAACATCGTGAACCCGACGAATCCGATCACCGCGACGATCGCGGCGACCATGGCGGCGGTCCAGTTGGGCCGGCGCGGCTCGGGACGGATCCGCTCCGCCTCGAACAGCGGGGCGGCGGGGGTCGGCGCGGGCCGTCCGCCGTGCTCGCCGTCGTACTGCGCCACGAGCGCCGAGGCGTCGAGGCCGACGGCGGCGGCGAGCGTACGGATGTGCCCGCGGGCGTAGACGTCGCCGCCGCAGCGGGTGAAGTCGTCGGCCTCGATGGCGTGCACGATCGGAATGCGCACCCGGGTCGACGTGCTGACTTCGTCGACCGTCAGACCTGCGGCGATCCGGGCCTGCTGGAGGGCACGGCCGATGGTGGGCCGGTCGTCTTCGGGGGAGTTGCCGGGGGAGTCCGGGACGTTGCCGTCCGGGGAGTTGCCGATGGACACGGGGGCGCCTTTCGAGCGTGAGCCACCTGCTGGAGGTTCAGTCTAGGGGGGTGACGAAAGGGTGGGGCAAGCGGGAGAGCTGTCTTTGTACGCCATCGGAACGGCGTTTTCGTACGCCGTCGCACCAGCCCGGCACCCCGGAGGCACCACGGCGCCGTCCACGGTCCCACCGCTGACGGTCCATGACGCCTCCCTCCCCTCAACTGGACGTGTCCGCAGGGGAAACGGTTGCCTCCGAACCCGTACGAGTGATGATCACTGGGCCACTCGCACGCACCCGGGAAACCGCGC
Organism: Streptomyces sp. NPDC039736; assembly: GCF_055596485.1. NCBI lineage: Bacteria > Bacillati > Actinomycetota > Actinomycetes > Kitasatosporales > Streptomycetaceae > Streptomyces > Streptomyces sp. NPDC039736. Next base: position 13,370 of record NZ_JBVIUQ010000001.1, on the reverse strand, counting down.
ACGCCCTACGAAGGAGACTCTCCCCGGATCACGGCCAGCACGCCATCCAATTCGTCGGGCTTCACGAGGACGTCACGCGCCTTGGATCCCTCGGTCGGCCCCACGATGTTCCGCGACTCCATCAGGTCCATCAGTCGGCCCGCCTTGGCGAAGCCCACCCGCAGCTTGCGCTGGAGCATCGACGTCGACCCGAACTGGGTGGAGACGACCAGCTCGGTGGCCTGGCACAGCAGGTCCAGGTCGTCGCCGATCTCCTCGTCGATCTCCTTCTTCTGCTTGGTGCCGACCACGACGTCGTCCCGGAAGACCGGCGCCATCTGGTCCTTGCAGTGCTGGACGACCGCCGCGACCTCGTCCTCGGTGACGAAGGCGCCCTGCATGCGGGTCGGCTTGTTGGCCCCCATCGGCAGGAAGAGCCCGTCGCCCTTGCCGATCAGCTTCTCGGCGCCCGGCTGGTCGAGGATGACCCGGCTGTCGGCGAGCGAGGAGGTGGCGAAGGCGAGCCGGGAGGGCACGTTCGCCTTGATCAGACCGGTGACGACGTCCACCGATGGCCGCTGCGTGGCGAGCACCAGGTGGATGCCGGCGGCGCGGGCCAACTGGGTGATGCGGACGATCGAGTCCTCCACGTCCCGCGGCGCGACCATCATCAGGTCCGCCAGCTCGTCCACGATCACCAGCAGGTACGGATACGCCTGGAGCTCCCGCTCGCTGCCCTCCGGCGTCTTGAGCTTCCCCGAGCGCACGGCCGCGTTGAAGTCGTCGATGTGCCGGTACCCGAACGCGGCGAGGTCGTCGTACCGCAGGTCCATTTCCCGTACGACCCACTGGAGCGCCTCGGCGGCCCGCTTGGGGTTGGTGATGATCGGGGTGATCAGGTGCGGGATGCCCTCGTAGACGGTCAGCTCGACGCGCTTGGGGTCCACGAGGACCATCCGTACGTCCTCGGGCGTGGCCCGGACCATGATCGAGGTGATCAGGCAGTTGATGCAGGACGACTTGCCGGAACCGGTGGCTCCGGCGACCAGGACGTGCGGCATCTTCGCGAGGTTGGCCATCTCGTAGCCGCCCTCGACGTTCTTGCCGAGCGCCACCAGCATCGGGTGGTCGTCCTCCGCCGCGTCCGCCAGGCGCAGGACGTCGCCGAGGTTGACCATCTCGCGGTCGCTGTTGGGGATCTCGATGCCGACCGCGGACTTGCCGGGGATCGGCGAGATGATCCGCACGTCCGGGGAGGCCACCGCGTACGCGATGTTCTTGGTCAGCGCGGTGATCTTCTCGACCTTGACGGCGGGGCCGAGCTCGACCTCGTACCGGGTGACCGTCGGACCGCGCGTGAAGCCGGTGACGGCCGCGTCGACCTTGAACTCGGAGAAGACGTTCTGCAGCGACTCCACGACCGCGTCGTTGGCCGCGCTGCGCGTCTTGCCGGGCCCGCCGCGCTCCAGGAGGTCCAGGGAGGGCAGCGCGTACGTGATGTCGCCGGACAGCCGGAGCTGCTCGGCACGCGCCGGGAGCACCGAGGGCTCCTTCGGCGGCTCCTTGGTGAGGTCCGCGACCTTGGGCGGCGCGACCCCGGCGGGACGGCCGGGTGCCGGAGCGGCGCCGGCCGGGCGGCCCGGTTCCGGCGCGGCGGGCAGCGCGGGTTTCACCGGCGGCGCCTGCACCGCCTCCCGCGCCGACGGCACGGACGAGGTGCGCTCGGGCTCCTGCGAGACGCCCTGGGTGAGGTCCGCGACGATCGGCGACGGCGGCAGCCCGTTCATCACCGCGCCGTCCAGCGCGGCCGCCGCGGCCGCCGCGACGTCCACCGCGTCCTGCGGCCGGGCGTACGGGGACGACGGCTGCACGGACGGAGCCCTGCGCGGCCTCCTGCGCCGTCCCGGCGCCTCCTGCTCCACCGCGTCGGCGTCGTACTCCCCCGCCTCGCTCCGGCGCGCGGAGGCGCCGCGTGCGCCGGCGGGAAGCGCCTCACGCCACTGCTCGTCGTACCGCTCGTCGTCCTCCGCGACGTAGGCGGCGAGCTCCTCCGGCCGCGGCTCGACGACCCCGAGGCGGATGCCGAGCTGGCGCAGCCGCCGCGGAATCGCGTTGACCGGTGTCGCCGTCACCACCAGCAGCCCGAAGACGGTCAGGAGCAGCAGCAGCGGTACGGCCAGCACCTCGCCCATCGTGAAGGTCAGCGGCACCGACGCCGCCCAGCCGATCAGCCCTCCCGCGTCCTGCATCGCCTCGGTGCCGTCGCCGCGCCCCGGCGACCCGCACGCGATGTGCACCTGTCCGAGCACGCCGACGACCAGAGCGGAGAGCCCGATGACGATGCGCCCGTTGGCCTCCGGCCGCTCCGGGTGCATGATCAGCCGGATTCCCATCGCGCCCAGCAGCAGCGGCACCAGCAGGTCGAGCCGCCCGAAGGAACCGGTGACCAGCATCTTGACCAGGTCCCCGACCGGCCCGCGCAGATGCGCCCAGGTGCCGGCCGCGACGATTAGCGCGAGGCCGAGCAGCAGCAGCGCGAGGCCGTCCTTGCGGTGCGCCGGGTCGAGCCCCTTCGCGCCCCGCCCTATGCCGCGGAACATCGCGCCGACACCGTGCGCGAGACCCAGGTAGGCGCCGCGCGCCAGCCGGTACACGCCCCCGGTGGGGGACGGGGCGGGCCGGGGCGCGGGGCGGACCGCCTTCTTGGCGGGCGCCTTCTTCGCCGGGGCCTTCCTGGCGGCGGTCTTCTTCGCGGGCGGTCTCGCCACGGCCTTCGCGGGCGCCGCCTTCTTCGCAGCGCCCGGCGTACGACCGGCGCGCGGCTTGGCGGTGCCCGTCGTGCCCTGGGAACCCTTGCCGGACGTACGTGAGGCCATGGGGCAAGAGGTTACCTGGGGAGACGCCTGCGGACAGGAGCGCCTACGGGTTCACCCGACCGTGTCGCCCTTCGCAGACAGCGAAATTGACGCCCCGTCGACCGCACCCGGTCGCACGAAAGCCCCATACCTGACACAACACCAGGTATGGGGCTCACGCTCCCTCACATTCCTTCACACGCCCGACGAACGGTCACGTGCACGGCCAACGCCCACCCACGCGTCGAGCACTCCGTCAGTTCTGCGAGGGCAGCGTCCCCGCGCCCCCGCCGGTCCCCGGCTCCAGCGCGTCGAGCGCCCGGCGCAGTCCCGTGAGCTTGCGCTCCAGATGCGCCGCCGTGGCGACCGCCGCCGCGTCCGCGGACTCGTCGTCGAGCTGCTTGGAGAGCGCCTCCGCCTGCTCCTCGACCGCCGCGAGCCGCGCGGACAGCTCGGCGAGCAGCCCCGCGGGCTCCTTCACCGCTCCCGCGTCCGCCCGGTTCGTACCCTCCAACTGGAGGCGCAGCAGTGCCGCCTGCTCCCGCAGTTGGCAGTTCTTCATGTACAGCTCGACGAAGACCGACACCTTGGCGCGCAGCACCCAGGGGTCGAACGGCTTCGAGATGTAGTCCACCGCGCCGGCCGCATAACCCCGGAAGGTGTGATGCGGACCGTGGTTGATCGCGGTGAGGAAGATGATCGGGATGTCCCTCGTCCGCTCCCGCCGCTTGATGTGCGCGGCGGTCTCGAACCCGTCCATGCCCGGCATCTGCACGTCCAGCAGGATGACCGCGAAGTCATCGGTAAGCAGTGCTTTGAGCGCTTCCTCCCCTGACGATGCCCGCACCAGTGTCTGATCGAGCGCGGAGAGAATGGCCTCCAGCGCCAACAGATTCTCCGGCCGGTCATCGACCAGGAGGATCTTGGCCTTCTGCACCATGGCCCGTCCTCCTCGCCCCGGCAGTGCACCGGGCGCCGCCCCGGAGGACGACTCCCTTGCGTCGCCCGTCCTTGTGCCGGTCATGGTAGCCGTACCCTGCCGGTCGCCACACCCTGTCACCGCGATGTCACTGTGCACGTAGCAAAAACGCATCGGGAGACCGATAGGTTCCCCGATTCCCGTGCTCTCACACGCCGTCGGCCACAGTCAGTCAGCACGTCCCGGCAACCCGGCCCGTCAGCACGACCGCCCGCGGCACGCACCGCCGCACGGTCCGGTGCACACACCACCGTACGGTCAGGCGCGCGCCCACGGAGCGCCGGGGCTCTACTCCTCCCCGCGCATCCACCGTTCCATCACACCGAGCAGATGGTCCGGGTCCACCGGCTTCGTCACGTAGTCCGAGGCGCCCGAGTCGATCGCCTTCTCCCGGTCGCCCTTCATCGCCTTCGCGGTGAGCGCGATGATCGGCAGCCCGGCGAACTGCGGCATCCGGCGGATCGCCGTCGTCGTCGCGTAGCCGTCCATCTCCGGCATCATGATGTCCATCAGCACGACCGTCACGTCGTCGTGCTGCTCCAGGACCTCGATGCCCTCGCGTCCGTTCTCCGCGTACAGCACCGCGAGCCCGTGCTGCTCCAGAACGCTCGTCAGGGCGAAGACGTTGCGGATGTCGTCGTCGACGATGAGCACCTTCTCACCGGAGAACCCGAACGTCCGCCGCTCCTCGGGCGCACTCTCCTGCCCGCCCTGCTGCTGTCCGGCCCACGGCTCCTGCGGCGTGCTGCCGGCCGCTGCCGGGGCGGCGGTCCTACCGGGCAGCGCGGGCCGCTCCTCGGCCTGCCCGATCGCCTTGCGCCGCCGCCGGAAGAGCCCGGCCGAACCCGTCTGGGGTTCGTTGCGTACGACACCCAGGTGGTACGGAGGGGACGCCGCGTCCGGTGCCGTCGGGGCCTCCTGCTGCTGCGCCCGGCGCGGCAGTTCGAGCCCGCCGGGGCTGACCTGCGGATAGCCCTGCGGGGGCAGCTCACTGGGGTGCAGCGGCAGGTACAGGGTGAACGTCGAGCCGCGGCCCGGCTCGCTCGCCGCGTGGATCTCGCCGCCGAGCAGGCGGGCAATCTCCCGGCTGATGGACAGGCCCAGGCCCGTACCGCCGTACTTCCTGCTGGTCGTCCCGTCGGCCTGCTTGAACGCCTCGAAGATGACCCGCATCTTGCTGGCGGCGATGCCGATGCCGGTGTCGGTGACCGAGAAGGCGATCAGGTCCCCGTCGGAGTCCCGCAGCGACCCCGCCTCCAGCAGTTGCTCGCGGATCTCGTGCGGTACGTCCGCGTTGGCGGGCCGGATCACCAGCTCGACGGCTCCGGTGTCGGTGAACTTCACCGCGTTGGACAGCAGGTTGCGCAGCACCTGGAGGAGGCGCTGCTCGTCGGTGTGCAGGGTGGCGGGCAGCTCCGGGGAGACCCGTACCGAGAAGTCGAGTCCCTTCTCCGCGGTGAGCGGCCGGAAGGTGGCCTCCACGTAGTCGACGAGCTGGACCAGCGCGATCCGGGTCGGCGAGACGTCCATCTTGCCCGCCTCGACCTTGGACAGGTCGAGGATGTCGTTGATGAGCTGGAGCAGGTCGGAACCGGCCCCGTGGATGGTCTCGGCGAACTCCACCTGCTTCGGGGAGAGGTTCCCGTCGGCGTTGTCGGCGAGCAGCTTGGCCAGGATCAGCAGCGAGTTGAGCGGGGTGCGCAGCTCGTGCGACATGTTCGCCAGGAACTCCGACTTGTACCGCATGGAGACGGCGAGCTGTTCGGCCCGCTCCTCCAGGACCTGCCGGGCCTCCTCGATCTCGGTGTTCTTCACCTCGATGTCGCGGTTCTGCCGGGCCAGCAGCTCGGCCTTCTCCTCCAGTTCGGCGTTGGACTCCTGGAGGGCCTTCTGCCGGTTCTCCAACTCCTCGCTGCGTTCGCGCAGTTGCTCGGTCAGCTCCTGTGACTGCTCCAGCAGCACCTCGGTCTTCGTGTTGACGCTGATGGTGTTGACGCTGGTCGCGATCAGGTCGGCGATCTGGTTCAGGAAGTCCCGCTGGATCTGCGTGAACGGCTGGAACGACGCCAGCTCGATCACGCCCAGCACCTGCCCCTCGAAGAGCACCGGCAGCACGATCACGTGCGCCGGCGGTGCCTCCCCGAGCCCCGAGGAGATCTTGAGATACCCCTCGGGCGCCTTGAACTGCATGGTCCGCTTCTCCTCGGCGGCGGTCCCGATCAGGGTCTCCCCCGGCCGGAAGACCGTCGGCATCGAACCCGCCGAGTACCCGTAACTCCCGCGCATCCGCAGTTGGTACGAGCGCTCCGCGTCCGCGCCGACCTCCGCGCCCTTGGCCGCGGACGACCCCGACGGCATCGCCAGGAAGAACGCGCCCTGCTGCGCCGAGACGACCGGCGTCAGCTCGCTCATGATCAGCGAGGCGACGTCGTCCAGGTCGCGGCGGCCCTGCATCAGGCCCGAGATGCGGGCCAGGTTGCCCTTGAGCCAGTCCTGCTCCTCGTTGGCGAGGGTGGTGTCGCGCAGGTTGGAGATCATCGTGTTGATGTTGTCCTGGAGCTCCTGGATCTCCCCGGCGGCGTCCACGTCGATCTTCAGGTTGAGATCGCCCCTGGTCACCGCGGTGGCGACCTTCGCGATGGCCCGCACCTGACGGGTCAGGTTGCCGGCCATCTCGTTCACCGACTCGGTGAGGTCGCGCCAGGTGCCGTCGACGTCCCGCACCCGCGCCTGGCCGCCCAACTGCCCGTCGGTGCCCACTTCGCGGGCCACCCGCGTCACCTGCTCGGCGAACGACGACAGCTGGTCGACCATCGTGTTGATGGTGTCCTTCAGGTCCTGGATCTCGCCCCGCGCGTCGATGTCGATCTTCTTCGTCAGGTCGCCCTTCGCGATGGCCGTCGTGACGGTCGCGATCTGCCGCACCTGACCGGTCAGGTTGGACGCCATCGAGTTCACCGACTCGGTGAGGTCCTTCCACGTACCCGCGACTCCGGGCACCCGGGCCTGGCCGCCCAGTTGGCCCTGCGTGCCCACCTCGCGGGCCACCCGGGTGACCTCGTCGGCGAACGACGACAGGGTCGTCACCATGGTGTTCACCGTGTCGGCCAGCTCGGCGACCTCGCCGCGCGCCTCGACGGTGACCTTCTTCGTCAGGTCGCCGTTGGCGACGGCGGAGGACACCCGGGCGATGTTCCGCACCTGCGAGGTCAGGTTGTTGGCCATCGTGTTGACGTTGTCGCTGAGGTCCTTCCAGATGCCGGTGACCCCGCGCACCCTGGCCTGACCGCCGAGGATGCCTTCGGTGCCCACCTCGCGGGCGACCCTGGTGACCTCGTCGGCGAAGTTGGAGAGCTGGTCCACCATCGTGTTCACGGTCGTGACGAGGTCGAGGATCTCGCCCTTCGCGTCCACGGTGATCTTCTTCGACAGGTCGCCCTTGGCCACCGCCGTCGTCACCTCGGCGATGTTCCGTACCTGGGAGGTCAGGTTGTTCGCCATGAAGTTCACGGACTGAGTGAGGTCCTTCCAGGTCCCGCTCACTCCCTGCACCTCGGCCTGGCCGCCGAGCATGCCCTCGGTGCCCACCTCCCGGGCCACCCGGGTCACCTGCTCCGCGAAGTTCGACAGCTGGTCGACCATCGTGTTGAGGGTGTTCTTCAGCTCCAGGATCTCGCCGCGCGCGTCCACGTCGATCTTCTGCGACAGGTCGCCCCGCGCCACCGCCGTGGCGACCTGCGCGATGTTGCGCACCTGGGCGGTGAGGTTCCCGGCCATGCCGTTCACCGAGTCGGTCAGATCACGCCACACACCGGCGACGCCCGGCACCTGCGCCTGACCGCCGAGCCGCCCTTCCGTACCCACTTCCCGCGCGACCCGCGTCACCTGGTCCGCGAAGGCCGAGAGCTGGTCGACCATCGTGTTGATGGTGTTCTTCAGCTCCAGGATCTCGCCGCGCGCGTCCACGTCGATCTTCTGCGACAGGTCACCCCGCGCCACCGCCGTCGTCACCTGGGCGATCTGGCGCACCTGCGAAGTCAGGTTCCCCGCCATGAAGTTGACGGAGTCGGTGAGTTCCTTCCACGTACCGCTGACCCCGTCGACGCGCGCCTGCCCGCCGAGCCGCCCCTCCGTACCCACGTCCCTGGCCATCCGCGTGACCTGATCGGCGAACGCGGACAGCTGGTCGACCATCGTGTTGACGGTGACCTTGAGCTCCAGCATCTCGCCGGACACGTCGACGGTGACCTTCTGCGACAGGTCGCCGTTGGCCACCGCCGTCGTCACCTGCGCGATGTTGCGCACCTGCCCGGTGAGGTTGCGGAAAGCCGTGTTGACCGAATCGGTCAGGTCCTTCCAGGTCCCGGCCGCCCCCGGCACCTGCGCCTGCCCGCCCAACTGCCCCTCGACGCCGACCTCGCGGGCCACCCGCGTCACTTCGGAACCGAAGGACTGGAGCTGGTCCACCATCGTGTTGACGGTGTTCTTCAGCTCCAGCATCTCGCCGGCCACGTCGACGGTGACCTTCTGCGACAGGTCGCCGTTGGCGACCGCCGTCGTCACCTGCGCGATGTTGCGCACCTGGTCGGTGAGGTTGCGGAAGGCGGTGTTCACGGAATCCGTGAGGTCCTTCCAGGTCCCCGCCGCCCCCGGCACCTGCGCCTGCCCGCCGAGCAGTCCTTCCCCGCCGACCTCGCTCGCGACCCGCGTGACCTCGTCGGCGAACGTCCGCAGCGTCTCGGTCATCTGGTTGATCGTCTCGGCGAGCTGCGCGACCTCGCCGCGCGCGTTGACCGTGACCTTCCGCGACAGGTCGCCGCTCGCCACCGCCGTGGTGACCTCCGCGATGCCCCGCACCTGCGAGGTGAGGTTCCCCGCCATCAGGTTCACGGAGTCCGTGAGGTCCTTCCACACCCCCGCCACCCCGGGCACCTGCGCCTGCCCGCCGAGCTCGCCCTCGGTGCCGACCTCCCGCGCGACCCGCGTCACCTCGGAGGAGAACGACGAGAGCTGGTCCACCATCGTGTTCACGGTGTTCTTCAGCTGGAGCATCTCACCGGCCACGTGCACCGTGACCTTGCGCGACAGATCGCCCTTGGCCACCGCCGTCGTCACGAGCGCGATGTCGCGCACCTGAGCCGTCAGCCGGTACGCCATCGTGTTGACGGAGTCCGTGAGGTCCTTCCACGACCCGGACATCCCGCGCACCTGCGCCTGCCCGCCGAGCTTGCCCTCGGTGCCGACCTCCAGCGCGACCCGCGTCACCTCGTCCGTGAACGCCGACAACTGGTCGACGAGGTTGTTGACCGTCCGCCCGACCTTGAGGAACTCACCGCGCAACGGATGCCCGGCGCCCTCCTCGCGCGCCTGCGACCGCAGCTCCATCCGCTGCTCCAGGTCGCCCTCCGCCACCGCCGACAGCACCCGCCCGACCTCGGACACCGGTCGTACGAGGTCCTCCACCAGCGCGTTCGACGCGTCGATCGCCGCCGCCCAGGACCCCTCGCAGGCCCCGGTCTCCAGCCGCTCCGCGAGCTTGCCCTCCCGGCCGACCATGCGCCGTACCCGTGCCAGCTCACCCGTCAGATGGAGGTTCCGGTCGGCGACCTCGTTGAACACGGCGGCGATCTCGGCCATCACCCCGTCGCCGGAGACCGTCAGCCGCTTCCTGAAGTTCCCGTCCCGCATCGACACCAAGGCCGCCAGCATGCGGTTCAGCGCAGCCGTGTCCACCTCGGTCGTCCCACTGTTCCGGGACCGTCCGCCCTTTGTGCGCGTGCTCCTGCCCCGCGCCGCCACGCCAGACTCCACCGTGTCCCTCCCGCAGGGATCGACCGTACTTCCCAGGTCTTCGCTGGAAGCTTTCCCAGTCTTCCACCTTGCCGCACCGCCGTGTTCGGCAGGCGACGCGTGACGCCTCCGGCGTCAAATCGTTGAAGCATACAGTCACCGGGTCGGCCCGCCCCGTCGCCCGGCCCTTCCCCGTACGTTCTCGGGACGCAGTGGCACAACGCGTCGGGCGACCGTCTAGCCTGGCAAAGGCGAATCGAAGCCGCGAGAAACGGGCACAGGACTCGGGGAAGCGACGAACACCACATGGGGAGTGCTGTGATCACGGCGCGGGCGGCGGCCACTTTCGACCCGGTCGGACGGTCGGTGGCGACTGCCCGGGCCTTCGTACGCGACACGCTCCAGGGCTGGGGGCATTCCGAGCTGGTCGACGACGCGGTCGTCCTCACCAGCGAACTCGTCACCAACGCGGTCGTCCACGCGGGCACCCAGGCGGACGTCCTGTGCCTGCGCACCGAGGAAGGCATCCGCGTCGAGGTCGGCGACCGCTATCCCGAGCGCGAGGTCCCCCTCCAGGGCGCCGGCTTCAATCTGGGCGGCCCCGACCGGGAGGGCGGCCGCGGCCTCCTCCTGTGCGCCGCCCTCGCCTCCAAGTGGGGAGTCGAGTACACCCCGACCCAGAAGCACGTCTGGTTCCAACTCGACCTCCCCCAGCGCCCGGTCGGCACCCGCGTCGCGGGCCCGGTCCTCCCCGACCGGCTGCTCCCGGTCGCCGACGGCCGCATCCGCGTCGCCGTCGTGCAGATAGACCGCGGCGGGTCCATCGCCTCCTGGAACGAGGACGCGCAGGACCTCTTCGGTTACGCCGCCGAGCAGGTCACCGGCAAGCCCCTCACCGACCTCACCGCCTGGCCGCAGACCCCCGGCATCGGCACGGGCATCGCCGAGGCCCTCCAGATGTCCCGCTGGGAGGGCAGTTACGGCATCCGCGGCGCGGACGGCCGCGTCATCCCCGTGTACGCCTCCCACCTGCGCGTCCGCGACAACGAGGGCGAGCCGTCCACCATCTGCCTCCTGGTGCGGGAAGTGGAGCGCGCCGTCCTGCAGACCCCCCAGCGCACCGCGGCGGCCGACCCGGCGGGCGGTTCCCTCACCGAGGGCCGCACCACCGACCCCTTCGAGGTCTTCATCGGCTCCCCCGCCCCCGACGACCTGGACGGCCTCCTCCAGCGCACCGTCGAGCGCGCCCGCGACATGCTCGACGCCGACTCCGCCTTCCTCCTCCTGGCCACCGACGACGAAACCGAGCTGGAGGTACGGGCCACCACCGGCCTGCCCTCCGCCCGCCAGCGCTTCGCCCGCGTCCCCGTCGAGGCCGGCACCGGCAGGTACGGCTCCGCCCGCATGCCCGCCGTCCACGAGGACCTGATCGCCGTCCCCGGCGCGGTGCCCCTCCTGGGCGGCACCGGGATGCGTTCCGTCGTGACCGTCCCGCTGAAGGTCGAGGGCCGCCTCACCGGCTCGCTCGGTGTCGCCGCCGAAGCCCCCGGCCGGTACACCAACGACGAGGCGCTGCGCCTGCAGTTCGCCGCCGACCGCATCGCGCTCGCCGTCGAGTCCGCCCGCCTCGGCGAACTCGAACGCCTCCGCCGCGGCTCCCTCTCCTTCCTCGTCGAGGCCTCCGACCTGCTGGCCGGCACCCTCGACCGCGACCAGACCCTCGCCCTGATGGCGCAGATGACGGTCCCCACCCTGGCCACCTGGTGCGCGGTCTACACGATCGCCGACCCGGCGTCCGACCCCTACCTCTCCTACGTCCTCCACGAGGACGAGGAACGCATCGACGGCCTCAAGGCCCTCCTGTCCCGCGTCAGCCCGCCCGACCCGGTCCCCACCCCCGGCGCCCGCATCTGGAACGTCCCCGGCGAGGCCGCCCACCAGGCAGCTCTCCGCACCTCCATGCGCAGCCTCGGCCTGGGCTCGACCCCCCAGCTGGGCTCCGGAATCGGCACCACCCTCGCGACGGCCGCAGCCGTCGGCGGCGAGACCGTCGTCCTCCCGCTGGTGGCCCGCAACCGCGTCATCGGCATGCTGACCCTCGGCAAGCCCACCGACGACCACTTCCGCCAAGAGATCCTCGAACTCGCCGAGGACCTCTCCCGCCGCGCCGCCCTGGCCCTGGACAACGCCCGCCTCTACTCCGAGCGCATGGCCATCAGCCAGTCCCTCCAGCGCAGCCTGCTCCCCCCGGAGCGGCCGAACGTGCCGGGCATGGAGGTCGAGGTCATCTACCGCGCGGCCGGCGAGGGCAACGAGGTCGGCGGCGACTTCTACGACATCTTCCCGATCCGCGACGGGGTCTACGGCTTCGCCATCGGCGACGTCTGCGGCACGGGCCCCCAGGCCGCCGCCGTCACGGGCCTCGCCCGGCACGCCCTGCGCCTCCTGGCCCGCGAGGGCTTCGGCGGCCCAGCCGTCCTGGAACGCCTCAACGCCGCCATCCTCGACGAGGGCGAGCGCAGCCGCTTCCTGACCCTCCTGTACGGAGAGCTGTGGCCCCAGGAGGACGGCAGCTCCATCCTCAAACTGGTCTGCGCGGGCCACCCCCTCCCGCTCCGCCTCCGCCAGGACGGCACGGTCACGCCCGCCGCCGAACCCCAGCCCCTCCTGGGCGTCATGGACGACCTGGAGCTCTACGAGGAGACCCTGACCCTCTACCCCGGCGACGTCCTCCTCTGCGTCACGGACGGCATCACCGAGCGCCGCGAGGGCACCCGCATGCTCGGCGACGACGGCCTGGCCGAAGTCCTCTCCGGCTGTACGGGCCTGACCGCCGGCGCCATCGCCGCCCGCGTCCTGCGCACCGTGGAACGCTTCGCCGCAGAACCCGCCTCCGACGACATGGCCATCCTCGCCATGCGCGTCCCGGAGCCCCTCCAGAACTGACTGCCGCGCTCACCGCGGCCCGCGGCCTCTCCCCCGACTCCCAACACGAAGAAGGCCCCTCGCCTGGTGGCGGGGGGCCTTCTTCCTTCTACTGAGCCCCCATGCGGAATCGAACCGCAGACCTTCTCCTTACCATGGAGACGCTCTACCGACTGAGCTATAGGGGCCTCGTTGCGCCTTGCTGTTCTGCTCGGCTTCAACGAGATAGATCATACCCATAAAAAGTCAGAACTCCGAACCACATCTCCTGACCCCCTCGCACCCACCTCTGTCGCCATGCACACATACGGCCAAACCCTGACAAGGCCCTTGCCGTACGGCCGGCGAACCCACTGCCCGTGCCCACCATGCCTCCCCCCAAGCGACGCCGAACGCAGAAAAGCCCCGTACCGGTTTCCCGGTACGGGGCTTTTCCACAATGATTGTTCGGCGGCGTCCTACTCTCCCACAGGGTCCCCCCTGCAGTACCATCGGCGCTGAAAGGCTTAGCTTCCGGGTTCGGAATGTAACCGGGCGTTTCCCTAACGCTATGACCACCGAAACACTATGAAAATATGAACACCTGGCTGTTCTCACAGGACTGTTCGTTATTTCAGAACTAACACAGTGGACGCGAGCAACTGAGGACAAGCCCTCGGCCTATTAGTACCAGTCAGCTCCACCCGTTACCGGGCTTCCACATCTGGCCTATCAACCCAGTCGTCTACTGGGAGCCTTAACCCCTCAAAGGGGGTGGGAATACTCATCTCGAAGCAGGCTTCCCGCTTAGATGCTTTCAGCGGTTATCCTTTCCGAACGTAGCCAACCAGCCATGCCCTTGG